>CAVSVH010000016.1:0-495000 GCA_963731395.1 uncultured Solirubrobacteraceae bacterium
TAGAAAGAACGCGTCTATTGCAGCGATAGCTTGTCCGAACCGGTCGGTTTAGGCGGACGATGTCCGGGTGGGCTCGGGGCCATCCGCCTTGCGGCAGATGACGAGGGCCTCGATGTAGTCGCGGCGATAGCGGTCGGGGTCGTCCCCGACGCGGTCCTCGAGCGAGCGGAGGAAGTCGGCGAGGAGAGCGGGTGCGCGGTCCTCGCCCTCGCGCGCGAACGCGCTTTGCATGAGCGGCTCGCCCCAGGCGAGCACGCTTCGCACGTATTCCCGCGCGAACACGGCGGGATCGTCGTGCCAGTAGGGATTGTCGAGACGGAAGAGCTCGGCGCTCTCGAGCTGGAGGCCGTCGACGCTCCCGCCGCCCGCCGCGAAGGGGTCGCCGATCTCGTCAAGCGTGCGCATCCACACCGGGACGACGACCGCCGCGACAGTGTCGGCATCGATGCGCCCCGCGCGGCGCCAGTTGGCGAGCACCCGGTTCATGTCGCCGATCAGCTCGAAGTAGAGCCCCGACCTTTCGGGGTCCGGAGCGGGCGAGGCCGGGAGCGCGGCAACGAACCGGCCGTCCGGCGCGAGCTCTATGGCGCGGAGCTCGAGCAGCCGCTGCCACTCACGCGCCGCGGCGGCGCACCAGGCTCGCCGCTCGCCCTCGTCTCTGTGGTCCGGGTACCCCGGGAAGACCGACCCCGTCGACGCCAAGCCGGCCGAATCGGCGACCCAGTGCATCGCCGTCCCGGTGACCGCGACATGCACGCTGCCCGACGGCAGGCACGGCGCCCGCTGGAGCGGGATGCCCGCCATGCTGATCACCGTGGCGGGAGATGGGCTCAGCTCGACCGCTCGACGGCAGGCTTCGCTGTGAGCCTCCGCCGAGACGTAGTGGGCCCCTGTGCCGACGTCGGCGACCCCGGGACCGGCGTCACCCGGCGCGGGGATCACGACGACCCCCGTCCCGTCCGCCGCGTCGCCGAAGGCATGCCGCAGGTGCTCGCCGGCGACGCGCCACGCGTTTGTCGGCAGATCGACGAGCGCGTAAATCAGCGGCCGGCCGGCGCGTTGCTCTGCGAGGGCGCGGATCAGGCCGTGCGAGTTGACCCCGTCGGCGGCGCCGAGATCGACCACGCACAGCACCGGCTCGTCCGCAAACAGCCGCGCGGCGGCCAGCACAGACGGATGGGTCGCCTCGAACGCGGCGCGCTGCGACAGCGCGCCGCGCGCGTAGTCGTCCGCCATGCTTGAGAGTTCGGGGCGATCTGACGGCGTGGCGCCTCCCTTCCGGATAGCAGCGCCGGTCGCGGTGCTGCGACGACGATGTTCCCACAAGGGTCGCCTCCGCTCCGCGCACGAGCTGCGCTCGCGCCGAGCCGACGCTCATGCAGTGGGCGGACCGGCAGAACCACCGGCGAGTGGCCGGCCGGTCTCGCGACTCAGGGAACCCTGCTCGAACAGCTCGCCTGGCCCGCGAGGCCGTCGACCCGAGCCAGCACCTGGGCGACGCGGGCTGTCACATCGCCGTGGACGACCAGGACCTCCTCGGCGAGATCCTCGTCAAACAGCAGCTCGCACAGCTCCTCGCTGACCTCGCGACGCTGCGCACGATCCTCGTCCGACGACACCGCGACGCGGTCGGGCTCTTCGATCGGCACGAGCACAAGCAGATCGAGTGATTGGATCGCCTCATGGACGCGCTCGACGTGTGCCTCAACGTCGTGCCCGCCCACCAGCAGATACGCCAGGAAATCCGCCGGGCAGCGATCGAAGAGCACGTTTTCCGTGGCCCGCTCGAACTCGATGATCGATCGGTCGAGTTGCGCCTCAAAGTCCTCCGCTGACGGCGGATCTGAGCACTCGTACCCTTCCTCCTCGAGCAGGTAGTAGGGCTCCGCCACCACCGCGTAGCTCGGCAACGCCTCAGCTACCCGCTCGATCAGCGTCGACTTGCCCACCCGATGGCTGCCCGAGAAGGCGATTCGCACCGCGCAATTCTCGCGCGGACCGGCGGACGATGGGAGCACGCAGAGTCCTGTCCGTGCGCTCCCACCTCCCTGGAGTTGCCGCCGAGGACCATGGCGGCGATCATCGCCCGCCCGCCTTGACCTAACACGACCGTCGCCCCGCCCCGCTCGACTCGACTTCTGCCACGGCAGCCCGCACCGACGACTGCCTCGGGGGCCGGTGCTCGGCCGTGTCAAGCTATTTGCTTCGAACGGTCAGCTGCTTGTGATGAGGGCGCGGCTCTCGAGCCAGCCCAGCACGACGTCGGCGATCTCCTGGTTGTTGTTGTCCATCATCAGAGCGTGGCTGTTGCCGTGAACACCGCGGGCCGGAAGGTCGATCCACTCCGCATCGACGTCCGCGCCGCGCAGGGCCTCATACCACCGGCGTACGCTTGGTACCGACGCGACCCAGAACGGATGCTGGTCCAGGAAATCGCCCCACACGAACAGGTGTGGCACCCCGCGCATCCGTGCCGCGTCGACGACGGATGGGTCAGGCGCACCCGACGGATCGAGTACCACCACGGCGCGCACCCGAGTCGGAGCGGCGATGGCAGCGCGGAGCCCGAAGTTACCGCCCTGACTGTGTGCCAGCACGATGCACTCGCCGACCCGGGGGACGAGCGCGTCATAAGCGGCCTGGATCGCATCGTCGTTCGTCGCCCAGCGAGGCGTCGCCTGTTTCATGAACTCATCGAAAGCGTCGACCGGAAAGCGCAGCCCCGGGTGCGTGACCCGTCGGGCCGGGTCCGGATCCCAGGATCCAGGCGGCCCGAACCGGAACGTCTCCTCCCAGGCCTCCCGAGCGGTCCGGAAGAATGGCTCGCTCGTATACACCTGCGGGTACGGCGCCCACGACGCGCGTCCACGCTCGACCGAATCACAGACGAACACATCCAGTCCGGCACGCAGAAACAGCATCTGCCAGCCGGCGCGTCCGTCCGGCGTAGTCTCCCAATTGACTCCGCTCATACCGCCGCCGTGCCACATGAGCACCGGCAATCGTCCACGAGGTTCGGCAAGCCGCACATACTGCGCGTACATCTGCCCGCCCGCGATCTCGCCATTGGGGTCGACCGTGCGCACCGGGCCCCCACGCGTGCTCGCCCGCTGCCTCAACGGCAACCCAGACAGCCTCAGAAGGCCACCACCCACGTGGAAGCTGCCTATTTCCCGCACCAACACGGATGCGTGCCGCGACTGCACCACCAACCCTCCTGCCGATCAGCGGAGCGTAGCGCCGACGACACGTCAGCCTTCCTGCGCGGCGTCGGGACGTCCGCCGGAATCTGGGGATCCGCTGGAGTTGTCTCGCCGGCTCCTTTCCCGTCTCAAGGAGTTCGAGGTTTCGGGCTCTAAACCAGCTGTGCGGCGTGATCGTCCGACGGCGTAGAGTCGCCCAAGCAGCCGATCCTCCTCTGCGCTCCAGCGTCTTGGCATCGCCTGGCTCACGCCCCGACGGCCGAGTTCATGCCTGACCCACGTGAGATCTCACGCGGTCGGGCTGCGGAAATGGTCTGCGTTGATCTTCGCGAACCGTCCCCACTCCTCGGGGAGCTCGTCCTCGGCGAAGATCGCGTCGACTGGGCAGGCTTCCACGCAGGCGTCGCAGTCGATGCACTCCTCAGGGTCGATGTAGAGCATCTCGACACTGTCGTAGCCGGGCTCGTCGGGTGTGGGATGGATGCAGTCAACCGGGCAGACCTCGACGCACGAGTTGTCCTTGGTCCCGATACACGGTTCAGCGATTACGTAGGCCATTCGCACCTCGGCCGATCTTTTTTACAGGGTAATTAGGAAAATATCAGGGGCGAGGCCTGGTTTCCAAACTCGAGCTGTGCAAAACTTCAGGTCCGCGATGGATGTCCCAGCGCCGCCTGACGATGCGCTCGCCCAGCCCACCCGGGCGCGACTGTTCAGGCGGCTGAGCGAGTTGCGGCGTCCGGCGGGAACCGAGGAGCTGGCCGAGGCCGTCGATCTGCATCCAAACGGGGTGCGGGTGCATCTCGAGCATCTGCGCACCGCCGGCTTGGTCGCGCGTGACCGAACCCGGCAGGCGCGGGGCCGGCCGCGCGACATGTGGGTGATCGCGCCCGACGCCCGTCCGGGCGGTGAGGCTCCTAGGGGATATGCGGATCTCGGACGCTGGCTGGCGCGCGTGATCTCCCCGGGCAAGACGAGCCTGCGTGGGGTAGAGGTCACGGGCCGGGAGATCGGCCGAGAGCTCGCACCGCCTGGTGATTGCGCGGCCGAGGAGAAGTTGCACGCGACGCTCGCGTCGTTGGGGTTTGCCCCTCGCCGGGAGATCGGTCCGCAGGGTGAGCTGACTTACCGGCTTTGTAACTGCCCGTACCGCGACGCTGTGCGCGAGAGCCCGGACGTCGTCTGCGCGCTGCACCGCGGGATCACGCGCGGTCTGCTCGACGTGCTAACGCCGAAGACGAGGCTGGCGGGCTTCGTGGCGCGTGATCCGTACCGGGCGGGCTGCCTGATCGTTCTGAGAGGTCCGCTCGCCGAAGAAGCGCTCTCGCAGCATGGGGAGGCGACGTCGGAGTGAAACGCGATCCTGCGCCGGCCTCGCTCTCGCGTCTGATCGAGGAGACGCTGCCAGCGGCGGAGTTGGCCGCCGTCGCTGCCACGCTCGATCACTTCCAGGACGGGCGCTGACGCCGACAGCTACGCGGTGGTGGCCGCCTCGAGATTGGTTGCGTCGTTCATGCCGTCGCCACTCCGCCACTCGGGTTGGTTTTGAGCCGCGACAACGCGACGTTGGCGTTGGCCCGCACACGGGTTGCCTCGTCGGCGAGCCGCTCGGCGCCGCTGCTCGTGAGCCGGTAGTAGCGACGAAGTCGGCTGTCGACGATCTCCTCGCGATCGACCTCGATGAGCCCCTCCTCGCGCAGGCGCTCCAGGGCCGCGTAGAGGGTGCCGGCGCCCAACCGGACGCGTCGCTTTGAGATCTCCTCGACGTCGGTGACGATCCCGTAGCCATGTTGGCTGCCCCCTGCCAGCGCCGTCAGGATCAGGAACGTCACCTCGTGCACGGCCCGCTTGCTCATAAAGCAACTATATATCGATCATCGTACTACGTCAAGCTTTCGAAAAGGGGAGCCACTCAGGTCGGTTGGGGATCCGCGGCGTCGGGACAGCGACCTAACCAACGCGATCTACAGCGCGTTTCCGCTCATGGGCGCGCCGATCGCGGCGCTCACCTTCTTGCTGCTCGCCCGCGCGCTCGCTCGGTCGTCTTCCCGCTCAAAGCGTCGCGTTGAACATCCTCAGCCGCATGCGCGAGGAATACCATCGCATCGGAGTGCCGCGGATCATTGCCTGGGCGTCAATGCCCTGACTCCTGGCTGCGGCCGGGATCGTGCTCCTGGCTCTTGCCCGTGGCCGCCGGCTGGCCGCGCGTGGGGTCGCCTGCCGGATTGTCGGCCGAACCAGCCGATCGCCCGCGAGTGGGATCGTGTCGTGGGTTCTCGGCCGTCCCGGCCGATCGCCCGCGGGTCACATCGTGCTCGGCCGGCGCTACCGGCCCAGTCGGGGAGGAGCTCTCGCGGGCGCGCTTGTGCCCGCGGCTGCGCGGGCTCGTGCCGCCACCGCCCTCTGACCGAATGAGTGCCTCCGCCGTGCCGAGATCGACTTCGGCGAGTTGCACGAACATGATGGCTTCGCCCGCGTGCAGTTGCTCCACCATGCGCTGCGCGACGTCATCGGGCACTCGCGCACGCGTCAGGAGGTGGCGGGCATGGTCATCATCGGTCACCTCCACGTGCACGTCACCGTCCTGCCGAGTGACGCTGAGGATCCGGTCGGTGTCGTCGAACGACCCCTGACGTTGGTCGTCGGGATGAGCGATAAAGCCTCCGGCCGCGCGCCAGCGCGACCGTGGAGGCCCCGCGTACTTGCCAAACGGCGCTTCGGGATCGAGTGGTCCCCCAAAACCGCCGACGCTCTCCGCGCGCACGTCGTGGTAGCGACGCCCGATCAGCACGCCGATGTCGCCCGACGGCACCCCGCCGGCGTCCAACGCCTCAGCGGCATCGAGGACGGACTCCGCGGTCGGGAACGTCTTGCACAGTGTCGCCATGACCGGCCTCCTCCAATACGCTCGTCTCACGATATCGTAGCACGATATAACTGGCCTCGGGTGGAGCTCCTGGCGCGGGCCAAGCCGGAAGGTCACAGCGGCCTGAAACTTTCCTTCACGGCCTGCGCAACCTTTGCCGGTGACGGATGTTCTACGTCCTATCGAGTCCCTGAGATCCAGCTCAGGCGAGCCGGGCGAGCGTCGATCTGGCGCCGGCCGCAATGGACGGCGGTCTGTACCCTGGTGGGCCTGCCGGCCGTCATCGTCTGTCCGCAGCTCTCGGCTCGGACCGGCCCTCAGTCTGAGAAGCATGAGTCCAGACACGCCTGCATCTCATTTCCGTCACGCCCCGGTTCATGTCCGCCGGCTGGCCCTGTCCGTCGCGCTCGTCGCGCTGATCGCCTTCTGGGCGCTGCCCGGCAGCGCCTCGGCCGCCGCCGGCAAAGCGGTCAGCTATCAGGGCTACCGCTTCGTCGTGCCGGCGAGCTGGCCGGTGTACCGGCTGGCGCGCGACCCTAGCGCCTGCGTTCGCTTTGATCGCAACGCCGTCTACCTTGGTCGCCCCAGCGCCGATCAGCGCTGCCCCGCGGTTGTGGCCGCCGGCCGCACCGAGGCGATCGCGGTGTCGCCAATCGGATCCCGCGCGAGCGTGGCAGCCGGCGCCGCCGGCGGGATCCTCCCTCAACCTCTCGCTCGTGCCGGCGGCTCTGAGGCACAGCTCGTCAACACTCGTGATCGGGTGGTCGTCACGGTCACCTGGAACCGCCATCCCGCAGTGATCCGGCGCGCTCTCCGCGTACGTTCGCTCACCGCGGCCGTCGCCGCATCGTCGCGGATGCGCCACCAGGCGCTCAGGGCGGACGCGGCTCGCGCCGCCACCGTTCACGGGGCCCGGATCGCCGCGAAGGCTCGGGTCGCGGCAACGCCGTCGCTACCAGGACAGGTCTACACGGGGCCCGCGTTTGACCCCTGCAGCGCGCCCAGCTCATCTCAGATGACGGCCTGGGCAGCCTCTCCCTACCACGCCGTGGGCGTCTACATCGGCGGTGCCAACATGGGCTGCTCCCAGCCCAATCTGACCGCGAGCTGGGTCGCTCAGGAGTCGACGGCGGGCTGGCACCTGATCCCCACCTACGTTGGCCTGCAGGCGCCCGGCAACTCCTGTGGCTGTGCCGCGATCTCCCCCTCGAGCGCCGCCGGGGAGGGCACCGCCGCGGCGCAGGACGCCGTGGCCGACGCCCGGGCCGTCGGACTCGGCACCGGTAATCCGCTGTATTTCGACATGGAGGCATACACCCCGGGCGCCACCACCACCTCCGCGGTGCTCACGTTCCTGGCAGCCTGGACCGCGGAGCTGCACGCCCTGGGCTACAAGTCCGGCGTTTACAGCAGCGGCGCTTCCGGAATTCGGGATCTGGCGGCGGAGCTCGGCACCAGTTATACGGAGCCTGACGAGATCTGGGTCGCCGATTGGAACGGAGCGGCGACCAGCTCCGATCCATACCTGCCTTCCACCGGTTGGGCCAACCATCAGCGGCTGCACCAGTACCGGGGCGGACACAACGAGACCTACCAGGGCGTGACGATCAACATCGACAACGATTACGCGGACGCAGCCACCGCCGCGGCGGGAAGCGGTTCCAACGCCGTGGCCCTGGCCCCGCCTCCCGCCCCAGACCCCTCACTGACCGTATCCCCGGCGGCCGATGGCAGTGTCGTCCTCAAGCCGAGCTGGCCGGACGCCACCGGCGTTGCCGCCTGGCAGCTGATCGGCGGCCCCAGTCCGATCTCGCTCGGCTTCAGCGTACAGACGGTGAGTGCCGGTACCCGTACCGTCGTCACCGACGACGCGTTCCCATACTTCGCGGCGCGGGCCATCGGGGCGGCCGGCCAGACGCTGGGGAGCTCCAGTCCGGTGCCGATCCCGGCTTCGGTCGCGGTCTACGGCAAGAGCGTATTCGTGCCTCGCGCTGGCCTTGCCGGAGTCCCCGTCGGATGCTTCAACACCGCTCCCTGTGCCCTGACCACGACGATCGTGTCGGGCAAGACCCAGCTGGCGACGACCGGGCCCGAGCACATCGCGCCGGCCGGGGGTCTGGCGTTCTTCAAGCTGTCGGTCACCGGCCGGTCGCTGCTGGCCCGCGTCCCCCACCGTCGACTGCCGGTGACGATCAAAATCCACGCGACATCGGGCAAGACGGTCTCTCGCGCGCTGACGCTGACCGGTTTCACCACCGCCGGCGCCGGGCCGCAGCGAAGCGCCGACCCGTCGAGCACACTGAAGTTCGTCGGCACCGCGGAGTTCGTCTCCCACGGCTGGCTCGGCGGCGTCCTCGCCAGTTGTGTCGGCGCCGCGCCTTGCCAGACGAGCACGAAGATCGTCCACGCCGGGAAGGTGATCGCGACCGCCCATCCCCAACTGCTCGGGGTCGGGCAGCTGGGCTACCTGTTCTTCACGATGACCAATGCCGGGCACCGTCTGCTCGCCCGCGCCCGCGGCAATCAGCTGGCAGCGACGGCGACGATCAGCGCCGGTGGAGTGAGCGCTGCCGCCCACATCGAGCTTGTCTCCTACTGACGGAGCAGGCGGCGCCGCACGGCGCGTGAGTAGGCGCGGTCGCACCGGGCGAACCGCGGCGTTGCGCTCGCGCAGCTAAACGAGGGGGCCGCTTTCCGTGAAGCTACTGACGCTCAACCCCACTTAGCGCCCGATTGCCTGCGGAAAATTGAAGTAGTGGTGCGGGTCGTACTCCCGTCGAACCGTGACCAGGCGCCGGTAATTTGCACCGTAGTACGCGGTCTGCCAGCCCTTGAGGTCTGGGTCGGTGTAGTTGACATACGCTCCCCCGGTCACGTACGGGCTCATCTTCTCGAACGTCGATGCCAACCACGACCCGCCGCCGTTGTAGCTGAGGTACTGCATGCAAAACAGGGCGTTGCGATGCACGAACGCGGTCGCTGACGGCGCGACCCGGTTGATCGCACCGCCATAGCAGTCGAACAAGATCGCGCCTGATCCGCCAATGTGGGCCCTGGCCTCGGCCGCCTGCACCAGCACTTGGCGAGCCGCCGCGGGGAGCGGCTTGGCCACGTAGTCCGACTTGGCCTGGAAGCTCTCCCGTGGCAGTGTTCCCCCGGTCCGCGTGCCCGCGGTGTGACACGCCGTCAGAGACGTCGTCGAGCACCCCGCCCATGCCAGCTGCGTTTGCAGATAACCCCGATTGAAGCTCGAGATGTGAGCGCCACCCACGGCCCTCAGCGGCGCGAGCAGGCTACCGAGATCACTGGCAGGACCGAAATACTGGCCGCTGACACTCACTGAGGTGGCGCCGGCGCCACCATTCAGATGAAAGATCGACGTCAGCTGCGAACGCGCGTGAGGAGCCCATGCCTGCCAGGCGGCGAGCGCGGCGGCGGCACTCGACCATGGCCACGTCACGATGAATCCGGCAACGGTCCTCGGTACCGGGTGCACGCGGAAAGTGAGACTCGTGACGACGCCGAAATTCCCGCCCCCACCGCCTCGCAGCGCCCAGTAGAGATCCGGATTGCTATTGCTGCTCGCGGTCCGCAGACGGCCGTCCGCGGTCACGATCTGGGCGCTCAGGATGTTGTCCGTGGTGAGACCGAACTGGCGACCGGCGAGCCCCATCCCGCCACCGAGCGCGTGTCCGGCGATTCCCACCGACGGACAGGAGCCGGCCGGGATGGTGACGCCGCGAGCCGCCAACGCGGCGTACACGTCGATCAGCTGCGAGCCAGCGCCGATCGTCGCAGTGCGATTACGTGTATCGACGCTGATGCCGCGAATGTTGCGCAGGTCAAGCGCCATGCCGCCGGAGAGCGTGGAGTAGCCGGCGTAGCTATGGCCACCCGAGCGGGACCGGAGCGGCACGCCATGGGAGACCCCCCATCTCACGGCTGTGCGAACGTCGGTTGCATCGAGCGGACGCGCCACCAACGACGGCAATACCCCGTCGAAACGCTCGTTGTAGATCTGGGCCGCCTGCGTGAAGCCAGCCGACCCGCGTTTGATCACCTGTCCGCGGATGGGCGGCCCGGAACCGCCGGCAATCGCGCGGGCGGCCTCCACCCCGGAAGCAAGGGACAGCCCAGCCAGACCCGCCCCCGCCAGGAACTTACGTCGATCTACGCGACTCTCCAACGTGGCCACCTCTTTCTCCCTTGGGAAGCGATCCTTTCACAGCCGAGCAACAGTCGTCAAGCGTTCCCGGCGGTGATCGCTGGTGACGATTGGTGCGGCACGGTCTTGTTGGCGGTCTATCGTGGGCGTCTGTGTCTCCGCGATCGCGAGCGCTCGACAGCGACAGTGGGTGAGCACGATGTCGGACGGCGCGGCCGGCTCGGTGCGGCTGATCACGTGGAACGTCGCGCGTCGGGGATCACGGATCGTTGAGCAGGCCAGCGCGCTGGCGGGGCGCGAGCCCGATGTCGTCGCGCTCCAGGAGGTCACGCGGCAGACGCTTGCGGTGTGGCGACGCGCGTTCGAGCTCATGGGTGTCGGTCATGTTCACGCGTCACTGGATGTCGCGCGCGAGCACCGCGAGCCGGCCCGGCGGCGGGTGACGGGTGTGATGGTGGCGTCACGCACGCCGCTGACGGCGGTGCAGCAGCCGCTCGCGGTGCCGTGGCCAGAGACCGCGGTGTGCGCCGGCACTGAAACTGACCGCGGACCAATCGAGGTCTTCTGTGTCCACGTTCCCAACGCCGCCAACGGCAGCGTCAAGGTCCAGACACTTCAGGCCATCCGGCACGGGGTGACGGTCGCCGGGCCGGGGCCGCGCATTGTCTGCGGGGATCTCAACACGCCCCGTCGCGAGCGGGGAGACGGGGAGGTGACCTCGTTCGCGCGCGACCGAAAAGGACGTCTGCGCCCCGACCGCGGCACCGAGTGGGACTCCGCCGAGCTTGGGGTCGTGCCGGGCCTGCGGGAGCTGGGCTACCGCGACGCGTTCCGTACGCTGCACGGATACGGCGATCCCGAGCCGAGCTGGACCTGGAAGCAGATCGCGGGCCACGACGGGGGCTGGCGCATCGACCACATCTTCGCCTCGACGCACCTGCGTCCAGTCGCCTGCCGGTATCACCATGCCTGGCGCGATCAGGGCCTCAGCGATCACTCGGCCCTCGAGGCAGACTTCACCTGACCGGCGGGCGGTGTCATCGCGAATCGCCGGTCGGCAGCCCAGCCGGCGCCGCCGTGGTGGCTTGTGGCGCCCGTGGCGAGGATGGATCGCCGCTTCCGAGATCGGGCGAGGCCAGCAGAATCGCCCCGGCGGTCACGGCCACGTAGGCCAGCACCCGAACGGCTCCCAGGGCACCTGATGGCACCGGCTCGTTGAGCACGATGGTTCCCGCAGCGATCGGGAGCGCATTCGTGCACAGGGTCGCGAGTCCGGCTACGGTCAGCGCGGCGCCGCGCTGGTAGCCGAGCTGAAGCAGCGAGGTTCCCAGCGTGTACCCGACGATGACCGTCACGACGAAGGCGAAATGGGTTCCGCCCTGGGTGACGAGCTTGGTCGAGAAGTCACCGATCGAGAAGAGCAGGCCTCCGGCGAGGCCCTCGGCCACGGCGACCGCACCCGTTCGGCGGCCGATCACGAGCACGAGGATCGCGGCCGCGGCCGTCACGCCGAGCCACGCCAGGATCCCGGCAGGCGAGCCGCCGCCGCCGCCGCCGGTGGTCTTGGCCAACGACACGGCAAGCAGCACCAGTCCGAGCACCGACAGCGCAACGCCGCTCGATTGCCGCCCGGTCAGCCGGCGATCGCCGAGCCGCGAGGACACGTAGGCGAGTACCCCGATCCCGCCCGCGCCGATGCTCTGGACCAGAGCGAGCGGCGCCAGCGCGAGCGCCGCGGCGTAGGACACAAACCCGCCGGACTCCATCGCAAAGCCGATGAACCAGGTGCGGTCCGTGACGAGAAGCCGCACCGACTGCAGCGGACGGCGCATCGACAAGGAGGGGAGAGCGGCAGCGGCGTCATGCTCGCGGAGGTACGCCACGTTGGTCAGCGTCGTCGAAGCCGCGGCGAGCACGACCGCTATGACCGTGTCAACGTGCATCCCGCGGCAAGCGTAGCCACGCTCGCATGCGGTAACGGGGTAGGAGGGATGCGGGTTGTCGAATCGGCCGGCGATGGGCGGCGGCTAGCCGGAGACGCCGAGCGCGTAGTGCTCGATGTCATTCTCGAGCGCCGTTTGCGACTCGTACTGGCCGTCGTGCACGTCGACGACCTTGCCGGTTGCGCTGATGAAGATCGTCGTCGGCGTGCCCTCGATCACGGCGAGCGAGTGCAGCTCAGTGGAGGAGCTCTGGTAGCTGGGATAGCTGACGGGATGCGCGCGCAAGAACGAGCGAGCGTCGGAGGCGCTGTCGTCGGTGTCGGCGCCCAGGAACCCGACCCGCCTGCCGAATTTCGCCGCGGCGGTGGCGAATAGGGGAAACTCGGCGCGGCACGGCGGGCACCACGACGCCCACGCATTGACGATGACGGGATATTTCCCGCGCAGGTCGCGTACGCGCGCCGCCAGGGCGGTCTCTGACCCCAGCAGCTGGCTCGCCTGAGCATGCAGGGACGCCAGCGGCGCCGGCGATCCGGCCAGCGCGCGCAGCGCCGCCTGAGGAGTGGGAGGAGCGGCCGTGGCGGCGGTGCCGGTCGAGATGTTGCGGCCCATCAGGTAGTCGACGTCATCGAGCGCATCCGCGGCGGTCCACGGCAGCTGCGGATGCGCGAGATTGTGCTCTCCCACGGGACTGAGCAGGCGCTTCAGCGACGCGGGGAGACCCCCTGTCACCTCAGCCATGCCCTCATCGATGATCCGTTCCTGGCCAGCGGGATCAAGGAAGAACAGCGCGTCGCTATGAGCGACGTCGAAGGTCTCGGGCTTGTGCGTGAGCCAATCGATGTCGGGCGGCTTGCCCTGGGGCACGCGGTGGTAGTAGACGCCGAAATACTTCCAGAGCCGGTGGATCTCGGACGTGGTCCCGGTCAGCATCTCGAAGTTCACGCCGGTGAGCCGCCGGTAGGCGCGCAGACGCGCCGGCGTGTCCCGCCATGGATCGACGGTGACCTCGGCGACCACGACCCGCTTGGCCAGGCCGGCGGAGCGGATGCGGCTGGTGAGCTGCATCAGGGCGCCGGTCGTCATCGGGCAGACCTCGTGACAGAGCGTCATCGACGGAGCAAGGACCACCCACTTTCCGTGCCAGGAGGCGGTCGAGAACGGCTTGCCGCGCTCGTCGATCAGCACGAAGGGCGGGACTCGCGGGGGACGTTGCAGCGCTGTCCCGACCGCGAGCGGAGCCGGTGCGCTACTCGCCGCGGGGGATGGCTGAGCGCCGACTCGGGCGAGCACCGTCAGCACGATCAGGGCCGCCAGCAGCACGAGGCCGGCAGCGATCGTGATCCAACGAAGGCGGCGAAGCGTCACGGTCTCGAATGGTAGGACTCCTCCGCTTGACAAGCCGCACACCTCGAGGCCCCCCGCACCTCAGGCGTCAAGCCGCTCCAAGGTGGCGGCAGGTGTGACCGTCGTCATCGTCGCCGTCCGCACGATGACGTGGGTTGGTAGCGTCCGGACGCAATGGGTTTTCGGGCGGGCGTGTGCGCGCTGGCTGTCGCGGCCAGCCTGGCGTCGTGCGGCGGCAAGTCGACGACCCACTCCAGCTCCAGCACTTCGTCAAGCGTCACGAGCTCAAGCAGCGCTTCGACCGGAGCAGGCGCAGAGGCGGCTCGCGTTGTCCCGATCCCCACATTCGCGTTGCCGTCCAAAGCCGCCGGATGTCACGGCGCGAGCCCGGCCGGCGGCGGAGCGGAGCGCATTCCCGCGCGCATCAGCCGCGTCGGCGCTGACGTTGGGATCCTCGTCAACGTGTGCATCGACGGCAAGGGCCCATTTCCGTTCCAGGTCGATACCGGAGCCTCGAGCGCGACGATCGATGCCGGGCTGGCCGATCGCCTGAAGCTGCCGCCGGTCGGGAAGGTGGAGACGTTCGGCGGAGCTGGATGCAGCGCGAAGGGTCAGGAACGTCGGATCGCGGCCTGGAGCCTCGACGGCATTCCGCTGCGCCCCCAGACGGCCACGGGCGCCAAGGTCCCCCACCTGGGCGGCCCTGGTCAACCCGACGGCCTGATCGGATCCGATGTCTGGAGCGCTTTCGGCGCGCTGCGAGTTGACTTCCGCCACCAGGACCTCGTCGTCCCCGGTCCCGAGCGCGCGCTGCCCAGGAAGGAGACCATCGTGAAGAAACCGGCGACCGGTGCTTTGCCCGCTGCGCTCGTGCATGGCCGGCCGCGAATCGTGGCGCCGATGACCGTGGATGCGGCTCCGAGCCAGACCGTCATCACTGTCAGCGTCGCCTTCGGGTCGCACGCCGGCAGCGATTTCACGCCCGACACGGGCGCATCGACCTCGGTCGTCGATTCCGGAGTGGCGCGGCAGGCCGGGCTCGCCCACGTCGCGCTCCGCGAGCGCCAGAACACCGCGTGCTCGGTCGTCACCCTGCCAGGGGTCAGCAGCGGAGCGTGGTCGCTCGCGCACACCCCGTTGGTCTCGCAAACGCTGTTGACGACCAAGCTCCTGACCTCCGGCCCGGCGGCCGGTCTGCTCGGAGCCGATCAGATGAGCCGCTACGGGTCCGTCGTGCTTGACTACCACGGCGGCCGGCTGATCCTCGGCGCGGGCGGGGGTCCCGGGTAGCGACGGCGGTGACCTCAACCCTGCCGGCGCGACCAATGCTCGGGCGACACCTCGGTGTCGGCGAGTTCGAATGTCGCCCGGTAGGCCTTGAATTCGACATGCCGGTTGACCGCGTACAGCGCGTTTGGCGCGCAGAGGAACAGCGCCTTTGACTGGTCATAAACGTAGCGGTCGATCTGCTGGGCCAGGGCGCGAGAACGGTCGGAATCGATCGTCTGTGCGAGCTCGGCGAACATCCGATCGAACTCGGGGTCCGGGGGCCCGGCACGGAAGCCCCCGTCGTGGCCGAAGAACTCCCGGTGGACGAAGGCGATCGGGTTGTCCGACGACAGATCGAACCACGGGTTGAGCAACACGTCCCAGAAGGGCGACAGCTTCTTTTCCACGAGCGCCCGAGCCGTTGGAACGCCCTGCTCGGGAGCGAGGGCGATGATCTCGCTGTCGATTCCGAGCGCGTCCTCGACGTCCGCGGCGATCATCGCGGCGATCGGCTCCAGCGACGCGTCGGCCGCGATCCGCAGCCTTCGCCCGGCGGGCCAGCCGGCGGCGTCGGCGAGCTCCTTGGCTGCACCCGGGTCGCGACGACGGGGCTCCAGCTCGGGGTCGCTGCCGTTGCACCATGGCGGGGTCAACGCGGCGAGCGGAGCGGCGTAGCCGGCGAAGGCCTCAGCCACGATCCGGTGGCGGTCGACGGCCAAATTCAGCGCCTCCCGCATCCGAACGTCGTGCAGCGGGGCGTCGTTGGACGCATAGGTGTTGAACACGCCGGTCAGCATCCGATTCGCGTCGATCGTCACCAGTTGTGCGTGCTCGGAGTCCTTGACCCGCTGGGCGTCGCCCGGAGACACCTCGCTGACGATGTCGAGCTCGCCCTCGCGGTCACAGACCGCATCGAGCGCCTCCTGCGCGGACAGATCATTGCGAAACACGACCCGCTCGAGGTGCGCGGTCCGTCCCGAGTTGTGCTCACGATTGGCCTCGAGCACGACCTGCGGGGTGCGATCCTCACCGGTGATCAGGTTCGTCGCGACGAAGTCGGGGCGGACCCGTTGGATCGCGGTGATGAGATTGATCGACGAGTACCCCTCAACGAGGGTGAACGGTCCGGAGCCCCACGGGCCCGGTGCGTCGATCACTCACCAGTGGGCTTCGCCGCTGCCCGTCTTCCTGTAGCCGAAACCGGGGCCCTGCCAGAACGACGGGCTGGCGATATGGAACCCGCGGAACTTGCCGAGGATCAGCCCGTCCGGCTCGGGCAAGTGAAACACGCAGGTGAGGTCGTCCTCGACCACGCATTCCGCGTCAGGATGGAAGTTCAGGTGGGTACCCGGCGGATGAGGTACGGCCCACTTCTGCACCTCATCGAAGTCGTGCTTGATGGAGTGCGCGTTGCATGGCTCGCCGTCCTGGAAAGTGACGCCGGGGCGCACCTTGATCTCGAGCGTCGTCTCGTCGCGCCAATCGGCGGATTCGGCGAGTGCCATCGTGATGTATCCGTCGTGGTCGGTTCGGATCGGCTCTTCCATCGTGTTCCAGGTGATGAAGAGCCAGTTGAGCGGGTGAGGATCAAAGACATTGATCGTTCCGACTGGCTCGCGACTCGAACCCGACTGCTCGGTCGTCGACGCGGTGGTCGTCATACCAAACCTCTTCCTCGCTTGACTCGGCCTCCCGTTCATCGTACCCAACCTTGCCCGCCGCACAGATGATCGCCTTCATAGCGGTTCATGCTCGCGTCGCGGCGTCCTGGCCGTGCGGTCGACCGGGGTTCGCTGCTGGCCGCCGAGCGACAGTGACGAGACGCCGATGGCGAGCAACACGACGATCCCGAGAACGACGAACGCCCCCGGGAGTCGGGTGTCGAATGCGTGAGCGTTGAGCACCGCACCGAGGATCGCTACCGACATGAGCGCTCCGGCCTGCCGAGTGGTGTTCTGAACGCCGGAGGCGAGGCCCGCCTGTTCCTCGGCAACACTGCCGAGCAGTAACGATGTGAGCGCCGAGAACGACACGGTGCTGGCAATGCCGATCAGTAGCAGGCCCACCGCGATCAGCGCATACGCCGTATGCGCATCGGTCCGCGCGAGCGTCGCGATGCCCAACGCGCAGCACAGGAAGCCCGCGACCAACATCACGGGGTGGCCGAACCGGCGAGACAGCCGACCGTAGATCAGAAACGGGCCGGCCAGGGTTCCGACCGTCAGCGGAAGCAACGCGATGCCGGTTGCCCCCGGGGTCCAGCCGCGTGACTCCTGAAAGTACAACGACATCATGAACAGCGTTCCGTAGAACAGGAATCCCATCAGCGATGCGCTGATCACGGCGACGGTACGCACGCGATGCGCGAAGAACTCTGGCGGCAGCATCGGCTCACGAGAACGTCGCTCCCCGATCCAGAACGCTGCCGCAACCAGCAGCCCCGCGACGAGCAGGCCAACCGTGATCGCTGAGCGCCAGCCGGACTGGCCGCCGCGGATGACCGCGGCCGTCACGAGCCCGAGAGCGAGGATCGCGGTCGCCTGGCCGAACCAATCGACCGCGCGGTGGCGCCGGGGTGTTTCGGAGATGCTGACCCGTGCAAGCAGCACACTGATGACTCCGATCGGCAGGTTGATCAGAAACACGCTGCGCCAGCCGAACGCGTCGATCAGCAGGCCGCCGACCAGTGGGCCGAGCGCGACCGCGCCGGCGCCGATCCCCACCCATACGACCGCCGCCCGCGCTTGGCCGGCGGGGTCCGGAAACAGATACGGGATGAGGGCGAGCGTCGCGGGCAACAGCGCCGCCGCACCCAGTCCCTGCACGACGCGCGCCGCGACCAGGGCCGGGATCGACGGCGCCCCGGCACAGGCCGCCGACGCCGCGGTGAACACCACGGCGCCGAGCAGGAACATGCGTCGCAGCCCAACGCGGTCCCCCAGTGCACCGGCGCTCAGCAGCAGGCCCGCCAGGGTCAGCGTGTACGCGTTCAGTACCCACTGGGCGGAGGCCAGCGAGCCGTGGAGGTGGGTGCGGATCGCCGGCACGGCAACGTTCAGCACGCTGCCATCGAGGATGATCGCGAAATAGCCGAGACACACCGCTGCGAATCCGGTCGAGGGCCGTCGTAGCCATGCGACGTCGCCGGTCACGACCTCATCGCGCGCCGCGTCGCCGGTCACGACCTCATCCCGCGCGGCTCCGCACGAACCGTCAGTGGTCGGGCCATCTGCTCAGATGGGGAACCCCCGGCATGCGACCATCTTGTCAGCGACGTCAGCCAGGTGTCGGCGCTCTCCGCCCATCCGTGATTTCGCGTGGGACGGTCATGGGCGCCCGGAGCGCGGCGAGGGGTTGTCGTGCCGGACCGCGCCCCGGATCAGGCGGCGATCGCGTCGAGCTCGCCGGCGACGTCGTCGGGCAACGCGAGCCGCGCACCGTCGACGTTCTCGTGGAGATGCGCGACCGAGGAGGTTCCCGGGATCAGCAGGATGTTCGGGGCGCGGCGCAGCAGCCAGGCGAGGGCGACCGCCATCGGGGTCGCGTCCAGCCGGGAGGCAACTGCCGCGAGCGTGTCGGATTGGAGGGGGGTGAATCCGCCGAGCGGGAAGTACGGCACGTAGGCGATTCCCTGCTCGGCGAGCGAGTCGATGAGCGCATCGTCGACGCGGTGAGCGATGTTGTAGAAGTTCTGCACGCACACGATCGGCGCGATCGATTGCGCTTGCGCGATCTGCTCGCGGTTGACGGTGCTGACGCCGAGGTGCCGGATCAGGCCCTCCCGCTGCATCTCGGCCAGCGCGGTGAACGGCTCGGACAGCGAACCCGGGGTCGGGGCATCGAGCCCGCCGACGCGGAGGTTCACCACGTCGAGCGCATCGACGCCGAGGTTCTGAAGGTTCTCGTGGACGGCTTGCCGCAGCTCGTCGGGCGAGAGTGCCGACGGCCATCCCCCGTCGGCGTCGCGCCGAGCCCCGACCTTCGTGACGATCCGCAAGGTCTCCGGATACGGGTGCAGCGCTTCCTTGATGATCTGGTTGGTGACGTGCGGGCCGTAGTAGTCACTCGTGTCGATGTGAGTGATGCCGAGCTCAACCACCTCGCGCAGAACAGCGATCGCACCGTCGCGATCAGCGGGGGGACCGAATACGTGGGGTCCGGCAAGCTGCATCGCGCCGTAGCCAAACCGGGTCAATTCGAGGTCGTCGGCGAGAGCGAAGGTGCCTCCCGGGAGCGGTGTCGATGCCATGTCTGTCCTTTCGAGGTGGGCGCCGCCCGCGGACTACGGTCCGGCGGGCAGCGGAGATGCGTCTCAGACGAGGCTAGCCACCGAGTATCGAGGCCTCACGCGGGTCGGCGCATCGTCTCTCGCAGCGCCTCGAGCGCGGTGTAACGCGGCGTCCAGTGCAGGTCGCGCCGTGCCTTGGTCGTGTCCATGATCGCGGGATGGCTGAAGGCCTCGACCCACTCGACCACCGGCGGGACGAACCGCGGGGTCGGCAGAGCGGCGGCCGCGCGCGCCGCGGCGTACACGGGGCGGGCAGGGATCGGGATCGGGGTGAGGCCGAGCTCTCGGGCCAGATCAGCGCCGGTGACGAAGCCCTCGCCGGCGATGTTGTATGCCCCGGCAGGTCCCTCGGCGAGCACGCACTTCAACAGCGCTTGACCGACATCGTCTTCGTGAATGAGCTGCAGCTTGACCTCGGGTGCCAGCGTCAGCACGGGGACCGGCAGACGACCGAGCGCGTCAAGCACCCGCTTGCCGATGGCCAGCATGGGACGAGGCAGCGCGCTCTTGGCGCCGACCGCGTGCGGGCCAAGGACGATCGGCGGACGAACCAGGTAGAGCGCGGGCTCCGCGGCCGTGGCCGCCTCATCGTGGAGGAGGCGCTCGAGCTCGGCCTTCTCACGGGCGTAGAACAGCCGCGCGGCCGGTCGCGTCGGCCAGTCCTCGGTCATCCCGACCGGGTTGTCGCGGTGAAACCCGTAGGCGGCGACCGACGAGGCATACACGAACCGCTTGACGCCGGCGTCACGTGCGGCGCGAAAGACGTTCAACGTGCCCTCGACGTTGATCGCCCGGATCGTCGCCGCCGGAGCGTTGCCGGTGATCATGAACGCCAGGTGGACGACGACATCCGCGCCGATAAACGCCTCGTGCATGGCGTCGGGGTCACGGACATCGCCCTGGCGGTAGGTCATCTTCGACCACCCGTGCTCGCGGGGATCGAAGGGACGCCGCGCGATCCCGACGATCCGCGCCACCCGTGGCTCGTCCTGCAGCAGCGGAATCAGTCCGAAGCCGAACGTGCCGGTGGGCCCGGTGACGGCGACGATGTGCCGGTCTGCGCTCGTGGCCACCTCGCGGTAGTACCCGCCCGATCGCACGTTTCACCGCAGCGAGCGTTGACCGGCTCCGCCGGAGCCGCCGGGGGGCAAGCGTCGAGGTCAGACGTACAGGTCGCTTCACAGCATCGACGAGTGAGATGGGCGATGCGATCGTCGAGTCCCACCGATGAGACGGTAGGGCTAGCCCCACCGCCCTTCGGGGGACGGCCGCCGGAAGACGCCAGCCTTCTGCAGCGACACGGGGGTCGCTGCTCGGCAGGCTGGCGGCCATGTCAATCACACAGTCTCATCCCATCCATACGGCTCGGTGCGGGAACCAACGTCCCGCACCGCTGGCCCGCTTTGTCCGCGGCGCGGCCCGGGGCGCCGCCCGTCGGCCGAAGCTCACGATCGCGCTGTGGCTGGCGCTGATCGTCGCGTGTGTGGCGCTCGGCTCGCTCAGCGGGATGCGCATGCTGTCAGACGCCGACTCCGGAGTCGGCGAGTCCGGGCACGCTCAGCAGCGTCTGGCGACGGCCGGGCTCCAAGAGCCCGCTACCGAGAACGTGCTCGTGCGCTCGGGGTCGGCCCAACGAACCGCCGCCGCGGAGGGCGCCCTGACCCGGATCGCCGGCCGTCTGCCCACCGTCGCGTCGATCCAGACCCCCCGGACCACCGCCGGGCTGTCGCGGGCCGGCGGGCAGACCGGACTGGTCGACGTCACGCTGCGCGGCGACCCTGACGCCGCCGCCAGCCACGTCGCTTCGCTGGAGCGCGTGGTATCCGACCTGTCGGCTCGCACCCCCGGCGTCACGTTCGCGGAGTCCGGCGGCGGCTCGATCGACCGCGCCATCACCCAAGCCGTCGATCGCGGTCTGCATCACGCCGAGCTGATCTCGGTGCCGATCACCCTGCTCATCCTCGTGCTCGCGTTTGGCGCGCTCGTGGCGGCGTGTGTCCCACTGCTGCTCGGCGTCACCTCGGTGGCCGCCGCACTCGGGGCGCTCGGCCTCGTCTCGCACATCGCGCCCAACGGCTCCTCGACCGCGCCGGTGGTGGTGCTGATCGGCCTCGCTGTGGGCGTCGACTACTCGCTGTTCTATATCCGGCGGGAGCGTGCCGAGCGCCGCGCCGGAGCGGGTCCGGAGGCCGCGCTGGACGCCACGGCCGCGACGGTCGGCCGCGCGATCGTCGTCGCCGGGCTCACCGTCGTTATCGGCCTTGCCGGCCTGCTGTTCACCGGGTTCGGCGTGTTCACGTCGATGGCGCTCGGAGCCATCGTCGTCGTGGTCATCGCCGTGCTGGGGTCGCTCACGGTGCTGCCCGCGGTCCTCACCGTGCTCGGCGATCGCGTCGACCGTGGCCGGTTGTGGCGGCGGCGCTCGCAGCGGCGGCGGCGTGACCGTGGCTCACAGCGGGAGTCGCTCACGTTGTCGGGCCGGTTCGCGCGCCTCGTCACCGGGGGTCCCCGCACCGCGCTCGTCCTGGCGGTGATCGTCCTCGCGGCACTGGCCGCGCCGCTCCTCGCCATCCACACCGCCGACCCCGGTGACAAGGACATCTCGGCCGCGACGCCGGTGATCAAGGCGCAGCACAGCCTCGAGCACGCGTTCCCCGGGTCCTCGAACACCGGCGAACTGGTCGTCACCGGGCGGGGGCTGAACCGATCCCAGACGCGGGCGCGGCTCGCGTTCCTCGGGCGCGAGGGCCGCCGCCTCACCGGCGGTCGTGGGGCCGTCTCGGTCCGGGTGTCGCGAACGGGGGAGACGGCGCTGGTCGAGATTCCGGTGCCGAACGGCAATCTCAACGTGTCCGACCGCAATGTCGGGCTGCTGCGCAGCCACCTGAAGCCGGCGACGGCGCGGCTGATCCCCGGCGCCCGAGCGCAGCTCGGCGGTGACGACGCCGCCAACGTCGACTTCACCCACCGGCTGTCTACCGCGACTCCGCTGGTGATCGCGTTCGTGCTGGCGCTGGCGTTCGTGCTGCTGGTGGTGACCTTCGGGTCGCCACTGCTCGCCCTGTCGGTGATGGGACTCAATCTGTTGTCGGTCGGGGCGGCGTTCGGGGTCCTGGTGGCGGTTTTCCAGCACACGTGGGCCCAGTCCCTGCTCGGGTTCACGTCAGACGGCGCGATCGTCAACTGGCTGCCGCTGTTCGCGTTCGTGGTCCTGTTCGGCCTCTCGATGGACTACACGGTGCTGGTGCTGGAACGGGCCGCCGAGGCGCGGCGGCAGGGGCGGACGGCGCGCGACGCCGCCGCGGTGGCGCTGGGCGCCACCGCCGGCACCGTGACGAGCGCGGCCCTGGTGATGGTCGCGGTGTTCGCGGTGTTCGCCACGCTGCCGTTGCTCGATTTCAAACAGATGGGGGTCGGCCTCTCCGCCGCCATTGCGCTCGATGCGACGATCGTGCGCGGCGTGGCCCTGCCCGCGACGCTGAGCCTGCTCGGCGACCGCGGGCTGCGGGCGCGGCCGGCCCGAGCACATCGTGCGCAATCTGCCCCAGGCTGGGATCATCGGGCTCGTGTCGCGACCGTCGAGGCGACCCATGACTGAGCGTTCCGGCCAACCGCTGGTCCGGCGAGCGGCATTGGTGCCGTCCGCCGGGGCGATCTGCCTGCTCGTGATCATCTGGGCGCTCACCGGCGCCGGCTACTTCTGGCCGATGTGGCCGGCGTTCGGCATCGCGTTCACGACTGGGCTCGTGCTCGCGGGACGATGGGGCCGGCGCCGTCCGCGCGAGGCGGATCGCGGTCTCGCCTCGGTCGCTGCCGTGGCCGGCGTCGTCTTCCTCGGTCAGTGCGCGATCTGGCTGATGTCCGGCACCGGATACTTCTGGCCGGTGTGGACGCTGTTGGGGCTGGGCGTCCTCGTCGGACTGTGGTGGGTGATCAGGCGGCCCGAACAGCGCTCGCTGGAGGGGCGGGTCGACGAGCTCACCCGCACCCGCAGCGGGGCTCTCGACGTCCAGGCGTCCGAGCTGCGCCGCATCGAGCGTGACCTGCACGACGGCGCTCAAGCGCGGCTGGTCGCGTTGAGCATGCAGCTCGGACGGGCGGAGGAGCGCCTCACCTCCTCAGGGGTCGGCGAATCCGATCTGGAGCTGGTGCGCCGGGCCAAGGCGGAGGCGGCCGCGGCGATCGCCGAGCTGCGCGATCTGGCCCGCGGTATCTCACCGCCGATCCTCGCCGACCGAGGTCTCGAGGCGGCGGTGCAGTCGCTGGCTGATCGCGTCGGATCCAACGTGTCGGTCAACGCCGAGATCCCGCATCGCCCGCCACCGGTGGTGGAGACCGCCGCCTACTTCGTCGTCGCCGAGGCGCTGACCAACGCGGCCAAGCACGCCCCTGGCGCCCCCGTCAGGGTGACGATGTGGGCTGAGCACGACGAGCTCGGAATCGTCGTCGCCGACTCCGGGATCGGGGGTGCCGATCCGCAGGGCGGGGGCCTGACCGGTTTGCGCCAGCGCGTGGAGGCCCTCGATGGATGGCTGCAGGTGATCAGCCCGACCGGCGAGGGCACGACGGTCCGCGCGGTGCTGCCGTGCGCGTGGTGATCGTCGAGGACCACGCTCTGCTGCGCGAGGGCATCGTCGCGCTCCTCCAGGAGAACGGCATCGAGGTGGTCGCCCAGGCGCAGGACGGGGCCGGCCTGTTACGAATCGTCGACGGACACCATCCGGACGTGGCCATCTGCGACGTGCGACTGCCGCCGAGCTTCACCGACGAGGGGATTCAGGCGGCGCTCGAGGCACGGCGTCGCCACCCGGAGCTCGCCATCCTCGTGCTCTCGCAGTACGTCGAGCCGGCCTACTCAGTGGAGCTGCTGGCCTCCGGTGAGACCGGCGTCGGCTACCTGCTCAAGGAACGCGTCAGCGAGGTGCGCACCTTCATCGACGCCGTGCAACGGGTGGCCGCCGGCGGGACCGCGCTGGACCGGGAGGTGGTCAGCTCGCTCGTGCGCGCACGCCACGACTCGGCGTCCAGTCCCGTCATCGACGCGCTGACCGCGCGCGAGCGGGAGACCCTCGAGCTGATCGCCCAGGGCCGCAGCAACGCCGCCATCGCTCGCGAGCTGGTGGTCACGCTCGGCGCCGTCGAGAAGCACATCTCCAACATCTTCGCCAAGCTCGATCTGCGCGCGACCGACGACGACCACCGCCGAGTGCTGGCCGTGCTGACCTACCTGCGGGCCATCCGTCCCTGACCCGAGCGCGGACTGCGACCGAGATGAGGGAAACCTGTATTTCTCCCGCGGCGGTGAGCTCTTAGGTTTGACCGAAAATGATGCACCGGGGGTCAGCACGATGACTGATGTGGCCTGCTTTTGTGGATGTTCGTTCTCGTTTGCCGGCGAGATCGGCATGTGTCCGCGATGTGGAGAGGGCGTCACGTTGACGCTCGCCGCCGCCGCGGACGCGGCCGAGATGCGCACCGAGCTGGAGGCGCTGCTGGCCGGGCCGCGCGAGGACCGCGCCGCAGTCGGCGCGCTGGGTCCGGGATCCGAGGCGTAGAGCCCGAGGATGAGGGAGAATGCTTGCGCGTCGCCATCCCGTAGAACTGCCGATCGGAGGATCACGTGGCCGTCACGAATTCGGACATCACCGGCACCGACTTCGTCTCGCTGCCGACCCGGGATCTCGCTGCTGCGATGGTGTTCTATGGCGAGACGCTCGGACTCCGTCGGTCGGTCCACTTCGAGGGCAAGCCGTTCGCGGAGTTCGAGACCGGCAACCTGACGATCAGCCTGATCGAGCCCGACAAGATGGGCTTGGAGTTCGCGCCGAGCGGAAGCCCGCTGGCGCTGCACGTCGATGACGTGGCCGCCGCTCGCTCGGCGCTCGAGGATCGCGGGGTCTCGTTTCAGGGCGACATCTTCGACACCGGCGTGTGCCACATGGCGTTCTTCCGTGATCCCGACGGGAACGCTCTCATGCTCCACCATCGTTACGCGCCCCGTGAAACCACCGGGTAGGGTATGGAACCGGTGACCGCGCACAGCAGTCAGCCTGTGGAGGTGGACGCCCGATCTGACGGTGTCGCGGTCGAGGCGCAGGAGGTCACCCGGAGCTACGGCGAGGGGGCGACCGCGGTGCAGGCGATTCGCGGGATCTCGCTCCGCGTCAGGCGAGGCGAGCTGGTCGCGGTGATGGGTCCGTCGGGCTCGGGCAAGTCGACTCTGATGCATGTGCTCGCGGGACTCGACACCCCCAGCTCGGGCACGGTGGCCATCGCCGGCACCGAGATCGCGGGGCTCGACGACGCGGCGCTGACGCGGCTGCGCCGGGAGCACATCGGCTTCGTGTTTCAGTTCTTCAACCTCCTGCCGATGCTGAGCGCCGAGGAGAACGTGCTGCTGCCGCTGTCGATCGCCGGTGAGCGGCCCGATCGTGCCTGGCTCGAGGAGCTGCTGGCCAAGACCGGCTTGGGCGAGCGCCGTCACCATCGCCCGTCAGAGCTGTCGGGTGGCGAGCAGCAGCGGGTGGCGATCGCCCGGGCGCTGGTCACCCGGCCGACGATCCTGTTCGCCGACGAGCCGACCGGCAACCTCGACTCGAAGACCGGCGGTGAGATCCTCGATCTGCTGCGCGACTCCTCGCGCTCGTATCGACAGACGATCGTCATGGTTACGCACGACCCTCGAGCGGCGTCGATCGCCAATCGCATCGAAGTGCTCGCCGATGGACTCATCGTCAGGGAGCTGGCGAGCGTGACCGCCTCGGAGGTGCTCGAGGTCATGAGCTCGATCCAGTAATGGTCCGGGTCACGCTCCGAGGGCTGCTGG
Organism: uncultured Solirubrobacteraceae bacterium; assembly: GCA_963731395.1. Lineage (GTDB taxonomy): Bacteria > Actinomycetota > Thermoleophilia > Solirubrobacterales > Solirubrobacteraceae > Palsa-465. The sequence continues at coordinate 25,908 of CAVSVH010000016.1, forward strand.
GACGCAAGCTCCGGGCCGCGTTGACCGCGATCGCGATCGTGCTCGGCGTGGCCATGGTCAGTGGCACGTACATCCTGACCGACACGATCAAAGCCGCGTTCTCGACGGTCTTCACCCAGGCCTACAAGAACGCCGACGCCGTGATCACCGGCAAGAGCGCGATCGGCGGCGGCGGTGGCAACGACAACGTGACTGTGCCCTCGGTGCCGGCCTCACTGCTGACCCGCATAGCGGGGCTGCCGCAGGTGGCGCAGGCGTCCGGCGGGATCTCTGATCAGGCCCAGCTCGTCGGTCGCGACGGGAAGGTGATATCGCGTGGCGGGTCACCGGGCCTGGCGTTCAGCTACAGCCCGACCGGCCAGCGGTTCAATCCATTGACGCTGACGAGCGGCGGCTGGCCGCGCGGGCCCGATCAGGTCGACATCGACGCCGCCACGGCGAGCAGAAACCACTACTCGCCGGGTCAGGAGATCGGGGTCGTCGCGCGGGGGCCCGTGAGGCGGTTCACGATCGTCGGCACGGTCAAGTTCGCAAGCGTGTCGTCGCTGGGCGGGGCGACGATGGCGATCTTCACCCTCCCCACCGCACAGCAGCTGTTCGACAAGCAGGGGAAGTTCGATCAGATCAACGTCGCCGCCAAGTCCGGCGACTCGCCGGCGGAGGTGGTCGCGGCAATCCGCCCGCTGCTGCCCGCCAATGCTCAGGTGCGGACCGGGCAGGGACAGGCGCAGCAGGCGACCAAGGACACGAGCGGATTCCTCAGCATCTTTCAGTCCTTCCTGCTCGCGTTCGGCGGGGTGGCGCTGTTCGTCGGCAGCTTCGTGATCGCCAACACCCTCTCGATCACGATCGCGCAGCGCACGCGAGAGCTCGCGACCCTGCGAACCCTCGGCGCGACGCGTCGCCAGGTGTTGCGCTCGGTGATGCTCGAGGCGCTCGTGATCGGGCTCCTCGCGTCGATCGTCGGGTTGTTTCTCGGCCTCGTGCTGGCGAAGGCCCTGAACGCGTTGTTCGTCTCCTTTGGGATCGACCTACCTCAGACCGGGACGATCTTCGCGACGCGCACGGTCATCATCTCGCTGCTCGTCGGGGTGGTCGTCACCATGCTGGCGGCGCTCCGGCCCGCACTGCGCTCGACCCGGGTGCCGCCGATCGCCGCGGTCCGCGAAGGAGCGGTGCTGCCGCCCTCCCGGTTCGCTCACCTCGCGGCCTACCGGGCGCTGGCCACGATCGGCGGCGCGTTGGCGTTGATGCTCGTCGGACTGCTGGTGAGCTCGCTGTCGACGACCAGTCGGCTGCTGGCGATCGGGATTGGCGCAGCCGGGCTGTTCCTCGGCGTCGCCATGCTGGCGCCGACGCTCGTGCCGCCGCTCGCGCGGGTGCTGGGCTGGCCGGCCGCCAGGGTCGGGGGCTCGGCCGGCTCGCTGGCGCGCGGCAACTCGGCTCGGAATCCGGCTCGCACGGCGTCCACGGCGTCGGCTTTGATGATCGGTCTGGCGCTCGTCACGCTCGTGGGCGTACTCGCGGCCGGCCTGAAGACGCGGTTCGAGGCGTCGGTCGACCAGGTGTTCGTCGCCAACTACGCCGTCACCGCGACGAACAACTTCTCGCCGATCAGCGTCGCGTCCGAACGTGCCCTCCACACCGTGCCCGGCGTGGAGGTCGTCTCCGGGGTCCGCGCGGGTGCGGGTCGCGCATTTGGCTCGAGGATCAACGTCACCGGCGTCAATCCCGACGTCAACCGGGTCATCAAAGTCACCTGGCACGCGGGCGGCCCTGAGACGCCGGCTCACCTCGGTGCCGACGGCGCCTTCGTCTCCACCGCCTACGCCAAGGCACTGGACCTGCGGCTCGGCTCACCGCTGACGGTGGAGACCTCCACCGGCGCCAAGCTCCAGCTGGTCATCCGGGGCACGTTCTCGGCGCCCAAAGGAGGATCCCCCTACGGCGACGTCACGATCTCGACGGCCCGCTTTGACAGTGCATACTCCAGCCCCCAGAACCTGTACACGTTCGTCGACGTCAAGGGTGGAGTGACACCGGCCAACACGCATACCCTGACCGCCGCCCTTGGGGGCTTTCCCGACGCCAAGCTCCAGACCAAGTCACAGTTCAAGGCCAATCAGCTCCAAGGACTCACCATGCTGCTGAACCTGCTGTACGTGCTGCTCTCGCTGTCGATCGTGGTCAGCCTCTTCGGGATCGTCAATACATTGGTGCTGACCGTGTTCGAGCGAACGCGCGAGCTCGGGATGCTGCGTGCGGTCGGCATGAGCCGACGACAGGTGCGGAGGATGATTCGCTACGAAAGCGTGATCACGGCACTCCTCGGGGCAACGTTCGGGATCCCGCTGGGGGTGGTGCTCGCCCTCATGGTCGGGGTCGCGATCAAATATCCGGCATTCACGGTGCCGTGGGGAACCCTCGTCGTGTTCGTGATCGCCGCGGTGATCGCCGGGATCATCGCGGCGATCCTCCCAGCCCGCCGCGCCGGGCGGCTGAACGTGCTGCAGGCGCTGCAATACGAGTGAGCCGCCCGGCCGGCCCGCCGGTCAGCTGGGCATCTGTTCTGGCTCCCGCGGTCCCGAAACGTAGTTCTCGGCGGGCTCGAGAATTGCCACCAGCTGCTGGCGGAACTCGGGTGTGTCCTCGTGCCCGTGCACCGCGGCAGCGTGTTGCGCGGCGGCCGCGATCACCTCATCCTCCTCGCCGATGATGGTCAGTGAGCAGTTGCTGTCGCTCTCAAAGCGACGGCAGTCAGCCATCTTGCGTCCCATGTGCCTCACCTCTGTTCTCCTGCCGGATGTCCTGCACCGTCACGTGTCAGCGTCCGGGCTCCGTGACGGCAACGCGCTCGTGGCGGCGTCGTCCGGCCCCCTCGGCTGGAACTGGAGGATCTCTGGGCGGCCCCCGCGAGCGCTCGCCCCCGTCCACGGGCGCGGCTGCCGCCGTGTGCTCCGTCGTCTGCATCCCGGTCCCTTCTGGTGACGGATTCGCCAGTACGAGTATTCTTATCTACTAGTAGGTAGATGTCAAGTCGATGCGGAACAATCTGCCAATGAGCTCAAGCGCCTCACCCCGGAGATCCGATACCGCCGATCGGATGCTCGACGCCGCTGAGCGTCTGGTCCAGGTTCGCGGCTACAACGGATTCAGCTACGCGGACGTTGCGCAGCAACTCCAGATCACCAAGGCGAGCCTGCACTATCACTTCCCGGGCAAGGCCGAGCTCGGCGAGGCCCTGATCACGCGTTACGCCGAGCGGTTTGGCGAGGCTCTGGACGAGATCGATCGCGAGATCACGAGCGCCCGCGGGAAGCTGGATGCCTACGTCGGCATCTACAGCAACGTGCTCGCCGACGGGCGGATGTGCCTGTGCGGCATCCTCGCCGCCGAGTACGCGACCCTGCCCCCAGCGATGCGCGACGCGGTGACGCGATTCTTCGAGGGCAATGAGGCGTGGCTGATCACGGTGCTATCCGCGGGCCAAGCCGACGGAAGCCTGTCGGTGAACGGATCACTCAACACGACGTCGGAGGTGATCCTCAGCGGGCTGGAAGGGGCCATGTTGATCGCCCGCACGCGCGGGACGTCCGAGCGGTTCAAAGCGGCCGCCACCCGTCTGCTGGACACGCTCTCGCCGGACCGGGAGTGACCTGTCTATCGTGCTGATCGATGACCGATTCCCCCTCACCAGCGGCCCCGGCTGAGCGCCCGACCGCCGCCGAGCCCAACCGCTGGGCCGTCCTCGCGCTGCTCGGCACCGCGCAGCTCATGGTCGTCCTCGACGCGACGATCGTGAACATCGCTTTGCCCTCGGCCCAGAGATCGCTCGGGTTCTCCACTGACAGCCGGCAATGGGTCGTCACCGCGTACGCGCTTGCGTTCGGCAGCCTGCTCCTCCTCGGCGGCAAGCTCGGAGACCTGTTCGGCCGCAAGTGGACGTTCATCGCCGGCCTGGCGGGCTTCTCGCTCGCATCGGCGGCGGGCGGCCTCGCCCAGTCGTTTGCGATGCTCGTGGCCGCGCGGGCGCTGCAGGGGGCATTCGGTGCCTTGCTCGCCCCGTCGGCCCTGTCGCTGCTGACGGTCACATTCGCCAACTCGCCGGACCGGCCAAAGGCGTTCGGGATCTTCGGGGCGATCGCCGGCGGCGGCGCGTCGATCGGGCTGCTGCTCGGCGGTGTGCTCACCCAGGCGCTGTCCTGGCGCTGGTGCCTGTACGTCAATCTGCTGATCGCCGTCCCGACGGCGATCGTGTCGCTCCGGCTGCTCGTGAACCAGGGACATCCCACGCGCCCGAAGATCGATCTGCCGGGCGTGCTCACGGCCTCGGGCGGGCTGTTCGGCGTCGTCTACGGGTTCTCTAGTGCGGAGACGAGCTCGTGGTCGGATCCTGCGACGATCATCGCGCTGGCGGCGAGCGTTGTCCTGCTCACCGCGTTCGTGCTCATCGAGCGGCGTCACGCCAATCCACTGCTGCCGCTCCACATCGTCTGGGATCGCGCCCGCGGGGGCGCGTATGCGTCGATCCTGCTCGCCGGGGGCGGCGTGTTCGGCGTGTTCCTGTTCCTGACCTACTTCATGCAGCAGAACCTGGCCTTCTCTCCGGTGATGACCGGGGTGGCTTTCCTGCCGATGACCGCTCTCATCGTGATCTCGTCGACCACCGCCCAGACGCGTCTCCTCCCCCGGACCGGAGCCAAGCCGTTGATCGTCTCGGGCATGGTCCTTGGTGTGATCGCAATGGTTCTGCTCACTCGCCTTACGCCGACCTCCACCTACGCGAGTGACGTGCTGCCATCACTGCTGATCCTCGGCCTGGGGATGGGAGTCATCTTCGCGCCCGCGTTCGGGACCGCGACCCTGGGCGTCGATCGCACCGAGGCCGGGGTCGCCTCCGCGATGGTCAACACCTCCCAGCAGGTCGGCGGATCGGTCGGCACCGCGCTGCTCAGCACCGTCTTTGCCAGCTCGGCCGCGGCGTTCATCGGCGCCCATCGCGGGATGTCCGGCATCCAGGCAGCAGCGATGGTGCACGGGTACACGACCGCGTTCTGGTGGGCCGCCGGCTTCTTCGTGGTCGGCCTCATCATCGCGCTCGTCGTGTTTCCGTGGACCGCCATCAAGCCTGCGCCGGCAGGCGAACCGGCGATGGCGAGCGAGTAGCCGCACGCCGCGGCGCACCGTCTCGTTGGGGCGCCGGGCTCGCAACCTCAATCCGGATCGCGCCCGAGCGGCTTGGGCTTTGCCGCCGTGCCGAGCCGAGGTCCCGAACGTTCGATCTCGAACCACACGTGCGTGGTCCCCTCGTGAACTCCCCACCGACTGGCCTCGGCGTCGACGATGTTCAGTCCCCAGCCTCCGAGCTGCTCGAGGTCGGCCTGACGGATCACGCGTTCAAAGCCCGAGCCCTCGTCGATCACCTCGACGAGGAGCCGGTCGTCATCGAGCCCCACCTTGAGCGTGATCACTCCCCGCCCGTGGAGGACCGCGTTCGTGACCAACTCGCTGACCAGCAGCCGCGCCCGATCGAGCTCGTCGTCGCTCAGCTCGGTCGCGACCAGATCAGCGACGAAATGGCGCGACCGGCCGGCGGCATCCGGGTTGCGCTCAAGCTCGACCTCGACCGGTCCGCTCATAGCCATTGGGGGCCTCTCGTTGTCGTGACGACGCGACCTCTCGCGCCGCAGCTCCTGCCGGCAACGAACCGACCGTCCGCGGCCATCGCATGACCGACTACCCGTCCGTTGTGAATGCGACTCCACCGGCCGTCGATGACAGCACGCGCAGGAGCCGTTGCCATCATCGTATTGCCTGCGGGACATTCGCACAACGCCGTGCCTGGCTGGTAGTAGAGTGCGATCAGGCCGTAGCTTCGTCGCAGTCCCATCCAGGAGCCCGCGGTCCAAACTGAGAGGTGGGACTCTCGCGGCTCGTGGGCCAGCCGGGTGGACCATCGCGTGGATCGCCGACAGATGATCTGGTGCACCGCTCCGACATCTCCACACGCCAGCGTCCCTCAGTGAGGATCGCGTGACCACATCGACGCCGTCCGGCGGCGACCCCGCCGGCCTGCTGCTCATCGAGCAGATCCGCGATGAACGGGGGGTGGCACTCCAGCTGCGCGGCGAGCTGGACCTCAGCTCCGCACCCGAGCTCAAACGCCGGCTGGCCGACATCGCAGGCGCGAGCCCCGGCCGCCTGCTGATCGATCTCAGCGAGCTGGAGTTCATGGACAGCAGCGGCCTGGCGCTCATCATCCAGGCCGAACACACGGCCCGCGCGAACGGTCACCAGCTGCGACTGGCACCCGGACCCCCGCAGGTTCAACGGCTGCTCGAACTCACGCGGACGCTTGACTTCTTCACGTTCGAGGATTAGCGCCCGTGTATGACGCTTCTCGTGGCCGTCGTCACCGCCTCGCGGCAGGTCGCCCTGACGAGCCTGCGCTCGCGCAAGGTCACGATCCTCGCGGAGCTGCTGCGCCGGCTCGACGCCGCTGAAGTCGCCATCTGCGTCGCGTTGCTGTCGGGGGTTCCCCGACAGGGCCGCGTGGGCATCGGCTATGGCACCATCTACGGCTTCGACGTCCGCCCGGCGGACAGTCCGGCGCTGACCGTCAGCGAGGTCGATCGCGCCATCGCCACGATCGAGGCGGCGATCGGCACCGGCTCGACGACGCGGCGCCGGGAGCTGCTCACCGAGCTGCTGCGCCGTGCGACCGTGGACGAGGCGGAGTTCCTGCGACGGCTGTTCACCGGGGGCCTGCGCCAGGGGGCTCTGGCGGGACTCATGGCGGACGCGGTCGCCAAAGCGGCCGATGTCCCCGGGGAGCTCGCGCGTCGCGCGCTGATGTTGTCGGGCGACCTGCCCGCCATGGCGGAGATCGCGATGACCTGTGGAGCGCCCGGCCTCCGGCGGGTCGGTCTTGAGATATTCCGGCCGATCCTGCCGATGCTCGCCTCCACCGGCGCCGGGGTGCCCGAGGCCGTCGCCAGCTTCGAGCGGGCGTCAGTGGAGTTCAAGCTCGATGGAATCCGGATCCAGACCCACCGTCGCCAGGAGCAGGTGCGCATCTACACCCGCAACCTCAACGACATCACCGCCGCGCTCCCGGGGATCGTCGACGCGGTGCGCGGGCTGCCGGTGACGCAGGCCGTTCTCGATGGTGAGGCGCTGTGGATGGGTCAGGATGGGCCGGCCGCATTCCAGGACACGGTGTCGCAGGTCGACCGCGACGCTCCTCGCGAGGGAGTCGTGACCTTCCTATTCGATCTCCTGCACGTCGACGGTCTCGACCTCCTCGACATGCCGCTTCACCAGCGGGTGGCGAGGTTGGAGGCGATCGCGCCGCATCTCCGGATTCCGGGCGTCATCACCGCTGACCCGCAGGAGGGGCAACGCGTCCTCGAGGCGTCGCTGGCGGCCGGTCACGAAGGTGTCGTCATCAAGGACGCGGCATCGGTGTACGCCGCCGGCCGGCGCGGGAGGGCGTGGCGCAAGGTCAAGCCGGTGCGCACCTATGACCTCGTCGTCCTCGGTGCCGAATGGGGCCACGGTCGCCGCCAGGGCTGGCTGTCCAATCTCCATCTGGGCGCTCGGGACGGCTTGACAGGCGAGTTCGTGATGGTCGGAAAGTGCTTCAAGGGCTTGACCGATGAGCTCCTGCAGTGGCAGACGCGAGAGCTCCTCGCCCGCGAGTCACAGCGACGCGGGATCGCGGTGTGCGTGCGTCCCGAGCTGGTCGTTGAGATCGCGCTCGACGGGGTTCAATCCTCCACCCGGTACCCGGGCGGAGTGGCCTTGCGCTTCGCGCGAGTCAAGCGGTATCGGCCCGACAAGAACGCCGGCGAGGCCGACACGATCGACGAGCTCCGCGGCCTTCTCCCGATTCGGAGATGAGCGACCAAGGAACGGGTAACCCGAGAGCATGACGGACGCTCAGTCGGCGTCGGAGTCCGGGGCACTCGGGGTCGAGCATCAGCCCCCGCCGCCCGCGTGGCGCAAGCCGTCTCGGTGGCGGGATCTCCCGCCGGGAGCCTGGAGACGGATCGCGATGCGGACGTTCGACCACTACCGCTCGGACGGGGTGACCAATCTCGCCGCGGCGCTGACGTACCGCAGCGTGCTGTCGGTGTTTCCGGGACTCCTCGCGTTGGTGGCTCTGCTCGGCATTCTGGGCCAGTATCCGCAGACGTTCAACGCGATCTTGAACATCGTCGGCGGGTTTGCTCCGGCGTCGACGGTGCAGACGGTGTCGGGACCCGTCCGCGAGATCATCACCCACAAGGGCGGTGCCGGCGCGCTGCTGGGGGTGGGGCTGGCCGGGGTGATCTGGGCAGCCTCGGGATACGTGGGCACGTTCTCGTGGGCCGCCAATGTCCTCTGGGAAGCACCGCGCGGCCGGTCCTGGTATCGCCAGTGGCCATTCAACATCGCCGTCACCCTGGTGGTGCTCGTCCTGATCACGGCGGTGTTCTCCGCGCTCGTCCTCACCGGCTCGGTCGCCGGCGCCGTTGGCCGTCAGCTGGGTATCGGCTCGACGCCGCTGACGCTGTGGAGCATTCTGAAATGGCCGATGATCGTCGTGATGGTCACTCTGACGGTCAGCGGGCTCTACTACATCGCTCCCAACGTCCGACCGCCGAGCTGGCGCTGGCTGACGCCCGGTGCGATCCTCGCGGTCGTCGTATGGGCGATCTCGACGACGCTGTTCGGGCTCTACATCGCGCACTTCGGCTCCTACGAGAAGACCTACGGCACGCTCGGCGCGATCATCACCTTCCTCGTGTGGGTATGGCTGACGAACATCGCCGCGCTGCTCGGGATCGAGCTCGACTCGGAGATCGAGCGCGAACGGCAGCTGGCAGCGGGGGAGGAGAGCGAGCCCGAGCGGATACGGCTGCCGCTGCGCCAGGAGTGAGTCGGCGGGTCGACGGTCGCGACCTGCCAAGATCTGACGATGAGCGAACACGACAGTTTCGAGGAACGGCTGCGCGCCATGGCTGACGAGATCAGCCGGTCGATGCAGCGCGCGTCCGAGGTTGATTTGGATGAGCTCGCCGAACGCTACGGGATCGATGTCAACCGTGCCCGTGCCTTCGCCGATGCCGCCGGTCAGTGGCTGAGCGATCATCTCTCCGGAAATGAGCCGTTCTTCGGCCAGGCGCGACCGCAGGAGCCCTCGCGTCCAACGCCCGAGTCCGCCCCGGATGTCGCCGGGCGAACGGGGGCGGACACCGAGGAAGGCGAACGGTCGACGCGGCCGGGACCGCATCCGCTCGACCTCGCGACCGACGAGCAGGGCGTGGCGCTGAGCGCTCTGGACTCGGGGCGCTGGACGGTGCGGGCGGGCAGCAATCAGCTGGCCGGCAACGGCGACGGACCATCGCCGCCCGTCGCCTTCGATCTCGTCAGCGAGCTGCGCGCCCGTGACTGGATCACCGCCGATGGCACGTTGACGCTGGTCGGACACCACGCCCTGGCGCGCTGGTGCCGGACCGCGTCCGATCCGGGGGACGCGACGCTCGCCTGATCTGGCGGACCGGCTATAGGGAGAGGGTGCGGCGGTCGTCGCCGCACCCATTCCCACTGAGGCTCGTCGATCAGTTGACGACGATCCCGAACGGCGCCGCACCGGTCGGCAGCGGCGTCGGCGAGCTGGCCAGCTCGGTCAGGTTGCCGCCCTGGACAGCGAACGCGCTGACGCCCGGCGTCCCGCTGTCGGTGACCCACAGCGTGCGCCCGTCAGGGCTCAGCCGAGCGTCCACCGGAGCGAGTCCCGTGGGGTTCTTGAACGACGTGCTGCCGAGCAGCGTCAGCGACCCGTCCCAGTTGATCGCGTAGCGCGAGATGCTGGGCTGGGCGGTGTTGATCGCGAACAGGTAGTGGCCGTCATGGGAGATCTCCACCCAGCACGGGGCCGTCTGATGATCGGCGAACGGCGAGGCGCCGACCGGTGACAACGCGCCGTCGAACGCGACCCGGAACGCCGAGACGCTGCCGGCGGCGGCGCCGCCGTGGGCGTTGCTGACGAACAGCTCGTCAGGACGGGTGGGGCTGAACTCGCTGCCAAACGGGCCGGGACCCTGGGCGGTGTAGGGTGAGCCCGGCGCCGCATGCAGCCGACCGTCGAAGCCGACGGCGAAGCTGTCGATGAGTGATGTCCCGACGCGCGTGCCGGCGAGCTTCGTGCCGGTCGCGTTGAACAGCACATCGCCGGGTTGGGAGCCGTCAGGAAGGGTGACCGTCGAGGCGGGAAGCGGGCGCAGCCGGCCATCGCGACCGAGGATGAACCCGGTGTAGTTGACGGCGCCGTTGCCGGCATTGGCGACATAGACGAGTCGCTGGTGGATGGCGATGCTGACCGGGAGGGTGCCGTCGGAGCTCACCGGAGAGCGGTCGACGAGCGTCAGCGTGCCGTCGTGGCGGGTGCGCAGCACCGAGATCTGATTGCTGCCCGCATCGACGGCGAGGAGATAGCGGCCGTCGACCGCGGTCTGCAGCGAACCCTGCGATCCGACTCCGGCGCCGGTCCCGGCACCCCCGGCGCTGAACGGCGAGCCGGCCAGCGGGGTGAGATCCCCGTCGGCGTGGCGAGCGAACCCGGCGACCGTGTTCGCCGGGACGGTGTTGTCGTTGACGTAGACGTGTCCGACGACGGGTGAGCCGGATCCGGCGTGGGCGGATGCGGCGGCCGGGAGAGCCGCGGCGCTCGCCGAGAGGGCGAGAGCGACGGCGAGGGGTTTGAGCACGCGCATGCGTGGCTCCTTTCTAGCGGGGGATGACGCGCGACGGGCCGATCAAGCCAGTCGGGAGGTCGTCGCGCCGCCCAGGGGGCTGTCGGTCGGGCTGCGCGAGGACGACCACCGGGACGCTAATGCCGGATGCTTAGGTCGGAATTACAGAAGTCTGTCGACGGGCTTACGGCCGGACGTCTGCCGGCCCTGCGCCCTACCCTTGCGCTATGCCGCGACGCGTCTCGCTCCCGCTCGGGGGGCTCTGGCTCGTGATGCTCGTCGCCTGGGCGGCCCCGGCGGCGCGGGCGAGCGCCCCCCGCTCCCGCGTGGTGGGGCATGGAACGGCCGCCAGTTGCACATCGTCGGCGGTGATCGCCGCGGTCCGGGCCGGCGGGATCATCCGGTTCTCGTGCGGGCGCAAGCCGGTCGTCATTCGGATGGCCGCGACCGCCAACGTCCGGAACACCAGCTCCCAGGTGGTGCTCGACGGCGGGGGGCGCGTGACGCTGAGCGGGCAGGGCCGGCGCCGGATCCTCTACATGGACACCTGCGATCCGGCGCAGGTATGGACGACGTCGCATTGCCAGGACCAGCCGTCGCCCCAGCTCGTCGTCGAGAACCTGACCCTCACGGATGGCAACTCGACCGGCCAGCGCTTCGACGGCGGCGGGGGCGGTGCGATCTTCGCCCGTGGCGGACGACTGCGGATCGTCAACTCCACCTTCACCGCGAATCGCTGTGAACGCCTGGGCCCCGACATCGGAGGCGGAGCGGTCCGGGCGCTGTCGCAGTACGACGGGCTGCCGGTGTCGGTCGTCAACAGCCGCTTCCGTGCCAACGTCTGCAGCAATGGCGGCGCGCTGAGCAGCATCGGGGTCTCGTGGACCGTGCGCAACAGCGAGTTCCTCGCGAATCGCGCCATCGGCAACGGTGCCAATCCGGCGCGGGTGGGCACCGCCGGCGGCGGCAGCGGTGGCGCCATCTACAACGACGGCGATCGGATGACCCTCTCGATCAGTGGCAGCTCGTTCGTCGGCAACCACGCCAATGAGGGGGGCGGGGCGATCTTCTTCGTCAGCGACGATCGCACCGGGACGATGACGATCACCGACAGCGCCCTCAGGCACAACCGCAACGACCAGTTCCAGACTCCGGGGCTGCCCGGAATCTACTTCCTCGGGGCGCGGCGGCCCGCGATCATCGACTCGGTGCTGCGCTGAGGAACCCGGATCGATGCCGTCATCGGCGGCGTGCCCGAGCGGGAGCGGCGACCGCTCGTCCGCTTCCGCGCGAGGACCATATGATGGACCTATGGAAGGTTTCGGAGCGCCGACGCCGGCGTCCAGAGGCCGGGTGTGTTGCCCCCGTGGCCCCGGGATCGCCGGCGCGGGCAGATCAGGCGAGAGCGGAGGATTCGATGAGTGACTATGCGGTTGTGAACCCGGCGACCGGGGAGACAGTCAAGACGTATGCCACGATCAGCGACCAGGATCTCAACGACGCGATCGGCAGAGCGGAGGCGGCGCATCGGGAGTGGGCCGCGTCGACGACGGTCAGCGAGCGCGCCGGGCTCGTTCGGCGGGTCGGTGAGCTGCACAACGAGCAGCGTGAGCGGCTCGGGGAGATCATCGTCCGCGAGATGGGCAAGCCGATCGAGCAGGCGACCGGAGAGGTGGAGTTCGCCGCGTCGATCTACGAGTACTACGCGGACAACGCGGAGTCGCTGATGGCCGACGAGCCGATCGAGCTCGCCGACGGCGAGGGGTCGGCGTTCGTGCGGCGCACCTCCTACGGACTTCTCCTCGGGATCATGCCGTGGAACTACCCGTACTACCAGGTGGCCCGGTTCGCCGCACCGAACCTCGTGATCGGCAATGCAATCCTGCTCAAGCACGCGCCGCAATGCCCCGAGTCGGCGGCGGCGATGGAGGAGATATTCCACGAGGCGGGCGTTCCACGGGATGTGTACATCAACATCTACGCGACCAACGAGCAGATCGAGACCGTGATCGCCGACCCGCGGGTGCGGGGCGTGTCGCTGACGGGGTCCGAGCGAGCCGGCGCCGCGGTGGCCGAGATCGCGGGCCGTAATCTCAAGAAGGTGGTGCTGGAGCTCGGTGGCTCAGACCCGTTCATTCTCCTGAGCACCGACGACCTGGACTCGACGGTGGAGTCGGCGGTGGGCGCGCGCCTCGAGAACACCGGCCAGGCGTGCAACGCCGCGAAACGGTTCATCGTGGTCGACGAGCTCTACGAGCCGTTCTTGGAGAAGTTCACGTCGGCGCTGACCGCCGTCAAGCCGTCGGACCCAAGCTCGCCCGACACGACGATCGGCCCGCTGTCGTCATCGACGGCGACCGAACGGCTCGAGGATCAGGTCAAGCGGGCCCTCGACGAGGGGGCGACCCTGGTGGCGGGTGGCGATCACGACGGGAACTTCTTCTCGACGACGGTGCTGACCGACATCGCGCCGGACAACCCCGCGTATCGCGAGGAGTTCTTCGGCCCGGTGGCCGCCGTGTACCGCGTCCGCTCCGAGGACGAGGCGGTCAAGCTGGCCAACGACACCCCGTTCGGGCTTGGCTCCTACGTGATGACCACCGACTCCGAGCAGGCGCTCCGGGTCGCCGACCAGATCGAGGCCGGCATGGTATTCGTCAACGCGGTCGGTGCCGAGGGTGCCGAGCTGCCGTTCGGCGGCGTCAAGCGCTCCGGGTTCGGCCGCGAGCTCGGACGCCTCGGCGCCGATGAGTTCGTCAACAAGAAGCTGGTCCGCGTCGCCGGCTGATCGCCACGCCAGCGCCCGGCCGGCCGTGCGTCGGCCGGGCGAGATCCCGACGGCAGCGTCGGCGTCCCGCCGGGGCTTCGCGACAATAGGCGACGATGGCTACCGCCGCGTATCCGGACCACACGGCGGCCGTCACGCGACGCCCGCGCCGCCCGGCGGTTGGCGTCCTTCTCGTGCTCGCGACGCTCGCGCTGCTGATCGGAAGCTACGCCGTCTGGATCGACCGACAGCTGCTGAATACCGACGACTGGACGAACACGAGCTCGCAGCTGATCCGGAATCCGACGATCCGGCGGACGGTGAGCACGTTTCTCGTCGACGAGGTTTTCAACGAGACGAAGCTCAATCGGCTGCTGGACTCCGAGCCCGACGCCAGACACGCCGCGGGTGAGTTGCGACGGCTCGCGGACGGGGTGGTGGCGCGCGAGCTGGCCTCCGGGACGGCGCGGAGAGCGTGGCGAGCCGCGAACCAGGTGGCCCACCGTGAGCTCGTGCGCATCCTGGACGGCCGCGGCACGGTCGTATCGAGTCGCGACGGCCTCGTCGTGCTCAATCTCGGCGCGCTGGTCAAGGATCTGGCGAAAGGTCTCAGCGCCACGCCGGCGGTCGACGCGGTGACCGGTGCGATCAGTGCGTCCGGGCTGGACGGCGTCTCGTCACACGCCGGGCGGATCGTCGTCATGCGCTCGACTCAGCTACGGACCGCGCAGAGGGGCGTCAAACTGGTTCGGGGACTGGCGATCGTCCTCCCGGTCGCGGCGCTCGTCCTGTTCGCGCTGGCCGTCTGGCTCGCGGCGGGCTGGCGGCGCGTGGTCGTGCGGAGGGTCGGCTGGTGCCTGATCGTCGTCGGCGGGTGCGTGTTGCTGAGCCGGGGGCTGCTGGAGCCGCGCATCGTCGACTCGCTGATCGGCGCCGGGTGGGTGCGTCCCGCGGCGAATGCCGCGTGGTTGATCGCGACCAGCGAGTTGCGCGCGGCCGCGTTCGGAACCATCGTCGCCGGCATCATCGTCGTGGCCGCGGGGTGGCTGGTTGCGGCGATCCGTCCCGCGCGCGGCTTGCTGGTCCGCGGGAGCTGAGGGGGCCGAGTGGGCCCCACCGAAACATTGCACCCGAAATGGCGGGCCCGGATGGCCGTCATGCTGTGTCCTCGGAGCCTCGCGCAGCGCCGCTGCGCGTCGGCTCCTGCGTCCTTGCCTGACGACCCCCGGACCTCGCCCTTTCAGGCGCAACGTCCCGGCGGGACCCACTAGGCGGGCTTGCGATCGGCCAGCACGAGGATCTGACCGCTGTAGACCGCGACCCAGACGTTGCCGGTGGTGGCGTCGTAGGTGATCCCGATGGGATGGACGCCGGTGCTGAAGTTCTGCAGGACGTGCAGATCGGACGCGCGGAGCTTCGTGACGGTGTCGGAGTCATAGTTGACGACGTACAGCGAGCGACCATCCGCGGCGACGGCCAAGGACCGATCCTGCTGGCCGGTCTCGGCGGTCGCGACCACCTTGTCATCGGCGAGGTCGACCTTGGCGACCTCGCCGGGGGCGTTGAGAGACACGTACAGGTCGCGTCCATCCGGTGAGATCACGAGATGGCGAGGACTCTGACCGACGGGGAAACTGCCCTCGGTCCTCAGCGTCGTCAGATTGACCTTTGTCACGTCATCGCTCCCCATGACCGCCACATACGCGGTCCGGGAGTCCGGTGACACCGCAAGGCCCCGAGGGTAGGGACCGACGGGGAGCTGGGCGACCTGCCGATGGGTGGCGATGTCGACGATGCTGAGGTCGTACGAGCACCAGTTCGAGACGAGGAGATACTTGCCGTTGGGGGTGACGGTCAGGAACTTCGGGACCAGTCCGACCCGGATCACCTGATCGATGGTGAGGGTCGCGACGTTGATCCGATACACGTAGCTATCGGTATCCCCTGCGGCCTCGGCGCTCCGCGGAGTGCAGTCGTCGTTGCCTTCCGGTCCGAATCCACTCCCGTACATCGAGTAGTTCGAGACGTAGACGTACTTGGCGTCCGGGGTGAATGCGGCCTCGACCGGCGCACCGTGGGTGATCCCGGGGTGACCGGAGATCCCGAAGCGCGACATCTCGACCGTATCCGGGATCGTCTTCATCAGCGATCCGGCGCTGTTGTAGACCGTGACCGTATGCGTATACATCATGTTCTGGGCGAACACCAGCCCGGTGTCGGACGCGGCCACCGACTTCGGCGAGATGTGTCCGGCAATCGTGCGCAGCAGCGACAACCGCCGCGTGTCGGACGGAGGGCCCGGCGGGACGCGTTTGAACGGTGAGACGATCGGCCGCGGCTGCGCCTGGGCGCCTGCCGGCCGCTTCGCATGCGCATCGGCGCGGACCGTCGTTCCCGTTCCGGTCGACCCACCGCCGAGGTTTCCGAGCGCCACGCCGATCGTCACCAGGACGAGCACCAACGCCATGACCGCCACCACCCGGCGACGTCTCACGACTGTCCGGCTCGGCCCGCGCTGCGGGGATCGGCGGGGACCCGGCGTCCGCGCCGGCGGTCTGCCACCGGTCACTGCCATCGCACAGACCCTATCGACTCGGGATGATGAGCTCGTACCGGTCGCATCACACGATCACCGTCCCACGATGATTCGACGCCGGGACGGCACGACCTCCGAGAAACCTCATCCCGGTGAGCGACCTGGGGGGCGTGACAAGATGGTCCATCCCGTCGCCGCGGCGTCGCCAACATGGTCGGTTTGGAGAACGCCGGTCTGTGGGAAACTGCGCTCGATGCGCGCGGCGGTAGCGGGATGCGACAGCCGATCAACAACTTGTCATGTCAACTGAGAGACGGAGGAAATTGCCATGCCCGCGAACGGACACGCCGAATGGAAGGGCGAGCTAAAGACCGGGAGCGGGACATTCACCGCCGGGGACAGCATCAACGGTGATTACTCGTTTCGGTCGCGCTTCGAGGACGGGCCGGGTGCCAATCCAGAGCAGCTGATCGCCGCCGCCCACGCGGCGTGCTTCTCGATGGCGCTGTCGGCGGCGCTCGCCGACGCCGGAACTCCGGTCGACTCGGTACACACGGATGCGACCGTGACGCTGCGGTTCGTGGACGGCGCGCCGACGATCACGAAGATCGAGCTGTCGACGGTCGGCCGGGTTCCCGGAATCGACGCAGCCGCATTCGAGCAGGCCGCCGAGGGAGCGAAGGCGAACTGCCCGGTGAGCAAGGCGCTGTCCGGGGTGGACGAGATCACGCTGCAGACATCGCTGGAGTCTTAGTGGCCCCGTTCGCAAATACGACGACATTCGAGCGGTCGCCGTACTTACGAACGGAACCACTTAAGGCGGTCGGCCGTCACCGGTCGGGGACGTCGTCGGGACCGACCATGCCGGTGCGGCGAAACCACGCATAGAGCCCGGCGCAGGAGGCGACCAGGCTGCCGATCCCGAGCAGGAGGAAGACGAGCAGCGAGTCGATTCGCCGGACCAGCCAGCCGAAGTTCATCCCGAAGAATCCGGTGATGAAGGCGAGCGGAAGGAAGATCGTCGCGATGACGGTCAGCTGCTTCATCGCATCGTTCTGCCGAACGCTGATCTCGTTCTGCTGCAGCGAGATGACCGCCATGTTGGCCTGCAGCACCACCGCAAGCGAGTCCCGCTGGCCGAGCACTTCCTCGTTGACGAGCTTGAGGTGGTCGTTGACGTCGCGGAAGAACGGGATCAGCTCGTCTCGCACCTGCCCATGGACGCCGCGGTGCAGCGCGTCGAGCGGCCCGAGAAGGGGGTGCACCGCGCGATAGAAGTCGGTCGCCTGGCGGCGCAGGCGGTAGATGCGCTCGGCTGCGGCGGGCGCACCGGCGAACACGGTGTTCTCAATGTCGTCGACGTCGCGCTCGAGCCCCTCGACGACCGGCACGTAGTCGTCCACGATCCGGTCCAGGACCGCCCAGAGGACGGCACCGGTTCCGTAGCGGGCGAGGTCGGGGCGGCGCTCGAGCCGCTTGCGCGCGTCGCCCAGCTCGCTGGCGGAACCTCTCCGCACCGTGATCACGAATCGCAGGGAGACGAAGATGGAGACCTCACCGAACTCCACGGTTTCCCGTTCGTCAACGTAGGCTGCGGTGCGCAACACCGCGAACAGGACATCCGCCTCGTCGTACTGCTCGAGCTTGGGACGGAGGTGAAACGATTGGGCGTCCTCGACGGCGAGCTCATTGAGGCCGAACTGGTGCTGCACGGCGGCCAGCTCGTCGGCCTCGGGCTCGAACAGCCCGACCCAGACGAAGCCGTGCTCATCCTCGCTGCGGCTGATCTCGGCAGCTCGAGCCAGATCCATCGCCGCCTCCTGCTGGCGCCGTCCGTCGCGATAGTGGGCACTGTCGACGATCACACGAGCCTCCTCCGGTTGATATCGGGCAGGAGCCTAACCCTGGTGGCGTTGCGCGTGCTTGGAATTGCACCCAGCCGGGCAGAACGCCTCCGGGACCGGTTCCGGTCGTCACTGGCCCACCCTTCACGGGCGACCCGCAGTTAAACGGAGAGGAGACAGATGATCGTTCTGGGAGTGATCCTGCTGATCATCGGGTTCATCGCCAAGATCGCGATCTTGTGGACGATTGGGATCGTGTTAGTCGTCGTCGGGCTGATCCTGCTCGTGCTCGGATCGATGGGGCGCGCGGTCGGAGGCAGACGCCACTATTACTGACATCCTCACCGCGAGCCATCAGATCGGCGGAGGCTCGCGGACTGGCCCGAAGGCGGTTCACGGGGGTCAGGTGGCCGGCGCCGTCCACTCCCGGCGCCGGCCAGGCGCCCCCCAATTCAGTAGTAGTGGCGCCGCCCCCCGACGGCCCGTCCCATTGCTCCGAGCGCCAGGAGAATCAAGCCGACCAGGAGCACGACGATCCCGATCGTCCAAAGAATCGCGATCTTCGCGATGAACCCGACAATCAGCAACGCGATGCCGAGAATGATCATGTGCTTCCCCTCCGTGAATGGTGACCCGTCTGCTGACGGCTGGACGGCGTCGCCAGATCCGAGAGGCAGACCCGGCGTGCGCCGACGGCCAAGCTACGGGATCGATCGGACGGTGGCGAACCGACGCGTCTGATCGCGTACGTCGGGGGTCGTACCGGCGGGTGCCAGCGACTATTTCTTCTTCTTGACGAGCTTGACGGTGAAGCTCTGGTTGCTGTTCCTGCGCGAGTACTTGCCGTTGCCCGGTGAGTACATCTTGCCGGTCCACCCCGGAATCGCGCCGGTGTACTTATCGAGGAACCTCGTGAAGTAGTGCGATGCCGTCGTACAGGGGAGGGTGGAGCTGGAGACGCGGTACTGGCCGGCCGGCAGGGTGAGGCCCCCGGACCTGTCGTTGTGGAGAACGGTGAAGGTGATGCCGTTGCACGAGGAGGCAGCTGCCGGTGTCTTGGCCGCGGCACCTGACGCGATCACGGTCGGCCCGGCAAACGCGATCGAAAGGACGGCGACCGACAGTCGTTTGGAGTGGGACATGGGCAAAACATACATTGCCCCGAGACGCCGGGCTAGTGGGCCCACTAGGCGCCGGTCTCCCCGAGCCAGCTCCACGGATCGACGGGGGTGGCGCGGACCCGCGCTCGGGGCGGTCGCATGGCGACCGGCAGGGGAGACCCGTGAGCGCGAGCGGCCGACGCGAGCCGACGATGCGCGATCACGGGCACCCCGAGATGCTCGGCGATCTCCGTCACCATGCGCCGCTTGGCCCCGCGAGTCAACGGGAGGTCGAGACCGACGACGCGAGCGTGCTCGGCCCGCAGGCCGGTGGAGTGGGCCTCGATCCGGCCCCAGACGACGACCGCACCGCCGACGAGATCGCGCGTGCTGGCCGACGTGCGCGGACACGGGTCGTAATACGCGTAGATGCCGCAGGTGCAGCCGGGAGCCGGGGTCTGAACTGGATCGTGGCGCCCGACCGGGCAGCGGGCGGTCATCTGCGACGTCTCCCACCGCGTCCGGCTGAACATCGATGTCAACGCCCCGTCGACGAGTCGCCAGTGGCGAAAACCGACGATCGGCTCGATCAGGTCAGGCGCGACCTCGAGGCCCGAGATCTGGCCGAGGGGGCGCGACCGCGGCCGTCGCCGCCCCTCGCGCTCGCGCTGACGGGCGGCGGCCACGTCGGAGCGAGTGCGCTCCTGGATCACGAGACGATCAAACCGGGCCAACGCCGCGAGAACGTCGGCGGTTGGGCGTCCGGCAGGGCTGGCCGTGTCGATCTCGTCGTCGAGGCTGCAAAACGAGATCGCGCGCTGGTCGAGCTCGGCCAGCGTCCCGACGAGATCGCGCAGCGAGCGGCCGAGACGATCCAGCCGACACACGACCAGCCGGTCGTGACCGTCGCGCAGCTCGACGAGGGCACGCTCGAGCTCGGGCCGCTCACGCCATGAGCCCGTGTCGACGAACAGCTGCGCACAGCCGGCGGCGCGCAGCGCGGCGAGCTGGAGCTCCAGAGCCTCCGGGTCATCGGCGCCGGCGTGCGCGTACCCGACCAACACCCGTCAATCGTCTCACAACCGAGCGGTCGAACCCCCGGCCGCGGTCATCGCCGCCCCACCGTGACGACGCATTTACTGCTTTCCTGATGGCTGATGCTCGTAACTCTGTCAGCCGCCTACGGGGCCGCCGGCAGCCGAATCGGACCCGCTGTCGCCGAGCGGCTCGACGTCCCGTTCTGCGACCGCGCGATCGCCTTGACGATGGCGCACGATCTCGACGTCCCGGTCGAGGAGGCGCTCGCCTACGAGGTGCCGGCTGACCGGGGTCTACTCGCCCGCCTCCTCCGCGGCTTCGCGGGCGCCGACCCGGGCCTGACGATGGCGCTGCCGGGCGATGTGATCACCCCCGAGGACGTCCACCGCGCGTCGCGGGAGGCGGTATTGGCTCAGGCGGCGGCGGGGGAGGGGGTCATCCTGGGCCGAGGAGGCGGTGCGGCGCTGCGCGACGATCCCCGGGTGCTGCGGGTCCGGCTCACAGGCGCCCCCAATCGCCGCACCCGGCAGGCCGCCGAGCTCGGCGGGGTCGATGAAGCCACCGCCGACCGGGCCCGGCGGCACCTGGACGGCGTCCACAGCGAGTACCTCAAGCAGTTCTACGGCGTCGACATCGACGACGTCGGGCTCTATCACCTGATCATCGACTCGACGTCACTGCCGCACGAGGTGTGCGTCGATCTGATCGAGCTGGCGGCCCGAGGGCGAACCGACGGCCGTTAGTCCCAGGCTCTGTCACAGTGATGAGCCGGGCGCCCCGCCCCGCTGCCGACCGCGTCCCGGTTCATCGGGGCTCGCGCACACCCAGCCGCTCGAGCCGCGGCAGCACCTCCGCGGCAAAGCCCTGAAGCTCGCCCACGTAGTCGACGAAGCTCAGGGTCATCCCGGCGAAGCCGGCATCGTGAAACCGCTTGATCTCGCCCGCGACCTCATCGGGGGTGCCGATCAGCGGGCAGACCCCATGTCCGGCCGCGAAGCGCCCGCGGAACATCGCGAGCATCTCGGGGGTGAACGACTGGGCGTGCATCCCCTGCAGCGTCATCAGGTTGTCGACCGCGTCCCAGTCGGCGTGCTCCTCGGCGTACCAGCGGTGAAACTCCTCGGCCTCGGCACGAGTGCTCCGGCACACGCAGTACGCCGGCGTGAACACCTCCACCTCGCGCGAGTATTCATTGCGAGCGTTGGCTCGGACCGCCTCGACGATGGCCGCGCCGTCCTCGGGACCGCCGACGACGGTGAACACGACGTTCGAGTTGCGCGCGGCGAAGTCACGGCCCTGAGGTGACGATCCGGCGTTGAGGATCGGCGGCAACCCGTCGTAGGGCTTCGGGTTTGACTCCACCCCGTGAAGGGTCCAGAACCGTCCGTCGATGTCATAGCGCCCCGGCTCCGTCCACAGCCGACGCACGATCTCCCACCATTCCTGCGCGAACGCGTACCGGCTGTCGTGGTCTTGAGGCAGATCGACACCCATCGCGTCGTACTCGGGCTGGTTCCAGCCGGCGACGATGTTCAGGCCGGCGCGGCCTCGGCCGATCTGGTCGACGGTCGCCATCGCCTTGGCCGAGACGACGGGATGGTTGAACGCGGTGTGCAGGGTCGCGAAGACGAAGATGCGCTGGGTCTCGGCGAGCAGGCCGGCCGCAAGGGCGACGGGGTCAAGCACGCCCTCGTGGAAGTTCGTCGTCCCGCCGTAGCCGATCCACCGCGCGATCGGAAGCATGAAGTCGAGGCCGACCTGATCGGCCAGCCGAGCGAGCCGCAGGTTGTCGTCCCAGGTCGCCTCCCAGCGCTCCTCGATCGTCGTCACCGCCATCCCCGACGAGCAGTTCGCCGAGAACAGGCCAAGCTTGAGGTCGACACCATCGAGAAGATGCTTGGGCATGGCGACTCCTTGGGTGGCTCGAGCAGGACAGAGATGGCGACCTCGGCCGGAACGGTCTCGAATTCAATCAGGGAGCCCGGTGATCGTCGGGCGATGACGAGTGCCGGCGGCGATCCACCCGCTTGCGCAGGGTCTGCCAGCGCAACCGCCCCTGGTCGAGGAGCGCGTCCCATTCCCGGCGGACCTCATCCTCCGGCGGAACCTCGCCGCGGCGGATGCGACTCAGCTCTTCGAACACCTCGCGGCCGAGCGCGGCGGAGCCGACGAGGGCCACCATCAGTCCGAACAGCGTCGAGATCATCGCGAAGACGGCCCCGACGGCGCCATAGCGCGATGCGTACGAGCTGAACAGATGGGGGGCGTACGCTGCCGCGCCGGTGAGGTACACCGCGAGGACGATCGCCCCCACGATCGCGAACGGGGCGAGGCTGCGACGCGCGACGCGTCGCGCGCTGAGAACCCAGCCGGTCCAGAGGAGAAACACGGCCGAGGCGGGGACGAGGAGCGCGTTGGACACGATCTGCACGGCGCCGCGATCGATCAGGCGGTGAATCCCCCAGCTCAGGGCGATATACGCCACGAGCCCGGCAAGCCACAGCAGGTCATTGGGGGTGTTGCGGACGCTGAGCGGCGTGAGCTCCCACGTCTGCTCGAACAGCCGCTGCATGCTGCGCGAGAAGCTGAGCATCGCGATCACGAGTAAGAGCGCACCGACGACGCTGATGCCGGTCACGTCGCCCCCGGCCGGCGAGAACAGGCTCCTGACGGCGTCGGCGCCGGCGCCGGTCAGGCTGTAGCGACCGATGATCTTGCGCGCGGTGCTCGCGGCATCGGCATTGGGGAGCAGCGAGCTGATGACGATCGCCAATGGGATGAGTGCGGTCAGCGTGCCGGAGGCGAGGGCAACGGCGCGATCAAACCCGGTGATCCGCTGAAACCGCGTCAGCGCGCGGAGCAGGAACGCCGGCCGCAGCCAGAAGGTGAGCGTGCGGCGGATCCGCTCACGGTCAATCCGGCTGCTCGTGCTCATCGAATCCGGCACGTGACGCACCCCAACAGCCCCCAGGGCGTGTGCCCAGGCTCATGACCGGCGGCCGGTGAGCCCCCGAAGCAGCGACACCGCCGCGCTCTCCAGTTGCTCCAGTGAGGTTCCCCGGTCGCGGCGCAGCCGCGCCATGATCTCGGGGTGGATGGAGTTCAGGATCAGGCCGGCGACGACCGGGGCATCGAGCGACGGGTCGATCTCCTCGACGAGCGCGCTCACGTGAATGAGAAACGTGGCGTACGGCGGCGGCGCACGGGTGGTCCACCGTTCGGCGGCGAGCACCAACTCGAGGTGGGCGTTCTGGAACCGCAGCAGGGCGACGATGAACGCCTCGAGGCGCTTGCTCGCGGGCGAGCCTGGACCGAGCGGGGGCGGCCCGAACAGGAACGCGTTCTGGAGCTCGACCGTGGATTCGTCCAGGAGCGCCTCGGTGAGACCGTCGCGGTCACCGAAGCGGCGGAAGATCGTGCCCTTGCCGACCCCGGCGGCGGCCGCAACCGCGTTCATCGACATTCCGGCGGCGCCCTCGCAGGCGATCAGCTGACGAGCGGCGGTGAGAATCCGGCGACGATTGGCGGCGGCATCGCTGCGCTCCTGCGGCTGATCGACGATCGGCAGCTCAATCGGAGCATGCGGGGGCGCGATCACGCGTCGACGATATCCCTTCTCGGATCACTCGGCAGCGGCCGAGACGGCCCGGGCGGCGATCGCCTCGGTGAGCTCGGTGAGTGATACAACGAGCTCACGCTCGAGGTCCTCGTCCGAGAGGCGTCCGCTGGGCGCAAACTGCTCGTGGGCGGTCGGCACCGGGAGCTCACGGTCAACGACCCGCGCTCCGATCGCGCCGAGCACCTTCCGAGTCTCGGCCTGAGCCCAGACGGCGCCGAACATTCCGGTGGAGGCGCCGATGACCGCGACCGGCTTGTTGCGCAGCGGGCTCTCCATCAGCGGCCGGGACAGCCAGTCCAGCGCGTTCTTGAGGACCCCCGGGATCGAGCTGTTGTACTCGGGGGTGGAGACGAGGATCCCGTCCGCCGCGCCGACCGCCTCGCGAAGATCCTCGACCGCCTCGGGGCGCGGCTCCAGCAGGTCTTCGTCGAACGGCGGGACCCGGCCGAGTCCCCCGTACAGGATCAGCTCCACGTCGGGCGGCAGCAGATCGGCTGCCGCCCGCAGGAGAGCCGTGTTGTGGGAATCCCGGCGCAGCGATCCCGATATGGCCAGGATCCGCATGGACTCAGGCCTTGTGGAACTCGAGCTCGGCGGTCAGCGTCACCTCGTCGGACAGCGCCTTGCCGCCCGTGGGGAGATCCGCGTTCCAGTTGACGCCGAAATCGGTGCGATTGATCGTCGTCTCGACGGTGAAGCCCAGGCGGGTGTTACCCATGAAGTCGTCGGTCGGCCCGGCGACGGTGCCAACGGCGTGAACGGGCTTGGTGACGCCCTTGAGCGTCAGCTGGCCGTCCAGCGTCAGGGTGTCGCCGTCGATGCCGAGGATCTCGGACGTGAAGGTGATCTCGGGGAACTGCTCGGCGTCGAAGAAGTCCGGGCTCTGGAGGTGTCCGGTCAGGTTCGGGTCCTTGACGCTGACCGACCCGACCTGGGCGGTGCCGGTAAGGACTCCGTCGACCAGGGTGGCGTTGACCTCCCCGAAGCTGCCGCGGAACTTGGCGACGAGGTACTGCACCGAGAACTCGACGGAGGAATGAACCGCGCTGAACTGCCAGTTGCCGGCGATGCGCTCCGGCACGGTGCCTACGGACATGGGGATGCTCCTTTGGATGGGGGAAATGACCTGCGAAGGCGAAGGCTGCAATGCTCGAGAGCGTAGCACAAACGGACCAACGGTCCGGTTCAGACACATCGCGCCGTTGTCAGCGCGCTGTGTGCCGCATCGCACACCCGGCGCGAACACATGTTTGTGCGAGACCCTCTGGAGCGGGTACAACGTAAAGAGCGGCATTTTGGTCTCGACACCAGGTGCGAGCCGGGCCGCGGGATTTCACTCTTCGAACGATTGGATGTCAGATGGACTCTGCTCAACACAAGGTGGTTCAGTATCTCGGCGAGGCCCGAGCCACGGAGGACGCGCTCGTCCGCGTGCTGCAATCGCAGATCGCGATGACCCCGCGCGGGTCGTACCGGTCTGCGCTGGAGCAGCATCTTGCGCAGACCCGGTCGCACTCGACGCGCGTCGGCGAGCGGCTCAAGGCGCTCAACGGGAACGCGAACCCGCTGACCGCGGTCGTCGGGTTCTGGGAGGACGTTCTCGGGCAGGCCCTCGCGTTTGGCAAGACGCCGCTCGATCTCCTCCGCGGCTCCGGCGGCGAGGAGAAGGTGCTCAAGAACGCGAAGGACGCCTGCGCGACCGAGGCGCTCGAGATCGCGACCTATACCGCGCTCGAGCGGCTGGCGCGCGGGGTCGGCGACACCGAGACAGCCAAGCTGGCCGCCGATATTCGCGCCGACGAGGAGGCGATGCTCGAGCGCGTCATGCGGGAGATCCCGCGGCTGACTGACGCCGTCGTTGGTGCCGACGTCGAGGGCAACGGCTCGTATGAGCTCGGCGAAACCGGTGCCGCCGACGTGGTCCGCGAGGCCACCGACGCGACCCGAGATGCGGCGCGCACGACCCGCGACGCCACGCGGCGCACCGCCCGTCAGGCGCGCAAGGTCCCCGGCGTCGCCCAGGCCGAGGGCGAGGTGAAGGGCGCGGTCGCCGGAGAGGACGATCTCGCGATCACGGGATACGGCGATCTCACCGCCGAGGAGATCATCGAGCGGCTCCCGGGCCTGTCCCAGGTCGACCTCGCGAAGATCGATGCCTACGAGCGCAAGAATGACAACCGCTCGACGGTGCTGCACCGGGTCGACAGCCTCCGCGGCGATGAGCCGTGGGCAGGGTATGACGAGCAGACGGCGGCGGACGTCCAGTCCGCCCTCGGCGACGCCGACGAGGATCGCGTCAAGCAGGTCCGCGACTACGAGCGCCACCACAAGAATCGCGCCGGCGTGATGCGGGCCGCCGAGCGTCAGGTCAGCAGCGCCTAGGAGGACGATCGGCTGCGGGGATCATCGATCCCCGCGGCCGGCAGTCCCCGCCGTCATTCGATCAGCGGGGGCTCCTGCAGCGAGGCGTTGATGTGCTCGGAGAGGGCGGTGGCCGCAGCCCGCTGAGCTGCCAGATGCTGGCGGTCATCGTCGGCGCTGTTGCGCATGGCGTCGTAGGCGGTGCTCGCCGCCTCCCACAACTCGCGCTGGCGGTCGGTGTCGCGCCGCGCGTCGCGCCGCATCGTCTCCACCTCTGCCGCGATGACATGCGCCGGGGTGGAGGCGTCGTGGGTCACCCCGGCCTCGCGACGGCGGTCGAACACGAACGTGTCCGCCTTGGTGCGCACCGGCCGGTAGAGCACCCGTTCGATCACCGTCGACGCGTCGTCGAGCACCCGGGTCGACACCGCGAACCGGGGATAGGGCGCGATTGTCGCCAGCCACGCGGCTCGTCGCTCGTCGTTCGCGCCTCTCCGACGCTCGTCGATGGACACGCCGACGTATTCGGCGACGTGCACCCACCCCCAGTGGGTCGCGATCAGCGCGGCGCCGATCACGGCGATGACGAGCGCCACCAGGCCTGCGCCACCAAAGAGGAGCGCCAGGCCACCGTAGATGAGCAGCGCGGCGCCGCCGACGAGCGACGCCGCGGTCATCACCGATCCGGCGGCGACGAGCCGATCGTGCTGCGCCGTCGCGATCGCGGCGCCGGGACGTGGGCCGACGTCGGGAAGGCCGCCCACATCCTCCTCGAGCAGTCGCCGGTCTGGCGGCACACCGAGGAAGGCGAGGGCGTCCCCGTCGTCGGCCATCGTCTCGTCGGTGACTGTCGTCTAGGGCTTCACCGTCGGGGCGCCGTTCGGCGTCGGCCGAGCCGCGTCCGCGGCGAGATTGCCGGTGAGCATGCCCTCCTGGACCTGGCTCATCAACGAGCCCACCGCCGCCGGCGAGTGCGGGAGCAGCAGCGTCGTCATGTTGCCGTTCTCGCCGACCGACCGGAGCGTGTCCATGTACTGGGTCAGCGCCACCAGGCCCATCGCCTCGCGGGCGTCGAAGCCCCCCTGGCTGGCGATCAGCGCCAGCGAGTCCTTGAGCCCCTGGGCGATCGCCTTACGCTCGGCGGCGACGCCCTCGCCGTGAAGCCGCATCGACTCCGACTCCGCCTCGGCCTTCTTGATCGCCAGCGTCTTGTTGCCCTCGCCTTGGGCGGTGGCGGCCTCCTGGTTGCGGCGCGCCGCGTTGATGTTGTTCATCGCGTCCTTGACGCGCTGGTCGGGCTCGATGTTCGTGACGAGGGCCTTGATGATCTCGTACCCGTAGTCGGCCATCTGGCGCTGCAGCGTCTCCTGAATGTGCTTGGCGATCGTGTCGGCGTCGGCGTAGGCCTCGTCGAGATCGAGCGTCGGAATGTGCGATCGCACGACGTCGAACGCGTAGGACTTCATCTGGACTTCGGGGTCGTCGAGCTTGTAGAAGGCATCCTTGACCTTCTGCTCCTCGGTGCCGACCATGTACTGGATCGCGAGCTTGACGACGACGAAGACGTTGTCCTTGGTCTTGGTCTCGATATCCGCGTTCAGCTGCTCGACCTGCAGGCTCATCCGGCCGGCGACGCTCTCGGCGAACGGGGTCTTGCGCTGCAGCCCGGGTCCGGCGACGCGCACGAACTTGCCGAAGCGCTCGACGATCGCTCGTTCCTGCTGCTCGACGGTGAAGAAAAACAATGGCATGGAAGGTCCTTTCAGATGTTCGATCGGCCGACCGGACCGATCGATGCTCCGTCAGATCGGCGCGTCGGCGCAACCGAGTTGCGTGGGCGGTCCGCGGCCGCGGCCGGTGGCCCT
The DNA here is from genome assembly GCA_963731395.1 of uncultured Solirubrobacteraceae bacterium. GTDB lineage: Bacteria > Actinomycetota > Thermoleophilia > Solirubrobacterales > Solirubrobacteraceae > Palsa-465. The sequence goes on from CAVSVH010000016.1 coordinate 53,777, forward strand.
GATCGGGTCAGATCAGGACGGGAAGTTCGTGAGCGCACCAGTCGCATCTCATCAAGCGTACGCCTGAACGGCGGCGGGCTCAAAGCGTGCACGCTGCGGTGACTGTCTGCGCGACCGCGGTTGCCGATTCCGGGCCGGCGACATCGTGGGAAGGAATCGGGCGCCGCGAGGCGAAAAGGGCGACAGCGGCGCGGCTGTTCGGGGCTCGACGGCGCGTTGATCGACTGACCTCTCTGGCTCATGAAGAAGACTCTTTTCGCGACCCTCGTCGGGCTGGCGGTGACTGCCGCCGCGGCGCCAGCCGCCGCCGTTGGCGCGGCGACGCCGGCCCATCGCTGTGTTCCGTCGCTCCGGTCGTTCGTGTCGCTGAGCGCCACGCCGAATGTCTCGTGTGCGAAGGCGCGCGCCTTGAACGTCTACATGGCGACCCACGAGACGCTCGACGGCCCCTTCAACTGGCAGTCCGGTACCTGGACGGGCACGATCTACTCGCGGCTGCACAACGCCACCTACATGGTCTATCGCCAGGGCGCCGAGGCGGTGTGGATCGTCTATCCGTCGCCGGCGAGTTGAGCGCGCCGGCTCAGAACCCGTCGGCCAGGGTCGCCACCAGCGACGACAGGTCTCCGGTGCGGGCGTAGGTGCGCCGTTGACGCTGGGCGCCGTTCTCGCGGGCGAGGTCCAGGACGCTTTCCAGCGCCGCGGCGCAGCCGAGGGCTTCGGCGTGCGGCCGCGCCGCGTCGATCAGCCGACCGACCGCCGCGCGGACGGGGACACGGGTCTCGCTGACGGGATCGATCAACTCCGCCTCGAGCCCGTCACGCGAGGCGATGAAACGATTCTCGACCAGGATCTCCATGTTGCCCGCGACCGACTCGGTGTGGTACCCCTCCTCGAGCTCGAGCGAGGCGATCGACTGGACGAGGGCCGCCAGCGCGCTGGTCGCGACCGAGGCGGTCTGGACGTCCATGATCCGCACCTCGACCGTCCCGAACCTCGGCTGAGGGCGCACGTCCCACCACAGAAACGTCGGCTCGGGAAACGCCTGGCAGCGAATCAGCCGGTCGACGGTCTCGACGTAGTCTTCGTAGCAATCGAATCCGCGCGGCGTGCCCACCCGAGGAAACGCCTGGAAGATCGGCGTCCGCGCCGAGGCGAGTCCCGTGTCGCGCCCCTGCCAGAAGGGCGAGTTGGCCGACAGCGCCAGGAGCAGGGGGAGGTGGATGCGCATCCGGTTGTAGAGCGTTATCGCCGCGTCCGGGTCGCTCACCCCGACGTGCACGTGCAGCCCAAACGTCGGCTCGCGGCGCGCGAGCTCCCGCATCGCTCCATAGACCTCCTGGTGGCGCTCGCCGCCGGCGATCCGCGTCTCGGTCCACACCGCCGTCGGATGCGTCCCGGCACACCCGGCGCGGAGCCCCATCATCCGCAGCTCGTCCGCCAGCCGGTCGCGCAGCGAGCGTGACTGAGCGGCCGCATCGTCCGCAAGCAGGTGAGGATCGGTGGCCAACTCGAGGACCGCGTCCTGAGTCTCGGCAGTGACGTGCGGCCTGAGCTGCGCCGACACGGCCTGGAGAACCTCGTCGACACGGGCGGCCAGCGCCCACCCGTCGCCCGGGTCGAGCAGCATCACCTCCTCTTCCAGCCCAACCGAGTAGGGACGCGACGCCTGCCAGTCAGACCATGTCAACGCGGTCGCCGTGCTCGCGGATTCTGCCATCAGCGGCTCGATTTCGCCGAGCCGGCGCGTCCCGGGATGACGTGGGGGCTGTCGCCAACGCACCGCGGACAGACAACCAGCCTCCGCCACGGGGCGATATGGCCAGTTGGCCAAAGCGGTCTCGCCCACGCCGAGACCGACTCGCCGACGGCGGGCGCTGCTTTAGCCTTCCGTGCGTGCAGACCCAAGCGGGGGGTGGCGTTTGATGAGGCGTCCGGGGTGGCGGCGCGTGGTCTCGGTGGTGGTGGCCGCGGGTTGTCTGTGCGCGCCGGGGATGGCCGCAGGGAAGCCGCTTGCGCTTACCGCAAGCGCATTTTCCCGGTCCGGTGGGCCCGCGCTCCCCGCGCACGTCACGTTGACGCGTGGTTCGCAGCGGATTCCTGATGCGTTCTTGGGGTTGTCGGTTGAGGCCAACGAGCTGGCGGACTATGAGCGGGAGGGCGCCGTGTTGCACCGCGTGCTCGGCCTGCTGCGCGATGCGGCTGGGGATCCGATCACGCTCCGCGTGGGCGGCAAATCGGCTGATGACGCGTACTGGGAGACGCCAACCACCGGCGCTCCGTCGTGGGTGTTCGAGATCGGCACCGATTGGCTGGCGCAGCTGGCGGCATTGGCGCATCGTGATCAGTTATCGGTCGCGCTCGATTTGAACCTGGCCGTGCACTCTCCGGCGATGGCGGCGAGCTTGGCCAAGGCCGCACTCGCCGCACTCGGCCGCTCACGGCTCGCGGGGCTGGCGATCGGGAACGAGCCCGATCTGTTCAGCGATCAGCCGGCGCTCGAGCGGGAGCGCGTCGCCACCACGACGTCGTCGGCACGACGGGGCTGGACCCAGGAGTACACCCCGGCGAGATACCGTGACGATTATCTCGCCTATGCGCGGGCGCTGTCGGTGGCCGCGCCGGGGGTCGCGCTCGAGGGCCCGGAGGCGGCGAGAGCCAACCCGGCATGGCTGCGGGCGATGACCGGGCTCGGGCGGCTCGGTCCGCGGACGATCACGGTCCACCGGTATCCGTTGTCCTACTGCTGGCCGTCGGGATCGTATTTCTATCCCGGAGTGGCCAGCCTGCTTGCGGAGCGCTCCTCGCACGGCCTGGCGGGACGGTTACGGGGCGCGATCGCGATTGCGCATCGCTCGGGCCAGCGGCTATCGGTCAGTGAGGTCAATTCAGTGAGCTGCGCCGGCAACGCCGGCGTCTCGGACTCATTCGCGTCCGCGCTGTGGGCGCCGGACGCTCTGTTTGAGCTGATCCGGGCCGGCGTGGATGCAGTGAATTGGCACATGCGCCCGCAGCTGCTCAACGCCCCGTTCCTGCTCGAGCGCGGATCGGTGCAGCCGCTGCCTGAGCTCTACGGGCTCAGCCTGTTCTCGCACATGATCGGCGCCAACGCCCGCCGGCTCTTCCTGCACGTGTCGTCCGGTCGAGGGCTTCATCTGAAGGTGTGGGCGGTCCGATCGGCGTCCGGCACAGATGTGTTGTTGATCAACAAGGGCCCGTCCCGCGCGGTCGTCTCGGTGAGCGCGAGCCGACCCCCGATGGGAGCGGCCGAGCTGGAGCGGCTGTGGGCGCCGTCGGCGCTGTCGACCTCAGGCGTGACGCTGGCCGGCCGATCGATCGGCACCGACGGTCGTTGGCGCGGCCACCTGCGTCACGCGACGGTGCCTCCGACCACTCATGGCTACCGCGTGAGTGTCCCCGGGTTCAGTGCTGCGCTGCTGACCGCCGCTGGGCTCTGATCCCGCCCGCCACCGGCCGCGTCGCCCGCACTGCTGCCGGCCGGATTTTCGACCCTACCGTCACGATGATGCCGGCGCGGCACGGGGCGGCGGGGCACGGCTCGAGCCGGTCCTGCAGCGTCGCGGGGTGAACCCGGGCCGAGCGCAGCGCGAGCGCGGCGGAGATGGCCTCAGCCGCCGTGCGATGACCGCGGGTGTAGGCGATCACCGTCGCGCCGTCGCGGGGACCGGCGGTGGCGACGATCGGTCCCGCCGCAAAGCCGAGGTTCGCGAGCCTGACGGCGATCGCTTCGGCGCGAGCGTGACGCGGCGAGCCGTCGAGGATCGCGACCGTCACCGCCGAAGGGTGCACCGATGCGAGGAGGCGGTCGACGGGGGTTGGTTTTGGTCGGAGGGAGCCGAGGTGCCCGGGGTGGGGATGCCCGGTCGCGCCCGTTGCTCGGAGGAGGATCACGGCGGCGACGATCGCAGCTGACGCCAGCGCGCCGGCCGCGACGCCCGCGACGATCGAGCGCGACCAGGACGCGGGTGCAACGCCATCCGGTGTCGTGGTGACCGGCTGTGGCGCGGCGCCGCCGACGATCTGAAAGGCGGCGGCAAGCTCCTTAAGCCTCCGGTGTTGGACGTCGGTGATGGCTCGCAGCGAAGCCGTTCGCCAGGCGTGAACCAGGAACAGGCCCAAGCCGACGACCACGCCGGCGACGGCGACGACTCCCACGATCGAGGCGGTGGAAAGCGCCACAGTGCCGATCAAAGAGAAGTTGACATGAGCCACCGGACCGAAAAATTCTACGAGGATGCCGGGGTGTCTGACGAGCGGGGCGGCCTAGCGTGGTCACACGATGAGCGCGCTCGACAAACGGCTGCGAGCGGCGCGGATCGCACTCCATCTTCGCTTCGAACAGCCGACCCGCGAAGCCCTTGTTGTCGTCACAGACGAGCGGGTTGCACTGCCCACGGTCGGCGGTGGAGATCTGGCGCTGGTCGGCCATGCCCTGGAATGGGAGCCCGGTTACGCTTGCACGATGCCGGGGCGAGACAGTGGCTAGCCAGTCTCCGACCTTGGCGGTCGTCAAGGTCGACACCGGGTTTCTCAGCGTGCCGGGACAACGTGCCGGATTTGTCCTGCTCGGGATGTTCCTGCTCTCGTTTCTGTTCATCCGCACCAGCGCGAGGCTGATTCGCAACCCGAAAGTGAGCTGGTGGCCCGGGAACGTGGAGACCGCGGGCGGTCTCCACGTGCACCACGTCGTCTGGGGGATCTGGCTGCTGCTGATCGCGGGCTTCCTCGGTTTTGTGCTGCCGGCCGAGAGTCCACGAAACGAGATCCTGGCGGGAATCTTCGGGGTCGGGGCGGGATTGACGCTCGACGAGTTCGCGCTCTGGCTGTACGTCGATGATGTCTATTGGGCCGAGGAGGGGCGTGCCTCGTTCGGGGCCGTCGTCGTCGCCGCGCTCCTCGGCGGACTCGTGCTCCTCGGGGGTGCGCCCTTCGGCAACGAGGACCGGGGAGCGTCGATCGTGACGTTCGCGGTCTCGATCGGCACCGTCCTGCTGTTCTCCGTGCTTGCGATCGTCAAGGGAAAACCCCTCATGGGGCTCGTCGGGCTGTTCATCCCGCTCGTGTCGCTGGTGGGGGCGATCCGGCTGGCCTCCCCGACGTCGATCTGGGGCCGCCGGTTCTACGATCCCGAAGGCAGGAAGATGGAGCGGGCGCAGCGGCGGTGGCGACGGATCGGCGACCGCCGCCGGCGCCTCTCGGACACGATCGCGGGCGCTCCTGGGTCCACCGACGAGGCGCCGTAGGGGTGGTCTATGGTTGCGCTCGTGCCGACCCCAAGCCCGGGACGATCGTGATGCGACTGGATCTCGGTAGTCCCGTCCGGTGCACCGACGGGCCCTACGGCGAGCTGGCGGACGTCGTGATCGATCCGCTGACGCGGCGGCTGACCCACATCGTGGTCGCGCCGCACCATCGCCGTGAGCTGGCACGCCTCGTGCCGGTGGACGCGGCACACGCCTCGGGCGATGAGATCGCGCTTGACCTCACGATCGCGGAGATCGACGAGCTGGAGACATTGCAGAAGGCGGCGTATCTCCGGCTCGGCGATGCCCCGATCGAAGATCCGGAATGGGACGTCGGGATCAGCGAGACTCTCGCGATGCCGTATTACGGAAGCTTCTCCACCGGTGGCCCGGGAAGCGGAATCGGACCGCTCGGGCTCGACGAGAACATCGCGGAGATCTACGATCGCGTTCCCAAAGGGGAGATCGAGATCCGCCGGGCGAGCTCGGTCATCTCCAGCGATGAGCACCTGCTCGGGCACGTCGACGGCTTCGTCGTCGGCAGCGATGAGCGCATCTCGCACGTCGTCCTGGAGAAGGGGCATCTGTGGGGCAAGCGCGAGATCACGATCCCGATCAATGCGGTGGGGGAGATCAGCAACGATGAGGTCAGGCTCATCCTCTCCAAGCACGAGGTCAGCGAGCTGAAGTCGATCCCGGTGCATCGCTGGGCGGGGTGACCGTCGTCACCTCGGCGAGCGCCGCGTCGATCGGATCATCTCCGCCGTTGACGTACAGGATCCGCCGCGCCGCGCTGCGGTCCTGGAGTACGGCGGCCAGCACCGCGGCGACGTCCGCGCGGGGGATCGTCCCGAAAAACGGCTCGGAGTCGATCCGCACCCGGCCGGTACCGGGATCATCGGTGAGGCCGCCGGGCCGAATGATCGTCCAGCTCCGATCGGTCGCGACAACCGCGGTGTCGGCCGCGGCCTTGGCGCGCAGGTAGACGGCGAAGACGCTGTCGCCGGCAGGCGGGGACTCGGCGCCGACCGCGCTCACCATCACATAGCGCAGCGCGGCATCGGCGGTCGCTTCCAGGAGCTTGATCGCGCCGTCGCGATCGACGGTCAGCTTTCGGGCGCCCCCGCTGCCCGGGCCGGCACCCGCGGCGAACACGACCGCATCGGCTCCGGCGACGGCCGCGGCGATCTCGCCCGTGCCCGCGCGCTCGAGGTCACAGACCACAGGATCGGCCCCGGCGTCGCGGACATCATCAGTGTGTTCTGGGTTGCGGATCATGCCGATGACCGACTCGCCACGAGCGGCAAGCCGTTGCGTCAGCAGCAAGGCGATCTGTCCGTGGGCTCCTGCGATCGCGACGCGCACGCGGGTCACCTCACCGGAGGGGGCTGGCGTCGGCAGTGGCAGCGAGCGCCGGGTCCCAGTCGCAGACCCGGCACGCGTGGAGGAACGCCGACCGGGCAAACTCGAGGCCGGTTCCGCGCGGGTCGGGAACCGCCCGGACGTCGTCCCAATCGAGGACGTACTCGCCGACGCGCTCCTCCCACCGTGCCTGCGGTGGCGACAGCGCTGCCGCCTCAAAGCCCTTTGGGGCAGGGTGGGCGTAGGCGTAGAAGGCCGCCTTGCCGTACCGGGCGTCGCCCGGCCACCAGCCAATCGCGACCTCCTGTGAGTCCATCGCGTTGCGCATGATGAAGTCCTCGCCCGGCGGATCCGCCGGGCGTCCCGAGAACAGGTTGACCGACAGATCGAACGAGCCCCACCACGCGTTCACCGGAGTGGAGCGTCCCCGGTAGGGGGCCCGGAACGCGGCGAGGACGAGCGCCGCCTGGGTGGCGGCGGCGAAGTACGCGCTCACCTGAGCCGGGTCGTAGACGGCATGCTCCTCGTCCTCGTCGAGCGGGACGGTCCACGACACCTCCTGCGGCGCCGGATTGATCGTCACCGGCCCGGCGATGCGGCCCACCGCCTCGAGCAGCTCGCGCGTGACGCTCCCCACGGTCCGGTCGGGGAGCGCAGCGCGGTGCTCGCGGCCGTCGCTGTGCTCGACGACCGCGTCGTGCGTCCGAAGGTCGAGCGCGGCGACGATCGCCCCCGACCCGTCCGGCGTCGGAAGCGGTTGCGTCTCCCAGCCCCGCGCGGTGAGTCGCAGCGCCGCGTGCTGAAGCTGGGGCTCCGGCGGGGCGAGCGCGACCGCGAGCTTGCCGAGGACCTGAGTGTGAGCGTGCAGCGTGTCGCACGTCGCGCTCCAGTCCGCATACGAGGCTCCCGGCCACCGCGGCGCTGGAGCGGAGGTGTCCTGCGGAACGCTCACGCCACCGTCTCCGCGCGAGCGACGCTGCGGTAGACCGCGAGCGTCTGATCGGCGATCGCCGGCCAGCCGAAGTGCTCGATCGCCCGGCGGCGCCCGGCTGCACCCATCGCCGCCGCACGGCTCGGGTCGGCGATCAGCGCATTGACGCGCTGCGCAAACGCGGCGGCGAAGGCTGTGGGGTCGACCGGGTCGATCGAGCCGGGAAGCTGCTCGAGCCCGACGAGGAACCCGGTTTCGCCGTCGTCGACGACCTCCGGAATCCCGCCGGTCGCCGAAGCGACGACCGCCGCCTCGCACGCCATCGCCTCGAGGTTGACGATCCCGAGCGGCTCGTAGATGGACGGGCAGGCGAACACGGTGGCGTGGCTGAGCAGCTGGATCACCTCGGTCTTGGGGAGCATCTCAGCGATCCAGATGATGCCATCACGCGTCGCCTGCAGGCGGGCGACGCCGGCGGCGACCTCGGCCCCGATCTCGGCGGTGTCCGGCGCGCCGGCACACAGCACGAGCTGGGCGGCGGGGTCGAAGTCGACGGCGGCGCGGAGCAGGAGCGGGACGCCCTTCTGGCGGGTGATCCGGCCGACGAAGACGACCGCCGGCCGCTCCGGATCCACTCCGAAGCGCCGCAGCACCTCGGTGCCCTCGTCCGGCGCGTACTGGTCGGTGTCGATGCCGTTGTAGACGACGTGGACGCGGCTCGGGTCGATCGCCGGGTAGCAGTCGAGGATGTCGCGCTTGGAGCCCTCCGAGACCGCGATCACCGCGTCGGCTCCCTCCACCCCGGTCCGCTCGCAGAAGCTCGACAGCGCATAGCCGCCGCCGAGCTGCTCGGCCTTCCACGGGCGCAGCGGCTCGAGCGAGTGCACGGTGGTGATATGCGGGATCGCGTAGGTCAGCTTGGCGAGATGGCCCGCGAACTGGGCATACCAGGTGTGGCTGTGAACGACGTCGGCGCCGGCGACGCCGGCCGCCATCCCCAGATCGATCGACATCGCCTGGAGCGCGGCCAGGTGTGGCGCGTCGCCCGCGAGCGCGTCCCAGGGATGGTAGGCGCGGACCCCCGGGTCGTCGCGGTCGGTGCCCCAGCAGTGGACGGTGAGATCGACCCGGCGCGCCAGCTCTCGGCTCAGATACTCGACGTGGACGCCGGCGCCGCCGTACACGTCCGGCGGGTACTCGCGCGTCAGCAGTGCGACCCGCATCGTCAGCTCGGGACGGGAGCGGGGACACGCACGCCCTTCGGGACGACGACGACTCCGCCCGGGGAGATGGTGAACCGTTCCCGATCAAGCTCCGGATCGACGCCAATCTGCGCGTACGGCTCCACGACGACGTCCTTGTCGAGGATCGTGTTGCGGACGATCGCGTTGTCACCGATCTCGACGCCCGAGAACAGAACGGAACCATCCACCTGGGCTTGTGAATTGACATGCACCGAGGGCGACAGTACCGACCGAGTGACCGTCCCCCCGGAGAGGATCACCCCCGAGCACACCATCGAGTCCAGCGCGTGGCCGGTGCGGCCATCCTCGGCGAAGACGAACTTGGCCGGTGGCAGCGGCTCGGGCAGGGTGAGGATCGGCCACTCCAGGTTGTAGAGGTTGAACACGGGGTGCACCGAGATGAGGTCCATGTGCGCGTCGTAGAACGCGTCCAGCGTCCCGACATCGCGCCAGTAGCCATGGTCGCGCTCGGTCTCACCCGGAACCCGATTGCACGAGAAGTCGTACACGCGGGCCGACCCCGAGTTGACGAGCATCGGGATGATGTTGCCGCCCATGTCGTGCGAGGACTCGCGAGCCTTCGCATCGAGCGTCACCACGTCGACCAGCGTCTCGGCGGAGAACACGTAGTTGCCCATCGAGGCGTAGACCTCGTCGGGTGCGTCAGGCAGGCCGACCGCGTCCTTGGGCTTCTCCCGAAACGCGGTGATCGTCTGCCCGTCGGCGGCGGTCTCGATGACGCCGAACTGATCGGCTTGTTCGATCGGCGCGCGGATCGCCGCGACGGTCACCGAGGCGCCGGATTCGATGTGCTGGCGCACCATCTGCCCGGGGTCCATGCGGTAGATGTGATCGGCGCCAAACACGATCACGTGATCGGGCCGTTCGTCGCGCAGCAGGTTGAGGTTCTGGTAGATCGCGTCGGCGGAGCCCTGAAACCAGTACGGCCCGCGGCGCATCTGCGCGGGCACCGGGGCGATGTAGTTGCCAAGCAACGGGGACAGCTGCCACGTGGTGGAGATGTGGCGGTCCAGCGAGTGGCTCTTGTACTGGGTCAGGACGACGATGCGGCGGTACCCGGCGTTGACCAGGTTGGAGAGGGCAAAGTCGACCAGGCGGTAGTTGCCACCGAACGGCACCGCCGGCTTGGCGCGATCGAGCGTCAGCGGCGCCAGCCGCTTGCCCTCGCCGCCGGCGAGGACGATCGCGAAGACGTTGCTCTGGTCGGCGGTGGTCATTGCGCGGCCGCCCCCGCCGCCGAGAGCGCGCCCGCGACGATCTCCTGCGCCTCGGACAGGATCCGCTCGAGGTGATCTTCGCCCGCCAGTGACTCCGCATAGACCTTGTAGACGTCTTCGGTGCCCGACGGCCGGGCGGCGAACCAGCCGCGGTCGGTGACCACTTTGAGGCCGCCCAACGGGGGGTGCGGCTCGGCGGGCGCGGTCGTCAGGACGTCGGTGATGGGGTCGCCCGCCAGCTCGGAGCTCGGCACCTGCTCGGGCGACAGCTGCTTGAGAACGTCCTTCTCGGTGGCAGAGGCGGCGACGTCGAGCCGGCGGTACGCAGCCCGGCCGAAGCGCTCCGCGAGCCCGTCGTAGATCTCCCCGGGATCGTGCCCGGTCGTCGCCGTCATCTCCGCCGCCAGCAGACAGGGAATGAGGCCGTCCTTGTCGGTCGTCCACGTGGTTGCATCCCGGCGCAGGAAGGACGCGCCGGCGCTCTCCTCGCCCCCGAAGCCGAGCGTGCCGTCGAGCAGCCCGGGCACGAACCACTTGAACCCGACGGGCACCTCCACGAGCGTTCGATCGAGGTCGGCGGCGACCCGATCGATCAGCGTCGAGCTGACCAGCGTCTTGCCGACCGCCACGTCGGCGCGCCAATCACGGTGGCCGCCGAACAGGTAGGACACACAGGTCGCGAGCACGTGGTTGGGGTTCATCAGCCCGGCGGCCGGGGTGACGATCCCGTGGCGATCGGCGTCCGGGTCGTTGGCGAACGCCACATCGAAGTCGCCGGCCATCTCCCGCAGCCGCGACATCGCCCACGGCGACGAGCAGTCCATGCGGATCTTGCCGTCCCAGTCGAGAGAGACGAAGCGGAACGTCGGGTCAAGCGCGTCGGAAACGACCGTGAGATCGAGGCGATGGCGCTCGGCGATCGCGAACCAGTAGGCGAGCGATGCCCCGCCGAGGGGATCGACGCCCAACCGCAGCCCGGAGCCGCGGATGGCATCGATATCGATGACCGCGGCGAGATCGTCGACGTATTCGGAGACGTAGTCGCGTCGCCGCGGCCGCGCCGTCGCGAACGCCACCCGCCGCACCTCGCGCAGGCCGTCGGCCAACAGCCGGTTGGCCTCGTCCTGGATCCACCCGGTCACGTCGGTGTCGGCGGGGCCGCCGTGCGTCGGGTTGTACTTGAACCCGCCGTCATCAGGCGGGTTGTGGGATGGCGTGACGACGATGCCGTCGGCTTCGCCCCGTCCGCCGCCGCGATTGTGGGTGAGGATGGCATGGGAGATCACCGGAGTCGGCGTCGCACCGTCGCCGGCGTCGACCACGACGTCCACCTCGTGCGCGGCGAGCACCTCGACGATCGTCCGGAAGGCCGGTTCCGACAGGGCGTGGGTATCGCGTCCGAGGAACAGGGGACCGTCGATCCCCGCCGACGCCCGGTAGCGGCAGACCGCCTCGCTGATCGCCAGCACGTGCGCTTCGGTGAACGTTGCGGAGAGCGATGAGCCGCGGTGGCCAGAGGTCCCGAAGGCGACACGCTGCGCCGGGTCCGCCGGGTCAGGACGGCGGTCGTAGTAGGCGGCCAGCACTCCGTCCACGTCGATCAGATCAGCGGGCTCAGGCAGCTGCCCTGCGCGGGGATCGGTGCCGTCTGCGGTCATCGCGGCCTCTTCTCAGGTCGGGCTTTCAGAGCACATCGTCATTAGAGCAGTCTGTCTCGCGACGTGGGTGAGCGATCCAGTCGCGCGAACGATCGAGTCCTACCCGGCCTTCCGCCAGCGCGCACGAATCATCCATGTGTCCGCGGAGTTTGACGATCACCGGCGGGCGGGCTACCGTGCCGCGCCGACGGCTGACGCGGTCGTGGCGACCGAACGGATCTCGGGTGCCACGGCTGGCGCAGCTGAGCGCAGCACGGACGACAACCATCATCATCCAGTGCGCCGAGGGGCCGGTGGCGCGCTGTCTGCCAGGAGGGCCCCGCACCCATGAAGCGTCGCATGTCCCCGGCCACCGCGATCGCCGCGGTGGCGCTGTTCTTCTCTCTCGGTGGCGCCGGCCTCGCCGCCAGTCGCTATGTCGTCACGTCGACGTCGCAGATCAAGCCGAGCGTCCTGGACGCCCTCCGACATTCTGCGGCGTCGCATCGGCCCAGCGGACCCGGGGCGCCGTCGGGTCCGCGCGGACCCCAGGGGCCGGCGGGGCCTCCAGGAACCGCCGGAACCACTGGTCGCGCCGGACCCCCCGGTAGCCCCGGGCCGTCCGGAGAGACGGGGAGCCGTGGTCAGATCGGCCCGCCGGGAACGCCGGGGCCGCAAGGGCCGCAAGGGCCGCAGGGGAACGCGGGTGCCCGAGGGCCGCAGGGGAATCCGGGCCCCCGTGGCGTCCCGGGGATCGACTGGGCCGCGGTGTATCAGGTCCATGTCGGCGAGGGGATCACCGGCTCTGCCGACACCACCGTGACCGCGGCCTGCGTCGGCAACGACGACGTGCTCAATGGCGGATACACCGAGAGCGGATCGACGATCACCGGCAGCGTGCCGGGCGGCGCCGGCAGCAACGACTGGATCGTCACCGCCCATGCGGACGCGAACGCCGACGGACCGAGCACCGTCACGGCGTACGTCGACTGCGTTCCGGCACCAGGCAGCTGACCGCAGCGTCGCCTTCGCTCCGGCAGCAGGCAGCTGACCGCTGGGTGCGCCCGCCGCGGCATCGGCGGGATCGGCTCGACGGTCGGGGGTCGACAGAGCTCAGGGTCGGCGACGTCGCCGGCGCCAGCGACGTCGACGGCGACCGAGAGCCCGACCGCAGTGGTGGTGCTCCCGAGGGCACACCCGCAGGCAGTCGAGCCGGTCGCGGGGGCGCACGCCGCGGGCTCGACGACGACGACTGCGACAATCGTCGGGGATCCGAAGGACCATGCCCCCCCGCTGTCGCAGATCAAGCGGGAGCTCGCGCAGCTGAACCTTTGCGGGGGCGCGGTGAGCAGCGCCGACGCGCAACCGGTCGTGAGCTCCGGCGGTCCCGGATTCGTCGCCGACCCCGGAACCAGCCAGACGGAGGGTCAGCTGCCCCAGATCACCACTGCGCTCAACGCGCTCGGCAAGGCGCTCGGGGTGACGATCTACGGGATCAGCGGCTACCGCACCCCCGCCCACAGCGTCGCGGTGGGCGGCTACGCCGACGATCCCCACACCAAGGGCGAGGCCGAGGACATCGGCGTCAACAGCCTGCTGCGGTCAAGCGCGGCGCAGATCAGTGAGGCCGCGCTCGCTCGGTTCGGCCTCTACCGCCCGTTTGACCCGTCCGACACTGCGGACAACACCGAGGTCAACCACGTGCAGCTGATCCCGGCGGGCGGGCCGCTGACGCTCGCCCAGTCGACGGCGACGTTCGATCCCGATCCGAGCTGCCGTTGACCGGGGCGCTTCACATCACGGGGAGTCGGGGTTGAACTTGAACGAGATCCCGAGCCGAACGCGGTAGTTGAGGACGCCGCCGTCCTGGATCGTCAGATCCTGCCGGACCACCTCGGCGATGCGCAGCTCACGGACGCTTTTCGCCGCCGTCTCCACAGCGACACGAGCCGCCGCTTCCCAGGACTCACTGCTCACGCCAACCACCTCGGTGACGCGGTACACGCTGTCCGCCATGAGGACCTCCCCTCGGAGATGAAGTGGTCACGACCTTATCCGACTTCGCGGTTTCGGCGCGCCCAGCCACTCGCCGGATTCCGCCACTTACTCAGTCCCGGCCTCTAGGATCATCCGGTGCCTCGCGAGACCACCACCGACCTCTCCATGCTGGAGCGCGTGGTGGCACCCGCGAACAAGGACGTGGTCGACATCGGCTGCGGGGCCGGGGGAGTCGTGCGGGAGCTGGCCGCCCGCGGGGCGCGCATGATCGGGATCGAGATCTCCGAGACCCAGCTGGCGCCGGCGCTGGCCGGTGACGGCGGCAGCGGGGCGCGGTATGCGATCGGTCGCGCGCAGGCTCTCCCGCTCGATGATGCGTCGGTCGACCTGGCGTTGTTCATGCGCACGCTCCACCACGTGCCGCCCGACGATCTGAAGGCGGCGCTGCGAGAGAGCCGGCGGGTGCTCCGTCCCCGCGGGGCGGTGTATGTCGCCGAGCCCCTCGCGGAGGGGGACTACTTCGTGCTGACGAGCCTGGTGGAGGATGAGCTGGAGGTGCGCCGGGCGGCGCAGGCGGCGCTCGAGGACGCCGCGTCAGCGGGCCTGTCGAGGGAGAGCATCGTCGACTACGACGTCCGGCTGCGCCTCGCCGACGTGGAGGCCTTCCGTAATCGGACGGTGAGCGTCGATCCCGAGCGAGCGCCGGTCTTCGATGAGCGTCGGGAGGAGATCGCGGCGGCGTTCGAGCGGCTGGGAAAGCCCGGCGATCAGCCCGGCGAGCGCGTCTTCGTGCAGCCGATGCGCGCCACCGTGCTGCGGCCCGCGAGCAACGACTAAGTCCGGGCCCTAATCCGGCAAGGTCCGCGGGGGCCTCAGGAGTCGATGCCGGCCGACGACGCGCCCGGTTCGTCAAGGCCCTCGGGCGACCTGATCGGCTCGGCCGCCGTAGCGGACTCGTCGGGCGAGCCGACCGGCTCGGTCAGCATGTCTGAGTCATCGAATGACCCGAGCTGCGCCGCCGGCGCAGTGCGCGACTCGTTTTGGAGCGCGCGCCACACTTCGTTGAGCTGAGTCTGCATGTAGAACGGCGAGACGATCGAGACGAGCGGGATCACCCACAGGATGAAGTAGATCACCCCGTTGCCACCGACCACGCCGGCGGCCTGCTGGGCGCGCTCCATGCGGGTCCCGACCTTCCAGTGCGACACGAACGGGGGGACGATGATGAAGCTGCCGAGAGTGACCGCGATCACCGAGGTCGCCGGGCTGTGGCCGATGTCGACCCCTCGCGCCTCCCCGAGGTCCCGCATCTCGCGGTTGATGAAGTAGTACCAGAACAGGTAGTAGATCCCGAGGGTCACGAGCGAGAGGAGCATCACCGCCACCGGGTTGCGAATCTTGGCAACGCTGCCGCCGCGCGATATCTGAACAGTTTCAGCCATTACATCCAGTCCCTTTCATGCACCTTGAAGCCACACGCGACAGCGAATCTACCCGCCGGTCGCCGTGCCGTCAATCACGGCCACGCGAGCGTCACGCCGAGCGCTGGACGGGATCTCAAGGTCGTGTCTGCGATCTGATCGCCGCACGTTCGGCGCGGATGCCGGTGACGGCGACGTAGGTGAGCGAAGCGGCGACGATCGCCTCCGCCCAGAAGAATGACGCGTAGTCGATCAGCGAACCGATCGGCGGCGCCCCGGGTGCGGCGTTGCGCATGCCGATCAGGGCGAACAGGGTCGCCGCCATCCAGCCCAACGCCGGCCACACCACGCCCTGGCGACGGGCGCCGAGTATCCAGGCGCCGCCGAGCACGGACAGCGCGAGCGCCCACATGGCGATCATCATGAACCAGGCGAGGATGAAGGTGCCACGCGAGCGGCTGATCCGAATATCTGCCAGGACCACGCCCGGCGTTGCGGAGCGTCCGCGCAGGCGGGTGACGAAGAACGGATCGACCTCGCGCAAGCTCATCCGTACCGGGACGTCGCGGCCGCCGGCAGTCACGGAGAAGACCAGCACGGTCGTGTAATGATCGAACGGATAGTCGGTCACGATCCCGCTGTTCTGGATGTCCACTCTGACGCTGTGCACGGCGATCGGCTGCCCGGCGGGAAAGCGCAGCTCGGGGGTCGTCGACGAGGTGAGATCGATCACCAGGTTGCGCGTCGGGTTGTCAGTGGCGGTCGCCAGGGTGCCATTGGGTTTCGGGAGGACGCGGAGGACGAGGTCCCCATCGGTCGCATCGACCGTCTGAACGGTGACGTCGAGGTCGATCCGGTTGGCCGCTTTCGCGCTTCCGACGACATACTTCGTCTCTTCGCGGCTGCGCTCGTCGAAGTAGAGCGCGATGCCGGCGCCGCACAGGACGGCGATCAGCAGCAACAGACCGATCAGTCGCGTGATGCGCGGCAGCCCGCGCATCCCGGCGATGAGCGACTGCCCAGTCGGGCCGGCAGGCGCGCTCAGGTTGTCGAGACCTCGGTCGCGGATGGGAGGGCGGCCCGGCCTGCGCCACGTTCATGGCTGAGCAGGAAGCGGACGGCGAGCAGGATGACGAGCTCGACCGCGAACCCGGTCAGCGCTTGGAACTGGCTGAAATGGAAGACCGAGAACTGATCGAAGAGCAGATCGAAGAGCAACCCGAACTGAATCAGCCACAGACCGTGCCGGCGCAGCGGAGCCAGGACAACGAGGATGAGGCCCAGCCCGACAATACCTGCGGTCAGGAGGTTGGTGACGACCAGGTACCAGAGGTAGAAGTTCACGTGGAGGTTCAGGTTCACCAGGTTCACGATCGTCTGGAGATACACAATGTAGGTATGAAGCTGATGCCAGACCTCATAGACGAGCACGGCAAACGCGATGAGCTGGAACGTCCGGGTTGTCACGACGCGCGTCCACCCATTCCAGGCGAGCTGGGCCAGGCGGTTGGCCCGCTGTCGCGACGCACTCTGGGCCACGACCGGCTGACTGATCAGCGCGGTGCGGATCGCAGCCGTGGAATCGCTCGGCGCAGCCACGGCGTCAAGCAGGCGGATGGCGGCGGCGCGACCTTGAGCGTCGAGATCCCCGAGTGACTGATCGGTCAGAGCCGTCGCCGCCAGTGCCACGCGAAGCGGATCAGACAGTCGCCGCCGAAGCAGAACCCAGCGCACCAGGAGATAGGAGAACACGAACAGGACGTACATGATCGCCACGGCCGGCTTGTAGAAGTAGTTGACGTCCCTGGTGACGAACTTGCCGACCTCGTCGATGAACAGGCCAAACCCGATCCCGGCGACCAGTGCCGCCCAGAAGCGAATTCGGGTCCCGATCCCCGCGAGCAGCATCACCACGGCGACCCCCATCAGCAGGCCGCCCCACAGGACATGCGCGATGTGTAGCCCGCCCGAACCCAGTTTGGGATAGCCGGTTGCCGCCAGAAACGCCCGGTTGACGAGGATCGTGCCGATCGCGGAGAAGAGAAACACCTCAAAGCGCACCATCGCGCCATCCTGCACTCGGATCGGAACGTCCCTTCTCGCAGCCTCAGGAGCCCGAGGATTCATGCCGTGAGCATACGGAGCCTGTCACCCGCCGTCATCGCTTCCAAGCGCGAACCATTCCAGTGACGATTACGGTGACCGCGTCCCGGCCAGGCGTCCGACACGGAGAACCTGACGGTCATGTCGTCGTGACCGTGCGGGGTCCGCGGTGCGAGTGCTAGTGGGCCCCACTAGCTACTAGCCAGGCGGCCAGCGTGCGTCAGCCGCCCGGGCCAGCGTCGCCAGCAGCGCCTGGGTCCCCTTCTGACCAAGGCCCGCGGCCTGGCTGGCGACGTAGAGCTGCTCGGCGAGCGCGGTGCCGGCGATCGGCAGCTGCAGGCGGCGGGCCTCGGTGAGGGCGATGCCGAGGTCCTTGACGAAGTGGTCGATCTTGAATCCCGGCTCCAAATCGCCGTTCAGGAGGCGGGGGGCGTAGTTCGACAGCGACCACGAGCCCGCCGCCCCATCCTTGATCGTGTCGATCACCCGCTCGACGTCGAGCCCCGCCCGCTGGGCGTAGAGCATCGCCTCGCACATCCCGACCATTCCCGATGCGATCGCGATCTGGTTGACCATCTTGGCGTGCTGACCGGCGCCGGCGCCGCCCTCCAGGACGACGCTGCGGCCGAGCGTCTCGAGCAGCGGTTGCGCCCGCGCGAACGCGTCGGGCTCGCCGCCGACCATGATCACCAGGGAGGCGTCACGCGCACCGACATCGCCGCCCGACACCGGTGCATCGAGCGCCTGCAGGTCACGATCGGCGGCCGCGGCGTGGATCTCGTTCGCCAGCGACGGCTCGCTCGTCGTCATGTCGATGATCAGCGAGCCCGACCGTGCGGCCGCGAGCACCCCGTCCTCCCCGAGCAGAACGCCGCGCACGTCGGTCGGATAGCCGAGCATCGTGATCACGACGTCGACCGCCGCGGCCAGCTCCTGCGGGCTGTCGCTCCAGCCAGCGCCGGCGGACACGAGCTCGTCGGCGCGCGACTTCGTCCGGTTGAACACGGTCAGCTCGTGCCCCGCCGCCAGCAGATGACCGGCCATCGCCGCGCCCATCACGCCCGTGCCGATCCACCCGACCGACATCGGTTCGCTCACCTCGGGCCTCCGCTGGAGCGCATCGGCGCATCGTATTGGCTGGGGCCGGGAGGAGCGTGGCGGTGCGGGTTCTGCCGAGCGGCGTCGGGAACCGGCGGTCAGTCGAGCTCGGCGTGACCGCCCGGGAGCAGCGGGAACGACCGCCGAGCGCGTGCCGGCAGGATGTAGTTCGCACGTTTGAGGACGAACATGAACTCGTTGATCCCGTTGTTGACGGTGTCGGTGATCGCCGGATTCTGAAGCTGGGCCGAGCTCGCGTTCATCGCGTTCCGGGTGGTGATGAAATCCTCGATCGTCCGCTGCACGGACACGAAGTGCAACCCGGCCTGGCCCCCGTCGGTGGTGTTGAAGTCGCGCCGGAGGATCAGCGGCCGGCCGTGGCGCCGCGCCTTCGCCGAGGTCTGGGAATGGCCGATGACACCGTAGCGGTTGATCGCCTGCCCGATCAGGTTGGGGTCACTCTTGGCGTCGGTGGTGAAGCGCTTGACCTGCGCTGGGGTCACCTGGGGGGCGTACATGCGGGCGATGCGGTCGCGTTCGCTGAGACCCTCATACCAGCTGTCGAGGCGCAGGCGCATGTAGCTGACCTGCATCGTCGTCCCGCCGGCGAACAGGCCCTCGTTCACGGTGACGTCGTCCTCGGTGGCCTGATTGCGCCGCAGGTTGGACTTGAACCCCATGAACAGAGGCGAGCCCTTCGGCACGGGGTGCCCGGACGGGATCCCGCCGGTGGCCTGGTTGGCGGCCGGAAGTCCGGCGCCGACGAACCCGGTGCGGGTCTCCCGCCAGCGCAGGATGCTGGAGATGTCAACCGGACCGCTCGCTCCCGCCAGCGGGGTGCCGTGCACGAGCGCGGACTCGACCTCGGCCAGCCGCCGCTGGTCGTCGCCCGCCAGGTGCAGGCACAGGTGGTAGTCGTCGATGCTCGGCAGCTCGAAATCCGACAGACTGCGGGCGCGCGGAATCGGCGACGCGACCCGGAGAACGTGCTCGAAGTAATCGGGGCCCCATCCGGCGGTGAACAGCAGGCCCCTCGGGTCCCACCGGAAGCGATGCTCGAGGGTGCGCAGCGACGCCTCGAGCACCCGCGCATACTCCGGGGTCGGGCGCCCCCGAACATCGAAGAACAGCAGGCGGTCAAACCGGGGCGCGATCGGATTGCCGGCGTCGTCGCGGGCCAGGCTGGCGGTCCATCCGTGCTGGCGCGCGGGCAGACCCGCCACCTGCGGCGCAAGCGCCACCCGCGGCACCGTCGCCGGCGCGTCCGCGGAACTCAGGGCCCGGCTCAGGCCGATCCCGGCGGCGCCTGCGCCCGCCGCCACCCCGGCGGCACCCAGGACGAACCGGCGGCGGGTCAGCGAGCGACGGGGGTGGCCGTGTCGCGCCTCGGAGCTCATGCGGATGGCGCCCAATGAAACGTCTCGGTGATCCGATGCGGGTGCAGCCACACGTTCTGGTACTCGACGTGGCGCGCCGACACCGGCGGGCTGATGAGCAGACTCAACCGGTAGTCGCCGGCGCCGGGCAGAGCCACGTTGTTGCCGTAGTGAGGGCCCATGTATTCGGAGATCATCGGCCACTGCCGCTCGTCATAGACGACCTTGCCGCCCTTCGTGATCGTCGCCCACACGCTCGCATACGGGATCGCGACGCCGGTGCGCGAGTCGGCAAGATCGACCATCAGGTGAAAGCTCACGTTCTTCGGCGGCTTGACCATCCGCTCCGAGGTGCCGTCGAAGACCACGAACGGCACGGCCGTCATCGCGCGGGCCTGGACCTTCATTCCCTGCCATGTCGCCGCCGCCAGCGTCTGGGTCGGCACCGCCTTGATCCCGGCGACGGACGGGGATTTGGCCATGTTCATGCCGCTCATCCCGGAGCTCGCGGCGGACGCCGCGGACCCCGTGGTGGTTGTCGTGGTCGTCTTGTTCGCGCTCGCACAACCGGCCAGCGCCGCCATCGCCAGGCAGGCAACGGCGACCTTGAGTCTCGCCGGCACGGCGAGGTTTCGCGTGATCATGTGAGGATCTCCTGGTTGGCTGCGGGCACGGAGGCCCGGGTAGCTCGGTGGGCGCCGTCAGCCGCCGCGCCACGGCGCCCGTCCGACGAGATGAGGGGATACATCGCGCAGGCCAGCAGGACGAACAGGGGGCCCGCGTTCGGATCGGTCGCGTCGCCCTCGAAGATGCCACCGAACCCCTGGGAGATGACCCAGAGGGCAAGGCTGAGGACGATCGCCAGCCCGAGGAACAACCGGGGCCGCCACTCGACGGCGACCGCGATCCCGATCGCCGCCGACAGGGCCGACAGGACGAGCGCGATGATCAGGCCGTTGCCGTTGGCGGCGTTGGCCACGCCGTCCTGGAGGCTGCTCAGCCAGCTCATGCCGGAGGGGGCGGCGTTGATCGCGTCACGGGTGGCGTTGGCGCTGCTGCTCGGCGCCAGCAGCCACAGCCACGCCATGATCAGCCACAGGGCGGCCCACAGCGTCTTCGCCCCCCGGACCCCGAGGAGCCCGCCGGGCCGCCCGTTCGGCCACGCGATGAGCCCGACGAGCCCGTACAGGATCACCGCTCCGGGCGCCCCGGTGAGCGGCTGGGCCATGTTCATGAACAGCATCCCGAACGCCTCGCCGAACCACCACACGATGAACGCCCACCCGAAGGAGGCCAGCAGGGCGGGCTTGACCGTGCGCCGGTACAGGAGGCCGAAGCCGATCGCGACCTGGGTCAGGGCGAACAGCGTGTTCCACAGCGTCAGGTCCCCATTCGCGATCCGAGTCGACCAGTTGATGCTGTCGGCGACCCAGCCGGGTTGACCTGCCGTCAACCCGGTCAGCATCTGGATGAAGCCCTTGGAGTACATGAAGGACTGGAACTGGAGCGCGCCGTCGAGCAGCCAGAGCAGCCCGAGCACAGTCTGGATCGCCCGGCGGCTGTCGGACCAGAAGTAGGCGCGGAGCCGTCCTCGGGCGTGCGGCTGGCGTTCACCGGCAGCGACCGGCAGATCCGCGGTATCCGTCGTCAATGCGTGCTCCTTATCGTCTATCGGGGACGTCACCGACGTCCCTCGGCCTACGGTCGCTGCGCATCCGCGGTGCCCTGAGGACACGCACCTCGCCCGGGCGGATGGGCGCGAGCGGGGCCGGCGAGCAGCATGGTGTCGCGGGCGCCGGGCGAGGCGATCGCCGCGTGCGCCCGACGCTCACACCGGTGGGCCGCGGTCCGACCATCCCCCGGCGAGCGGCGCGAGCACCGGCACGGGCTGCGCGGGGGGACGACGCACCGGCGCGAGGTGCCGGCGCGGCCGGGCGCGCGGGCGGGCATGGCGCCCGGCGACCTCGCTCAGGACCCAGTGCGCACCATGGAACGCGGCGGCGAGCACGAGACCGAGGCAGGCCGCGGCGGGGATCGCCCACCAGCCTCCGTAGCCGAAGACGCCGACCCATCCACCGGGGTGGCCGGCGGCGAAGATGCCCTCGAGGGTCTCCTGACCCGCGTAGATCGCGACCAGGCAGGCGAAGCAGGCCAGCCACAGGCCGAGGAACGAGACGCCGAACCGTGCCATCGAGGTGTGACCGGAGAACGCTCGCCCGAGCGACCTCAAGAACCCACCGGCGACGAGCGCGATCACCAGCACGATCCACGGCGTCACCGAGTGCAGGTACGAGTGGCCCTGGCGCTCCAGCGTGGCGCTCGCGTTGCCGCCGTAGGCGAGCAGATAGCGCAGCTCGTGAACAGCGAGCGCCGCTGGAGGAAGGAGTCCGACCTTCCCGAGCCCCCTGACGACCGACCGGCGGTCAGTGCGCACCATGATCGCGTATGACGATACCTGACCGCCGAGCGGTGGGCGCCCGGCGGATCGGCGCTCAGCCGGCGACGCCCGCCGGAGGCGGAGCTCCCGCCGCCTCGGCGACGACGGCGGCCAACAGCTCGGACATCGCGTCCAACGTCGCGTGCGCGGCGTCGAGGTCGTAGCGACCGGCGAGCTCGCGCGGGTCGTTGTAGGCGATGTGCACGGCATCGGCGACGGCCCAGACGAGGACGCGCAACGGCAGCTCGATGCCGATCCGCGGATCCGCCTGCATGAGGCCGGTTCCTGCCCGCGGGTTGCCGAACACGAGCACCTCCTCGGGGTGCAGCTCCAGCCCGACCTGACGCGCCCCGTGGGCGTGGTCGATCAATCCGAAGACCGTGAGGGCCCGGTGCGCGACGGCGTCGGCGAGACGGCGCATCGTCTCGGCATGGTCAAACCGGCTCATGGTGACGAGCATCAGCGCATCGCCCGGTAGCGGCGGATCAGGGCGTTGGTGGAGCTGTCGTGCTCAAGGGCGGGCTCCGCGTCGGACTCCAGCTCGGGAATGATCCGCTGAGCCAGCGCCTTGCCGAGCTCCACCCCCCACTGGTCGAACGAGTCGATGTCCCACACCACGCCCTGGGTGAAGACGCTGTGCTCGTAGAGGGCGACGAGCACCCCAAGGGTGTGCGGGGTCAGGTGGTCGGCGAGGATGACGTTCGTCGGCCGGTTGCCGGGCATGACCCGGTGGGGGACGATCGGGTCGGGGGTGCCCTCGGCTCGCACCTCCTCCTCGCTCTTGCCGAACGCGAGCGCCTCCGCCTGTGCGAACACGTTGGACATCAGCAGATCGTGATGGTCACCCAGCGGGTTCAGCGATGTCCCGAACCCGATGAGGTCGACCGGGATGAGCCGTGTTCCCTGGTGGATCAGCTGGTAGAAGCTGTGCTGGCCGTTCGTGCCCGGCTCGCCCCAGAAGATCGCTCCGGTGTCGTAGTCGACCTCACGCCCCTCGAGCGTCACGCTCTTGCCGTTGGACTCCATCGTCAGCTGCTGCAGGTATGCGGGGAAGCGCTTCAGGTACTGCTCGTAGGGCATGACCCCGTAGGTCTGGGCGCCGAAGAAGTCGCCGTACCAGATCGCGAGCATCGCCATCAGTACCGGGAGATTGCGCTCCCACGGAGTGGTCCGGAAGTGCTCGTCCATCTCGTGGAACCCGGCGAGCATCTCTGCGAAGCGCTCGGGGCCGATGGCGACCATCGTCGAGAGCCCGATCGCCGAATCCATCGAGTACCGACCGCCGACCCATTCCCAGAAGCCGAACATGTTGTCGGGGTCGATCCCGAACTCGCTCACCTTCTCGGCGTTCGTGGAGACCGCGACGAAGTGCTTGGCGATCGCCGACTCGTCGCCGAGCCCGGCGAGGGCCCAGTCGCGCGCCGAGCGTGCGTTGGTCATCGTCTCGAGCGTTGTGAACGTCTTGGAAGAGACGATGAACAGCGTCTCGGCAGGGTCGAGATCCCGGGTGGCCTCGACGATGTCGGTGGAGTCGACGTTGGACACGAACCGGAACGTCTTCTCGCGGTCGGAGTAGTGGCGCAGCGCCTCGTAGGCCATCACCGGGCCGAGGTCGGAGCCGCCGATGCCGATGTTGATGACGTTCCGAATCTCCTTGCCGGTGTGGCCCTTCCACTCTCCGGAGCGGACGCGCTCAGCGAACGCCGCCATCCGCTCAAGGATCTCGTGCACCTCGTCGACCACGTTGACGCCGTCGACAATCAGCGAGCTGCCCTTGGGCATGCGGAGGGCGACGTGCAGCACCGAACGGTTCTCGGAGACGTTGATGCGGTCGCCGCCGAACATCGCCTCGGTCCGCTCGCGCAGGCCGGACTCCTGCGCCAGGGCGATCAGCAGCGAGACCGTCTCGTCGGTGATCCGGTTCTTGGAATAGTCGAGGAACAGGCCCGCGCCCTCGGCGGTGAGTCGCTCACCCCGCCCGGGATCCTCATCGAACATGCTCCGCAGGTGGCGCTGGCTGATCTCCTCGTAGTGGTCGCTCAGCGCCTTCCACGCCCGGCGGTCGCGCAGCGATGGAATGCTCGTCGTCGTGCTCATCGAAAGGCCTCCGGGAGTCGATGCGGGTCGCACCGTGAGCGTATCCCGCCGGCGCGGGCACCGGTTGGCGACTCCGAGCGGATTCGTTGCTCAGGCCGGCGGCGCGCAATAGGCTGTCTGACCTGAGCGTCCGCCGCGCCCGGGGGGCGGCGACACCCGCGAGGAAGGAGCCCATGATGAGCGCCCACGACCACTCCGAATCCGAGCACTCCGGCCCGGGCTACGCGTCGCCGCAGGTGGCGCGCGAGCAGCCGCCCGAATCGGTCGTCTACGTGGCATCCCTGTACGAGGGCACGGGCATCGATCGCCCCGACTTCATCGCCACCGTCGACGTCGATCCCGGGTCGTCGAGCTACGGGCAGATCGTGCACCGCACCGACATGCCCAACGTCGGCGACGAGCTGCACCACTTCGGGTTCAACGCGTGCTCGTCCGCGTGCCACTCTCACCTGCAGCGCGACACCCTCGTCGTGCCCGGGTTCCGGTCGTCGCGGATTCACCTCCTCGACATCTCCGACCCGCGGGCACCGCGGATCAAGAATGTCATCGAGGGCGACGAGATCAAGCAGAAGCTGGGGCTGAGCGCGCCCCACACCGTCCACTGCATGCCCGGCGACATCATCACGATCTCGATGCTCGGCGATGCGGACGGCAATGCCCCGGGCGGCTTCGCGGTACTCGACGCCCGTGACTTCTCCGTCGCGGAACGGTGGGAGCGGGGCAGCAACGGCTATGACTTCATGTACGACTTTTGGTACCAGCCCCGCCAGAACACGCTCGTCTCGAGCGAGTGGGGAGCCCCCAACACCTTTCAGCCCGGCTTCAATCCCTCTGATGTCGCCGAGGGGAAGTACGGCCGCAAGCTGCATTTCTGGGATCTGGAGCGGCGCGAGATCGTGCAGACGGTCGACCTCGGCGACGACGGCTGGATCCCTCTCGAGTTGCGCTGGCAGCACGACCCCGACTCCGCCGAGGGGTTCGTGGGGGTGACTCTGTCGAGCAACGTCAAGCGCTTTCATCGCGACAACGGGTCGTGGCGGGCCGACACGGTGATCGACGTCGGCAACGAGGAGCTCGCCGGCTGGCCGCTTCCCGGTGGTGTGCCCGGCCTGATCACCGACATCGTGCTCTCGCTCGATGACCGGAATCTGTTCTTCTCCAACTGGCTGCACGGGGATCTGCGTCACTACGACGTCTCCGATCCCGTCAACCCCGTGCTCCGCTCTCAGGTGTGGCTGGGCGGCCTGCTCGGCCGCGACGGCGGACACCCGAAGGCGTCGGGGCCGCTCGTCGGCGGTCCGCAGATGCTCCAGGTCTCGCTCGACGGTGAGCGGGTGTACGTGTCGAACTCGCTGTACTCGACGTGGGACAACCAGTTCTATCCCGAGCTGACGGGGTGGCTGACGAAGCTCGACCGTCAGGCCGACGGCAGTTACGCGCTCGATCCGGAGTTCTTCGTCGACTTCCACGAGCAGGCCGATGGCGCGCGCCCGCACGAGATCCACCTCCCCGGCGGAGACTGCACGACCGAGATCTTCCAGTAGCGCATGAGCCTGCGCGGGCTCGCGCTGGACTGGAGCGTCGAGGTCCGGATCCGCATCCCGCGCGTCGCCCGCGGAGCCGTCGCTCCCCGCTGATCTCGGCATCCCCGCCGGCGCCGCGACGCCTGCTATCAGTGGCGGTGAGGCCCGGCCATCCCCCGCGGCCGGGAAGGCGGCTCGGGCACCCTCGAGGTCGTCGATCACGAACGCGATCAGGGAGAGCTCCGATGAGACCACGTCATGCCATGTCAGGGAAACCGCGATGAGTGCCGGTGAGCGTCCGTCCAATCGCGTGCTCGTCGTGTTCGGGGCGACGGGCGACCTGGCCGCCCGCAAGCTGTTCCCGGGCCTCTTTCACCTCTTCCGCGAGGGCCTGATGCCCGAGGACTTCCGGATCATCGGCTCGGGGCGGCATTCCCCCGGATCCGACGACGCGTTCCGCGACCACGTCAACCAGGCTCTCCGGGACCATGGACGCGGCGAGCTCGACGAGCACTGGGACGACTTCGCCGCCCGGCTGCGGTTCGTCGCCTCCAGCGCGCAGGACGGACACGAGCTGGCGCAGGCGGTGCGGGACGCCGAGACGGAGGTCGACGCCGACGGCGAGCACCTGATCTACCTCTCGGTGCCGCCGAACGCGATGCGTGACATGGTGGCGATGCTGGGGTCGACCGGGCTCGCCGAGCATTGCTCGGTCGTCGTCGAGAAGCCATTCGGGCACGACGTCAAGAGCGCTCGCGACCTCAACGGCGCCCTCCACGAGGTGTTGGCGGAGGAGTCGATCTACCGCATCGACCACTTCCTCGGCAAGGAGGCAGCTCAGAACATCATGGCGCTGCGCTTCGCCAACGGCATGTTCGAGCCGATCTGGAGCCGTGACCACGTCGCCTACGTCCAGATCGACGTTCCCGAGGCGCTCGACATCCAGGGCCGCGCCGGTTTCTACGAGCAGACGGGCGCGTTCCGGGACATGGTCGTCACCCACCTGATGCAGATCCTCGGGATCGTCGCGCTCGAGCCGCCGTCCCGCGTCGAGGACGAGGCCGTCCATCTCGAGCGAACGAAGCTGTTTGACGCGATCCGTCCGCTCGACCCCGCGCGGGTCGTGTTCGGGCAGTACGACGGCTACCGCGACACGCCCGACGTTGCCGATGACTCCCAGGTGGAGACGTTTGCGGCGGTCGAGGTCTACGTCGACACCTGGCGCTGGAGTGGGGTGCCGTTCTACCTGCGCACCGGCAAGGCGATGGCCCAGGGCCGGCGCACGGTCACGATCGGGTTCACCGACGCGCCGCTGCGGATCTTCCCGGATCAGGATCCCGGCGAGCAGGTACGCCCGAGCGAGCTCGTGTTCGAGCTGTCCGACGATCCTCAGGTGAGGATCGAGGTCCACGCGAAGATCCCCGGTCCCGACATCGAGCTGGGGCGCGTCGCGCTCACCGTGGACGTCGATGAGGCGTTCGACGGCGCCGATGGGCTCGAGGCGTACGAGCGGCTGCTGCACGACGTGATGCTGCGCCAGCGGCTGCTGTTCACCCGCAGCGAGCAGATCGAGCGGCTGTGGGAGGTGTGCGCGCCGGTCATCGACGACCCTCCGGCACCCGAGCCCTATGCCGCGGGTACATGGGGCCCGGAGGATGCGCTGACGCTGCCGCGCCCGCCGGGGTGGCGCCTGCCCGACGGCGACGGGTCCGGCTGACCCTCCAGTCAGCGGTCGGGCAGCCACCCGTCGCGGTACGAGGTCTCCTGGTCGTCGGGGAGATCGCCGTAGGCCTCTGCCGGGTCCCGTGTCTGGCGCAGCACGCCGGCGCGGTGCCGCTGGGCGAGCTCGGACTCGGGGTAGACCACCCGCTCGCTGAGCCGGGTCCCGACCGCGAGCACGGCACACGGTCCGTCGCCCGCGCCGACGAACACGTGCTCGGTCCATGGGGGGCTGTGGACGAAGTCCCAGGCTCGCAGGTGGCGCTCCTCCCCCTCGATCAGGAGCAGACACTCGCCACTGAGCACGAGAAAGTCCTCCTGCTCGTCTTCGGCGTGGTAATAGCAGGCGGGCTGGCCAGGGGAGAGCACGCCGATGTTGATCCCCATCAGCGGGAACCGCGGCTCGCCCTCGAACCTCGTGTACGCGCCGAAGTCGCCGAACAGCCAACGCGCCTCCCGAGCGTCGAGGACGAACCAACCGTCGCCCTCGGGGACGAGCCCGGCAGCGGTCTGCCTCAGTGAAGCCTCCTTGGTCATCGCGGCACATCTCCGTCCGGCGGGGGCGCGGCCATCGCCGTGCGATCCTTTCCGAAATGCGTTCCGGATCGACAACGTACCCGGTCGGCCGATCCGAGAATCGCGCGTGACGTCAGTCAGCCAGGTCCTGGCCCGGCGGATGCGCCTGCCCAGCCCGCAGACGCTCGACGTCGTCTGCCACCGCGACCTGCCGACGGTGATGGATGACGGCGCGGTCCTCCTCGCCGACCGCTGGGTGGCCCGCGACAGCGACGGCGGGCCCCAGCCGACGGTGCTCGTGCGTTCGCCGTACGGACGCCGCCAGCTGGTGGGAACGCTGTTCGGGCGGCTGCTCGCCGAGCGGGGCCTGCAGGTCCTGATCCAGAGCGTCCGGGGGACATTTGGCTCCGGCGGAGAGTTCCGCCCGTTCGACGAGCGCGACGATGGCCTCGCCACCGTCCGCTGGCTGCGTGCCCAGCCGTGGCATTCCGGTCGGCTCGGGGCGATCGGCCCCAGCTACCTCGGGTTCGTACAGTGGGCGATCGCCGCGGATGCGGGGGAGGACCTGGCGGCGATGTCGGTCCAGGTCAGCGCGTCGCAGTTCTACGAGCAGACCTACACCGGCAGCAGCCTGTCGCTGGAGAACGTGGCGTCGTGGATGGTGATCATCGCCTCCCAGGAGCGGCGTCTCGGGCTCGTCGCGATGAGCCGCGGGCTCCGGGCCCTGTCGGTCGCGCTGTCCGAGCTGCCGCTCGGCGATCTCGACGAGCGCGCCACCGGAGCCGAGCTGCCGTGGTTTCGCGAAGCGTTTGCGAGCCCGCGTCGCGACGATCCATATTGGGCGCGGCGCGACTTCTCGGCCAGGGTCCCGGCGGTCACCGCCCCGGTCCAATTCGTCGGCGGCTGGTTCGACATCCTCCTCCCGTGGATGCTGCAGGACTTCGCGGCCCTTCAGGCCGCCGGGCGCGTCCCCGCAGCTGTTGATCGGCCCGTGGACCCACACCGCCCCGGGACTGGCCGGGGCGGCGGAACGCGAGAGCATCGCGTGGATGCGCGCCCACCTCCTCGGCGACGAACGGCTCGTTCGCGCCAGCCCGGTCCGGCTGTTCGTCACCGGCGAGGGCTCGGAGGCAGGGTGGCGGGACCTGCCGCGCTGGCCTCCGCCGGACGCCCGTGAGCGGCGGCTGTACCTGGGTTCCGGCGCCGAGCTCCTCGACCGGCCGCCGGTGCAGCTCGCAGAGTCGGGCGACCGCTATCGATATGACCCCGCGGATCCGACGCCGTCGCTCGGCGGCCCGATCCTGCTCTCCCGCGAGCCGGTGGTCGACAACGCGCCGCTCGAGGCCCGGGTCGACGTCCTCACCTACACCGGCGCGGTCCTTCAAACGGGGTTCGAAGCGATCGGGCCCGTCTCGGTGGAGCTGTGGGTCCGCGCCTCCCGGCCATACTTCGATGTCTTCGCTCGCGTCTGCGACGTCGGTCCGGACGGCGTGTCCCGCAACGTTTGCGACGCGCTCACCTCCGTGGACCCCGACGGCTACGAGCAGTCGGCCGACGGCAGCTGGCGCGTCGCGTTCGATCTGTGGCCGATGGCGCATCGCTTCGGCCCCGGCCAGCGGATCAGACTTCAGCTGTCGTCGGGGGCGCACCCGCGCTACGCGCGCAACCCGGGCAACGGCGAGGACCGGGCACTGGCGGACGAGGCGTCGATGCACGCCGTCGAGATCGAGCTGCTGCGCGACTCAGCGCACCCGGCCGCGCTCGTGCTGCCTGCGCTGCCGTGACCGACGGCGGCGCTGGCCCCGGGATGCTCCCGCGGCCGCGGGGTTGGAGCCTCTCGGCCCGTTCGCTCCGGAGGCGCTCGTCGCGCGGGGAATGCGGGTGGCGGCGACCGAAGCGGAGCCGAGGCCGTGCTCGATCCCGAGATGATCGGCAAGCTGTCCCAGCTCGCGCCGCTCGTGGTGATCGACGAGCGTGATGCCGACGCCGGCGCGGCCGGCCCGACCGGTCCGGCCGACGCGGTGGACATAGGTGTCGTGGTCGCCCGGCGGGTCGAAGTTGATCACGTGCGAGATCCCGGCGACGTCGATGCCGCGGGCTGCGACGTCGGTGGCGACGAGGGTGTCGACGGCTCCCGACTCGAATCGGGCGAGGGCCACCTCGCGCTGACGCTGGGACTTGTTGCCGTGCATCGCCACCGCGTGGAGCCCGCGGCTGCCCAGGCGCTTGACGAGTCGGTCGGCGCCCCGCTTGGTTCGCACGAACACGAGCGCGAGGTCGCGGTCGCCGTCGAGCGCGTCGATCAGCGCGTCGATGCGGCCATCAGAGCTGACCGGGACGAACCGGTGCTCCACCTCCGCGGCAGCCCGCCGCGCCGAGGGACCGTGTTCGCGCCTGACCGGATCGGTCGTGTAGCGCTTCGCGATGGCCCCGGCCTCGCCGTCCAGGGTGGCCGAGAAGAACAGGGTCTGACGGTGCGCAGGACATGCCCGCACGATCCGGTGGACCGCGGGGAGGAAGCCCATGTCGAGCATCCGGTCGGCCTCGTCGAGCACCAGCATCCGGATCGCATCCAGCGTGAAGGCGCCGCGGGCGAGCAGGTCCTCCAGCCGCCCGGGGGTAGCGACGAGGATGTGGGAGCGTGCGGCCAGCTTGGCCTGTTTGACGAGCCCAACCCCGCCGTAGACCGGGGTGACCGACAGCGCGCGGGCATGGGCGACCGCGCGGATGTCGCTGGATATCTGAGTGGCGAGCTCGCGCGTCGGGGCCAGGATGAGCGCGGCGGGACGAGGCCCGTTGGACTCGATCCGGTCGGCGATGGGGATGCCGAACGCGAGCGTCTTGCCCGAGCCGGTCGGCGAGCGGGCGAGCACGTCGCGCCCGGCGAGGACGTCCCCGATGACGAGTTGCTGAACGGCGAACGGCGTGGTCACGCCCTCGTCGGCGAGGGCCTGGACCACGGCGCTAGACACGCCGAGATCGGCGAAAGACTGCATAACGATGAATCACTCCTTGGGCGGCGTCGCTGCCGCGAACGGTTTCGGGAGGCTATGGCTGACCCGAACCGCTGACTGCGGGACCCAAGCGAGCTGCCTCGCGGCCGAGATCGACCGCTGCGCCGACCTTAGCAGGGGTTTCCGGGGGCGACGAGGTGCTCCGGTGCCCCGCCGGGGCGGTTATCCTCGCCGCCGCATGCCCGATCATCGATTCCCACCCGGCGTCGTCCTCACCGGCGAGGTGTCCGTCGACGACGTGGCTGCGATCGCCGACGGCGCCCGGATCGGTCTGGACCCGGCGGCGCTCGAGTTGGTGGCGCGCAACCGCCGGACGCTCGAGCGCATCCTCAGCGCCGGCACCGCCGTCTACGGGATCAGCACCGGCTTCGGGGCTCTCGTGTCCAATACCGTCGCGCCCGAACTGCAGCGACACCTCCAGGTCAACCTGCTGCGCAGCCACGCCGCCGGCACCGGGGAGCGACTGCCGTCGCCGGTCGTCCGGGCGGCGATGGCGGTCCGGCTCAACGGACTGCTGCTCGGCCACTCCGGCGTTCGGCCGGTTGTCGTCGAGCGGGTAGCCGAGCTGCTCAACGGCGGGTACACGCCACTCGTGCCCCGCACGGGTTCGCTCGGAGCCAGCGGAGACCTCGCACCAAGCGCCCATGCGTTCCTGCCGCTGCTCGGAGAGGGACACGCGTTTGATCCCGCCGGCGAGCTCGTCCCCGGCGTCGAGGCGCTGGGGGCGCTCGGCCTCGAGCCATTGGCGCTGGAGAGCAAAGAGGGCCTGGCCCTGATCAACGGCACCCACTTCATGAGCGCGATCGGCGCCCTGCTGGCCGTGCGCGTCGACCGCCTGCTCGACGCGGTCGACATGGTCACCGCGGTCACCATCGACGCCCTGCGCGGTGCCCTACCCGCGTTCGAGGACCGGGTCCACCGGTTGCGGCCGTTGCCCGGCCAGAGCCGCTGCGCCGCGCACATCCGCGCCGCCCTCGACGGCTCGACGCGAGCCACGGGCCCGGGTTCTCCTCGCCTGCAGGACGCGTATTCGCTGCGGTGTGCGGCGCAGGTGCACGGTGCCGCCCGTGAGGCGTTTCGCTTCTTCGCCGCGCTCGTCGTTGCCGATCTCAATGCGGTCACCGACAACCCGCTCGTGTTCGAGAGCCCGGATGAGGTCATCTCGGCAGGGAACTTCCACGGCCAGAGCCTGGCCCTGGCGTTCGACACGATCAGGCTGTCGCTGGCCGATCTCGGCTCGATCTCCGAGCGGCGGACGTTCCGGATGCTGTCGCCGACGATCAACGGCCGCCTGCCGGCGTTCCTCACCCATGACGCCGGCGCGTCGAGCGGCTACATGGTGATCCAGTACACCGCGGCGGCGCTCGTCGCCGAACTGCGCGTGCTCGCTCACCCGGTCAGCATCGACAGCATCTCGACGTCAGACAACCAGGAGGACCACGTCTCGATGGGCATGACCGCCGCGCTCATGGCGCTCGACGCCGCCGACCGACTCGAGCAGATCGTCGCGATCGAGCTGCTGTGCGCGTGCCAGGCGCTGGATTGCGATCCCGGCGCCCCCGGATCCGCGGTCGCCGAGCTCCACGCTCGCGTGCGCGAGCGCGTTCCGATGCTCACCGAGGACCGCCCCCCCGCCGATGACCTCCGCGCGGCGCTGCCGCTGGTGGCCAACGGGGCGGTGGCCGAGATCCTGCGCGCCGCGATGGGCTGACGGCTCACCGCCGGTGCGGGACGCGGGGTGGAAGTGCGCCGCCGGTCACGCGATACTCGCCGGTGTGGTGTACGCGCCGACTGCCCGCCATCTGCTGCGAGCCAAGGACCTGGCCGATGCCCGCTACACCGACCCGCTGGACGTCGATGACCTGGCCGCGGCAGCGGGCCTCTCTCGCGCGCACTTCAGCCGCGAGTTCCGGCGCGCGTTCGGCGAGTCGCCGCACGCGTACCTGCTGACCCGCCGCCTGGAGCGGGCGGCGGCGCTCCTGCGCACGACCGATCGGTCGGTGGCGGAGATCTGCTTCTCGGTCGGGCTGCAGAGCCTCGGGTCGTTCACCACCAGCTTCACGCGCACGTACGGGATGTCCCCGACGGCCTATCGCGACGTGTTCCCGCCCGCATCCCATCTCGCGGTGGTTCCGAGCTGCGTCACCCGGGCCTACGGCCGCCCGCAACGCCGCACGTTTCGAGAAGACAGGTCGGCACCGCGCGAATAGCGTGACGCCATCGCTTCCACCACCACTCCCCAGGAGGTCACGATGATCAGGATCGCCAACACGCAGGTGTGGGTGCGCGACCAGGACGAGGCGCTCGCCTTCTATACCGAGAAGGTCGGGATGGAGATCACCTCCGACGTCACGCTGCCGGAGCTCGGCAACTTCCGCTGGCTGTGCGTCGCGCCCTCCGGACAGGATGTGTCGATCGTGCTGATGGCCATCCCCGGGCCGCCCGTGCTGGAGCCGGAGACTGTCGACCAGATCCACGCGCTGATGGCGAAGGGGATGGCCGGGACGGTGTTTCTCGCCACCGACGACTGCCGGGCGAGCTACGAGGAGCTGAAGGCGCGCGGGGTCGAGTTCGCGGAGGAGCCCGAAGAGCGGCCGTACGGGATCGACGCCGGCTTCCGCGACCCGTCGGGCAATCACCTGCGACTCACCCAGGTGACCATGGCTGGAGTCTGAGCGGTGCAAACGGGCCACGTGAGATCTCCTCCACGTCGATGCTCACCGACCCACACACCGATCGACCGGCGAGAGAAGTGGGCGCGAGCGTGACACTGGAGCGCGCATAAATGAGGCCCTCGAAGGGCAAAGCTGCGCGGCAGACTCGAAGCTCCTGACGTCTGCGCTTCGCTACGTCAGTCGCTCGCGCCCACCGGCAACGTACTCCTTCACTGTCACGCCGACCACCCCGGCGACGGTGAGAACTGCCCAAATTCGAGCAAAAACCCCGCCGGGAGCGCCTTCACCTTCAACCGGCCGCACCGAAGGCGCTCCACGCTCCTTCGGGCGGCAGCGCGCCGAGATCTGGAATGCAGCTTGCCGAGCACACGCCAACCCCGGGTCAGCGCCAGGCCGCCTAGCGTTCGCCGTCGTAGTAGTCGACGTGCCCATCCTCTCGCCGGAGCATCACCACGTCGGCGTCGGTCCCCGGCCAGACGCCGATCTTGTCGCTGTCGGGATAGACGGCGACCGAGGGCTCGCGGGCGCTGGAGAACATGATGACCCGGGCGGCTCGCTCGCCGCGATTGCTGACCTTGTGTGCGCCGTCGGGCCCTGAGGGAAAGCACGCCAGGTCGCCACGCCCGGCCGGCTGCTCGCCCTCCGGGGTACGCACGACCACATCGCCCTCCAGTACGAGCAGCCATTCCTCGGTGTACTCGTAGTGGTAGGGACAGATGCTCTGGCCCGGCGGCACCTCAAACGCCTTGACGACGTTCTCAAGGCCGCCGGCGAGCCGTCCGACGCCGGCTTGTGCCGACCGGTAGCCCTCCGGGTCCGTGTCGTCGTACTCGAGCGCTGTGGTGAAGACGTTGACGGTTCGCATGGGCGCGATGCTCGCACACCGCGCGGTTGCCGCGGCTCCGATCCGCGATGCCCGGACGCCTTCCACGGCGTCCGGGCATCGCTGTTTGCCCCCTTGTCGGTCAGGGTGGCGGGTCTCCCGTCGCCTCCGCCCTCTTGGTGTTGATGGCGACGGGTCTCCGCCGACTGCGCCCCCTGGATCGGAGTCAAGCTTCGGCGTCCCAGTTATCTGATCGGCGGATCTATCTGGACACTTGAGCCTGAAAACGCTGTCGGCGACGGAAACTGGCGCAAACTTCCGCGACAATCATTTCCCCCAGCGAAGGAACGCTCAAGGGGCCGCCGCGCCGCGGCGAGCAAGCCCGTTGCTTAGACGCCGGCCGAAACGCGGGGCCGAGTGGCGGACAGCGCCGCTGTGGGCGTGATCGACCCGGGCGTTCCGGTGCAAGCAGCGAGCGGCTTGTCGAAGCGTGTCCCGCTGATCCCGGGTTCCGGGCGTGGCGGTGCGAGCGCCTCGGGAGTCGTGACTGCTTGCACCGAAACGCCCGATCCCGCCGCATAGCTCCCGATGCCGTGCCCTACGGGCGCCGGGCTGCCATCACGCCGGTGGGTGCGCCTACCAGGCCTGAGCGCCGCCGCAATGCGGGCAGTCGACCGAGGTCGACACCAGCGCCCGGAACACGAAGCCGCACGGGCAGGTGTAGATCGCGGCGTCTTCGGTCACGCCGGCTTCGCGCCGGCGCCGCTGCGCCGCCAGGGTCGTCTGGCTCGCCGCGGTCGGTTCCGGGGTCTGTGCGTCACCGGGAGTCCCTCCCGTAGCGGAGACCTCTCCCCGTCCCGTGGCACGAGCCGGTCGCCCTTCGCGGTGGCGCCGGACCGTGCCGGCGCCAAATTTGGTTCTCGCAAGCACTGTCAACGATTCATAACGGCGCAGATGGCAAAAGGTTTCGCGTCCATGCCAACAACTCCTTGGGGCTAACCCCAACTTAACGACGCGGCTGAGCCGCGAACTCCGAAGGGGCGGCTGGTGGGGGCCGCCGGCAGGCCGGTATGGGACAATGGGTTGCGGCATGGATCCGAGCCGCAAGCGTGCAATCCGCCTCTCGATCGCCCTGACCGTCGCGCTCATCCTGGCGACGGCGCTCGTCTATACGAGCTTCGCTGCCGGCCGCGACGAGCTGACCGCATCGCAGCTGCTCACGCGCGCCAGGCCCGGTCAGACCTACATCCTCGCGGGCACCGTGCTCACCGGCTCGGTGCGCAAGCAGGGAGACGCGCTTCTGTTCCGGGTGCGCGATCCCAAGCTGCAGGAGTCGGTTCCCGTCCGCTACACCGGGGAGGTGCCGGACCCGTTCGCGCCAGGACGCGGAGTCCTCGTGGACGTCCGCGAGGGAAGCTCCAGCACGTTCGTGGGCCAGGCGAACAGTCTGACCACGAAGTGCCCCTCGAAGTACCAGGCGGCCTCGGGCTCGTATTGATGATGAGGTCGCGCTGATGGCCGTCGCCGGCCGTGCCCTGCTCATCCTGGCGCTGATGAGCGCCGGCTATGGACTCGTCGCCTCGGTGTACGGCGCCCGCCGGCACCGCCGCGAATGGGTCGATTCCGGCCGGCGGGCGATGTACGCCGTCGCCGGAATGGCGGCGGTCGCGTTCGTCATCCTCGACGTCGCCTTCATCACCTCGGACTTCGCATACAACATCGTCGCCAGCGGCTCGAGTACGACGACGCCCTTCTTCTACCGGGCGGCGGCGATCTGGGCGACACAGCAGGGCTCGCTCCTGCTGTGGGTTCTGCTGCTCTCGTCGTGGTCGAGCCTGGCGCTCTTCCTGACTCGGCGCCGCGTCCTGGAGATCGTGCCCTACGCCCAGGCCGTGCTGTTCGTGATGTCGATCTTCTTCCTCGGCCTGACGGTGCTGTTCGCGAATCCGTTCGCCACCAGCTCCGTCCCGCCCACCGAGGGAGCCGGTCTCGATCCGCTGCTGCGCCACACGACGATGATGATCCACCCCCCGATGCTGTACTCGGGCTACACGCTCCTGATGGTCCCGTTCGCGTTCGCGGTCGGGGCGCTGATCAGCGGCCGGCTCGGCGCGGAATGGATCCAGATCACCCGCCGATTCGCGCTCGCCGCCTGGCTGTGCCTCGGGATCGGGATTCTGCTTGGCGCCCGATGGTCCTACACCGAGCTGGGCTGGGGCGGCTATTGGGCCTGGGATCCGGTCGAGAACGCCGCGCTGATGCCGTGGCTGTGCGTCACCGCATTCATCCACTCGATCATGATCCAGGAGAAGCGCGGGATGCTGAAGGTGTGGAACGCGTCGCTGATCCTCGCGACCGGCACGCTGGCGATCGTCGGCACCTTCCTCGTCCGCTCCGGGATCCTGAGCTCGATCCACGCCTTCGTCTCGGATCCGACGCTGAACATCTCGTTCGTCGCCCTGATCGCGGCAATGGTCATCGGGTCGATCGGCCTCGTCGCCTGGCGACGGGACCGACTGCGGTCTGAGGCCATGCTGGACTCGCTGTTCTCCCGCGAGGCGGTGTTCCTGTTCCAGAACCTGCTGCTGGTCGCCCTCACCGCCGTGATCTTCTGGGTGACGTTCTTCCCGCTCATCTCCGAGGCGATCACCGGCACCGAGGTCTCCGTCGGGCCGCCGGCGTTCCGGCCCTTCGTGGTGCCGCTGGCCCTGATCATCGTGCTGCTGTCGGGGATCGGTCCGATCATCTCCTGGCGCCGGGTGACGCTGGCCAAGGTGCGCCGCAACTTCACGTTCCCGGTCGCGGTCGGCGCTGGCAGCTTGCTCGTGCTGCTGCTCGTGCCCGGCGTGCACCAGCACCTGTTCGCCTATCTGATGTTCGGGTTCGGCGCGTTCGTGGCCGCCGCCGTGGCGCAGGAGTTCTTCCGCGGGATCCGGGCGCGCCAGGCGATGACCGCCGAGTCGCCGCCGGCGGCGCTGGTGGCGCTCGTGCGGCGCAACCGTCGCCGTTACGGCGGCTACATCGTCCATCTCGGGGTGGCGGTCGCGCTCGTCGGCGTCGCTGCGTCAACCACCTTCCAGCACCAGCGGACCGCGACGGTGAACCCGGGTCAGAGCGTCCGCCTCGACGGCTACCGGTGGACGTACGTTCGGGCGACCGCCGGCGCGACGGCGCAGAAGATTTCACTCGGGGCGGTCATCGCGGTGAGCCGGGGCGGGCACCGGGTCGCGACGCTGAACACGAGCTACGGGCTGTACCCGTCGCAGGACCCGACCCATCCGATCGGACGTTTCTTCAACGGCTCCAGCGAGAGCCGGGTCGGCCTCGACGCCGGGCTCACCCGTGATCTGTGGGTCGTCATTGCCCCGAATATCACGCCGCTCCAGAGCCTGATCAGCCAGGGCGACGCGCAGCTGTCGGTCGCGCTGGCGCGCGCGGAGCGGCTGCCGGCGGCCAGGCGGGCGCAGGCACTGAACGTCCTCTACAACCTCCGTGACATCGCGATCCGCGAGCTGACCCAGCGCTTCGTCACCCATCCGTGGGCGGCGACGTTCCGGATCGAGGTGTCCCCGCTCGTCACGTGGCTGTGGATCGGAGCGATCGTCGCGGCGCTGGGTGGCCTGATCGCGCTGTCGCCGGTGCCCGGCCGTTCGCGCCGGGGCGTTCGGATCGCCCGCCGCCGCGGAGTCGACGCGCCGCCAGCTGAGCCAGGGTTCCCCGAGACGGTGCCACAGGCGGCCCGCGAGCGCGAGCTGGTGTAAGGCGCGGGAATGGCGTACGTGCTCGTCCTGGTCGTACTCGCCGCGGCGGTGTACCTCATTTCGGCTCCGCTCCAGGCGAAGCGGCGGGAGCGCAGCACGGATCGCGAGGCCGCCCAGGTCGACGAGCTGGAGGCGGCCCGGGACGCGAAGTACCGCGAGATCCGTGACGCTGAGCTCGATCTCCGCACAGGCAAGCTGTCCGACGACGATTACCAGAGGATCGACGGGGCTCTGCGCGCGGAGGCGGTCGACATCCTGCACCGCTTGGATCAAGCTCGCGATGCCGAGCGGATACCATCAGCGTCGTGACCGCGATCCTCGACGTCGTTCAGGTGCTGCTGTGCGTGGCGCTGATCTTTCTCGTGCTCATGCACTCGGGCAAGGACGCCGGGCTCTCGGGCGCGTTCGGTGTCGGGACCGGAGCCGGGCCGCTGGGCGGTGGGTCGCTCGTCGAGCGCAACCTGAACCGCTGGACCGTCCTGTTCGCCGTGTTGTTCGCGATCAACACGGTCGTGCTGATCAAGATCGGCTGACCGGCCGCGCAGCTCAGCGGGGGTGACCCTCGGCGCCGAGGCGATCGACCAGCCGCAGCAGATCGAGTGGGCTGAACGGCTTGGTCAGGAACAGGTCCGCGCCCGCCGCCTTCGCTCGGGCCCGGATGCCGTCGCCGTGGGCGGCGGTCAGGATGACGATGGTTGCCGCGCTCGTCGCCGGGTTCGCGCGAAGCTCACGGCAGGCGTCGATGCCGTCCATCAGAGGCATGTCGACGTCAAGGAACACGATCGTGGGCTGCTCCCGCTCGGCGACCTCGATCGCCTGGACGCCGTCGCCGGCTTCGTAGAGGTCGAACTCGGACACGTCCTCGAGTGTCGTGGAGACGAGCTTGCGGATGAACGGGTCGTCGTCGACGACGAGCACCCCGCGCCTCATCGGCGCACCGCTCTCAGGCTGTCATCGCTCACCAGGCGTCGCTCCCGATCCGCATGAACGTCTCGTCGTCGATCGTGGTGAACGCATGGACGACCTCCGGGTCGAAGTGGGTCCCGCACTCCCGGACGATCATCGCCCGAGCCTCGTCGAGCGAGAGCGCAGCCCGGTAGGGGCGGTCGGTGGTGAGCGCGTCGAGGACGTCGGCGACCGCGAACACCCGCGCCGCCAGCGGGATCTCCTCGCCGGCCAACCCGTCCGGGTAGCCCGTGCCGTCCCAGCGCTCGTGGTGGGAGCGGACGACCTCGGCGGCCCCGCCGAGAAAGTCGATCCCGCCGACGATGTCGGCGCCGGTCGCGGGGTGGCGTGCCATCATCGCGCGTTCCTCGCCGGTCAGGGCGCCGGGCTTGTAGAGGATTGCATCCGGCACCGCCACCTTGCCGATGTCGTGCAGCAGGAAGCCGAACTCCATCTCCGGCGCGTCGGGGCGGGGCAGGCCAACCGCGCGGGCGATCTCGATGCCATAGGCGGCGACCCGCTCGGCGTGCTTGCCCGTGTAGGCGTCGCGGGCCTCGACGGCGTTGGACAGCGCCCGCACCGTCTCGCGGTAGGAGCGGGTCAGCTGCTGGGTCAGCGTGCGCTCCTCCTTGAAGGTCTCGCGCAGGTCGGCGGCGTAGCGCTCGAGCTGGAGCTCCTTGTCGGCGGACTCCCGCTCCCGGCGAGCGAGCTCGGAGCGGAGGCGGGCGATCTCCCGGGTGAGCTCAGTTTCGGTGTTCAGCTCCGTCGACAACTTCACTCATTTGATCAAGGTCCCCCCGCAGCGCGGTGAGTAGAGCGTGGGCCGCGTCCTCCATCGGCACCACCTTCATCCCGAGATCCACGATACCCGAGGGCGTCGGAGAATCTCCATCGGAGAATAGGAGCACCGCCCGCCGGAGCCGCCGCCCCCGTAGGTCCAGCGCCGCGAGGACGCGCTGCGGGTCACCGATGCCGATGTCCACCATCGCCACCTCGAAGCGCCGTTCGCTGCAGACTCGGGCGGCCGTCACCTCCGATGTCTCCCACTGGTGCTCGATCCCCAGATCGTCCAGCGACGGCTCAAGCGCCGGCTGGAGGTGCTCGCGGCCCACGACGAGGACGCGGGAGCGTCCGGCGCGGACGGCGGCCGCGAGAACGTTGCGCAGCTCGTCGGCGTCGATCGGCTTGGACACGATCCACTCGCCGGCGAGCTCGCTGCGGGCGGAGAAGACGGAGATGAACACGATGGGGGTGAGCCGCAGCTCGGGGTCCGCGCGGATCCGCCGCAACACCTCTACCCCGTCCATGTCGGGCATGAGGATGTCCAGCGTGATCGCGTCGAAGTGGTCCTCATGCAACCGGGCGAGCGCCTCCGCGCCGGTGCCGACCACCTCGCATGTGACCGCCAGCGACTCCAGCTGATCGGCGATGAGCTCGGCGATCTCGGTTTCGTCGTCGACGATGAGGACCCGGCGGCCGTGGATCACGTTCAACGGATCGGCGAGCTCGGGAGCGGTGACCGCGGCCGGGATCATGATGTGAAAGGTCGTCCCTCGGCCGGGTTCGCTGTCCACTTCGATCTGGCCGTGGTGCAGGTCGACGAGCGACTTGACGATCGACAGCCCGAGGCCGGTCCCGGGTCCGGCCGTGCTTCCGCTCCGCGCCCGGTAGAAGCGATCGAACGCGCGCTGGGTCTCCTCCGAGGTCATCCCGATCCCGGAGTCGGCGACGACGATCCGCACCCACGCGCGGTCCGCCTCGACCCCGACATGGATGCGTCCGCCCTCGGGCGTGTACAGATGGGCGTTGGTGAGCAGGTTGCCGATCACCTGGCGGATCCGGTCGGGATCCGCGACCGCGAGTGGGAGGGTGGGGGCGATGTAGACGCCGAGGTGTTGCTGCTTGGCGTCGATCCGCGGCCCCATCAGCTCGGTGAGCTCGCGCACCACCTCGCCGATGTCGGTCGGCCGCGGGGTGATCTCCACACCATCGGCTTCGATGCGCGCGACGTCGAGGAGGTCGTTGACGAGCTCGACCAGTCGATCGGTGGAGCGCTTGATGATGTCGACGAATTCGCGCTGACGCTGGGACATGCTCGCGGGGCTGCGCTCGAGCAGTTCCACGAACCCCTTGATCGAGGTGAGTGGGCTGCGGAGCTCGTGAGATGCGGTGGCCAAGAACTCACTCTTGGCGCGTTCGAGCGCGGCCCTCTCGGTGATGTCGCGGACCGTCCAGACGATGCCGCCGGCGATTCCCCCGAGCCGGCCGGCGGTCACCGACAGGACGCGTCCGCCATGGTCGATGATCGCCTCCTTCTCGAGAGCGTCGCTCAATTGCGGCAGGGGCCCGTCTGGATCATCGACGTGGCCACCCGGCGCGAGCTCGGGGACGAGCTCCGTGGCGCGCGGGTTCACTGTCAGGATCGTGCTGGAGCTCGATTCGGTCACGATCAGCCCGTCGCCCAGGCTCTCGATCGTCACCGCGAGCCGGTGGCGCTCATCCTCGAGATCGTGTCGCGCCTGGGCCAGATCCTCCGCCATGGCGTTGAATGCCACCCCCAGATCCCGCAGCTCGCGAGGACCGGCGGGCTGCACCCGGCGGTCGAGCCGGCCCGAGGCCAGCTCCTCGGTGGCGTCCACGAGCGCGTCGAGCGGGTGGCGCATCGATCGGACGAGGAGCGCGATCAGCACGAGCCCGGCGAGCAGCGCGAGAAGGCCGGCGACGATGACGATCGTGATCGCGGTCCGCGACCGTGAGCGATCGCGGCGGGCAGCCGCGGCCTGGCGGGCTCGCTGCCGTGCCTGGAGCTGATCAGCGATCGCGCCGGCCCGGGCCAGCGGACCGCCGGCCGCGGCGGCGGCGTCGAGCCTGCCCTCGCCGGCGAGCCGTGCGCCGACCCGCTGCAGCGAGATCTGCTGCGCGACGAGGCCGACGCTCGGAGGGTCCGCGGCGGCCAGATTGGTCGCCGTCTGCGCTGACCGATCGAATGCGGCGGTCGCCTGGCGGCGCGCCGCGGGCGCGGCCGGGCCTCTGGAGTCGTGGAGTACCTCGACCTGGACGACGCCGGCGCTCGTCAGATTGGCGACGGCGGTGGCCAGATCCGAGCTCTGCACGAGGACGTTCTCGTAGCGCTGACGAGCGTTGTACAGGCTCGCGATCCCGGCCGCTGCGACCGCAGAGAGCAGAATCGCCAGGCCGATTAGCGCGAGGCGCAGCGAGCGTGCGATCGAGAAACGGCCCATGATGTCCCCTAGGCGCAGAGCGTCGGTGGGGTCTGATCGTACCGGCGCGGGGCCAATCAGGCACTTCAGTGCAGATAAAGGGGCAAACCGCGACGGAAACCTGCAAATCGCTTAAGGATCCGCCGCGACCCGCCGATAGGATCTAAATGGTGAGCCTGCGGCGCGCGTGGACGCGGCAGATTTATGGAGCCTCCCTTGTGGCAGTGCTCATCCCTACCGCGATCATCGTCGCGCTACTCGTGCTGACGAGCGGCGGTCTGCGCCGGATCGGAGATCTGCGTCAGCTGCTGACCGGGCCCGTGATTCCGGGGGAAACGCGGGCGGACGCGGCTCCGGTAGCGCGAAGGCGGCGGTTCCGACCGGCATCGGACTTCTCGCGGCGGCACCGCCGTTCGGAACGACCGCCGGCGGCGTCGCCGGTTCCGGATCGGGGCTGCTCGGCCTGTTGGCGAGCAGTGGCGGCCCGGTGACCGCGACGGGCGGCGGCGGCGGGCTCGGCAGCGGGACGTTCGGTGGCGGCGGGACATTCGCCAGCGGCGGACTCGCCGGGCTGGGGACGTCCGGCGGTGGCGGGACGCGGTCCGGGGCGCAAGAGGGTGGACGGCTGAGCGGGGCGCACGGGCAGGGGTCCGGGAGCACGAGGATTCCGACGGGCGGCGGCGGAAGCCCAGGGGGTGTCGTTGTACCGGTGGTGCCCGTGATTCCCGTCGTTCCCGTCGCCCCGACGCCAAACCCGATCTCTCCGACGCCGACTCCGATCCCGATCACCGTGAGCCCCTCGCCGATCACCGTCGGGGTGTCTGCTCCGACCGTCGGCTCCTCGCCGAGTGTGGGGTCGTCCCCGAGCGTCGGCTCGTCGCCGAGTGTGGGGTCGTCGCCAAGCGTCGGCTCGTCGCCGAGTGTGGGGTCGTCGCCAAGCGTCGGCTCGTCGCCGGGCGTTGGTTCGACCCCGGGCGTTGGTTCGACCCCGGGCGTTGGTTCGACCCCGGGCGTTGGTTCGACCCCGGGCGTTGGTTCGACCCCGGGCGTTGGTTCGACCCCGGGCGTTGGTTCGACCCCGGGCGTTGGCTCGGCCCCGGGCGTTGGCTCGGCCCCGGGCGTTGGCTCGGCCCCGGGCGTTGGCTCGGCCCCGGGCGTTGGCTCGGCCCCGGGCGTTGGCTCGGCCCCGGGCGTTGGCTCGGCCCCGGGCGTTGGCTCGGCCCCAGGCGTTGGCTCGGCCCCAGGCGTTGGCTCGACCCCGGGCGTTGGCTCGACCCCTGGCGTTGGCTCGACCGGTACTGGAAGTTCGTCGTCGACTGGACCGGGCTACGGCGGCGGTCACCACTGGCACCACGGAGACGGTTCGGGACCATCGGGCTGGACGCCCGGCTCCGGATCCACCGGCCACGGCGGAGCCGGCTGGGGTCATGACGGCGGCGGGGGCTGGGGGCGTGGCGGCGGAGGCCATTGGAGCCACGGCGGCGCTGGCGATCAAGCGAGCGGCGCCTCCGGTCAGACCGGCTCCGGCAGCGCATCAACCGATGGCGGATCGAACGGTGGCGGATCTTCTTCGGGCGCAACCGGCCCCTCGGACAGGCGCGGAACCGGCGG
This sequence comes from uncultured Solirubrobacteraceae bacterium, assembly GCA_963731395.1. GTDB lineage: Bacteria > Actinomycetota > Thermoleophilia > Solirubrobacterales > Solirubrobacteraceae > Palsa-465. The sequence continues at coordinate 97,791 of CAVSVH010000016.1, forward strand.
CCAGGGCAGCAGCCCCGCGGTCGGGACCACCAGCTCGTCCGATGGCGGGAGCACGAACTCCGGCAGCTCATCCGGCAGCGGAAGCGCCAGCCCGACCGCCGCCTCGTCTGGCACCGGGACCTCCTCCCAGACCACCGGCTCGTCACCCGGCGTCAGCGCCGCTCCGTCCGCCGGCACGCCCGCCAGCGAGAGCGCCACTCCGCCGGCCGGCACGCCCGCCAGCGGCAGCGCCACTCCGCCGGCCGGCACGCCCGCCAGCGGCAGCGCCACTCCGCCGGCCGGCACGCCCGCCAGCGGCAGCGCCACTCCGCCGGCCGGCACGCCCGCCAGCGGCAGCGCCACTCCGCCGGCCGGCACGCCCGCCAGCGGCAGCACCACTCCGCCGGCCGGCACGCCCGCCAGCGGCAGCACCACTCCGCCCGCCGGCACGCCCGCCAGCGGCAGCGCCACTCCGCCCGCCAGCGGCAGCTCGACGGCGAGCACCGGCTCGTCTGACGGCGACAGCTCCACCCAGTAGTCGCTCCGGCGCGACGGCCCGTCTGGACGGCCGCCCGTCGCGTTGTCACCACGATCTCCTGCCGTGCAAGTTTCGCTGCGTCGCCCCCCGCGGTGCTCCCGGGAGCAGAGCACTTGGTAGCGTCGCCGCGTTCGCGCCCGGCGACCGTCATGGGCGGGATGCCGAGAGACGGCGGACGCTTCCATGCTCAACCCGCACCGCATCGCACTCGCCTGCCTGCTCGCCGCCGCCGTCGGGGGCTTCGCCGCCGTTCCCAGTTCGGCGGATCTCACGAGCCGCTACCAGGCCGGACAGCAGCGGGCGCAGCAGCTGCGCTCCCAGATCGCCGCCGAGACCGCCCGCATCCACGGCTTCGAGGGCTCGATCAGCTCGCTGGAGGCGAGACTGCAGGTGATCGAACAGAGCGTCGCTACCCAGGAGCGACTGCTCGCTCAGGTCAACGACCAGCTGTCCGCGGCCCGGTCTCGTCTCACCGCGCTCCGGATCGACTACGCCCGGGACCGCGCCACCCTCGCCGCCCAGCTGCGAGCCCGCTATGAGGCGCCGCCCCCGACGATCGTGAACGTCGTCGTCGACGCGGGTGGCTTCAATCAGCTGATCAACGGGATCCACGACCTGACCACGATCGAGCGCGCGAACGTGCAGACCACCCAGACGGTGATCGCCGCGCGTGCCGCCGTCAGTGCCCAGACCACCCGGCTGGCGGCGGTGCAGGCGCGACGGCGGCGCTCAACGGCGGCGGTGGTGGTGGAGCGCGACGATGTCGCCCAGCTGCGGCTGTCGATCGTCAACCGGGAGCTGGGCGCCGAACACCTGCGCAGCGGCGAGTCCAGTCAGCTCAGCGCGGTCCAGAAGACGCTCGCGCACGAGGCGTCCGTTCTCGACGCCGAGGCCGCCCGCGCCCAGACCGCCTCATCGGATGGTGGTGTGGCGCCCCCGGGCGGTTGCGTGAACACGCCGTTTGGCCCGCACGGCGGGACCTACGGGTTCTTCCCCGCGCCCGGCACGAACTACACCGTCAACGAGGAACCGGTGATCGCCGCCCGCCTCGACCAGCTCGGCAAGGCGCTGAAGCTGCATCTGATCGGGATCTCGGGCTATCGCACGCCGGAGCACTCGGTCGAGGTCGGCGGCTTTGCCGACGACCCGCACACCCGCGGCGAGGCCTCGGACACTCCGGGAGTCGAGGGGGTCCCCGAGGCGACGCTCGAGCAGTTCTGCCTCACCCGCCCATTTCCGGGGGCGCGCGAGGCGGATCACATCCAGGAGAGCTAGTCAGAGGCCGCGCCGCGGAGGCGTTCGCATAGCGGGCACCTGGTCGCTGTGCGGCGATCGAGGGAATATATTTCGCGGATCGTGATGTCGGAGCGCACGCAGGTGGCGATCATCGGCGCCGGCCCGGCGGGTCTGCTGCTCGGGCACCTGTTGCACCGCCACGGCGTCGACGCGGTCATCCTGGAGGCACGCAGCCGGTCCTACGTCGAGGCGCGCATCCGCGCCGGAGTCCTCGAGCAGGGGACGATCGATGTCCTGCGGGAAGCCGGCGTGGGGGAGCGCATGGACCGCGAGGGACTTCTTCACGGGGGGATCTACCTGTGCTTCGGCGGCAGCCGGCATCACATCCCGATGAGCGAGCTGACCAACGGCCGGTCGGTCATGATCTACGGCCAGACGGAGGTGGTCAAGGATCTGATCGCGGCCCGGCTGGACGCGGGGACGCCGCTGCGATTCGCGTGCGCCGACGTGTCGGTGCAGGGTGTCGATGGCGACGCTCCGGTCGTCCGCTACACCCACGACGGTGCCGAGCACGAGCTGCGGTGCGACATCGTGGCCGGCTGCGACGGGTTTCACGGCGTGTGCCGCGACGCGATCCCCAAGGACGCGCTGACCGTGCGAAGTCGTGAGTACCCATATGGCTGGCTCGGGATCCTGGCGGAGGTGCCGCCGTCGACCGACGAGCTCATCTACGCCTACAGCGACCGCGGGTTCGCCCTCCACAGCATGCGCTCGCCGACGCTCAGCCGGCTCTACCTGCAGGTGAGTCCCGACGAGGACATCGCCCAATGGTCCGACGATCGCATCTGGGGTGAGCTTCACGCCCGCCTGGCCAGCGACGGGTGGGAGCTGACCGAGGGGGCGATCACCGAGAAGTCGATCACGCCGATGCGCAGCTATGTCGCGGAGCCGATGCGCTACGGATCACTCGTGCTCGCCGGGGACGCCGCCCACATCGTGCCGCCGACCGGGGCCAAGGGGTTGAACCTGGCGGTCGCCGACGTGACGGTGCTGTCGCAGGCGCTCGTCGACCACTTCCGGCTGGGCTCCGACACGGGGCTGGACGAGTATGCGGACAGGTGCCTGCGACGGGTATGGCGCGCCCAGCACTTCTCCTGGTGGATGACGACCATGCTGCACCTCGACCCGGCCGACGACGAGTACGGGCGCCGGCTGCAGCGCTCCCAGCTCGAGTATGTGACCACGTCCACTGCCGCCGCCACCTCATTGGCCGAGAACTACGTCGGCCTCACGCTCGCGCAGACGGCGGCGGCCCCCGGTGGGCATGGCTGAGCTGACGACCCTCGGCGAGGCGATCGCCGAGCTCGTGGGGGACGGCGACGCGGTCGCCCTCGAGGGCTTCACCCATTTGATCCCGTTTGCCGCCGGACACGAGATCCTGCGTCAGGGTCGGCGTGACCTGGAGCTGATCCGGATGACGCCGGACATCCTCTATGACCAGATGATCGGAATGGGCGCCGCGCGCCGGCTCGTGTTCTCCTATGGGGGGAATCCCGGCGTCGGGTCGCTGCATCGCTTCCGCGACGCGATCGAGCACGGCTGGCCGCATCCGATCGAGCTCGAGGAGCACAGTCACGCCGGGATGGCCAACCGCTATGCCGCGGGCGCGGCTCGCCTGCCGTTCGCGGTGATGCGCGGGTACGTGGGGACGGATCTGGCGCCGATCACCGCGGTGAAGCCGATCACCTGCCCGTTCACCGGGGAGGAGCTCGTGGCGGTGCCGTCGCTGGCGCCCGACGTCGCGATCGTGCACGCTCAGGAGGCCGATCACGAGGGCAACGTCCAGTTGTGGGGGATCCCCGGCGTGCAGAAGGAGGCCGTCCTTTCCGCCGACCGCGCCGTGGTGACGGTGGAACGGATCGTCGACGAGCTGGAGCTCCGTCCCGGCGGGGTGGTCATTCCCGGGTGGGTGATCGACGCCGTGGCACCGGCGCCCGGCGGTTCGCGTCCGTCCTACAGCCTCGGCATCACGGCGCGCGACAACGACTTCTATCGCTTCTGGGACAAGCTCAGCCGCGACCGTGGTGAATTCGAGGCGTGGATGCGCGAGCATGTCATGGACCAGGTGATCCCCCGAGCGAGACGGTGATGGCGACGACCAGCGCACAGTTCACCTCCGGGGAGGTGCAGACGATCGTCGCCGCGCGGCGGCTCGAGCACGCGAACTCGGTGTTCATCGGGGTCGGCCGGCCCAGCACGGCCGCGATCCTGGCCCGCATGATCCACAACCCGAAGCTGGTGCTCGTCTACGAGTCGGGCACGATCGGCGCCAAGCCGTTTCACATCCCGCTGTCGATCGGCGATGGAGAGCTCGCCGAGACCGCCGACGCGGTCGTCTCGGTGCCCGAGATGTTCAACTACTGGATCGGACCCGGTCGCGTGGAGGTCGCGTTCCTCGGCGCCGCCCAGATCGACCGCTTCGGCAACCTCAACTCGACCGTGATCGGCCCCTATGAGCATCCCCGGACGCGGCTTCCCGGTGCCGGCGGTGCGCCGGAGATCGCCGCCTGCTGTCAGGAGGTGGTGGTGATCGCGCCCCACTCCCCGCGGACGTTCGTGCAGAGGCTGGATTTCCGCACCACCGTCGGCTTCGGCGACGGTCCGGGTGACCGCGACCGACTCGGGTTCCGCGGCCGGGGCCCGACGGCGGTGATCACCGACCTCGGGGTGCTGGAGCCGCGCGCCGACACGGCCGAGCTGACCCTGACCCAGATCCACCCCGGCGTGGCGGTCGACGAGGTGCTGGAGGCGACCGGCTGGGACCTGGACGTGACCACGGCGCCGCAGCGAACCGCGCCTCCGACCGACGACGAGCTGTCGGCGCTGCGGGAACTGCTGAGCAGATGACGTGGCTGACTGAGGGAGGACATCGTCGTGAGCACTGAAGAGACCACCGAACCGATCTACGCGCCGGTCGTCGACACCCCAGGCAACTATCTCCGGGAGCCCGCCGACGCGCACCCCCCGCTCGACTACCCGCCCTACAAGTCGACCTCGCTGCGCCACCCCAGGCAGCCCCTGATCTACCTGCCGAACACGATCACCGAGATCACCGGCCCCGCGCTCGGAGCGTTCGGGACGATCTCGCCCGCCGACGCCGATCTGACGGCGCAGCACGAGGGGGAGCCGATCGGGGAGCGGATCATCGTCTCGGGCCGTGTGTTCGACACCGAGGGCAAGCCGCTGCGCAACACCCTGGTGGAGGTCTGGCAGGCGAATGCGGCCGGGCGCTATCGCCATCGCTGGGACAACTGGCCGGCACCGCTGGACCCGAACTTCTCCGGCGCGGGACGATGCGTGACCGATGACGAAGGGCGCTACCGCTTTCAGACGATCAGGCCGGGGCCCTATCCGTGGGGCAACCACTACAACGCCTGGCGCCCGGCGCACATCCACTTCTCGCTGATGGGACGCGCCTTCGCCCAGCGCCTCGTGACTCAGATGTACTTCCCGGGCGATCCGTTCTTTCCCTATGACCCGATCTTCAACTCGGTTGCGGACGAGGCGGCGCGCGAGCGGATGATCTCCCGGTTCTCGATCCACGGCACCCAGCCCGACTGGGCGCAGGCGTTTGAATTCGACATCTACCTCCGAGGCCCGGCGGCGACCCCGTTCGAGGAGGCGCTGTGATCTTCGACACGACCCCATCGCAGACGGTCGGCCCGTACTTCGCGATCGGCCTCCCGTGGCCCGAGGGGCCATACGCCGTGGCCGAGGGGACCTCGGGAGCGATCACGATCGCCGGCACCGTGTACGACGGGGCCGGCGTGCCCGTCCCGGATCACCTGATCGAGACGTGGCAGCCGGACCCGGAGGGCCGGTTCGCCGATCTCTGCGGCCATGGCGGAGCGTCCGAGATGCCCGGCTTCCGGGGCTTCGCTCGCGTCGGGGCAGAGGTCGGCGACGGGAGCTTCGAGATCCTCACCGTGAAGCCCGGCCGGTGCAACGAGCCCGGAGGGCGGCCCCAGGCGCCGCATATCGACGTCAGCGTGTTCGCCCGCGGGATGCTGAACCGCTGCGTTACCCGGATCTACTTCGCCGACGAGGAGCAGGCCAACGCGGAGGATCCGATCCTGGCTCGTATCCCGCCCGACCGGCGCCAGACGCTGATCGCGCGCCCCGGGAATGACGGGAGCAGCTACCGGTTCGACATCCGCCTGCAGGGGCCGGGCGAGACGGTCTTCTTTGCCATCTGAGCCGGGGCTGTTCGGCGGGATCTACGCTCGTGGACGAGTCGCCGCGGAGTTGACGGATGCCGCCTGGCTGCAGGCGATGCTCGACGTCGAGGCGGCGCTCGCCCGCGCCTGCGCCGCGCAGGGGCTGATCCCCGCGGCGGCCGCCGAGGAGATCGCCGCGGCGTGCCGGGCCGACCGCTTCGACCTGACCGCGCTCGGAGCGCAGGCTGCATTCCACGCGACGCCGGTCGTCGGACTGGTGGCGGCGGTACGTGACGCGGTGAGCGAGCCGGCGCGCGAGCACGTGCACCGCGGGGCGACGAGTCAGGACATCGTCGACACGGCGTTGATGCTCATCGCCCGCCGCGCGCTCGGTCCGCTGCTCGATGACGCGGCGGGCGTCGCCGGTGCGGCGGCCCGTCTCGCCGACGAGCATCGAGCCACGCCGATGATTGGCCGGACGCTGCTGCAGCAGGCGCTCCCGGTGACCTTCGGGCTCCGCGCGGCCGGCTGGCTGGTGGGGGTCGACGAGTCCCGCTCGTGGCTGCGCGAGACCCGCGACCGCGGCTTGGCGGTGCAGATGGGAGGGCCGGTCGGCGCCCGGGGCCCGGCGATCGCCGTGCGTGTCGCCGCCGAGCTGGAGCTCGCCGAGCCGGTCGTGCCCTGGCCGGCGATCCGGGTCCGTCCGGCGCGGCTGGCGGCGGGTCTGGGCGCCCTCTCCGGCGTGCTTGGAAAGATCGCCCGGGACGTGACGCTGCTCGCTGCCCAGGAGGTCGCCGAGTGCCGCGAGGGCGACCCGGATCCGGGGCACCCCCGCGGCGGGTCGAGCGCGATGGCCCACAAGCGCAATCCGGTGGCCGCCGTCTCGGCGCTGGCCTGCGCCAAGCGCACGCCGGGGCTGGTCGCGACCGCGCTGGCCGCCATGGAGCAGGAGCACGAGCGGGCGGCAGGGGCCTGGCAGGCCGAGTGGGGAACCTACACGGAGCTCCTGCGCCTGACCGGAGCCGCGGCGGCGTGGACCCGCGAGCTGCTGGAGCACCTGATCGTCGATCCGGAGCGGATGCGCGCCAACCTCGCCGCCTCGCGGTCGGGCGACGCGGACATCCCCGAGGCCGCCGATGAACTCGTCGAGCGAGCGCTGCGAGCGCACCGCGCGTGAGCCCGGTCGTCCTGCACGACGAGGAAACCGGTCCCGCCACGGCACCGGTCCTGCTGCTGGGCGCCTCGCTGGGAGCGACGGGGGCGATGTGGGAGCCCCAGGTCTCCGCGCTCCAACGACGGCTTCGCCTGGTCCGGTTCGAGCATCGTGGGCACGGCAGCTCGCCCGCGCCGAAGGGCCCGTATTCGATCGCCGGCCTCGGTGAGGACGTCCTGGCGCTGATGGACCGGCTGGACATCGAGCGGGCCGCGTACTGCGGCCTCTCGCTCGGGGGGATGGTGGGCCAGTGGCTGGCGAGCGCCGCCCCGTCGCGGATCGACCGGCTGATCCTGATCTGTACGTCGGCGCACCTGCCGCCGGCGGAGGGCTGGCGCGAGCGCGCGGCCACGGTCCGTGCGGCGGGAACCCCGGCGGTAGTCGCCGACGCGGTCGTCGCCCGATGGTTCACCGCGTCCTACGCCGAGCGCAATCCGCGCACCGTCGCCCGTCACCGCCAGATGATCGCTTCCGTCGCGCCCGAAGGGTACGCCGGCTGCTGTGAGGCGATCGCGACGATGGACCTGCGCGCGGCGTTGACGCGGATCACCGCGCCGACGCTGGTGATCGCCGGCCGGCAGGACCCGGCGACCCCGCCGCAGCACGCCGAAACGATCACGGCGGCCGTGGACGACGCCCGCCTGGTCGTGCTCGATCCGGCAGCGCACCTGTCAAGCGTCGAGCGGGCCGGTGACGTCACCCGCCTGATCGCCGAACATCTAGCCACCCCGACCGGAGACGATCGATGAGCGACGACCCCACCTACGACGCCGGGATGACTGTCCGGCGGGAAGTCCTCGGCGAGGACCACGTCGACCGCGCGATCGCGCAAACGACCGAGTTCACCGCGCCGTTTCAGGAGTTCATCACTCGCTGTGCGTGGGGCGGGGTCTGGGCGCGGGACGGGCTCGACCGGCGGATGCGCAGCGCCGTCACCCTGAGCGTCCTCACCGCGCTCGGGCGCGAGAACGAGCTCGAGATGCACGTGCGCGCCGCGCTGCGCAACGGACTGGCCCCCGCGGAGATCTCCGAGGTGCTCCTCCACACCTCGGTGTATGCCGGCGTCCCGGCGGCCAACGCGGCGTTCGCGATCGCGCAGCGTGTGCTCGAGGCCGACACCGGGCCGGTGCCGGGCGGATCTGCCTGATCCGCCCGGCACCGAGAACGGCGTGAACTGCGCTCCCCCTGGTAAATCTGTGGTCGCCCGCTGGGCCACCGTCGTGGCCTGCGACTGGGCGACGGTTCTGCTCAGTTCTGCGGAGCCCGGGCGCCTCCGGTTGCCCCCGACGTCAGAAGTCTGACAATCAGCCAGCGGCGGCGGCGATCGCCGCGCTCGGCGCGCCCGCCGAGGCCGTCGCCGCCCATAGCGGCTTGGCCAGCAGCAACTGGACGTCGCAGATGCGCCGCTCCGCGAACCCGCCCTCGCAGTAGGCGAGGTACAGCAGCCAGATCCGCTGGAAGCGCTCGTCATAGCCGAGCGCGGCGAGCTCGTCGGCGGCGGCCGTGAAGTTCTGGCGCCACCGCCGCAGCGTCTCGACGTAGCTGGCGGTGATGTCTTGGAGGCCGACCGCCTGCAGATCGGTCCGTCGCGCGACGTGGCGCATCATCACCTCCATCGAGGGCAGGCAGCCGCCGGGAAAGATGTACTCCTTCATGAACGACCGGGAGGCCTTCTCGACTTCGTAGGCCCGGTCGTCGATCGTGATCGCCTGCAGCAGCATCGCGCCGTGGGGACTCAGGAGGTCCGAGCAGCACGCGAAGAACCGACCGATGTGCTGCCAGCCGACGGCCTCGATCATCTCGATCGACACCAGCTTGTCGAACGTCCCCCGCAGGTCCCGGTAATCGCGCATCAGCACCGTCACCCGATCCTTAAGCCCGGCACGGCGCACCCGCTCGACGGCATAGTCGTGCTGCTCGCGGGAGATCGTCGTGGTCGTGACGCGGCACCCGCGCGTCGCGGCGGCGTGCACGGCGAAGCTGCCCCACCCGGTCCCGATCTCCAGCACGTGGTCGTCGGGACCGAGCTGGAGGCGGTCGCAGACGCGATCGAGCTTGGCCACCGACGCCTCGGCGAGCGTCATCGCGGGCTGCTCGAACAGGGCGCATGAGTAGCTCATCGTCGGGTCGAGCATCCGCTTGAAGAGCTCGTTGCCAAGGTCGTAGTGGGCGGAGATGTCGCGGCGGCTGCGCCGCCGGGTGTTCGGGTCGCGCAGCGCGCGTAGCCGCTGGCGGGGCGCCCACAGAGGCGTCGTCACCGAGCGCGCGCGATCGATGACGACCGCGTTGCGCGCCGCCAGGCGAATCACCGCCACGAGATCAGGCGAGTCCCACCAGTGCCGTGCGTAGGACTCGCCGAGGCCGCGGCTTCCGCGCATCAGCATCTGCCAGAACCGGGGGTCGCGGACCTCGATCAGCGCCGCAGGCGCGCCCGTCCCGAACGTCCGCCGCCGGCCGCCCTCCACGAAGGTGAGGCTGCCGACCTTGATCTGGCGCAGGAGCGCGAAGGCGACCGGTCGCCAGATCGCGGCGTCGCCGCCGCTCATCGCGCCGCTGTGCGTGGGTGCGGATGCACGGTGGCGCCGGCGAGCCGGAGCCCGACCGCGTGGCCGTAGATCAGCGCCAGGACGCGGGCGGTCGCCAGCGGATAGCGGATCATCATGCGTCTCACCGCCGCCGGGGTCAGCTCGCGGCGCTCCATCGCCAGCGTGGCGTCGAACGCGGTCGATCCGGCCCGCCGGCTCTCGATGTTGACCGACAGCGTCGCCCCCGGGCGGGTTGCGCGGGCCTCGTAGACATGGTCCATGCCCATGAACGGCGAGACGTGGAGCGCCTTGGCGAAGCGGCCACGCAGGACGCCCGCGTCGGCGCCCGTCTGCGTGCGGGAGAGCAGGTAGCTGTGACGCTCCCCCCAGGGGGTGTTCGTCACCTCGGCGAGGACGCTCGTCAGCTGCACCCCGCCGGGCGCAAAGCAGTAATAGAAGCTCACCGGGTTAAAGCACAGCCCGAACGAGCGCAGCTGCGTCAGCAGGCGGATCGGCCCGGTGGGTCGCGACCCCGACAGCGCCTGGACACGCTGGCGGACCGCGACGTCGAGCGGGACCGACGCGGGTCCCAGGTAGTCGCGCCGGCGGAACCGCAGCGTCCCCGGGCCGGGTGACAGCAGCCGGCCGCCGAGCAGCGATGGCAACTCCCGCAGGTCGACGTAGGCGAGCGCCAGGCGGTGGGAGAACTCCTGCCGGGGCTCCCGCCGCCGGTGCCGGATCGTGCCGGCGTAGATGCAGCTGGCGGTCGCTGGCGCGCCGGGCATGACGGGACGGTGGTGAGCGGCCGTGACGCTCACAGGCGGGCTCCGAGCCGCTCGGCGACGCGCAGCGCGCTGACCACCCCGTCCTCGTGAAACCCCCAGCCCCAGTAGGCCCCGCAGAAGTGGGTGCCGTTGCGAGCGCTGATCTCGGCGAAGCGGCTCTGCGCCGCCACCCCCTCGGTGGAGTAGACCGGATGGGCGTAGGGGATCGTGCGGAGCACCGTGGCCGGGTCGATCTCGTCGGTGCGGTTGAGCGTGACGCAGAACTCGCGCTCGGCGATCAGCGACTGGAGGCGGTTCATGTGATACGTGACCGTCGTGCGCTCGTCGGGGCGGTCGCGGAGGTGATAGTTCCAGCTCGCCCACGCGCGGCGGCGGTGCGGGAGCATCCGGACGTCGGTGTGGAGCACCGCCTCGTTGACCTGGTATGGGATCGCGCTCAGCAGCTCGTGCTCGCGGTCGGTGGCATCGGTCAGCAGCCGCAGGGCCTGGTCAGAATGCGTCGCCAGCACGACCTCGTCGAAGCGCTCGCCATCGCCTCCGCGGGGCGTGACGAGCACGTGCCCCGGCTGGCGCGACACCGACTCGATCGGCGTGCGCAGGCGCACCCGGCCACGGAACGCCGCGAGCAGGGCCTCGACGTAGCGCGCCGATCCGCCCGTGATCGTGCGCCAGCGTGGACGCCCCCGGAGCGACAGCATCCCGTGATTATCGAAGAACTCGGCGAGGAACCGCGCGGGAAACGCCCACATCTGCCGCGGGTCGGCCGACCACACCGCTGAGGCCTGGGGAACGATCAGGCGGTCGATGAACGGTCGCGAGAAGTCGTGGGCCTCGAGCCATTCGCCGAGCGACGGGCCCTCGTCCCGGCCGCCGCCCTGGCGCGCCAGCTCGCGCGCGGCGCGATTGAAGCGGGCCATGTCGGCGACCATGCGGTGAAACCAGGGCGTGACGAGGTGCGCGCGCTTGGCGAACAGCCCGTTCGGCGACGAGCCGTTGTATTCGAAATCGCCGCGCCCGTCGCTGACGCTGAACGTCATCGAGGAGGGTTGCGATGCCACCCCCAAGCGCCGCAGGAGCCGCTCGAAGTTCGGATAGTTGCGGTCGTTGAAGACGATGAAGCCGGTGTCGACCTGATGGGTCTCGTGGGCGGTGTCGACGCGCACCGTGTTGGCGTGGCCGCCCGCATACTCGGCGGCCTCGAACACCGTCACGTCGTGGCGAGGGTCGAGCAGGTGGGCGGTCACCAGCCCGGAGACCCCGGCGCCGACGATCGCAATCCGCAGGCGCGGTCCGGGTCCGGTGAAGCTCATGGTGTTGGCGAGTCCGATTCTCTGTCGTCGATCTGGGCTCGGCGGAGAACCCGGTCACGTTGTATACGAACCAGCGGCGTTTTCGGATGACCGACAGGCGCGGCGCACGCGGCCGTGGCTGGCGAGGATGACGACTGGTCCGGCGTCAGGTCAGCGGCGCGACGATCACCGGCTTGTGCGTCGGCACCTTGCTGCCGCCGGGCGGCTCGGGCGTCACCAGCACCGCCGAGACACCGCGCAGGCTGCCCGGGACGGCGACGTCGCCGTCGCCGGTGTGGGTGACGTCGAACAGGGCGGTGGTCGGCGTCGGCGGGGACTTGCCACGCTCGGTCCAGACCTCGTAGATCTTGCCCCTTGGCGGTGGCGAGAACCCGCGGACGACGAGGGACCCGCGGTTGCGGGACACATGGAGGGCGACGGTGCCCGGGCCGGTGACCTGGGCCTGGATCACCCGCGTCCCGCCGCCGGACGACGACGTGAGGCTGATGCCGGCGAAGACCAGCGCGGCGACCACGACGGCGGCGGCGATGGCGAGCCCCGACCGCGGGATGAGACTGAGTGACGGCAGCCAGCGGCGCGGCGCGGGACGGCGCTCCTCGGCGCCCTGGGCGTCCTTGTGGATCTCCCCGAGCACGCGGCCACGCAGGCTCGCCGGCGCTCGGCGTGCGGGCACGGACAGCGGCAGCACGTCCACGATCCGCTCGTAGTCGGCGAGATCGGCGCGGCACTCGGGGCAAGTCTCGAGATGGCGGCGGAACGCATCCAGCTCCGCCGGCTCGAGCGCGCCCAGGGCGTAGGCGGCGACGTCGACGGTGTGGTCGCGGTTCTCGGTGGTCCGGTCTCGCTCGCTCATGCGGTCGCTCCCGTCATGGCACCGCCTCCCGGCGGTCCTTCGATCGTCCCTCGGAGCTTGGTCAATCCGAGGCGCATGCGCCCCTTCACGGTCCCGGCGGGAAGCTCCAGCATCTGCGCGATCTGGCTGTGGCTGAAGCCTCCGAAGTACGCCAGCTCGATCACCTGCCGCTGGTCGACCGGCAGCTCGGCGAGCGCCGAGCGCACCCCCTGGGCGTCCTGGCGGCGCTCGGCGTCGGATGCGATGTCCTCGGCCGAGGCCATCTGCTCGATCGTCTCTTCGGCGCTGACGTCTTTGCCGGTCCGCACGATGTCTTTACGAAACAGGTCGATGGCCCGGTTGCGCACCACGCTGAGCACCCACGACCGGACGCTGCCGCGGGTGCGGTCATACCGCGCGCCGCTGCGCCACAGGGACAGAAACGCCTCCTGGACGACATCCTCCGCGGTGCCCCGGCGCCCGCACATCCGGTACGCGAGCGAGAACGCCGCGTCGGCGTGACGGTCGAAGACCACCTCGAACGCCTGCGCATCCCCATCGTGGACAAGCGGCATGAGGTCCTCGTCGGCGAGCGCGCGGAGATCGGAGCGGGAGCTGCTGCGGCTGAGCGGTGAGCGGAACATGAGCTGTCGGTAATCGATCAGGTTCGCCGGGCAGGACCGAGAACCTGTCTCAGGCCGCCACGTGCGGGCGCGCCGGTGCAACCAGTTCTTCCTACGTACGTGGGGCCGCGACGGATCACCGGAACGGCGAACGGGCCGCCATCGGGCTCCGTAGAATCGACGCGACAACCTCGAGCCTTGAGGAGAGGCGATGACGGAGTCGTATGCGCGGGGCACCACCGACGTCGGGTTGCTGGAGGAGACGATCGGCGCCAACCTGGAGCGCACCGTGCAGCGCTTCGGGGAGCGTGACGCGCTCGTGTCGTGCGCGCAGGGGAAGCGCTACAGCTACGCCGAGCTCGGCGCCGCCGTCGACGAGCTGGCGAGGGCGCTGCTCGGCGCCGGCGTGGAGCAGGGCGACCGGATCGGGATCTGGAGCCCGAACTGCGTCGAATGGACGCTGGTGCAGTACGCGAGCGCCAAGATCGGCGCGATCCTCGTCAACATCAACCCGGCGTACCGGACCTCGGAGCTGGAGTACGCGCTCGCCCAGTCGGGCTGCCGGATGCTGATCGCGGCGACGACGTTCAAGAGCTCGGACTACCGCGCGATGATCACCGAGGTCAGGCCACGTCTCACCGCGCTGGAGCGCGTCGTGTTCCTCGACGGCGCGGACTGGGACGAGCTCCTGGCCGGTGCCGGCCAGGTGGGGGAGAGCGAGCTGCGCACGCGATCCGCCGCGCTGGCGCCCGGCGACCCGATCAACATTCAGTACACGAGCGGGACGACCGGCTTTCCGAAGGGCGCCACGCTGACGCATCGCAACATCCTCAACAACGGCTTCTTCGTCGGCGAGTACTGCCGGTACACCGAGAAGGATCGGGTCTGCATCCCGGTGCCGTTCTACCACTGCTTCGGGATGGTGATGGGCAACCTCGGCGCCACCACGCACGGCTGCGCGATGGTCATCCCCGCCCCGGCGTTCGATCCCGAGGCCACGCTGGCGGCGTGCGCGGGACAGCGGTGCACCTCGCTGTACGGCGTTCCGACGATGTTCATCGCGATGCTGGGGGCCCCGGACTTCGGCCGTTACGATCTCGATGCGCTGCGCACCGGGATCATGGCCGGCTCGCCGTGCCCGGTGGAGGTGATGAAGCGGGTCATCGAGCTGATGCACATGAGCGAGGTCGGAATTGCGTACGGGATGACCGAGACGTCCCCGGTGTCGTTGCAGACGGCATTCGACGATCCGCTCGACAAGCGGGTCGGCTCGGTGGGACGCGTGCACCCGCATATCGAGGTCAAGATCACCGATCCGGCGGACGGACACACCGTGGCGCGGGCGCGAACCGGCGAGCTCTGCACACGCGGCTACAGCGTGATGGCCGGCTACTGGAACGACGCGGCGCGCACCGCCGAGGCGATCGATCCCGAGGGCTGGATGCACACCGGCGACCTCGCGACGATGGACGAGGACGGCTACGTCAACATCGTCGGGCGCAGCAAGGACATGGTCATCCGGGGCGGTGAGAACGTGTACCCGCGCGAGGTGGAGGAGTTCCTCTACGGCCATCCGGATATCGCCGACGTCCAGGTCATCGGGATCCCCGACGAGCGCTACGGCGAGGAGCTGATGGCGTGGGTGATCCCCCGCGCCGGCGCAACACCGGACGCCGACTCGGTGCGCGCCTTCTGCGAGGGCCGGATCGCGCACTACAAGGTGCCACGCTACGTCAAGTTCGTCGACGCGTTCCCGATGACGGTCACCGGCAAGGTGCAGAAGTTCAAGATGCGCGAGCAGGCGGTCGACGAGCTCGGCCTGGGCGGCGCGGCGCCGGTCTGCACCGGCGATCGCATCGCGAGCTGACCGCCGCCCGTGCCACGTCGAGCCCCGGCAGCGCCCGCGCTCGTCGTCGGGTCCGGTCCCAACGGTCTGGCGGCCGCGGTCACCCTGGCTCGGGCCGGCCGCTCCGTCACCGTGCTCGAGGCGGCGCCGCGCGCCGGCGGTGCCGTGGCGACCGAAGAGCTCACCCTCCCCGGCTTCGCCCACGACACCTTCTCGGCAGTGCACCCGGCGGGGGCCGCATCGCCCGTGTTCGCGAGCCTTCCGCTGCACGAGCACGGCCTGCGCTGGGTCCATCCCGAAGCCTGCTACGCCCATCCGCTGCCCGACGGACGCGGGGTGGCGCTCTACCGCGACCTCGACCGGACGGGAGCCAGCCTCGATCGCCTCGGGGCCGGGGAGGGGGATCGGTGGCGGGCGTTCGCCGGCCCGCTGGTGGCGCGCTTCGGCGCGTTGCGGCGTACGTTCCTGTCGGGGTTTCCGCCGCTGGCGGGGCCGGCCGCACTGGCCCTCGGCCTCGGGCTGACCGACACGCTCGAGCTCGTGCGCGTGGCGCTGACCTCGGCGGAGGCATTCGGGCGGGAGCTGTTCCGGCAACCCGGGTCGCGTGCGTGGCTGTATGGCTCGGCGCTGCATGGCGACGTTTCGCTCGATGCGCCCGGCAGCGCCATCACCGCCGTGTACCTGAACCTGCTCGGTCACGGCGCCGGCTGGCCGAGTCCGCAAGGGGGCGCCGGCCGCCTGGCGGAGGCGCTCGTCTCCTACCTGGCGCAGCTCGGCGCAACCGTGCGCACCGGGGCGGAGGTGACGTCGGTCGTGGCGCGTCGCGGCCGCGTGGAGGGGGTGCGGCTGGCCGGCGGGGAGTTCGTCGCCGGGTCGATCGTGATCGCCGACGTCCTGCCGGGCGCGCTCGTCGCGCTCGCCGGCGACGCCTTCCCGATCTCCTACCGGCGCGCCCTGGGTCGCTACCGGCTCGGCCCGGCGACGCTGAAGGTCGATTGGGCGCTCGACGGGCCGATCCCGTGGACCTCCGACGAGGCGCGCCGGGCCGGCACGATTCACGTGGGAGGCGGCGAGGGCGAACTGCTCGCGGCCGGGCCCCCGGGTGGCGATCTCCCGGAGCGTCCGTTCGTGCTGCTGGGCCAGCAGACGCTGGCCGACCCGACGCGGGCCCCGGCGGGCAAGCACACCGCGTGGGGGTACACGCACGGGCCGGCGTCGGCTGACTGGGCAGCGGTCGGCGCGGCGCACGTCGAACGGATGGAGGCCCAGATCGAGCGCTTCGCGCCGGGATTTCGCGATCTCGTCCTCGCCCGCCACGTGCTCGCGCCGGGCGATCTCCAGCGCCGGAACGCAAATCTCGTCGCCGGCGACGTCACCGGCGGCAGCTATGCGCTGGACCAGCTGGTGTTTCGTCCGGTGCCGTCGCTGATTCCGTACCGCACCCCCGTCCGCGGTCTGTATCTGGGCAGTGCGGCCGCCTTCCCCGGCGGCGCCGTCCACGGCGTGCCCGGTCGCGCGGCCGCGCGGGTGGCGCTGGCCGAGGCCCGTGTGGCTCGGCTACCGCTTCCGGTCCGGCGCTGAGGCCGACGCCCACGTGCGGGTCCGGGGGCGGAGGAGGCGCACGTCAGGAATCGTTCCCGGATTCCTCCTCGCCGGTGGCGAAGCTGCCGACGTTCTCGTCCTCGGGGTGGTCGGCGGGATCCTCCTCGCCGGTGGCGAAGCTGCCGACGTTCTCGTCCTCGGGGTGGTCGGCGGGATCCGCCTCGCCGGTGGCGAAGCTGCCGACGTTCTCGTCCTCGGGGTGGTCGGCGGGATCCGCCTCGCCCTCGGCAAACGATCCCTGATGTGGGGTTGGCGGCTCTCTCTCAGACATCGACCCTGCTCCTTGCTCGTGGGTGGCCGGGCCCGGCAGTCCGATCTGACCCGGGCCGCTTAATCCTGGCACGCTCACCAAACCCGTCTCGGATGCGCCTCGCCGAAACCTGCGAATCACGACAAAGCCGGCTGGCCCGGGCCGATTTGTCCCCGAATGCATGGTGGGCATGCAAAACGCGCCAGATCCGAACCGGTGGTTTGGTTTTGTCGCGAAACGCATGGTCGGACCGCGGGCGGCGGCGTCGTTGTCGGTTTGGTTTCAGCTGGAGGACCCGTCCCGGCGTCGACGAACGCAAGAGGGCTATGCCTCCAAGCAGCGACGGCGAGACGCGCTCGGTCTATGTCGTGCAGCGCCACTTCCGTCAGGTCCGCCGCGGCTACGATCCCGAGGAGGTCGATCGCCACCTGCAGGTCGTGAGCGAGTGGTTCCGCGAGAGCCGGTCCGGACAGCAGGCGCGTGAGCTCGAGAAGGAGTTGCGGGCGCGGACACGCGCATCGGATGAGCGTGAGGAGCAAACGCGTCGGCTGGCGGAGAGGGCCCGTCTGGAGGCGGAGGCGACGCTTCAAGGCGCGCGGCTGCGGGCCGCGGCGGACAGGGAAAAGGCTGCCCGGATCGTGCGGGACGCCAACGCTGCAGCGCAGGACATCGTGCGCGCGGCGACCGAGAACGCCGCGGCGATCGTCGCCGACGCCGCGGATCGCGCCAAGGATGTGGATGCCGAGATGGATCAGCGGCGTGAGCAGGAGCTCCAGGCCGCGCGGACGGCCGGCGAGCAGCACCTCGAGACGCTGCGCGCCCGGGCGGCCGACGAGGCCGAGAGGTTGCGGTCGGAGGCCGAGCGTGAGCTGCGGGTCTACGTCGAGCGCCGGCGGCGAGAGATCGACCGACTGGTTGACGCCGCTCGCCGCGAGGGTTTCCGCTCGTCCGGGCCTGGGTAATCCCCCCGCGGGAAACGTTGAGGAGAAGGAGGAGGACTCATGGCAGATCGGGTAGCGCGAGCGGTCGGCGACGGACCGAAGCGCCGCATCGGAGCCGGGACGGTCCTGGCCGTGATCATCGCGCTCGTCGTCATCGTCGCGAGTGGCGTCTTCACCGCTGCGCCGTCGGCCCGCACGATTCATCACAACGCGGGCGCGGTGCACCGGGCCGCGGTCACCGGCGGCTCTCTGACTGAGCAGACCATCAATGCCAGGGTCGCCGGGCTGCTGAGGCGCATGACGGTCGCCGAGAAGTTTGGTCAGCTGGAGATGGCGGGGCCGACCGGGCCCAACGGCACCCCGGGCGACCTGGTCAGCGAGGCGCAGAACGGGCAGATCGGAAGCGTTCTCGACCTCGTTGGCGTCACCAACATCAACGAGGTCCAGCGCGCGGCGCTGAAGTCACGGCTCCACATCCCGCTGATCTTCGGACTCGACGTGATCCATGGGTACAAGACGATGTTCCCGGTCCCGCTCGCAGAGGCGAGCAGCTGGGACCCGGAGCTGGTCGGAAACGACGAGTCGGTGTCGGCCTCGGAGGCCACGGCGGACGGCATCAAGTGGACGTTCAACCCGATGGTCGACGTCAGCCGCGATCCGCGCTGGGGCCGCGTTGTGGAAGGAGCCGGCGAGGATCCGTTCCTCGGCGCCGCCATCGCCGCGGCGAAGGTCCGCGGCTACCAGGGCAACAACTTCGCCGCCCCGGACAAGATGGCCGCGACGGTCAAGCACTTCGCGGCCTACGGCGCTCCGGTCGCCGGCCGCGAATACAACACCGTCGACATGTCGACCCAGCAGCTGTTCAACGACTACCTGCCGCCCTACAAGGCGGCCGTCGACGCCGGTGCCGCGACGGTGATGGCTTCGTTCAACTCGTTGAACGGGGTGCCCAACACCGCCAACCCCTACACGTTGCAGACGATCCTGCGCAACGAATGGGGCTTCGGTGGCACGACCCTCAGTGACTATCAGGCGGTGCAGGAGCTCGAGGCATTCGGCTACGCCGCCAATGGGGCGCAGGCCGCGCAGCTGGCCCTGACGGCTGGAATCAACATCGAGATGGCGGTATCGATCGGGAAGCAGCCCGATGGCACGGTGTACTCCACGTACGCCAATTACGGACCGCAGCTGCTCAGCTCAGGCCAGATCACCATGGCGCAGCTCAACACTGCGGTGCGCCACGTGCTGACGCTCAAGTACCTGGCCGGAATGTTCTCGCATCCGTACACCGATCCCAACCGGGTCAAGACCGCTGAGCTGACGCCGCCGAATCTGGCAGCGGCACGCTCGTCGGCGGATGAGTCGATGGTGCTGTTGAAAGACGACAGCCACGCGCTGCCGCTGAGCACGAGCACGTCGTCCATCGCCGTCGTCGGACCGTTGGCCGACGACCCGCTGGACCAGCTCGGTCCGGACGTGCCGATCGGCTATGACACGACGCCGGCGGATCTGAAGCCCGTCGACAAGGTCGTCTCGGTCCTCGACGGCATCAAGGCGGCGGCGCCCACCGCCAGCGTCACCTACGCCCAAGGGTGCGACATCACCACCGGGTGCACGTCGACCTCCGGCTTCGGCGACGCCGTCAACGCCGCGAAGTCGGCGGCGGTCACCGTGGTCGTCGTCGGGGAGCCCTCGTCGGATACCGGCGAGGCGTCCTCGCGCAGCCATATCTCTCTGCCCGGGGACCAGCTCCAGCTCATCCAGCAGATCGCCGCCACCGGAAAGCCCTACGTCGTGGTGCTCATGAACGGACGTCCACTGACGATCCCGTGGCTGGCCCACAACGCCCCCGCGTTGCTCGAGTCATGGTATCCAGGCACCGAGGGTGGCGACGCGGTCGCCGACGTGCTGTTCGGCAAGGTGAATCCCAGCGGGAAGCTGCCGATGTCGTTCCCGCGGGACGTCGGGCAGATCCCGATCTCGTACAACGAGCTGCCGACCGGCCGCCCGGATGACCCAAACAACAAGTACACGTCCAGGTACCTCGACGTGCCGAACACGCCGCAGTACCCGTTCGGCTACGGGCTGTCGTACACGACGTTCTCGCTGTCGAGCCCCCATCTGTCGTCGACGAGCGTGTCGTCGAACGGCACTCTGACGGCTACTGACACGATCACGAACACCGGATCGACTGCTGGCTCCGATGTCGTGCAGCTCTACCTCCATGAGGACTTCACGACGATCCTGCAACCGGTGCAGAAGCTAGAGGGATTCCAGCGGGTGACGCTCGCGCCGGGGCAGTCCACGACGGTGACGTTCAAGCTGGGTCCTCAGAACCTCGGGTACTACAACAACCAGGGTCAATTCGTTGTCCAGCCGGGCCCGTTCAAGGTGTGGGTGTCTGACAGCTCGGCGGTCAGCTCGCTGACGCCGGCGACATTCACCCTGCACTGACGCCATGAGCCTCGCGTGCGTGCGCAGGCACGTCGCATGGCCGGTCCTCCTGGGAGCGCTGCTGTTGGCGGCGGCGCTCCCCGGCGGGGCGCTCGGCGCCTCATCCGAGCGTCCGCTGACGGCTCACCAGCGCATGGTGCTGCACGGCATCGCCGCCGACACGTGGCGGTTCTACGGCGCCGACGTCGACCCCACCACCCATCTGCCACTGGACAATCTCGGTCCCGGGGCCGTCCGGGGTGCGTACACATCGGCCGCCAACATCGGCGTCTACCTGTGGGCGGTCGTCGCCGCTCGCGACATGCACCTGATCAGTCGCGCCCGCGCCGATGATCTCGTCAGGGCAACGCTCACCGAAGTCGCCTCGCTCAAGCGCTACGACGGGTCTCTGTATCAGTGGTATGACACCAGCGACGGCAACGTCCTGCTCAACCCCGGGCAGGGCGACTGCACCGAGACGACCCCACAGAAGGACAACTGCTGGTTCGTCTCCGCCGTCGACAACGGCTGGTATGCCTCCGGACTGATCGAGGTTCGGCAGGCGCTCCCGGAGCTGCGCCGCCTCGCCGACCGGCTCATCGCTCCGATGGACTTCTCCATCTTCTATGACAATCGGCCGCAGACCGACTGCAACACGAACGCGTCGCTCCCGGGTAACCAGCCGACCGGGCAGCAGTACGGCGGCTACTACGTCGACCAAGGTCCCGCGGGCTACCACAACGGTGCCCTGTACTCCGATCCCCGGATCTCCATCTACATCGGCATGGGCCTGCGGCAGATGCCCGGCGACGTTTGGTGGCGCACGTGGCGGACGCTGCCCCCCCAGCGGTGCTCCACCGACCCGGACTTCTCCTGGCAGGGTCAGTGGCCGGTGCCCGGCTACTGGCAGACATACACTGATCCGCAGTCCGGCAAGCAATTCGACGTGTGGGAGGGCCACTACGTCTATCCCGGCACTTCCCTGAAGTTCATCCCCACGTACTCCGGGGGGATGTTCGAGGGGCTGATGGCGAACCTCGTCGTTCCGGAGACGACGTGGGGGACCCACAGCTTCGGCCTCGCCGACCTGCGGTGGGCGCAGGTCCAGGAGATATACGCGACGCAGGTCCTGCACGATCCGGTGTGGGGGATCTCGCCCTCCAGCACCGCCGATGACACCGGCAACTACGACGCCTTCGGAGTCGACGGCGCAGCCTTCCCGCCGCACGAGCAGCTCGCCCAGTGCGGGACATGCTCACCGGAGACGACCGTCAGCCCGCATGCGTCGGCGATCGCCCTCCCCGTCCTGCCCCAGCAGGCGTACGCCAACCTGCAGGTCCTCCGGGAGCGCTATCCCGGCATCTACAGTCGCGACGGCGGCTTCTACGATGCCGTCGATCCGAGCACAGGCTCGATCGGCCATCGCCGGCTCGTCCTCGACCAGTCGATGATCATGGCGGCGCTCGATGATGCCCTTCGCGGCGATGCGCTCCAGCGCTACTTCGCCCGTGATCCCGTGTCGTGGGCGGCGCGGCTCTACCTCTCGATCGAGCGGATGTCGATCGGCCCGTGATGAGGCCCGTCAGCTCTCCCGGTTCGCGAGGGCGTCGAGGGCGTGCTGGCGACGCGCAAGGAAGCGCATGTCTCGGTGAAACTGCGTCTGCCAGTCGCGCGACGCGGTCACCTGGTGCGCGTGGTGGTAGTAGGTGAAGGTCGTCACCGGGACGTAGACACTCGCCCAGGTCGCGTCGACCCCGAGCATCAACCCGATGTCGGACCCGCCGACGATCGCGCTCCAGCCGCCGGCGGCCAGCACCGCCTCGGTGCGCCACATCGCGCCCGCAAGATGGAGCGGCACCCAGCGCTCCGCGCTCCAGATGCGCGACAGGGTCCGCGGTGCCAGGCGGCCGGGAGCAAAGCGCGCCGCCGGCGTCCACGCGTCTCGATCCGGCCAGTGCTCCACCCAATCCCCGAACGCGAGCCCTACGGTCGCGTCCGTGAACACCGAGCTGAGGTCGTCCAGCGCCGCCACCGTCGGGATGTCATCGCTGTCGGCGTTGAGGAGCAGCGGCGCAGCGCTCCGCGCCAGCGCCCGATTGCGCGTGGCGGCGATCCCGAGCTGGCGACCGTTGCCATCAACGGCAACGCGCGCATCCCTGTTGACGGCGTCGGGCACATCGATGGCCGCGGTGCCATCCAGCTGGATCAGCCACTCCCACTCCGTGTGCGCGGCGGCGAGGACCGCGTGGATCTCCGACAACCGGTGGCCGCACCGGTCCGCCAGGGCGGTGATGATCGAGACGATCGGCGGGGGCATCGGCGGCGGACGATAAGGCAGCCCGCCCCGGACGCGTCCGCACCCGGCCAGATCTGGCTACGGCAGCTCGTTGACGTCCGGCAGATGCAGCAACCAGTCGGCGTGACGGAGCAGCCGCTCGGGCGAGAAGCGCGCCGGTTCGGTCAGCACCAGGCGGGCGTACTCGTCGGAGATCGCCGACAGGATCCGGGCCGAGAGCTCGACGTCGAAACCCTCGACATCCGGGCCCACCGCGGGGCGCACCGCTTGGGTGAGCTGCGCGAGCACGGTGGCGCGACCCTGGGCGATCCGCTTGCGCAGGCTCTTCGGCGCGCCTTCCGGCGGCATCAGGACGAGCCGCCACGTCGCGGGATAGTCCCTGACGGCGCAGAGATACGACCGCAAGCTGTCGAGCAACAGCCGGCGGGAGTCTCCCTGGCTGAGATCGGTCGGCGTCGTCTGCGACACCTGGGCGAGCGCTCGCGCCATCTCGCGTTCGATCACCGCCTCCAGCAGCGCTCGGAGGTCCCTGAAATGCTGGTAGATGAGCGCCCGCGTCACCCCGGCGTGGCGGGCGATCAGCTCGATCGTCACCGAGTGAAAGCCACGCTGGATCGCGAGCTCGGTCGCCACGTCAAGAAGCTGCTCGCGGCGGGCGGACGAGCTCATCCGGCTCGAGCTGCGCATGGATGACGTCATCAGAATCCCGTGTTACGCTGGCGTTAGTGACGGGAGCGTAACACCCGGACCGCTCCCGGTTTCCGGCCGGTCAGTCCAGCGAGGAGGGATGCATGTACGCGCCAGTCTTGTTGCGGGACCGGAGCCGTCCGGCGCAAATCGTACTCGGCGGCGTCGTCCCGGCCGCGATCGGCGCAGGGGCCGGGGTGCTCGTCGGCGTCTCTGCGACGGCCTACTGGATCCTGGGGATCCTCGCCGCGTTCGGCGGGTTCTTGGGCGGATTCGAGCATCGCGACGGCTGGGGAGGGGCCGATCGCGGGTTCTTCGGCGGCATCTTCTACGGCATCGCCCTGCTCGTGACGCACGCCCTTGTCGGGACGACGGCGAAGGTCTCGCTGGGCAGCTTTCCGCCGTTTCTCGTTGTTCTCACCGCGATCATCGGCATGCTCGTGTCGGCCGCGGGTGGCCGGATCGCGCGCGCCCAGCGTGAGCGGGCGGGGGTGGCGCCTGTGAAGGAGACGAGCACCCGGGAGTAGCCCGTCCTCCCGGGGCCGGTGCTGAGCACCGTGCCCCGGAAGGGTCGGATCAACTGGTCCTACGCGGTCCGTCTAGGAGCAGGCGGCCGATCCCGAAAACGTCGACACGTGGAGCGCCGGCCCGGAGGTCGGCAGGTTCCAGGTCGAGCTGACGGAGTACGGGCGCTTGCCCTTCAGGCAACCGACCGAGCTCTGCGAGTACACCTTCTTGCCGCGCACCTTCGCGGTCTGCGAGCTGAACACGAGATGCTCGGTCTCGAGCGAACCGACGAGCCCGGGGAGTGGGTGGGTGATGTAGTTCGGCGACGGGACATCGGTGATCAGGTAGCCACCCGACACCTTGTACGTGCCGCCGTACGGCGGCGTGCTGCCCGTCTTCACCGCGCCACCGAGGCACTGATGCGCCGCGTTGGTCACGAAGAAGTAGGCGTTCTTCCCCGGGCCGGCGTTCCACACGTCAAGCTGAGGATCACACGCCGCCCCCGCCTGGGTGAAGTTCGTCGTGCTTCCCAGAGTGGAGGTGATGTAGCCGGTGGCCACCCTCGCCCCCTTGGGACAGACCGTGTCGTTGTGCGCGGCCGCGATCTTGGCCACGCTGCAGGTCGGGAAGTTCTTCCCATTGTCCCGGACACCGTAGATCTTGACCTTGACGACGCTCTGGACCGGTGCCCGGCTACCGGCGGGCGCGGCAGCCTTCACGTTGAGCGTGAAGTTGATCGGGACCGGCTTCTTCGCCGTCCCGGCCTTCTTGGATCCGAAGCTGATGCTTCCTGAATACGGACCGGCGGCGGCAACCGCAGTTGCCGCGGAAACGAGCATCACCAGTGTCGTGGCGATGAACAATCGCTTGCGCACGTCTCTCCTCCTCGAGGGGTACGGTTGATGAATGATTCGGCCGCGGACCGCATGTTACGCTACCGTTACTAACGAGGGCGTCACTTGCTGCGACGTCCTTCATCGCGAAGGGGTGGTCGGGTGCCAGAGCACGCACGGGTGGTGATCATCGGGGCCGGATTCTCCGGGCTGGGGATGGGGATCCGCCTCCAGCAGGAGGGCGTCGACGACTTCGTCGTGCTCGAGCGATCCACCGACCTCGGCGGCGCCTGGCAGACCAACACGTACCCCGGCTGCACCTGCGACGTCCCGTCGCACCTGTATTCCTTCTCGTTCGCCCCGAATCCCGAGTGGTCGCAGACCTACTCGCCGCAGGCGGAGATCCGCGCATATCTGACGCGGTGCGCGGAGCGATTCGGGATGCTGTCCCATCTGCGCACCGGAGTGACGGTGATCGGCGCCGCGTGGAGCGAGACCGACCGGAGATGGGAGGTGGACACCGACGCCGGACCATTCACCGCGGATGTCCTGATCAGCGCGATGGGCCCGCTGACCGAGCCCAAACTGCCCGATGTTCCCGGCCTCGGGAGCTTCGAGGGCGAGACGATGCATTCGGCGCGCTGGGACCACGGTTACGACCTGAGCGGCAAGCGGGTCGCGTCGATCGGGACCGGGGCATCGGCGATCCAGTACGTGCCCGAGATCCAGCCCATCGTGGAGAAGCTCTTCGTCATGCAGCGCACCCCGCCGTGGGTGATGCCCCACGGCAACCGGGCAATCACGGATTGGGAACGGGCGCTGTACCGAAAGGCCCCCCTGGCGCAGCGGGCCGTCCGGGGCGGCGTCTACGCCAGCCGGGAGCTCCTGGTGCTCGGGTTCGCCAAGCGCCCGCGCCTCATGCGCCTACTCGAGCGACTCTCGCGGGCCCACATGAGCAAGCAGATCTCCGATCCGCAGCTGCTGCGCAACGTCATCCCGGGCTACGCCCTCGGCTGCAAGCGGATCGTGCCGTCCAATCGCTGGTATCCCGCGCTCTGCGCCGACAACGTCGAGCTCGTCCCAGCCGGGCTCGCCGAGGTCCGCCCTCGGTCGGTGATCGACACGACAGGCGCCGAGCGAGAGGTTGACGCGATCATCTTCGGCACCGGCTACCACGTCACCGACCCGCCCGTCGCCCAGCAGGTCCGGGGCCGGGACGGGCGGCTTCTGGCGGATGTCTGGCAGGGAAGCCCGCGGGCCTACTTCGGGACCGCGGTGCCCGACTTCCCGAACTTCTTCATGCTGCTGGGCCCCAACACCGGCCTGGGCCACAGCTCGATGGTCTACATGATCGAGTCTCAGATCGAGCACGCGCTGCAGGCGGTCCAGGCACTGCAGCGCAGCGGCGCGGCCACGATCGAGGTTCGTCCCGAGGCGCATGAGGCCTTCAACCGGAGGGTGGACGGGCAGATGGCGGGAACCGTGTGGGACATCGGCGGTTGCGCGAGCTTCTATCTCGATGCGACGGGTCGTAATGCGACGCTCTGGCCCGACTGGACGTGGCGTTTCCGGCAGCTGTGCACCGCATTTGACCCCGGCGCCTATTCGCTGACGCGCACCCCGGCACTCACTGCGGCGTGAGCGCCGCGGACGCGAGGCCGGCGACTGACATCACCGATCAGGCCCATGACGCCGGCGGCGTGACCGTCCGGCTCCCGTTCCGGGCGCCCTTCGACGGCGACGGGCTGCTCGCGTTCCTGGCGGCGCGGGCGGTGCGGGGGGTCGAGGAGGCGACCCCGGGCGGGTACCGGCGCAGCCTCGCCCTGCCGGGCGGCACGG
Source organism: uncultured Solirubrobacteraceae bacterium (assembly GCA_963731395.1). Lineage (GTDB taxonomy): Bacteria > Actinomycetota > Thermoleophilia > Solirubrobacterales > Solirubrobacteraceae > Palsa-465. The sequence goes on from CAVSVH010000016.1 coordinate 124,283, forward strand.
GCGTCATGGAGCTGGCGGCGCGGGCCGACCACGTGCAGGCGACCTTCTGGCTGGAGGACGAGCGCGACCTGGGGCCGGCAATCGACGGCTGCCGGCGACTGCTGGACCTGGACGCCGATCCGGCCGGCGTCGTCAGGCACCTGAGATCCAATCCGGTGGTCGGGGACCTGGTGCGAGCGGTGCCGGGGCGGCGGGTTCCGGGTCACTCGGACGGCGGCGAGCTGGCGATCCGGGCGGTCCTCGGCCAGCAGGTGTCGGTCGCCGCCGCGACGACGCTCGCCGCGGCGCTGGTGGCGCGACTCGGGGAGCCGCTGAGCCGGCCCGTCGGTGCGGTCACGCACCTGTTCCCGACGCCGGCGTCGCTCGCCGCGCTCGATCCGGACGCGCTGCCGATGCCCCGCTCGCGGGCACGGACCGTGATCGCGGTCGCCGACGGCCTGAGCCGCGGGACGCTGAGGCTCGATGACGGCGCCGAGCGGACGGCGAGCATCGCGGCGCTGCGGGCGGTGCCCGGCATCGGACCGTGGACCGCCGGGTACGTCGCGATGCGCGCGCTGCACGATCCCGACGCGTTCGTGCCCGGCGACAGCGGGATCCGGCACGCGCTCGAGCTGCTCGGCCGCGACCCCGGCCTCGCAGCGACGGCCCGGCTCGCCGAACGCTGGCGGCCATACCGGGCCTACGCCACCGTGCACCTGTGGTCCTACGTGTCCCAAGCTCCGCGCCGGACCATGGCGCGCACGGCACGGCAACATGCATGGGCGAGCGATCCGGTGCGGTAGGGTCCGGTAGGTCATGGATGGTGTGTTTGCCCCCGGCGACCTGCTCACGGGGCCGAGCGCCCCCATCCGCGGCGAGTTGCGCTTCTGGGCCGAGCTGGGCCGGCTCCTGGCCGACCCCCGCTTCCGGTCTCCGTCCCGCGCGCGGCGACCGCTCCCGGTCCTGCTCATCCCCGGATTCATGGCGGGTGACGCGTCCCTGACGATGCTCGCCGGCTGGTTGCGCCGGCGCGGTCACACGGTGCGCCGGAGCGGAATGCTGATCAACGCCGGCTGCGCCGGTCGCGAGCTCGGGCGGTTGGAACGGATCCTGGAACGATTCGACGAGCCGGCGATCGTCATCGGTCAGAGCCGCGGCGGGACCTTCGCCCGAGCCCTGGCGGCGGGCCACCCGGAGGCGGTGGCGGGAGTCGTGATGCTCGGCTCTCCCGTGCTCGACGTCCTCGCGGTGTCGCCCAACGTGCTCCGCACCGTCCGCTCGATCGCGTGGCTTGGGGACCGGGGGGTGCCGTGGGTGTTCTCGACGAACTGCCGCGAGGGTGACTGTTGCATCGATTACACCGCGCTGCTGGGCGCCCCGCTTGCCCCGGCCACGCTCGCGCTGGCGGTGTACTCGCGCAGCGACGGGATCGTCGACTGGCGGTCGTGCCTCGATCCCGGGGCGGATTGGGTCGAGGTCGACGGAAGCCACTGCGGGATGTCGGTGAACCCGCGCGTGTACCGAGAGGTGGAACGCGTACTCGATCGCGCCGCCGACGCGGCGGCCGCCTGAGCGCTAGCGGCGAGCGGCGGACGGCTCTCGCGGCGCGCCGTGCAGGGCCCCGTCGATCACGGCGACGCCAAACACGTAGACGGCGTGGGTCCCGAACGCCGTGGCGACGACGCTCGCCGGCCAACGCCATGGGACGGGCGTTCGGCCGAGGAGCGGGAACAGCGTCAGCGTCGCGGTCATGAGGGTGGCGCCGAACCCGGCGCTGGCGACGGGCTCGCCGAACCGGCGACGGAGCAGGCCGTGCCAGACGCCGAACGCCGAGCCGTAGCTCCAGCGCAGGGCGAGCCCGAGGTCGTTCTCGTCGCGCGCGGTGACGTGGGGGAGATGCATGATCGAGGCCACGATCTGCCCCGGCACCAGGCTGTCGTCGTAGTCCAGCGGCCCGCGGGCGTTCCGGCGCAGACGGCGCTCGGCGGCATACGCGCCGGTCATCGCGGCGGTTCCCGCGGTCCCGGCGATCACGCTTCGCGCCGGCCACGGCAGTCTCACCCGGCGGCGATCCGCGCTCATCGGCGATCTTCCCACAGCCGCGCGAGCACGGCGTGGTTCAGGCGACGCTTGGACACGACCTCCGGCGCGGACCCAGATGGCGCGGCGGCGGGATCCGCGGCGGGCTCATCGGCGGTGACGAGGACGATCCGGGTGGCGAGCCCTCGTCTCGCCATCTCCTGCGCGGCGCCGAATCCGCCGATGCCGGGCATCCGGACGTCCATCAAGACGAGATCGGGATGCAGGCGCTCTGCCGCCATGACACCCTCCTCGCCGGAGCTCGCCCCGCCGATCCACTCAAAGCCGGCCGTCGCCTCGACCAGGGCCCGTGCCGCCGCCCGAAACGGGGTTTGATCATCGACGACGAGAACGCGCACCGGTGTGGTCGCGATCGGCGTGGAGGTCATCTCGGCATCTTCCCCGGGGACGGTCGGATGTCCAGGGTGGTGACATGTGTCCACTCGGGGGTCCGCATGCCGGTCGCCGGCGATGGGCAAGAACCACCATCCGGAGCAGGCGGAACGGCCACGGGATAGCCTTGAGCCGCTATGGCGGACGACGTTCAGCATCCGATCCGCGTCGTGGCGGCCGAGGACTCATACGTCGTCCGTGAGTTTTTGACCAACGCGCTCGCCTCCGCCCCTGAGGTCGAGCTCCTCGCCGTGTGCTCCGATCGCCGGGAGCTCGACGACGCGCTCGCGGCGCATCATCCCGACGTGCTCATCACCGACATCCGCATGCCCCCATCGGGCGCGGAGGAGGGGATCCGCGTCGCGAGGCGTCTGCGCGAAAGCGATCCCGAGATCGGTGTCGTCGTGCTCAGCCAGTACGCCGATCCGGCGTACGCGGTTGCTCTGTTGGAGTCGGGAAGTGGGCGACGCGCCTACCTGCTCAAGGAGCGGATCCGCAATCGCGACGAGCTCATCGGAGCCATCCAGGCGGTGGCGCGAGGTGGCTCGGTGATCGACCCGACGATCGTCGACGTGCTCATCGAGGCCCGCGCGAGGCGCGCCCGGTCGCCGCTGGCCGAGCTGACGCCTCGTGAGCGGGAGCTGCTGGCGGAGATCGCCGCGGGCAAGAGCAACGGAGCGATCGCCGACTCCCTGGTGCTGACCAAGCGCGCCGTCGAGAAGCACGTCAACTCGATCTTCGCGAAGCTCGGTCTCCCGGAGGACCACGACGTCAGCCGGCGCGTGAAGGCGACCCTGATCTACCTCTCCGGGGCCGAGGCCGAGCCCGCAGCCACGGACTGAGCTCGCCGCGGCTCGGGTTGTCACCCGACTTGGAGGATGCCGTGCCTCGCAGGCGCTCGTACGCTCCGCCGGGATGTCCCAGGGTCCACAGGAGCTGCTCCGCCGCCTGACCGCCGGTGAGGAGAGTTCGCTGCGGGCGGTGATGTCCCTCACTCCGACCGATGAACTCTCCTGGTCGCACCGGACCTTGCCGGCGCGGACGAGAAGGCTCATTGCCCTCGGCGCCCTCGTCGCGGTCGACGCCCCGATGACGTCGCTGCGGTGGGCGGTGGAGCTCGCCTTCTGCGCCGGCGCGGACGAGGAGGAGATCATCAGCGTCCTGGCGATCGTCAGCCGGGAGGCCGGATTGGCATGTGCCGTCAGCGCTGCTCCGCGTCTGGCGCTGGCGATCGGCTACGACCTGGAGCTGCGGGATCGGGATGAACTGTGAGGATCAGCTTCCGAGCAGCCCGGCGCTCGATGCCCGTTGCACCGCCTCGGACCGGGAGGTGGCGCCGAGCTTGCGGTAGATCGCATGGACCTGAGTCTTGACGGTGTTGACCGAGACATCGAGCCGCTCGGCGATCTCACGGAACGAGCGGTGGCTGGGAAGGAATCTCAGGATCCTCAGCTCGGCGATCGTGAGCGAGGATGGTCCGGTCAACACGGCCTCCGCAAGCGTGTCGATGTGGGCCCATGCCTCGTCGAGCCATCGCGTGAAGATCGGCGCATCCGGCATCCTCCGAGCCAGGCGGGACGCCTCGGCGAGCAGGGTCCGGGCCCGCACCGTATCCGCGAGCCCCATCGCCGCGCGGGCGAGGAGGATCCGCGTTTCCGCGCCATACCAGCAACTGAACTCCCCAAGCGAGGTCAGCAGGTGCAGGCCCCGCCCGAGATCTCGCTTGGCCTCGTCGACGCGACCCGCCCGCGTCCCGGTCGCGGCGCAGACGGCGAACACGAGCGCCAGGACCGCATAGTCGGCGAGCGCCGGATGCCGCTTAATGATCTTCGCCGCCCGGTCGGTGAGGTCGGCGGCGAGGTCCCAGTCGTCGCGCTCAATCGCGATGATCGCCAGCTGCGCCAGGCACAGGGACCCGATGCCGGGCGCGTCGACACCGCTGCGGTCGACGCCCTCCTCCAGGCGCAGCCGGGCGCGTTCGTGGTTGCCGCCGAGATGCTCGGCGACGCCGGCCAGCAGGCAGCAGACCGGGCGCCAGGAGCTGTTGTCCGGTTCGCACTCATAGGCGCGGCTCGCATCTCGGGCCATTTGGGCGGGGCCCATCCGACCCGCGGCGGCATCGATGATCGCGAGTGCGCCATCGCACGAGGGGGTTGTCCCCTCCGGCAAGCTGTGCGCCTCTGCCTCGCCCGCGATGAGGCTCCAGTGTCGCGCCTCGTCGATGCTGCCGGCCATGAGCCGGCAGTGCGACATCGTCAGGGCGAGCGGGACACAGGCCCCGAGCTGCTCGCGGCTGAAGCGCTCAAGCCACGCCTCGACGGTCGCGAGCGAGCCGCCGGCGAGGTAGGCGGCCGCATTGGCCCACAGGAGGTCGCCGGCGCGGACCGCGTCGCACGCCGCGACGGCATGGGCGATGGCTCCGTCGAGGTCCCCGTGGCGCGCGAGCCAGTCGCTGGCCCGGGTATGCAGCGACGCCTCGATGTCGGGCTCGATCCGCCGTAACTCGGCTTGCAGCGCCGCGGCGAACACCCCGTGCCAGCGGTAGCGCTCCCGGCGGCGATCGAGGGCCACCAGCATCAGGTTGCCGTTGGCCAGCTCGGCAAGCATGCCGGCGGAGCCCCTCCGCGCAAGCACCGCGTCGCACATCGGCCCCGTCAGCTCATCCAACACCGAGGAGCGCATCACGAAGCGCATCTCCTCGGGCGCAAGCTCGGAGAGGAACTCGTCGCGCACGTAATCGGCCAGGAGGTGGTCGTCGGGGTGAAATCGGCTCCCGGCGTCGGAGATCCCGCGTTGACGGCGCATCGCCAGGGCGGCGAGGTACAGGCCGGCCGGCCATCCCTCGGCCAGGCCGTACCATGACCGCACCGTGGCCGGCTCGAGCTCCAGCCCGGCATGGCGCAGCAGCGCGCGCGCGTGCGCCGGCCCCATCGCCAGGTCCTCCGCGCGCACTTCGACGAGCGCCCGGTGCGCCCGGAGACGCCCGACCGGCAGCAGCGGCTCGCTGCGCGAGGCGATGGCAAGCCGCGAATCGCGACCCAGCCGGCTCAGCAGCGCCGGGATGAGCGCTCCCAGCACCCGGGGTGGGATGACGTGCGCGTCGTCGAGGACGAGGACGAAGCTGCGGCTCGCCACATCGGCAGATCGCATCAGCGCGCGCAACGCTCGGAGGGCGTCGCCGGTCGCGTCGGCGGTCAGCGCCGGCCACGCGCCCGGATCGACCCATCCCATGTCCTCGAATGCCTCGGCGAGCGAGGTGGCGGCGGCGAAACCGTCGTCGTCGCCCGGCTCCGCAGTCACCCAGACAAACGGCCGCTGGTCGCAGCTCGCCCACTCGGCCAGCAACGTCGATTTGCCGTAGCCGGCCGGCGCGACGATCAGGGCCAGGCGCGCGAAGGGCGCGTCGGCCAGTCGCATGATGAGCTCCGGACGGGGGACGAGGCCCTTGTGAAACACCGGTCCGCGGTGTCCTGCGTCGATCGGCCCGCATCGTGGGGGGGCGGGCAGCTCCGTCAGCGCCGAGCGCGCGGTGACCCGGGCGTCGGTCGGAAGCCGGGGCGTGATCCCGGTGAGTTCGGTAGATGACTCCGTGAGCAACGAAAGCGGTCCCGCCGAGAAATGAATCCGGCTCGCCCTTGATTTCTCCCTCACGACCGGCGTCACGACAAGCCAGCGCCCCGGTGTCGACGGGGAGGCGGACACCACCGTTTGGCGACCGGCATCACCCCATCCGCGTGATGTGAGGTCGCGCGCGTCCAGTTGCATTCAGGCGTGCCCCACGACCCGGCGTTCCGCCCCGGACGGCGAGGCATCGTCGACCCGCGGCTCCTGCAGCACGCCCGCGCGGCGCGGTCGTTCATCGGCGCCGCGGTCGCGATCGGGTTTCTCAGCGGGTTGCTCATCATCGCCCAGGCGTGGTTGCTCGCGGACGTGATCGCCGGAGCGTTCGCCGGCAAGGGGCTGACCAGCCTCCGCACGCCGTTGACGGCGCTCCTGGCGGTGGCGTTCGCTCGGGCCACGGTCGCCTGGGGGACCGAGTTCGTGGCCGGCCGTTCGTCGGCGCTCGCCAAGCGTCAGCTCCGGGAAGCGCTCCTCCATCATGTCGTGGAGGTCGGCGCCGTCACGATCGGCGAGGAGCGGACCGGGAAGATCGCCACGCTCGCGACGCGGGGCCTCGACGCGCTCGACGCCTACTTCTCGCTGTATCTCCCGCAGCTCGTGCTCGCCGCGATCGTTCCCGCCGCGGTGGTGGTCGCGGTTGCGGCCAGCGACTGGATCTCGGCGGGTATCATCATCGTCACCCTGCCGCTGATCCCGGTGTTCATGGCGCTCGTGGGAGCGACGACGCGTGAGCGGACGCAGCTGCAGGTGCGGACGCTGCAACGCCTCGCCGGGCACTTCTTCGACGCCGTCTCCGGGCTGCCGACACTGAAGGTGTTCGGCGCCGCCAAGCGTCAGATCCGGGTGATCGCCGAGATCAGCGATCGTCATCGCGTCGCGATGATGGCCACGCTGCGGGTGACCTTCCTCTCGTCGCTGGTCCTGGAGCTGCTCGCGACGATCTCGGTGGCGCTGGTGGCGGTCGCCGTCGGACTGCGGCTCCTGTACGGCGACCTCGATCTCCGCACGGCGCTGTTCGTGCTCGTCCTGGCCCCCGAGGCGTATCTGCCCCTGCGCGCGCTGGGAGCCAACTACCACGCCAGCGCCGAGGGGATGAGTGCCGCCGAGCAGGCGTTCGAGGTGCTCGCCATCCCGGTGGCGAAGTCCGGCCGGTGCATCGAGATCCCGGACGTGTCGATCACCGGTCTGCGCGTCGATCAACTGCGGCTCGAATACCCCGGGCGCGGCGGACCGGCGCTGGATGAGGTGTCGCTGCACGTCGAGCCTGGTGAGATCCTGGCGGTGACCGGTCCGAGCGGGTCCGGCAAGTCCAGCCTGCTGAAGGCGATCCTCGGGTTCATCGCCCCCGCCGCCGGATCCATCTGGATCGGCGACGCCGAGCTCTCCGATCTCGATCCGGACGCGTGGCGGCAACGGGTCTGCTGGCTGCCTCAGCGCCCGCATCTGTTCAACGCGTCGATCGCGGACAACATCTGGCTGGCTCGTCCCGACGCGGACGGCGACCAGGTGTGGCGCGCCGCGCTCGCCGCCGGACTCGGGGCCGTGATGGCGATGCGCCCGCAGGGGATCGACACGATGCTCGGCGAGCACGGAGCCGGTTTGTCCGCCGGCGAGCGCCAGCGCGTCGCGCTGGCCCGCGCCTTCCTGCGTGACGCGCCGCTGCTGCTCCTCGACGAGCCGACGGCGAACCTCGACGGCGAAACCGAAGCCGAGGTGATCGGGGCGATCGAGACGCTGATGCGCGACCGGACCGCGATCGTCGTCGCCCACCGGCCCGCTCTCGTCGCCGTCGCCGACCGCGTTGTCGACCTGGACCGGGTGGCGGTTCCGGCATGACGGCGACCTCCGCTCCTCGGCAATCCGAGCGCGGACCGCGGGACGCGACCCGGCTCCCGCTGGCGCAGACGGCGCAGTTCGCGCGGCCCGCAGCGCGCAGGGTCATCGTTGCCAGCGTGCTCGGGGCCGGCGCGGTCGGCGCCGGCATCGGCTTGCTCGCGACGTCGGCGTGGCTGATCTCACGCGCGGCCCAGCATCCGAAGGAGTCGGCCCTGGCGCTCGGGATCGTCGCCGTGCAGTTCTTCGGTCTGTCCCGGGGGCTCCTGCGCTACGGGCAGCGACTGGTCGGCCACGACGCCGCCTTCCGGGCCCTCACCGCCCTGCGCGTCCGCGTGTACGAGCGGCTCGAGGCGCTTGCCCCGGGCACTGGGCCGGAATTTCGCAGCGGCGACCTGATGGCCCGGTTCGTGCACGATGTCGACTCGCTCCAAGACCTGCTGGTGCGGGTCATCTCTCCGTTCGCGGTCGCGCTTCTGGTCGGGTCGGCCACGGTGCTGTTCGTGTTCTTTATCCTGCCGGCCGCCGGCTTGATCCTCCTCGTCGCGCTCGCGATCTGCGCCAGCGCGGTGCCGTGGCTGACCGGGCGGCTCGCCCGGCGCAGTGAGGCGAGACAGGCCTGGGCCCGCGGGGAGCTGACCGCTTCGGTCGTCGATCTGGTCAGAGGCGCGCCGGAGCTTGTCGCCTACGGCGCCGCCGAGCATCACCTGGAACGGGCCGCGGCCCTCGACGCCAGGCTCGCTGCGCTCGCCCGCCAGAGCGCCCGGACGGCCGGAGTCGGCCAGGGACTGACGACCCTGCTGCCGGCGCTCGCAATGATCGGATCCTTGCTCGTGGGGATCGTGGCGGTCCGCGCCGGGCGATTGGATGTCGTGCTGCTGGCGGTCATCGCGGTCGTGCCCCTGACCGCGTTCGAGCTGGCGACCGGGCTCCCGGCCGCGACACAGACGCTGGCGCGGGTTCGCCACGCGCTCGGCCGGGCCCAGCGGGTGCTGGGGGCCGACCCGATGGTCGCCGATCCGCCCGACGCGGCGGCGCTCCCGCCGGGGGCGGCGACGGTCCGCGTGCGGAACCTGCGCTGCCGCTACGGCGAGGGCGGCCCGTGGGTGCTCGACGGGATCGATCTCGATCTGGTCCCCGGCCGGCGCGTGGCCGTCGTCGGCCGCAGCGGCGCCGGCAAATCGACGCTGGCCGGCGTCCTGCTGCGCTTCCTGCCCTACACCCAGGGAACGGTGACCCTGGGGGGCGTGGAGCTCAGCGAGCTCAGCGGCGACGACTGCCGCCAGCGGATCGGGCTGGTCGCCCAGGACGCGCACATCTTCAACACCACCGTCGAGGGCAACTTGCGGCTCGCCCGGCGGGACGCGACCTCCGGACGGCTGGCGCAGGCGCTGGCCCGGGCGCGCCTGCTGCAATGGACCGAAGCGCTGCCGCAGGGGCTCGGCACCGAGGTCGGCGAGTTCGGGGGACGCATGTCGGGGGGTCAGCAGCAACGGCTCGCCGCCGCGCGGGCGATCCTGGCCGATTTCCCGGTGCTCGTCCTCGACGAGCCAGGAGAGCATCTCGACACCGCCACGGCGGACGCGATCGTTGACGACCTGTTGAGCGGCGCGTCCGCCCAGGCGATCCTGCTGGTCACCCACCGGCTCGCCGGACTGGCGGCGGTCGACGAGGTGATCGTGCTCGACGCCGGCCGGGTGGTGCAGCGCGGCACGCACGGCGACCTGCTCGCCCGCGATGGTCCGTACGCCGAGATGTGGCGGCGGGAGAACGGCGACTAGCGGCGAGGCCCACCGGGCACCGTCCGGCACCCGGAGAATAGTTCCCGTGTGAGCTGGGCCACGCGGTTTCGGATCCGTCAATACCTCGCCGGCAGCCTGTGGGTGATGCCGCTGATCGGCGGTGTCCTGGGAGCGCTGCTCGGCTCCGCCGACGTGCTGGTCGACAGGACGATCCACCTTCCGGCGGAGTTCACCTACTCGGCAGCGACGGCGAGCACGGTGCTGTCGGCGATCGTGGGCGCGGTCGCGGCCCTCACCGGATTCGTGGTCACGGTCACCGTCCTCGTCGTCCAGATGGCCACCGGAACGTTCTCCGCGCGGTACATGCGGCTGTGGTACCGCGACCGGGTGCTCAAGGCGCTGCTGGCGCTGCTGATCGGCACGCTCTCGTTCGCGTTCGCGCTGCTGCGTCACGTCGAGACCAGCTTCCGGCCCAACCTGGGGACATCGATCGCCGGGCTGCTGCTGCTGATCGGACTGATGCTGTTCGTGGTCTTCCTGGACCGGTTCCTGCACCGGTTGCGTCCGGTGGCGGTTGCCGTGCTCGTGTCCGACTATCTGCACCGGGACTTCCGGCGGCTCGTGGCGATGCTGGCCGCGCCCGAGATCTACTGGGGCGGGGTGCCTGACGACGCCGAGCCGCCGCTGCTGGTCGCCCGCTGCGAGCGCCGCGGCGCCATCCAGGCGATCGATGTCGATGGGCTTCTCGGCTGGGCGCGCACACACGATCTGCTGGTCGTGGTTCGCCATCCGGTGGGCGATTTCGTCCCTGCCCAAGCGGTGCTCGTCGAAGCCTACGGCGACGGTGTCGTCGAGCAGCGCGATGCCGAGAGACTGCGCAGGATGGTCGTGCTGGGCGTCGAGCGCACGATCGAACAGGATCCCGCGTTCGCCATCCGGATCATGGTCGATATCGCCGACAAGGCGCTGTCGGCGGCGATCAACGATCCGACCACGGCGGTCCAGGTCCTGAACTATCTCGCCGACAGCCTGCGCCTGATCGGCACCACCGATGTCTCGGGATCGCGCTTCACGGGGACGGCGGCGACAGGTCGTGGCCTCGTGGTCCCGGTGCGCAGCTGGCAGGCGTATCTGGCGCTCGCCACCACCGAGATCCGTGAGTACGGGTCGTCGTCGATTCAGGTGATGCGCCGGATGCGCTCGATGCTCGAGGAGCTCCTCCAGGAGGTTCTCGAGGAGCATCGGCCGGCCGTCCGGGACGAGTTGGCCCGCCTCGATGCGACCGTCGCTCGCAGCTTCGGCGACTCGGTCGACCTGGATCGCGCGGCGACGGCCGACGTGCAGGGAATAGGCGGCGTGCGATTCATCCAATCCGGGTGATGAGCTGCCGGCGCTCCGCACATAGCGTGCTCGATATCACCGACTCGCCGGGCGGCGAGCCCCGGCCGCGACAGGAGACCACATGGCAGTAGCCACCGATCAGCACCCAAGTGGGCAGGCCGGCTCGGCGGTCGAGAACCAGCCGGCCGACGCTCTCGTCGTCTTCGGGATCACCGGCGATCTCGCCAAGGTGATGACGTTCCGATCGCTCTACCGGCTCGAGGCGCGCGGGCTCTTGGACTGCCCGATCATCGGTGTGGCCGGCGACGCGTGGTCGGTGGACCAGCTCCGCGACCGCGCTCGGTCATCGATTCAGCAAACCGGAGAAACACTCGACGAGAGCGTGTTTCACCGGTTCGCCGCTCGCCTGTCCTACGTTCAGGGCGACTTCACCGACGCCGCAACGTTCCAGCGAGTGGCGACGGCGATCGAGAACGTGCGCAGCCCGGTGTTCTATCTCGAGATCCCGCCGTTCCTGTTCGGCACCGTGATCAAGGGCCTCTCCGAAGCCGGTCTGACTGCGAACGCGCGCGTCGTCGTCGAGAAGCCATTCGGCCACGACCTCGAGTCGGCGCGGGCGCTCGCGGCGGACATCCATCAGTACATCGACGAGTCGCAGCTGTACCGGATCGACCACTTCCTCGGAAAGATGGGGATCGAAGAGTTTCTCTATCTGCGCTTCGCCAACGCGATCCTCGAGCCGGTGTGGAACCGCAACTACATCTCCGCCGTCGAGATCACGATGGCCGAGAGCTTCGGCGTGGAGGATCGCGGCCACTTCTATGACCGGGTGGGCGCGCTTCAGGACGTGGTCGTCAACCACCTGATGCAACTCGTGGCGGTGGCGGCGATGGAGGCTCCGGCGGGCGCCGACGCCGGCACGCTCAAGGACGCCAAGTTCGCGCTGTTCCGTTCGATGCCGGAGGCCGATCCGGCCCGCTATGTCCGGGGCCAGTACGACGGGTACCTCGACATCGACGGCGTCGCGCCCGGATCGACGACCGAGACCTACGCGGCGCTCCGGCTGGAGATCGAGAACTGGCGCTGGGCGGGCGTGCCGTGGTTCATTCGCACCGGCAAGCGCCTGCCGGCCACGCAGACCGAGGTCAGGCTCGTGTTCCGGCGTCCGCCGCGCCTCCTGTTCATGGCCGTCGGGGCCCGGCCTCCGGTCGAGAGCCAGCTCGTGATCAAGCTCGATCCGGTCACCGGCATCCGGCTGATCGTCGACGCTCACCGGGCCGACCGCGGCGGGCCCCAGGAGATCACGCTCGATATGGAGTTCGCGGAGGAGGGGGGCGAAGGTCCGACCCCCTACGAGGTGCTGCTCCATGCCGCGATGCTGGGCAACAGCACGCCGTTCACCCGCCAGGACAGTGTCGAGGAGACCTGGCGGATCATGCGCCCATTGATCGAGGAGCCGCCGCCGGTGCACCCGTACGCCCCAGGTTCGTGGGGACCCGAGGAGGGAGCGAAGCTGCTCGCCGGGGTCGATCGCTGGCACGGCCCATGGGTCGTGTCCTGACTACCGCCACCAAGGAGACATCAGACATGAGCACCGCCGCCAAGAAGAAGCCCTCCGGAGACGACCATGGTGGGAAGGGGGAGAAGAAGCGCAAGGAGCGCCCGCCCCAGAGCGCAGCGGCGCCCTCGCCGTTCCCGCCGATCGCCGACTACGCGTTCCTCTCGGACTGCCACACCGGAGCGCTCGTGGCTCCCGACGGGTCGATCGACTGGCTGTGCGTGCCCCGCTTTGACGCGCCCAGCGTGTTCGGTTCGCTGCTGGACCGCGAGGCGGGCCTATTCCGCCTGGGACCGTTTGGGGTGATGGTCCCGTCAGACCGCCACTACGTGCCCGGCACCAACGTGATGGTCACGACGTGGAAGTCGCCGGGGGGATGGATCGAGGTGCGCGATGCGCTGACCATGGGTCCGACAACGCACGAGGACAGCGTCACTCCCCACACCCGCCCACCCGCCGACGAGGACGCCGACCACATGCTGGTGCGGACGGTCAGGTGCCTGGAGGGCGAAGTCGAGGTCGAGCTCATCTGCGAGCCGGCGTTCGACTACGGTCGCGTCCCGGCCGAGTGGGCGCTGGTCGACGGCAGTCGCCACGTCGCCGACGCGAGCGGCGCCGGGCAGACCTTTCGGCTGCAGACCGACCTCGAGCTCGGGATCGAGGTCAATCGCGTTCGCGGCCGGCACACCCTGAAACCGGGCGAGGAGGCCTACGTCGCACTCGGATGGGGGCAGGGACTCGCCGTCGCCGGCGACGTTGATGACGCCAACCGCCGCATCGATGCCACCGTCCGTTTCTGGCGCCACTGGCTGAACCGGATGCGCCCGATGGCCGACCACCGCTGGCGCGAGGCCATCCAACGCTCGGCGCTGACGATCAAGGGCCTGACCTACATGCCGACCGGCGCCACGGTGGCGGCGCTCACCACCTCGCTCCCCGAGACGCCCGGAGGCGAGCGCAACTGGGACTACCGCTTCACCTGGATGCGCGACTCGACGTTCACCCTGCAGGCCCTGCACCTGCTCGGCCTGGACTGGGAGGCGGATGAGTTCATGCAGTTCGTCGCCGATCTGGAGCCCAACAGCGACGGCGGCCTGCAGATCATGTACGGGATCGATGGCCGCCGCGACCTCACCGAGACGTTCCGCGAAGACCTGTCCGGGTATGCCGGGGCCAGCCCGGTGCGGATCGGCAACGGCGCGTTCGACCAGCGCCAGAACGACGTGTTCGGGGCGGTGCTCGACTCGATCCTCAAGCACTGCATGCACAGCCAGCGGCTGCCGCGGCGACTGTGGCCGATCGTGCAGGCGCAGGCGGAGTGCGCCACCAACGTGTGGCGCCAGCCCGACCAGGGGATCTGGGAGGCGCGGGGCAAGCCGCAGCACTACGTCTCCTCCAAGCTGATGTGCTGGGTGGCGATGGACCGGGCGGCGAAGCTCGCCGCGATCCGCGACGACCGCGACTCGCAGTCCAAGTGGGCGGCGACGGCCGCCGAGATCCACGCCGACATCCTGGAGCACGGCCTCAAGGGCGGTGTTCTGCGCCAGCATTACGACACCGACGCGCTCGACGCGTCGACGCTGCTGGCGGCGAGCTTCGGCTTCCTTGCAGGCGACGACGATCGCATGCACAAATCCGTCCTCGCGATCGCCGACGATCTCACCGAGAACGGATACGTGCTGCGCTACCGCACCGATGAGACCGACGACGGCCTGTCGGGCAAGGAGGGGACGTTCCTGATCTGCTCGTTCTGGCTGGTGACGGCCCTATCGATCGTCGGCGAGGCCCAGCGGGCGCACGATCTGATGGAGCGCCTGCTGCGGATCAGCTCACCGCTCGGCATCTACTCGGAGGAGTTCGACGCCGACACCGACCGGTTCCTCGGGAACGTCCCTCAGGCGTTCTCGCATCTGGCGCTGATCGAGGCGGCGGCGCGGATCATCCTCGCCGAGCAGCTGGCGCTCGAGGGACTTGGGCCGGCGGGCGCCGGAGCGGTGACCCGCGCCATCCCACAAAGGCACTACGAGGCTGCACAGTGACCCATTACGACGTCATCATCATCGGTACCGGCGCGGGCGGCGGAACGCTGGCTCGCCATCTGGCACCGTCCGGCAAGCGCATCCTGCTGCTGGAGCGGGGCGGCTGGTGCAAACGCGAGCCGGAGAACGTCTCCTCGGAGGAGGTGTTCGTCAACGGCCGGTACACGAGCTCGGACGAGTGGCGCTATGAGAACGGCGAGGTGTTCGCGCCCCAGGTCCACTATTTCGTCGGCGGCGCCACGAAGATGTACGGCGCGGCGTTGTACCGGCTGCGTGAGAAGGACTTCGGTGAGCTGGTCCATCACGACGGGATCTCCCCGGCGTGGCCGATCGGCTATGACGTGATGGAGCCGTATTACGCCCTGGCCGAGCAGCATTACCAGGTCCACGGGGCTCGCGGCGAGGACCCGACGGAGCCACCGGCCAGCGGTCCATACCCGTTCCCCGCCGTCTCTCACGAACCGCGCATCCAGCAGCTGTCCGATGACCTGGCGGCCGAGGGCCTGCATCCGTTTCATGCCCCGTGCGGGGTCATGCTCGACGAGCGCAACATGCCGTACAGCACGTGCATGCGCTGTCACAGCTGCGACGGCTTCCCGTGCATCGTCCACGCCAAGTCCGACGCCGAGGTGCTCGGCGTCCGTCCGGCGCTGGAGCACGCCAACGTCGAGCTGCGGATCAACACCGAGGCGGTGCGGTTGACCACCAACTCGTCCGGTAACGCCATCTCCGGCGTCGTCGTCACGCACGATGGGGTCCACGAGTCGCTGAGCGCCGATCTGGTCGTCGTCGCCGCCGGGGCCGCGAACTCGGCCCGGCTGTTGCTCACCTCGGCGACCGACCAGCACCCGAACGGGCTCGCCAACGGGTCCGATCAGGTCGGTCGCAACTACATGTTCCACAACAGTCAGGCGGTGCTGGCGCTCAGTCGCGAGGAGAACCCGACGGTCTTCCAGAAGACGCTCGGCGTCAACGACTTCTATTTCTCGGGACCCGACTTCGAGTTCCCGCTCGGCAACATCCAGATGGTCGGCAAGTCCCAAGCGCCGATGTTCCGCGGCGAGAAGCCGGGGGAGACGGCGCTCGCGCCGACGTGGACGCTGACGGACGTGGCCAAGCACGCCGTTGACTTCTGGCTGTCGACCGAGGATCTCCCGCGCTCCGAGAACCGGGTGACGGTTGATCGCGACGCGACGATCACGATCGCCTATCACCCCAGCAACGAGGAGCCGAAGCAGCGGCTCTACGCGCAGCTGAAGTCGATGCTCGGCAACCTCGGGATGGAGCACCACCACCTGCTGCCCCACCATGCGTATCTGAAGAACGAGATCCCGGTCGCCGGGTGCGCGCATCAGGCGGGCACCTGCCGCTTCGGCGAGGATCCCGCGACCTCGGTGCTCGACGTCCACTGCAAGGCCCACGAGCTTGACAACCTGTACGTCGTCGACACCAGCTTCTTCCCGAGCATCGGCGCGGTGAATCCCGCACTGACGGCGATGGCGAACGCGCTGCGGGTCGGCGATCATCTGCTGGCGCGGATGGGAGTCGGATCAGGCTCGGCGGCGGCACCGCCGACGCCGGCGGTGCCGGCATGAGCGCGGCGGGCGGACAGCGGCACGTCGTGATCGTCGGCGGCGGGTTCGCCGGCCTGGGATGCGCGCAACGTCTCGCCGACGAGGATGACGTTCGGATCACGTTGCTCGACCGCAACAACTACCACCAGTTCCAGCCGATGCTCTACCAGGTGGCCACGTCGCAGGTGGCGAGCAGCGAGATCGCGACGTCGCTGCGATCGACATTCGCCGACAGCGAGAACGTCGACATCAAGCTCGCCGACGTCTCGGCGGTCGATCCCGCCACTCGCACGGTGACGTCGGCCGAGGGGGAGCAGTGGAGCGGAGATGTGCTCGTATTGGCGGCGGGAGCTCAGCCGAACTTCTTCGGCACGCCCGGCGCCCCCGAGAGCGCGTTTCCCCTCTACTCGCTCGATGACGCCACGCGGCTGCGGTCGCGCATCCTCGGCCTGTTCGAGCAGGTCGACCGCGATCCGAGCCTGATCGATCGCGGCGCGCTCAACTTCATCGTCGTCGGCGGTGGGCCCACCGGCGTCGAGGTGGCGGGTGCCCTCGCCGACATGATCAACGTGACCGTCCCCGCCGAGTACCGGAACCTCGATGCCAGCATGGCTCACGTCCACATCCTCGACTTCGGCGACGCGCTGCTCAAGCCGTTCTCCGACAAGGCTCATGTCTACGTCGACAAGGTGCTGCGCGAGAAGGGCGTGCAGATTCACCTCGGTACCGGCGTCAAGGAGGTCGCCACCGGCCACGCCGTCCTCTCCGACGGGACCATCGTCGCGACGCGGTGCGTCGTCTGGGGCGGCGGGATCAAGGCGGCGGCGCTCGCGACCGAGTGTGGCCTCGCCGAAGGTCGTGGCGGGCGCATCGACGTCGCCCCCGACCTCACCCTGACGGGCAGTCCCGGCGTCTATGTCGTCGGTGACATCGCGAACATCCCGGGCGCGGATGGACAGCCGCTGCCCCAGCTCGGTTCAGTCGCGCTGCAGAGCGGACAGTGGGCGGCCGACAACATTCTCGCCGAGTTCGCAGGCCAGCCGCCCAAGGACTTCGTCTATCACGACAAGGGCATCATGGCGATGATCGGCCACGGCGCCGCGATCGCAGAGGTCGGCGCCAACCATCACGAGATCCACGGGCAGCTCGCACACATGGCGTGGCTCGGCGTACACGCGAGCCTGATGACCGGCTCCCGGGCGAAGATGGAGGCGATCATCGACTGGAGCTGGGACCGGTTCTCCAAGACCGGCGGTCCGCACGTCCTCGATCGCGGCGACGCGGCCGAGATCGACTGGGACGACGATCCGGCGGTCGCCCCGGGGAGTGCGCCCGCCGGTTCGAGCTCCTGAAGCTCGGACGGTCTCAGCTCGGCGCCGCAGCCGGCGAGGCCGGCCGCGGAGCCGGAGTTGCCGCTGCCGGCCGCGGAGCCGACAGCAGCAGCGTCATCACGTAGGCGATCACCGCGGCAACGATGATCAGCGGCTCGGACCCGGCTCCCGAGCTGGCGGTGAGGACCGTTCCCACCACCACCGCGGTCAGCGGCAGCCGCAAGATGGCGGCAACACCGGCGGTCATGCCGACCGCGGTCGCCGCGGTGAGGGGGAAGCCGGGTAGGTGCGATGCGGCGATCCCGCCGGCGACTCCGAGATAGATCGCGGGGAACGTGGGACCACCACGGAAGCTCCCCAGTGACAAGGCGTAGGCCACGCCCTTGCACACGAGCAGCAGGGCAAGCGCTCCCAGTGAGTAGGTCGCCGCGTGGGAGACCAGCCCCGGAAGCTGATCCTGGCCGGAGAACAGGACCTCGTTGACGCTGTGGCCGGTGGTCTGGGAGAAGGCGATGCCCAGGCCGGCGATGACCAGCCCGATCAGCGGAAGCACGATCATCGCTCGCGGGGCGGCGATCCGGTGCGTCGCCAACCCGCCGCGCATGACCACAGACCCAACGGCGGCAATGGCGAGCGCCAGCGCGATCGTCCACCCGAACTCGGCGACGTTTGGATGACCGAACTTCGGCAGCGGCAGCGCCGACAGGGCGTACGCGGACGTGCTCAGACCGGTGAACGAGCCCATACCCAGTGAGACGAGCGAACCGACTCCGGCCGCGAGCAGCCCCGGGACGAGCAGCAGCGGGAGCCGCGCCCCGCCGATGCCAGCCGCCTCGATGAGGATCACGGCCGCGATCAGCGGTGACGAGAAGACGAACGAGACCGCGGCGAAGCTCCCGGCCGCCGCCACGATCGTCACGACCTGGACGGGCGCGTCCCGGCGCGCGGCGCGGATTGCGATCGCCCCGAGGCCGGAGCCAAGCGCGATCAACGGCGCCTCCGGGCCAAGCACGATCCCGAGCCCGATCGTGGCGATCGCCGCGAGCAGGATCCCCGGGAGCTGGTGGCCAGTTGGCGGCGGGCCGCCTGTCGCCAGCCCCTGGGCGGGGATGTGCCCGCCATTGCCGGGCAACCGCCGGATGGCGAACGCGGTGATGACGCCGGCGATCGCCAGGACCGGGAGCGGCCACCACACCGGCGGTCCGTTGGGATAACCGACGGCGTGGGGGAGGTGGGTGAATACCTCCTGCTGGATCTGATGGACGAGCTCCAGGAAGCACCACGCCGCCAGCGACACGCCGATTCCGACGATGGCGACCAGCACGAGCAGCACCAGGAAGGGACGGCTGCGCATCGTCGCGCTCGCCTGCTCGGCGGTCAGCTCCGGGGGGGCAGTCGGAGCAGACGCCGGAGTCGCGGTGGGGGCGGGGGCGGGCATTGGGCTCAGCGGTCCGGCACGGCCGCCGGCGACGCCCCGGCCGGCGGTTCTGGCTCAGGAGCAGTCGGCTTCGGGCCGCCGACCCGAGCCCGGAACACGTGATAGGACCAGCCCGTGTAGAGGAGGACGAGCGGCACGAAGATCACGGCGACGATCGTCATCACCTTCAGCGCGTAGGAGGACGAGGCCGAGTTGGCGATCGTCAGATTGAACGCATGGCTGGTGCTCGAGACCATGACGTTCGGGGTCAGGCCGGCGAATATCGAAACGATGGTCGTGCCGATCGCCACCGCTGAAGCCGCAAACGCCCATCCGTCGCGGTGCGCATAGATCAGGTAGGCGGCGCCCAGGACGGCGCCCACTCCGAGGACGATGAGCGTCGTGGAGAAATGGCGCCCCGCGACGACCCGAGTCCAGATCAGGAACCCCGTCACCGCGGCCAGCGCCGGCCACACCAGCACCCGAGCGGCCGTGCCCGAACGCTCCCGGACGGCTCCGGTCGTCTTCAGCGTCAGGAAGGTCGCGCCGTGGACCAGCGACAGCGCCACCAGCGTCACCCCGGTCCACAGCCCGTACGGGGTCAGGAGGTCGAAGAAGCTCCCGGTGTAGTTGTGGCTGGAGTTGATGGGCAGGCCCTGCAGGAGGTCGCCGAGGCCGACCCCGAGCAGGAGCGGCACCAGCGCGCTGCCCCCGATCGTCGCCCACCTCCAGGCGCGGCGCCAGCGCGGATCGCTCAGCTTGTCACGGAACTCCAATGACACCCCCCGGGCCATCAGCGCGGCCAGGACCAGCACGAGCGCGAGATAGAGGCTGGAGAACATCGTCGCGTACCAACCTGGGAAGGCGGCGAACGTGCCGGCGCCGGCGACGACCAGCCACACCTCGTTGCCATCCCACACCGGGCCGATCGAGGCGATCGCCTGCTGCCGTTCGTCGTCGGTGACGCCAACGATCGCATGCAGCATGCCGACGCCGAAGTCAAAGCCCTCGAGCACGAAGAAGCCCGTCCAGAAGAACGCGATGATCACGAACCAGACGGTGTGCAGGTGGAGCATGGCTAGTCGGTGGGGCCCACTAATACGCCATCCCGGGGATCGGGGCGTCCGCGACCGAGTCCGACTGATCGCTCGTTTCGGAACGCTCGTCGCTGGCCAAGCCGCGCTTGGAGTAACGGAGCATGAGGAGCAGATCGGCGGCGCCGAGCGCGAGGTAGAGCAGCACGAAGGCGATCAGGCTGATCCAGATGTCGGTCGCGCTGACCGAGGTCGATACCCCGTTGGTCGTTTTCATGAGGCCCTGGACGATCCACGGCTGACGACCGTTCTCGGTCAGCATCCAGCCGGCCGTGTTCATCAAGAACGGCGTCACCACCGCCCACATGGCAATGCGCAGAAACCACCGCGAGCGCGCCAGCCGGTTGGTGTGCGCCAGCCAACCGCCCCACAGCGCGACCAGCATCAGCCCGGCCGCGAGGTACGCCATCACGCGCATCGACCAGTACTGGATGAACACGTTCGGGATGTAGTTCCCGGGACCGTACTCCTTGGTGTACTGCTGCTGGAGCTCGTTGAGGCCGATCACCTTGCCCTCGAAGGAGTTCGTGGCGAGGAACGACAGCAGGTACGGGATCGCGATGATCTTCGTCGGCGTGTGATCGTCGTTGCCGCCGCCGACCTGGAACGCCGAGAACGAGCACGGCTGGCAGTTCGTCCACTCCGCTTCGGCGGCAGCGATCTTGACCGGCTGGTACTTGGCCTCGACCACCCCGAGCTCGCTGCCGACGAACAGCGCCAGCCCCAGCGCCGGGATCAGGACGACGAGCGCGAGGTGGGCGGAGCGCTTGAACGCGTTGACCTCAACGCCTTTACGCAGATACCACGCCGACACCGCCAGCATCACGAGGCAGCCGGTGACCAGCGAGGCGAGGATCACGTGGACGTAGCCCCAGAGAAACGTCGGGTTCGTGAACAGCGCCAGGACGTTGGAGAGCTGGGGCTGGTGCGTGGTCGGGTTGATCGAATAGCCGACGGGATGCTGCATCCACGAGTTGGCGGCGAGGATGAACGCCGCCGACAGCATCGCGCCCCCCGCCACGAGCCAGATGCACGCGAGGTGCACCCGCTTGGGCAGCCGGTCCCACCCGAACACCCACAGGCCGAGGAACGTCGACTCCAGGAAGAACGCGGCCAGGCCCTCCATCGCCAGCGGGGCGCCGAACACGTCGCCGACGAACCGAGAGTATGCCGACCAGTTCATCCCGAACTCGAACTCCTGGACGAGGCCGGTGACCACCCCGACGGCGACGTTGATGACGAGCAGCACCCCGAAGAAACGGGTCAGCCGCCTGAGCTCGGGGTTACCGGAGCGATGCCAGGACGTCTGGAGCAGCGCGGTCAGGAACGCCAACCCGATCGTCACCGGCACGAACAGGAAGTGATAGATGCTCGTCGTGGCGAACTGCCACCGCGCCAGGTCGGTGCTCATCTGGGTGCATCGAAGCTCAAACTCGGGGTCGGCTCATCATCCGAATGGGATGAGGGTCCGGGCGCCGTCCGCGCTCGCCGCGCGTCACCCGCTTCGGGGGATGCGAGACCGCGTCCCCGGGCCTAGGTTCGCCCGGGCGTGGATCCCGCAGAACAGCTCCTCCGCCGCCTCGCCCTCAACGATGAGCGTGCGGTCGACGTGGTGCTCGGCAGCGGGGCGGGCGTCTCCCGAGCGGATGTGAGACCGGGAATGTCACCGAAGGTCGATCTCCTGATCCGGCTCGGCGCGCTCGTCGCTCTCGGCGCCGCCACGCCCTCGCTGCGCCGGACGGTGGAGCTGGCGCGAGGCGCGGGGGCGACCGAGGAGGAGATCGTGGGGGTTCTCGTCGCGGTCGCTCCGACGGTGGGGCTGGCGCGAGTCGTGTCCGCCGCGCCCAAGCTGGCGCTCGCGATCGGCTACGACACCGACCGCGAGGACGACTAGGTCGACTAGGTCGGCTCCACACTGCGCCGGCGCGAACCCGGTGCCGTCCGCGGTGCGACGACGACGGTGTGGACGGCCGGTGTGCGGTCGACCGTCGACAGGGGGACCCGTCCGCGGACGCGAGTTCCGTGGCCGGGGCGGGAACGCACCGACAGCTGACCCCCGACTGTGGCCATTCGGTCGCGCATGTTGATCAGACCGGCTCCGACTCGCGCGCCGTCTGCGCCCAATCCGACCCCGTCGTCGGAGACCGAGAAGACCAGCACGGAGTCCGATTCGCGCAGGACGATCCGCACCGCGTGCGCCTCCGGGGCATGTTTGGCGACGTTCTGCAGCGCCTCGACGCAACAGAAGTACACCGCCGCCGCGATCTCCTGCGGATACTTTCCGAGTCCGTGCACCTGGACACTCGCGGGCACCGGCGAGCGAAGCGCTGCGGAGCGGACCGCCTGGGCCAGACCGCCCTCGAGCAACATCGCCGGATAGATCCCGTGGGTGAGCGCGCGGATCTCGTCCAGCGCCTGCTCGACCTCCACCGCGAGCCCGCGGAGCTCCGCCGCCTCGAGAGGACTCTCGGGCTCGGCTCTCTCGGCAGCGAGCTCGAGATGGATGCACAGCCCGACCAGTCGCTGCTGGGCCCCGTCGTGGAGATCGCGCTCGATGCGTCTGCGCTCGGTGTCCGCGGCGGCCATGATCCGCCCGCGAGAGGCTCTGAGCTCGCGCACCATCCTCTCGGTTCGGGCCGCGACGCGGTCTGAGGCGAACGCGATCGTGCACGCGGCGACCGCCGCTTCAACGAACGCGGCATCATCGCGCAGCGCCACGTCGTGGAGGATCCCCACGGTCGGCCCGCTCCCGTCATGCGCTTCGGTGAACCAGCGATCCGGGTCGGCCGACGGAGCCGACAAAGCATCGCCGGACGCGGTGATCCAGCCGTGCCTGCTCCCGGACCACGACGAGATCTGCAGCTCTGGATCGTCGAACGCGTCCCTGAGCAGTCGCTGCACCGGTCCGGGTCCCGGCATCTGCCGCAGCCGGGAGTTCACGCTTCGGATTCCGGCGGAAATGAACAGGTGCCAGCGCACCAGGCCGACGAGGAAGGCGACGGAGATCGCCGGCACGGCGAAGGCGAGCATCCAGACGCCGGCCTGGGTGAAGGTGGAGTCAGGATCGATCCGACGAGCCGCTAATGCGGCCGCGAAGACGGTCATACGGACGATTGCCACCGCGAGGACCGGCGTCAGCGTGCGCCGCAGCAGTGGGTTCGCCACGCGGATGCGCCTCACGAGGACGGCGGCGACGATCAGGAAGAGGAGGGCGGTGAGCGCCTCCCGCCCCGGCGCGACGACGGTGTCGATCACCCCCGGCTGACGGGAGAGGATCATGAACGCGTTGTCGGGACACGCCCGCACGCACGTCGACCACTCCCACGGCGACGGAAAGCCCGTGACGAGCAGCACTGTCGGTAGATAGAGGATGGTCACCAGGGCGACGAAGCTCGCGACGAGGCGGCGGTCAAACCGCGTCCGCAGCCGGCCGCCCGGGAACGTGAGCAGCGTGTACGCCAGACCCGCCTCCGCCAGCCATCCGCCGATCCGGCCGACGCTGTACAGGAGCGGAGAGGATGACGTCGAGAGCGTGGCGACGACATAGAGGCCGCTCACGATCAGCAGCAACCGGCCGAACCGGGCATGAGCGGACCGCTGGCAGGCGTAGAAGGCGACGAGCAGCGGGATGCCGACGATCACCGAACGGGCGATCGCCTCGAGATCAGCACCGCCGAGCGACGCCCCGGTCGTCACGCGAGCACCCGCGGCGGTGACGGTGGCCGTGACCGCGACCGCGGCGGCCGAGAGCACACCGATCAGCCACGGCTCGATCCCTGGCAGCTGCGGCCCGGGAAGCACCCGAGCGCCAACCGCCGGCTCCACTCTCTGTCCAGCCCTCACTCTGCGACCCCCGGTGTCGCCGACCTAAGGCCTTAGTTCATAACAAACCTGAGGCGCCGGGGCAAGCGGAGCGCGGCGGTCACGTGATCAGCCGGTCGCCGGCGCCTCGTGCTCGGCCTTCTGAAGCTCCTGCTCCAGCTGCTTGCTGTCGGCGTCGATCTCCCTCTCGATCGTCTTCTCGGCGCGTGTCAGGGCCTTGTCCAGCTGTTCGGCGACGCGCGACTCGCCGATCACGACCAGCGCGGCCTGTCCCTCGTCGAGATGGTCGCCGAGTTCCTTCATGTCGCCGCGGGACATGCCGCGCGCGAGGTGCCCGATCACACCGCCGGCCACGCCGCCGACGACCGCCGAGCCGATGATCGACGGCGGGAACAGAATGCCGGCGACGGCGCCGACCGCGATGCCCGTCCAGGCGCCGTGCTGGGTCGGCTTCTCATGCTTTGAGACGTGCACCTTGCCACCGGCGTCCTTCGTGATGACAGCCACGTCATAGGTCCCGACCAGATCGGCGGCGTGCAGGTCGAGCAGCGCCTCATAGTCGGCGAACGCGTCGTCGACGTCGGCGTACGTAGCCGCGTAGATGAACACCGGTCTCTCGCTCATGACATCTCCTTTGGTCTCCTTTATGGTTGCACGGCGATGCGCGGGTCATCCGCCGCGTACCGGATCGCTGACCAGGTAGGAGTTCAGGTGCGCGTCGATCGCCGCGACTCCGGCGGCGTCGGCCGGGCGGGAGGCAAACGCGATGTGACCGTCGGGCCGTACCAGCACCGCTGAGCTCGCCGGCGGCCCCGGCACGGCGGTGTGCACGACGTCGACGAGCGCGCGCCACCGGTGACGCAGGCGGGCGAGGCTCGGCTCGTCGGCCGCGCCGGACACCAGCAGCTGGTGGGTCGTCGACGGCTCGGTCCAGTCGGGATACCGCTCGCCGGGGTGCAACCCCTGCGTGCCGTCACCGAGGACCATGCGGCTGCCGACGATCGGGCTGTCTGCGTATGAGACATCGAGCATCGAGCGCGAGCGGACGACCGCCGCCACCTGCTCCGGTGTCGGTGGAGCGGGACGGACCCCCGTGCGCGCCGCGGTGACGGCGGCGTTCGCCATCGCATGCAGGCGGTCGGACACCTCAAGGACGTGACGATCGGCCGCCAGCCGCTCGGCGGCGAAGCTCTCCAGCAGGGGCGGGCGACCGTGGCCGCTCAGGACCAGCGCCAGCTTCCACGCCAGGTTGTGAGCGTCGTGGAGGCCTGAGTTGAGCCCCTCGCCGCCGAACGGGCTACTGAGGTGCCCGGCGTCACCAAGCAGGAAGCGGCGCGGGCCGGCAAGGCGCGGGACGACCCGGTTGTGCATCTGAAACAACGCCCCCCAGGCGACGTCGTCGAGGACGATGTCGCCCGTGATGCGACGGTGGATCGCCGCCGCCACCGCCTCGCGCAAGGTGTCGCGCTCCAGGTGCTCGAGCTCGTCGGCGTCGAGGTCACCGACGAACGTGATCCACCGCTCGGCCGGCAGTGGGGCGAGCAGCACGTAGCCGGCCGCGGTGGCGACGAGCGCGGAATTATCCCGCGGCACCCGGCACCGCGCGCGAATGTCGGCGACGAGCGCGGTGCCCGGGTACGTCTCGCCCATCAGCTCCTGCGCCATCGACGCTCGGGTCACGCTGTGGGCGCCACCCGCCCCCACGAGGTACCGGGTCTCGATCGTCTCCCGCGCTCCGTCGGACCGTTCCAAGGCGACGACGACGCGGTCGTCGTGTGGTTGCAGCGACCGCGCAGTCACCCCGCGCTCCACCACCACCCCGAGCTGCGCCAGGCGCTCGGCGAGGATCTGCTCGGTCCGCCACTGCGGCAGGCTGCACTGGAACTCCCAGCGGCAGCCGGCGCCCGCAAACGCGAGCTCCGCGATCTGCGTCAGGTCGGCATCGAACACCCGGGCGAAGGGAAGGTGCACCGCCGCCGCCAGGATCCGCTCGCTGACTCCGGCGCGGGCCAGGATCTCCAGCGTCCCCGGCTGGATCGCGGTGGCCCGAGCCTGATGGTGGGGCTCGGCCGTGCTCTCCACGATGCGCGGACGAACACCGTGACGGGCCAGCTCAACCGCTGCGAACAATCCCGACGGCCCCGCGCCGATCACCAGGACCTCCACCATCAGCCCGCGATCAGCCCGATGATGCCCTTGATGATGAGCAGCGTGCCGATGACGCTGAGTCCGCGCACGAGGTAGAGACGCCCGCGCTCACTGAGTCTCGCTCGAGCACCATGGATGGTCTGTCGGGTGCCCTCCGGAGCCAACAGAAAGCCGATGAGCGGGACCTCGAGCAACCACAGCATGATCAGGTTGAAGCCGATCACGAGGGCGACGGTCGCTGTTGTGGAGCTGTTGTGGTTGTGGATTTCGGCGAGGCCGGCCAGGTACGAGGCACCCGGGAGGCTGAGCGCCGCGCCGATCAGGAACGTGATCCGCGGCGAGCCTTTGCTCAGCTCGCGCTCCCACCGCGACGGACCCTTGTTCTGCTTCCTGGCCTCCTTGCGTGTCTTGCGGCGCTGCGCAAACTGCTGCTGACGCTGGCTGGCGAGCACGAGCGCGGCGATCAGCGCGAGGGCTCCGAGCCCGATGTCGACGGCGGGGCTGAGGGTGTGCTGCGTCGTTGTCGTCGTGCTCGAGTGCGGGAGGGCGAACACGATCACGAGCCCGAGCGTGATGCTCATCATCAGCGCGCCGAGCAGATACCCGCCCATCAGCGTCGCCGGATTCGGCAGCAACAGCATCACGGTTGTCGCCGCCAGCAGCGTCGGGTTCAGCGACGCTGTCAGCGACAGGAGCAGTGTCTGGCCCACGTGGTCATGCCTTCCGGAGGAACCTGCCGGCGGCATCCTAAGGGTGCGGACCCTGAGGATGCCGCCCGTCGGCCCCGATCACCGGGGCTGCACGCGGAGCAGGAGCACGTGTTCGGGGTTGATACCGATCCGCTGATCGGTCTGCGACTTCGGTGAGCCACGCGAGCTCCATGATCGAGCCGCGGGCGGCGGCGAGGATCGCCGCCTCGACCTCGGTTGGCGCTTCCTCGACGCCGATGCGCTCGCCACCCACCATCGTGATCTCCGTCTTCTCGGACATGCGGCGAGTTCGGGGTGGCTACAGGCCGCGGTCGCGGGCGTTCTGGCTCAGGGCGACGGCGAGCGCCGCCGGCTGCATCCGGGCCTCGAGGTCATCGAGGCGCGCGTCCTGGCGCTGGGCCTCGCGATACACCGAGTCCTGGAGCCCCTGCACGAGCTTCTCGAGATGAGCCACCCGTTCCTCGAGAGCTGCAATCCGATCCACAGGGCCGACGCTACCAGCGGTGGGGGCGCTCGACGGCGGCGACATCGCGGCGCGGATCTGCCTGATGCGCGCCGTCAGAGCCTGGCGTCCGGGGGTGCTCATCGCTGTCTCGGGGTCCACCGTACCACCGCAGGTCACGAGCCGCGACCGACGGGTCGCGGTGCGGCGGGCGCCGTCGTGAGCGTCGATCTCCGGTGTCGGCAGTATGTGCGATATGCTCAACGTTCAGGCCGGGCATCCGCTCGGTTACATCGCAGTGCCCCGCGTTTCCGCAGTCGTTGCTCCTGAGCGTCCTCCGCGTTTCGCAGTGCACGTGAACGGAGGAGTGCCACATGGCAACCGGAACCGTGAAATGGTTCAGTGACGACAAGGGCTTCGGATTCATCACTCCCGATGATTCCGGCAAGGACCTGTTCGTCCATCACAGCGCGATCCAGGGCAGCGGCTTCAAGTCGCTGGCCGAAGGCGCGAAGGTCAGCTATGACGCCGAGCAGGGCCCGAAGGGTCCCGCCGCCGCCAACGTCTCGACCATCTAACCGCCGCTGAGCACTGCGACGGAGGACATTGCGTCCTCCGTCGCTGGCGCCCCATTTGGGGCCCGACGCGCCCCTCAAACAGGAGGAACTGCATGTCCTCACGCGGCAAGAAGAAAACTACGATGGCAAAGCTGTCCCGGGAGAGTCGTCTCCGGGAACGCCGCCAGGAGAAGAAGGCCCGAAAGGATGCTCGCAGGCAGGCCCCGGCACTCGATCCGAGCCAGCCGGGACCCGAGGCCGAGTTCGGGGCCGAGCCCGAGGCCGAGCCCGCCCAGGCTCCGCCAAGCCCGCCCCAGTCGTGACCGGCTGAGGGTCGCCCGTTTTCACGGCCCTGGAGCTGCCGCCGCGTGGGGCCGGGACCGGGCGGCGCCGCGGCGCGTGCCCGTTCGCACCCGTTCGCGTTGCGGGCCGACGACGTATTTCGGGTCGGCGACCGACGTAAAGCCGGCCTTGAACACGCTCCAGCGCGCGCTCAGCGCGCCCGTCAACAGCAGTGTCCCGGCCGCGAGCGCCGCCCGCCGCGAGCTCGCCCCTCGCCACAGCAGCACCGCCGAGCCCGCCAACAAGCACCCCCGGCCGAGATCGCCGAAACGCTTCGCCGCTCCCACCCGGTAGGGCTCGCCGTGATCGCCGAGCCGGCGCTCCATCAGCTCCTTGGTCGCCATCTCGACGACGACGCTGCCGAGCGCGAGCCGCCGGGCCGCGCCGGCGTCACGGGGCGGCGTGGCGATGAGCCCGGCCGCCCCGGCGCTCAGCCCGGCGCCGCTGGCGAACACGAACGGGAGCATCTGGCGCGACTCGTGCCACACCGGAACCGCGGTGTTCGCCACGAGCGCTCCGGTGTAGGTGGACAGCGGCAGGCCGGCGAGCGCGGCGGCCGGCCGCGCCAGCGCGGCGAGGCGTGGACACACCCCGAGCCACGAGTGAGCGGTCGCGATCGCGGTCGTCGTGGCGCTGACGGTGAGGATCCATGACCCGACGCTCATCGGCGAGGTCACCTTGAACAACCGGAGCATGTTGAGAAAGCGCCGCGGCCGCCCGAGGTCGGAGATCAACAGCGCCGGGCTGACGGCGATGCCGGCGAATGCGCCCCCCCACGCGCGGCGGGCGAGCACCTCGTCGCCACGCAGCTCGCACAGGTAGGCGAGCCCGGCGGAGGCGCCGGCCAGCCCTCCGGTGAAGAGGTAGCACGGGATCTCCCACGTCCAGACGGGTTCCTTGAGCACCGGCTGGCCGTGATAGGAACGAGTCTCGTTCATCGGCGGCCACCGAACACGGCGGCGGCGAGTCCGGCGCCGAGCGCCAGCGCGGCCGTTGCGGCCGCCGCCCAGATCGATCCGATGTCGTGGACGGTGTCGATCGGATCGGGGGGCAGCCCGTACACCTCGGGCTCGTCGAGCAGCAGGAAGAACGCGCCGGCTCCGTGGATCCCGTTCTCCTCGTCGGCGAGATACAGCTGCGCCTTCTCCTGACCGGCCTCCTGGAGCACCGCGAGCCGCTGCTCGGCGCGCTCGCGCAGGTCGGTGAGCTCGCCGAACTGGATCGAGTTCGTCGGGCACGCCTGGGCGCACGCCGGTTGCTGATCGTCCTTGAGCCGGTCATAGCAGAGCGTGCACTTCCATACCCGCCCATCGTCCTCGCGCTGATCGAGCACGCCGAACGGGCACGCCGGGACGCAGTAACCGCACCCGTTGCAGACATCTTCCTGAACGACGACGGTGCCGAACTCGGTGCGAAACAGCGCGCCGGTGGGACAGACCTCCAGGCACGCGGCGTCCGTGCAGTGCTTGCACACGTCGGAGGCCATCAGGAAGCGGATGCCGTCGCCCTCCTGATAGGTCTGGACGCCCGCCTCCAGCACCGCCGCGCGCTCGGCCGCCTGCACGAGGGATGCGCCGTCCTGGATTCCGGCCGGCACCTGCTGCTCGACGAAGGCGACATGGCGCCAGGTGTTCGCTCCGAGGTCGATGGTGTTGTCGTAGGAGTTGCCGGTGAAGCCATGCAGCGACATCGGAACCTGATTCCACTCCTTACACGCCACCTCGCACGCCTTGCAGCCGATGCACACCGACGTGTCGGTGAAGAACCCCTTCCGCGGCTGGGCACGCTCGCCGTAGGAGTCCGGCCACGTGTGGGTCGCAAGCTTCATGATTTGACCCCCGCCCGCCGGCGGTAGTCCGCGACGAGCTCGAGCCGGGCCCGTCCCCGGGGACGCCTCCCGGGACGGATGTCGCACGTCGCCACCTTGTACTCGGCGATGTGGACGTTGTTGTCCAGGGCGAGGGGGAGCAGCTCGTTGGCGGAGTCGCCGGTGACGATCCCGACGCCCCCCCAGTGATAGGGCGCTCCGACCAGGTGCATCGTCCGGCCTTGGATCTGCAGCGGCTTGATTCGCACGGTCACCATCACCCGCGCCTCGACCGCGCTGCGGGCGGTGACGACGGTCGCCCAATCGCCGTGCTCCAGGCCGCGCTCGGACGCCAGCTGGGGCGACACCTCGACGAAGAACTCCGGCTGCAGCTCCGCCAGGTAAGGGACGGTGCGGGACATGCCGCCGGCGGTGTGGTGCTCGGTCAGCCGGTAGGTGGCGAGCACGAACGGGAACACGTCAGCGCCCGGCTCGCCACCGGCCGGGTGGTAGGGGTTCTCCGGGCGGTGGAACACCTGCCGGGTGGGGTTGCGCTGCTGGGCGTAGAGCAGATTGCGAAACGGCGACTCCTGGGGCTCGTAGTGGGCGGGCAGCGGGCCGTCGACCAGCCCGGTGGGCGAGTACAGCCACCCGCGACCGTCGGGGTGCAGCGTGAACGGCTTGTCGCCGGAGATCGCCTCCATCTTCTCGGCGTCGCGCCCGGGCTTGTAGTCAGGTGGCTTGGTCGGCGGGAAGTCCGGCGCGTCTCCGAGACCCGTCCACGTCTGCTCCGCCTCGTCCCACCAGACGTAGCGCTTGCGCTCCGACCACGGCTTGCCGTCGGGATCGGCGGACGCGCGGTTGTAGATGATCCGCACGTCCTTGGGCCACGCCCATCCCCACTCGTGGGCGATCCAGTTCTGGTCGGTGTGCGGCTTGCGGCGCGCCGCCTGGTTGACGCCGCCCTTGTAGATGCCGCAGTGGATCCACGAGCCCGACGCCGTCGTGCCGTCGCCCTGAAGTGCGTCGTAGCTGTCCAGGAACGATCCGTCGGCCGCGCGTCCGGAGATCTCCTGAAGGACGTGCTCGGCGTCGGGCTCGTCGTCGCGACCGTGGACGCGGGTACTCCCACGTGAGGTCGAGGACGGGACGATCCGTCGGGTCCTGAGAGTCCGCCAGCTTGGCGCGAATCGCCCGGCCGAGGTGATAGATCCAGTGCAGCTCCGAGCGGGCGTCGCCGGGCGGCTCGCACGCCTTGTGATGCCACTGCAGCAGCCGCTGGGTGTTGGTGAAACAGCCGTCCTTCTCGGTGTGGTTGGCCGCCGGCAGGAAGAACACCTCGGTCGCGATGTCCTGCGCGCGAGCCTCGCCGGACTCGTGCTCCGGGGAGTCCTTCCAGAACAGCGCCGACTCGGTGGGCTGGAAGTCGCGGACGACGAGCCAGTCGAGCTTGGCCAGCGCCGCCCGCATCAGCTTGGAATTCGCCGAGCCGACCGCCGGGTTCTGGCCGACGCAGAACATGCCCTGGACGCCGCCATCGAGCATCTTGAGCATCATCGCGTAGTGCGAGTGGTCGCCGTTGATGCGCGGCAAGTAGGGGAAGCAGAACTCGTTCTCCTTTGTCGCCGCGTCTCCCCACCACGCCTTGAGCAGCGAGACGATGTAGGGCCGGAGGTCTCCCCAGACGCCGGTGTCGGGCCCGTTGAGCTCCACGAACCGGTCGAGGGTTGGGTGCGACCCGGGGTGGGGCATCGGGATGTAGCCCGGGAGGATGTCGAACAGCGTCGGGATGTCGGTGGAGCCCTGGATGTTGGCGTGCCCGCGCAGCGCCAAGATCCCGCCACCGGGACGACCGATGTTGCCGAGCAGCAGCTGCACGATCGACGCGGCGCGAATGTTCTGGACGCCCACGGTGTGCTGAGTCCAGCCGACGGAATAGACGACCGATGACGTTCGCTCGCGCCCGGAGTTCTCGCACATCGCCTGTGCCACCTTGACCACATCGGTCGGCGCGCAACCGCAGATCTCGGCGACCGCCTCCGGGGTGTAACGCGCGAAGTGGCGCTTGAGGACCTGCAGGACGCAGCGTTCGTCCTGCATCGAGTTGTCGAGGTCCGGCGGATCGCCGCCGGTCAGCTTCATGCCGTGGGCGCCGTGCGCCTGGTCACCCGAGACGTCAGCCGTCTGCATGCTCGTGCCGGCGGTGGTCTCCCCGCCCGCCCCGTTGTACCCCCAAGTGTCGATCCCGTAGGCGCGCTCTCCGGGATCCCAGCCGGAGAAGAGGCCGCTCGCGTCCTCGGTGTCCTCGAAATCGGGGGTGATGATCACCGGGCCGTTCGTGTAGTGCTCGACGTATTCACGGAACCA
Organism: uncultured Solirubrobacteraceae bacterium; assembly: GCA_963731395.1. Taxonomy (GTDB): domain Bacteria; phylum Actinomycetota; class Thermoleophilia; order Solirubrobacterales; family Solirubrobacteraceae; genus Palsa-465. Next base: position 156,479 of record CAVSVH010000016.1, read on the forward strand.
GGCGTCGCGCTCCAGGATGTGGTGCACGATCCCGCCGAGGAACGCGATGTCGGTCCCGGCCCGAATGGGGACGTGGAGGTCTGCCATCGCGCTCGTGCGGGTGAATCGGGGGTCGACGTGAATGACCTTGGCGCCGCGCTCCTTGGCCTCGATCACCCACTGGAAGCCGACCGGGTGCTGCTCGGCCATGTTGGAGCCCATGATCAGGATGCAGTCGGAGTTGCGCAGGTCCTGCTGGAATGTGGTGGCACCGCCGCGCCCGAACGAGGTCCCCAGACCGGGGACCGTCGAGCTGTGTCATATGCGCGCCTGGTTCTCGACCGACACCGCCCCCATCGCGGTGAAGAACTTCTTGATCAGGTAGTTCTCCTCGCTGTCGAGGGTGGCGCCGCCGAGGAAGTGCATGCCGAGCGTCCGTTTCAGCGGCTGGCCGCTCTCGTCCTCCTCCTCCCAGGTGTCCCGACGCGTGCGGATGATCCGCTCGGCGATCATGTCCGTCGCCTGCTCGAGCGAGAGATCCTCCCAGTCGGTCGCGCCCGGCCGGCGGTAGCGGACCCGCGTCTCACGCATCTGCGAGTTGACGAGCTTCTCCGATGCCGCTCCCTTGGGACAGAGCCGCCCCCGGCGAGATCGGCGAATCGGGATCCCCCTCGATCTGGATCACCTTCTCGTCCTGGACGTAGACCTTCTGCCCGCAACCGACCGCGCAGTACGGACAGATGGACTGGACCATCTTGTCCGCCGTCCTCGTCCGCGACGTCAGGGTTCGGGAGCGCGACGACTGAGCGGCCGCACCCAGGCCCAGCCGGTCCCCGGCGAGCTGCCGGACGAGCGGCGGCACCAGATCTCGCGGACGACGCACAGCGCCAGCACTACCCGGCGGGTGCGCAACCAATCAGCAAGCGGTTCGAGACCGGACAGTGCCGGGCCTCCCGTCATTCGTCTCCGGCCCATCCGGGTGGCCTACGCTGTCGCACATGTCCGCGGTCGCTCTCACCTCGCTGTCCCACGGCGCCGGCTGTGGATGCAAGCTTCCCGCCGCGGACCTGCTCCCGCTCCTGCGCCGGCTGCCGGTGACGGCGGATGAGCGCCTGCTCGTCGGCTCGACCAGCGGCGACGACGCGGCGGTGTTCCAGTTGACGCCGGATCTCGCGCTCGTCCAGACCGTCGACTTCTTCACCCCGATCGTCGATGACCCCTTCGACTTCGGCCGAATCGCCGCCGCCAACGCCCTGTCGGACATCTATGCGATGGGCGGTCGGCCGGTGACCGCCTTGAACCTCGTCGCCTTCCCGCTCGAGCAGCTGGGCGGTGACGTCCTGCTCCAGATCCTCCGAGGGGGACTGACGGTGGCGCAGGAGGCCGGGTGCCACATCGTTGGCGGCCATTCGATCGATGACTCCGAGCCCAAGTACGGGCTGGCCGTCACCGGCACGGTCGATCCGTCGCACATGCTGACCAACGCCGGCGCCCGGGCGGGCGACGCGCTCGTTCTCACCAAGCCCCTCGGGGTCGGCGCGGTGACGACCGCCCACAAGCGCGGCGCCGTCAACGGTGCGGACCTGGCGATGGCCGTCGAGACGATGGTGGCTCTCAACGCGCGGGCCGCTGCCCAGGCGGTGACCGCCGGTGCACGGGCGGCGACCGATGTCACCGGATTTGGGCTGCTCGGTCACCTGCACAACCTTGCGCGGGAGAGCGGTCTGGCCGCCGAGGTGCGGGCCGCGGACGTCCCGGCGCTTCCGGGGGCAGTGAGGGCGCTCGAGGATGAGACGGGGGTGTCGGGCGGGGGTCGACGCAATAGCGCGTATGCCGACGGCTTCACCGGATTCGCGCCTGCCGTTGACGCGGTCCGGCGCCGGCTCGTCTGCGACCCGGCGACCTCGGGGGGGCTGCTCGTGGCGCTGCCGAGCGAGCGTGCCGCTGCGTGCGACGGCACGGTCATCGGGCGGATGGTGGAGGGCGAGCCCGGTGCGATCTTGGTTACATAAGCGTCGCCCGGAGCGGCCGGGGCCGGTGCCCCAACCGGCCTTCAAAGCCGGGGAGCCGTGGCGATCCCACGGCGGGAAGGTTCGACTCCTTCGTCGCTCCGTCAGCCGAGATGTCCGATCACGACGACCATGAGCAGCGCCAAGCGCTCCGCCGCCTGCCGTCCGTCGACCGGCTCGCCGTGTCGGTCGCCCGCGTGACGCTGGCGCAGCGGCGGGCCGAGCTGCTGCGGGGAGAGGACGACGAGGTCGACCTCGTGGAGCGCGCCGCCGGCCGGCTGCGTCCCTCGCTCCGGCGCGTGCTGAACGCGACCGGCGTGGTTGTGCACACGAATCTCGGGCGGGCGCCGCTGGCGCAGGAGGCGCGGGCCGCGGTGGCGCGCGCGGCGCGCGGCTACAGCAACCTGGAGCTCGACCTCGACAGCGGTGACCGCGGCTCCCGGCATGATCACGTCGAGCGGCTCCTGTGCGAGCTGACCGGAGCCGAGGCGGGGATCGCCGTCAACAACTGCGCTGCGGCGGTCCTGCTGGCCGCGGCGGCCCTGGCGGGCGGCGGTCGGGAGCTGATCGTCTCGCGGGGGCAGCTGATCGAGATCGGGGGTGGATTTCGGATCCCGGACGTCGTGGCGCAGGCGGGGGCGCGCCTGATCGAGGTCGGCACGACGAACCGGACGCGGGTGGAGGATTTCCGCGCCGCCCTCGGTCCCCACACCGGTGCGGTGCTGCGCGCCCACCCGTCCAACTTCACGACGATCGGGTTCGTCGAGCAGGTGGAGATCGAGGCCCTGTGCGAGCTCGGCGTCCCGGTGATCGACGATGTCGGTTCCGGGGTGCTGACCGACGAGCTGCCCCTGTTCGCAGACGAGCCGGCGGTGCGCCGGTCGGTCGCGGCCGGCGCCGCGGTCGTCTGCTTCTCGGGCGACAAGCTGCTCGGGGGGCCCCAGGCGGGCCTGCTCGTGGGCACCCGGGCGGCGCTCGATGCCGCGCGCGGGCATCCTCTGGCCCGGGCGGTGCGGATCGACAAGCTGTCCCTGGCGGCGCTGGAGGCGACCCTCGCCCTGTATCGCGATCCCGAGCTCGCCCGGCGCCGGCTGCCGGTCCTCGCCATGCTGACCGTGGCGCCCGAGGCCCTGGAGCAGCGAGCGCGCAGTCTCGCCGCCGCGACCGGCGGCGAGGTGATCGAGGGCACCGCGCGAGTCGGCGGCGGCGCGCTGCCGCTGCTGGAGCTTCCCGGGCCGGTGGTGGCGGTGGCGGCGAACGGTCCGGGAGCGGAGGCGGTGGCGAGCCGCCTGCGCCGCGGCGAACCGGCGATCGCCGCCCGGATCCAGCAGGATCGGCTGATACTCGATCCTCGGACGCTCACCGACGAGGAGGCCGACGAGGTGGGCCGGGCGGTGCGCGCGGCGCTGCGATGACCGAGGCCGCCCCGCTCACCGTCGGCACCGCGGGTCACATCGACCACGGCAAGACGGCGCTCGTGCAGGCGCTGACCGGCGTCGACACCGACCGGCTACCCGAGGAGAAGCGGCGCGGCATCACGATCGTGCTCGGCTATGCGGCCCTGGGGCTGCCGAGCGGGCGGCTGCTGTCCCTGGTCGACGTCCCCGGACACGAGCGCCTGATCCGGGTGATGGCGTCGGGCGCGACCGGGATCGATCTCTTCCTCCTCGTGATCGCCGCCGACGACGGGGTCATGCCGCAGACCGTGGAGCACGTTCGCGTCCTGCGCGCGCTGGACGTGACCCGCGGAGTCGTCGCGATCACCAAGTCCGATCTTGCCGACCCCGGTCCCGCGGCAACGGCGGCCGCCACGCTCGTCCCCGGGGTCGAAATCGTGCCATGCTCGGTGCGCACCGGCAGCGGCGTGGCCGAGGTCGCCGCGGCGCTGGAACGGGTCGTGGCCGGCGTGGCCCCGCGCCTGTCGCCGCAGCGAGCGCCGATCCTCCATGTCGACCGCGTGTTCACGATCACGGGCGCCGGCACGGTCGTCACCGGCACGCTGTGGTCCGGCCAGATCCGCCGCGGCGATCACCTCCGACTCCTGCCCGGGGACCGGCCGGCCCGGGTGCGCGGCGTTCAGGTCCACGATCGGGGCGTGCAATCGGCTGCCGCGGGCCAGCGGGTGGCAATCAATCTGGCCGGCGTCGATCGCCGGTTGGTGGTGCCCGGCGACGTCCTCGCCGGGGCGCACGCACCGGTCTCGGTGACCTTTCGCGTCGAGGCGCAGCTGAAGCTGCACGAGCCGCTGACCGAGCGCGAGCGGATCCAGGTCCATCACGGCACCCGTTCGGCGGCGGCTCGGGCGATCGCGCTCGGGGAGGACGTGTGGCAGCTGCGGGTGGAGCGACCGTTGATCGCGGGCGACGGCGACCGGCTGGTCGTCCGTCGCATCAGCCCGCCGGACACCCTCGGGGGCGGCGTGATCCTCACCGCCGCTGCCGGAGGTCGCCGAATCCCGGCGCCCTCCGCTCGCTCCCCGGCAGCGCCGTCCCCGGCAGACGTGCCGGCCGCGGTCGCCCCCGAGCCTCTCTCGGACGGGGCGCTGGCGCTGGAGCAGCGGCTGCGTGCCGCGGGACACGAGCCGCTCGGCCTCGACGAGCTCGGGTCCGACGCCGATCACGTCCCGGCGCTCCTCGCCCATGGACGGGCGGTGCGGGTGGGTCGCTCGATGTACGCCCATCCCGACGAGATCGCCCGGGTGCGCGCTGCGGTGCAGCGCGTCGTCGCCGCCGAGGGCGCGATCACGCTGTCGCGTCTGCGCGACGAGCTGTCGACGTCGCGCAAGTACGCGCAGGCGCTGCTCGAGCATCTCGATGCGGCTCGGCTCACCCTGCGGTTGCCCGACGATTCCCGGATCCTGCGTCGCGCCGCCGCCCCGCCATGACGGGTCTGACCGCGCCGCCGGCCGTGCTCGGTCGCGAGGCCGAGCTCGCGAGGCTCTCGGACGTGTTGACGCAGGCGCACCGCGGACACGGCGGCGCGGTCGTCGTGCGCGGCGACCCGGGAGTGGGGAAGTCGCTGCTGCTCGCCGCGACGGCAGCGTCGGCCGACGAATTCGTGGTTCTATCGGCGGCGGGTGTTCAATCCGAGTCCGACCTCGCGTTCGGCGCCCTGTCGGCGCTGCTGCACCCGTTGCTGGCGGGAATCGACGACCTACCGGGGACCCAGGCCGACTCCCTGCGGGCGGCGGTCGGACTGTCGCCGGGCGGGCAGGTGGAGCGGCTCGCCTGTCAGGCGGCCGTGGTCAGCCTTCTCGCGGCCGCGGCGAGTGCGCGTCCGGTCCTGGTGGTGGCCGACGATCTGCAGTGGTTTGACGCCGCGTCGCGCGAGGCGATTCTGTTCGCCGCGCGCCGGCTGCAGTCCGACGCCGTCGCGTTCGTGCTGGCCGTCCGGGACGGCGAGACAGAGGAGCCACTTGTCACCGGCGGCGTGCCCGAGCTCGAGCTCCTCGGTCTGGAGGAGGCGCCAGCGCTGGAGCTCGTCGCGCGGGGGACCGGCCACGTCACCCCGGCCGTGGCCAGACGACTGTGGTCTCAGACCGCCGGCAACCCGTTGGCGCTGATCGAGATTCCCCGGAACCTGAGCTCCGGACAGCGCTCGGGACGGGTGGCGCTGGACGAACCACTGCCCGTCGGCCGGCGCCTCGAGGACTCCTTCGCGGCCCGGGCCGCGGCGCTGCCGGACACGTGCCGGCAGGCCCTGCTCGTGGCCGCCACGAGCTACACCGGCACGACCGACACGATCCTCGCCGCCCTGGCGCTGCTGACGTTGCCGGCGAATGCGCTGGATCCGGCCGAGGAGGAGGGTTTGATCTCCATCGTCGACGGCTCGCTCGTGTGGCGCCACCCGCTCGTGCGCTCGGCGATCTATCACGCCGCCGGCGCGCCGGCCCGGCGAGCCGCGCACGCCGCATTGGCAGGCGCCGGCGGCGAGGCTCGCCTGCCGGATCACCGCGCCTGGCATCTCGCCGCCGCCGCGGCCGCCCCGGCCGAGCGCGTGGCCAACGAGCTCGAGCGGGTCGCCGTGGAGGCGGCACGGCGCGGGGCGCCCGCCACGGCGCTGCGCGCGTTCGATCGTGCGGCGCGGCTGACCCCGGGCGAGTCCGATCGGGCCCGGCGGGAGATCGCCGGCGCGGAGCTGGCGCTCGCCGTGGGTCGCTGGGACGAGGCGCTCGAACTGCTGGAGGGAGCACGCACCCGCAGCGAGGATCCGCTGCTCCGCGCCCAGGGCGAGCGAATCCGCGCGCGGGTGGAGATGGTCCGCGGCAGCCCGCAGGCCGCGCACGATCGGCTCGTCGCGATTGCCGAGGCGCTCCAGGACATCGACCGGCCGGTCGCGGCCGCGGCGATGACCGAGGCGGTCCTCGCCCGTACGCTGACGGGTCCCGTGCCGGCGTATCGCGCCACCGCCGAGCGGGCGTTCGCGCTCGCCCGTCCGGTTGGGGGCGAGGTGGAGGCGATGGCCGCGGTCGCACTCGGCTGCGGCCTGCTGCTCTCCGGAGAGACCGCCGCCGGGCTCGAGCTGTTCTCCCGATACGGCGCGATTGCGGAGCGGCCCGAGGTCTGGCTCACGGCTCCGGATCTGACGGGGATGTACGCCTGCCTGCATGCGTCGATCGAGCGCTTCGCGACCGCGGAGCGACTCTTTGACGCGATCATCACCAGCGCCCGCGATCACGGCGCAGTGCGGGCACTGCCCTACCCGCTCAGCGGGCGCGCCCTCGTTGATCTCGAGCTCGGTCGATGGCCCGCGGCGATGGCTGAGGCGGAGGAGGCGGTCGACCTCTCACGTGAGATGGTCGGCGGAGCGATGCTCGCCTCGAGCCTGGCAGCGCTGGCGCAGGTCGAGGCCGCGATGGGGCGTCCCGGGCCAACGCGCGCCCACGCCGACGAGAGTCTCGCCATCTGCAAGCAGCTGAACGCGTGGGCGGTGGAGCCCGAGCCGGTGCTCGCGCTCGCGTCACTCGCGCTCAGCCTGGGCGACCACGAAACCGCGGTCAACGTCTGGAGGCGGACGACCGTCGACATCCGTGAGTGGGTGCTGGAGCCGGGTTGGGAGCACCTGGATGACGTCATGATCGAGGCGAGCGTGAGAGCGGGTCGACACGCCGAGGCCGAGCGCGAGTTGGAGGACCTCGAGAACAAGGCGTCGCGCACCGGCCGAACGTGGGCGTACGCGGTCGCCGCTCGCTGCCGCGGGCTCCTCGCCCCGGCGTCGGACATCGACCAGCACTTCGGCGACGCGCTCGAATGGCATCAGCGCGCGCCGCTGCCGTTCGCGCGGGCGCGCACCGAACTCTGCTACGGCGAGCGGCTGCGCCGGGCGCGTCGCCGGGTGCAGGCGCGTGAGGTGCTGGACCGGAGCTCGGCAACGTTCCGAGCCCTGGGCGCCAAGATCTGGGCAGAACGGGCCGAACGCGAGCTGTCGGCTGCCGGCTACAGCCGGCGGGCCCCTGCCGAGCAGTCGCCGTGGGGCGAGCTCACCGCGGCTGAGATCCGCGTGGCGAAGGTGATCCTCGAAGGGGCAACCTACGACGAGGCGGCCAGCGCGCTGTTCGTGAGCCCGCGCACGGTCGAGACGCATCTGCGCCAGATCTACCGCAAGCTGGGCGTACGCTCCCGCAGCGAGATGACGCGGCGCCTGGCAGTGGCGGGCGGGACTTCGTGAGCGATCCGGCGACGCATCCGGCCCGATAGATCAGGATTTTCCCTGATGCGCGAGGAGGTCGCGAGCGACACCATGGTCCTCACTCGTGAGGGCGCGGCGCTCGGCGCGGGGGTGGATGAGAGGGGGCACATCCACCTCGCCGCCGGGTGGGCCACCGGTCCAGGCATGCCAGCCCAGGCCGGGATCTATGATCCGCCCATGGGCGTGCTGATGCGCAGGACGAGTGCGGGGGACGAGGTCCTCGCCGAATGGTCACCCTCCGATAAGGCCTCGGTCGCGGCTGCCGAGAAGGCCTACCGACACTGGCTTGGCCAGGATTACGAGGCCGTTCAAAGCGACGGCACCTACTTTGCACCGGTCGAGGACGATGACTTCCCCCTCGACGCCGAGCAGGTCATTCTCAGCACGGGAATGGGTGGAGGCTGACCGCTCACCATCGGCGGCGTCAGCGGATGCGTCGCCCCATCTCCGCGGCGTCATAGCCGCCCAGCTGCTCGACTGAGGCGCGAAACTCGGCGGTCTCGAGCAGACGCCACAACGGTGCGAGCAGATCGCTCTCCAGCATGCCCTCGTCGAGAACGAGGTCATACGGCTCGTGGGTTACGGGCACGAACCCAAGATCGAAGGCGCGGGCAGCCGCTCTGACGCCCATTCCGCAGTCGGCACGATCTCCCGCGATCGCTGCGGCGAGAGCCAGATGCGTCGGCTCTTCGCGTCCGTAGCCGGTGATCGCCGCCGGGTCGATGCCCGCGCGCGCAAGCTCGTAATCCAACAGCACGCGTGTCCCCGCGCCCCGCTGACGATTGACGTAGCGAAGACCGGGGCGCGCGAGGTCAGCAACGCCGCCCAGCCCCAGGGGATTCCCCGGCGCGACGATCAGGCCCTGCTCGCGATGCACCAGCCGAATCACCGCAACTGATCGGTTCCCCAGCAGGCGATCGATATACGGGAGTGTGTACTCGCCCGTCTCCGGCTCCAGGAGGTGGCACCCGGCGAAGTGGCAGAGCCCGTCCCGTAGGGCGATCAGGCCGCCCATCGATCCAACGTTGCCCGAGACGAGCGTCACATTCGGATCGATCGACCGAAGCTCCGACGCTGCGAGATCGAGGATCATGTCGTGAGAGCCGATCGCGACGATCGTTTGCTCGATCTGCTCCAGGCCGCGCAGCAACGAGAGCTCGACCTGCTCGCCCGCGTGATGGCCTTCCACGTCTGCCGGGACGACGAGCAGCCCGTCGGCACGGACGAGGGAGGTCAGCACTCCCGCGCCTCGCGGTAGCGGCGACGCGACCAAGGACTCGCCCACCCGCCCGAGCCGCACCCGCACCCAATCGTCGACACCGATCGCAGAAGCCAGCTTGCGTGCCAGTCGCGCCCGCGTGACCTGCCGGCGTGTCAGCGACGCTCCCTCCAGCTCCGCGATCACCGGCGCCGCGAAGATGTCGAACGTGAGCGACGCGGATACCGGGTAGCCCGGCGCGCCGATGACAGGCGTCGAGCCAATCGCCCCCAGCACGACCGGATGACCGGGGCGTACCGCCACGCCGTGCACGGCCAGCACCCCGAGCTCATCGACGAGCTGGGCCGTGTAGTCATCGCGTCCGGCGCTCGAGCCGGCGATGACGATCAGCAGATCGCACTGCCCCACCGCCTCGCGGATGGCCTGCGCTATGCGTGCCCGGTCATCAGGCTCGATCGCCAACATCAGGATCTCGCAGCCCAGCTCCCGCGCCTGGGCGGCGAGCATCAAAGAGTTGGTGTCAAGTAGCTCGCCAGGGGCAAGGGTGCTCCCAATCGGTCGCATCTCATCGCCGGTCGGCAGGATCCCGACGACCGGCCGGCACCGCACCACCACCTCGGTCGCGCCCGAAGCCGCGGCCGCGGCCACATCGACCGGGCGCATCCGGTGGCCGGCCGGAAGCAGCAGTTCGGTGGCGCTGATGTCTTCACCGATCGATCGGACGTGCTGGTAGGGCGCGACGGCCGCGCGTAGCTGGGCCTGCCCGGCGACGTAGTGGACGTCTTCGCGCATCACGACGGCGTCAAACTGCTCAGGCAACGGATCGCCCGTGTCGACCACGCCAAACCCGTTCTCGGGCAGGAGGAGCGGAGTGCTCTCGCCTGCGCCGACGGTGTCACTGGCGCGCACCGCGATGCCGTCCATCGCGGCAGAGTCAAACGGGGGGGATGAACGCGTCGCCCAGATCGGCTCGGCGGTGACACGCCCGAGAGCTTCGCCGATCGCGACCCGAACCACCGGCACTCGCTCCGGGCAGTCCGCCGAGGCGCGGCAGCGCCACCACGCGTGCTGCGCCTCGCGGAGGGGAACGTCGCGCAGAAACGGGGTGGCGGGGTCAGTCATACACGAACACGTCGACTGGCTCACCATCTGACAGCCCATTGGCGTCCTCGGGGACGATCAGGTAACCGTCGGCTGCGGTCAGCACCGACAGCAGCGCCGACGGGCCGAACAGAGGCTCGGCCTGCTCTCCGTCCAGTCTGACCTGAACGACGTCCAGGCGTCCAGCGGCCGACGGCAGGTTGCGCGACAGGCGGGCACGCACCGGCCCGAGTCGCGGTTCGGCCGTCAAACCACCAACGCGGCGCACCAGCGGCATGCCGATGAGCCGGAAGACCACCAGCGCCGAGCGGGGGTTGCCGGGCAGCCCGATGATCGGGATTCCGTCACTGTGAGCCAGCAGCGTCGGTTTCCCTGGTTTGATCGCCAGGCCGTGGCACCAGATCTCCGCTCGGGCGAGCCCGGCGATCGCGGCGGCGGTCTCATCGCGCCCACCGACCGAAGAACCGGCGCAGATCACAATCAGATCGCTGTCGCCGGCGGCTCGGCGCAGTGTGTCCTGCAGCGCGCCGCGGTCGTCGGGGACGATCGCTGATGCGCGCGGCTTCCCGCCCGCCTCGGCCACGAGAGCGCCGATCGAGACGCTCAAGGCATCGCGCACGTGCCCGGGGGGAAGTGACGCGGTCTCAGGCGGGACGATCTCGTCGCCCGTGGCGATGATGGAGACTCGGGGACGGGCGTGCACGGCGAGCTCGACGATCCCGCAGGCGGCGAGCATCGCCAGGTCCTGGGCTCGTAGCGGTCGCCCGGGGCCGACGATCGTCGCTCCCGGCACGAGGTCTTCGTCGCCGCGAACGATGCCCTCGCCCGGCGCGACCGGTCGGGTGACCTCGATCGTGCCCGGCATGGCCTCCTGAGTGTGCTCGATCATCACCACGGCGTCAGCTCCCCTCGGCAGCATCCCTCCCGTCGGAACCGCGACCGCCGTCTCGGGGCCCACCGTCGCGTCGGCGGCCGCGCCCATCTTGACCAGTCCGCCGAGCCGTAGATAGGCGGGGATCGCATCGGTCGCGCCGAACGTGTCCTGGGCGCGGACAGCGAACCCGTCGACGCTCGAGCGGTCAAATCCCGGCAGTGGATGCCGCGCGTGGATCTCCCCGACGGGCACGCGGCCGGCGGCCGCATCCAGCATGACCGTCTCGGCGGCGCTGCGGTGGCGGGGGCGAAACTCGCCCAGCGCTTGGGCCACGGTCTTGACCGTGAAGAATTCGCGCCCTGTGGCAGCCATGGGCCACTTAGCTTGGTGCCGGGGTGCGCTGGCGGCGCAGCACGCTCATCACCGGCCCGAGCGCGACCTGGCCGAGGCCGCAGATCGAGGTCATCCGCAGCGTTTCCTCGAGTTCGTCGATTCGCGGCGTGATCGCGTCGGCGTCGGCGCCGTGTTCCAGCGCCTCGGCCAGGATGGCGTGCGCCTTGTGGGAGCCCGCGCGACACGGCACGCACTTGCCGCAGGATTCGTTGCGAAAGAACCGCAGCACGTTGGTGGCAGCGGCCAGCAGGTCGGTCTGCTCGCCGATGACCACGACCGCTCCCGAGCCGAGCATCGATCCCGCGTCGGCCAGCGGTTTGAAGTCCAGGGCGACATCGAGCTGATCGGGCCCGAGGAAGTTCGACGATGCCCCACCCGGCTGGAAGGCCTGCAGCTGGATGCCGTCGGGCAGACCGCCGGCGAGGTCGATCAGCTCGCGTGCGGTTGTTCCCATCGGCACGCAGTACACGTCGGGCCGTGCGATGTGTCCGGAGATGGCAAAGAACTTCAGGCCGGTGCCGCCGTTGACGCCTTGGTCCTTCCACCATTGGCCGCCGCGCTGCAGGATGATCGGGATGGCGGCGAACGTCTCCACGGAGTTCATCAGCGTCGGCTTGCCCCAGAGGCCGTCGACGCCCGGGAACGGCGGCTTGTTGCGCGGTTCGCCGCGGTGGCCTTCCATGCATTCGATCAGCGCGGACTCTTCACCAAGGATGTATCCGCCGGGCGAGGTGAAGATGTCGATGTTGATGCGTCGCCCCGACCCGAGGAGGTCATTGCCGATCACTCCCGCGTCGCGGGCGGCGTCGAGCTCGGCCCGGATCGCGGTCTCCTCGATCGCGTACTCGTGGCGGATGAACACCCAGGCTTGTTCCGCGCCGACAGCAAGCATCGCGGCGAGCATCCCCTCGATCAGCAGATGTGGCTGCTCCGCCAAGATCTGGCGGTCCTTGAACGTGCCGGGTTCGGACTCGTCGGCGTTACAGATGACGAACTTGGGCTCGTTTGACTGCGCGGCCACGATCTCCCACTTGGCGCCGGTCGGAAAGCCCGCGCCCCCCATCCCTCGCAAGCCGGACTCTTTCAGCGTCGAGATCGCCTGCTCGCCGGTGAGCTCCCCGGCGATCATCGCCCGCACGGTCGCGTAGCGCGTGTCGGCCGGCGCATCGGCATACGGGTCGTTGGGCCAGACCCGAGCGGTCGGCATCTCGGACGGCGGCGGTGTATCGCCGGCGCGGGCCTGCTCGACTGCGCCCGCGACCTCCGCGGCTCTGACGGGGTGCTCCTGGACGGTGGCGGCGGGAGCGATGTCGCAGCGCCCGACGCACGAGACTTCTCGCACCTCGACCTCGACGTCGTCGCCGAAGCGGTCCCGGATGTCGGCGATGCGCTCCTGCGCACCGTGCAGCCAACACGACAGGTCCCGGCAGACGGTGACCTCGACCCGCGGCGGCGGATCAACCCGAAAATGGGGATAGAACGAGACCAGACCCTCGATCTCATAGAGCGGTCGTTTCGTCTCGCGCCCCAGCCGGATGAGCTCCTCGCGGGGCAGCCAACCATGCTTGCGCTGGATGACGTTGAGGGATGGGATCAGGCTCGGACCGGGGAAGCGGCCCGCCCGGGCCTCGCGCCCGGGGACGCGGCCATTGACGGTTGTCATCAGCGTGCGTCCGCGGTCGCCGCGGGCGCGGAGGCCGGCTCGACGCGCACGGCACAGAACTTGAATTCGGGAATCTTTCCGGTTGGGTCGATCGCGTCGATGGTGAGCAGGTTCGCGGCGGCCTCGCGGAAGTGAAATGGGATAAAGCAGCTGCCGGCGGTCTCGCGGTGTGAGACCTCGGCTTGAAGCTCGATCGATCCACGCCGCGACGTGACGCGCGCGAACTCACCGTCGGCGATACCCATCCGCTCTGCGTCGGCCGGGTTGAGAAACACGATCGCGTGAGGCGAGATCGCGTCCAGCGCGAAGGACCGTCGGGTCATCGAGCCGGTGTGCCAATGCTCAAGCAGCCGGCCGGTGTTCAACACGAACGGGTACTCCTCGTTGGGTAGCTCGCGGGCCGGCATCCACTCGGCCGGAACGAGGTGAGCCAGCCCGTCGTCGGTGTTGAACGCGTCCTGAAAGAGGACGATCGTGCCGTCTGATTCGTCGGGATCCGAGTTGGGATAGAGCTTGCCGGTCGGCCCCAGGTTGTCGTAGTTGAGATTGGTGTAGTTGGGCATCAGCGAGACGAGCTCGTCAAAGATCTCGTCGGCCGACTCGTAGTGCATCGGCAGGCCCACCCGGTTGGCGATGTCCTGAATGATCTCCCAGTCCACTCTCGCTTCGCCGGGCGGGTCGAGCACCTTGCGTCCCCGTTGGACGCGGCGGTCGGTGTTGGTGTAGGAGCCGTCTTTCTCCAAATACGAGGAGGCCGGCAGGATCACATCGGCAAACTCGGCCGTCTCGGTCAGGAAGATGTCCTGGACAGCGAGGAAATCGAGCGCGCTCAGGGCCTTTCTGACCTTATTGATGTTGGGGTCTGACAGGAACGGGTTCTCCCCCATCATGTACATCCCCCGCACGCCCTTGTTGAGCGCAGCGCCGACGATCTCGGTCACCGTCAAGCCGCGGACGTGGTCAAGCTCGCGATCCCAGGCGCGCTCGAATCGCTCCCACGCGGCGGGGCGGTCGACGGGCTGATAGTCGGGATAGAACATCGGGATCAGTCCGGCATCGGACGCGCCCTGAACGTTGTTCTGCCCGCGCAGCGGATGCAGGCCGGTGCCGGGCCGGCCGACCTGTCCGGTGATCGCGCACAGGGCGATCAGGCAGCGCGCATTGTCGGTGCCGGTGGTGTGCTGGGAGATGCCCATCCCCCAGAAGACGACCGCCGCGCCGGCTTCCCCCCACGCCCGGGCGACTTCGCGGATCACGGGCGGGGAGATCCCGCAGATCTGGCCGGCGCGCTCGGGCGGATACTGCTTGACCAGTTTGGCGAGCTCACCGTAGTTGCTGGTGCGATCGGCGATGAACTCCCGATCGACCAACCCCATTTCGATGATCGCGTGCATGACGCCGTTGTAGAACGCGACATCGGTGCCGGGCTTGATCTGACAGTAGATGTCGGCGTGCTCGGCGACGCGTTCGCGGCGGGGATCCACGACGATCAGCGTCGTGCCCCGCCGGCGGGCCTGCTTGAAGAACGATGAGGCGACCGGGTGGTTGGCGGTGGCGTTGGATCCCGCGATGATGGCGACGTCGGCGTTGATGATGTCGCCGTAGGTCGTCGAGACGGCGGCCGAGCCGACGCCCTCGAACAGGGCGGCGACGCTCGAGGCGTGGCACAGCCGGGTGCAGTGGTCGACGTTGTTGGTTCCAAAGCCCGCCCGGATCAGCTTCTGAAACAGGTAGGCCTCTTCATTGGAGCACTTGGCCGAGCCGAAGCCGGCGATCGCGCCCGACCCATGTTCGTCGCGGATCCCGACCAGCCGCGTGGCGATGAGGTCAAGCGCCTCCTCCCAGCTGGCCTCCCGGAAGTGGGGCATCACCTCGTCGTAGTCGACCAAGCCTCCGGGCTTGCGCCGGCCCCGGCCGTCGCCCCTGACGTCGCCCGACAGCGGCCCCTTGGGATGGGACTCCTCACGGCGGATCAGCGGGGTCGTCAGCCGCTGTGTCGAGGCGGCGTAGTCCCAGCCGTAGCGGCCCTTCACACACAGGCGGCCCTTGGACCCCGGCTGCTCGCGGCCCTCGGCGAACGAGATCGCCTGGCGCTCGTCGTCGACGTGGTAGGTCAGCGCGCACCCCACCCCGCAATACGGACAAACGGTGTCGACCTGACGCAGCTCGGAGCGCGGCTGGATGGGAACATCGTGCAGCGGTTTGTTCGTCAGCGCGCCGGTTGGGCACGCGGCCACGCATTCCCCGCAGGTCACGCACGAGGAGTCGCCCATCGGGTCGTTGAGGTCAAACGCGATCCGGCTGGCGTAGCCCTTGCCGCTGCGGCCGATGACGTCGTTGCCCTGAATGTCGTCGCACGCCCGTATGCACCGGTCACACAGGATGCATGCGTCATGGTTGACCGAGATCACCGGGTTGGAGTCATCGATGCCGCGGCCCTGACCCTGGGGCAGTCCATCGGCCTTGGTCACGCCGTACTGGCGGACGAGCACCAGCAGCTCGTTGTCGGCGGTCGTCGTCTCCTTGGGATCGGCCTCGGGATCCGGCTGGTCAGACTGCAGCAGCTCGGTCAGGGTGGCGCGATGGCGGTCCAGGCGATCGCTCGTCGTGGTGACCTCCATCCCCTCCTCGCACGGTCGCACGCAGGCTGCGGCGTACGCGCGGGCGCCGACATCGACGACGCACAGCCGGCAGACGCCGACGGGGTCATAGCGCTCGTCGTGGCAGAGCACGGGGATCTCGATCCCGAGCTCGGCGGCCGCGTCGAGGATCGTCGTCCCGTCCTTGACGGTGATCTCGCGGCCGTCGATGCGGAGACTGATGTTCTCGGTGATCGGGGTCGGTTGGGCTGCTGAAGTGGTGGCCATCGTCTCAGTCTCCGTCGCTTGCACCAATGTGTCCAGATCCCACCGCGAGCGTGTCCAGCTCGAGCTGCCCAAGCTCCTCTGACGTGGGCAGGCCGATGGTGTCCAGTCCCCGGCCACGGTAGTACGAGCTGATCATCGCGTCCAGGGTCTCTGGCGTCAGCGTTGCGGCGCGACCCGATTCAAGCTCGAGCGACTCCGACAAAAACCGGTCCGGAAGCCAGTCCTCCGCTCGCGTCCAGCCCTCGCGCACATTGAACATCCGCTTGGCCATCACGATCCGCCGCGCGGTGGTGGCCAGCTCCTGCGCATCGGTCTCCCACCCCGTGACCGCGTTGAGCAGCGCCGCCCACTCGGCCAGCGGATCGGCGAACACTCCGCGCAGGAACTTGCACAGAATCAGCGAGTCCATGATCGCCGCCCGGTCCTCGGTCTCGATCGCGCCGACGACATGCGCGTCGCCGCCGGCGAGCCGATCATGGCGGCCCGACAGGTCAGACTCGTACGCGCCGGACCGGTTGTGGTCAGCGCCGCGGGCGTTGACCGCGAGACCGAGCGCCATCGCCTGCAACGTCCGAGGCTCATATCCCGGCAGCTCGAGCCCTTTGACGTGCGCGGCGAACGCCTCCGATCCGCGACCCACGAGACGCGAGGCGAGCCGCGACCCTTCGGCCAACAGGTCACCCAGGCCCTCACGCGCACCGATCTCCTCAACGGCACGCAGCAGCGCGGCGCCGTCACCGAACCGCAGCCACGGCGCGTCGATGAGGCCCTTCTCGGCGCACTCCATCGCCCATGCGATCGTGCCCCCGGCGGAGATCGTGTCGATCCCCAGCTCATCGCAGCGTGCGCTGGCAGCGATCACGGTATCGGCGTCGCTGACGCCGCACAGCGGTCCCAGCGCAAACACGTTCTCGTATTCCATGCGTATCTTCTTGCCGCCCGGGCGGGCGGGCTTGTATACGTGCTCGCAGCCGATCGAGCACGACGCGCACGAGCTGCGGGCGACCTGACGCAGCTCGGCGATCTCCTCCGCTCCAAGTGCGGCCGCCCCATCAAAGGTCGCCGCGGTGAAGTTCCGGGTGGGCAGTGTGGAGATCGCATTGAACGCCAGCAGGTTGGCCATCGTCCCCATCTCGCGGTACTTGGCCGTCGCGGGCCCAAACGAACGCTCGCGCAAATCCTTCGCTGCTGCCAGTACGGCCGCGGGCTCCGCCGAGGCGACCTTCGCCCCCGCGCGCACCATGATCGCCTTGCACCATTTGGACCCCATCACCGCTCCGAGACCGCCGCGCCCAGCGTGACGGCCGTCGTGAGAGATCGTCGCGTAGCGCACGACCCGCTCTCCGGCCGGCCCAATCGCAGCGACGCGCCACGCCGGACCCATCCGCTCGCGCAGCTCGCGCTCAGCCTCGGCCGCCGGCAGCCCCCAGAGATCGTCGGCAGGCGCCACGCGCGCCGAATTCTCGTCGACCATCAAGACCGACGGCCCCGAGCATGCACCGCGCAGCACGATCGCGTCATGGCCGGTCAGCTTGCCCGCGATCGCGAAATGGCTGGAGGCCAGAGCATCGGTCAACCGGCCGGTCAACGGCGACTTGGCCACCACCGCGAACTTCGCGCTGGTCGTCAACGGCGTTCCCACCAGGGGCGAGAAGACGAACATCAGGGGAGCCTCGGGAGCAAGCGGCTCGACGCCCGGCGGGCAATACCGGTGCATCAGCCAGGTCCCCAGCCCGGCGCCGCCGATGAATCCCCGGAGCACCGACTCCTCCAATGGCTCAACGCGGCTCGCGCCGGTTCCCAGATCGACGATCAGTGCTCTGCCGAAATAGCCGCCGGGTGGAGGCCGTCGCATACCGTCGATCCTACCGACGTGCCGCCCGCGGTCGGACACCCCCGCGGTCCGTCATCCCCCGGCGTCGGCGGCCATGAACGCGATCGTGTCGCCAGCCGCCAACGGCAGCTGGCGCTCGCGGGTGATCTGATCCCCATTGAGCGCCGCGACCACGTGCTCATCCAGACCGAGGCCGATCGCGTCCGCCACCTCACCGAGGGTCCAGCCGCGCACCGTCTCCCGGCGCGCACCCGACCGCGGCGCCAACGTTCCAAACCGCTCGACCCGGATCTCGGGCGCCGGCAGCGCGCAAGCCCGCTGATAGTCCGATGGCTCGTTGAGATTGCTCACCGATCCGAGATCTGGGTCGAGCGCAGCCAGAGCACGATCGCGCAACATCTCGGCGTCGCTGAACCGAAACACCCGGCAACGCTCGAACAAGAACGCCGGCTTGAGCCGATCAGCCCCGACCAGCGCCTCAACCTCGTCCCGCAAGCCAACGCGATACGCCGCCGCCAACGGCTGACGGTAACCGCCGATCTCAGGCAGAACGACATCCACGTCGTCGCGCAACGCGCCGATGACGCGGCGGACGAACGCCGGATGCAGCAGTGGCACATCTGTCGAGGACACGTAAGCGACCGCAGCTCGATCATCAATCGCGGCCAGACCGGCGGCCAAGCCCTGAAGCGGTCCCCGGCCCTCCCGCGCGTCAGCCACGCACTCGATCGCGCCGTCAAGGTCAGGGAGCTCCTGCTCCGGTGCGCGCACAACCACGACAGGCCCGTCAATCTCCCGCGCGACGAGGCCCGTGACCCGCCGCAACAGCGTGGAACCGTGCCATTCGAGCGCTGCCTTCGGCGAGCCCATGCGAGACGATCGCCCACCCGCCAACACAATCGCTGCAGCCCGAAGCATCAGCCGATGGTAGAACGGTCATGCATCGAGAAAGCCACCACCGCTGGGTGGATGTTGACGAGACCTCGTCGAACGTGCGACCGAGCTCGCGCTCGCCCACGAGCTGCGCAGTCTCGACGCGCTGCATCTCGCGTCGGCGCTCGTCCTTCCTCGTGAGGATCTCATCGTGGCGGTGTGGGACCGCCGCCTTCACGCTGCTGCACGGGTGCAGGGTCTCGGGCTCTTCCCTGAGACCCTCGAGGAACACGCGTAGGTCACAGCCACACATGCAGCTCAGACGCCGAGAACGAGAAAAGCCCCGTCATGCGGGGCCTTTCAGTGCGCCCGAGAGGACTCGAACCTCCACGGACCATTCAGTCCACAAGGCCCTCAACCTTGCGCGTCTACCAATTCCGCCACAGGCGCGTGGGCGGCCAGTATAGACCGGGGGTCGCGGTGGGCCGCCGCGCTTCGAGGGCGCCGCGACGCTCCTGCTTGAGTCCGTCCGTCGGCAGCGCTAAGTTTACGAACACATGTTCGACGGCGGCCTCGGGCTGACCCCGACAAAGGAGCTGCACCGGATGGACCTGACCAAGCGACAGCAAGAGATCTTCGACTTCATCAAGCGCTACTCGGCCAAGTACGGATATCCGCCGACGGTGCGCGACATCGGCAAGGCGGTGGGCCTCGCGTCGTCGTCGACGGTCCATGCCCACCTGGCCAATCTCGAGCGGATCGGGATGCTGCGTCGGGATCCGACCAAGCCGCGCGCGATCGAGCTGCTCGACCGGGCGGCGGCGGGCGTCTCGGCCGGAGTGCAGGCGTTCGTGCGCCCCGCGCTGCCGCTCGTCGGCCAGGTCGCCGCCGGCCAGCCCGTGCTCGCCGAGGAGAACATCGAGGAGTACATCCAGACGCCGGCATTCGCCGGTGGCGAGGACGGTGAGTACCTGCTCCGGGTCCGGGGCGAGTCGATGAAGGACATCGGCATCATCGAGGGCGATCTGGTCGTCGTCCGGCCCCAGGAGACCGCCAACGACGGCGACATCGTGGTCGCGCTCGTTGGGGAGGAGGCGACGGTGAAGCGCTTCTTCGCGGAAAGCGACCACGTGCGCCTGCAGCCCGAGAATTCCGCCATGGAGCCGATCCGGAGCCGAGACGTGCGGGTGCTCGGGCGTGTGATCGGGCTGATGAGGAATATCTCGTGAGCGCGCTCGCGGTGACGCCGGCCGGCGTGCCGGGCCAGGACTGCGACCGCGAGCGCGTCGTGAGTGCGTGGCCGGAAGCGACGGACCTGGGCGGCGAGCCCACCCTGGACATGGTGATGGCCGGGGTGTGGGAGGGACTCGCCGCCCACCGGTCCGCGGCCTGCCCGATGTGCGGCGGGGAGATGACGCCTGACTACGGCGCCCACGCGCTGCCGGTCGGGGGGCGCTGCCGGAGCTGCGGGACGATGCTCAGCTGAGTGGCCGTTTCGTCAATACGACGACATTCGAGCGGCCTCCGGCGGCCCCTGGCTTTGTCCTCGGAGGCTCGTGCAGCGGGCTCCAGGGACTCGGGCTCAGCTACGCCGAGATCGCCCTCGAGACCGACCTCACCCGCCGCACCGTGGAACGGCAACTCTTACGGGCGCGACGGAAGCTGACCGCGCCCGTGCTAACACCCTGACCGTGGCGTCTTACGGGACTGTGGGTCACGTTAAACGCCAAGCCTCGGGGTTCACCGGCCCCTAGTCAAGCCGCTGGCGGGGCGCTATCCTGGCCCGCGCAGGCTGAGCAGTCGCGGAGGTGAACGCCTTCGAGGAAAGTCCGGACATCGCAGGGCAGGGTGGTCGGTAACGCCGACCCGGGGAAACCCGCGGGAAAGTGCCACAGAAAAGACACCGCCTAAGCCTGGGGCCGCTGCAGCGCTTCAGGCCGGTAAGGGTGAAATGGTGCGGTAAGAGCGCACCGGCGTCGCGGTGACGCGGCGGCCAGGTAAACCCCACCCGATGCTAGGCCAAGCAGGACCGTTTGAAGGTGACCCGCCAAGGTCCGGGTAGGCCGCTCAGATGGATGACTGCTCGTGACAAGATCCGGCTTATAGGCCTGCTAAGGGGAAGCCCCGCTCCGGCGGGGCTTCTCTATGTCCATGGCTGCGCCGCGCGTTTCTCGGTCCGTGGCCGGCCGGCGCGTCTGGCGATGCCGGGGCTGTCCCTCTGATCACGGAGCGAGCTCGGCCACGCGCCGCAGGGGCTCGCCGTCGAGGCGGTGCAGCTCCCATTCCGACAGGCGGCTCGCCCCGATCCGCTCGTAGAAGCGCAGCGCCGGGTCGTTCCAGTCCAGGGCGTGCCACTCCAATCGCGGGCAGCCTCGCTCCACGCACAGGGCGGCCAGGCGCGACAGGAGCACGCCGCCGACGCCCGCTCGACGATGCGCCTCCGGGACATAGAGATCCTCCAGCCAGATGCCGGGAAGGCATTCCCACGTGGAGAACGTCCCGTGAAAGAGCGCGAACCCAGCCGGACGAGCGTCGATCTCGGCGATCAGCGCCTCGGCGCTCGGCGTCGGGCCAAACAGGGCGTCGGCGAGCATCTCCGGCGTGCCGGTCACCCCGTCGGACTCCCGTTCGTACGAGGCGAGCTCGACGATGAACGCGTAGAGCTGGTCGACGTCGTCTGGTCGCGCCGGTCGGACGTCGACCTGGCGGGTAGGGCTCGATCCCGGGCCGGCGGAGGGCAACTCGCGGCGGGACGCGGTCCCTACGTGCCGGTGAACTTCGCCGGCCGCTTCTCCAGGAAGGCGGACACGCCCTCACGGAAGTCCTGTGACTCGGCGCGCTCCTGCTGGAGCGTGGCCTCGAGATCGAGCACCTCGGCGAAGCCGGCGTACGCGCGCTCGTTGATCGTCCGCTTCATCGCCGCGTAGGACCCCGGCGGTCCGGCGGCGAGCCGGGCGGCCAGCGCGGTGACCGTTGGCTCCAGCTCGGAATCGTCGACGGCCTGGTTGATCAGGCCCCAGTGCAGGGCGGTGTCGGCGGGGATCCGCTCGCCGAGGAAGGCGACCTCGAACGCCCGCGCGTGTCCGACCCGCGCCACCAGGCTCTGCGAGGCGCCGCCGTCCAGGCTCAGCCCGATGTTCACGAACGCCATCAGGAAATAGGCCGACCGCGCGGCGACGATCAGGTCGCAGGCGAGGGCCAGCGAGCAGCCGATCCCGACGGCTGGCCCGTTGACGGCGGCGATCACCGGCTTGGGGGCGGTGCGGACCCGCAGGATCAGCGGGTTGTAGGTCTCGCGCAGCGCGGTCTGCACGTCGGGACGCCCCTCCGCTCCCGGCATCCCGGCGCGCAGGTCGGCCCCCGAGGAGAACGCCCTCCCGGCGCCGGTCAGCACCACCACCCGGACCGCCGGATCGGCGACCGCGTCGTCAAGGGCCCGCGTCAGCTCTTCGCCGAGCGCAACCGTCCAGGCGTTCAGGGCATCCGGACGATCGAGCGTCAGCCAGGCGACTCCGTCGCCACGGCGGGTCTCGATCGTTGCGAGGTTGAGCACGCTCATCGTCGGCCCGACGACAATAGCGCCCGTCAGGTCGCGGGCAGCGACTCGCCGGAGTACAGCTTGAGCACCCGGATCGCCCCCGGCGGGGCCGCGATGATGCACAGCTCGCACAGCACGCATTCATCGAGGTTGTCCTCGGCGATCTCCACGCCCGCCGGGCCGGCCCGGAAGATGTCGACCGGGCAGACGTCGGCAAGCCTGCGGGCGAGCTCGGGATCGGCGGCCGCGGTCGGATCGACGACAACCTCGATGAACGTGCCCGGCACCGCTACAGCCTCTCCTGGACGAGCCGGGGGATGTCCTCGATGCGCTCGGCGACGGTGATGCCGGCCGCGGCGAGGCGGGCGATCTTCTCGGTCGCCGTGTCCTGGACGCCCTCGACGATCGTGCCGGCGTGGCCGAAGCTCATCCCCGGCATCTCGTCCATGAACCGTCCCGCCATGAAGGCGACGATCGGCAGGCGGGAATCGTGCTCGGATACCCAGGTGGCAAGCTCGGCTTCCATCCGGCCACCCGGCTCGGTGTAGATGACGAGCGCCTGCGTGTCGTCGTCGGCCTCGAACAGGGGCATGAGCTCGGCGTAGCTGGAGCCGATGATCGCGTCGCCGCCGATGGAGACGGCGGTCGACACCCCGAGGCCCGCCGCGCTGAGCGTCGACGACATCTCGGTGGTCATGCCCCCCGAGCGCGAGATCACGCCGACGTGGCCGCGATGGTAGGACTTGGCGGCGTCCTTGGCCGGGCCGCCGATGCCGCCCATCTTGACGACGTCGGGCACGATCACCCCCAGGCAGTTGGGCCCGATGATCCGGGCGCCGCGCTCGGCGGCGACCTCGACCATCTCGGCGACGTCCCGGCGGGGGATGCGCTCGGTCACGATGACCACCAGCTCGACGTCGTTGGCGAGCGCCTCGAGCACCGCGTCCTTCGTGAACGCGGGGGGGACGGTCACCACCGAGCCGTCGATCGGCCCTCCGTTGTGGTCGACTGCCTGGGTGACGGTGTCGAAGACCGGGACGCCGTGCACGTCGCGCCCGAGGCGCCCGGGGGTGACGCCACCGACGATCCTCGCGCCCGCGCCGTAGTCGAGGCACTCGCGGGTCAGGTTGACGGCCTCGCGGCCGGTGATCCCCTGGACGATGAACGTGGTGTCGGCGTCGACGAGGATGCTCATCCCGTGACCGCGGCTCCCTGGATGCGCTCCACCGCCCGCCGGGCCGCCTCGTTGAGCGAGACCGAACGGTCGGCGTAGGGGACGCCGTAATGGTTGAGGATCTTGAAGCCCTCCTCCTCCCACGCACCGGGGATGCGGAAGATGGCGATCTTCTCGGCGGGGTCGTAGCCGAGCTCCAGGCAGGCCCTGATCACCCCGCGGGCGACGATGTCCACCCGGGTGTTGGACACGATCGACATCATCACCGCGATCTTGTCCACCCCGGGCTTGCCCAGGACCAGCTTGGCCAGGCCGCATGCCTTGGCCACCGAGGGATTGCCCCCGATCTCGCAGTAGTTCGCCGGGTCGCCGCCGTGGGCGCGGACGGCGTCGAACAGGGTCAGCGAGCCGCCGCCGGCGCCGATCACGAGCCCGAGGTTGCCATCGAACTCGGTCACGTTGCCGGCGACGCCGCGGTGATCCTGAGCATCGACCTCCTCGCCGGCGAGCTCGAACGGCGTGGCCTCGCGCGCCTGGCGGGTCTCCTCGTCGCCGACGCCGAGCTCGGCGAGCAGCGCCCTCTGGCGTGGGCGGGCCTCGTTCTCCATGTCCATGTGGGCGTCGAGGGCCAGCACCCGCCCATCGTCCAGGAGTCCCAGCGGGTTGATCTCAGCGAGCGTCATGTCGCACTCCAAGAAGAGCCGGGCGAGGCGGGCGAGGACCGGCGTCAGGCGGTTGAGCACGTCGCCGGTGACGCCGAGGGAGGCGATCAGCTGCTTGGCCTGCCAGTCGGCGAACGGCGTCCGCGTGGAGAAGTGGGCGCGGACGACGTGCTCGGGGTGCGCCTGCGCGACCTCCTCGATGTCGATCCCGCCCATGTCGGAGAACAGCATCACCGGCCGCTTTCGCGTGCCGTCCCAGACGACGCCCGCGTAGTACTCGTGCGTGACCGCCACCCGGGAGTCGACGAGCACCCCGCGCGGCTCGTGGCCGTTGATCTCAAGCGCCAGGACGTGCTCCGCCTGCGCCGCGGCCGCCTCGGGCGTATCGGCGAACTGGATACCACCCGCCTTCATCCGTCCGCCGGTCAGCACCTGTGACTTGATCACCACCGGCCCGGCGATCTCGCCCGCGATCTCCCGGGCCTGCTGCGGCGTGGTCGCGAAACCGTGGCGCGTGACCGGGATCCCGGCCCGAGCGACGATCGCGCGCGACTCGTACTCAAAGAAACGCATCGGCGGCGGCGGAGCCTATCGATCCAGGCGCAGAGACACGTTGAGGTTGGAGTCCTCAGTCATCCGCCCCGCCGGCAAGGAAAGAGCACAATCGCGACCAATTTGACCAACTAGATCAAGTGCATCCTTTTTGTTGGCTATCCTACGGCGATGCCTGAATCCCTATCGGCAAATGACGGTTTCCGACACGAGAGGAATCGATGAGTAGACGATCCGACTTGCGCCGACCACGGGCGCTGCTGGCGTTCGCCGCCGCGGCCGCGATGCTGACGCTCGCCGGTTGTGGCGGATCCTCGGACGCCAACACCGGCACCGGCGGGAGCGGAGCGACCTCGAGTGGCTCCTCGAGCGGGGATCCGTCGACACAGCTGGCGCTCGTCGGCTACTCGACCCCGAAGAAGGCCTACGACGCGCTGACCTCGGCGTTTGCCCAGACGAGCGCCGGCAAGGGGGTCAGCTTCAGCCAGTCGTTCGGCGCGTCCGGTTCGCAGAGCCGGGCGGTCGATTCAGGCCAGCCGGCCGACGTGGTCGCGTTCTCGACCACGCCCGACATGACCCGGCTGGTCAAGGACAAGATCGTGTCGTCGAGCTGGAACGCCAACCCTCAGCAGGGCTTCTCCAGCGACTCGGTCGTCGTGATGGTCGTCCGCAAAGGCGATCCGAAGCACATCACCGGGTGGGATGACCTCGTCAAGCCCGGGGTCGACGTGATCACGCCAAACCCGGCGACGTCGGGCAGCGCCCGGTGGAACATCATGGCCGCATACGGCGCGCAGCTGAAGGAGGGCAAGTCCCCCGCGCAAGCGCTGGCCTATGTCCGCACCCTGCTGACCAAGAACGTCTCGGTCCAGGACTCGAGTGCGAGCGCGGCCCTGCAGACGTTCACGAGCGGCAAGGGCGATGTGCTCCTCGACTACGAGTCCGACGCGATCGCCGCCGAGAAGGCCGGCGACAACGTGCAGTACATCATCCCTAAGCAGACGATCCTGATCCAGACGCCAATCGCGGTCACCACGAAGAGCTCCCATCAGACCCAGGCCAAGGCGTTTCTCGCATACCAGTGGTCGCCGGCCGGGCAGACGATCTGGGCCCAGCAGGGGTATCGACCGATCGTGACCTCGGTGGCCAAGCAGTTCGCGTCGAAGTTCCCGACGCCGCCACAGCTGTTCGCGATCGGCTTCCTCGGCGGCTGGACGAAGGTCAAGGACGAATTCTTCGACCCCCAGAACGGATCGATCATCAAGATCGAGCAGGCCGCGGGGGTGCCCACTGCCTCCGGCTAGCGCATACGCCGCCCCGGCCGCCCGTCCCGCCGTCCGCAGTCGCCTGCGGGCGGCGCGTGGCGGTGGACTCGCCCTGGGGCTGTCCACCCTGTATCTGAGCGTGATCGTGCTGATCCCGCTCGCTGCGGTGACGGTCAAGGCCGTCAGTCAGAGCCCATCCAGCTTCTGGCAATCGGTCTCCAACCCGCTCGCGCTCAAGGCGCTTGCGATCAGCCTCGGCGCGTCGCTGCTCGTCGCGCTCGTCGGCGCGGTCATGGGCACCGTCGTCGCCTGGGTACTCGTTCGCGACCGTTTCCCCGGCCAGCGGATCATCAACTCGCTGATCGATTTGCCGTTCGCGTTGCCGACGATCGTCGCCGGGCTGACCCTGCTCGCGCTGTACGGCCCCGACAGCCCGTTCGGCATCCACCTCGCCTACACGCGCGGGATCGTGCTGGTCGCGCTGCTGTTCGTGACGCTCCCGTTCGTCGTGCGCTCGGTCCAGCCGGTGCTGCTCGAGCTCGACCGCGAGGTCGAGGAGGCCGCGGCCTCGCTCGGCGCCGGCAACGCCACCATCTTTCGCCGGATCGTGCTCCCCGCGCTCCGTCCCGCGATCATCTCCGGCGCGGCGCTCGCGTTCGCGCGGTCCGTCGGCGAGATCGGGTCGCTGGTGCTGATCGTCGGCAAGGTGCAGATCGCCAGCATCGTGATCTTCGCCGACATCGAGTCGGACGCTCCGCAGGCGGCGGCGTCGCTGTCGCTGGTGCTGATCGTGCTGTCCCTGCTCGTGCTCGTGTTGCTGCGGAGACTGGGAGGACGCGTTGCTCATTAGCCGTAAGGCCAAGTGGTCGGTGCGGGCGGTCGCGCTCGTCTACCTGCTGCTCCTGTTGCTGATCCCCGTCGTGGTCGTGTTCATCAAGACGTTCGAGCACGGCTTCGGGGCCGCCTGGGGGTGGATGACGACACCAGCCGCGGTCAGCGCGTTCTGGCTGTCGCTGCTGATGGCGGCGATCGCCGTCCCGTTGAACACGGTCTTCGGCATCAGCTGCGCGATCGTGCTCGCCCGCCGGCGGGGCCGGCTCGCGGCGCTGCTCGACGCGTTCATCGACCTGCCGTTTCTCGTCTCGCCGGTCGTCATCGGCTTGGCGCTGACGCTTGTGTACGGCGTGCACGGCTGGTTCGGCACGTGGTTCTCCAATCACGGCATCCAGATCATCTTCGCGGTTCCCGGGATGGTCCTGGCGACGATCTTCGTGTCGCTGCCGTTCGTGGTCCGCGAGGTCACGCCGGTGCTCGTCGAGATCGGCGACGACCAGGAGCAGGCGGCGGCGACGCTCGGCGCGTCCGGGTGGCAGACGTTCTGGCGGATCACGCTGCCCTCGATCCGCTGGGGCGTGGCCTACGGCGTCGTGCTCTCGACGGCGCGCGCGCTCGGCGAGATCGGCGCCGTCCTCGTCGTCTCCTCGCTCGTCGCCGGCCAGACCCTGACCCTGCCGTTGCTCGTCTACCAGCGCGACTCGCAGCTCGGAGCCGGCTCTGTCACCGGCGCCTACGCGGCCGCGACCGAGCTGGCCGTCATCTCCCTCGTCGTACTGCTCGCCATGACCCTGCTCGCCCCCAGGAGGCATGACTCCCCATGAGGATCGATATCAACGCCATCTCGAAGCGGTTCGGCGACTTCACCGCGCTCGAGGACGTCTCGCTGGAGGTTCCCGAGGGATCGCTGACGGCGCTGCTGGGCCCGAGCGGCTCGGGCAAGTCGACGCTGCTGCGGATCATCGCCGGCCTCGAGGTCCCGGACGCAGGCACCGTCATGATCGACGGCACCGACGTCAGCTTCGTCCGCCCACAGCAGCGCGGCATCGGGTTCGTGTTCCAGCACTACGCCGCCTTCACCCACATGAGCGTTCGCAACAACGTCGCCTTCGGGCTGCAGATCCGCAAGCGCCCAAAGACCGAGGTCACGGCCCGCGTCGACGAGCTCCTGGCGCTCGTCGGGCTGACGAAGTGGGCCGATCAACGTCCGTCGCAGCTTTCGGGTGGCCAGCGCCAGCGGATGGCGCTGGCGCGGGCGCTCGCCGTCGCGCCGAAGGTGCTGCTGCTCGACGAGCCGTTCGGGGCGCTGGACGCGACCGTGCGGGCGGAGCTGCGCGCGTGGTTGCGGCGGCTGCACGACGAGCAGCACGTCACGACCGTGCTCGTGACCCACGATCAGGAAGAGGCGATGGAGATCTCGGACCGGATCGCGGTGATGAGCTCGGGAGCGATCGAGCAGGTAGGCTCGCCGCGGGAGATCTACGACCAGCCGGCAACCGAGTTCGTGATGGGGTTCGTCGGCCCGGTCAGTCGTCTCGGCGACAGCCTGGTGCGGCCGCACGACGTCACGATTGCGCTCGAGCCGGGCGAGGAGCGGATCGAGGCGATGGTCAAGCGCGTCGTGCACCTCGGGTTCGAGGTCCGGGTCGACCTCGAGCTCCCCGACGGATCGCAGGCTCGGGCTCAGCTCACCCGCGCTCAGGCCGACGAGCTGGAGCTCGCCGATGGGGACATCATCTACGCGCGGCCGCCGGCGGGGGTCCCGGTGACGGAGGCGCTGCGGGGCCACATCAACCGCGAGCCGGCCTCAGCTGGAGTGGGTGCCGGCTCCGTCGCCACGTTCGAGGAGTCGTAACGGTGCGCGACCGCATCGGCAGCCCGGCGCTCAGCGTGTGATCCAGGCTCCCGGGTCCTCGGTCAGCTTCTCGATCGACTTCGGCAGCTTGGAGTTGGCGATGTCGGCGATCGTGACCTGTTCGACGACCCGCCGCAGGTTGACCCGCACCGCGATCCAGACCCGCGGCAGCGTCGATGCGGCCCCGGTGTAGCTCGCATCCTCGGGCGGCCCACCGCGGACGCTGGCCAGGGGGCCCTCCACCGCCCGGATCACGTCGGCGACCGTCACCTCGCCGGCGGGCTTGGCCAGGCGGAAGCCGCCGTCGGCCCCTCGGTGGCTGCGGACGATGCCGGCGTGGCGCAGCTCGCCGAGGATGTTCTCCAGGAAGTTGAGCGGGATCTCCTGCGCGGTCGCGACCCGCTCGGCCTTGACGGGCTTGTCGCCGTTGGCGGCGGCGAGCTCGACGACCGCCCGCACCGCGTAGTCGGCTTTGGCCGAGATCCGCATGGCGCCGGAGACTACGCCGCCGCTCGGTCCAACCCGTACGCTTGCGCCAGATGCGGGTCCTTCTCGGCCAGCATCTCGGCGAGCTCGACCATCACCTTGCACTGCTTCCAGGTGGCGTCGTCCTGCATCTTGCCGTCGATCATGTGCACGCCGCGGCCGTCCGGGATCGCCTCCAGCACCTTCCGGGCGAACCGGACCTCCTCCGGATCGGGGCTGAAGACCCGCTTGGCGATCTCGATCTGCGCCGGGTGCAGTGACCAGGCGCCGACGCAGCCGAGCAGGAACGCGGCCCGGAACTGGGTCTCACACCCGACGGTGTCGCGGATGTCGCCGAACGGGCCGTAGAACGGAAGGATTCCCGCCGACGTGCAGGCGTCGACCATGCGGGCGATCGAGTAATGCCAGAGATCCTGCTGGGCGCTTGAGCGCGGCGCGTCCGGATGTCCGGGGTCAGGATCGTTGATCACGCGGTAGCCGGGGTGGCCGCCGCCGACCCGCGTCGTCTTCATCCGGCGCGATGCCGCCAGGTCGGCCGGGCCGAAGCTCATGCCCTGCATCCGCGGACTCGCGGTGGCGATCTCCTCGAGGTTGACGACGCCGAGGCTCGTCTCGAGCAGAGCGTGGATCAGGATCGGCCGCTGGATGTGGGCCTTGGCCTCCAGCTGGGCGAGCAGGCGGTCGACGTAATGGATGTCCCACGGCCCCTCCACCTTTGGCACCATCACCACCTCGAGCGTGTCGCCGATCTCGGTCACCAGCGTCGTCAGCTCGTCGAGGATCCACGGCGATTCGAGGCTGTTGACCCGCGTCCACAGTGCGGTGCCGGGACAATCGAATTCGTGGCCCACTTTGACCAGGCCGGCCAGCGCGGCCTGCTTGCGGTCGACGGGCACCGCGTCTTCGAGGTTGCCGAGCAGGATGTCGACGGTGGGGGCGATGTCGGGGACCTTGGCGACCATCTTCTCGTTGGAGAAGTCGAGAAAATGGATCATGCGACTCGGCTTGAACGGGATCTCGAGGATCGGTTCGGGGGCGCCGATGGCCAGCGGCTTTCCGTAATCGCGGGGGTTGCGCACTGAGTTTCTCCTCGTGGGTTGCGATCTGAACGCTACCTGGCGCAGTCAGCTGGCATGCTCTGGCCCGTTTTGCCCGTGACCCCACTCAGGAGCTTTTGACGAATGCCGAGAGTCGACACCGATCAGGCGGCCCGCGAGGCCAGCGGCGCCCATCCGTACGGCCGCTACCTCGAGGAGTTCGAGGTCGGCGCGGTCTACAAGCACTGGCCGGCGAAGACGGTGACCGAGGCCGACGATCACCTTTTCTGCCTGATCACGATGAATCACCATCCGCTCCACATCAACGACGTCTACGCCGGGCAGTCGCAGCAGGGCCGCAACGTCGTCGTCGGGCCGCTCGTGTACGCGCTCGCGCTGGGGATGAGCGTCTCGGACGTCAGCGGTAAGGCGATCGCCAACCTGGCGACCGAGGAGCTCAGCCATCCGGCGCCGGTGTTCCACGGCGACACGTTGTTCGCCGAGTCCGAGATCCTGGAGGTCAGGGAATCGACGTCCAAGCCCGACCGCGGCACGGTGCGGGTCCACACGCGGGTCCTCAACCAGGACGGCGTGCTCGTCGCCGAGTTCAAGCGGCTGGTGCTCGTGCCGCGCAAGCAGCCCGGCTAGGCACTTTGTGAGCAGCTTGTGCGCGGCACCAGTAGCCTTCGTGGGCCATCGACGTCAAGGAGTGCCGCTGCCCATGGCCCATACCGCACCGAAGCGCCAAGCAACCACCGACCACGCCGGCCTGCAGGCGTGGGTAGAGGAAGTTGCGGGGCTGACCCAGCCCGATGACATTCACTGGTGCGACGGTTCGGCCGAGGAGTACGACCAGCTGGCGGAGACGCTGATCGACGCGGGGACGTTCCAGCGACTCTCGGAGGCCAAGCGGCCGGGATCGTATCTGGCGCTCTCGGATCCGGCGGACGTGGCACGCGTCGAGGACCGCACGTTCATCTGCTCCGAGCACGAGGACGACGCCGGTCCGAACAACAACTGGCGTGATCCGCGGGAAATGCGAGCCCTCCTCGACGGGCTGTTCGAGGGATCGATGCGCGGCCGCACCATGTACGTGGTGCCGTTCTCGATGGGCCCGCTGGGGTCGCCGATCTCCTACATCGGCGTGCAGCTGACCGATTCCGCATATGTGGTCGCGTCGATGCGGATCATGACCCGGATGGGACAGCCGGCCCTCGACGTGCTCGGCGCCGACGGTGATTATGTGCCGTGCGTGCACTCGCTCGGCGCGCCGCTCGTCGGCGGCGCGGAGGATGTTCCCTGGCCGTGCAACGAAGAGAACAAGTACATCGTCCACTACCCGGAGTCGCGGGAGATCTGGTCGTTCGGGTCCGGCTACGGCGGCAACGCGCTGCTCGGCAAGAAGTGCTTCGCGCTGCGCATCGCGTCGGTGATGGCCCGCGACGAGGGCTGGCTGGCCGAGCACATGCTGATCCTCAAGGTCACCTCGCCCCAGGGGGAGGTCAAGTACATCGCCGGCGCGTTCCCGAGCGCGTGCGGCAAGACGAACCTGGCGATGGTGATCCCGACGCTGCCCGGGTGGAAGGTCGAGACGATTGGTGACGACATCGCCTGGATGAAGTTCGGCGCCGACGGGCAGCTCTACGCGGTCAATCCCGAGTCCGGATTCTTCGGGGTCGCGCCCGGCACGAGCCGGCGGACGAACCCCAACGCGCTCGAGATGGTCGGCCGCGACACGGTGTTCACCAACTGCGCGAGGACCGACGACGGCGACATCTGGTGGGAGGGGATGACGGGGGAGCCCCCGGAGCACGCCACCGATTGGCGCGGCGACGAGTGGACCCCGGATTCCGACACGCCCGCGGCTCATCCCAACGCGCGCTTCACGGTGCTCGCGGCGCAGTGCCCGTCGATGGCCGAGGAATGGGAGGACCCGGCGGGGGTGCCGATCTCGGCGATCATGTTCGGCGGCCGGCGGGCGACGGTGGTG
Organism: uncultured Solirubrobacteraceae bacterium; assembly: GCA_963731395.1. GTDB lineage: Bacteria > Actinomycetota > Thermoleophilia > Solirubrobacterales > Solirubrobacteraceae > Palsa-465. Next base: position 188,372 of record CAVSVH010000016.1, read on the forward strand.
CCGCTCGTCCACGAGGCCCGCGACTGGGAGCACGGGACGTTCATCGGCTCGATCATGTCCTCGGAGACGACGGTCGCCCAAGCCGGCGAGGTCGGCAAGCTGCGCTTCGATCCGATGGCGATGCTGCCGTTCTGTGGTTACCACATGGGCGACTACTTCGCCCACTGGCTGCGAGTGGCCCAGACGACAGACCCGCCCGTCCGGATGCCGCGCGTCTTCTACGTCAACTGGTTTCGCAAGGACGCCGACGGCAAGTTCCTGTGGCCCGGCTTCGGGGAGAACTCCCGCGTGCTGGCGTGGATCTTCGGCCGCCTCACCGGCGAGGCCGTGGCGACGGACACCGCGATCGGCCTGGTGCCGCCGGTCGGGAAGGGCGGGATCGACATCGACGGGCTCAACGTCAGCAAGGAGACGATGGCCGAGTTGCTGGAGGTGGACACCGACGGGTGGGCGGCCGCGTTGCCCCAGATGAAGGAGCACCTCGCCACCTTCGGCGACAAGCTTCCCCGCGAGCTCGCCGCCCAGCTGGAGGCGCTGGAACGGCGGCTGGCCGCCGGCTAGGTCTTCCCAAACCCTTACCTCCCGGGGTCGCTCGCTGCGTACCCTGGGAGGTCGTGGCGCTCGCCTTCATCCCGTCGGACGCTGCCGTCCTCTGCCTGCAGGCCGGCGTCGTCGCCGCGCCGCGTCGCGCGCCGGACATCCGGTGGATCCAGCGGCTCTCCGGTCCGGCGTGGGCGCTGATCCCGATCGCGTCGATCGTGGGGGTGATCTTCGCGATCCGGTTCGTGTCGGGCACCGCCACCGGCCTGACCTGGCTGGCGCTGATCGCGGTGCCGCTGCTCGCCGCCGCCGCGCTGGGCTGGGCATCCCGCGGGTCTCGGCCGTGGCTGGCGCTGCTCGCGATCCCGTTGTTCCTGCTCGCGTGGAAGAGCCGGACGACACTGTGGGGCGAGGGCGCCGCCGCGCTCCTGTCGGCGCTCAGCTGCGTCACCCTCGGGGTCCTGCTTGCCGCGGTGACGCCGCCGAATTGGCTCAAGCTCGGGATCATCGCGATGTCGGTGGCCGACGTCTGGCTCGTCCTCTCCGATCTGCTGCAGGCCCCGAACAACTCGCTGGTCGCTGCCGCTCCCGCTCCCGGCAGCGGGCTGCCGCAACTCCAGAGCGTGCTGTTCGGCAACGTCTCGCTCGGGTACGGCGATCTGTTCGTCGCCGGCCTGCTCGGCGCGGTGCTCGCGCGCCAGGGCCGACGGCAGTGGCCGATGGCGCTGCTGACGCTCGCGCTCGCCGGCCTGTTCGACCTGCTGTTCTTCGCGCTCAGCGAGCTGCCGGCGACGGTTCCGGTGGCGTTGGCGCTCATCGTCGGCGAGCTCTGGGTGTGGCGGGGGCGGCGGTCGACGCGCCGGGCCCGAGCGCCGGCGCCCGCGCCGGCAGAGGCGCCCGCGGAGGCCGCCGTCGGCGGCTGACGCGACGCGCCCTAGTGCTGATCGTCGCCGGTGGAGGCCGGCGGACGCGATTCCTCGGCCAGCGAAGTGATCGCGAGCTTCCCGCGCGCGGCCTCCTCCAGCACCTCGGTCGCCTCCTCGGGCGAGCGCGAGTACAGCTCGACGAGCAGGTGGACGACGATCCGATCCTCGTCGTGCTTGTGGAAGCGCACGTGGGTGAAGAACTCCCGGGTGCCGTGGTCCCCGAACGCGGCATAGGAGAGGGCGTCGCCCGCCTCGGGTCCGGAGCACGTCTCGACGTCATCGGCGTCGACGGTGACCGTGCACGAGGCGACCCACGGCGTCCCGGCGATCATCCGCTCCCAGCGGTCCTCGATCGGCTCGACGCGACCGTTGTGGAAACCGAGATGGGGCTGATCGTGCATGCACTCCAGGCACTGAACGACGGCCTCCTGCATCTCGTCGACGACCTCGCCGCGCTCCCCGGTCTCGGGGTCGATGCGATGGATGCCCTCGTAATGCACCTGCACCTCTAGGTTCTGAGACCAGCAGCGGTAGCACCGCAACCAGCTGCGGACCTCGGTCGAGCCCTCCATCGGGTTGATGATAGGACGCCTCGCGTAGGGGAGGACGACTAGCCGAAGGTGAAGTCGTACGCGCTCACGCCCGGCGGGATCTGGATGGTGAGCGTCTGCTGGGCGTCAGAGGGCAGCGAAACGAGCGAATACAGCCGCTGGCCGCGGACGGTGACCGCCCCGCCGTGCACGTCGGCGCCGGCTTGCGCGGCCGAGATCGGGCGCCCGTTGATGAGCACGTGGGCGGTGCGTGGGAGGTTGGCGGCGGAGGTCATCACCAGGTAGACATGGGCAGCCTGGAAGCGTCCGGTGATCGAAGCCCCGGGGGTCGTCGGCGTGACCGATTGCGCGGTCGCGTCCCAGTTGCCGTGCAGCCCGAATTCGTTGAGCGTCGGGTCGAGCACCCCCGGATAGAAGTGCACGCCGGTCTTCAGTGGCTGGGCGAGCCCCTGGTCGCGGTCGGGATCGAGGTAGGTCTCGGGCGTGCCCAGGTTGGTCGAGGGCATGATCGCGTGGGCGGACATCGGCGCGGGGAGGTGGCGCGCTCCCGCCTCGTAGAGCAGCTCGCGCACCGCCGCCTCGTCCGCGGTGTAGTTGCCCTCGCCGAACTGGGTGTGGCGCACCTCGCCGTGGGCGTCGATCAGGTATTCCGCCGGCCAGTACTCGTTCTGATACGCGTTCCAGGTCCCGTAGCGGTTGTCCTGGACGACGGGGTAGCGCAGCCCGTCGGAGTGGATCGCCTGTTGCACGTTGGCGGCCTCCTGCTCGAACGTGAACTCCGGGGTCTCCACGCCGACGATGTCCAGCCCATACCGGTGATAGGTGGCGTACAGGCCCTTGAGGAACGGCAGCGTGCGGATGCAGTTGATGCAGGTATACGTCCAGAAGTCGACCAGGACGACGTGTCCGCGCATGCTCGCGAGGGTGAGGGGCTGATCTGCGGGGGTGTTGAACCAGCGCTCGGTGTCGGTGAACTCGGGCGCGGGGCCGAGCTTTGGCAGCGACGGGGTCTTGACTCCGGGAATGGCGACGCCGACGTGCTGGGCGACGGGGGTGAGTGACGCCTGCTTACTCTGGCGCTGGGCAAACCGCGACGGCGGCCGCAGGGACGCCAGCCGGTTCTGGACCGCGCCGGAGTTCTCCAGTGAGCGCGTCGGGTCGACGAGGAACGCCGGCAGGCTCGCGTCCTTGGCGAGCGACTCCTCGAAGCGGACGTCGAGATTGGTCGCCATGACGACGGCCGTGACGACGAGCACGGCACCAAGGCTGCGCTCGACGACGTGTCCGCGGGCGCGCCGGCGAACACGGTCGAGCACGGCGCGGCCGCCAAGGCCGTAGAGCAGCATCACGCAGCTGAGGCCCGCCGCGTAGGCGAGCGCGACCGCGACCACCGAGCCAGTCGCGCCGCTCGAGGCGCTGACCGAGGTGACGGCGGCGAGAATCGGGCCGGCGCACGGGGCGCAGACGAAGCCGAGGGCGGCCCCGACGGCGATCCCCGACCAGAAACCGTCACCGCGCGTGCGCGGGCCAAAGCGGGCAAGCCGGGAGAGCGGCGCCTGCACCCGCTCGGCCAGCTCCGGGATCAGCAGCACGATCCCGAACAGCGCCAGCACGATGATCGCCAGCGTCCGGGCCGCGCCCGCGGCCAACCCGACGCCCTGGACGAGCTGGGCGAGCGCGACGATCGCGATCGTGAACGTGATCGCAAGGCCGAGAACGATCCCGATCGGCCGACGGCGACCGCCCACGGCACTCGCCGACAGGAGCGCAGGCACGACCGGCAGGACACATGGGGTGATCGCGGTGCCGGCCCCTGCGATGAATGCGAAGGCCATCAGCAGGAGCATCTGAGCCTCCGATGATGCTGCGTAAAGCTTGCGTTGGCGTTAACCCGCCGGCGCAGCTGCTGCGGATCTGGCCGGCGGTCGGCCGGCCGGTCGAGCCGGTGCGACTAGCCCCCGATCGCCGACATCGTGCGATCGGGCTGAATGAAGCCCGGCTCCCCGACGTGGTGCTTGAGCTCCTTGCGCCACACCGCGCCGCGGATCACGTCCTCGAGCTCGTCGGCGGTGGCTCCGTCGCGGAGGGGGCCGCGCAAATCAGTCTCGTTGAGCGAGAACAGGCAGGTGCGCAGGCGCCCGTCGGCGGTCAGACGCACCCGATTGCAGTCGGCGCAGAACGGCTCCGAGACCGGGTTGATGAAGCCGATCGTCCCCGGGCCGTCGGCGAAACGGTAGACGCGCGCCGTCGAGCTGGGCTCGCGCGACTCGGGAACCAGGCGATGGACGGCCTCGATCGCCGCGCGAATCTCCGCTCCGGTGAGGACGCGGCTGCGGTTCCAGGTGCGGTCTCCGTCGAGCGGCATGAACTCGATGAAGCGCACCTCGTACGGGGTGCGCCGAGCGAGCTCGGCGAACGGGAGGACCTCCTCCTCGGTGAAGCCCCGGATCGCGACGGCGTTGATCTTGATCGGATGAGCTTCGGGGAACCGCGCGAGCACCTCCAGGCCGTTGAGCACCTGATCGAGGGCGTCACGCCGGGTCAGCTCGTAGAAGCGGTCGCGCTGGAGCGAGTCGACCGACACGTTGAAGCGATCGACGCCGGCGCGGACGAGGCGCTCCGCGTCGCGCGCCAGCAGGAAGCCGTTGGTGGTCACCGACAGGTCGTGCACGCCGTCGATCTGCGCCAACATCGCGGCGAGCACCGGGAAATCGCGGCGGACCAGTGGCTCGCCGCCGGTGAGCCGCACGTCGCCAACGCCCATCTCGGCGAACAGCCCCACCAGTCGGGCGATCTCCTCGAAGGTGAGAATCTCGGCCCGCTCCAGCCACGGAAGTCCCTCCGCCGGCATGCAGTACTGGCAGCGGAAGTTGCAGCGGTCGGTCACCGATACACGGAGATCTCCGATCTGACGGCCATGTCCGTCGCACAAACGGTCTCGATCCATTCCCCACAGGCTACCCTTGCCGCGATGCGCCCGGTCACCGCGCTCGCGCTCGTCGGCGCTGCCTATGCAGTAGCCGGGTGTGGGGCGAGCGCGAACGACGAGGTGCAGGCGAAGCTGCAGCAGTTTGCCCATGCGGTGTCGTCCCGTGATCCGGTGACGCTGTGCCGCGACGTGCTGGCGCCCGGGTTGGTGGCCCGCCTGGCCGCGGCCGGCCTGCGCTGCGAGACCGCGATGACGACGTTCGTCGACGGGGTCACCGATCCGACCCTGCACGTGGCCGGCGTCCACGTCGACGGCACACGGGCGTCGGCCGTGGTCCGCACCGGCGCCCGCGGCCAGCCGAGCTCGATCCAGACCGTGGCGCTGACCGACACCGCGCACGGCTGGCGGCTGACGTCGCTCGCCTCGCCCCGCTGAGCCGCGTGAAACCGCGGCGCACGTCGCTCCCGGTGTCGCCGGGGCGGTCACCGCATGGGCTCGCCCTTGAGCAGCCCGAAGGCGACCATGTCCTGACGCTCGAACGCCCCGCGCATGTACGAGCGCAGCAATGCCTCGCGGGTGAAGCCGGCCCGCTTGGCCACCGCCTGGGACGCCGGGTTGCCGGTCGCGGCCATGAGGTCGATCCGCTCGAGGCGCAGCGCGCGCAAGCCCCAGGCGCAGATCAACCGGACCGCTCGCGTCGCGTGTCCCTGACCCCGCGCCGGCGCAGCGAGCCAGTATCCGACTTCGCCGCGGGCGTGCTCCCAGGCAAAGCGCGTCATCGAGATCGACCCGAGGAGGTGATGGCGATCGGCGTGGACGATCGCGAACGGCGCGCTCAGGCCCGCGAACGCGGCGTCGTAGCGGTAGCGCAGGTACGCGCGGGCGTCGGCCTCCCCGTAGGAGGCGGGAACCCGGGTCCAGCGCACGATCTCCGGATCCTGGCAGGCGGCAACCAGGTCCGGCACGTCGGAGTCGCGCCACGGCCGCAGAGCGGTCGCGCCGTCGACGAGCGGTTCAGCGGGCAGCACGATGCGAGGATGCGCGCCGGCGGTCATGGCGTCGCGTGGTGCTCCAGCGCACGGCGCAGCGTCGCGGCGTCGCGCCCCGCGTCCTGCCGATCGAGCCATCGCTCGGCCGCGCGGCGGCCGCCGAGGGCGCGCACGCCCCGCTCGCCGTGCTCGACGGTGTACTCGGCGAGGGCGTGCCGGCGCCGGCTGTGGGCGCGGCGAGCAGACAGGTCCAGCGTGGTGTGGTGAGCATCCAGCGCGGCGATCAGCTCCTCGATTCCCGCCGGCGGCGAGATCGACGAGACGGCGACGACGGGAGTGTCGGTCGCCCCGAGCGCGTGCAGCGCCGCTCGCAGGTCGCCGAGGGCGCGGGTCGCCGGCGGCCCGAGATCAAACTTGGTCACCACGAGGACGTCCGGGATCTCCATGATCCCGGACTTGAGAAACTGCAGGACGTCGCCGGAGCCCGGCTGCACGACGACCGCGACGGTGTCGACGACGTCGGCGACCTCGGTCTCCGATTGCCCGACCCCGACGGTCTCGATCACGACCACGTCAAACGCCGCCGCCAGCGCGGCCGCCGCTGCCCGGGTCCCCGCCGCCAGGCCACCCAGCCGCTCGCCGGCGGCGGTGGAGCGGATGAACAGGCCGGCGTCGGCGGGGTCGCGCTCGATCCGCGCCCGGTCTCCGAGCAGCGAGCCGCCGGACCGGCGCGAGCTCGGATCGACCGTCAGCACCGCCACGGTGCGCTCGTCGGCCCGCCACGCCGCCGCCAGCCGCGAGAGCAGCGACGATTTTCCGACCCCGGGTGGCCCGGTGATCCCGACGATCTGCGCCGGGGCCTCGCTCCCGAGCGCCGCCGGAGAGACCGCCGCGAGCAGCGCCTCCGTCTGTGCCCGCGCGCCATCGCCGCGGCTCTCCACGAGGTTCAGTGCCGACGGGGCGGCGCTCAGGTCCCGGGCACGCAGGCGCGCACCGAGCTCATCGCCGTCGGCTGGAGCGGCGGTCAAGCCGGTGCGGCCGTGTCGACGTCGTGGCGCTCGCCCACCAGGTCGATGATGTCGCGCATCATCGCGTTGAGGTCCCAGTCGCGGGGCGTGTACACGGCGGCGACCCCGGCGTCGCGCAGCGCTCGCGCATCGGCCTCGGGAATGATCCCGCCGACGACCACGGGAACGTCGCCCACCCCGGCGTCGGCGAGGGCGCGGAGCACCGCCGGGATCAGCTGGGCGTGCGAGCCGGAGAGGATCGAGAGGCCGATCACGTGAACGCCCTCCTGCGCCGCCGACCCGGCGATCTGCGCGGGGGTCAGCCGGATGCCTTCGTAGACGACGTCCATGCCGGCGTCGCGGGCGCGCACCGCGATCTGCTCGGCGCCGTTGGAATGCCCGTCGAGCCCCGGCTTGCCGATCAGGAGCTTCACCCGCCGGCCGAGCGATCCGCTGATGCGCTCGACCTCGTCGCGCACGTCCGCGAGCTCGTCACTGGCGACGTTGGCGGCCTCGCCCACTCCGGTGGGCGCTCGATACTCGCCGAACACGTCGCGCAGCGACTGCGCCCACTCGCCGGTGGTGGCGCCGGCCCGGGCGGCGGCGATCGTGGCCGCCATGATGTTCTCGGACGCGTCGCGGGCCACCCGCGCCAGCTCTGCCAGCGCGGACTCCACCGCCGGCTGGTCGCGCTCCCGGCGCCAGCGGGCCACCGCCGCGCGCTGCTGCGCCTCGACCGCCGGGTCGACGACCAGGACCCCGCCGTCGGCGTCGGCGGTGAGCGGTGATGGCTCAGTCGAGGCAAACCGGTTCACGCCGACGACGGTGAGCTCGCCGCTCTCGATGCGCCGCCAGCGCTCCCGGTGAGACTGCACGAGGGCGGACTTCATGTAGTCCACGGCCTGCACCGCCCCGCCCAGCTCGGCGACGCGCTCCATCTCGTGACGCGCGCCCGCCACGAGCTCGGCGACGAGCCCCGTCATCACGTGCGAGCCCTCGAAGATGTCCGGGTAGTCGAGCAGATCGGTCTCGTAGGCGAGCACCTGCTGCAGGCGCAGGGACCACTGCTGATCCCACGGGCGGGGCAGCCCGAGTGCCTCGTTCCACGCCGGAAGCTGGATGGCGCGGGCACGGGCGTCCCGGCCGAGGGTCACCGCGAGCGCCTCCAGGGCGATCCGGTAGGCGTTGTTCTCCGGCTGGGACGCGGTCAGGCCGAGCGAGTTGACCTGGACCCCATAGCGGAAGCGGCGATGGCGATCGTCGCGCACGCCGTAGCGCCGGCGCCCGAGCTCGTCCCACAGCTCGGCCATCGCGCGGAGCTTGGCATGCTCTTCGATGAAGCGGACGCCGGCGTTGACGAAGAACGAGATCCGCCCGAAGACCTCGCCCATCAGATCATCCGGGACCCGCTCGCGGACGGCATCGAGGACGGCGATCGCGTTGCTCATCGCGTACGCGATCTCCTGGACGGGGGTCGCTCCCGCCTCCTGCAGGTGATAGGAGCAGATGTTGATCGGGTTCCAGCGCGGGACGTGCGCCACCGTGAAGGCGATCGTGTCGGCGATCAGGCGCAGGCTCGGGCCGGGGGGGAAGGCATACGTCCCCCGGCTCAGGTACTCCTTCAGGATGTCGTTCTGGGTCGTGCCCTGGAGCGCCGACGCCTGCACCCCCTGATCCTCCGCGGCCACGATGTAGAGCGCCAGCAGCCAGGCGGCGGTCGCGTTGATCGTCATCGACGTGTTCATCTGATCGAGGGGGATCCCGTCGAGCAGGGCACGCATGTCCCCCCGGTGCGCGATCGAAACGCCGACCTTTCCGACCTCGCCCCGGGCCAGCTCGTGGTCGGGGTCATAGCCCGTCTGCGTCGGCAGGTCGAACGCGACCGAGAGACCGGTCTGTCCCTTCTCCAGGTTCCGGCGGTACAGCTCGTTGGAGCGGGTGGCGTCGGAATGGCCCGCGTACGTGCGCATCATCCACGGCCGGTCGCGCTCGGGGAGCCGCACGAAAGGGGCGTCTGACATGGGGCCCCATTGTATGGACCGGTGACCGATCGACCTGCGACAATCCCCATAGATCACTGATGCCAGATCAGAGCTCAGCCGCCAACGAGCACGCGATCATCGAGGAGATCACCGGCCCCCTGGCGTCGCTGCCGGATGACGCGCTCGCGCTCGTCAATGCGGATTTTCCGACCGCGCTGCGCGGCTACGAGCGCGTTGCCGTCGACGACTACGTGCGCCAGGCGCGCCGGCTCGTCGCCGAGCTGCAGGCGACGCGCTCTCCGGAGGCGGCGGTGCGCCGCGCCCTGGAGCGCGTCGGCGAGCAGATCTCGGGCATCCTCCAGCGCGCTCACGAGACTGCTGAGCAGATCACGGCCCAATCGCGGGTCGAGGCCGAGGATCGCCTGGAGCAGGCCCGCGTCGAGGCCCATCACGTCGCCGGCGCCGCCGAGCAGCGGGTGCGCGATCTCGATGTCGACACCGACCGGATCTGGCTGGAGCGGCAGCGGATCGTCGCCGACGCCGAGGATCTCGCCGCCCAGCTGCTGGCGCTGGCGCGGACCGCCGCCGAGCGCTTCCCCGAGGATCCCGAGGCCGATGCGGAGGCTCGCCCCGCCGGCGCCGAACCGGCCGCGCCGGCGCCACTCGACGACGCCGACACCGGCGACACCGGCGACGATTCCGCCGCGTTCGCGGAGAGGGAGGGCACGATCCCGTACGACGAGGATCACGCGGCGGCCACCGAAGCAGTCGAGCCCTCCTTCGCCGTGGACGAGAACGACGACGAGCACTCCTTGACCGGCGAGTCCGGGGTCGAGGAGACGGTGGCCTTCCACGCGCTGACGCCGGCCGGCGACGACGAGGAGTCGCCGGCGCCCCGCCGGTCCGAGACGGAGCCCGCCTCCGCCGCGCCGGGCGAGCCGGACCCGGCGGCCGGCGGCGAGGACTCCACGTCGGTGATCCCGCCGGCGTCGCAGGCGGCGAGCCGCTGGCGCCGCAAGTAGCGCTTCGGCGCCTGCTCACCGTGCGCGTGATCGATCTCATGCACCTCGGCCGCGCCCGCGTGATCGGCGCGTGGCAGGTAGACGACGTGCTCATCGACCCGGGGCCGACCTCGACTCTGCCCACGCTGCTCGCGGCGCTCGGCGATCAGCGGCCCCGTGCTCTGCTGCTCACCCACATCCACTTCGATCACGCCGCGGCCAGCGGCTCGCTCGTGGAGCGCTGGCCCGATCTCAAGGTCTACGTTCACGAGCGCGGAGCGCGTCACATGGTCGATCCGACGCGGCTGTACGAGAGCGCGCGCCGGCTGTATGGAGACGACATGGAGCGCCTGTGGGGCGAGATGCTCCCGGTGCCCGAGGCCAATCTCGAGGTGCTGGCGGGCGGCGAGACCGTCCTCGACGGCCGCTTCACGGTCGCCTACACCCCCGGTCATGCGGCTCACCACGTCTCCTACCTTCACGACGGGACGGCGTTCGTCGGCGATGCCGGCGGCGTCCGGATCACGCGCGAATCGATGACGATTCCACCGACACCGCCACCGGACGTCGACGTCGAGGCGTGGCACGAGTCGATCGCGGTGATCAGGGCGTGGCAGCCCGACCGGCTGGCGATCACCCATTTCGGGGACGCCGAGGACGTCGAGCGCCAGCTCGACGAGGTCGACGCCCGGCTCGATGCATGGTCCCAGCTCGCCCGCGCCGGCGATCGCGACGGTTTCATCGCCACCGTGCAGGAGCAGATCCTCCGCGACGGCAGTCCCGAGCAGGCGGCCACCTTTCAGCAGGCCGCGCCGGTGGAGCAGCTGTACGCCGGCTACGCGCGGTACTGGAGCAGACGGGCGTAGCCGGGTCCACGTCCCCCACGGCCGCGACCGTCGGCGCTATGCTGGCGAGCGATGTCCGTGACGGTCGAGCTGCCCCGCACCGGCCGGCCCGGGGCCGGTCTCGGGGGCATTTGGCGAGTGGTCGTCCTCAACGACGACCACAACACATTTGATCACGTGGCGGAGACGCTCGCCCGCATCGTCCCCGGGGTCAGTCTCGCCGACGGCTACCGGATCGCCGACCAGATCCACAATCAAGGGTGCGCGATCGTGTGGAGCGGCGAGCGCGAGGACGCCGAGAGCTACTGGGCGGCACTCGACGACGCCGGCCTCACCATGGCTCCGTTAGAAGCGGGCTGAGCGAGCGGCACCCCGCCTCGGTGAGACCGCGGCGCGTGCCCCGTCAGCGGGACGCCGGCAGCGGCTTGGCGCCGCGCGTGGTCGGCAGCATCTTGGCCGCCTGACGCGCCGGGCTGACCCGCACCACGTTCCAAATGAGCCCGAGCTTTTCGAGCAGCGAGATGAGCAGCCCGGTGGGATCGGCCATCCGCTCCCAGAAGCGGAGCCCGTGGAACGCGGATGTCGGGAACGCGTGGTGGTTGTGGTGCCACGCCTCGCCCATCGAGAGCGGGGCGAGCCAGAAGACGTTGCGGCTCTCGTCTTCGACGTCGAACCGCTTGCGTCCGAAGAAGTGGCACACCGAGTTGATCGACCAGGTCACGTGGTGCAGGAGGAAGACGCGGACGAACCCTCCCCACAGGACAGCGGTGAGCGCGGTGCCGAGACCGCCACCGACGATCCAGCCAAGCGCGAACGGGATCACGAACCCGAGCACGACCCAGAACCAGAACAGCTTGTCGACCATCCGGACGACGCGGTCCTTGACGAGGTCCCCGGCGAACCGCTCGCGCTCGGCGGTGCCGACGCTCTCAAACAGCCAGCCGACGTGGGCGTGCCACAGACCCCGGATGGCGCCGACGAAGCCGGGTCCGCTGAGATGGGGCGAATGCGGATCCCCGTCCTGATCGGTGAAGGCGTGGTGCTTGCGGTGGTCGGCGACCCAGGTGATCACCGAGCCTTGCACCGCCATCGAGCCCAGCACGGCGACGATCGCCCGGAACGCCCGCGAGGACTCGAATGCCCGGTGGGTGAACATCCGGTGGTAGCCAAGCGTGACCCCGAGGGCGGTGACGACGTAGAAGCCGATCAGCAGGCCGAGCTCGAGCGGGCCGATCGCGCGGTTCCACAGGAGCACGACGGCGAGCACGAGGCCGACGAGGGGGAGCGGGACCCCGATCAGGTTGGCGATCTTGTTGGCGCGGCTCATCACGAATACCGAGCATACGTGTCGGGCGCGCAAGATTCTTCGGTGCGGAGCATGATTTGCGGCATGGATCTTATGCGAGGAGTATGAGCAGTGCCCGATCAGCCCTGGCATGAGCTGCCGCCGGAGGTGGTCGGCGTCCTGCGCCCTGCGCTGGATGACGTCGCTCGGGAGATGATCGCGGCGGTCGGGACGGTGCCGGCCTACTCCCGCCCGCTCGAGGGGCCGTTCGGCGACGGGATCCGGGCCGGCGTCGAGCAGGCCCTCCGCCACCTGCTGGCCGAGATCGAGGCCGGCGGCCCCGTCGACCGGCTCGATGTCTACCGGGCGCTCGGTCAGGGCGAGATGCGCGCCGGGCGCAGCCTCGAGTCGCTGCTGAGCGCCTACCGGATCGGGGCGCGGGTGGCGTGGCGGCACTTCGCGGCGCTCGGCGTCACCGCGGGGTTGGCGCCCGACACCCTGTACCTGCTCGCCGAGTCGATCTTCGCCTACATCGACCTGCTCTCGGCCGAGTCGGCGGAGGGCTACGCCATGGAGCAGCTGGCGGCGGCGGGCGAGGCGCAGCTGCGGCGGCGTCGCCTCGTGCGGATGCTCGTCCGCGAGCGCCCGGCGGATCCCGACGCGGTGCAGGCGGCCGCGGTGGAGGCGGCCTGGCAGCTGCCGCGCGCTCTCGCGGTCGTCGCCATCAGCGGTGAGCAGCGAGAAGCGGCCGCGCTGCGTCTGCCCGCCGGGACGATCCGCGAGACGGTCGGCGAGCTGACCTGCGCGGTGGTCGCCGATCCCGATGGTCCCGGCCAGCGGGCGGCGATCGAGCGCGCCCTCGCCGGCTTCCGGGCGCGAGCCGGGCTCGGCACGACCGTGGACTGGAGCCAGGCGGGAGTCAGCTTCCGCCGCGCCCAGGCGGCGCTGGCGCTGGCCGGCGAGGACGCGACGCTGATCGCCGCCCACGAGAACGCCGGCGAGCTGCTCCTGCGCAGCGAGCCGGGGCTGGCCGCCGAGCTCGCCGCCGACAAGCTGGCGCCGCTCGCGGGGCTGGCGCCGGGATCACGGCGTCGGCTGAGCGACACCCTGAGCGTCTGGCTGGCCGAGCAGGGCCGGCTCGGCCACGTCGCCGAGCGGCTGGCCATCCACCCGCAGACCGCGCGCTACCGGCTCGGCCGGCTGCGCGAGCTGTTCGGGGACGCTCTCGATGACCCGGAGTCCCGGTTCTGGCTCGAGGTGGCGCTCCGGGCGGGCGAGGTGCGTCCGGACGAGGCGCCGGCCCGCTCTGACGCGCCCAGCTAAACGGCGTGCGGGGTCGCCGGCGACGGCTCGGGGCTCGGCGCCGCCGTGTCGTCCGGGACCTGCGGGCCGAGCGCGCCGGCGGCGATCTCGTCGGCCCACGCATAGGTGATCGGGATCTGATATCGGCCCAGGTTCCGCGCCCGGAACTCGATCATCTCCGGCCCGTCCCAGTATCGGTACCAGTCGACGCGGGACGGGACCCAGGTCATCTGGGTGATCCGGTAACGGTCGTCGTTGTCGATGTGCACCTGATACTGCGTGGCGCCGTAGCGAAGGGCGATCGGCGCCGCCCGGGCGACCTCGGCGGCGAACGAATCCTTGCGCAGCACCGTCGCGTACCACTTGACCCAGACCAGATCGGCCATCTCTACGCTCCTACCTCGGCCCGGATCGCCCCGGGCCCGTCCGCGGTTTTCCCCTGTCCCTCATCGGTCGCCCCGACGAGGATCGCGATCTTTCCCAGGTGGCGATTGTCGCGCAACAGCTGGTGCGCCTCCGCCACGCCCTCGAAGCCCATCGTTTGCCACAGCACCGGGCGGATCTTCGATTCCTCGATCAGCTCATTGGCCTTCATCGCCTCCCAGGCGTTGGCGAAGTGCGAGCCGACGATCTCCTTCTGGCGCATCCACAGGTAGCGGACGTCGAAGTCGAGCTGATACCCCGACGTGGCGCCGCAGATGACGACCTTGCCGAACGGCTTGACGACGAGCACCGAGGTCGGGAACGTCGCCTTGCCGACGTGCTCGAAGACGATGTCCGGCGGACCGCCGAGCCGTTCCTCCACCGCCTTGCCGAACCGTCGCGACTCCTTGAACCGGGCCCTCTCCTCATCGGTGGTCTCACCGCCCTGGCGCATCATCCCGCTGAAATGGGTGCGGTTGATGTATCCGATCGCCCCGAGCTGCTCGATCAGCTGCCCCTTCTCGTCGCTGGAGACGACGCCGACGGCGTCGGCGCCGGTGAGCGCGCACAGCTGGGTCGCGAACACGCCGAGCCCGCCGGCGGCGCCCCAGATCAGCACGCGATGGCCCGCCTGCAGCCGGCAGCGATCGATCAGCATCCGGTAGGCGGTGAAGTAGGTCAGCCCGTAGGAGGCCGCCTCCTCCCACGCGAGATGCCGCGGCTTGGGCAGCAGCTGCTGGGCCTGGACCTTGCAGAACTGGGCGAACGACCCCCAGCTCGTCTCATACCCCCAGATCTGCTGACTCGGCGCCGCGAGCGGGTCAAGCCCGTGCACCTCGGGGTCCTCGTAGGAGGCCTGGTTGCAGTGGACGACGACCTCGTCGCCGGGCTTCCACCGCGTCACTCCGTCGCCGACCTTCCAGACGATGCCCGATGCGTCGGAGCCGCCGATGTGGTGGTCCTCGTGGGGGTGGTAGCGGAACACCGAGACGGGCTCGCCGAGCGCCGCCCACACGTTGTTGAAGTTGACCCCCGCGGCCATCACGCGGACGACCACCTCGAACGCGCCCGGCTCGGGAACCTCGATCTCCTCCAGCTGGAACGCGTCCACCGGCTCGCCGAGACGGTCCTCGCGAATGACCCACGCGGTCATCGTCGGGGGAAGCTCGCCCGGCGCGCTCTCGACGTTCGCAACTTGGGTCAGATCGACGGCCACCCGCGGACACCCTCCTGGTCTCGATGCACGATCCCGGCCATCGTACCCGCTGCCAATGGCGGGGAGGGGGCGTGGCTCGGCGGCCGAGGTGCCGCGGCGGGCGCCGGCGTTCGCCGGCGCGGAAGCCGCCCATGGCGCGACGAGCGGGCGATTCGGTGCAAGCGATCAAGACCGTCCAGGCGCTCGCACGGCAACGGCCGGAACCCGGGACTCACGGGACACCCATCGTCGCGCCGTACGGAGCTTGTACCAAAACGCCCGCCTCGGCCGTCGCCCCAGATGCTGGCTCGACGCCGTCCGCGTCAGCGTTTCAGGATCGCCCCGGCCCGCTTTTAGTGATCAAGAGTGGCCCGTCCACTACGGGGCCAGCAGGGCGTTGCCGCCGCTGCGCCGCCGGCGCCCGATCCGGATCGAGACCGGGTGGATCGACGGCGTCCGCAGCCGCTCGGCGTCGGTCCGAGCGTGGACGGAGGTGGCGATCGTGTACCGGCCGGGCCGCTGCAGGTTGACCGAGACCTGGGTGGTGCCCTGCGGGTTGATCGGGGCGGTACTGGCCAGGGTGGATCCGCCGGCCCGCCTGATCGCCAGCGACTCGGCGTGGCTGGCCTGATTGGTGACGGTGAAGACGACCGGGCCGGCCCCGACCGATCTCGGCGACACCGAGACGTGCGAGTCACTGACGAGGACCGCCAGGTTGACCGGGGTGGGGGGTGTCGGCACCGTCGGCGACCGGCCGCCCCCGGTTCCGCACGCCGAGAGGATCAGCGCGCTGACCGCGAGCTGTCCGACCCTGGTGATGCGCATCCTCGACCCGGCGCTCCTCTCCGGGACCAGCCTGCCGGCCGCACCTGGTCCAAACGGTGGTGGATCCGCGGAAACCCTACCGGAACGAGCGCTGCACCCCGCATTGTTTGCGCGGTCCGCTCAGCGGCCTCCGCGCTCGAGTCCTCGCTTATCGCCGTCGAGCCGCTCAGGCGGCGTGCGCGCTCAACTCCTCGCGTTCGCGGTCGAGCCGCTGCAGCTCGTTCTGCAGCTCCGTCCATGACTCGGACTCGATCCGCTCGTACTCGTCACCGCTGAGCTCGCGGAGCCTATCGCTGTACGCGCTCCAGGCATGACGGGTATCCGCCTCGAGCTCGCGTAGCCGTTCAGTGTCGGGGGCCGTAGCAGTCATCTCACGCTCCTTGCTATGGGGCACCGCCGATGCTACCCCGCTTCACGGTCGGCACGCGGCGGCAGCGCGGCCACGCCGAGCGAGCCGGCGCCGGCACGGATTCGTGCACGCCGTCCGCAGCTGGGCGTATCACCGTGAGCGTGGAGCTCCTGTCCGCCCCGATCGCGACCGCTGAGTTCATCGTCATCGATACCGAGACCAACGGCCTCGCAGGCCACGACTGCGAGCTCACCGAGGTCGGCGCCGTGCTCGTCGGCGGCGGCGAGCTCCACGACCGGTGGAGCTCGTTGTGCGCAACGAGCGCCCCGCTGCGCCGCGGCGTGCAACGGCTGACCGGGATCACCCAGGCGATGGTCGACGGCGCCCCCTCGCTCGAGGAGATCCTGCCCGGAGTCCGCGACCGGCTCGAGGGCCGAGTGATGGTCGCCCACAACGCCGCGTTTGACCGGCGGGTGCTGCGCCAGGGGTTTGACCGCATCGGCCTGCACTGGCCGGATCCGCCGGTTCTCTGTACCGCGGCGCTGGCCCGATCGATGCTCCCGCTGCAGCGCCGGCGCGGGCTCACCGTGCTCGCCGACGCGCTCGGGATCGAGGTGCGGACCGCGCACCGAGCACTGGCCGACGCCGAGACGTGCGCCCGGGTGCTGTGTGCGCTGTTTCCCCGGCTGTGCGCGCACGCCGCGAGCGTCGGCGAGGCCGTCGCCCTGCTCTCGCCGCGCCGCCGGCCGCGGCGCGCGAGCGCGTCCGCGTCCCACGGCCTGCCGGGGCCACGCCCCGCCGTGTCGGCGCCACCGAGCCGTGGCCGCGGTCGCGGCGCACTCGACGGCGCGGGCGTTCTCGGTGTCGACTTCGGTGAGCTTCCGCGCGATCCGGGCGTCTACCTGTTCCGCGACGACTTCGGTCGCGTGCTCTACGTCGGCAAGTCGGTCTCGATCCGCAGCCGGGCCCGCGCTCACTTCGCGCCGTCGAGCCCGCCGGCGGCGTGGACGGCCCACGCGACGGTCGTCGACTACCGCACCACCGGCTCGGAGCTCGGCGCGCTCGTGCTCGAGAACCGCCTGATCAAGCAGTTCAAGCCCCCCGGCAACACGCGACTGCGGCGGCGCGATGACCGGCTCGTCTACATCCGCTGCCGGCTCGACATCCCGTTCCCGATCCTCGAGGTGGCGCCGGACCCCGCCGCCGGTCACGCGGTGACGGTCGGACCCGTGCACGGGCGGCGCCTGGCCCTCGAGTTGGTGGAGCAGCTCGACTCGCTGTTCGGGTTGCGCCACTGCGGCCGGCGGCTGCCCCGCCGCGAATATCCGTCGGCGTATGGCCAGATGGGCCGCTGTCTGTCCCCGTGCCTCGGCGATCTCGATCCGAATCTGTACCGCCGCCGTCTCGACGAGGTGCTGGCCCTGTTCGTGGACACCGGGCGCGACGATCCGCTGCTCGCCCACATCGACCGCCAGATGCGGGCTGCCGCCGCGCAGCAGCACTACGAGCGGGCGGCGGCGCTGCGCCGGCGCGCCCGGCGGCTGGCGACGATCCTGCACCGCCTCGGGGGCGTGCTCGAGGCGACCCACGCGCGCCCGCGGCTGATCCTGGCGCCGCATCCCGGCGGCGATGGGGCCGAGGCCTTCTGGCTGGCCGGGGGCCGAGTGGTCGAGTTCGGCCCCTGCCCGACCGATCCGGCGGAGCTCGGGGCACGGGTGCGGTCGGCGATCGGCCGCCACGGTCGGGTTGGCGAGGTGGGTGCCCACGTCCCGCCGGATGAGGTGGACGAGGTGCGGATCATCGGCAGCTGGCTCGCCTCGCATCCGGATACGCCGCAGCTCGCACTGCGTCCGGTGCCCGAGCCCGAGGCGCTGTGCGCGTTCGTCGCCGCGGCCCGGTCAGGCGAACGGGAGCTCGGTCACGATGGCGTTGATCTCGTCGGCGCCGACCCTCACGTCTGACCCCGGGGGCGCCTCGCGGCGGACGAGCGCGAGCGCGATCGGTCCGAGCGACGGAGACTCGGCGACGCTTCCCAGGCGGCCGACGACGCGATCGCCGAGCATGATCTCATCAGCCGTCGACGGCGGCAGCGACAGCCGCAGACCGCGCAGCTGCCGGTTTGGCTTGCCGCGGTAGTAGAGCCGGGCCACGGTCTCCTGGCCGACATAGCACCCCTTGGTGAACGACACCGCGCGGGGGTTGAGCCCGGCCTCCTGGGGAATGACGCTGTCGTCGAGATCGACCCCGTAGCGCGGCCGCCCCCGCTCGATACGGACGCACTCGGCGGCGCTCTCCGACACCGGCTCGGCCCCCCGGGCCTGCAGCGCATCCTGCACAGCGCCGATGTCGCCGGCGTTGCACAGAAGGTCGATGCCGAGCGCGGTGCGGACGGCGCGCACGCTCATCCCGTCGATCGCGGCTTGTCGATGCGCGTCCTCGGCGGCGCCCAAGCCCTCGACTTCGGCCACGGCGTCCGCCTCGGGCCCGAGCAACGACACGAGACCCGTCTCCAGCGTCCGCTTGTGCAGCTGTGCGTCGTAGCCGATGCTGAACCGGCGGATCATCGTGAACAGGTCCTGGAGAGCGACTCGCTCGGTGTCGAGCAGCAACTCGTCGCCGGCGTCGAGGATGCGGATGTCGCCGAGCATCTTGCCCTTCGGGGTGAGGAACGCGGCGTAGCACCCCGTCCCCGGCTCGAGCGTCTCGACGTCGTTGGAGACCTGGCCCTGGAGAAACGTCTTGGCCTCCGCTCCGGTCAGGGCCAGCTTGCCGCGGTCGGAGCGGTCGAGCATCCCGCACGCCTCGGTGATCGCGCGGTACTCAGCGGTGGAGACGGCCAGCGACGTCACCTGGGAAAGGATAGGCCGTCGAAGTTCGTCCGAATCTGGACCCAAAGTTAGGCGTGCCATAATATGGTTCATGGTCTCGAGTGAACCGACCCCACTGCGCTCTTCGGCGGTCGAGGACTACACGAAGGCGATCTATGCGCTTCAGGCGCGGGGGGGCGAGCCGGTGAGCACGACCGCGATCGCCGAGCGACTCGCCGTCACGGCGGCGTCGGCCTCTGGCATGGTCAGGCGGCTGGGCGAGCTCGGGCTCGTCACGCACCGGCGCTACCACGGGGTCCTGCTCACCGAGGCGGGGCGCCGCGTCGCGCTGGAGGTGATGCGCCATCACCGGCTGTTGGAGCTCTATCTCGTGCAGAGCCTCGGCGTCTCGTGGGATCGCGTCCACCAAGAGGCCGAGGTCCTCGAGCACGTGCTCTCGGAGGAGCTCGAGGAGCGGATCGCCGCCAAGCTCGGCGACCCCACCCTGGACCCGCATGGAGACCCGATCCCGTCGCGCGACCTGACGATCGAGGAGATCGACACCGCGAGCCTCGAGTCGTTGGAGCCTGGCGCGCGGGGGATGTTCGCTCGCGTATCGGATTCCGACCCCGACATGCTGCGCTACCTGTCCCAGCGCGGGATCGCCCCCGGGAACACGTTGGAGGTGGTCGAGCGCCAGCCGTTCGGCGGCCCTCTGTTCGTCCGCTTCGGCGCCGACATCCATCCCCTGGGCGGGGACCTGGCGCGAGCGATGAGGGTGCGGGTGATGGCATGACCCCGGAGCCGGCGCTCGAGGCGGCGACGGCCGACGGTGCCGTCGCGCCCTCGGTCATCGAGGGCGCCACCCCGCTGCAGCATCGACTCGTCCAGCGTGGACGCCTGCGCTTCACGCTGTCGATGCTCGGGCCGGCGTTCGTCGCGTCGGTCGCCTACGTCGATCCCGGCAACTTCGCGACCAATCTTCAGGGCGGCGCGCAGTTCGGCTATGAGCTCCTCTGGGTGGTGCTGCTGGCCAACCTGATGGCGATGCTCGTGCAGTATCTGTCGGCGAAGCTGGGGATCGCGACCGACCGCAACCTCCCCGAGCTGTGTCGCGAGCATCTGCCGCGATGGACGAGCTGGGCCCTGTGGGTCCAGGCCGAAGTGATGGCGATGGCCACCGACGTGGCCGAGTTCCTCGGGGCGGCAATCGGGCTCAACCTGCTGTTCGGGGTGCCGCTGCTGATCGCCGGTCTGCTCACCGGGGTGATCGCGTTCGGGATCCTCGAGCTCCAGCGGCGCGGCTTCCGCGGCTTCGAGCTGGCGATCGTGGGGCTGCTCGCGATCGTGCTCGTGGGATTCCTCTACGAGACGCTGCGCATCGGGCCGTCGGCCCACCTCGCCCTGCGCGGTCTCATCCCGCATCTGTCCGGCGGCGACGCGGCGTACCTCGCGGTGGGGATCGTCGGCGCGACCGTGATGCCGCACGTGATCTATCTACATTCGGCGCTGACCAACGGCCGGGTGCCCGTCCGCAACGACGCCGAACGGCGCAAGGTGATGCGGTTTCAGCGCGTCGACGTGCTCATCGCCCTCGGCATCGCCGGGGTGATCAACATGGCGATGCTCGCCGTGTTCGCGAAGCTGTTCCACACGCCGGCGCTGTCGGGCATCGCGACGCTCACCGGCGCGCACGCCGAGATCGGACGGCTCGTCAGCGGAGGGGCGGCGCTCGCGTTCGCGGTCGCGCTGCTCGCCTCCGGCGTCTCCTCGTCGAGCGTCGGAACCTATGCCGGCCAGGTGGTGATGGCCGGGTTCGTCGGCCTGCGACTCCCGATCTACGTCCGTCGCGCGGTGACGATGCTCCCGGCGCTGGTCATCCTCGGGCTCCATCTCAGCGCCACCGACGCGCTCGTGCTCAGCCAGGTCGTCCTCGCGTTCGGGATCCCGTTCGCCCTCGTTCCGCTCGTCGTGCTCACCGGGCATCGCTCGGTCATGGGGGTGCACGTCAACGGGCGGCTGACGAGCCTCGCCGCCTACGCGGTGGCAGCGGTGATCACCGCGATGAACCTGTTCGTGATCTACCAGCAGGTGCTCTGATCGGGGCAGTACGCTTGCGCTGACCATGCCGCTCGCTCCCGACTTCGACGAGTTCGTCGCCCCTCTCCCCGACGACTGGACCGACCTCGAGTTCGACCTGCGGATCTTCGACGAGACCCGCTACGTCGACGCCGCGATCGTGCTCGTCACCTGCAACGCTCAGCCCTACTCCAAGTACGACTGGCACTGGCGTCTCGTCGTCGCTCACCGGTTCGGTCATGCGGCCTCGGTCCCGGCGGTGCAGCTGGCGCTCCGCCTGCTCGACGACGCCGGCATCGAGGGCGAGCTGGCGCTGCGCGAGGTCCGGACCGGCCGCGCCGAGGTGATGCAGATGTGGGGGCGCACCGAGTCGGTGCGTCAGGAGTTCAAGAAGATCCGGGCGCAGTAGGCGAGCCGCGAGGCCGAGCCGCGGGCCCCACTGACGGTCCCGGCTACCCCCGCGGCGCGAACCGGGTGTCGAACATCGCCGAAACATCGGGGAGACGGTCGACGATCCCGAAGCGGACCTCCCAGCGCGCCCAGCGGCGCAGCAGAGGCACGTCGATGACCCCGAACCGGCCCCCGGTGCCGCGGAACGCCGGGTCCAGCACGGCGAGCTCGGCACTGTCGAGGCCATGGTCCAGGCCGGGGACCCGCGACTCGAGCGCGCGCTGACCAAGCGCAGGGTCGGCGAGCGCGGCGTCATAGCCGCGAACGAGCGTGTCCACCACGGCGTGGGCCAGCCCCGGGTGGGTCGTGAGCGCGGCTGCGGTCGCGCAGAGCACGAGCTCGGGATATGCCGGCGCCCCGTAGGCGTCGACGCGGAAGACATGGAACCCGGGGCGGCGGCGGGCGAGCGTGACGCCCTCGTCGTTCCAGAAGGCGGTGGCGGCGGGGACCCGCCCGGCCAGCAGGTCGCCGACGGCGTTGAAACCGATCGTGATCGTCCTCACGGTCGACGGGCGCCCCCCCGCCCCGGCGACGACCGATCGGAGCACCGCGGTGTCGCTCGGGTCGCCGCTGACCCCCACGGTCTGGCCGTCGAGCCGGCGGGGCGTGGTGACGCTCGGCGCGGCGATCACGGCGGCGAGCGGGCGCTCGACGATGGGCAGGATCCCGACGACGTCGACGCCGCGCTCGCGGGCGATCGCCAGGTCGTGGATGTCGAGGATCGCGAAGCCGGCGCGCCCGGTCTCGAGCAGCTTGATCGCGTCGGTGGACGCCGACGGCACGATGACGTGGAGGTGGATGCCCGAGGCCGTGTCGAACCCGCGCCGCAGCGCCGTGTAGATCCCGACATGAACCGGATTGGGGGTGAAGTCGAGGACGAGCGACGCGCTGCGGGAGGCGCCGGATGAGCCGCCGCAGGCCGCCAGCACGAGGGCGACGGCGATCATCGGCGGCAGTCGGCGCACGCGCGCCAATATAGGCAGCGCCCGCGTCCGTAGAATGCGCGCGGAGCATGCGTCGCCGCGTCACGTTCAGCCGTAATCTCACGTTGTCGCTATCGCGGACGTGCCGCTGTTATTGCAAGTACTGCGCGTTTGCGACCCATCAGCCGCATTTGCATGATCCCGACGAGGTGGAGCGGATCCTTGATCGGGCGGTCAGTCGTCACCGCGCCAAGGAGCTGTTGGTGTTGACCGGCGAGCGGCCCGAGCACAACGCGGGCGTCGCCGCCCGGCTCGCCGAGTACGGGCACGCCGATTTCACGAGCTATGTCGTGTGGGTGTGCGAGCGGGCGCTGGAGCGCGGCTTGCTGCCGCACACGAACCTTGGCGTTGTGGCGCGCGGCGACCTGGCGCGGCTGCGCGCGGTGACCGCTTCGCAGGGGCTGATGCTCGAGTCGACGGCGGAGCGGCTGATGGAGACCGTCCATGCCGGCTCCCCGACCAAGCATCCGGCGCGGCGGATGGAGATGATCGCCGCCGCGGGCGAGTTGAGGATTCCGTTTACCAGCGGAATCCTCGCGGGGATCGGCGAGACCGAAGAGGAGCGCATGGAGTCGCTCGCGGCGCTCGCCCGGCTGCACGCGGCGCACGGTCATCTCCAGGAGGTGATCCTCCAGAATTTCGTGCCCCACCAGAGCTACTACGGCCGGGAGCCGGCGGAGATCGCCGATGCGGCGGCGACCGAGTACTGGCGCACCGGCGTCGGCCATGGGCCCGCGCTCGACGCGCCCGCGTGGGCGTCGCCGGTCACTCTCGACGACATGACCCGGCTGATCGCCGAGGCGCGGCGGCTCATGCCCGAGATCGGCATCCAGGTGCCGCCGAACCTGTCTGACTGGTGGCCGGAGCTGGTCGCGGCGGGGGCCACCGATCTCGGCGGGCTGAGCGCCAACGGCGATCACATCTCCCCCGAGCACCCGTTCCCGTCGCCGACCCAGGTCCGCAAGCGGCTGGCGGGCGACGGCTATGCGCTGTCAGAGCGGCTGTGCGTGTATCCGGAGTACATCGATCCCGAGTGGGTGTCGGCGCCGGTGCTCGACGTGATCACGAACCGGTATTGGTCGTTTATCCCGCGGCGCGGCAGCGGTCGCCGGAGCGGGCTGCAGGTCGCCGGCGGCGATGCTCCGCGGGCGATCGAGAAGGCGCGCGACGGCGTCACGCTGTCTGAGGTCGAGCTGACCGCGTTGTTTGCCGAGCAGCGCCCGGCGGTGATCGAGGACATGCGGTGCGCCGCCGATGAGCTCCGGGCGCGCCTGGCGGGGGAGACGGTGACGTTCGTCGTCAACCGCAACATCAACGTCTCCAACGTGTGCATCGTGGGCTGCGCGTTCTGTGGCTTTGGGCAGTCCAAGCGCTCCCCGGACGCCTACGAGCATTCGGCCGACGAGTTCGCCGGCCGGGTCGCGGAGGCGGTGCAGGCGGGCGCCACCGAGCTGTGCATCCAGTCGGGCATCCACCCCGATTGGGGGTTGGATGACTATCTCGGCTGGCTGCGGTTCGCCAAGCAGCTCGCGCCCGAGCTGCACTTGCATGCGTACTCGCCGATGGAGGTCGCGCACATGTGCGACGTGAGCGGTCTGCCCCCGCGGGAGGTGTTTGCCCGGTTGCGCGAGGCGGGACTCGGCTCGACCCCGGGGACGGCCGCGGAGGTGCTGCACGACGGGGTGCGCGAGCGGATCTCCCCGAACAAGCTGCCGGTGGCGCGCTGGGTGGAGATCATCGAGGCGTCGCACGCCGAGGGAATCCGCTCCACGGTCACGGTCATGTTCGGGCACATCGAGGAGCCGCACGAGCTCGCCGAGCACATGCGGGTCGTGCGCGAGCTGCAGGAGCGCACCGGCGGCTTCACCGAGTTCGTGCCGCTGTCGTTCATCCCGTTTCAGACGCTGCTCGGGCGCGCGCACGGCGTCCACGAGATCTCCCCGGAGGAGAACCTCAAGCACACCGCCGCATTCCGTCTCGCCCTGGGGGAGACGATCATCAACCTGCAGGCGAGCTGGGTCAAGATGGGCCTCGATATCGCCACCGAGGCGCTGCGCTGGGGGGTCAATGACCTCGGGGGCACGCTGATGGAGGAGTCGATCAGCCGGATGGCGGGCAGCTACCACGGCGTGCGCCTCGAGCCCGCCGACCTGATCGGGGCCGCGTGCCGCGCCGGTCGTCCGGCGGCGGAGCGAACGACGCTCTACGAGATCCGTCACCGCTTCGACCCGCAGCCGCTGGCCGCATAGCCATGCGCTCGAGGCGCCGATGAGCGTCGAGCGCCCGCCGTCGCTGTTCGCCGGGGTCGAGCCGCTGGAGGTGTTCGTCGAGCTCCTCGCCGAGCTCGAGACCGACACCTCCTCCACCGAGTTCTACGACCGGATCTGCGAGGCGATCTGCCGGCTGACGACGATGCGGCGGGCGGCGATCTTCCTCGCCGACCCCGGCCGACGGCGGGTCACCGTCGTCGGCTCGTACGGGATCTCGCTCGCCGGCCTGGCGTCGCTGAAGCCGTCCCCGACGCTGCTGTCGACCCCGATCGCGCAGCGGGCGCTGCTCGAGGACGAGGTGGTGCTCGTCTCTGACCAGATCGAGGATCAGGTCCCCGCGGACTACGCGGCGCGCTTCGGGATCACCACGCTGGTGTGCACCCCGCTGAGCGCTGCCGGGCGAGCCTACGGGGTGATCTGCGCCGATCGCGGCGGAGGCCGGTTCGAGCTGACCGACGGTGAGCGTCACCTGTTGTGGACGCTCGGCAAGACGGCGGCGCTCGTCGCGACGGCCCGCAACGCGACCCGCCAGCAGGAGCGCACCCGTCGACTCGGCGAGCGCCTCGAGCTCGCCCGCGAGATCCACGAGCGGGTGATGCAGCGCCTGTTCGGCGTGTCGCTGGCGCTCAGCGCCGAAAAGGCGCTCGATCCCGACGAGCGCGAACGCTGCCGGGTGGAGATGCAGGAGGCGCTCAGCGACCTGCGCAGCGCGCTCGAGCGCCCGCTGGCACCGCTGGGGCGAGAGACGGGCACGACGCTCGCGTCCGAGCTGCGCCGGGTGGCGCAGGCTCCCGGACCGCGCATCCAGGTGACGTTTCCGCCCGACGTCACGGTGCCGGGGGAGTTCGAGCCGCTGGCTCAGTCGGTCCTCGCCGAGGCGCTGCGCAACGTCGCCAAGCACGCCGAGGCGTCGGCGGTGGAGGTGCTCGTCGCCTCCGACGAGGACACGTTCACGCTCGAAGTGCGCAACGACGGCGTCTCGTCTGCGGCGCGGGGCGTCGGAATGGGCCTGCGCCTGGCGGCGTTCGAGGCCCTCCAGTACGGCGGCGTCGTCGACTTCGGCACGCCGGACGCGGGCTGGTGGCGGGTCCGTCTCGTCGTTCCGCAGGGGGGCGCTCGGCCGTGACCGCGCCGGCGACGCCGCGACCGAAGACCGACCGGCGACTGCGGGTGCTGGTCGTCGATGACCACGACGTTGTGCACTGGGGCTTCCGTTTGCTGCTCGGCGAGCAGCCATGGGTGGAGCGGTGTCTCGCGGCTCGCACCGGCGCCGAGGCGCTCGCGCTGCTACCGGGCCTTCGCCCCGACGTCGCGCTCGTCGACCTGTTCCTCGCCGGCGAGTCCGGAACCGACGTGTGCGCGTCGATCCGGAGGGCGTCGCCGGCGACGCGGGTACTGCTCATCTCCGGCGCGGGGCGGATGTCGCCCGCGGCCGCCCGCGCGGCAGGCGCGTCAGGCTTCGTCTCCAAGGATTGGGAGGCGCGCGAAGTCGCCCGCGCGGTGCGGATGGTGGGCCACGGGATGACCGTGTTCGAGCCGACCTCCGAGCAGCCGGCGCCGCCGCTCTCCGAGCGCGAGCGCGAGGTGCTCGATCTCATCGCCGCCGGATCGACCAACCGCGAGATCGCCGAGCAGCTGTTCCTCTCCCCCCACACGGTCAAGGAGCACACGAGCGCCGTCTACCGCAAGCTCCAGGCCCGCAACCGCGCCGAGGCGGTGCAGCGGGCCCAGCGGATCGGGCTGCTCTCCTAGGCGGCGTCGGCCGGCCGGCATCGGCGGGCTCGTCTAGGCCGCGTCGACGCGCTGCTCGTTCGCCGTCAGGGCGACCTCGACGTTGCCCCGGGTGGCGTTGGAGTAGGGGCACACCTCGTGCGCGGCGGCGACGATCGCCTTCGCCTGCTCGGCGTCCTCGACGCCAGGCAGGGTCACGTCGAGGCCGACGCCGACGTTGAAGCCGCGCTCCTCGGTGGAGATCAGGCTGACGCTCGAGTCGATCGAGACGGCGCCCAGCTCCACCCGCTCGCGCCGCCCGACGACGCCGAGGGCGCCCTCGAAGCAGGCGGCATAACCGACCGCGAACAGCTGCTCGGGGTTGGTGCCGCCCTCGTCGCCGGTCGGGGGGCGCAGCTCGACATCGAGGGCTCCGTCGCTCGTCTGCCCGTGGCCGTGCTCGCGGCCACCGGTCACCGTTGCCTGCGCGGTGTAGATCACTTTCGCCATGTTCCTACCTCTCGGTCGGTGTCTGCGCTCTTGCTTGCTCGATCGAGCATAGGCCCGCGGCAGGTGTCGGTCAGCGGCGGCGCATCGCCCACTCGATGAGCGGGAGCTTGAGGGCGTTGGGCACGTAGCGCCCCGCGAGCATCGTCGCCTGCATGGCGACGCCGGGGATCACGACCCGGCTGCCGGCCTCGAGCCCCTTGACCCCTGCCTCCGCGGCCTCGTGCGCGGTGATCCAAGCCGGCCTCGGCACCGACTCCTCGAAAGACTGGCCCGCCCCGACCTCCCAGCCGGCGACGTCCCAGAACTCGGTCGACACGGGGCCGGGAGCCAGCGCGGTGACCGTCACCCCGGAGCCCCTGAGCTCCTGGTGCAGCGCCTCCGAGAAGCTCAGTACGTAGGCCTTCGCCGCGGAGTAGCCGGCGGAGTAGGGGAGAGGCTGCATCCCGGCGGTCGACGCCAGGTTGAGGATCGCGCCTCGGCCGCGGCCCACCATTCCTGGCAGGAACTCGCCGGTCAGCGCCACCGGCGCCTCGACCAGGACCCTGATCTGCTCGAGCTCACGGGTCGGGTCGGACTCGTGAAACGGGCCTCCGGTGGCAAAGCCGGCGTTGTTGACGAGCACGCTCACCTCGAGCCCGAGCGATCGGATGCGCTGCGGAAGCCGCTGGCGCGATACCACGTTGGCGAGATCGACCCCGAGGGCCTCGGCGCGGACCCCGTATTCGGCCGACAGCTCGGCGCCGAGCGCGTCGAGCTTGTCCTTGCGCCGGGCGGCGAGGACGAGCGAATGTCCGCGCCGGGCGAGCTCACGGGCGATCTCGGCGCCGATTCCGGCCGAGGCTCCGGTGACGAGCGCGGCCGTGTCGGGAGTGGGGTCGGGAAGGCTCACGGCGAGATTGAATCCAGCCTACCGCCGGTCCCTCCCCCCGAACGGGGGGAACAGGCACCGCGGCCTGTATCTCGATCCCCGGGGCGGCGTACGTGCAGTCGATGCCCCCCGCGACCGCGATCCTGTTCCCCGGGCAGGGAAGCCAGACGCCCGACATGCGCGACCTCGTCGCCCGGGTCCGGCCCGAGCTGCTGGATATGGCCGCCGCCGCCGTCGGCGAGGACCCGTTCCCGCGCGCGGACGAGGGGACGCATTTCGCTCAGCCGGCGATCTTCTGCGCCAGTCTCGCCGGCTGGGAGGCGATCGGGCGTCCGCAGGGCGAGATGATGGCCGGTCACTCCCTGGGTGAGCTCGGTGCGCTCGTCGCGGCCGGCGCCCTGGACGAACGCGAGGGCCTGAAGCTCGTGGCCCTCCGCGGCCGGCTGATGCACGAGTCGGGGGTCGCCGCCGGCGACGGGAGCATGCTCGCGCTGGTCGGCGCCGGGGCCTCTGACCTGGGTCCGGAGATCGCGGAGGCCCACGACCTGACCGTCGCCAACGACAACTCGCCGCTCCAGGTGGTGCTGTCGGGGGGGAAGGACCGGCTGCCCGGCGCCGCGGCCCAGGCGAAGGAACTCGGCCTGCGGGCGATGGAGCTCGACGTCACCGGGGCGTTTCATTCCCCGATGATGGCGGGGGCCCTGGCGCAGTTCAGCGCCGCTCTCGCCGCGACCAGCTTCTCCACCCCGCAGACGACCGTGATCTCGGCGGTCACCGCGCGACCGTTCGAGGATCCCCGCGCGGAGTTGGCCGATGCCCTGACGATGCCGGTTCGCTGGCGCGAGGTGATGCTCACCCTGCACGAGCTCGGGGCGCAGCGCTTCATCGACGTCGGTCCCGGCCGGGTCCTCACCGGACTGGCCAAGCGGACGCTCACGGGAGTCGAGCTCGTCAATGCCTGACGCGCGAGAGAACGGCTGTGCCCTCGTCACCGGCGGCGCGCGGGGGATCGGGGCGGCGATCGCCCGGGCGATCGCCCGCGACGGCTGGGGCGTCGGCGTCAACTACCGATCCAGCCGCGACGCCGCGGAGTCGGTGGTCGCGGCGATCGAGACCGACGGCGGCCGCGCGGTCGCGGTGCCCGGGGATGTCGTGGACCCGGCGGTTCCCGATCAGCTGTTCGAGGCGCTCGAGGCGCATTTCGGCTGCCCCGTGCTCGTGCTCGTCAACAACGCCGGGATCAGCAACGACGACCTCAGCCCGTCGCTGGGCGACGAAGCGTGGCAGTCGGTGATCGACACCGACCTCACCGCCGCGTTTCGCCTCACCCGCCGGGCGCTGCGGCCGATGATGCGTGCCCGGTCGGGCCGGATCGTGAACATCTCCTCCGTCGTGGGCCTCCGGGCCAACCCGGGGCAGAGCAACTACGCCGCCGCCAAGGCGGGGCTGATCGCGCTGACCAAGACGGCCGCGGTTGAAGTGGCGCGGCGTGGAATCACGATCAACGCGGTCGCTCCGGGATGGATCGAGACCGACATGACCGCGGACGTGTCAAGCGAACTGCTCGCGCAGGTTCCCGCCCGGCGAGCGGGAACTCCAGAGGAGGTCGCGGCGTGCGTTCGCTTCCTGGCCTCGGACGCGGCGAGCTATGTGACCGGCGCAGTGCTGTCCGTCGATGGCGGACTCGCCGCATGAACGAGAAATCGACTTCAGAAGGAGACGGTAGATGTCAGTGACAACCGAACAGGTTGAGAACCGGGTGGTCGATACGCTCGCGAGCTTCGGCCCCGATAAGAGCCAGATCACCCGTACGGCGACGTTCGAGGAGCTCGATATCGACTCGCTTGATCTCGTCGAGCTCGCCCAGGTGGTCGAGGACGAGTACGGGGTCGTGCTCAAGGGCGAGGACATGAAGGACCTCAAGACCGTCGGAGACGCGGTCGACCTGATCGTGGAGCGAGCGTCGTAGGTGAGCGCGATGCCGGACAGACGGAAGGTCGTGGTCACCGGGCTCGGAGCGGTGACGCCGCTCGGGATCGGCGCTGCCACCCTGCACGATCGCTGGGCTGCCGGCGAGGTCGGGATCGTCGACGGAGCCGGCGTGTGCCGGGAATATGACCCCACCGAGAACCTCTCGGTCAAGGAGGCCCGGCGTCTCGATCGCTTCGCGCAGCTGGCGGTGACCGCCGCCGGCGAGGCGGTCGGCCAGGCCGGATGGGAGGACGAGCCGCCGTACGATCCGCTCCGGGTCGGCTGCGTGATGGCCACCGGGATCGGCGGCCAGTCCACGCTCGAGGCCCAGCTGGAGGTGATGCGCCTCCGCGGCGCCAAGATGGTGTCGCCACTCGGCATTCCGCAGTACATGCCCAATGCCGCGACCGCCGCGGTGACCATGAAGTACTCGCTGCGCGGGCAGAGCTACGGCGTCGTGTCGGCATGCGCCAGCGGCGCCCATGCGATCGGCTCGGCGTTGCGCATGATCCAGTACGGGGACGCCGACGCGGTCGTGTGCGGCGGCGCCGAGGCGGCGCTCACCGATTTCGCGTTCGCGTCGTTCAATTCGATGCAGGCGCTGTCGGTCACCGGCATCTCGCGGCCGTTCGATCTTCGCCGCGACGGCTTTGTGATGGGCGAGGGTGCCGGCGTGCTCGTCCTCGAGGAGGAGGAGGCCGCGCGGGGGCGTGGCGCCGACATCCTGGGCGAGATCGCCGGCTGGGGCTCGACCACCGACGCCCACCACCTGACCGCGCCCGAGCCGACCGGAGGCCCCGCGTCCCGGGCGATCGAGCTGGCGCTGCGCGATGCCGGCGCGGAGCCGGCCGAGATCGACTACGTCAACGCCCACGGGACCTCGACCCAGCTCAACGATGCCGCCGAGACCGCCGCGATCAAACGCGCACTCGGTGAGGAGGCTCGGCGGATTCCGATCTCCTCGACCAAGTCGTCGATCGGGCACACCCTCGGCGCGGCCGGCGCCGTGGAGGCGGTCGCGACGCTACGGACGCTCATCACCGGCGTGATCGCGCCCACGCTCGGGTACGAGGTGCCCGATCCGGAGCTCGATCTCGATTACGTCCCCGGTGAGGCGCGCCCGCTGGTCACCGGCAACGGACACCCGCCGCTGGCGCTCTCGAACTCGTTCGCGTTCGGCGGCCACAACGTAGCGCTGGCGCTGCGCGGGGCGGTCAGATGAGCGCGACGGCGTTACCGGAGGCCCAGCCCCGGCTGACCCCGCTCGAGCGCTTGGAGGCGCTCTGCGATCCCGGCACACTGCGCATGGTGCGCTCGCTGGCGCGCTCCTCGCGGCTCGGGGAGCGGGCGGTCGCCGGCGACGGGGTGCTCGGTGCCACGGGCGCCGTCGACGGGCGGCCGATCGCCTGCTACGCCCAGAACGGCGGGTTTCTCGGCGGCTCGCTCGGCGAACGGCACGCCGACACGATCGTGCGCGTGCTGACCACCGCCCAGCGGGCGCAGATGCCGGTCGTCAGCTTCGTCGAGTCGGGTGGCGCCCGGATGCAGGAGGGGACCGCCGCCCTGGCCGGCTACGGGCGGATCTTCCGGGAGACGGTGGCGCTCAACGGCGTCGTTCCTCAGATCTCGGTCGTGTCCGGCTCGTCGGCCGGCGGCGGCGCCTATTCGCCGGCACTCACCGACCTGGTCGTGATGACCGAGGACGCGGCGATGTTCCTCACCGGACCCGGAGTGGTGCGCGAGGCGCTCGGCGAGGAGATCGACGCCGCCGGCCTCGGCGGCCCCCACGTCCATGACCGCAACGGGGTCTGCCACCTCGTCGAGCGCGACGAGGGGAGCGCCGCCGCCCGCGTCCGCGAGCTGCTCGCCTACCTGCCGTCGGCCGCCGGACGGACGCCCCCGCGTGCCATTCCGGTCGATCCGGCCAATCCCGATCCGGGAGCGTTCGTCCCCGAGGCGTCGCGCAGCGCCTACGACGTCCGCGCGGCGCTGAGCGCGCTCGTGGACCGCGACTCGCTGATCGAGCTGTGCCCGCGGTGGGCGCGCAACATGGTCACCGGGTTCGCCCGGATCGACGGCCGCCCGGTCGGCATCGTCGCCAACCAGCCCCGCTACCTGGGCGGAGTGCTCGATGCCGAGGGCTCCGAGAAGGCGGCCCGGTTCGTGAACTTCTGCAACGCGTTCGGGGTGCCGCTCGTCGCGGTCGTCGACACTCCCGGGTTCATGCCCGGCTCCAAGCAGGAGCAGGCCGGGGTGATCCGCCACGGCGCCTCGCTCGTCCGCGCGTTCGCGGCGGCCCGCGTCCCGAAGTTGACGGTCGTCCTGCGCAAGTCCTACGGCGGGGCCTACATCACCATGAACTCGCGCGACCTCGGCGCCGATCTCGTCCTCGCCTGGCCGGATGCGGAGCTCGGCATCATGGGCGCCCGAGCGGCGGTGGGGATCGTCAATCGCCGGGAGCTGCGGATCGCCGCCGACCCCGAGGGCGAGCGTGACCGGCTCGCCGAGGTCTATGCCCGCGAGCACCTGCGCGCCGAGACCGCTGCCGCCGAGGGATTCGTCGACGAGATCATCGAGCCCGTGGAGACCCGGGACCGGCTCGCGTGGGCGCTCCAATCGTTCGCCGGCGAATCCGGTCCCGGTCAGCGCCGGGCGTGACGCTCATGGGGCGGCCATGACGCGGGTGGCGCGGGCATGATCCTGGCGGGCAAGCGCCTGCTGATCACCGGCGTCATCACCCGGGACTCGATCGCCTTTCACGCCGCCGAGCAGGCCCAGCGCGAGGGGGCCGAGGTGCTCCTGACGAGCTTCGGCCGAGTCCGGCGCATGTGCGAGCGAGCCGCGCAGCGGTTGCCCGAGCCGCCCGACGTGCTCGAGCTCGACGTCAACCGTCCGGATGACCTGGCGGCGCTGACGGAGACGTTGCGCGACCGCTGGGGCCACGTCGACGGCGCCCTGCACGCGATCGCCTTTGCTCCTCCGGACGCTCTCGGCGGAAAGTTCATGACGGCGCCCGCCGACAGCGCCAAGCAGGCGTTCGAGACGAGCGCGTTCTCGCTCAAGGCACTCGCGGCCGCGCTCGAGCCGCTGATGGCGCCGGGCGCCGGGATCGTCGGGATGGACTTCGATGCCAGCGTGGCGTGGCCCATCTACGACTGGATGGGCGTGGCCAAGGCGGCGCTGGAGTCGGTCGCGCGCTATCTCGCCCGGGATCTGGGACCGAAGGGGATCCGCGTCAACCTGGTTTCGGCCGGGCCGCTCGGCACCGTGGCCGCCCAAGGGATTCCCGGGTTCGACCGGCTCGCCGACCTGTGGCGCCAGCAGGCCCCGCTGGGATGGGACACGAGCGACCCGGTGCCGGTCGCGCGCGCCATCTGCTGGCTGCTGTCGGAGTACGCGCAGGGGATCAGCGGCGAGATCGTCCACGTGGACGGCGGGTTTCACGCCGTGGGCGCGCCGGCCTCCGGCTAGGCTGAGACCACCCGCTGGGGTGGTGGTGCCCCGCCCCGCCCCGCCCCGACGGCTATCGGAACAGATCCTCCGCCGCGTCGCGGAGCATCGATTCGGCGCCCGGACCGTCGTCGGCGGTGACATGGCGAGCCGCGCCGCCGACGAGGATGACCGGCTGCATCGCGTCCTTGGCCCGGGCGAGGTCCGCGGCGGCGGCGAGCTCATCGGCGACCGCGATCCAGGTCGCCTTGAGCTCCCGCCCGCGTGCGTCCGTGCGCCCGCGCCAGTCGTCGAGCGGGGCCAATCCCGCGCAGCCGATCGCGACGTCGCACTGGCCGTGGCGCCATGCCCGCCCGAACGAGTCGGTGATGAGGACGGCGGGGGCGACCCCGAGCGCAGCGTGCAGACCCGCGCGGAGCCGGCGCGCGGACTCGTCCGGGGCGGAGGGGAGGAGGATCACCGTGTCGTCATCGGGGGCGTTGGACGCGTCGACGCCCGCGTTGGCGCAGACGAAGCCATGGTGAGTGACGGTGATCAGGACGCCGCGCTCAGCGCGGCGGACCTCGCGCGTCTCGTCGAGGACGACCTGCACGTGGCGGGGATCCTTGCCGAGCTCCACCGCGAGACCGAGCGCATGTTCCCCGGGCGTCACCGTTGACAGCCGGCGGATCCGCCCCTCGGCCTTGGACACGAACTTGTGGGCGACGACGAGCACATCTCCGGCCGCTGGCGCGCCGCGGGGCATCGCGGCCGCGATGAGGGCGGCCGGATCATCGCCCGGACGAGCCTCGGGCAGGCCGTCCAGGGCCACTGCGGTGATCGCGGCCATCGGGACGCCGGCTGACTACAGCTCGCTCCGCGACAGCTGGCGGAGCATTCCCCGGGTGCGCGCCGCGCCCCCGCGGCTGTCGTCAAGCGTTTCCTGCACCGCGGCCAGGTCCTCGGGCGTGTCGATGTCGAGCGCCAGCGACGGCACGTCCACCGTCTGCGCCGCGACGCCGGCATCGGCCGCCTCCCGGGCGTGCCGGTCGTGGCTGCCCGGACCGAACGATGACGCCAGCGCGTCCGGCGGGGTGAGCAGCAGCGCGTTGGTTCCGGTGCCGTGGCGATCGGGAACGATCAGCACCGAGGGCGGCGTCACCGGCCGGGCGATGAGCTCGTCGATCTCGGCGGGATCGAGCAGCGGGCAATCTCCGGGCACGAGCAGCGCGCGGTGGATGCCGAGCTCCGCGGCTCGCGCCACCCCCCGGGCCGCCGCGGCATTGTGCCCCTCGTCGCTGTCGTCGATGACCATCGTGCCGTACCCGCCGGCGATCCGCTGAGCGCCATGATCCCCCGTCACGACGAGGACCTCGTCGACGCGCTCGGCTCGCCGGAGGGCGACGAGCACGTCGGAGAACATCGCCTCCACAAGCGCGCGGCGGGGACTCGCGTCCATGTCGGCCGAGAGACGCTGCTTCGCGGTGCTCAGATTCTTGATCGGGAGGATCGCGATGGTGGTCACGGCAGGTATACGCTAATGGTTCGTCGGAGCTCCCCGGCCGCCCGTCGCGGCCCCGCGACCATCAGGCGAGGTCCAGCGCGAAGCGAAGCGTCTCCTCGGCGAGGGACCGCCGGCGTTCCGGGGTGTCGAGCCGGACGTCGGTGTGGAGCAGCGCAACCGCATCGGTCCGCTCGTCGGCGATGAGCCCGTCGATCAGCCCCTCGTAGACGGCGGCGATGCCGTCACTGGAGACGCTGTGGCCCGTCCAGCGCAGACACGCGGCGGTCGGCCCCTTGAGCACGTGTCCGCCGACCAGCGGACTGACCGCGACGACGGGCGCAGAGCTTGACCGCAGCGCGTCTCGCAGACCGTTCAGCGCCAGGATGGGGCCGATCGAGATCACCGGGTTGGAGGGACCGATCACGATCGCTCGCGCGGATCGGATCGCGTCCAGGACCTCGGGGGTGGCGCCCGCGGCGCGGACATGGCGGAATTCGACGTCCTGCACCGGTCCGTCATCGCCTCGCCGGATCAGGAACTCCTGCAGCGCCCACCAGCGGTCGCCGGCGAGGACCCGGGTCCGCACCGGACGGTCGCTCATCGGCAGCACCCGTGCTGCCACCCCGAGCGCGGCGGTGATGCTGGCCTGCGCCTCCGTCAACCGGCTGCCGTCGTCGAGCGCACGGGCGCGGTCGATCCCGATCGCCAGGTCGCGGTCACCGAGGTGAAACCAGACGTCGACGCCGAGCTCCCGCAGCCCGTCCATGACCGCGAAGGTGTCACCGGCAAGGCCCCAGCCGCGGTCGTCGATGCGATCGGCGAGCCAGAACGTCACCAGATCCGGATCCGGGGAGACGTAGGCGCCGTAGATCTCGATGTCGTCGCCGGTGTTGGCGACGACGACGAGCTCGTCGCCGTGCACGACGTCCAGCATCCCGCGGGCGAGCTTGGCGCCGCCGGTGCCGCCGGCGAGGACGACGACCGGCCCGGTCGCGCTCACCCGGGCAGGCCAGTGATCTTGATGCCGGCCCGGACCTTGTTGCGGACGTTGATCGAGATCAGCAGCGGCGTGAACTGCTCGACGATCCGCGACACCTCCAGCGGCCCACAATCGACGGGGCGCAGGCCGTCGATCCGGTCCACGAGCTCATTCAGCCGCGCCTTGTCGGCCTTGCGGTCACCGCACACGAGCACGTCCTCGTCGAGCTGGTGGCCGAGATCGCTGAGCAGCGCGGCGCTGACGGAGTGAAACGCCGACACGACCGAGACGCCGTCGGGGACGAGCTCCTGGGCCTGCTGGGCCGCGGACCCCTGCCAGACCCCGAGGGTGCGGGTCGCCTTCCCGCTGACCGCCGCCGCCAGCGGGACGGTCGTGTCGACCACCAGCTGGTCGGGGCGTAGCGACGGCCTGAGGTTGCTCAGCGTCTCGACGTGCGAGCGAAACGGGACGCTGAGGATGACGATCTCGGCCTCGGCCACCGCCTCGAGATTCGCGGCGCCGGTGATCGAGGCATCCGGGACCGCCGCGCGGACCCGATCCGCGGCTTCGGTGCGCGCGATCGGCGTCGCGGGAGCCGATCACGACCGGCACGCCGGCTCGCCCGAGCCTGAGCGCAAGACCGAATCCGAGCGCGCCGGTCCCGCCGACGATCGATATCCCTGTCATGAGGACCGGCAGTCTATGCGCCCGCCACGGGTATAGGATTCGCCCGTCGTGCGGGCTCGGTTGATCATCCTGCTGATGGTGATGGCGGGGCTCGGCGTGGTCGCAACCGCGACCGCGACCGCCTCCCGGTCACAGCCCGCCCCGCTGGCGGTGAAGAGCGCGTCGCTGACCCAGTCGGGGCGCCAGCTCGTCTGGACGGTCGCGTTGCCGACGCCGTTCTCGCCCGCCGCCCTCGCTCGCGCCGGCCGCTCGCTGTGCCTGCTGATCGAGCAGGGCCGGGATGCGCGTGTGACCGGCCAGCTGTGCGTGGTCGGCCCGCGGCCCGGCGGACGGTCACCGCGGGTCGCCTTCCAGCGCGTCACCCGCGCCGGCCCCGGGTCCGCCACCGTGATTGCGGCCGCCGTCTCGCGGACCGGCGCGCGCGATCTGAGCGCCAGCTTCCTGCCGGCGGCGATCGGCAACGCCTACCAGTCGATCCACTGGCAGGTGATCAGCACGCTGCGGTCACCGAAATGCGTGCCGGCGACCCCGAGCCCGCTCGGCTGCGTCGCTCGCTTCCCGGCCCGCCCCGGGCTCGCCGCGCTTCACACGCCGCGGCTCGTCGGCTGCACCCCCAGCGGTCCCGCGTTCGTCAACAGCGGCCCGAGCACCGGCCGGGAGATCGCGCTCACCTTCGACGACGGCCCCTGGTACGACACCCCGCAGTTCCTGAGCATCCTGGAGCGCAACAAGGTGCCGGCGACGTTCTTCGAGATCGGAGAGCAGATCAGCACCTACGGCGAGGATGGGGCGGTCGAGCGCCGGATGCTCGCCGATGGCGACATGATCGGCGACCACACCTGGAGTCATCCCGACGTGTCCGGCGCGGGGACGTTCGCCCGCAACCAGATTCTCGCGGCGGCCGGCGCGATCCGGGCCGCGACCCGCGGCTTCACCCCGTGCCTGTTCCGCGCCCCGTACGGCGCCGTCAGCGGTCCGCTGATCGCCGAGGCGCGGTCGCTCGGCTTCACGACGATCCAGTGGGACGTCGACCCGACCGACTGGGCTCGGCCGGGGACGGCGGCGATCTATGACCGGGTCGTCGGTGGCGCCCACCCGGGCGCGATCATCCTCCAGCACGACGGGGGCGGCGACCGATCCGAGACGCTGGCGGCGCTGCCCCATGAGATCCAGACGCTGCGCAGCCGCGGCTACCGGTTCGTCACCGTCACGCAGCTGCTGGGGCAACGGCTGATCTACCGTTAGCTCCCGGCGCGGCGACGTTGGCGTCGATCGCGTCAACGAGCGTCAGGGCGAACTCGAGCAGGGCGTCGGCGGCGGCGGGGTCAACCGCCGACGCGAGATCGCCCGCCTGATGGGATCGTGGCGCCAGACCCCGGTGGTCGACGCAGCCGATCGCGAGCGCCGGGAGGTGACGCAAGCGCGCCGGGAGCGCCGGCGCGATCCCGCGGCTCCGGTAGGGGCGAGCCCGGGATCCGTTGCCCGACGCGCCGACGACGTCGGCAAGCTCCCGCAGCGCCGCCGCGTAGCGAAGCGGCACCAGCGAGCCGTCGCTGACCCACCAGCACGGCCGCCCCGCACCGCAGCCCCCGATCCCGAGCACGATCGTCGTCTCCCGGCGCAGCTCGCTCCGGCGGGCGCGCAGGTGGCGGCGCAGTCCGGTCATACCGCCGTCGCCGGCGCCCTGGAGCACGAGCTCGACGCCGACGTGACGCGGCGGAGCGGCGTCGAGCGCGCGGACGAGCGCGACCGCGACCGCGGCCCCTGCGGCGTTGTCGCCCGCCCCCGGGCCGAACGGGGACATCGCCGCCTCCAGCAGCGCGGCGAGTCCGACGACGAGCGCCGCCGTCGGAATCAGCTGGGCGATGCTGACCGCCGTTCCGTCCATGCCGGCGTCGCGGAGGACGGCGATCACCATCAGCCAGACGATCGCGACGACCAGCCAGCCCATCCATCCCGGCGTCAGCCGTCCGTTACCGGCGCGACGCTTCAGCCATGCCCCGGCGGCGCGGAGGCCGTCGCGGTAGACGATCCCGGTGCGCCCCGCGTCGTAGTTGGCGGTGACGAGCAGTCGCACAGGGCGCGCTCGGTCCCGGGTTCGGCTGACGACGTTTTGGCTGGCGTGCTCGCGGGTCAGCCGCCGTCCGGGGGAAGCTCCGGTCACCGCGTCGAGCACCACGCAGACGAGCGCCGCGAGCTGGACGGTTCCGCCGAGCCGCGGATGGGAGACGATGAGCAGGCTGCCGGCCACCGCCAGCAGGCTGTGCCAGGCGTGGGCGAGCGCCCAGTTCGGGCGACACCAGAACGTCTCGACGAACGTGTCGCGTGTCGGTGAGCGGGTTTCGCCGGCAAGCCACCCGGCGGCGCGGCGCTCGGCGTCGGTGCCGGCGCCCCGCCCAGCGAACTCGGTCAACCGCGCGGCTGTCTGCGCTGCCCGCATCCGGAGTGATGATCCCAGCGGCGCGCGAGTCGCGGGATCTAGTACAACGGGGCCGGTGAGCGCACTCGAGGACGAGCTGCTGGACATCGCCCACGAGGCGGCCCGGGCCGCGGGCGCCGAGCTGCGGGCGCGTTTCGGGCAACGACCCCAGGGCGTCCGCTCCAAGAGCGGGCCGACGGATCTCGTCTCCGACGCCGACGTCTGCGCCGAGGCCGCCATCCGCAGAGTGCTGGACGACCGCCGGCCCCACGACGCGTTTCTCGGCGAGGAGGGCGGGGAGAGTGGCGACGGCGACCTGCGCTGGGTCGTCGATCCGCTCGACGGGACGACGAACTTCCTATTGGCAATCCCGCAGTTCGCGGTCAGCGTGGCCTGCGAGGACCGCGACGGCGCGCTCGCCGGAGTCGTGCTCGACCCGATACGCGGCGAGATGTTCGCGGCGACCCGTTCCGGCAAGCCGACCCTCGACGGGACGGAAATTCGGGGCTCGGTCGCGGACGAGCTCACCGGCGCGCTCGTGGCGACGGGGTTCGGCTATGACGCCCCGCTCCGCGCCAAGCAGGCGGCGGTCCTCAGTCGGCTGATCCCGGAGGTGCGCGACATTCGCCGCGCGGGCTCGGCGGCGCTCGACCTGGCGTGGTGTGCCTGCGGTCGCTACGACGCCTACTACGAGCGGGGCCTGCAGCCGTGGGACCGGGCCGCCGGAGCGCTGCTCGCCGCTCGGGCGGGCCTGTCGCTGCGAGAGCTCGAGGCCGGAGACGACGGTCCCGCCGGCCTGCTGGTGGCACCGCCGGCGCTGGCTGACGAGCTTCTGGGACTCGTCCTCGGCCCGTAGACTTCGCCGCACGCGGCGGTGGTGGAACGGTAGACACGGTGCTCTCAAAAGGCACTGTCCTTCGGGACGTGTGGGTTCGAATCCCACCCGCCGTATCCCGGCCCGCCTACGCCGGGGTGGCCTGCGGCCCCCGCGCGATCGGCGTGCTGCCACGCCGGCGCGCCTCGTCCTCGGGCACCTCGAGCTCCACGTTCCATCGCTGGGCAAAGCCGACGATCGTGGTCACGATCAAGGCCAGCTGGACTCCGGCGAGCACCACGGTGAGGGTGCCGAGCGTGTCCGGGGTCAGGCCGTTGCCGCCGAACAGCGATTGCGGCGCCGCGTAGGCCGAGCCGGTGCGATCAAACCAGCTGGTCCCGTCGAGGCCGGCGGCAGCGATCACCGCGATGATCAGCAGCAGGACGGCGAGCACGGCCGCAATCGGGAGAAGGCCACGCGCCCAGCGCCAGATATAGACCGCCATCACCACGTACGCCGCCGACCAGATGAAGTTCAGCGGCTTCATCCCCTGCAGCTTGCTCCAGCCGCCGACGGTGAGGACGAGCATCACCGCCACCGACGCCAGCAGGGTCGCCACCACCAGGAGCTTGGTCAGCTTGCAGATCGCGCGGTCCCGGCTGGGATGGATGACCGTGTATCCGGGCCGGATGTTGCGGACCTGGGCCATGGTGGGCGGACCTTACCCCCTGTCGCCGCGGGCCGGGCCGCTCCCTGATGATCGCGGGGACGGCGTTTGCCTCACAATCTCCTCGCTGCGTCGCGGGCGTGGTGAAACGGTAGACACGCCGGCTTTAGGTGCCGGTGGGCGCAAGCCCGTGGGGGTTCGAGTCCCTCCGCCCGCATTGGTTGCTCGGCGGCGGCCGCGTTGTCGCAGGCCGCGGCGCGGGACGTCCCGGGCAGCGAGATGGATACCATCGCAGGCCCGCTTAGGGGAGTGAGTTAATGGCTATGCGCGCGGTCTCCAAAACCGTGAATCCGGGTTCGAATCCCGGCTCCCCTGCTCAGATTCCTGGCGCATCAGAGTGATCTCTCACACGATCTATCGGACGTTCACCACCGCTCGGCGCCGCGAGTTCATCCGGATCACCGAGGACGTGGCCGCGGCGGTGCGGGACGCCGGCATCGCCGAGGGGATGGCGCTCGTCTGCGCGATGCACATCACCGCGGGCGTCTGGGTCAATGATGACGAGCCCGGGCTTCAGGCCGACGTGCTGGAGTGGCTGGACAAGGTCGCTCCGCCGAGCTGGCAGGCGCCAGACGGCGACGTCGCCCGCGAGCTGCTGCCCGACCCCGGCG
Organism: uncultured Solirubrobacteraceae bacterium; assembly: GCA_963731395.1. Taxonomy (GTDB): domain Bacteria; phylum Actinomycetota; class Thermoleophilia; order Solirubrobacterales; family Solirubrobacteraceae; genus Palsa-465. Next base: position 229,339 of record CAVSVH010000016.1, read on the forward strand.
ACTACCGCCACCACCGCGGTGGGGAGGACAACGGCGACGCGCACCTCAAGAACCTGCTCGTCCATCACCAGGTGATCGTCCCCGTCACCGACGGCGGCCTCGACCTCGGCCCGTGGCAGCAGGTGTTCTACTGCGAGTTCGACGGCGGGCGCCCCAAGCGGCTCGTCATCAAGGTGCTCGGGGAGTAGGCGCGCGACCCGGTGCCGGCCCTCCGCGCCCCGGTTTCGACCGCCGTCTCGGTACCATCACCGGACCCGCGGGCGAAGTGTTGTGGTTGCACAAAAGCCTTCCAAGCTTTTAGGGCGGGTTCGATTCCCGTCGCCCGCTTGGCACCGGGCTCAGCGGGGGCGACGCCCCGAAGCCGCGCGCCCGCTCGCCCACGGCACCCGAGCCGGTTATCATCGGGCCCCTGCCACGGGGAGTGGCGCAGTCTGGTAGCGCACCCGGCTGGGGGCCGGGCGGTCGCAGGTTCAAATCCTGTCTCCCCGATTATTGTCACCGAACGTCCTGTAGAGCGGCATGTTGGCGCGAGGTCAGATGTCGCCAGGTGGCCGAAAAGCGAACTGACCTGGTCGCCGCCCGCGTGAGACGCGCGCGCGCCTTCGAAAAAAGCTGACGCGATCGGTCGGCGCTCGGCGGTCGCGTCAGCCTGCACCCACTATGCGGTAGCTCCCCGACGCGACCCGGCGAGCGGCGGAGGTCGCGTCAGCTTTTTTCGCGCGGGAGTCGGGGGGTCCTCCCGAGGTGTCGTGGGCGGAGACGAGCCGACAAACTGCTGTGGCTGCCGGCTTGGGAGGGGGTGGGGGACGGCGGGGTCCCGCGCACGCGTTTGACGTCCCGTTGCGTCTCTGCGTAGATCCGACAGGCGGGAGATGGATCGATACCGAGCGAGGGAGTGACGCACGTGACAACCACAACCGGAACCGGAACCGGAACCGACATCGGGCGAGCGCTCGGAACCGACTACTTTCTGCTCAGGAGCGAGCTGACGGACGGCGAGCTCGACTACCTCGACCGCACGCGGCGATTCGTCGACGAGGAGGTGCTGCCAGTGATGCCCGGGCACTGGGAGCGCGCCGAGCTGCCACTCGATCTCGTCCGGCGACTGGGGGAGCTCGGGCTGGTCGGCGATGGCATCGATGGCTATGGCTGCCCGCCGATGAGCACGGTCGCGGCCGGCCTCATCCAGATGGAGCTCAGCCGAGGCGACGGCAGTCTGGCAACGCTCCTGGCCGTCCAGGCCGGGCTCGCGATGCGCTCGATCGCGATGCTCGGTTCCGAGGAGCAGAAGGCCGGGTGGCTACCCGCCATGGCAAGGATGGAGCGGCTCGGGGCGTTCGCGTTGACGGAGCCCGACCACGGTTCTGACTCCGTCGCGCTCGAGACCGCTGCCCGCCGCGAGGGCGATGAATACGTTATCGACGGCGCCAAACGGTGGATTGGCAGCGGCTCGATCGCCGACGTCATCGTGGTGTGGGCGCGCGACGCGGCCGACGGACAGGTCAAGGGGTTTCTCGTCGAGGGCGACGCGCCCGGCTACCGCCCGCGCGTGATCGAGGGAAAGGGCAGCTTGCGTTCGATCTGGCAGGCCGACATCGAGCTGCACGACGTGCGCGTCCCGATCAGCGCCCGGCTGCCGGGAGCGCAGACGTTCAAGGACGCCGGCAAGGTCCTCGCGTCCACCCGGCTCACCTGCGCGTTCGCGGCGCTCGGGCACGCGGTGGGGGCGTACGACACGGCCCTCACCTACTGTCGCGAGCGCCGGCAGTTCGGCAAGCCGCTGGTCAGCTTCCAGATCGTGCAGGACCGCCTGGTCAAGATGCTGGCCGACGTCACGGCGATGCAGCTGTATTGCCTGCGGGTCGGCCGGCTTGGCGACCGCGACGAGCTCAGGGCGACGGTCGCCGGGCTCGCCAAGATGAACAACACGAGCCGGGCGCGGCAGGTCATCGCCCAGGCTCGCGATCTGCTGGGCGGCAACGGGATTCTGCTTGACAACCACGTCATGCGTCACATGGCTGACATCGAGTCGATCCACACGTTCGAGGGCACCGAAACGATCCAGACGCTGATCGTCGGGCGCGACATCACCGGCGTCAGCGCGTTTGGGTGACCGCGCCGGACGCGACGTCGACGGCAGGCGGGATGTTCTGGTTGGCGGCGAAGCAGTTGGTTGGGTCCGCGGCCCGCTTGATGGCGCGCAGGCGCTCCCAGGTCGCCGGGTGATATGCACTGCGGATGCGGGCCGGCTCGTCAAACAGATAGTTGACGTAGGCGGCGCCGGTCGCGTGCGGGGCGATCTCGTCGAGATACGCGTCGTGCCAGCGACGCAGCGCAGCACCGTCTTCCATCGCTGTCCAGGTGGTCGAGACCATGTAGTTGAAGTGCTCGGATCGGTGGCTCATCGCGGTCGCGTGTTCATCGATGCGTTCCATCGCGCCGCCGTAGACGTGGGTCGACATGAAGCTCAGCGGCGCCATCTCGGTCGCCCGCCGGGTGGAAATCGCGATCACGGCATCGCTCAGGTCGTTGACGTAGTGCATCCGCGAGCGGCGATGTACCCCGGAGTCGAACACGTCGTTGCCGATCGCGAGCTCAGACCATGGCATCTCTCGGATCGTGTCGGCAGTGACGTGCGGCTGGGCGCGCAGCGCCGCGAGATCACGCTGTCGCCGCTCGGGTGGGCCGCAGTGGCAGGCGAGCACGTGGAGCGCGCCGCGCCCGCGCAAGCGGCTCGGCAGAACAGTCGAGCCGGGCGGGTGGCCGATGGAGACGATGGTCGTGAGCTCGTCCGGCGCGTCGGGGAGGTGATCGCGGCACCACATGAGCCCATCCGCCGTCGCGTCGGGGTCAAACCACACCATGCCGAACGCCACGGAGTCAAGGGCGATGAGATCGAGTTCCACTCCCACCACGCTGCCGAAGTTGGGCCCGGCGCCGCGGATCGCCCAGAACAGCTCGGGCTCCTCCTCTTGGCTGCACCGGACGTAGCGACCATCGGCGGTGACGAGCTCGGCGCTGCGCAGCGTGTCCGATGCCCAGCCGACCCGACGCGACAGCCACCCATGCCCACCCCCGAGGACATGCCCGGTCACGCCCAGGCGCGGGAACTGCGGCCCCGCGGCCGCCAGACCGAACGGCGCGAGCTCGCGGTGAACGTCGCGCCAGATCGCCCCGCCCTGGACGTGGACGGTCCGGCGCCACGGGTCGACACGGACCGCATGCATGTCCTGGAGGTCGAGCAGCAGGGTGCCGCTCGGGGCGCCGACCCAACCCACCCCGCCGCTGCGAACGGCAAGTCCGAGCTCATGCTCTCTGGCGAAGTGGGTGGCGATGATCACGTCGGCGGTCCCGGCGGCGCGGACGACGACGTCCGGTGCCCAGGGAACCTCGAGGTTCGGGAAACGGGAGACGGCGAGCCCCTCCCACCCTCCCTCGTCACGGTGCGCGGCGCGACCCCCGAGACGAGCGTCGAGCCGGCGGACGGCGGCAGGCGTGGCCATCATCGCGTCCCGTTGGTCGCGAGGCGGTACGGGTCGGCAGCGAGCGTCCCGCCATCGACGGGCACGGTCGTCCCGGTGATCCACCCGGCGTCCTCGCTCAGCAGGAACGCGACGAGCCCTGCGACCTCATCGGGACGTCCGAGCCGGTCCTGGTCTCGACCCAGAGGGGTCGAGGCACGGAGCGCGTGACGGGCCGCGCCGTCCCCGCCGAGCGCGCGTTCGATGACCGCCATCATCTGCGTGTCGATCGACCCGGGGGCGATCGCGTTGACGCGCACCCCGAACCCGGCGCCCTCGATCGCCGCCGACCGCGCCAGCGCCACCACGCCGTGCTTGGACGCGCTGTAGGCCCCGAGTTCGGAGCCGCTCACCCCGGCGGTGGAGGCGGTGACGACGATCGCGCCGCCGTCACCCTGCTCGCGCAGGTGCGCGAGCGTCGCCCGCAGACCGAGGAAGACACCCCGCAGGTTGACCGCGATGATCCGATCGAATGTCGCCACGGACTCCTGCGACAGCGGGATCGGAGCTCCTGGCACGCCCGCGTTCAGCACGACCCGGTCGAGCCGGCCGAACGCCTCCAGCGCCATGTCGACGTGGCCGGCGCACGCGGCCTCATCGGCGACGTCGCCGCCGGCCGCGACCGCCTCGCCCGGCCACTCGGCGGCGATCCTCCTCGCCGCGGCCACGTCGAGATCGGCGACGACGACGCGGTGCCCATCGCCGCACAGACGCCGCGCAATGGCGGCGCCGATGCCCGAGGCGCCGCCCGTGACCAGGGCCACGGGCGACGGACGAGTGCAGGTCACGATGACGACGTCGCGGTCGGGGTGATGTTGTTGTTGATCCGGAACACGTTGTCCGGGTCCAGCCGGTCCTTCACCGCCCGGAGCCGCGCCATCACCGCCGGCGAGTAGGCCGCCTCGACGTCGGCCGCCTCATCGGCAGTGAGGAAGTTGGGGTAGGAGACCATGTCGCTGTAGGAGGACATCCGTTCCGCAGCCGCCTTCGTCCACGCCTTCTGCTCGGCGTCCTGCGCCGGGTCGGCCCACAGGGAGAGCACTTGGAAGGACCACTCCTCCTCGCGATGCCCGATCGCCGAGTCTGCCTCGTCCATCGCGGCGTACGCCGTGTGCGCCCCGAGTGGGGCGCAGATGATCTGCGTCAGCGGCGCCCGCATGTCGCGTGCCAGGCCGACGATGTCGCCGGCGGCGTCATCGCTCAGGGTGCGCATGAAGCCGCCTTTGAAGTAGTCGCGATGCCCGGGAGGGGCGCCCGGATCCATGATCTGCTGCAGCTCGGCGTAGCCGATCTCGCCGATGTGATCGACGACCGGCTCACCCAGCGCGTCCAAGCCGGCCATTGCCGCCGGTCCGTCCGCCGGATCGCCGGCCCACAGGACGATGATCGCCGCCACCGGCATTCCCCTGATCGCCTCGGGAACCCAGGGCGCGGGCGGCGCGGTCAAAAACGCCAGACCGCCGCACAACTCCTGCGGGGCGCCCATCATCACATCCCGAAACGCGGTGAGCACCTCGACGCCACGCTCGATCGGATAGAAGCGCTTGCCGCCCAACACCGTCGGGCCGAGCGGCCGGAGCCGGAAACGCAGCTCGGTCAGCACCCCGAAGTTGCCGCCGCCGCCCCGCAGTGCCCACAGCAGTTCCGAATCCTCGTCGGTATCGACCGACGTTCCATCGGCGGTCACGACGCGAGCCCCGATGAGATTGTCGGAGGTGAGTCCCATGGCCCGCTCCAGCCAGCCGCTGCCGCTCCCGATCGTCAGCCCGGTCACGCCGGTGCTCGACACGCGCCCACCCGTGACCGCGAGCCCGCGCGCCTGCGTGACGGCGTCGAACTCCTTCCACGTCAGACCGGAACCCACCTGGGCCGTGCCGGTCCGTCGGTCGATGCTCGCGGCCTGAAGGTCGCGGCAGTCGATCACGATCCCGTCATCGCAGCAGCCATGGCCGGGCGCTGAATGGCCCCCAGAGCGGATCGCGAGCGGCAGATCGTGTCGGCGGGCGAACGCGATCGCCGCAGCGGCATCGGTATCCGACGCAACGCGGACGATTGCCGCCGGCCGGCGGTCGATCATCCCGTTGAACCCCGCGCGGAGGAGGTCATAGTCAGCGTCGCCGGGCGAGATGACCCGGCCGGCAACCGCGCGTGACAGCGCGGACACATCGATCACAGAAACAGCACCCATTCGGATGATCTCCTTCGGAGAGGAACGGTGTCGATCACAGACGGCCGCGATCGCGGCCAGAGCGCAACTGAGTCGGCGCGCGCGGGTGAACCCGCGTCAGGACGCCGAGCGAGGGAAAGCTCCCGGTCAGCCGGCTCGGTGCAGCGTCGCGACCACGCGCTGCCAGATCATGCATCCGATCATCGCGGCACACCGTAGCATGACTGTGCGCAGTTCACAAAAGTGCGTCCACACGTGGCAGGTCCGTGGCGATGCCGGTGCCCTCGTGGCGGGGGAGCCGGTAGCCTCCGGCCTGCAGGGATTCACGATCCGGTGAGGAGTGACGATGAGATGGGGTGGGCGGTACCTGCCGGCGTGGATCGCGGTCGCCTGCGCACTCGCCATTGTGGTGACATCTGCGGCCGATGCCTGGTCTCGCCGGGCGCCCCGCGGCGACGGTACGCGTTGGGCCGGTGTCGCAGCGTCTGCTCCGGTTCCTGGACTCAAATGGCCCGGGGGTGCGCCCGGCGGGTCGCCGCGCCACTCCGACAGTCAGCAAGTCTTCCGCCGTCGGGGCTGCGTTGAGAGAGGGGCAGTGGCGCCCCGCGACGGCGACCGGCATCTCGCTCGTGCGGATCGAACACCGCGGGGGCAAAGTGCCGGCAGGATCTCTGGCATGGCTTGTTGCCATCAAGCCGCGCACCCCGATCGTTGACCGCCCGGGCGGCCGACCCGCCAACTATGTCGTGGTCGTCGTCAGCGCGCGCGACGGCCGGTTGCTCGGGGACGCCGCCGGATACAGTCCCGCGCTCGGTCATCGGATGGGCTCGAGCTGGGGAGTGGGGGAGTGGGCGTAGGGCCTCTGCACCGGCGACGCGCGGGCCCGCGGCGGATCACGTGCAGGACTGGCGAGTGTCCGGGGCCTGTGAAAGACTGTGCGGTGTGAAGCCTCACGGTGGGGAGAGGTGCAGGACGGCGGGGACGCGCACGGTGATGCGGGCGCGGCGACGCGACCGAGCGTTTGCGCGGGCGGCGATCCGGCTCGTAGTCGCGCTGGCGGTTACCGCTGGCGGGTTGGCCGCGACGGCGGGTATCGCATCTGCCCAGGGCTCGGGGTACTACGTGACGTTCGTGGCCCGGTCGTGTCCCGCCTACACGGACATCTTCGCCAACCGGGCCCGCAACGACATCCTCGAGAGCCTCAAGAATCTCGGCCCCGACACGCAGTACGACGACAGCGGCCGGCTCGTCAACCCCGATGACGAGGTGACGCCGCCCCAGAACATCTGCACGCCGATCACGGGCTGGCAGTTCACGTTGGGTCGGAGCTATCAGAGTCGCGCGGTGACCGGTCCGTGGGGGTCGCTGTCGATCGCGACGAACGTGTTCAGCGGTCCTCCGATCGTGACCCAGGCCGAGACGCCGCTGCTCGAATCAGAATGCCCAGCCGATCGGCGACGAGACGCTCGCCGGGGCGACAACGGTGGAGCTGACCGCCGAGGAGCGCGCGCAGGCGAGCACTCCCGACCAGCTATGGACCCAGGGAGGCACGCCGACCGACCCGGTGCTGACCGCAAAGTTTCCCGGTCCCCAGTACGGGTTCGGGGCCCTGCGGTGTGCGACCGACAACCTGAACGGCGACAACGTCGAGTACATCTTCTTCCCGGCCGGCGTGACGCACGTGTTCTGCTACGGGCTCTACGTCGAGCCGCCGCCCACCGCCGGGACGATCACCATCCAGAAGCGTGTCGTCGACGCGCCCCCCGGCGACGACACGTCGTTCCCGTTCACCGGCAACATCTCCTACGACCCAAACGGGTTCACGCTCGCCAACGGCGGCTCGGTCGACTTCTACCGCGCCGGGGGCTCGACGTGGGATGTCACCGAGGGGACGGTCCAGAACTTCCGGCTGAGCTCGATCGATTGCACCGCGGTGGCGCCGGATGGAACTCCGGGCGACAGCACGTCGACGATCAGCGGTGGCACCGCGGCGATCCACCTCGTCGCCGGAGACCACGTCACCTGCGTCTATACCAATCAGTACGTGCCTCCGCAGGGCGGGCTGACGGTTCGCAAGGTGACGACGGGCGGGGTGGGAACGTTCCCCTTCGTGGTCACCTACCCGAGCGGGCGGCACCAGCTGCTCAGGGCGAAGACGAGGCAACCGAACGTTCCTGTCGACGCCGAGCCCGGGCTGCCCGCGCTTGCCCCCGGCCAGTACTCGGTCCGTGAGCTGCTGCCGCCTGCGCTCGACGGCCGCTGGACTCTCACTCGGGTCCAATGCAAGGTGCAGACTGCGGGCGGGGGCGTCCCCAACCCCGTCCACGTCGAGGTGCGCAGCGGCGAGAACACGACCTGCACGTTCACCAACCACTTCGTTCCGGACGGCGCGATCGCGATCGACAAGATCACCCACGGCGGGATCGGAGTCTCGAACTTCCTGATCCAGTCCCGCGCCGAGCCACCGGTCGAGTACGTCCAGCACGCGAGGACAACCGCCCCCGGCGTCGCCGCCCCCGCGGTGCCCGGGAGTCCCGCCGACGCGACCAACCGCATCGCGCTCGGCCGGTATTCGATCATCGAGCAGTTGCCCCCGAGCACGCCCGCGGGTGGCTGGAGCCTGACCTCGGTCACCTGCAACGGGGTGCTGGAGCCATTCGACCAGGGAACCGTCAACGTTGCGCTGACTCACCGCGTCCCGAGGACCCACTGCGTGTTCACCGACGCGTTCACCTCGCACCCGATTCCCCCGCCGACCCCTCCACCGGGGCCACCGGAGCCGCCCACCCCGCCGCCCAATCCTCCGGTCGGGCCGACTCCGCCCGCTCCCATCTATGCGCTCAGCGACCTCGCGGTCACCAAGCAGGCAACGCACGCGGTGGTGAGGGTGGGGCAGAGCGTCACCTACAAGATCACGATCCGGAACCTTGGGCCCGATGCCGCTCAGCGGGTGGCGCTGGCCGATCGGCCGCATCCCCCCGCAATGATCGACGTCGTGCACGCGCCGAATGGGGCGCGCTGCTCGGTCACCGGCACGATCATCTGCCAGCTCGGCACGATCAAGGCGGGGGCGCACGTCATCGTGACGGTGACCATGCGGCCGATCAGCGCGTCCCGCGCATTTGTCAACCGGGCGGTGGTTGGCACCGCCACCGTCGAGCGGACGCTCGCCAACAACATGGCCAGCGCCACGGTCAGGGTCCTCGCCCCACCGCCCCCGCCGCCGGGACGCGGGTAGGCTCGCGCGGCTCGGGCAGCGGTGGCGGCGTCCACCAGTCGGCGTTTCGGTAGCACGCCGGTCCGCCGGCGGATGCTCATATTCGCCACGCCAATCGCCGCCGTCCTGGCGATGCTGTTCCCGGCCGCCCGAAGCGCGGCGGGGAAGACGACCCTGGCGACGGTCAGACGCGGACTCGAGGGCTTGGTCGCGGCCCCCGGCGGGCCGGTCGGGGCGATCGCGACCTTCTCCCGCGGCGGCGCCACGAGCGTGGTGCGGGTTGGACGCGCCGAACTGTCGCGCCCCGGCGCGCCGTCGGCGACCGACCACATGCGCATCGCCAGCATCGCGAAGGCGTTCAGCGGCGCCGTCACCCTGCATCTGGTGGCGCAGGGCCGGTTGTGCCTGAACGACACGATCGGGCAGCGGCTGCCGGGGATGCCCGCGACGTGGTCGCGAGTGACGGTGCGCGAGATGCTCAACCACACGAGCGGCCTGCCGGACTACACGACATCCAAGGGATTCGCCAAACAGGCGACCGAGGATCCGCGCGGCTACGTCCCGCCCTCGCGGATCATCGACTGGGTGCGCAAGGACCGGCTCGTCTTCAGGCCGGGCTCACGGTACGCCTATTCGAACACCGACAACATCGTCGTCGGGCTCATTGCCCAGCGCGTCACCGGTCAGCCCTATGGCCGGCTGCTCTCCCGGCTCGTGTTCGGGCCGGCCAGGCTGACGCAGACGAGCTTCCCCACGCACCGGATCTCGCTGCCGACGCCGTTCATTCACGGGTACTCGGTCGGGCCCGGCAGGTCGCCTGAGGATGTCACGACGCTGCTGAGCCCGAGCGGCGCGTGGGCATCGGGGGCAATCGTCTCCACGCCGCTCGACCTCGGGGCCTTCCTGCGTGCCGACCTCGCGGGCCGCTTCTTCGGGCTCGCGCAGCGGCGCCAGCAGATGCGCTTCATTCCCGGGTCGTCGAGTCCCGCCGGCCCCGGGACCAATTCGGCCGGCCTGGCCCTGTTCCGCTACCGGACCCGGTGTGGCACGGTCTACGGCCACACCGGGAACTTCCCCGGCTACGTCCAATGGGCGGCTGCGACCGCGAACGGGCGGCGCTCGGTGACGACCTCGCTGAACATCGCGGCACCCACGGGCGCGCTCCTGGCGGCGCTACGCGCGGTGCAGACATCGGCGGTGTGCGCGCTGCTGAGCAGGTGAGCCCGGCCCGCGACGCAGTCAGGCGGACGGAGCAGTCGCCGCGAGCTGCCGGCCCGCAGCCTGGCTCAGCCGTCGGGCCGGAGGCTCCCGAGCCCCAGCGACCCGCCCCCGTCGACGCGAGCCGGCGGATCCGGCGGATCGTCGAGGAAGTCGAGACTCGGGACGAAGAACAGGCTGCCGGTGAGCGCCGTCGAGAAGTCGAGGATGCGATCGGTGTTCCCGGGCGGGGCGCCGATGAACATGTTGCTCAGCATCCGCTCGGTCACGTCCGGAGTGCGGGCGTAGGCGATGAAATAGGTTCCGAATTCGCCGGTGCCGACGCGGCCGAACGGCATGTTGTAGCGCAGCACCTGTTGCTCCTCGCCGTTCTCGTCCTCGATCACGGTCAGCGCGATGTGCGCGTCGCGCGGCTTGACGTCGTCGTCCATCTCGATGTCGCTGAGCTTGGTGCGGCCCATGACCCGCTCCTGCTCCTCGACCGACAGGGCGTCCCACGCCGCCATGTCGTGCACGTACTTCTGGACGACGACATAGCTTCCACCGGCGAACGAGGGATCGTCATCGGCGATCAGCACTGCGGCGTCCGCAGCGGCCCCTTCGGGATTCTCGGTCCCGTCGACGAACCCGAGCAGGTCACGTTCGTCGAACGACCGGAACCCGTGCACCTCGTCGACGACGTGCGCGGCGCCGGCGAGCCGATCGGTCAGTCGCTGGGCGAGCTCGAAGCAGAGGTCGAACCGATTGGCCCGGATGTGCAGCAGCAGATCACCGGGCGTCGTGACCGCGGTGTGCCTGGCCCCACGGAACTCCGGCAGGGGATGCAGACCTGCCGGCTTTGGCTCGCCGAACACACGGTCCCAGAGCGCGGACCCGATCCCGACGACCAGCGTCAGGCCGCCCTCGGGCAGGCGGAAGCCGACCGAGCGCCTCAGTCCGCTCGCATCCGCCAACACGTCTCGGATCTCGTCCTCGCAACCTGGCGGGGCGGTCGCCACCAGGAAGATCGCGGCCGCGGTCGGTGCAGTGATGATCGGCTGTGGCTCCGGAGGGGGCATGTGGGTGCCTATTCTCCACGACCGCTGGCCCCTGACGTGCGTCAGGCAGCCAGCGTCACCGCGACCGGAATGCGTAGGCTCGGCGATATGCCTCAGGCTTCCCCTCTGGCGCGCGGGCCGGTCAAACGATGAAATCGTTCGCCTCGGACAACTACGCCCCGGCCCATCCCGACGTGCTCGCCGCGCTCGCCGTGGCCAACGAGGGACACGCGCCGGCCTACGGCGCCGACCCATGGACCCGGCGGGCGGAGGAGGTGCTCCGAGGCCATTTCGGCCCCGACGCGGAAACGTTGCTCGTGTTCAACGGCTCGGGCGCGAACGTGCTCGCGCTGCGCGCCGTCTGCCGACCGTGGGAGGCGGTCATCTGCACCACGGTGGCGCATGTCAACGTCGACGAGGGGGGCGCCCCGGAGCGGATCGCCGGGGTCAAGCTGCTCACCGCCCCGACCTCCGACGGCAAGCTCACGCCCGCGGACGTGCGAGCGCTCGCGACCCGGATCGGCGATGAGCACGCCGTCCAGCCGCGACTGGTGACGATCACCCAGAGCACCGAACTGGGCACGCGCTACGCGCCGGACGAGATCGCCGCGCTGGCGCGCACCGTGCACGACCTTGGGTTGCGCCTGCACGTCGACGGCGCTCGCCTGGCGAATGCCGCGGCGGCCCTCGGAGCGCAGCTCGCCGCGATCACCACCGACGTCGGAGTCGACGTGCTCACCCTCGGCGCGACCAAGAACGGGGCTCTGCTCGGCGAGGCCGTCGTGTTCCTCGATCCCGCCCTCGCCGACGGCGCTCGTTACCTACGCAAGCAGACCCTCCAGCTCGCCTCGAAGGGGCGCTTTCTCGCCGCGCAGTTCGTCGCCATGTTCGAGGGGGATCTGTGGCGGCGACTCGCGGAGCACGCCAACGCGATGGCGGCCCGGCTCGCCGGCCGCGTCGCGGAGATCCCGGGGATCACGCTCACCCAGAAGGTGCAGGCCAACGCCGTGTTCGCGGTGCTGCCGCGCGACGCCGCCGACGCGGTGCGGCCCGCGTGGCCGTTCTATGACTGGGACGAGCGGACCGGAGAGGTCCGGCTGATGTGCTCCTGGGACACGACTTCGGAGGACGTCGACGCGTTCGCTCGGGCCCTGTCGGAGGCGGGCGCGGCCGGGCCGCCGCCCGGGTAGCCGTCGGCAAACGGGCAGGATTCCCGCGGCGGCACCCGAACTCGCCGATATGGCAGAGCGGGCACAGCGGATCATGCGGCGCGCGGTGGTGTGGTCGCTGGGCTGGCTGTTCGCTGCCGCGCTCTACCTGCTGCTGATCGACATCACCGATCTCCCGGAGCTGATCGCCGGCGCGGCCGCGGCGACGATCGCCGCGCTCGCGTTCGGGCTGGCGTGTGAACGCGACGTCACCGGCTGGGGGGGCCGGTGGCGGTGGCTCGCGCGCGCGTATCGCCCGATCCTCAAGGTGCCATCGGACATCGTGGCCGTGTCGCTGATCGCGCTTGGCCAGCTGACGCGGCGCCGCTCCGTCGTCGGCGCGTTTGCGGCAGTGCCGTTTCGCTGCGGCGGCGACGATACGCTCGAGACGGGACGGCGAGCGCTGGCCGAGTCACTCGGCTCGTTTGCCCCCAACACGATCATCATCGGCGTCGATCCCGACCGCGAGCTCCTGCTCGGCCATCAGCTGCGCCGGGTCGAGGGCGTGGAGGCGATCGATCTGCTGGGCCTGGGATGAACGAGTGGGAGATCGCGGCCGCGGTGCTCGGGGTCGGCCTGATCCCGTGCCTCGCGGTGACCCTGCTGGCGGCGCCGACTGACGGCCTGGCCGCGCTCCAGGTTGCCGCGGTGCTGCTGAGCACGATCCTCGTGCTCCTGTGCGAAGGGTTTCACCGTCAGCCGTTCATCGATTTGGCGGTCGTGTTCGCGCCCATGTCGCTGATCGGATCGCTGACGTTCGCGCGGCTGATGGAGCGCAACCTGTGAGCTGGCGCCAGATCGTCGCCACGGTGCTGCTCATCGGCGGCGGCGGACTGGAGGTGCTCGCCGTCCTCGGGCTCTGCGTCATGCGCAACGCCTACGACCGCCTGCACTACGTTGGCCTGGCGAGCTTCGGCGCGCTGCTGATCACGATCGCCGTCGTGTTCCGGGAGTCGTTCTCGCTCATCGGCGACAAGGCGCTGCTGGTCGGCGTCGTGCTCGTCGTTGCGGGGCCGGTCATGGTGCAGACGACCGCCCGCAGCTTCCTGATCCGCGAGCACGGGGGGACTGGCGTCGCCAGCTCGACGAGAGCGAGGACGGGTGACGCTGCTCCAGATCGTCGCGCTCGCCGCGGTCGCGCTGGGCGGTGGCGCGGTCGTCGCCGCGCCCGACGCGCTGCGCCAGACGCTCGTTCTCAGCGTCTACGGGATCGCGCTGACGATGCTGTTCTTCGTCTTTCAGGCGCCCGACGTCGCCCTCTCGGAGATCGTCGTCTCCACTGTCGGCCTGCCGGTGATGATCCTGCTCGCGCTGCGCAAGATCCACGAGAACGAGCGCCGGCGCCGGGACGATGACGGGGAGCAGGGATGAGCCGGCGCGCCCGACTGACCCTGTTTGGCGCCTCCGCGGCCGGCCTCGGCGTGGTGCTCATCTACGGGCTCGCCGGTCTCCCCGCGTTCGGCGACTATCACGGCGTCTACGGCCAGGTGATCTCCGGGGTCGGCGTCACCGAACGCCACGCCACCGATCTCGTCACCGCCCTGAATTTCGACTTTCGCGGCTTCGACACGCTGGGGGAGGAGTACATCCTGTTCGGGTCCGTGCTCGGCGTCGTGCTCATCCTGCGTGAGCTCCGCGACGAACACTCGCGGCCGAGCCAGGAGGAGTCAGACGAGCATCGCTTCGCCGGATCCAGCGAAGCGCTCGCGGCCCTGGCGCTCGGCCTTGTGCCCGGCATGATCGCGCTCGGCATCTACATCGTCATCCACGGCCAACTGACGCCGGGTGGCGGCTTTCAGGGTGGGATCGTGCTCGCCTCCGGCCCATTGGCGATCTTCCTCGCCGGCGGGTACCTGCGGCTGCGGATCAGCACTCCGCACACCGTGATCGGGGTCGCCGACGCCGTCGGCGCCGGCGGATACGCGCTCGTCGGCCTCGGCGGCCTGGTGTTCGCCGGCGTGTTCTTCAAGAACTTCCTGCCGCTCGGGATCCCCGGCCACCTGCTGTCGGGCGGCCAGATCGACATCGCCAGCGTCGCCGTCGGCTTCGAGGTCAACGGGGCCTTCCTGGTGGCGTGGAGCGAGTTCCTGGACCAGACGATCCTCGTGCGAGGTGACCCGGGCTAATGAGCACGGCGGCGACCCGGAGACGGCGATGAGCTTCCTCCCGTTCGCGGTGGCGGCGTGGCTGTTCTTGATCGGCCTGTATGGGATCGTCTCCAGCCGCAACCTGGTGTCGACGATCCTGTCGCTGACGGTGGTCCAGTCAGCGACGTACGTGGTGATCATCGGCGTCGGCTACCGCACGGGCGGTCAGGCGCCGATCTTCGCCGATATCCCGGCGGTCAGCCGGACGGTCGATCCGGTCGTGCAGGTCCTCGTCCTCACCGACATCGTGATCGAGGCGACGGTCACCGCGTTGCTGCTGGCGATGGCCGTGCAGGCGCACAAGCGCTTCGGGAGCCTGGATCCAAACGAGCTGCGCGCGCTGCGCCGCTAGTTCAGGTCGACGATGCACCTCACCGCACTCACGGTGGCGGTCCCGATGCTCGGCGCGGCGACGCTGGTGGCGCTGCGGCGCTGGGCCTCGCGCGCGTTCAACGACACGGTGGCGGTCGGGATCGCGATCGCGGTGGCGACGATGTGCGCGTTGCTGCTGTCGCGGGCGATCCACCATCCCTTCGCGTACTGGATGGGCGGCTGGCGCCCGAGTCACATGGTGACGATCGGGATCGCGTTCTCGATCGATCCGATCGGCGCCGGCATCGCCACGTTCGCCGCGCTGCTCGTGTGCGCATCGCTCATCTACTCGGTGCGCTACTTCGATTCCGCAGACGGCCTGTTTCACGCGCTCGTGCTCGTCTTCCTGACCGCGATGGTCGGGTTCTCGCTGACCGGGGACGTGTTCAACCTGGTGGTGTTCTTCGAGCTGATGAGCGCGTGCGCGTACGCGCTCACCGCCTACCGAATCGAGGAACGGGGGCCGCTCCAGGGAGCGATCAACTTCGCCATCTCCAACAGCGTGGCCGCGTATGCGATGTTCCTCGGCGTCGGGCTGCTCTACGCGCGGACGGGCGCGCTCAACATGGCGCAGATCGGAGCCGCGCTCGACGGCCACCGCGCCGATCCGCTGGTCGTGGTGGCGATGGCGCTGCTGTTCATCGGCTTTCTCACCAAGGCGGCGGCGATCCCCGTCCACTTCTGGCTCGCCGATGCCCACGCCGTGGCGCCGACGCCGGTCTGCGTTCTGTTCTCCGGAGTCATGGTCGAGCTTGGCGTGTACGCGATCGCGCGGTTGTACTGGACGATCTTCGCCGGACCGCTCGGGCCCCACGCCGATGCGCTGCGCGCGATCCTCATCGCCATCGGGACGGTGACCGCGCTGTGGGGCGCGGTCATGTGCTTCGTGCAACGCCACATCAAGCGGCTGCTCGCGTTCTCGACGATCAGCCACGTCGGGCTGTTCCTCTGCGGCATCGGGCTGCTGAGCGCCAAGGGTTTGGCCGCGGTCGCCACGTATGTGATCGCCCACGGCGCCAACAAGGCGGCGCTGTTCATGCTGACCGGGGTGCTGCTGCATCGCTTCGGGACCGTCGACGAGTTCGACCTGCACGGTGCCGGGCGGGTCCTGCCGCACGTCGGCGTGCTGTTCGCCATCGGTGGGCTGCTCCTGGCCGGGGTGCCGATGACGACCGCTTTCTTCGGCAAGTCGATGCTCGAGGGGGCGGCGATCGACGGCGGCTTTCCATGGCTGCCGGCGGTGTTCGTGATCTCGTCGATCGCCACTGGCGGCGCGGTGCTGCGGGTCGCCGGGCGCGTATTCCTCGGCTGGGGTCCCGCTGCGCCGCGCGGCGCGAAGGAGGAGGCCCCCCCGGAGCGCGAGGAGGACGAGGAGACGACGCCGCGCGAGCACACGCCGCCGCTGATGGTGCTCGTGCCGGCCGTGCTGCTGGTCGTCGCGATCGTGATCGGCCTGATCCCGGGCGCCTTGCCGGGGGTCGAACGCGCCGCCGCCCACTTCCACGACCACGACGCCTACATCGGCTGGGTGCTGCGCGCTGCGACGGCGCATTTCCCGCCGGCGTCCACCAGCCACATCGAGGGCTACGATTTCGTCTACGGGGCGATCTCCACGCTCGGCGCCGTTGGCCTCGCCGCCCTCGGCCTATTCGGTGCGACGGTGCGCGACCGGATTCCGGACGGGGTCATCGATCCGCTGCTGCGCGGCCTGAACGTGCTGCGGGAGCTGCACAGCGGTCACATCGGCGACTACATTGCCTGGTGGACCGCCGGCGCGGCGCTGCTCGGCGGGGTCTCGCTCATCCTGTTGACATGACCCGGGTGTGGAGCTGTCGTCGGTGGATGGCGGCCGGGCTC
Organism: uncultured Solirubrobacteraceae bacterium; assembly: GCA_963731395.1. Classification (GTDB taxonomy): domain Bacteria; phylum Actinomycetota; class Thermoleophilia; order Solirubrobacterales; family Solirubrobacteraceae; genus Palsa-465. The sequence goes on from CAVSVH010000016.1 coordinate 246,083, forward strand.
GCCGCCGCGGCCCTCGCCGCCTGCGGGGCGACTCCGCCCCAGGCACCGCTTCCCATGGCCCAGAGGCTCGACCGCGCCACCAGCGGCATCTCGACCGCGTGCGGCGAGTCCTACCAGGTCACCGCCTTCGCGGGCGATCACGCGCGCGATCTGGCGGTCCTGCGGGCGACGGCCACCGCGAGCGCGGCCAAGCTGGCGTCGGTGGACGCTCGCAATCCGGCGTGGATCTACCAAGGGCAGACGGTGAGCGAGATCGTCGCCAACAGCATCGCCGCGCTGAAGTCGTGCGGGCTGAGCGCGGCCGCGGCACCGCTGCGGGCACGGTCCTCGTGACCGTGCGCCCGGCTAACCGTTCCGGCGCATGGCGGCGAACGGCGACTCCCGCAACGGGAATCTCGGTCCGGTGACCCGGTCGACCCAGTTGCGGGCGAGCATGACCGCGCGAGCGGGCCAGAAGGCGCCACGCGGGGGCGCCCCCCGGACGCACGGTCCTCCGCTGCCCCCAGGGTTGGAGAACCACAGGAGGCCGTCGGTCGCCAGATATGGCGTCTGCTGAGCGACGTCATCGTCGAGGGTGAGCGGTCCGAGGCCGCGGCCGGGCGGATTGCAGAGGATCTCGTTGCCATGTCTGACCCGATGCACCGGATGGAGCGGGCCGCGCCCGTTGGACCCGGTGTTGACGATGAAGTGCGCCCCGCCGGTCAGTGCAGAGATCCGCTGGCCGTAGTGGATCTCGGTCGTCGACCAGTCGAAGTGGGTCGAGTTCAGAAAGAAGCCCTGCGCCTGCGCCAAGCCGGAGGCGCGCAGATAGCGGGCCATGCGGGCGGCGTGCACGGCGTCGGCGGCGCCGCCGTCGAGGTAGACGAGCACGTGCGGGTCCGCCTCGAGGGCGCCGACGGCGTAGCTGAGCTCGGCCTCGCGGATCGCGAGCTGCGTACGGGTGAGGCAGGGGGCGGTGATCAGCGAGTCGATCTCGAGGAAGAAGACGACGTGGAAGTTGCCGATGCCTTCGGCCACCCGCCTGATGAAGTCGTCAAAGCGGGCCTGCACCGCCGGCGTCGCGGTGGATCCGCACGCGCCGTGGACGAGGCTGTAGGTTGAGAGCATCACCGTGGTCTCCGGCTGCTGGACCTGCGCGTTCTCGAGGTAGTGGGCGACCCGGCCCGCGATCTGCCCGCCCATGTTCCACATGTAGAAGCGATGGGCGCCGGGCTCGTGCGCGAGGTCCCCGAGCAGGGCGGCGAATCGCGGCCGCGTCCGCCGCAACCGCCGCTGCGCCTCGGCGGCGGCCGAGTCCGGGTCGACGTAGAGCCGCGCGCCGGCGACCGGGTTGCCGTCGTAGGGACCCGGCACTCCCAGCGGATTCGCCGGATCCCGCGCCTGCAGAGGATCGTCGTGGAGGATCGTGACCGGCGCGTTGTGATTAGGGCCGAGGGCGTCGGGTGAGGAGCCATACAGGTAGGCGAGGGCGTGGACCGGGGTGGCGTTCATCCCCCGGTCCATGATCGGCACGGTGAACGTGTAGGTCCGCTGCCCCGGCGCGAACGTGATCTCGTGGTTGGCGACGGTGTCGAAGTCGATTCCCGGCTGGCCGTCCTGACGTTTGACGCCGTAGCCGACGTTCTCCGTGCCAGCGAGATCGCCGGATCGCTCGATCGTGATTTCGAGCGCTCCCTGATCCTCGTGCGCCGTGTACGCCGGCGCGTCCAGCGACACGCTGCCAGGCGCGCCGCCACCGGCGGCCCAGGCATCGCAGGACCACGCCGTCGCCAGACCGGCGGCGACGGCGAGGAGGGCGAACAGCAGCTTCGGCAGTCGCGAGCAGAGGCTCATGGCTTCCGGAACGATGGGCACATGGTTGCGTATTCGCGACGTGGAGGCTTTGCTCGCGCGTCATCGATGGAGTCTCGGTGTGTCCGCCGGCACGGAAGTTGCCGGGTCGCCGGCGACGCCGGGCACTCGTCAGTCGGGTCAGGGCTCCGCGGTCGCCGTCGTCGGCGTCGTCGGCGTCCGCGGAGCCACAGTGCGCTCCACGTCGGCGTCAGGCGAATGGCCGGTTGCGCGAGGTCCAGCGCGTGACGAAGGCCGAGCCGAGCAGGCCCACCGCGATCGTCAACGGGGGGATGGCGAGCGCGAGCAGCGCGATCCCGACCGCCCACACCCACCCGCTGCCCAGCAGCAGGAGCACGGCTCCGGGGACCGCGAGGATGCCCGAGACCAACGCGAACCGCGTTGCCGGGACCGCCATCCGGCGGCTCTGACGCTCGGCCTCTCGCGCGGAGTTCTCGGTGGGGTCGGCCATACCTGAGCCGGTACCCGACCAGTGGCGAGCGAACCGATCCGAGCGCCGGGACCGTCGTCAGATGTTCGAATCCTGACATTATCAGCGGCCCCCGCCGCTCTGGCCCGGTGAACATCGGGTCTGGGGGGTAGCGCCACGTCCATGAGGGCGCGCGGGCCACGGCGGGGCAAGCATGGGCGATCGCCGCATGTCATCGATCGGGCCTTGTCCGACGTGCAGCATGGCCGGTTCGAGCGGTCGCTCGCGGGACTGACGGCGTTCTCGGCGGTCGTCACCACCGCGGAGATCTACCTCGAGCACTACCGCGCGAGCTTCGGCAACAAGATGATGTGGAGCCCGATCGTCGTCACGCCGCCGGTGGTCGTCGCCGGGATCGGCGGCGTGTTCTCCCGGCGGTGGGCGAAGCGCTACCTGCCGGTGACGGCGGTCATCTACACCGCCAACGGCCTCATCGGCGAGTACTACCATGCGCGCGGGGTCGCCCGGCGGCCGGGCGGGTTCAGTCACGAGACCGCCGTCTACAACCTCGCGATGGGGCCGCCGATCGTCGCCCCCGGACTCATGTCGATCGTCGGCGCGATGGGCATCCTGGCCGCGGTGCTCCGGCGCGAGGACGATTGATGGCGCCGCGCGACATCTCCAGCGGAGATCATCTTCCCAACCGCCGCGCGGATGGAGAGCCGCTGCCCCCGTCCTGGCTCCCGCGCCAGCGCCGCGGGGTCACCCCGCAGATGATCGGCCGCTATCCCGATTACGACGTCATGGACGCCGCGCCGGGCTGGGACAAGGAGACCACCGCGGTCGTCACCGCGCGCCTCGCGTCGCCCGGACCGATGCGCTTCTTCACCTCCGAGGAGGAGCCAACGCTACGGGCGTTCTGCGACACCGCCGTCGCGCAGGACGCGGACCCGCGGATCCCGGTCGCCGAGATGGTCGATGCCAAGCTGGCCGACGGCAAGCTCGACGGCTATCGCTACCACGACATGCCCGAGGACCCCGAGACGTGGCGCCGGGTCCTGCGCGGGCTCGACGAGCGGGCCCGGGAGCTCGGGGCCGAGAACTTCGCGGCCCTGTCCGCCGATGCCCGCGAGCAGGTCGTCGGAGCGCTCGCCGAGGCCAAGCTGAGCGGTGAGGCGTGGGCGCAGCTCAACGTCAAGCGCGCCTGGTCGGTGTGCATGCGGGCGATCCTGGCGGCGTTCTACTCGCACCCGTGGGCGTGGAACGAGATCGGCTTCGGCGGCCCGGCCTACCCGCGCGGATTCATGCGGCTCGGCCAGGGGGTGAGCGTGCTGGAGCCGTTCGAGCGCCCGGGAGCGACGAGCGAGGACCCGGTGCGCGAGGTCGGCGGGGACGCTCGTTGAACCTGAGGGGACTGCTCAAGGGATCGGTGGGGCCCCGAGGCAACGACTCGCGCTACCTGCTCGACGTCCACACGCGGGCGATTCCCGGCCGCGAGCGGATGCACCGCTACAACGACCACGACGAGGTCGACCTATGCATCGTCGGCGCCGGCGCCGGTGGATCGGTGCTGGCCCAGCGACTGGCCCGCCGCGGCTGGAGGATCGTCATCCTCGAGGCGGGGCCATTCTGGGATCCCGACGCCGACTGGGTGTCCGACGAGGCCGGCTCCCACGATCTCTACTGGACCGAGCCGCGCGTGATCGGCGGCAGCGACCCGATCGAGCTCGGCAAGAACAACAGTGGCCGGGGCGTCGGGGGATCGATGATCCACTACGCCGGCTTTGCCCCCCGATTTCACCCCTCGGACTTCGAGACCCACACGCGCGACGGTGTCGGCGCCGACTGGCCGATCTCCTACGCCGAGCTCAAGCCCCACTACGAGGAGGTGGAGCGCGAACTGCCCGTCTCGGGACAGGACTGGCCGTGGGGAGACCCGCACAGCTATCCGTTCTCGCCCCATCCCATCACCGGTGCAGCGGCCAACCTCATGCGCGGCGCCCGCAAGCTGCAGATCGGCATGCGGGTCGGTCCGGTGGCGATCGCCAACGGCACGTTCGGCAATCGCCCGCACTGCATCTACCGCGGCTATTGCCTGCAGGGCTGCAAGGTCAACGCCAAGGGCAGCCCCTACGTGAGTCATCTCCCCGACGCGATCGAGCACGGCGTCGAGGTCCGCGCCGGAAGCATGGCGGCGGCCGTCGAGATCGACGATGCCAGCGGCCGGGCGATCGGCGTGCGCTACCTGACCGAGGAGTCAGGCGCCCAGCATCTGCAGCGGGCACGCGCGGTGGCGGTGTGCTGCTACTCGATCGAGACCCCGCGACTGCTGCTGCAGTCCGCCTCGCGCCGCCACCCCAACGGGCTCGGCAACAACGACGACCTCGTCGGCCGCTACGTGATGGTCCAGGGCGCGACCCAGACGGCGGGGCGCTTTCCCGAGGAGCTGCGCTCCTACAAGGCGCCGCCTCCCGAGGTCTCCTCCGAGCAGTTCTACGAGACCGATCCCGACCGCGGCTTCGCCCGCGGGTTCTCGATCCAGACGGTGTCGCCGATGCCGATCGACTGGGCCGGGCACGTCCTCGCCGACGGACACTGGGGCCGAGCACTGCGCGAGTACATGCGCGACTACAACCACTGGGCGACCATCGGCGTCCTCAACGAGCTCCTGCCCGATCCTGACAATCGGGTGACGCTGGCCGACGAGAAGGACCGCTGGGGCCTTCCGGTCGCGCGGATGGACTACAACCTGACCGACAACGACACGCGCAACATGGAGTACTCAACCGGAGTGATCAAGAACATCCTGCACGCCGCCGACGCCCAGGACGTGCTGACGATCCAACGCTACGCGCACCTCGTCGGGGGCGCCCGCATGGGCACCAGCCCCGACAACAGCGTCGTCGATGCCGACCATCGGGTGTGGGGCACGCCGAACGTGTACGCGTGCGACGGCAGCGTCTGCCCCACCCAGGGCAGCGCGAACCCGGCGTTGACGATCATGGCGCTGGCCTCGCGACTGGCGGACCGGCTGCACGGCGGCGGGCAATCCAACTAAAGAGGGGGGAGAGTGAGTTCGACGCAACCACCTGAGGTCGTCGTCGTCACGGGCTCGTCGGGCGGGGTCGGCCGGGCGATCGCCCACGCGTTCGGCAAGCGCGGTGCCCATGTCGCCCTCGTGGCCCGGGGCGAGCGCGCCCTCGACGACGCCCGCCGCGAGGTCGAGGAGCTCGGCGGCCAGGCGATCGTCGTCCCCACCGACGTGGCCGACAGCGATCAGGTGGAGGCCGCCGCCGCGCACATCGAGGAGCGCCTCGGCCCGATCGACGTCTGGGTCAACGACGCGATGGCGACCGTCTTCGCGAAGGTCATCGACGTCACCCCCGAGGAGTTCAAGCGCGCCACCGAGGTCACCTATCTCGGCACCGTCTACGGAACGATGGCGGCGCTCAAGCGGATGACCCCCCGCGACCGCGGCGTCATCGTGCAGGTCGGATCGGCGCTGTCGTATCGCGGCATCCCGCTGCAGGCGGCGTACTGCGGGTCGAAGTTCGGCATCCGCGGCTTCACCGACTCGCTGCGCACCGAGCTGCGCCACGACAAGAGCAAGGTGCGGCTCACGATGGTCCAGCTGCCCGGGGTCAACACCACGCAGTTCAACTGGTGTCGCTCCAAGCTGCCCGATCATCCCCAGCCGGTGCCGCCGATCTACCAGCCGGAGATCCCCGCGGAGGCGGTGTACTGGGCGGCGCATCACCGCCGGCGGGAGCTGTGGGTCGGCTACAGCACCGTCGAGGCGATCGTCGGAACCAAGCTCTCCGGGCTGGCCGGCGACATCTACCTGGCGCGGACCGGATTCTCCGGGCAGCAGGTCAAGGACATGCCGGTGGCACCCGACCGCCCCGACAATCTGTTCGAGCCTCGGCCCGAGCTGGCGGCCACGCACGGCATCTTCGACGACAAGGCGAAGACGGGGAGTTCGGAGCTGTGGGCGGCGACGCATCGGTCGGTGATCGCCGGCGCCGCGGTGGCCGCCGCCGCCGCGATCGGCGCCGCCGTTACCGCGGCGCGCCGTTGAGGGACGCTGCGGTGACCGACCTGGCGATCACAGACGTCCGTGCGGCGGCGTACGAGATCCCGACCGAGCAGCCGGAGTCCGACGGAACCCTCGAATGGGACTCGGTCACCGTCGTGGTCGCCGAGGTCGACGCCGGTGACGAGACCGGGATCGGCTACACCTACGGCCACGCGTCGGCGGCGTCGCTGATCGCCGGGCCCCTCGCCGGCGCGGTCCGCGGCCGTGACGCGCTCGCCGTGCCCGGAGCGTGGTGGGCGATGATCACCGCGATCCGCAACGTCGGCTGGCCGGGTGTCACCGCGATGGCGATCTCGGCGGTCGACGTCGCCCTGTGGGATCTCAAGGCCAAGTTGCTGCGCACCTGTCTCGCCGACCTGCTCGGCCGCGCGCATCCGGCGGTTCCGATCTACGGCTCGGGAGGGCTGACCTCGTACGACGAGAACGAGCTGTGCGCCCAGCTCGCGGGGTGGGTGCAGGAGGGGATCCCCCGCGTCAAGATGAAGGTCGGCCGCGATCCCGCTGCCGACGTGGGGCGGGCGCGGGCGGTACGCGCCGCGATCGGCCCCGACGCCGAGCTGTTCGTCGACGCCAACGGGGCCTACTCCCGCAAGCTGGCGCTGGCGCTCGCGGCGGGGTTCGCCGACGTCGGGGTGTCGTGGTTCGAGGAGCCGGTGTCGTCCGACGATCTCGAGGGACTGCGTCTCATCCGCGACAACGCGCCACCGGGAATGGACATCGCCGCCGGCGAATACGGCTCACACCCACCCTACTTTCGCCGGATGCTCGACGCGGGCGCCGTCGACGTGCTCCAGGCGGACGTGACCCGGGCGAGCGGCGTCACCGGCGTGCTGGCCGCGGGCGACCTCTGCACCGCGTACGAGATGCCGTTCTCGGCCCACTGCGCCCCCCAGATCCACGCGCACGTCGGTTGTGCCATCGGCCGCCTGCGCCACTGCGAGTATTTCCACACCCACGTCCGGGCGGAGCGGATCCTGTTCGATGGCGTCCTGGAGCCGCGCGCCGGCCGCCTGTATCCGGACGTCGGGCGGCCCGGGCTCGGGATCGAGCTCAAGCGCGCGGACGCCGAGAGATACTCGGTGTGAGCCAGTCGGCCCTAGGCTCGCAGATGAGCGTCGGCGCGCCGCATGTTCTCCGGGAGTACGCGCTGCTCGCCGACGGCGAACGCGGCGTGCTCGTCAGCCCCCGCGGCGACTACGCGTGGATGTGCTTCCCGCGCTGGGACTCCGATGCCTGCTTCGCCACCCTCATCGGGGGCCAGGGGACGTACGCGGTCACGCCCGATGCGCGCTTCGTGTGGGGCGGGTACTACGAGCAGGGGCTGATCTGGCGCAGCCGCTGGATCACGGATGCCGGCGTGGTCGAATGCCGGGAGGCGCTCGCGCTGCCGACGCGGCCGGACCGGGCCGTGCTGCTGCGACGCGTGCTCGCGCGCCGGGGAGCGGCGCGGGTCCGCGTGGTGCTCGACCTCCGCACCGGCTACGGATTTGAGTCGGTCAAGCGCCTGCGCCGCGAAGACGACGGCCGCTGGACGGGCAGGGTGGGCGACGCCCACATGATCTGGACGGGCGCCGATCAGGCCGAGCCCCGGTCCGACGGGCAGGGGAGCAAGCCGCTGGAGATGACGCTCGAGCTGGAGGAGGGCGAGTCCCACGACCTCGTGCTCGTCCTCGACGCCGCCGCCGAACCGGCGCAGCCGCCTGAGCCCGATCGGGCGTGGAGTGGCACCGAGGCCGCGTGGTCAGAGCGGCTGCCCGAGTTTCACTGCGCGGTCGCCGAGCGCGACGCGCGGCACTCCTACGCCGTGCTGCAGGGGCTGACCAGCGGGGGTGGCGGAATGGTCGCCGCGGCCACGATGTCGCTGCCCGAGCGCGCCCGTGAGGGCCGCAACTACGACTACCGCTACGTGTGGATCCGCGACCAGTGCTTCACCGGCCAGGCGGTCGCCAAGGCGGGTCCGTTTCCGCTGATGGACGACGCGGTGCGGTTCGTGACCGAGCGGCTGCTGGCGGACGGCCCGGAGCTCGTGCCCGCCTACACCGTCGACGGAGGCCCGGTGCCCGATCAACGCAGCCTGGACCTGCCCGGTTACCCGGGAGGGACCGACATCGTCGGCAACTGGGTCAACCATCAGTTCCAGCTCGACGCCTTCGGCGAGTCGCTCAACCTGTTCGCGGCCGCCGCCCGCCACGATCATCTCGACGCGGACGCCTGGAAGGCGGTGGAGGCCGCGGTCGCCGCGATCGAGCAGCGCTGGCGGGAGCCCGACGCCGGGGTGTGGGAGCTCGAGCCCGAGGCCTGGACCCACAGCCGGCTGATCTGCGCCGCCGGCCTGCGGCAGATCTCGCGCCATCAGTCCAGCGAGCAGGCGGCGCACTGGCTGGCGCTCGCCGATGCGATCGTCGCCGACACGTCCGAGCACGCCCTGGCGGCGGCCGGCCACTGGCAGCGGTCGCCGACCGATGCGCGCCTTGACGCGGCGCTTCTGCTCCCGGCGATCCGCGGCGGGATCCCGGCCGATGATCCGCGCACCATCGCCACGCTGGAGGCGGTGGCCAATGAGCTCACCGACGACGGATACTGCTACCGCTACCGCCCGGATGAGCGCCCGCTGGGCGAGTCGGAGGGCGCATTTCTCATGTGCGGCTTCCTCATGGCACTCGCCTGGGCCCAGCAGGGCGACCTCGTCCGCGCGGCGCGCTGGTTTGAGCGCACGCGTGCCTCCTGCGGCACCGCCGGGCTCATCACCGAGGAGTTCGACGTCCGCCAGCGCCAGCTCCGCGGCAACCTGCCGCAGGCGTTCGTGCACGCGCTCCTGCTGGAGTGCGCCGTCACCGAGCCCCGCGCCACCTGATGGGTCTCCTCGCCAGGTCGCGGCGAGACGGACTGATGGCGCCGCACCGATTCGTGCCGGCGGCGTTGCTGGTGGCCCGGTCGACGTACGGCGGGGCGCTCCTGCTCGCCCCGGCGCGGTGGCTGAGCGCCGTGGCGCGGACGCCGGTCGACCGCCCCGCAGCCGCTGTGGCGCGGGTGCTCGGCGCGCGGGAGCTCGCCCAGGCGGCGCTCGTCGACCGCCGCCCGACGCGCGACCGGCTGCTCGTCGGGGCGGGCGTCGACGCCGCTCACGCCGCGTCGATGGTGCCGGTCGCCCGGTGGGCGCATCGACGGGCGCATCGGCGACTGGCCGCCCGGAGCGCGCGCACGGCCACCGGGTTTGCCACAGCGAGCCTTATCGCCGCCGCGGCCGTCGCGAGGCGGGACGCCTCAGCTGCCTAGGCTCTGCCGACGGGCGCGCGGCGCCGGGCCTCGACGACCTCCTCCGCGGTCTCTCGCGTCTCCTCGACGGAGTCGGCGAGCTGGAGAGCCCGGCACCATCGCCGCGTGGCCACGAACAGGAACGCCGGGATCACCCAGATGGCGATCCGGAAGACGGTCAGTTGGGTGTTGTAGCTCAGCCCCCACAGGACGTAGATCCGGTCCGCCGCGCCGAACGAGAAGATCAGGAAGACCCAGCTGAGGAAGGCCACGCCGAACGCGGTCCGTCCCGGGGCGTCGCGCGGGCGGTCGGCGAGGTTGTGGACCTCCCGGTTGCGCGTGAATCGCCGCTCGGCCCACGGGATCGCCAACAGCACCCCGACGACCACGGTGGGAAACGCGATCCCACCCCAGAACGGATTCGGGATCAGCGTGTAGTGACCGATGGTGACGTCGAAGCTCGGCATCAGGCGCAGCGCGCCGATCAGCCAGCCCAGATACCAGTCGGGTTGAGCGCCGTTGGTGGCCTGCCACGGCTCGAATGGGCCCCACTGCCAGATCGGGTTGATCTGCACCAGGCCACCGAGCAGGAACAAGATGCCCGCCACGAAGAACAACAGCGCCAGCGAGCGGGGCGCCTGACCGGGGAACATCGGCACCCCGACGATCCGTCGGTTGGTGGTCCGCTTGCTCTCCTTGAACTGGGTGTGGTGGCGGGCCGCGATCAGCGCCAGATGGACACCGATCAGGGTGAACAGCAGCAACGGGATGATGAACACGTGTGCGATGTACATCCGCGAGAAGAAGTGGGTGTTACCGGGGAACGACGCGCCGAAGATCCCGAGCACGAACGGACCGCCGATGACCGGGATCGACAGGCCGACCCCGTAGCCGATCGCCAACCCGATCCCGGAGAGGAGGTCGTCGACCAGCGAATAGCCGAGATAGCCCTCGAGCAGCGCGGTGAACAGGAGCAGCACCCCGACCATCCAGGTGAGCTGGCGCGGCTTGCGAAACGCCCCGGTGAAGAACACGCGCATCAGGTGCATCACGATCGCGACCATGAACACGTCCGCGGCCCAGTGGTGGGTTTGGCGGATCAGCAGCCCCGCCTTGTCGGTCAGCGACAGGTCGAGGACCGACTTGTAGGCGGCGCTCATCGTCTGGCCCTGCAGCGGCGCGTAGGACCCGTGATAGACGGTCTTGGCGGTGCTCGGGTCATAGAACAGGGCCAGGTAGGTCCCGGTGGCGATCAGGACGATGAACGCGTACAGCGCCACCTCGCCGAGCAGGAACGACCAGTGGTCGGGAAACAGATAACGCAGCGACTTTCGCAGCAGCGGAGCGGCCGCGGTGCGCTCGTCGATGAAGCGGACGGGATCGGCGATCGGATCGCTCACGTCGGGCGCTCCCTCACCGCCCACCAGCCCGGACCGACGCGCCCGGAGAAGTTCCCCGCCGCGCGCAGGACGCCGTCTGAGCCGATCATCAGCGGCAGCTGCGGCAGCGGACGCCCGGCGGGCCCGAAGATGACCGTCCCCCCCGTGAACGGGTCGAAGGTCGAGTAGTGGCAGGGACAGACCAGCGCGTCATTGGGCTCGACCGGCGTGAACAGGGGCTTGCGATACAACCCGATGGCACACCCGGCGTGGGTGCAGATCTTGGAGTAGGCGACGATCCCGTCCGGCGCCCAGTCGGCCCGTCCGGCAGGGAGCTTGAGCTTGGTCGGGTCCAGGCGGACGATCACCAGCGGAGATCCGAGGTCCTCCATGTTGGCCCCTTCGGGAAACCCGGTGTAGAAGGTCCGCTCCTCGACGTCGACGGCGCTGATCGGCCGCCCGTTCTCGTCCACCACGCGGGTGCCGCGGTGCCACGGCGTCCGGTCGAGCGGCCCGGTGTCCCACAGCGGGCCGATCGACAGCACGGGCGTCGCCGCCGCCAGGCCGAGAGCGCCGCCGGTGGCCGCGCTCGCCCCGATCAGCAGGCGCTTGCGGGTGAACCGGCTCCCGCTCTCGTGCACCATCTCGACGATCTCGCCCTGCTGCACGGGGTGCTCGGTCGGGTACTCGTCCTCGATCTCCTCGGTGACCACGAGCCGCTTGGAGACGACGGTCAGGGCGGCGGCGATGAACACAAGGCACAGGCCGAGGCAGATCCCGAGCAGCTGGTCGGGCAGGCCAGCCGAGCTGTACACCGCGTAAACGACGATGAAGCCGAGCGCGAACAGGCTGGCGATACCCAGCAGGACGAGCACCAGGTTCTCGGCGCGCCGCTCCGGCGTACCCGCGGGAATGATCCGCTCCGGTGGTGGCGGTGGGGCGGGTGGTTGGCGACGACGCTGGCGTCGTGCGACGAGGAACGCGACCAGCCATTGCCAGAGCTTCATGGGCGGCGAATCCTCCTACCGACAGCCAGGCAGGACAGGATCAGCAGCGGCGCGGCGATCCACCAGGCGACCAGCCCCTCGGGAATCGGACCGAGGTTGCCGATCCCCCAGCCACCGCGGTTGTCGGGATGATTGGTGCTGAGCACGTACTTGACGAGCGAGTTCAGCTGCCGGTTGGAGATCTGCGCGGTCGAGAACCGGGGCATCAGGTAGGGCCCGATGCGCACCGCCTCGGCGATCCGGGTGGCGGGCACGTTCTGCAGCGGCGGGACCTCGGCCCCGGTGACGAAGCCGCCGCGTCCCTCTATCTGGTGGCACCCGGCGCAGTGCGCCAGGAACAGCGACTGTCCCTCTGACAGGGTGCCGGCGGCCGGATTGGGAGTGGGGATCGCCGGGCCGGCGCCCAGCGAGGCGACGTAGCCGACGAGCGAGCGGATCTCCTTGTCGGAGAACAGCACCCGTTCGGGCTCCGGCCCCGGCTGGGCGTGGATGTTCGCCAACGGCATGAACCCGGTGCGCAGGTAGAAGTCGGGGGCGAGCGCGCCCACGCCCCGCAGCGGCGGGCCGGCCCCCATGATGTCGCCGGCGCCGGGCCGCGGCGACTTGATCCCGGATCCGGCGATCCCGTGACAGCTGGCGCAGTTGCCGGCGAACAGCTGCCGGCCCAGCTCCAGGCTGGGGGTGCTCGGCTCGGTGGTGGGGCGCACGATGCCGGACTCGGGCTGGGCCTGGGCCAGACTCGCCACGAGCAGGGCGGCGACGACGGCGAGCGCGAGGATCGTCGGGGTGCGAAGGCGGCTCACGATTGCTGGCATACGGGCAGCAGGGGCGCGCCGATACCGGTCATGACGATGATCGCCAGCGCGAGAAAGTTGACGGTGAGGCCGACGAGGGCCAGAAAGTGGACCCGTCCCAGCGGGGGTGCGGTGCCGTCGCCGCGAAGCTCCTGGGCGTCGGCGTCATCGATCTCATAGGTCGAGCGGAAGATCCGCAGCGAGACCAGGGTCGAGGCCGTCCCGACCGCCAACGCGAGCAGCGACAACCCAACCTGCCAGCCGTGGATGGGCAGGTTCCAGCGTTGCGTCGGCTGGTTGCACTGGGCGAATGTGAAGTACAGGTTGGCGGCGAACTGGATCACCCAGGCGCCGGCGCCGCCGAGGACCCCGAACCAGAGCAGCCAAGTCGACGGCGTTGTTGACGACGTCGTGGTCATATCGACGGAGACAGCACGACCAGGACCACGATCAGGGCGAGCGCGTTGACGACATACCAGTAGAGGGTGAGGCCCCTGACCCCGATCAGCCAGTAGTTGTTCAGCCCGCGGGTGGCGAGCTTCCACAGCACGGCGAGGCTCAGCAGGATGCCCAGCAGGACGTGCGCATCGTGGGCCGCCAGCAGCGTGAAGTAGATCGAGCCGTAGGCGCTGCTCTGCGGCGTGAACTGGTTGTAGTCGTGGACGAACAGCGCGATCTGCGCCGCCAGGAACCCCACCTGGATCAACAGCGCGATGACGATCCACTGCGCCGTCCGCGCCCGGTGGCCACGTCGGGCAGCCAGCTCGGCCGCCACCAGCAGCGGGGTGGAGGCGACCAGGACGGCGGTGACGGCCAGCGGGAGGGCGATGCTCGGCGGCTGTATTCCCGCCGGCGGCCAACGGCGCGAGCCAAAGTTCAGGTAGTAGTAGCTGCCGATCATCGTGCCGAACAGCGTCACCTCCGCGCACAGGAACAGGGCCATGCCCCACCAGCCGCTGGGCTGGGCCATGCGCCCGTGATCGACCCGCGCCGCGGCCGGCGCGGTGTGTGCCTCGGCGCTGCGCGGCGGCTGACCGGCGCTGGCCTCGGTCACGCGCCCTCGTCGTGTCGATGCCAGCCGGCCACTGTGAACAGGCCGGCGACCGCCCAGCCGAGTGCGATCCAGTAGTGCGCCATCACGAGCATGAAGAACGTCCCAAGCAGCATCAGCCCGCTCAGCGGCGGCCAGATGGAGTGCGGCGGCATTGACAGGATCTCGTCGGGTCGGGCGTCCTGGGCGGTGGTGGCGGGCGTGAGGTGGCCGCGATTGAGCACGCCCTGACCGGCGTCGAGGCGGCGGTTGTCGCGCTCGCGGTCCCGCTCGTCCCACATTGGATATGGGCTGGTCACGGTCGGGATGACGGCGAAGTTGTACGCGGGCGGCGGCGATGAGGTGGACCACTCGAGCGTGTCGCCGCCGAACGGGTCGTTGCCCGCCGGCTCCCCCCTGAAGTAGCTGACCACCAGGTTGGCGACGATCAGCACCAAGCCGGCGGCGAGAATGTAGGCGCCGATCGACTCGATGAAGTTCCACAGCGTCCAGCCCAGTCCGGGGGAATAGGTGTAGATGCGGCGCGGCATGCCGAGCAGGCCGACGATGTGCATCGGGAAGAAGGTGATGAAGGTTCCCGCGAACGTCAGCCAGAAGCTGAGCTTGCCGACGCGCTCGTTGTACATCCGGCCGGTGAGCTTGGGAAACCAGAAGTACATGCCGCCGAGGATCGGGAACACGGCGGCGCCGAAGATCACGAAGTGGAAGTGGGCGATGATGTAGTAGCTGTCGTGCACCTGCTGGTCGAAGGGAATCGCCGCCACCGTGATCCCGGACAGGCCGCCGATGATGAAGTAGACGATGAAGCCGATGATGAACAGCAGCGGCGTCTTGAACTTCGGGGTGCCGGTGAGGATGGTCGCGATCCACGCGAACAGCTGGATCGCCGACGGGATCGTGATGATCAGGCTGGCGGCGGCGAAGTAGACCGTGGTCAGGGTCGAGAAGCCGACGGTGAACATGTGGTGCACCCACACCCCGAAGCCGAGGAAGGCGACGAGGATCTCGGCCAGCGCCACCAGCGGGAACATCACCATCTTGCGCTCGACGAACGTCGGGATGATCGCCGTGGCGATCCCGAACGCGGGCAGGATGATGATGTACACCTCGGGGTGGCCGAAGATCCAGAACAGGTTCTGCCACAGCAGCGGCGCACCTCCGAACGCCGCGTCATAGAAGTGGAAGCCGAGCTGGCGGTCAAGCTCCAAGAACAGCGCGGCGACGCTCAGCGACGGGAGCGCGAACAGGAGCGCGAACGCGACCGCCAGGAAGGCGAAGCAGAACAGCGGCATCCGGTTGATCGACATCCCCGGTGCCCGGAGCTTGAAGATCGTCACGATGAAGTTGATCGACGCGATCGTGCTCGAGATGCCGTTGAAGATCAGTCCATAGCCGTAGAAGTCGATGTTGTTGCCGGGGTCGAACTGCTTGGAGGCGAGCGGCACGTAGTCGAACCACCCGGCGTTGGGCGCGTGACCTTGGGCCAGCGCCGTATACATGAAGATTCCGGAGCCGAGGAAGATCCAGTAGGACAGGGCGTTGAGCCGGGGAAACGCCATGTCCCGCGCGCCGATCATCAGCGGGATCAGGTAGTTGCCGAACGCGCCCGTGGTCATCGGGATCACGAACAGGAAGATCATCGTGATCCCGTGCATCGTGAACACCTCGTCGTAGGCCTGAGGCGAGAGCACGGTGCCGTTGGGCCCGATCAGCTGGGTGCGGATCAGCAGGGCCTCGACGCCGCCGGCGCCGAAGAAGATCAGCGTCGTGAAGAAGTACAGGATCCCGATGCGCTTGTGGTTGGTGGTCGTCAGCCAACCGAGGACGCCGGGACGCTCGACCCAGATGCGGTCGAGCTCGTCGACGTAGCGCCGCCCACGCGGTGAGATCGTGGTGGCCATCAGGCCGTCACCGTCACTTCAGGCCGTCCAGATAGGCGACGAGGTCTGAGACCTCGGTCGAGCTCAGTCCGAGGTCGGGCATGCGGTCGCCGGGCTTGATTCGCTGCGGGTTGCGCAGCCACGACGCCAGCCAGTCCGGCCGGTTCGGGATCTCGACGGCGGCCAGCGTCGTCCGGGAGGCGACATGGGTCAGGTCCGGGCCGACCGCGCCGGCGGCGCTCGTGCCCGCGATGCGATGACAGCTGGAGCATTGGCTGTTCATGAACACGCCTTGGCCCGCCTGCGCCTGGGCCGACGTCGGTGACCGAGCCGGCGCCTCCTGGTTGGCCAGCCACGCGCGGAACGCCGCCGGAGGCTGGGCGAACACGAGCATCGACATGTGGGCGTGCTGAAGGCCGCAGAACTGCGAGCACTGCCCCCGATACACACCGGGCCGATTGGCGTCGAACAGCACCCGGTTGGTCTGACCGGGAATCATGTCGATCTTGCGGTTGAGCGCCGGGACCCAGAAGCTGTGGATCACGTCGGCCGTCGTGGCCACGACGTTGACCCGGGTGTTCACCGGGATGTGGATCTCGTTGGCGGTGATCGCCCGCCCGTTGTCGTAGTGCACCTCCCACCACCACTGGTGGCCGATCACGTCGATGGTCATCTGGGTGCTCGCCACCGCCGGCGGCGCCGTCTGACCTACCAGGTAAATGTTGGCGAACCCGAACAGCACGACCAGGGTGACGAGCGGGATGGCGATGCCGAACACCAGCACCATGCCCTGAGACAGATCTTCGCGCTCGCCGAAGAACGGGAGGCCCGGCGTGTCGCGCCGGAACCAGGCGATCGCCAGGAGCGCGACCGCCCCGAAGAACACGATGACCGCGGCGCCGAGCATCCACCACCACAGCAGTGCGATGTCGTGGGCCTGCTTGCTGTGGGTGGTCAGAATCGACTGCGGGCCACAGCCCGTCAGCCCGGCGGCCACCGCCCCGGCGGCGATCAGCCGCACCCCCGGCCGCGCGCCGCATCGCGCTCGCGGCATCACTGGGCGTCCTGAGCGAGCAACATGGCAACGCGCGCAGAATACCCTGCATCTGAAGGCGGTAACGCCGTCACCCGCGAGGCGCGTCACCCCGCGAACACCGCCGGTTTGCGGCTCTCGCCGTGGCGATGTTTGGGAGTGCCATCCGGGGTAGCGCAGACGGATGAGACTCGGGTACTTTCTCTCCAGCGAGGAGTGGGGTCCGGCGGACCTGCTGGACCAGGCACGGATGGCGCGGGAGGCGGGATTTGACCGCCTGTGGATCTCTGACCACTTCCACCCCTGGAACGACGCGCAGGGACACAGCCCGTTCGTGTGGTCGACGATCGCGGCGATCGCGGCGACCGTGCCCGGCGTGCGGATCACGACCGCGGTCACCTGTCCGATGCTCCGGATCCATCCGGCGATCATCGCTCAGGCGGCGGCGACGTCGGCGGTGCTGCTCGAGGGGCGATTCGGGCTCGGCGTCGGCAGCGGCGAGGCGCTGAACGAGCACATCTTCGGCGATCCCTGGCCCGAAGCCGACGAGCGCCTGGAGATGCTCGAGGAGGCGATCGAGGTGATCCGGACCCTGTGGCAGGGCGGGGTGCAGCACCATCGTGGGCGCCACTATCGCGTCGAGCAGGCGCGCATCTACGACCTTCCGGAGTCGGCGCCGCCGATCCTCGTCTCCGGCTTCGGGCCCAAGTCGGTGGAGCTCGCCGGACGGATCGGCGACGGCTTCTGCACCGTCGCTCCAGACGGCGACGCGGTCGCCCAGTTCCGCCGCGCCGGTGGGGAGGGGAAGGTCGTCCAGGGCGGAACCAAGGTGTGCTGGGGCGAGGACGAGGCAGCGGCCCGCCGCACCGCGTATCGCCTCTGGGCCAACGAGGCCCTCCCGGGCGAGCTGGCGCAGATCCTGCCGACGCCGCGCCACTTCGAGCAGGCGAGTGAGCTGGTGACCGAGGAGATGGTGGGTGAGGAGGTCGTCTGCGGCCCGGATCTCGACCGGCACATCGCAACGCTGCGCGAATACGAGGAGGCCGGGTTCGACGAGCTCTATGTCAACCAGATCGGCCCCGACCAGGAGGGGTTCTTCGCCGCCTATCGTGACGATGTGCTTCCACGGTTGCACACGTGAGCCGCCGCACGTGATCCTCGAGCCACACCGCCGCTGAGGGAGACATGCGCGTCGTCGTCATCGGAGCGACGGGCAACGTCGGCACGAGCGTCGTCCGCGCTCTCGCCGCCGACGGCACCGTCGACGAGATCATCGCGGTCGCGCGCCGCGTCCCGCGCCGACCGCTCGAGCGCGCCGCGTTCATGTCGGCCGACATCACCACCAGCGACCTGGAGCCGATCGTCCGCGGCGCCGACGCCGTCATCCATCTCGCGTGGCTGATCCAACCGGGCCGCGACGAGTCGATCACCCGCGCGGTCAACGTGACCGGCTCGGCGCGGGTGTTCGCCGCGGTCGTGGCCGCGCACGTGCCGGCGCTCGTCTATGCCTCGTCGGTCGGCGCCTACTCCCCCGGGCCCAAGGACCGTCTCGTCGACGAGTCGTGGCCGACCAATGGGATCGCCACGTCGTTCTACTCGCGCCACAAGGCGGCGGTGGAGCGCGACCTCGACCGGCTTGAGGCGGAGCATCCGGCGCTGCGGATCGTCCGCCTCCGTCCGGGCTTGATCTTCCAGCGCCAGGCGGCGACGGAGATCCGGCGGCTGTTCGCCGGTCCGCTGCTGCCCGGGGCTCTCCTGCGCTCTCGGTTCGCGCCCGTGTCGCCGGCCGTCGACCGCCTCCGCTTCCAGGCGGTGCACTCCGATGACGTCGCGCAGGCCTATCGCGCGGCAGTGCTCTCCGACAGCGCCGGTGCCTTCAACATCGCCGCCGAGCCGGTGATCGGAGCCGGCGAGCTGGCCGAGCTGCTCGACGCCCGGCCGGTGACGGTGCCCGCCCGGGTGGTGCGGGCCGCGGCCGCGGCCACGTACGCGCTGCGGCTCCAGCCCGCCGAGCCGGGGTGGGTTGACATGGCGCTCGGCGTGCCGCTGATGAGCAGCGAGCGAGCGCGCCGCGAGCTGGGGTGGGCGCCGCGGCATTCGGCGACCGAGGCGCTCCTGGAGCTGGTGGCGGGCATGCGGGACGGCGCCGACGATGACACCCCGCCGCTGGCGCGATCGACGAGCGGCCCACTGCGGGTCCGCGAGTTCCTCACCGGGCTCGGTGGCCGCCCGTAGCGGGTCGCCGCGGCGGTCTGGCCCGGCCGAGACGATGCATTGCGCGACAAATCCGGATCGGCGGTTCGGATCTGTCGCGATCTGCATGCCCACCGTGCATTCCTTGACAATCAGTCCCGGGGCGAGTGGATTTGCCGCGCTTTACAGGGAGCGAGCGAGGTGCGGTCAGCGGGGTCGCCGAGTTGCTGCCGCGGACGACCCGTCCGGCGTGAGCTATGGCGTCAGCAGGATCTTGATCGCGCCCTCGCGCTTGGCCTGGAAGATCTCGTAGCCGTGCGGCGCCTGCTCCAGCGGGAGCTTGTGGGTGGTCAGGTCCTCGACCCCGAGCGGATCGGCCTCATCGTGGAGCAGCGGCATGATCTCATCGACCCACCGCCGGACGTTGGCCTGCCCCATCCGCAGCTGGATCTGCTTATCGAACAGGTCCATCATCGGCATCGGGTCCACGGCCCCGCCGTAGACGCCGCTCAGTGAGATCGTGCCGCCCCGGCGGACCGCGTCGATCGCGCTGTGGAGCACGCTGAGGCGATCGACGCCCGCCTTGTCGACCATGAACCGGGCGACCTGGTCCGGGAACGCCGCGGCGATCTGCTGCGCGAGCCGGCCGAACGGCGCGCCGTGGGCCTCCATCCCGACGGCATCGATGACCGAGTCCGGCCCGCGCCCGTCGGTGACTCCGCGCAGCGCCGCCGCGGCGTCGACCCCGTTGCTGACGTCGATCGGATGCACGCCGTGGCGGGCGGCCATCTGCAGCCGCTCGGGAACGAGGTCGAGCCCGAACACCTGGCCGGCGCCCAGGTGGCGCGCGATCCGCGCGCTCATCTGCCCGATCGGCCCGAGCCCGTAGACGGCCAGGCTGCCCCCCTCCGGCACCGCGGCGTAGCGGACCGCCTGCCACGCGGTCGGGAGAACGTCCGACAGGAAGACGAAGCGCTCGTCGGGCGGCCCATCGGGGACCTTGATCGGCCCGAACTGCGCCTGGGGCACCCGGAGGAACTCGGCCTGGCCGCCCGGGACCTGGCCGTAGAGCTTCGTGTAGCCGAGCAACGCGGCCCCCTTGTGCTGGTCGCGAACCTGCGTCGTTTCACACTGGGAGTACAGCTGCTGGTCACACATGAAGCAGTGGCCGCACGAGATGTTGAACGGGATCACGACCCGGTCGCCGGGCGCGATGTGGGTCACCTCGGTGCCGACCTCTTCGACGATCCCCATCGGCTCGTGACCGAGGATGTCCCCTTCGTCGATGAACGCTCCGAGCACCTCGTAGAGATGCAGATCGGACCCGCAGATGCCCGACGAGGTAACGCGGATGATCGCGTCAGTGGGCTGCTCGATCCGCGGATCCGGAACGGTGTCGACGCGCACGTCGCGCTTGCCGTGGAATGTCAGTGCTTTCATCGGGGCCTCCGAGCTCGTGGTCTGCGCGCAGCTACCCCGTCAAGCGCGGCGCTATCGCCGGCCTTTGGTTCGGGCGACGGCGGCGGGGAAGCCTGCAGGGGTCACGCCTCTCTCGAGACAAAGGACCGATGCCGATGACCGAACGCCCACCCGACGACGAGCTCGCCCGGGAACGCCGCGAATCGACCGACCTCGGCTACCGCGACACCGAGGAGGAGCAGGCCTACGAGGAAGCGGCGGCGCAGGACGAAGCCAAGGACGACGACGATGAGGACGACCGGTGAGACCAGCTCAGTGATTTGCGACAAACCGGGCGGACGGCGCCGCGGTGGGCGCCGCGGGCGCTGAACGGAGCCGCGGCACGGAGGGCGTCGCCGGCCGCGCAGCGGCCAGCGCGATGCAGACCACGCAGACGAGGATGGCGACCATCGTCCACATCAAGCGAGTGAAGAGGCGGTTCATGCGCCTCCAGTCCGCAAACAGCAACGGGTTCATCAGGGCGGTGATACCCGGAGACGATCGCTCGTCACACGCGACCGGTCGGCGGTGCGCAATGTCAGGCCGCTGACGCGGATGAATCGATCCAGCGCCGGCAGTGTTCGTTTGCAACCCGATCGATCGGGGCGCCCACCTGCCCGGTGTATTTTCGATCGTGCCCGAGCGCGACACGCGCGTGCCAGGCGTCAGGCAAGGTCGATACGGCAGGCGATCGCCGCAGCGGTCTTCTGACGGGCCAGATGCTCGATAGCCCGACCGAAGGAGACAGGGGTGGAAAGCAGATCGTTCCCCCGGATCCAGGACAGCGCCGGTTTCGACCGGACCACCGACACGAACACGCTGGCGCTGCGCTGGCGCGAGCACGGCGACTGGCGGGCGAGGGACGAGCTGTTCGACCGCTTCCTGCCGCTGGCTCGCAAGCTCGCCGGTCGCTACACCAACCCCCACGAACCGCTCGAGGACCTCGTCCAGGTCGCCTCCGTCGGGCTGCTGGGGGCGATCGATCGGTACGAGCCCAACCGCGGGGTGCGCTTTCCGGCATTCGCCATCCCGACGATTCTCGGCGAGCTCAAGCGCTACTTCCGGAACACGGGATGGTCGGCGCACGTCCCGCGCGGCGCTCAGGAGATGGCGCTGCGCGTCGATCGCGCGGCGCGTCAGATCACCGCCCAGTCGGGCCGTCACCCGCGCGTCGAGGAGCTCGCCGAGTATCTCGAGGTCAGCGCCGAGGAGGTCATGACGGGGCTGGATGCGGGGACGGCTCACTATTCGGTATCCCTCGATGCGCCCGTGGCCAACGCCGACAACGATGAGCCCGACACCCTGGGCGACAGCCTGGGTCGCGACGACGACGGTTTCGGCCTGATCGAGACGACCGCGTCGCTGTCGGTGGCGATGGGACGCCTGCCCTATCTCGAGCGCCGGGCGCTGACGCTGCGGCTCGACCGGGACATGAAGCAGACCGACATCGCCCGCGAGCTCGACTGTTCACAGATGCAGGTCTCCCGACTGCTGCGGCGGGCCGCGGTCAAGCTCAGGGAGATGACCGATCCGGAGCTCGAGCGCCGTTAGGACGGCTCCGTGGTGAGTGCCGCCAGCTCGCGCAGGAGCGCATCCATCCCGGCGATCTCGTAGAAGCGGCGCTGGCGCCCGGCGCCGCCGGCCCGCTCCAGCAGTCCGGGGAGGAGATCCAGCTCGGCGCGGCAATCGAGCTCGTCGGCATGGCGAAGCGCACGCCGGATCGCCTCGTCGAGGAGCTCGTGCACAGGACGCAGGCGGCCCTCGGCGTCCGGCAGGCGCGCCCGGACTCCGAAGCGAGCGGCGCGGAACAACCCCTCCTCCACCAGCTCGGGCGGGGATTCGGGTTGGGCATCCCCGCCGGCCTCGGCGGCGTCGCGCGCCAGGCAGTGGGTCAGCGCGACGATCGCCGCCGTGTCCTCGAGGGACGCCTGCGCGTCGAGCGCCCGGATCTCGACGGTTCCGAGCCGGGGGTGCGGTCGCAGCTTCCACCAGAACCATGTGTAGTCAGGGACGTCGGCCGCGGTGGCCAGCAATTCGGCAAGGGCACAGAAATCCGCGAAGTCCGACAGCGAGCGGGGCACGCCGGAGCGCGGCCAGCTGCGCATCGTCACCTCGCGGGCGCTGGCGAGGCCGGTGTCGCGCCCGTGGCGGAACGGCGAGTTGGCGGCGAGTGCCGCCAACAGCGGCAGGTGGTGGCGGAGCCGGTTGAACGCCCGGATCGCCGTTGGGGGATCGGGCATCGCGATGTGCACGTGCAGCCCGGCGACGGGCGTGACCGCGGCATCCCCGAGCAGGAACTGAATCCGCTCGTAGCGATCCTTGTCGGTGATCTCCGCATCCCCCTCGATTGCCGACGGGTGCGTGCCGGAGCCGATCAGGCCGGCGCCGGTGGCGCCGACCGCCTGGCGCATCGCGCGCAGCTGGCCGATCGCCTCGCCGGTGTTGGCGCACACCTCGGTGATCAGCTCCACCTGGCACGCGTGCAGCTCCTGCTCGACGGTTCCGGTGACGTCGCCGACGCGTTCGACCACCGCCGCCGAGGCGTTCGCCTGGTGACCGGTGAGGGGGTCGACGAGGAACAGCTCCTCCTCGACCCCGAGTGAGAACGGGTCGCCGGCGCCGAACTGGTCGCGGCTGAGGTCGCGTGCGCTCAGCGGAGGGGCCCTGAGCTCATCCGGGAGGCGCCGTTCGGCGGCGGTGAGGAGATCGGGTCGTCGTGAGCGGGCATCCCGGCAGCTTATCCGCTGCCCGGGCCCCCGACACCGGCCGACTCGCGCCCATCTCGCAGTTGATTTCCAACCAGGTGCAGAGGCATCCGTTTCGCGTCGCGGGCAGGGCGGTAGCGCGGGTTGAACAAGAAGAACCTTCCCCTCTGGAGACACACTTTGCCCGAACGAGTGCTCATCACCGGTGGTGCCGGCTTCATCGGCTCCCACCTCGCGCGCCGCCTGCTGAGCGACGGATACGACGTCCGCCTGCTCGACGACCTGACGCCGCAGGTCCACAGCACCGGCGAGGCGCCGGAGTATCTGGAGGCGGGCGCCGAGCTCGTCGTCGATGACGTGCGCGACGCGCGGGCGGTGGAGCGCGCGCTGCGCGGAGTCGACGTGGTCGTGCACCTCGCCGCTCGGGTGGGCGTGGGGCAGAGCATGTACGAGATCGCCTCCTACGCCTCGGTCAACACCCAGGGAACGGCAACGCTGCTTGAGGCGATGACCGGCACCCCGGTCCGCAAGCTGCTCGTCGCCTCAAGCATGAGCATCTACGGAGAGGGCCTGTACCGGAGACGCGACGGACAGTCCGTCGCCGACGCGACCCGCGACCGTCACCGCCTGCAGACCGGCGCCTGGGAGCCCGAGAGCCCGGACGGGACGGCACTGACGCCGGTGCCGACTCCGGAGTCCAAACAGCCGTCGCTGGCCTCGGTCTACGCGCTGGGGAAGTTCGACCAGGAGCAGATGTGCCTCATGTTCGGCTCCGCCTACAACGTGCCGACGGTGGCGTTGCGGCTGTTCAACGTCTACGGCCCCGACCAGGCGCTGTCGAACCCGTACACCGGGGTGCTGGCGATCTTCGCCAGCCGGCTGCTCAACGAGCGCCGGCCGCTCGTGTTCGAGGACGGCGAGCAGCGGCGCGACTTCGTCAGTGTCGAGGACGTCGTCCAGGCGTTCGCCCTGGCGATCGAGCGGTCGGGAGCCGACGGTCGCGCCGTCAACGTGGGCAGTGGGGTGAGCATCTGCGTCCGCGAGGTGGCGCAGCGACTCGCGGAGCTGCTCGACAAAGACCACCTGGAACCCGCCGTCACCGGCAAGTACCGCGTCGGCGACGTCCGCCACTGCTTCGCCGACATCTCGCTGGCGGCGGATGCCCTCGGGTACGCCCCGGCCGTTGACCTCGACGACGGGATCGCCGAGCTCGCCGCGTGGCTGGCCGGGCAGGCGCCGGCCGACCAGGCCGATGCCGCCGCGGCCGAGCTGACGGCGCGAGGGCTGACGCTGTGAGGACGACGCTGATCACCGGTGGGGCCGGGTTTGTCGGAACCAACCTCGCCGACCACCTCCTGACCCACGACACGCGCGTTCGCATCCTCGACGATCTGTCGCGGCCCGGCGTCGAACGCAACCTGCGCTGGCTCGAGGCGCGGCATGGTTCGCGGCTGGAGGTTCTCGTCGGCGACATCCGCGAGCGCGAGACGGTTGCGCGAGCACTCGCACGGGTTGACAGCGTGTTTCACCTCGCCGCCCAGGTTGCGGTGACCACGAGCCTCGGCGAGCCGCTGGACGATGCCGAGGTCAACCTGACCGGCACGCTGCACCTGCTGGAGGAGGCGCGCCTGCGGCCACGGCCCCCTGCTGTCCTCTTCACCTCCACCAACAAGGTCTACGGCTCACTTCCCGATCTGGAGCTGCGGGCCTCAGAGCATCGCTACGAGCCGGTGGAGCCGCGGTTCCGCGCCGGAATCGGCGAGGAGCGCCGACTCGCCTTCTGCACCCCCTACGGCTGCTCGAAGGGCGCCGCCGACCAGTACGTCCTGGACTGGAGTGCGAGCTATGGGGTGCCCACCGTCGTGTTTCGCATGAGCTGCATCTATGGGCCCCATCAACAGGGCAACGAGGATCAGGGCTGGGTGGCTCACTTCGTCCTCAGCGCGCTTCAGGAGGTCCCGATCACTCTGTTCGGCGACGGCAAGCAGGTCCGGGACGTGCTGTTCGTGGAGGATCTCGTGCGCGCCCTGACGATCGCCGAGGACCGAGCGGCGGAGTTTGCCGGGCGGGCGTTCAACATCGGCGGCGGGCCGGCGAACGCGGTCAGCCTGCTGGAGGTGATCTCGATCCTCACGTCAGTCCGGGGGGGCGACTGCCCGGTGGTCCGCTTCGAGCCCTGGCGCCCCGGCGACCAGCGCTACTACGTGTCGGACACGAGCTCGTTCACCAACGCGACCGGATGGCGACCGTCGGTCGATCCCGTCCGCGGAGTCGACCGCCTGCATCAGTGGATGGTCGGCGACCGCCGGGCGACGCCGGCGGCGGTATAGCCGATGACCGACCGGCCCACGAGCGCCGACTCTGGCCGGATGCGGGCCGCCGTGCTGCACGGCGACGGCGCGGTGCAGATCGGCGAGGTGCCGGTTCCGCAACCGGGTCCCGGCGAGGTGCGGCTGCGCGTGGAGGGCTGCGGCGTCTGCGGCTCTGACCTGCCGGTATGGGAGGGGCGGTCCTGGTTTCAGTATCCCCGCCAGCCGGGCGCTCCCGGCCATGAGACGTGGGGGCGCGTCGATGCCCTCGGAGCCGGGGTAACGGGATGGGAGCGGGGAGACCGCGTCGCCGCGCTCAGCTACCAGGGCTACGCGGAGTTCGACGTCGCCCCGGGCGATCGGCTCGTCCGGCTTGCGCCGGAGCTGGGTCCGGGGCCGTTTCCCGGGGAGGCGCTCGGCTGCGCCGTCAACGTCTTCCGGCGGTCCGCGATCGCCGCCGGCGATACCGTCGCCGTGGTCGGGGTGGGCTTCCTCGGCGCCCTGCTCGTCCAGCTGGCGGCGCGGGCCGGCGCGCGCGTCATCGCCGTCGCCCGCCGTCCCGCTGCCCGCGCGGTGGCGGTGTCGATGGGCGCCGCGGAGGTCATCGCCTTCGACGAGGCGACGCTCGCGAGCGTGCAGGAGCTCACCGGCGGGGAGCTCTGCGACGTCGTCATCGAGGCGGCCGGCGCCCAGGCCACGCTCGATGTCGCCGGCGCAGCGACCCGGATCCGGGGACGGCTGGTGATCGCCGGCTACCACCAGGACGGGCGGCGGTTCGTCGATCTCCAGCTCTGGAACTGGCGCGGGCTCGACGTCATCAACGCCCACGAGCGCGATCTCGCCGTGTACGTGGAGGGGATGGAGCTCGCCGCCGACGCGGTGAAGACCGGCAGGCTCGACCCGAGGTCGCTCTACACCCACGAGTTCGCGCTCGACGAGCTGAGCGGGGCGTTCGCCGCGCTCGCCGGCCGGGACCCGTCCCTGACCAAGGCGATCGTGTGTCCGTGACTGCGCCCAGCCGCGCGCGCGGGGCTCGTGCGGCAACCCCCCGCATCGGATTCCTCGGCGCCGGGTGGATCGGGCGCGCACGCATGACCGCGCTGGTCCGGAGCGGATTGGCGGTCGCCGTCGCCGTCGCGGATGCGGATCCGGCGGCGCGCGCGGCCGCGGCGGCCGATGTGCCCGGGATCGAGACGATGGCGGATCTCGGCCAGCTGCTCGCCGCCGGCCTGGACGGCATCGTCATCGCCACCCCGAGCGCGCTGCACGCGGTGCAGGCGGTGACGGCGCTGGAGAACGGCGTGGCCGTGTTCTGCCAGAAACCGCTCGCTCGGGACGCGGCTGAGGCCGAGCGCGTCGTGGAGACGGCACGCCACCACGATCTGCTCCTCGGCGTCGACCTCTCCTACCGTCACCTGCGGGCGACGGCGGCGGCCAAGGAGCTGATCGTGGCAGGGCGGCTCGGCGACATCCACACCGCGGAGCTCGTCTTCCACAACGCGTATGGTCCCGATAAGCCGTGGTTCCGCAGCCGGCGGCTCGCGGGCGGCGGCTGCCTGATCGATCTCGGCACCCATCTCATCGATCTCGCGCTGTGGCTCACCGGCGGCCAGCAGGTGCGAGTGCAAGCGAGCCGGATGCTGGGTGGTGGCCGGACGCTGGACGGTCGTCGCCCGGGCACGGGGGGGTCAGGCACGACCCGCGGTGACGCCGTCGCCGGCGACGAGGTGGAGGACGTCGCGCTGGCGCAGTGCGTCATCGACGAGCGGATCAGCGCCCGCCTCGCGTGCTCGTGGAACCTCCACGCCGGCACCGACTGCGTGTTCGAGTGCACGCTCTACGGCACCGACGCAGCGGTGAGCATCCGCAACGTGGACGGGTCGTTCTACGACTTCGCCGCCTACCAGCATCACGGCACCGCGTCCGAGCTCCTCGTCGCTGCACCCGACGAGTGGGGGCCGCGCGCGATCTGCGCCTGGGCGACGGCGCTGGCCCGCGGCGCGGGCTTCGATGCTGGCGCCGAGCGGCTCGTGGGGCTTGCCCGGACCCTTGACGAGATCGCGGAGGTGGCCGGATGAGGGTCCTGATGACCACCGACACCCTCGGCGGGGTGTTCACCTACTCCATGCAACTCATCCGGGCGTTGCGCGACGAGGACGTGGAGGTGGTCCTCGCGACCTTCGGTCGGCGGATGTCGGTCGATCAGCGCCGGCGCGCCATCGCGGCCGGAGCCACCGACCTGGACGACACCGGCCTGGCCCTGGAATGGATGCCGGATCCCTGGGACGAGCTCTCCGAGGCCGAGCACAGGCTGCTCGCGCTGGAGCGCCGGGAGCGGCCCGACCTCGTGCATCTCAACGCCTTCGCCCACGGCGGCGCTCCGTTCGCGGCGCCGGTCCTCGTCGTCGGGCACTCATGCGTGTGGTCGTGGTGGGAGGCCGTCCACGGCGAGACCCCGCCAGCGCCATGGGATCGTTACCGGGCGCTCGTCCGCGAGGGGCTCAGCGGCGCCGACGCGGTGGTCGCGCCGTCGCAGACGATGCTCGGCTCCCTGCAGCGGTGGTACGGCCCGCTGCCGGCCCGCTCTGTCGCGATCCACAACGGGATCGGTCACGGTGCGCCAGCCGCGGCCGCCGTCGCCAAGCAGCCGCTCGTCCTGAGCGCCGGACGCCTGTGGGATGACGCCAAGAACGTCGTGGCGCTGGCGCGGGTCGCCCAGCGCCCGGCGCTGCGAGACCGCGTCCTGCTCGCCGGAGAGGGGGCATTCGCGTCCCCGGGCGCCGGCGCCCGGCGGCTCGGACCGCTGACCCCCGCGGCTCTGGCCGACGTCAGGCGCGGCGCGGCGGTGTACGCGGCGCCCGCGCGCTACGAGCCGTTCGGGCTCGGCATCCTCGAGGCGGCGCGCGATCGCTGCGCGCTCGTCCTCGGAGACATCCCGTCGCTGCGAGAGATCTGGGACGACGCCGCCGTGTATGTGGCGCCTGACGATGACGAGCGACTCGCGCGGACCCTGGAGGCGCTGCTCGCCGATCCCGCGGCCGTCGCCCGCCTCACCGAGCGCGCCGCCCGACGCGCCGTCCGGTTCACCGCGCCGGCGATGGCCTCGGCCTACCGCCGGCTCTACGACGAGATGAGCGGTGCCCGGGCGCCGAGCCACGCAGCACCGCCGTCGCGGCGGGAACGGATCGTCGCATGAAGGTGGTCATCTTCTGCCACTCGCTGGTGTCTGACTGGAACCACGGCAACGCGCACTTCCTGCGGGGGATCGCGGCGGAGCTGCTGGATCGGGGTCACGAGGTCTCGGTGTTCGAGCCGCGAGGCGGCTGGAGTCGCACGAACCTCGTCGACCGCGAGGGTGCGGTGACCGTCCGCGCCTTCGAGCGTCATTTCCCCCAGCTGCACAGCGCCGAGTACGACCTCGGCTCGCTTGACCTCGACGCCGCGCTGGACGGCGCCGACCTCGTTCTCGTCCACGAGTGGAACGACCCGGAGCTGGTGCGGCGGATCGGTCGGCGCCGTGCGGCGGGGGCGCGCTTCCGGCTGTTCTTCCACGACACCCACCATCGCGCCGCGACCGCACCGGATGAGATGCGCCGGTTCGACCTGAGGCACTACGACGGCGTCTTGGCGTTCGGCGAGGTGATCCGCGAGCTCTACCTCTCCCGGGACTGGGCGGACCGGGCCTGGACGTGGCACGAGGCGGCCGACACCCGCGTGTTCAGCCCGCACCCGCGCACGTCGGGTCCCGACGACCTGGTGTGGATCGGCAACTGGGGAGACGGCGAGCGCGAGCAGGAACTCAACGAGTTCCTGCTCGCCCCGGCACGTCGCCTCCGACTGTCGGGCACGATCTAT
The DNA here is from genome assembly GCA_963731395.1 of uncultured Solirubrobacteraceae bacterium. Lineage (GTDB taxonomy): Bacteria > Actinomycetota > Thermoleophilia > Solirubrobacterales > Solirubrobacteraceae > Palsa-465. The sequence goes on from CAVSVH010000016.1 coordinate 275,358, forward strand.
GGCGTGCGCTATCCATGGCGGGCGCGGCTGCGGGTGAGACGCTCCGGCCTGCGCTACGGCGGGTGGATTGCCAACTACCGCGCTCCGGCGGCGTTCGCCCGGCACCGGTTGACGGTGCATGTGCCCCGCCGCCCGTACGTCCGCGCGCTGCCCGGCATCCCGACGATCCGGGTCTTCGAGGCGCTCGCCTGTGGCATTCCGCTCGTCTGCGCGCCGTGGGACGACGCGGAAGGGCTGTTCACCCCCGGGCGCGACTACCTCGTCGCCACCGACGGCGCGCAGATGAGCGCGGCGATCTCCGCCATCCTGCGCGATCGTGCGCTCGCCGAGTCGCTGCGCCACCACGGCATCGAGACGGTGACGCGTCGCCACACGTGTGCCCATCGCGTCGACGAGCTACTCGCGATCCACGCATCGCTCTCGCCGTTGCCGTCGCCGTCGCTCAGCACGAGCGGAGCGCTCGATGAGTGACGGCCTGCGCTTTGCCTTCTTCGGCTCGAGCCTAGTCTCGGCGTACTGGAACGGGGCTTGCACCTACTACCGCGGGCTCATCCGGGCGCTCCACGCCCGGGGTCACGCGGTCACCTTCTACGAGCCGCGGGCGTACGCGCGTCAGGAGCATCGGGACATCGATGACCCCCCGTATGCCCGGGTGGTGATCTATGAGCCGACCGACGCCGCCCGGGTGCGCGCCGTGGTGAGGGAGGCCGACGCGGCCGACGTCGTGGTCAAGACGAGCGGCGTGGGTGTCTTCGATGACGTGCTCGAGGCGGCCGTCCTCGAGCTCGGCGGCGACGCGCTGCGGATCTTCTGGGACGTCGACGCCCCGGCGACGCTCGGTCGAATGGAGGCCGATGAGGACGACTCCCTGCGCGCGCTGATCCCGGCCTACGACCTGATCCTCACCTACGGGGGTGGCCGCCCGGTCATCGATCGCTACCAGGCGCTCGGGGGGCGGCGCTGCGAGCCGATCTACAACGCGCTTGACCCCGACACCCACCATCCCGCGCCGCCCGACCCGGCATACGCCGCCGACCTCGCGCTGCTGGCCAACCGGCTACCCGACCGCGAGCGACGGGTGCGCGAGTTCTTCTTCCGCGCCGCCGCCCTGCGCCCAGAGCTGAGCTTCCTCCTCGGCGGCAACGGCTGGTCAACGCCCGCACCGGCGAACGTCCGCTGCCTCGGTCACGTCCCTCCCGGCGCCCATAACGCGGTGAACTGCAGCGCGCGCGCGATTCTCAACGTCAGCCGCGACGGGATGGCGGCCAACGGGTTCTCGCCGGCGACGCGGGTGTTCGAGGCGGCCGGGGCGGGCGCATGCCTGATCACCGATGCGTGGGAGGGGGTCGAGTCGTTCTTTGACCCCGACACCGAGATTCTGATCGCGCAGGACGGGGCGCAGGTCGCCACCCGGCTCGACGAGCTCGATCCGGATCGCGCGCGGGAGATCGGCGCTGCCGCCCGCCGGCGGGCGCTGGCCGAGCACACGTACGCACAGCGAGCCCACCGCGTCGAGACGGTTCTGGCCGCGGAGCTCCAGGGGGTGTGACGAGGTGAGGGTGGTCGTCATCGGGTTGTCGATCAGCTCCTCGTGGGGCAACGGGCACGCCACCAACTATCGCGCGCTGGCCCGCGAGCTGGACGCGCGCGGCGCGGAGGTGCTGTTCTGCGAGCGCGACATGCCGTGGTATGCCGCGCACCGGGACCTACCCGATCCCGGCTACGCCGAGCTGTGTCTGTACCAGGACCTCCCGGAGCTGCGCCGTCGAGCGACGGCGGCGGTGCGGCAGGCCGATCTCGTGATCGTCGGCTCCTACGTCCCCGACGGAGTCGCGGTCGCGGACTGGGCGCTGCGCACGGCGGACGGGCCGGTCGCCTTCTACGACATCGACACGCCGGTCACGCTGGAAAAGCTCGCCCGCGACGACCACGAGTACCTCGCCCCGGCGCTGATCCCGCGATTTGACCTCTATCTCTCGTTCACCGGCGGGCCGGCTCTGGACACGCTGGGCGAGCGGTTCGGCGCGCGCCGCCCGGTGGCCTTCCATTGTCTGGTCGATCCCGCCGCCTACCGGGCCCCGTCCGAGCCTTGCATCTGGGACCTCGGCTACCTCGGCACCTACAGCGCCGATCGGCAGCCGACGCTGGAGACGTTGCTCATCCGCTCCGCGGTCGCGGCGCCGGAGCAGCGGTTCGTCGTTGCGGGGCCGAGCTACCCGGACGACATCGCGTGGCCGGCGAACGTTGCCCGCCTCGAGCATCTCGCCCCGCCGGCGCATCCCCGGTTCTACGCCCGCCAGCGGTTCACGCTGAGCGTGACCCGCGCCGAGATGCGCCGTCTCGGGTGGTCGCCGAGCGTGCGCCTGTTCGAAGCGGCCGCGTGCGGGACGCCGATCATCTCCGATTGGTGGCCGGGGCTGGACTCGCTGTTCGTGCCCGGCGACGAGATCCTCGTCGCCGACGACACCGAGGACGTGCTGCGCCTGCTGCGCGACACCGACGAGCGACGCCGCAACGAGATCGGTCGCGCCGGGCGCCGGCGGGTTCTCGCCGAGCACACGGCCGCTCACCGGGTCGATCAGCTGCAGCGCGAGCTTTCGATGCGTCCGGCCGCGGCTGATGCTCACGAGCAGCCGCTCGTCCCGCGACGTGAGCAGGCGCGCGCATGAGCCTGCAGGTTCCCGGCTCGGCGGCGGAGCCGGCCGACCTGATCGCCGCGGACATCGCGGCGCTGGCTCCCTGGTATCACAACCTGCACCTTCCGAGCGGGCACCAGACGGCGGCTACCCATCCGCTCGGCGATTTCCCCGCGTTCCAGTGGGTGCAGATCGCCGAGATCCTGCCCGACGATCTCACGGGGGTCCGGGCATTGGACATCGGCTGCAATGCCGGCTACTGCAGCTTCGAGCTGGCGGGGCGCGGCGCCGAGGTCCTCGCCGTCGACGTCGATGAGCACTACCTACGTCAGGCCCGCTGGGCCGCCCCGCAGCTCGATCCCGCGGGCCAGGTCACGTTCGTGCGCATGCACCTCTACGACTTGATCACATGTGCGGCCCGCTTCGACCTGATCCTGTTCCTCGGCGTCCTGTACCACCTGCGCTATCCGCAGCTCGCCCTCGACGTCCTCGCGCCGCTCGTCGGCGGCCAGATGATCGTGCAGACGCTGACGATGCCCGGGTCGCCGCCGATCGAGATCCCGGACGACCTGCCCTTCGAGGCGCGCGCGCGGACGGCCGAACCGGGCTGGCCGAAGGCTGCGTTCATCGAGCAGTCGCTCGCCGGTGACCGCAGCAACTGGTGGGCGCCGGATGACGCCTGCGTGCGGGCGATGCTTCGCTCGGCGGGGCTGCGTGTCATCGGTTCTCCGGCGCACGAGGTCTTCGTCTGCGAACCCGAGCGCGAGAAGGATCCGGACTGGGCGTTGCGGCGCGCCGAGGTCAACGCCGCGATGTTCCGCCGCCGCGGATCCGGCGCCCGCGACCTGCCGGGGTGGGCACGGCGATGATCCGGCCCGCTCAGTCCAGCCAGCGAAAGTAGACGCCGTAGCGCGGGGCGCCGGTCGTGTTGATCCCGCCGGAGTGCGGGAGATCGGGAGTCATCGCCACCGCGTCGCCGGGCGCGAGCTCGATCGCTTCGACCTCATCGCCGCGTTTGACGAGCAGGCCCCCGTTGCTGCGGCGCCACGGGGTCAGCGGCACGCCGACGATCCGGCGGTACTGCTTGCCGTTCGCCCACGCCGGCTCCTGATCGACGTGGAAGGTGACCGGGGGCACCGGGCCGACGTGCGGAAACTGGACCAGGATCTGGGGATCGCAGCGCTCCCCGATCCGCCAATCGCAGGGCAGCGCCTCGGCGAGCGCCGTGATCGGCGCTTCGTAATTGAGGTGAGGGAACCAGTGGGCGCTCCAAAGCCATTCGGCGAGCTGCTCGGCGGTCGCCCCGCGCCGGAGGAGGTCGATGTGCAGAGTCCGCAGCGTGTCATCGACGAGTTCCGTGTCGAGAATCTTTCGACGCACCTCATAGTTGCCGGCGGGCTCGTTGTCCATCGCCGCATCCTAGTCCGGGTCCACGCGGGAGCGCCGGACGCGGACCGGGCGAGACGCGGCGGTTTGCGCTCCAATGCCGCGGGTATCAGAGGCATATGTGGCTCGTGCTGATCGCCGTGCCGATTCTCGTTCTGCTCGTGCTCGGCGGTCTGCTCGCCGGCGGCGTCTACGCGATCGTGCTCGTACCGATCGCCGTCGTCATCGGGGTGGGGGCGGTCATCTATCTGATGTGGGGTCAGGCCACCCGTGCCTCGCACATTCCGAGCGAGCAGGACCGGGTGCAGCCGCTTCCCCACACCGGGCACGCAAACGCCGCGGCCACGCCCAGCACGCCCGACCAGCTCGTCGACGCGCGCCAGCAGGAGCAATAGCGTCACGGCTTCGTCCGGCTGGCGGGCGCGGCACAACGCGGGCTCGTTCGGCCGGCACTCGCCCGACGACGCGAGTCAGCCGGCGCAGACTGTGAGGACTGGCGCAGCCACCGGTCGATCCGGTGCAAGCGGCCCCCACTGACGAGGCGCTCGCACGCGGTCAGCGCCTGGCAGACGTCGAGGGTCCGCTGGACCGGCCGCGCCCCCGGTGCAACGACGATCATCACCAACAGGTTCGAGACGAAGCGCGACGTCGCCGCTGGGCGATTACCCGGCGCGACCGCGGTCAAATCACCCGCCTCGGGTGGCCGTTTTGAAGGCTCGAGCCTCGCTGAGCCGCATGATTGCCCGGGCGCGCGGCGGGTATCGGGAGCGGCGGATGCCCGATCCGTCACTGCTGACCCCGCCCGATCCGTTCGCCGGCCACTCCCCGGAGCGGGAGCGCCCGCTCGGCGGGTACGCGGCGCTGATGGGCACGTTCACGACGCTCGCCGCCGGCTTCGGCGTGTGGTTTCGCGTGACCGGGCGCGAACTGCCCGAGTCGGTGCCGGCCCGAGACCTCGCTTTGGTGACCGTCGCCAGCCACAAGGCGTCCCGGCTCATCACCCGCGATCGGGTCACGAGCGCGGTTCGGGCCCCGTTCACGCGGTTCCAGGAGGATGCCGGGCCGGGAGAGGTCGACGAGGCCGCCCGCGGTCATGGCCTGCGGCGGGCGGTCGGCGAGCTGCTGGTGTGCCCGTATTGCCTGGGGCTGTGGGTGAGCGCTGCGCTCACCGCCTCCCTGCTCGTGTTCCCGCGCTTCACCCGCTGGTTCTGTGCTGTCCTGACGGCGTTCTTCGGCTCCGAGCTGATCCAGATCGCCTACGCGCGCGCCGAGGCGACCATCTCTGGGTAGGACCGCGGGGATCGCGGATCAGCGACCGAAGCCGTTTGCTCAAACCAAGGAGAGCCTGATGTCCGAGTCAGACACGTACAAGATCGTCGAGATCGCCGGAACATCCCCCGACGGCGTCACCGAGGCGATGCGGTCGGGCGTCGACCGCGCGGCGCAGACCCTGCGCGATCTGGACTGGATCGAGGTGCGGAGCATCCGCGGTCACATCGAGAACGATCGGATCGCCCATTTCCAGGTGGAGATGAGAGTCGGCTTCAAGCTCGAGGCCTGACCGGTGGCCACGGCGATCCTCGACATCGACGGGACGCTCGTCGACACGAACTACCACCATGCGATCGCCTGGTTCAGGGCGCTCGTCCGTTTTGACATCGTGCTGCCGATCTGGCGCATCCACCGCCACATCGGAATGGGAGGCGACCAGGTCGTCACCGCGCTGTGCGGCGAGCGCACCGAGCGCGAGCACGGGGACGACATCCGCGCGGCCGAAGGCGAGGAATACTCGCGGCTGATCGGCGAGGTGCGGACGATGAAGGCGTCTCGGGAGCTGATCGTCGCGCTCAAGGACGCGGGGCACGCGGTGGTCCTCGCCAGCTCGGCCAAGGAAGACGAGGTCGACCACTACATCAAGCTGCTCGACGCGCGTGCGCTCGCCGACGCCTGGACGACGTCGTCGGATGTCGAGGCGACCAAGCCACAGCCCGACCTCGTCCAGGCGGCGGTGGACCGGGTCGGCGCCGATCCCGACGAGGCGGTCATGATCGGCGACACGCCGTGGGACGTCGAGGCGGCCCGGCGCGCCGGCGTCGAGACGCTGGCGGTGATGACCGGCGGGTTCGCCGAGGCCGAGCTGCGCGACGCCGGGGCGGCCGACGTGTTCGAGTCGGTCGCCGAGCTGTGCGAGCGGCTGGGCGAAACGTCGCTCGGATAGCGGCCCGGTGGGCCGGTGGGCTCACGGGGGCGAATGCGTATTCGGCTACGGATCGCTGGCGGTCCGCGCGCATCGCACCGCCGGACCGATGGTGTGGCCCGAGGGGTTCGTGGCCCAGCTGCGAGACGCGCGCCGCATCTGGGGCGTGGCGATGGACAACCGGCGTGACCTCCCCGGCTACAAGTACTACACCGATCCGGCCGGGAGCCGGCCGCCCGCGTTCGTCGCCTTCCTCGACCTGGTGTTCGGCGACGGCATGGGCGCGACCGTCGGCGGGCGGTGCCTGCCGGTCAACGATCGGTTGCTGGCGGAGCTCGACCGGCGCGAGCGCAACTACCGGCGGATCGACGTCACGGACCGGATCGACGTCTCGGAACACGTCGCCGGCGCTGACGCACGCGTCTGGACCTACGTCGGCACGGCGGCGGGACGCGAGCGTCTGCGGGAGGGCCGCCGCACCGGCACCGCAGTGATCGACGCCCACTACCTCCAGGCGGTGCGGGCCGGACTGGCCGCGCTGCGCACCGATGACGCCCGGACGCTGGACACCGACGGGATCCCGGTGGCCGAGCTGATCCGCCACGACCTCACGTAGACCGTGGCCGCGCCCGCCGACTGCGGCCGGACCAATCAGAAGCCTCAGGGACGATGCGGCATGCCGCAAGCGGTAGCGTTCGCACGGTGGTCGATGAGTCGCCACCGATGACGGCGGCAGCGGAACGGCTCGAGCCCGGGAAGTCGCCGCGGGCAATGCTGCGCCGCGCGCGTTCGCGCCGGGATCGACTTCCGGTCAACGCCACGATCGTCTTCGCAGAGGAGACGAAGGCGACGGGAATCGACGCGGTGCTGGCGGCGGTCGACCGCGAGCTGGTCGGCCTCGCCCCGGTGAAGCAGCGCATCAGCGAGATCGCGGCGCTGCTCATGGTCGATCGGGTGCGCCAGCGGTTCGGCTTGGCCGCGCCCCGCCCGAGCCTGCACATGTGCTTCACCGGCTCGCCCGGTACCGGCAAGACCACCGTCGGCCTCCGGATGGCCGACCTGCTTCACCGCCTCGGATATCTGGAGGAGGGCCACCTGGTGGCGGTCATGAGGGACGACCTCGTCGGCCAGTTCGTCGGACAGACGGCGCCACGGACCCGCGCCGTCCTCAACAAGGCGATGGGCGGCGTGTTGTTCATCGATGAGGCCTACCACCTCTACCGCGAGGACTCAGGAAAGGACTACGGCCAGGAGGCGATCGAGATCCTGCTGCAGGTGATGGAGAACGAACGCGACAAGGTGGTGGTGATCCTCGCCGGGTACGAGGACCGCATGGATACGTTCTTCAGCGCCAACCCGGGACTCAGCTCCCGGGTCGCGTTTCACCTGTCGTTCGCCGACTACGACGTCGACGAGCTCGACGCCATCGGCCGGCTCCTGCTCGGCGCCTCCGGCTACTTCCTGTCAGACGATGCCGCCGCCGCATTTCGCGGGTATCTGGAGCACGAGCGCGGCCAGCCGAAGTTCGCCAATGGCCGGACCGTCCGCAACCTCTTGGAAGCGGCGCGCTTCCGGCACGCAAACCGCCTCGTGTCACAGCCGGAGCGGGCCTGGGATCGTGACGACCTGATGCGCATCGACGTTGCCGACCTGCTCATCGAGGGCACCGGCCGCGACGCCGAGCTGCCGGCCTGAACATCAGTCGCCGCGAGTCCGGCGGACCGGACGGCCCTGATGGCCGAGGATTGCGCCTCAGTAGCCTTGTTGACGGGACCGCTTCCCGCGCGCAGGAGGCAAGCTGTGGATCGCAAATGGTGGACGTTGATCGCGGTGTGCGTCGGCACGTTCATGCTGCTGATCGACGTCACGATCGTCAACGTCGCGCTGCCTTCGATCCAGAAGTCGCTGACCGCGAGCTTCAGCGATCTGCAGTGGGTCGTCGACGCGTACGCGCTCACCCTCGCGGCGCTGCTGCTGACGACCGGCTCGCTCGCCGACCTGTTCGGCCGCCGGCGGCTCTTCGTCATCGGGCTGGTCATCTTCACCCTGAGCTCGCTGCTGTCGGGACTCGCGACGAGTCCGTTGTGGCTCAACCTGGCCCGGGGCGCCCAGGGCATCGGCGGCGCGGCGATGTTCTCCACGTCGCTGGCCCTCCTGGGGAGCGCGTTCCAGGGCCGTGAGCGCGGCACCGCGTTCGGCGTGTGGGGAGCGATCACCGGGATTGCGGTCGCGGTCGGACCGGTGATCGGCGGCGCGCTCACCACCGGGCTGTCGTGGCGGTGGATCTTCCTGGTCAACGTGCCGATCGGCGTCATCGCGGTGATCGTCAGCCTGGCTCGGGTGGAGGAGTCGCGTCAGAAGGATGCCCGCCCGCCCGATCTCATCGGCTTCGTCACGTTCAGCGGCGCGCTCGGCGCGCTCGTCTACGCCCTGATCAAGGCCGACGTCAAGGGCTGGGGATCGACCGTCATCCTCGCCTGCCTGGGGGTGTCCTTCGTGCTCCTCGTCGCGTTCGTCGCCGCCGAGGCCCTGCAGGGCGATCGCGCCATGTTCGACCTCAAGCTGTTTCGGAAGCCGACCTTCACCGGCGGCTCGATCGCCGCGTTCGCGCTGTCGGCGGGACTGTTCTCACTGTTCCTGTACCTGACGCTGTATCTCCAGGACGTGCTCGGCTACTCGGCGCTGCAGACCGGGATCCGGTTCCTCGTCCTCTCCGGTGGGATCCTGCTGACGTCGACGCTCTCCGGGCGGTTGACGTCCCGCGTGCCGATCCGCTTCCTGATCTCGCCCGGTCTCGTTCTCGTGGGAATCGGGCTGTTGCTGATGCGCGGCCTCAGCGCGGATTCCGGGTGGACGCACCTGATCCCGGGATTCATCGTCGCCGGGGCCGGCACCGGCCTGGTCAACCCACCGCTGGCGTCGACCGCGATCGGCGTCGTCACGCCGGATCGCGCGGGCATGGCGTCGGGGATCAACTCCACCTTCCGCCAGGTCGGGATCGCCACCGGGATCGCCGGTCTCGGCACGTTGTTCGCGCACACGGTGCGCACCGACATCGTCTCCCGGCTCGGCGGCGCCCCGCACGTCACCGCGCGAGCGGCGCACGCGCTCGCGTCCGCCGTGGCTCAGGGCAACGGCGCCGCCGGCGGACTGGCGGCGGTTCCGGCAGCGGCGCGGCGGATCGCCGCCCATGCCGTCAGATCCAGCTTCGTCTCCGGCCTCAACGACGTGTTCCTCGTCGGCGCCATCCTCGTCCTCGTCTCGTCCGTGCTGACGCTGATCCTGATTCGCAGTCGCGACTTCGAGTCATCGGCGGCACGGTCGGGAGCCGCCCCGCGTGCCGAGGCGGGCGATGCCCAGCCCGAGCGCGCCTCGGATGCGTCGGTCGTGAGCGGGGGGTGATCGGCTCGCTCGGCAAGCGCGCCGACATGGTGGTGCACGAGGCCGAGCCCTATAACGCCGAGCCGCCGCGGGCGGCGCTCGCCGAGGCCGCGCTGACGGGACTCGACACGTTCTACGTCCGCAATCACGGCCCGGTCCCGGAGCTTGACGGAGGGTCGTGGCGCTTGCTGGTGGGGGGGCTGGTGGATCGCGAGCTGCGCCTGTCCCTGGACGAGCTGCGCGCGCGGTTTGGCGAGCGCCGGCTGATCGCCACCTTGCAGTGCGCGGGCAATCGCCGCGCCGGACTGCAGGAGGAGAGGGAGATCCCGGGAGAGGCGCCGTGGGGGCCGGGGGCCACCGGCACCGCGGAATGGACCGGAGCCTCGCTCGCCGAGCTGCTGCGCGCCGCCGGGCTGCGCGACGACGCCCGCCACGTGGAGTTCATCGGCGCCGACGTGTCGTCGGAGGCGTCGCCACCACAGCGCTTCGGCGCCTCGATCTCGCGGCGCAAGGCGCTCGCCGGCGAGGTCCTCGTCGCCTGGGGGATGAACGGGCGGCCGCTGCCGCCCGCGCACGGGGCGCCGCTGCGGGTGGTCGTCCCCGGCTACATCGGGGCCCGCAGCGTGAAGTGGCTCGAGCGGATCCTCGCGCGGGCCACGCCCTCGGAGAACTTCTTCCAGGCGCAGACCTACCGGCTGCTGCCCCCCGACAGCGAACCCGACGCCGGTCTGCGCGGCGAGGGGGTCGCGCTCGAGGCGCTGGCGGTCAACTGCGACTTCCTCTCTCCGGCGGACGGCGAGGTCATGGCGGCCGGGACGGTGACGGTCGAGGGCTACGCCCTCGCCGGCGACGACCGCCGCATCGTCCGCGTCGACGTATCCGCCGACTCCGGCCGCCGCTGGCGCCAGGCCGAGCTGCTCGATCCGCCGAGCCGGTGGGCGTGGCGGCGGTGGCGGGCGCGGCTGGAGCTCGGGCCCGGGGAGACGGAGCTCGTCGCCCGGGCATGGGACAGCGCCGCCTCGACGCAGCCCTCCAGTCCCGCCGAGGTCTGGAACCCAAAGGGGTATGCGAACAACTCGTGGGCCCGGTTGACCGTCCGGGTCCTCGGCTGACCGGCACCCCGGGTATCGGCGTCTTACATCCGGAACACGCCGTAGCGGACCTCGGCGAGCGGAGCGTTGCCGGCCGCCGACAGCGCCAGCCCGAGCGCGTCCCGCGTGTCACGCGGATCGATCACCCCGTCATCCCAGATCCGCGCGGTCGCGTAGTAGGGGTGGCCCTCGCGCTCGTATTGCTCGCGCAGGCGCGCGCCGGTCTCGGGCTGGCCGACCTCGGTCATGACCGTCGCCGCCTGCTCGCCGCCCATCACCGAGATCCGGGCGCCCGGCCACATCCAGAGCAGCCGCGGCGAGAACGCCCGGCCACACATGCCGTAGTTGCCGGCGCCGAACGACCCTCCGCAGATCACCGTGAGCTTCGGGACGCGGGCGGTGGATACGGCGGTGACGAGCTTGGCCCCGTGCTTGGCGATGCCGCCGGCCTCGTACTCGCGCCCGACCATGAAGCCGGTGATGTTCTGGAGGAAGACGAGCGGGATCCGCCGCTGATCGCAGACCTCGATGAAGTGCGCGCCCTTGAGCGCGCTCTCCGAGAACAGGATCCCGTTGTTGGCGAGGATCCCGACCGGATGACCGTGGATGTGGGCGAAGCCGCAGACGAGCGTCGGCCCGTACAGCTCCTTGAACTCCAGCAGCCGGGACCCGTCGACGATCCGCGCGATCGCCTCGCGCGCGTCGCCGGGCCGCCGCACGTCGGGCGAGATGACGCCGAGCAGCGTGTCGGGATCGACGACCGGATCGGCCACCGGCGCCCGCTCCCACGGCAGCGCGGCGGCCGGGGCGAGCGTGGCGACGATTCCCCGCACCAGCTCCAGGGCATGGGCGTCGTCCTGCGCGAGGTGGTCGGTGACCCCGGAGGTCCGGGAGTGCAGATCGCCGCCGCCAAGCTCCTCGGCGGTGACCTCCTCGCCGGTCGCGGCCTTCACCAGCGGCGGGCCGCCGAGGAAGATCGTGCCCTGGTTGCGCACGATCACCGCCTCATCGCTCATCGCCGGCACATACGCGCCACCGGCGGTGCACGAGCCGAGCACCGCCGCGATCTGCGGGATCTGCTGTGCCGACATCGTCGCCTGGTTAAAGAAGATCCGGCCGAAGTGCTCGCGGTCGGGAAAGACGTTGGCCTGCTCGGGTAAGAACGCGCCCCCGGAGTCGACGAGATAGATGCACGGCAGGCGGTTCTGGAGGGCGATCTCCTGGGCGCGCAGGTGCTTCTTGACCGTCATCGGGTAGTACGTGCCGCCTTTGACGGTCGCGTCGTTGGCGACGATCACGCACTCGCGCCCGGCGATCACGCCGATCCCGGTGACGATCCCGGCGCCGGGGGCCTCGTCGCCGTAGAGGCCGTGGGCGGCGAGCGCGGACAGCTCGAGGAACGGCGCGCCGGGATCGAGCAGGCGGTCGACGCGGTCGCGCGGAAGCAGCTTGCCGCGGCCGGTGTGGCGCTCCCGGGCGCGTTCGCCGCCGCCGCGCGCCACGCGATCGAGCTCGTGGCGGAGATCGGCGACGAGCGCCTCGTTGGCCTTCTGGTTGGCGCGGAACTCTTCGGACCCGGGGTTGGCGTGCGTGCGCAGGACGGTCATGCGGGGGCCGTGGCCTGCACTCGTGCGAGCGGCTGGTCGACCGTGACGGTGTCGCCGGCGGTGACGTTGAGCTCGATGATCTCCCCGTCGATCGGGGCCGTCAGGACGAGTTCCATCTTCATCGACTCCAGGACGACGACCGGATCGCCGACGCGCACCCGGTCGCCGGCCGTGCCGTGGACGACGAGCACCTGACCGGGCATCGGCGCGCGCAGGTCGCCGTCACCGGGTCCGGCGCCGGCGTCGATGGCCTGCGCCGGACGCACCGGCCACGCCCGGCCGCCGTGGCCGATCCAGATGACGTCGCCGTCACGGGCCATCGACCACTCGCCGCGGCCGGCAATGGCGAAGCGTCCCGCGCCGAGGGTCGTGACCATGGCCACCTGGTCGGCCGTCACGTCGACCTCCACCGGCTCACCGCCCGCGACCGACACGCGCCAGTGCGAGGCGGCGCGGTGGCCGGCGAGCCGCCAGCCGTCGACGCGCGCGAACGGATCGTCGCCGGCCCGCTGGGCCCGGTCGGCGAGAATGAGCATCCCCGCCGCCACCGCGACGCCCGCGGGACCGATCGGCTCGCCGGGGACCCGGCGGCGATCGATCAGGCCGGTGTCGAGCGCTCCCGCGCGGACGGCGTCGTCGGCGAGCAACCCGCGCAGGTAGGCGGTCGTCGTCGTCACGCCGAGCACGGTGAAGCCGCTGAGGGCGTGCTCGAGCCGGGCCAGGGCCTGCGCCCGGTCGGCGCCGTGGGCGATGACCTTGGCCAGCAGCGAGTCATAGCCGGTGTCGATGACCGTGCCGGGGGCGATCGCGTCATCGATGCGCACCTCGTCCGGACGCGCGTAGGCGAGCACCCGGCCCGCCGCCGGGAGGAAGTCCCGGGCGGCATCCTCGGCGTTGATCCGCGCCTCGATCGCGTGCCCGGAGAGGTGGACGTCGGCCTGGGAGAACGCCAGCGGCTGACCGGCGGCGACCCGCAGCTGCAGCTCCACCAGGTCAAGACCGGTGACCAGCTCGGTGACCGGGTGCTCCACCTGGAGGCGGGGGTTGGCCTCCATGAAGTAGTGCTCGGCGGGATCGGCGGAGTCGGCGATGAACTCGATGGTCCCGGCGTTGACGTAGCCGGCCGCCCGGGCGACCGCCACCGCCTCGTCGCCGAGTCGCGTCCGCAACTCGGGTCCGACCGCCGGAGAGGGGGACTCTTCGATCAGCTTCTGGTGGCGGCGCTGCAGCGAGCACTCGCGCTCGCCGAGGTGCAGCACCGTGCCGTGACCGTCGGCGATGATCTGGACCTCGAGATGGCGCGCCCGGCCGAGGAAGCGCTCGATGAACACGCGGTCATCGCCGAAGCCGGCCCGCGCCTCACGCCGCGCCGATGCCAGCGCCGCGTCGAGGTCCTCGGGTCGCGCGACGACGCGCATTCCGCGTCCGCCGCCGCCGGCCGCCGCCTTGACGATCAGCGGATACGGCGCGGTGGCCGCCTGCTCGATGGTGAAGGCGGGGACGACCGGCACCCCGACCGCCTGTGCCGCCTCCTTCGCGCGCAGCTTGTCACCCAGCAGCTCGGTGGCCTCGGGAGGCGGTCCGACGAATGTCACCTCGGCGGCGGCGCACGCCCGGGCCAGCGCGGGGTTCTCGGACTGAAAGCCGTAGCCGGGATGCAGCGCCTGGGCGCCGGAGCGCCGGCAGGCAGCGACGATCTCGTGGATGTTCATATAGGAGGCGACGGGGACCGCCAGGTCGGCCTCGCGCACGTGGGGGCTGTCGCGATCGTCGGGCGCATAGATGGCGATCGAGCGGACGCCGAGGCGGTCCAGCGTCCGGATCACCCGCCGCGCGATCTCGCCCCGGTTGGCGATCAGAACGGCCTCGAACATCAGGCCTGCGCGCGCTGCCACTGCTGCTGCCAGTCCACCGGGCCGGCCACCAGCGTGTGACTGCCGAGGGGGCGGCCGAGGTGGTACTGGACCGCGCGGGCGCAGGCGATGAGCGCCGGCAGGTCGATCCCGGTCTCGACGCCCATCTCGTGCAGCATCGAGATGACGTCCTCGGTGGCGACGTTGCCGGTGGCGCCGGCGGGCACGGGACAGCCGCCGAGCTCGCCGAAGCTGGACTCGAACGAGTCGATGCCGGCTTGCAGCGCCGCGTAGACGTTGGCCAGTCCCTGCCCGCGCGTGTTGTGGAAGTGCGCGGTCAGCTCGACCCCGGGAAGCACCTCGTGCGCGGCGATGAAGAACTGGCGCACCTGAGCGGGGTTGGCCATTCCGGTGGTGTCGCCGAAGCCGACCTCGTCGGCGCCGGCGGCGACCAACCGCGCGGCGATCCCGAACACCCGCTCGGGATCGATCCGTCCCTCGTACGGGCAGCCGAACGCAACGCTGATGACCGCCTCGCAGCGCAGTCCCGCGTCGCGGGCACGCCGCAGGACGCGCTCGAGCCCGGAGAGCGACTCCGCGACGGTGCGGTTGACGTTGCGGAGATTGTGGGTCTCCGACGCCGACAGGAAGACGTTGATCTCGTCGAAGTGGTCTCGCAGCTCCAGCGCTCGGTCCAGGCCGTGCTCGTTGGGGATCAGTACCGAGCGGCTGACGGTGTCCGGCACGTCGATCGCCTGGAGCACCTCGGCGGCATCGGCGAGCTGGGGGATGACATCGGGGCGGACGAAGCTCGTGATCTCCAGCCGCCGCAGCCCGGTCTGGCCGAGCGCGTCGATGAGCTTGACCTTCGTCGCGGTGGGGATCACCTCGGGCTCGTTCTGGAACCCGTCCCGCGGGCCGACCTCCCGGATCCGGGCCTGCGCGGGCAGCTCGCTCGGGCCGGCGAGCGCGTCCATCACGCCCCCAGCCCGCGGGCGATCACCATCTGCTGGACCTCGTCGGTTCCCTCCCCGATCGTGAGGATCTTGGCGTCACGGTAGAAGCGGCACACCGGGTACTCCTCGATGTACCCGTAGCCGCCGTGGATCTGCACCGCCTCGTCGGCGGCTTTGACGGCCAGGCGCCCCGTCTTCAGCTTCGCCTGGGCGGCGACGAGCGAGAACGTCGCCCCTTGATCCTTGAGCCAGGCGGCGTGGTAGGTGAGCAGCCGGGCGGCGGCGATCTCCGTCGCGAGGTCGGCCAGCTTCGCCTGAATGGACTGGAACTTCGAGATCGGCCTGCCGAACGCGCGGCGCTCCTTCGCGTAGGCGAGCGCCTGGTCCAGAGCTCCCTGGGCGAGGCCGACGCCCATCGCGGCGACGCCGATCCGGCCGATGTCGAGGACCTGCAGGAACTGGTGAAAGCCGTGGCCGCGCCGCCCGAGCAGGTTGCGCTCGGGGACGCGGCAGTCGGTGAACGTGAGCGGCCGGGTGTCGGACGCGTTCCAGCCCATCTTCCGGTACGGCTCGGCCTGCTCATAGCCGGGCGTCCCGTTGGGGACGATCAGGTTGGAGATCTCGTCGGGGTGCTCGGAGCCCCCGGTCTTGGCGGTGATGCAGACGACACCGGAGATGTCGGTGCCGGCGTTGGTGATGAACTGCTTGGCGCCGTCGATCACCCACTCGCCGTCCTGGAGGCGGGCGCGCGTCCGCGTGTTGGCGGCGTCGGAGCCCGCTTCGGGCTCGGTCAGCCCGAACGCTCCGAGCACCTCGCCGGCGCACAACCGGGGCAGCCACGCCTGGCGCTGGGCGTCGGAGCCGAACAGGTAGATCGGCTGGGTGCCGAGCGACGTGTGGGCGCAGAGCGTGATCGCCACGCTCGAGTCGATCCGAGTCAGCTCCTCGACCGCGATCGCGTACTGGAGCGTGGTGCCACCCGCCCCGCCGACCTCTTCGGGGAACGGGATCCCCATCCAGCCGAGCGCGGCCATCTTGGCGACGATCTCATACGGGAACGCCTTGCAGCGGTCGAGCTCCTCGGCCGCCGGAGCGACCTCGGCCACGGCGAAGTCGCGGACCGTCCGCTGCAGCAGCACGGTCTGATCGTCGAGCGCGAACTCCATGCCCAGCGGACTATAACGAACTCTCGTTCAAAGTCCGAACGTCGATTCGGACTTGCGCGGTATCATCCCGGGCGTGTCCGTTCGCCCGACGCGCCCGGTGCTGCGCGAGCGCTATGACCGCCGGCGCCAGGAGGTCGTCCACCAGGCGGCCAAGGTGTTCGCCCGGCGCGGCTTCGATCAGACGACGATGCAGGAGCTGGCGGCGACGATGGGCCTGGCCACCGGCGCGCTGTATCACTACTTCGCCGCCAAGCAGCAGCTGCTGATGGCGATCTGCGAGCAGCTGATGGAGCCGCTCCTCGCCCAGGCCGACGACCTGATCGACGCCGGCGGGCCGGCCGACACTCAGCTGCGCGCGCTCGTCGCGCTGTGGGTCGCGCACGTGGTGGAGCATCGCGATCACATGCTCGTCTTCCAGCAGGAGCGCCACGTGATCGAGTCCGGGGAACCCTGGCGCGCGGTACGCGCCCGCCGCAAGGCGTTTGAGCGGGTGGTCGCCGACGTCCTGGCCCGCGCCCGGGGCGATCATGACCGGCTCGCCCTGCTGGCGCTGCTCGGCATGGTCAACCACACCGCCCAGTGGTACCGGCCCCGGGGAGAGCTCACGCCCGAGCAGATCGCCGACGGCTACGTCGCCCTCGCGCTCGGCGGCGCAGGACGGGCCTCGCAGCTCACGCCGCCACCTTGCCCGGGTTGAAGATGCCGTCGGGGTCCAGCGTGCGCTTGATCGCCCGCATCATCTCGACGGCGGCGCGGCCGTGCTCGGCCTCGAGAAACCGCGTCTTGCCATAGCCGACCCCATGCTCCCCGGTGCACGTGCCCTCGTGGGCGAGCGCCCGCCGGACGAGGCGGGCGTGGAACGCCTCGCCGCGCTCCACGTCCTCGGGGTCGGTCGGATCGACGAGGACGACGGTGTGGAAGTTGCCGTCGCCGACGTGTCCCACGATCGCTGCCACCAACTCGTGCTCGGCGATGTCGGCCTGCGTCGCGGTGATGCACTCGGCGAGCGCGGAGATCGGCACGCACACGTCGGTGGTCAGCGCGCCGCTGCCGGGGCGGAGCGCCCGCGTGGCCTCCATCGCGCCGTGGCGGGCATGCCACAGCTGACGTCGCTCGCGCTCGTCAGACGCCCACGCGAAGTCGCTGCCGCCAAACTCGGAGGCGATCTGCGCCGTCTCGGTGGCCTGGGCTCCGACGTCGCCCCCGGAGGCGCCGTGAAACTCGAGAAACAGCGTGGGGGCGACGGCGAACGACGTCTGGTTGTGGTGGTTCATGGCCTCGATCGAGACCTCGTCCACGAGCTCGATCCGGGCGACCGGGATCGCGTACTGGCCGACGCGGACCGCGCACTGGACGGCGGCGTCGATGCTGGGGAACGTGCACTGCGCGGCGGCGGTCGCCCCGGGGATCGGGTGCAGGCGCAGGGTCGCCTCACAGATCAGGCCGAGCGTCCCCTCGGAGCCGATCATCAGCCGGGTGAGGTCATACCCGGCCGACGACTTACGCGCCCGCGAGTGCGTGCGCAGCACCTCGCCGCGGGCGTCGACGACGGTCAGGGCGAGGACGTTCTCGCGCATCGCGCCGTAGCGCACGGTCGTCGTGCCCGAGGCGCCGGTCGCGACCATCCCGCCGATCGTCGCGTCAGCGCCGGGATCGACCGAGAAGAACACCCCCTCCGGGCGCAGCCGCGCGTCCAGCGCCCGCCGGGTCGCGCCGGCCTGCACGACGACGTCGAGATTCTCAAGTGACGGCGTGCCGATCGCGTTCATCTCCCGCATGTCGACGGAGATGCCTCCAGCGAGCGCCGCGACATGACCCTCCAGCGACGTGCCGGCGCCGAACGGGACGAGCGGGAGGCGGTGGGCGGCGGCGACGCGAACAATCGCGGCCGCCTCGGCGGTGCTACGGGGCCAGACGACCATGTCCGGCAGGGCGGCGGGGTGAAAGGACTCGTCGTGCCCGTGATGGGCGCGGTCGTCGGCGCCGGTGGCCACCCGATCGCCGCCGAGCAGATCGGCGAGCGCCCGCCGGCCGTCCTGGACCGTCGCCGGATCCGGGCGAGGCACCGTGGGGGCGTCGGTCACCGCCATGGCGGAAGGGTTGCACACCGGCTCATGCCGGGAGCGTGGCCAGCGCGGGGTAGAGGGCCTGAAAGCGGGGGCGCCCCGCCGCGTAGACCTCGACCCAGCCGGGATCCGGATCGATGCGCGCGATCGTCCGGACGCCCGTCGCCGCCGCCGTCCGGGCATCGGGAAACACGCCGCCGCACACGCCGCCGAGCAGCGCGGCGCCGTACGCGGCCCCGGCATCGGAGGCCGTCCGCTCCAGCGGCAGGTCGAGGATGCTGGCGAGGATGCGCAGCCACAGGTCCGAGCGGGCGCCGCCCCCCGAGACCCGGGCGACGGGCGGGGCGCCGCCGGCGGCGGCGATCAGGTCGAGCCCGTCGCGCAGCGCATAGCCGACTCCCTCCAGGACCGCCCGCGTGAGCGCGCCCCGGTTGTGGCGCAGCCCGAGGCCGACGAACGCGCCGCGGACATCGCTGTCGGCGTGCGGGGTTCGCTCGCCCGACAGGTACGGCGCAAACCGGAGCCCCTCGACGCCCGGGGCCCACGCCTCGGCCTCGGCGAGGAGCGCCGGGATCTCATCGCGCGCCCCGAGCGTGTCGGCGAGCCAGCTCAGCGCCCCCGCGGCCGACAGGATCACGCCCATGACGTGCCACGCCGCGGGAAGCGCGTGGCAGAAGGCGTGCAGCCGGCCCTGCGGATCCGGCGTGTACCGATCCCGCGCGGCGAAGATGACGCCCGAGGTGCCGAGCACGAGCGACGCGGGGCCCGCCTCGTCGGCGACCCCGACGCCGAGCGCCCCGGCGGCCTGATCGCCCGCTCCGGCCGCGACTGGGACGCCGGCGGGGGTGCGGCCGGTGAGCGCGGGTGACTCGTGCACCGCGGGCAGCCACTCGGGATCGACGGCAAAGGCGTGCGCGAGCTCCGGGCTCCACCGGCGGCGGGCGACGTCGAGCAGCAGCGTGCCCGACGCGTCGGAGACGTCGGTCGCCAGCTCGCCCGTGAGCCGGAAGCGGACGTAGTCCTTGGGCAGGAGCACGCGGTCGATGCGGCGATGGACGTCGGGCTCGTGCTCGGCCAGCCAGCTGAGCTTCGGCGCGGTGAACCCCGCCAGCGCGCGGTTGCCGCTGAGCGCCACCAGTCGCTCGATTCCGAGCCGCTCCTCGATCTCCGACGCCTGGGGCTGGCTGCGCCCGTCGTTCCAGAGAATCGCCGGGCGCAGCGGGCGACGGTCGGTGCCGAGCACGACCAGACCGTGCATCTGGCCGGTGAGGCCGATCCCCGCGGCGCGGTCGCCGCCGAGCTCGCCGAGCACCGCCTCGGTCGCGGTCCACCAATCCTCGGGATCCTGTTCTGACCACCCCGGGTGCGGCATGGCGCTCGGGTAGGGCCGCTCGCTGACAGCGAGCACCGCCCCGGCCTCGTCGATCGCGACCCCTTTGGCCGCGGAGGTGCCGATGTCGATCCCGATGACCCGCGCCGAGCTCACGCCCGCCCTCCGGACCTCGAGCGCCCCGCGGTGCGATCCCCATCCCACATTCGGTCTAAGTTAGAGAAAACGAGGGAGCGAGCGCCATGACCACCGTCGATGACCAGACCCAGACCGCGTTCCACGGGCAGCGATTCACGTTCGGACTGTGGACGGTCGGCAACCCGGGACGCGATCCGTTCGGCGAGCCGACGCGGCCGCCGCGAGATCCGGTCGACACCGTGCACCGGCTGGCCGACGCCGGAGCCTGGGGCGTCAGCCTGCACGACAACGATCTCGTGCCCTACGGGTGCAGCGCCGCCGAGCGCGACCGGATCGTCGCCCGCTTCGCCGCCGCACTGCAGGAGCGGGGGCTCGGAGTGGGGATGGCGACGACGAACCTGTTCACCCATCCTGCGTTCAAGGACGGGGCGTTCACGTCCAACGATCGCGCCGTGCGCCGGGCGGCGATCGGCAAGGCGATGCTCGCGATCGACCTCGGCGCCGAGCTGGGCGCCGAGGTCTACGTCTTCTGGGGCGGCCGCGAGGGCACGGAGGTCGGCGCCGCCAAGGATCCGCGCGACGCGCTGGAGCGCTACCGCGAGGCGATCAACATGCTCGCCGACTATGCAGTGGCCCAGGACTACGCGCTGCGGTTCGCGATCGAGCCCAAGCCCAACGAGCCGCGCGGCGACATGTTCCTCCCGACGGTCGGGCACGCGCTGCACTTCATCACGCTGCTCGATCGCCCCGAGATGGTCGGAGTCAACCCCGAGCTCGCTCACGAGACGATGGCGGGGCTGTCGTTCATGCATGGCGTCGGCCAGGCGCTGTGGGCCGGCAAGCTGTTTCACATCGATCTCAACGCCCAACGGATCGGCCGCTACGACCAGGATTTCCGATTCGGCGGCGAGGATCTCAAGGAGGCCTTCCATCTCGTGCGGCTGCTCGAGCGGGCGGGCTACGCCGGCCCGTTGCACTTCGATGCCCACCCGTACCGCAACGAGGACGAGGACGGGGTGTGGGAGTTCGCGCGCGGCTGCATGCGGACCTATGCCGCGCTGGCCGAGAAGGCGCGCCACTTCGATGCGCTTGCGGAGGTGCAGGAGGCGCTGGCGGCGGCGTCGACCCCCGACCTGGCGCAGGCGACGAGCAGCGGCGTGGGCGACACCGACGCGCTCAAGGCGCAGGCGGGGGAGCTCGACCGCCTCGCCGAGCGCGGCTACCACAACGAGCGACTCGACCAGCTGGTGGTGGACGTGCTGCTCGGGATCAGGTGACGGCGTCGGCGATGGCGGCGGCGACCTGCCGGGATCCGCGGGCGCCGAGCGCGATCGTGAAGTGGTTGACGTCGGGCACCAGTACCGCGCGGCGGCGTGCGGGGTCCTCCCCGGCCCACGCCTGCACGTCGGCGAGCGGCTGCATCGGGTTGGGGTCGTCGACCATGCCGCGGGGGGCGCACAGCAGCGTCGCCGGCACCGTCAGCGCGGGGGCGTCGGGCGCGCCGAACAGGTCCAGCCCGTCGTCATGCACCACCTGCGCGTTGACCGAGGAGTGCAGCCGCCCGCCATCGCCGACGAGGTCATGGGCCGCGTACGCGTCGAGATCCGCCGGTGAGACGTCGGATCCGGCGAACGCGGGATGCTGCCGCCACCAGTCCCGGTAAGCATCGAGATCGGGGAAGGTCAGCTCCAACCGGGCGAATGACGGGCCGAGGAAGTCCGCGATGAACTGCTCCGGGTCGGCGCCCTCGCTTTCGGGGATCGTCAGCCCCCCGTCGACGAGCACGAGGCCGCGGACGCGATCGGGATGCGTCGTGCCGAGCCGGGCCGCGACATACGCGCCGAGCGAGTGCCCGACGATCACCGCGCGCGCCAGCCGCAGCGCATCGAGGACCGCGATCATGTCGCGGACGTGGGCGTCGAGGCCGAACGGCGGCGGCAGCCCGTTGCTGCGCCCGCGACCGCGCAGGTCAACGGCGACCGGCGCGGCGCGGTCGCCGAGGCTGCGCGCCGTGGGCAGCCACGTGGCGCTCGTGGAGGTGATGCCGTGAATCGCCAGCACCATGGGAGCGTCCGGGGACGCGGTGCCAAGGCGGAATGCGGCCAGCGTCCCGCCGGCGACCGCGACATCGAGGCGCTCGGTCAGCGGGTCATCTCGGAGTCGGTGGCGGTCACGGCCACCGGCTCAGGCTCTTGCCCCGGGGGTGGCCCGGAGAGCAGCCATCCCTCGGCGACGGGGCGGACGATGCCGCGGCGGCTCAGATCCGACAGCGCGCTGGTGACGGTCGGCCGCCGCGCCGCCACGAGATCGGCGAGGACGCTGTGGGTCAGCCGCAGCGGGATGACGATTCCGTCGCTGCGCACCCGCCCCCAGCGGCCCGCCAGATGCCAGAAGAGCAGGTGCAGCCGGCTGTCGACTCGAGCCTGATGGACGATCGCCATGTTGACCGCCAGCTGCCGGGAGCGCAGCACCGAGCGGCCAAACAGGCGACCCGCGACCTGCGGGAACCGTGCCAGCTGGCGGACGAAGCGTCCGTCCAGAACCGCCACCCGGACCGGTTCGAGGACCAGCCACTGTGAGTCCAGCGGCAACGTCGAGCTGCTGTCGGGATCCCCCCGTGTCGAGCGGAGCACGTCGCCCTCGCCCACCAGCTCGGCACCGAAGCGGTTGTCGATCCCGACGCGATGCAGCAGCACGCCGTCGAGGATCAGCAGCCCGATCCCGTCGTCGATCGGGATGACCCGTCCTCCCCAGTCGCCGACGGGGATCCTGACCTCGCGAGCGACGAGCGCGTCGGTCGCCTGGGCGCGGCGTTCGGGCTCGATCGCCTCGCCGAGCTCCGGGTCCTCTCGCAGCACCCGGCACACGTTGGCGGTCGTCCCCAAGCCGGTCACCGGCGCCACTCAATCCAGATTCGTCTCCGGGGGCTCATCGACTTACCGTAGCGACGGCCCGACACGGCTCTGCCAGCTGACCCCGCGATGGCGCGCTGTCTAGGATCTCCGGCGTGCGGATCGGGATGCTCA
This sequence comes from uncultured Solirubrobacteraceae bacterium, assembly GCA_963731395.1. GTDB lineage: Bacteria > Actinomycetota > Thermoleophilia > Solirubrobacterales > Solirubrobacteraceae > Palsa-465. Next base: position 298,191 of record CAVSVH010000016.1, read on the forward strand.
CTGGTGGGGGAGACTGCCCGGGATTGAACGCGGTCATTCGCGCCGTCGTGCGCAAGGGCGTCGATCACTACGGAGACGAGCTGGTCGGCTTCCGCGATGGATGGCGCGGCGTGCTCGAGGACGTGACCGATCAGCTGACGATCGAATCCACCCGCGGCATTCTGCCCCGGGGCGGAACCATCCTCGGCAGCTCTCGTACGAACATCTTCAAACGCGCCGGCGGGGTGGAGCAGGTGCGGGCGACGATCGCGCGCCATCAGCTCGATGGGCTGGTGGCCATCGGCGGCGAGGACACGCTCGGCGCCGCCACCCGTCTCTACGAGGCTGGACTCAAGGTGATCGGCGTGCCCAAGACGATCGACAACGACCTGGGCGCGACCGATGTCACCTTCGGCTTCGACACCGCGCTGCAGATCGCCACCGAGGCGATCGACCGTCTGCACACGACCGCGGAGAGCCATCACCGCAACCTCGTCGTCGAGGTGATGGGCCGCAGCGCCGGCTGGATCGCGCTGCATTCGGGGCTGGCCGGCGGCGCCGACGTGATCCTCATTCCGGAGATCCCGTTCGACATCGAGGAGGTCTGCCGGCTGATCGAGCGTCGTCATGCGCGCGGGCGCTACTTCGCGATCATCGTCGTCGCCGAGGGGGCGACTCCGAAGGAGGGCACGATGAGCGTCGCCACCGGCACGGTCGACGAGTTCGGCCATCCGCGGCTCGGCGGGATCGGCCAGGTCCTGGAACGCGAGATCGAGGATCGCACCGGCTTCGAGACACGCACCACCGTCCTCGGCCACGTGCAGCGGGGCGGGACCCCGACGGCGTTTGATCGGGTGCTGGCCACCCGGCTGGGGCTGGCCGCGATCGACGCTGCGCACGCCGATGCGTGGGGGATGATGACCGCGTTGCAGGCCACCGAGATCGAGCTGGTGGCGCTCACCGAGGCGGTCGCCGAGGTCCGCCGGGTCCCGGTGGCCGAGTACGAGCGCTACGGCGTGCTCTTCGGCTGACGCCGCCGCGGCAATTCACACAAACGTCGTTTGCCGGGGCGAGAATGCGTCTATTCTCAACCGAGTGGGGCCTCCGCCGCACTTGACCTGGCGGCGGCGGCTCGTCACTCCACCAAAGGAGCACCGCGATGAGCACCACTGAAGCCGCCAACGTCAATGCCAACCTGAAGTCGTTGGTGCAAGCCGGCGTCAGCCCGTGGCTCGATCTGCTGCGCCGTTCGCTCGTCACCGGAGGCGAGCTCGAGCGCCTGATCGCCGAGGACTCGCTCCGCGGGATGACGTCGAACCCGTCGATCTTCGAGAAGGCAATCCTCGACCCCGACTCCGACGACTACGACGATGAGCTCGCCGAGGCCAAGAGGCAGAACCTCGAGCCCCAGGCGGTCTACGAGAAGATCGCGATCAAGGACGTCCAGCTGGCCTGCGACGTCCTGCGACCGGTGTGGGACAGCGCCCATCATCAGGACGGGTTCGTGTCGCTCGAGGTGTCGGCCGACATGGCCCACGACGAGCAGGCGTCGATCACGGCCGCCCGCGACTTCTGGAAGCGGGTGTCGCGCCCGAACTTGATGATCAAGATCCCGGGTACCCCCGAGGGCCTCGGCGCCATCGAGCAGGGGATCTACGAGGGGATCAACGTCAACATCACGCTCCTGTTCGCCGTCGAGGCCTACGAGAAGGTGACCGAGGCCTACCTCAAGGGGCTCGAGCGCCGGCTGGCCGAGGGGCAGCCACTCGACGTCGCGTCGGTGGCGAGCTTCTTCGTGTCCCGCGTGGACACCGCCGTCGACAAGCGCCTGGAGTCCATTGGCGGCCACGACGAGCTGCTCGGAACCGCCGCCGTCGCCAACGCCCGCCATGCCTATCAGCGGTTCGAGGCGATCTTCTCGGGGCCGCGCTGGGACGCCCTGCATCACGCCGGCGCGCACGTGCAGCGTCCTCTGTGGGCCTCGACCGGGACCAAGAACGAGCGCTTCCCGGACACCAAGTACGTCGACGAGCTCGTCGGCCCCCACACCGTGAACACGATGCCGCTGGCCACCCTGCAGGCGTTTGGCGACCACGGGCACATCTCCGGCCCAACGATCAACCACGACCCGAGTGCGGACCTGGCGGCGCTCGCGGATGCCGGCATCGACATGTCCGAGGTCACCGACGAGCTGCTCGCCGACGGCGTCAAGCAGTTCGAGGAGGCGATGAACCGGCTGCTCGCCGGGATCGAGGAGCAGACCAAGGGCTGACCTCTGCGGTGCACGCCGGTCGACCACGTGGGTGAGCGGGGCGTATCCTCGCTCACACCGCGTACCAACCCCCGCAGAGGGAGCAAAGATGGAGATCGGTAGGGTCGGGCTGGCCAAGATGGGCCCGGGATCGGCGCCGACGTCATGAGCGCGACGTCGCCGCTGAGCGCGGTCGACACCGAGAACCCGCTCGTCGCCGGACTCGAGCGCCTCCCGGTCCACCCGACCTCGCTGGTGATCTTCGGCGCCACCGGAGACCTGGCGCACCGCAAGCTCCTCCCGGCGCTGTACAACCTCGCCCACGAGGGCCAGCTGCCCGAGACCTTCGAGGTCATCGGCGTGGGTCGTCGCGACCAGGAGCACGAGGACTTCCGGGACGCCGTGGTGGAGTCGATCGAGCGCCACTCGCGCCGGCGTCCCGACCCGGCGGTGCTGCAGGGGCTGCTCTCCGAGGTCCGCTATGTCCAGGGCTCGTTTGACGAGGACGGGATCTATAAGGAGCTGGTGAGCACGCTGCGCGAGTTCGACGAGCGGGCCGGACGCACTCTGGACCGGGTCTTCTACCTGTCGACGGCGCCGGAGTTCTTTCCGCTGATCGCCGAGCGGCTCGGCGTCGCCGGGCTCAACCAGGCCGAGGATGCCGCCGTGCGGATCGTGATCGAGAAGCCGTTCGGCTATGACCTGGCCTCGGCGCGCCAGCTCAACGCCTCGCTGCTGGAGGTGTTCGATGAGTCTCAGGTCTTCCGGATCGACCATTACCTGGGGAAGGAGACGGTCCAGAACCTGATGGCGATGCGCTTCGCCAACGCCCTGTTCGAGCCGGTGTGGAACCGCAACTACATCGATCACGTCCAGATCACCGCCGCCGAGGACATCGGCATCGGCGGGCGGGCCGGCTACTACGAGCGATCGGGCGCGCTGCGCGACCTCGTCCAGAATCACATGCTGCAGCTGCTCGCGCTGCTGACGATGGAACCGCCGACGGCGTTCGACGCCGACCGACTGCGCGACGAGAAGCTCAAGGTGCTCGAGGCGATCGTCCCGCCCAGCCTCGAGGAGGTGGCCGGGATGACCGTGCGGTCCCAATACGGGCCGGGCGTCGTCGGGGGCGCGAGAGTCCCCGGGTACCGGCAGGAGCCGGGGGTGGCCGAGGATTCCCGGACCGAGACCTATGCGGCGCTGCGCCTGCACGTCTCCAACTGGCGCTGGGCCGGCGTGCCGTTCTACCTGCGGACGGGGAAGCGGCTGTCGCGCAAGCTGACCGAGATCGCGGTGATCCTCAAGCAGATTCCGCACGTCGCGCTCCAGAGCTCGGGCTCGGTCGGGATCCAGGCCAACCAGGTCGTGTTCACCCTCCAGCCCGACGAGGGGGTCTCGGTGTCGCTCGGCGCCAAGATCCCCGGCACCCGGATGCGGATCCGGCCGGTCAACATGGAGTTCCGCTACGGCACCTCGTTTTTGTCGGAGTCTCCGGAGGCGTACGAGCGACTGATTCTCGACGCGATGCGCGGCGACGCCACCCTGTTCACCCGCAACGATGAGATCGAGGCGCTGTGGGGGATCATCGACCCGATCCTCGAGGCATGGGAGCAGGACACGACGACACCGATCTCCCAGTACGAGGCGGGGTCGTCGGGGCCTCGCGAAGCCGACGAGCTGATGGATGACGGACGCACGTGGCGGCGGCTGTGAGCGAGGACGTCTGGGCCGAGCAGGACACCGACCCCGACGCGATCGAGGCGGCCCTGCGCGAGCTGCTCCGCACCCGTCACGCCGCCAATGAGGCACTGGCCCCGGCGCGCGTGCTCAACATGGTCGTCGTCGTCGATCGCGAGTGGAAGGGGGAGATCGCCAACCGGCTCGAGCGCGCGGGGCGCTATCACGCCTCCCGGACCGTCCTCTGCGCGGTGGAGGAGGGACGCGAGACGCTCGACGCGGTGGCGACCGTCAGCTATGAGGAGCCGGAGAACGGCTCCTTCGGAGTGATGCACGAGAACGTGGAGATCGACCTCGGGCCCGAGCATCTGCTGACGCTGCAGACGATCGTCGATCCGATCCTCATCAGCGAGATCCCAACGATCATGTGGTCGCCCCACGGGCACGAGGAGGCGGTGGCTGCGCTGCTGCGGCTGATCGACGTGATGCTGCTCGATTCCGACGATCTCGATGACCCGCCGGCCGCGTTCGACCGGGCCGAGCGCCTGCGCGATCACGCCTACGTCGTCGATCTGGCGTGGCTGCGGACGACCCCGTGGCGAGAGCGGCTCGCCGCGAGCTTCGACCTTCCAGAGCGTCTCGCCGGGCTCGAGCGGATCGCTGAGCTCGAGGTCCGACATCGGGAGAGCTCCACGGCCAGCGCGCTGCTGTTGGCGGGATGGCTCGCCTCGCGGCTGCACTGGGAACGTAGCCAGCTGCGGGTCAACGGCGACCGGCTCGAGGGCGCCGCCCGCCGCAACGGAGGCGACGTCGTCGTCCAGCTGCGGACGTCCGAGCAGGAGCCGCCCGGCCTCGCCGGCGTCACCGTGTCCTCGACGGACGGCTCGTGGCTGTCGCTGCAACGCGGCGACGGCGGTTTGGACGCTCGCGAGTGCACCGACGGCGGCTTGGAACGCGAGTGGAAGATCCTGGGCGCCTCCCGGGGCGAAGGGGGGATCCTCGGCGAGGGGATCCGCCAGGCGCTGCTGCGCGATCCCACCTATGTGCCGGCGCTCAACGCCGCTCGGGAGCTCAGCCCGTCGTGACGACCTCGATCGAGATCGCCGAAGACCCGGCACGAGCCTGCGCGGCGCTGATGGTCGGCGCGGCGATCGGCGGCGGCGACATCGTTCTCACCGGTGGCTCCACCCCCCGGACCGCATATGAGCACTTCGTCGAGGCGGTGCGGACGGTCGGCATCGATCTGAGCGCGACGACGTTCTGGGTCGGCGACGAGCGCTGCGTCGACCGCGACGACGACCGCGCGAACTACAAGATGATCCGCGAGTCGCTGCTCGATCCACTCGGCGAGTCGCGGCGCCCGATGATGCACCGGATGAAGGGAGAGCTCGGTCCGGAGCGCGGTGCCGACGATTACGCCCTGACCCTGCGCGACGCGGGGCCGCCGGCGTTCGACCTCGTGCTGCTGGGGATCGGGCCCGATGGGCACTGCGCCTCGCTGTTCCCGCACCAGGACACGCTCAACGAGCGCTCCCGCCTCGTGGTCGGCGTCGCCGAGGCCGGGCTGGAGCCGTTCGTGCCGCGGATCTCGATGACGCTGCCCACGCTCTGCCGGGGAAGCCACATCGTGTTCCTCGCCACCGGCGAATCGAAGGCGGACGCCCTGGGGCGCGCGTTCGGGCCGGACGCACAGCCTGATCCGGGCACCCCGGCATCGCTGCTCGCGCCCGAGGCGGATCAGATCACGGTGCTCGTCGATGCGGCGGCCGCGACCCACCTGCGGAGCGAGGATCGGCGATGATCGCCCTCCGCGGACGCGGACGCGGTCGCGGCGACGAGGCCGGGCGTGACTGACGTCATCGGAGTCGACCTCGGCGGCACGAAGATCGCCGTCGCCCGGCTGGCCGGCCGGGAGCTGTCGGAATCGCGGATCGAGCCCACCGACTGCTCGGCCCAGGAGGCGCTGATCGAGCAGCTGGTCACGCTCGTCGGCGAGTCCCGCGGCGCCACGCTCGATGGTGTCGGTCTCGGCGTGCCCTCGGTCGTGGAGTTCGACGCCGGCCGAGTCGTCTCGTCGGCGAACATTCCCGCTCTCCGACGTGCCGCTGCGGCAGGTGCTCGGCGACCGGCTGGGCGTCCCCGTCTTCGTCGACAACGACGCGACCGTTGCCGCGCTTGCCGAGGCCCACGATGACGAGCTGCGGATGATCGCCCGCGACCTCGTGATGATCACCGTCGGGACCGGCGTGGGGGGCGGTCTCGTCCTCGGCGGCCGGATCTATCGCGGGGCGACCGGCGGGGCGGGCGAGCTCGGCCACACGCTCGTCGGGATGGATCTCGAGCGTCCGGTTCCCGAGGCGGGCACGTTCCCGCAGAAGGGATCGCTCGAAGCCGCCGCCGCCGGGCACGCCCTCGACGCGATCGTCACCAAGTCAGCGGCGCAAGAGCCTGACTCGGCTCTCGGCCGGCTGGCGGCGGAGGGCAAGACGGTGTCCGGGGTCGAGGCGGTGCAGGCGGCGCAGGACGGCGACGCCACCGCTCTGCGGTTGCTCGAGCTGTGGGGCGAGCGTCTGGGGGTCGGGATCGCCAACGCGATCAACACGTTCGATCCCGAGGAGGTCGTGATCGGTGGCGGGGCGGCCCGCGCCGGGGACATGCTCCTGGGACCCGCCCGGCGCACCTCGGCCGCCTATGTCCTGCCGGGACTCGGCAAGCAGACGACGATTCGGGTCGCCCGCCACGGGGTGCGGGCCGGCGTGCTCGGGGCGGCGCTGCTCGCCGTGCACGAGCTCAGCGACACGCCGTCGCGGGCTCCGGCGGAGGCGCGTCCGTGATCGTCGCCTGCGGCTTTGACCATGCCGGGTCCGTGCTGCGCACGCGGCTGTTTGAGGTGATCGAGGCCGCCGGCCACGAGGTCATCGACTTCGGCACCGACCGCACCGAGCCGATCGACTACCCGGACAAGGCGCTCGAGGTGGGGCGCGCGGTCGCATCCGGGCAGGCCGAACGGGGCATCATCGTCTGCGGATCGGGTGCGGGGGTGTCGGTGGCGGCGGGCAAGATCCGCGGCGTGCGGGCGGCGACGATCCACGACGACTACACCGCGCACCAGGGCGTCGAGCACGACGATGTCAACGTCCTCTGCCTCGGCGCGCGCGTCATCGGGGTCGAGGTCGCCGCGCAGCTCGTCGTCACCTTCCTGCGGGCGCAGGTGTCTCACGAGGCGCGCCACGTGCGCCGCCGGGCGAAGGTGGACGAGATCGAACGCACCGGGGGCGGGATGTGAGTAGGGTCTCGCGTCACCGGCCATGGCGCACGAGATCTTCATCGCCCGGCACGGCGCAACCGAGTGGAGCGTCTCCGGTCAGCACACCAGCGCCACCGACCTGCCGCTGCTGGAACAGGGGCGCGAGGAGGCCGGTGCAATGGCCGCCAAGGTCGCCGGGGTGCAGTTCGCGCTCGTGCTGTGCAGCCCCCTGCTGCGGGCGCGCCAGACGTGTGAGCTGGCGGGCTTCTCCGATGCTGCCCAGATCACCGACGACCTGCGCGAGTGGGACTACGGCGACTACGAAGGACTGACCACCCCGCAGATCCGCGAGCGGGACCCGTCGTGGGACCTGTGGACGCAAGGCTGCCCTCAGGGCGAGACGCCCGATCAGATCGGCGCGCGCGTGGATCGGGTCCTGGCCCGGTTCGCCGAGGTCGACGGCAACGGGATCGCGTTCGCGCATGGCCACGTGCTCCGCGTCCTCACCGCCCGCTGGCTCGAGATGGGCGTCGCCGCCGGGGCCCGGTTCAAGCTCGAGGCGGGCTCGATCGGCGTCCTCGGGCACGAGCGCGAGACGCAGGTCATCGAACGCTGGAGCCTGTGAGGGTTGTGAGGCGGGCGCTTCGGTGCAAGCACCGCGCGCCGCGACGAAGCGTGTACCGCTGGGCCCGGCCCCCGGGCGCTTCGGTACAAGCCGAGCGCGAATCGTGACCGCTTGCACCGAACCGCCCGCGCCGGCATACGGCCGGCGCTCTATGCGGCTGAGAGGATTCGAACCTCCACGGGCTCGCGCCCACACGGACCTGAACCGTGCGTGTATACCAGTTTCACCACAGCCGCCGGGATCGTGGAAGTTAGCAAGTCCGCGCCGGCCGCCTCGGGTCATCACACGGTGCGGCGGAGGCGGGCTCGCCTGGGCCACCGGAGGCGGCGGACGCCCGCTAAGCTCACTTCCGGTCAGCTGCCACCGGGCAGATCTGCCGCGCCTCGCCGCTATCGTCTAGGGGACTAGGACGCCGCCCTCTCACGGCGGAAACCCGGGTTCGAATCCCGGTAGCGGTATTGATTTCAGAACCCGCGGTTGGGCCCCGGGGTATCCCGTTCCGGACCGCCGCGCCACTGTTGGGGCGATACCAGGAACGTCGCATGGTGAAGCGGGCGTCGCGGGTGCGGATGAGCGTCCAGGCGCAGATCGTGCCGAGCGCCGCGATGCTTGCCCCCGCGAGGTAGGCGGCGTGAAAGGCGGCCAGTTCGCCCCCGCCGACCGCCGCGACGACTGTGGTCAGGAGGCGATGTTCAGCGCGATCGTCGGCTGTCGCTGAGTGTTGTAGATCGCCGAGGCGTGGCCGGGGCAGCGACGTCTGCACCGACAGGAAGCGCGCCCCGTTGCTGACGCCGCCGTCAAGCCGACCGCCGGCGTGAGCCCGGTCGAGCCGCCGATGTGACGTGCCCGGGGCGCGCGCTCACCGGACTGCGGTCGTGCTTGGAGACGGGTCCGCTGCTCACCGGGCAGAAGTGTTGATCATGGCCGCCGGGGGAGGGCGTCTGGATGCGGACCTGTGAACGTGCGTTGCGGATGTGCAGCGGGTATTCCTGCGTTGGTGGCCGTTACCGGCAGGCTTGATCGATACCGTCCAATCTCGACGCTTGGTGCCGGGGGCATGGGCACTGTTGTCTTGGCCGAAGACGAACGGCTCGGCCGGCGGGTCGCGCTGAAGCGGATGAACGCGACGGCGGGGGACGCTCGCGGGCTCTCGCGCTTGCGTCGCGAGGCTCTGATCGGTGCTTCGGTCAGCCATCCGAACCTTGTTTCCATCTACGACATCGTCACGACTGAGGACGGCGACCAGGTGATTGTCATGGAATACGTTCGAGGCGAGACGCTGAGTGAGGCGCTCAGGCGAGAGGGCAAGCTTTCAAAGCCTGAGGCGCTGCGCGTGCTGTTGGGGGTGAGCAGGGCGCTTGACGCGATCCACCGGCAGGGCATCGTCCATCGCGATGTCAAGCCAGCCAACATCCTGCTGGGAGACGAGGGGATGGTCAAGCTCGCCGATCTCGGAATCGCCTCGACGCTGGACGGCACCCGGATCACCACCAGCGGCGCCGTCCTTGGGTCCTTCCGGTACATGGCACCAGAGCAACTGGAGGGCAACCCGTCGACGCCAGCGATCGACATATACGCCCTGTCCGCAGTCGCCTACGAGGCGCTTTCAGGATCGAAGGCCCGTCGGGAGCCCAATCCGGTGGCCCTTGCCCACGCGATCGCGACCCAGCCGCCGCCTGACCTTCGCCACGTGTTGCCGAGCGTTCCGGTGGAGGCCGCGACGCTACTGAGCCGCGGGATGGGCCGCGATCCGGCTACGCGGCCGCGGTCTGCGGGTGAGCTGGTGAGAGGGCTGCAAGCCGCCCTCACGCCCGAGCCGACCCCAACAGTGGTCGCTTCGCCGGCACCGCGCGCTGTCCCCGCCGCGCCCGCGCCGACCTGGGGCGAGGTGGCGGCGCCGCCAGCGCGACCAGAGACGATGCGGTCATCGACCCAGCGCGATCCGGGCGCGGGACCCGGTGGCGGGCCTGCGGCCACCTACACGATCTCACGCTCGCGCAGGCCGGTGGCGGCCGCCGTATTCGGGCTTGCCGCCGTCGCGGCGGCACTGGCAGCGATCCTAACCTCCGGGAGCGGTTCGCCCGGTCCACAGCGCAGCAGGAGGCGTCCGCCAACAAGTCACCAGAAACCGGTGATCGTCGCTCGCGGCTTATCCCATACAGGGGGCCACCGGGGGCGCCGCCCAGCGCGCCACTCGCTGAGCCGCGCGACCTCCGGGACTCCAAGTTCCGGCTCGGTGGCCCCGTCCACCAGCACAGGGTTTGCCTCCTCGACCACCATCAGCGTCCCGGCTGCGACGCCGACGACTACTCCATCCTCTACCGCCGGAAGCACTCCCTCCGCTCAATCGACGGCGACGTCCGCCTCCGCTCCAGCGTCAGGCCCGTCCGCTGCACCCTCCTCGTCCGCGGCCAATAGCCCCATCTCCGCGGTCGAGTCGTTCTACGGGCAGGCTGCAGCACACCAGTACGCCGAGGCGTGGGCTCTCGCAGATCCAACCTTCCGCAGCCAGCTCGAAGGCTATGACAGCTTCCGGGCACAACAGGCGGACGATCGCTCGATCATTTTCAACGCAGCGCAACTCCTCAGCGAATCGAGTCACGCCGCCATCGTCGCCGTGAGGACGACCTCTATCCGTGCCGACGGCACCACGCACTGCTCCGGAACAGTCGATCTGAGCCGCGCCGACTCGTCCGGCGGCTGGCTGCTGCACCTCATCCACATCAACTGCAGCTGAGCGGTTGGTCGCCGCCCAACCAGCGCCTTCAACGCTCGCGTGCTTTACGGCGGGTCCGCCCGATCAGAGCGATCGTCCAGCTTCCAGGTTGACCCCCCAACCCCCCCGGCGTCGCTGGAATGCACCAGTGACAGGCGCATGGTGAAAGCCGCAACCGTGTTGCATGCTGAAAGCGACGGCTTGCACTGGCCCCGGCGCGTCTACGACACACCTCCAACCCCGGCGTTAGCATCCGGCGCGGTGAGCCGCCTTGGCCGTTGGCTTGGCTCACCTTTGGGCTCCGCAGTGCAGTCGTGCCTGAAGCGCGGCCGATGTCAGGGCGGCGAGATGGACAACCGCCGCCTCATCGCGCGCAGTGAAACTGCCGTTAGGCCCGTCAAACAGCTGGATCGCCCCGCACTCCCTGCCGTCCTCGGGCATCGCCAGCGAGGCGGCGAGCCAGCCGCGGACCGGTCGTTCGAGAGTGGCGATGCGGAAGCCGGGAAGCCGGGCCACTTGCTCCCCCGTCATCCTGATCGCGCCACCGTGGCGGCGGATGACGTCGTAGATCCCACACAGATCAAGCCACGCGATGAAGTTCGCCCATGGTGCATTGGGGTCCGGCGGGGACACGGCTTCCATGGCGCGGGGATTCCGGTCCAGCGAGAGCGTGACCGAGCAGCATCCGGCGCCGAGGAGCACGCGCGCCTCGTCGGCAACTCGGCGCACGATCACCGTGGGTGAGGGGGCGCCGCTCGTGCGCGGTGATCCAGAAGCCTCACCGTGATAGATCCGACCCTGAGCCCTACCAGCGCGTGGCGCGAATTCGCTCATAGCCGTGGGACGCGTGCGCGCGCCCCGTCGAGAAACAATCCGGTGATCGTCGCGGTGGTGTCCTCTTTTCCGGATCGCGAGGCGGAGGTGAGGACGCCGAGGACCAGCCCGATGAGCGCCTCGATCAGCCGGGAGCTGATGATGTCGTTGCGGATGTCTCCGCTGGCCTGGCCTCGCTCCAGCAACTCGCGCAGTGGCCGGTTGAGTTGGCGCTCGAACGGGTGGGGATGCGCATGAGGCCGCTCGCGCGCCAACACGACGAACGCGTCTCCGATATCGACGAGCGCCCGGACAGTTCGCGTTACTCCTTCCGCGGGTTCGACCTCGGCGATCCGAGCGGCGAGCAATCGGGCGTCGACGGCGTCCCCCGACACTCGCGTCAGCTCGTCGACGAGGGCATCGCGAGTGGGGAAGTAACGGTAGACGGTGGCCCGCGCCACCCCCGCCGCGTCGGCCACGTCGTTCATGCTCGCCCCCACTCCCTGGAGCGCGAACATCTGCGCCGCTCCGTCGAGGATCGCTGCGACCCGTCGTTGGAAAGCTGGCTCGGAATGCCGATGATTCATCGTCGTCCCTATCGTAGACTACAGATCTCGTCGTGAGATGATAACGTCTCAGAACGAGTCGGCCGTTGTTGTAATGCCAATCAGGAAGGTTGCGTCATGTCGCTCTCAAAGCAAGCCACGACAGGCCTCCGAGAGATGCCGTCCAATGCCGCTTGGGTGCTGTCACGGGTGTTCAAGCCGATGGAGGCTGTCGGAGAGGCCGCCGAGTCCGCGTCAGCGCGGACGCTCGATCAAGGACGAAGGGTGGGCGCGGCCTTGGTCGACGCCGCGCCTGTAGGTGGGGACTCGGTCGAGATCCGGATGAGGCGCGCGCGCGATGCCAGTGAGCGGGCGCGCGAGGCCGAAGACCTTGCGGCCCGGTCGGCCCGCGAAGCAAAGCAGCGTTCCGATCACGCCAGGGAAGTGAGTGACCGGGGACGAGCCCACCTGCGGGAGGTGGATCGTGAGATCAGTCGGCAGATCAAGCGGCGGATCGCCGAGGCGGAGAAGGCAGCCCAGGAGCTCCTCGCGCGGGAGCGCGAGGCGGCGGAGGCTGACGCCGAAGATCAGCGCCAAGCAGCGCAGGCCGACGTTGGCCGCGAGGTTCAGGAAGCTCAACATGATGCGCAGGCTGCCCGGGAGCGGGCCGAAGAGCTCGTTCAGGACGCCACTGAGAAACTCGCGGACGCCCGGCGGCTGGCGGCGGAGGCGGCCGAGGCGGCGCGGGCGGCCGCCGAGGAGGCCAACCGCCAGGCCCAGCAGCTGGCCCGAGACGCACAGCAGCAGGCCAGCGAAGCCGACGCCAGGGTACGGGCGACCGAGCAGATCAAGGCGCGGTCCCAGACAACCGCCGAGCACACCGCCCAGGAGCTGCAGGCGGAGACCGTGAACGGAGGACTCGATGCCTACAGCAAGCCGGAGCTGGTCAAGCTGGCAGCCGGGATTGGAATCGAGAACCGAACGACCATGACTAAGAGCGAGCTCGTCGACGCCATCACCAAGGCGTCACGCAGCGCCCGGTAGATAGGAGACACCATGCAGATCCCGACCAAGAAGAGCCGCATGCAGCGGCTGACCAAGGCAATCAATCCCCTCGAGCGACGGCGCAAGCGCAAGTTCACGCTGCCCAATGTGAATGTCGGAGGAGTATCCGAGGCCAGCGCGGTGAAGGCAGGCCTGGTCGCCGGCGGCCTTGCCGGTTTGACGGCGGCCAGCGCCGGTATATCCTCGCGGCGGCGCGCGGGTCGACCGAAGAGCGACTCCTGAGGATCCCGCCGCCTCACCCGGGGACGACGGCGCTGAAACCGCGACTGAATCCGAACCTTTATCCGACCTCCGAGCCGGATTCAGTACCGGACGACCGACCGCGCTCGCCTGACAGTCGTTGGCGTCCTCGTGCTCATCGCCGGGCAATGACCTGTTGCCGATCACCCTCGGCCTGCCCAGCGCGTCGTTTTGGCAAGTCGGATGATGACGGTGGATGCAACACTTGGCGACGACGGCCCCTGAGGCGTAGCGCGAGAACGTGCGGCCAGGGGGTCACGTGGTCGACGAAATCTCGACTTGATCTCAGACGAAGTCTCGGAGGAGGGACATATGAGTGGTCCAATGCAGTGGATCTCGGACCGGCTGAAGACCGGGCTGGGAGATCTGCCTGAGAACGCCTCGTGGCTGGTGGCGCGGGCGCGGGCCGCCCGCCAGAACAGCCGCCCAACCGGCGGACGCGCCAACGACAACTCGGGCGGTAGGGCTTGGAGCACACGGGCAACGGTCGGCGACGCCCCATCTGATGCCGACTCGGTCGAAAGCCGGATGAATCGGGCCCGAGCGGCGGCCGAGCGCGCGCAGGCGGCCGAGGAGGAAGCGCTGGAGGCCTCGCGTGTTTCAAAGGAACAGTCCGAGTACGCCCGCGAGGTGACTGAGGCGGGCGAGATGAGACTGGCTCAGACGAGGCGGGACGCCGATGAGATGGTCAAGAACCGCGAAGCCGAATCGCGGCGGGCCGCGCAAGAGGCAGTGAAACGAGAGGTTGAGACGGCCCGCGCGGACGCCCAGGCACAGATGCAGGCGGTGGAGCGTGAGGTGCAGGCGGAGACAGAGGCCGCTCGCCAAGAGGCGCAACTGGCCCATCAACAGGCCCAGGAGTTGGTCGCCGAGGCCGCCCATAATTTGGAAGAGGCCCGGCGTCTGGCCGATGAGGCAAGGGAGGCGGCGGTCGCGGCCGCCGATGAAGCACACCGGGCCGCGCAGCAGCTGCAGGCGGACGCCACCCGGCAAGTGAGAGACGCGAAGGCGAGGATCACCGCTGCCGAGCGGGTGGGTGTGCAAACCGATGCGACAGCCAAGCGGACGGTTCGCGAGCTCCAGAGCGACAAGCTCGAGCCTGACCTGGATTCCCAGACGAAGGCGGAGCTGCTGGACCTGGCGGCCGCGATGGACATCGATGGCCGCGCGGCCATGAGCAAAGCTGAACTGGTCATCGCGATCGCAAAAACGGCGGGCGCGAAACGCTGAGCGGGAAAGGATGAAGGATGAACCCGAGTGACCTGTTGTTTCGCAAGCGCGGCGGCTGGGGACGGGTGCCCGATGTCGTGAGCAACCTGCCCCGGATCCTCGACTCCAGCTTGGCGGCGGCGAACGCGGCCCGAACCGCGCTTGACTCGACGCTGAGCGCAGTCGATGCCGCAAAGGCGAACCCGCGTGGGAGCCGCTCGGTCAAGCCCGAGAAATCAGGGGTGTGGTCGCCGATCCGAGGCGGGCTCATCGTGGCGGGAAGTGCTGTGGCTATCGGACTGGGGAGCGCCGCCATATCCTCGCGTCGTCGGCGCGAGATTGTCGAAGATGACGGCACCTGATGCTCCTGGCGCGTCGCCGTAGGTCACAGGCTGCTGCGGCCGTACCGCTGGTCGCAGCTGCGGGCGATCGCCCCGGGGTCCAGAGCGAGCTCATCACCGGAGGCTCGCGCCTGTCAGAGGGCGCGATCATCCACGCCACGGTTCGCGCGCGGGTGTTCGGGGTCAAGCTGCTCAGGCTCGAGGCAAGCGTCCACGCGGCGCCGGCGCAGCTACGGAAAGTGGACCGCTTGCTGTCTGTGATGGATTCCACCGCACCGGGGAGAGAGGTGGCGGCGCGGCGGCCCACTGGACCGCCGGCTGAGCTCCGGATGTCGGCCGGGGACAGGGCGGCCATCGGAACCCGGCTGGACGAAGCACTGGTGTTACTCGACGAGGGGGCGGCAAGCCTTGCCGCCGTTACGGCGCCGCACCCACCGCCGCATCTTCGATGATCCCCCCTGCGCCAGCACCCCACGCCTCAAGGCGGAGGCTGGCGCGTGGTCGGCGCCCGCTCTCCGGGGGTCGTTGAGGAGCTCTTGGGCTCGCAGCGCAATGTTGAGCGTCAGCTTTCGTCGGCTGAACCGTCGCCGGCTCACCTTGGTGGTCCGGGTGATCGGGCCTGCAACCGACGTCAGGTCCGCACCGGGCGCTTCATCGTGCGGTAGACGAACTCGTCTGACTGCGCCGCCTCGCGCGCCGCGACGACCCGGTGATGGTGCGGGGAGAACTGGCAGACCGGATCGGTGGCCGCCGCGTCGCCGGTGAGCCGCAGCGCCTGGCAGCGGCAGCCGCCCCAATCCACCTCCTGGTGTCCGATCGGGCAGGTGCGGCACGGCTCCTGCATCCAATCGGTCCCGCGAAAGCGCGTGAACGCAACGGACTGGTTCCAGATCCACTCCAGCGGATGCTCACGGACGTTGGCAAACTGAAGGCCGGGGATCGTCGCTGCGGCCTGGCAGGGCAGGACGTCGCCGTTGGGAGCGACGACCATCGCCGTTCGGCCCCAGCCGCCCATGCACGGCTTCGGCAACTCCTCGTGGAAGTCGGGCAGCACCCAGAGCACGTCGACTTTTGCGCCGACCCGCTCCCGGAACCGCTGCACCGCCGCCTCGCCGCGGCGGAGCTGGTCGTAGGTCGGCGCCAGCGCCTGGAGGTTGGCGACCGCCCAGCCGTAGTACTGCGTGTTGGCGAGCTCGAGCCGCTGTGCCCCGAGGTCGAGCGCGAGCTCGAGCACCTCCTCGATCCGGTCGAGGTTCTGGCGGTGCAGGACGCAGTTGATCGTCAACGGGAAGTCGAGCTCCTTCGCCAGGCGCGCGGCGGCGATCTTCTTCGCAAACGACCGGTTGCCGGCGATCCGGTCGTTGTCATCGGGGTCCGGGCTCTGGATCGAGATCTGCACGTGGTCGAGTCCGGCCGCCTTCAGCGCCTGCCCCCGCTCGGGCGTGAACAGCGTTCCGGCGGTGATCAGCGACGAGTAGAGACCGGCGTCCCGCGCACCGGCGCAGAGCTCGACGAGGTCGCGGCGCAGCATCGGCTCGCCGCCGGTGAGCGCCAGCTGAAGGACGCCGAGCCGGCTGGCCTCGCCGAAGGCGCGGATCCAGTGCTCGGTCTCCAGCTCGTGGCGGTACGCCTCGTTGCCGATGTCGAGCGGATTCGAGCAGTACGGGCAGTGCAGCGGGCACTGGTAGGACAGCTCGGCGATCAGCGTGAACGGGTTAGGCGGCGGCATCGACCACGAGTCCTCGCTGCGACATCGCGTCGAGCAGCCCTCGCACGTCGTCGCCCAGGTCCGAGCCGTTGTAGCGCAGTGCGAGGGCGCCAACGATGTCGTCGACCGAGCGCTCCCCGTCGCACAGCCCCAGCACGTCGGCGGCGGTCTGATTGAGCCGGACGGCACCCTCGGGGACGAGCAGCACGTGCTGCTCGCGGACGTCGTCGTAGCGCAGTCGCGCCCCGGTGACGAGGCGGGGACGAGTCATGGCCTCGGCGCCGGCGGCTGGGTCTCGCCGTGGTCGATCGCGTCAAGCTGGGCCCACAGCAGCTCGGTCTTGAATCGGAGCGCCGCGACCGCCGCGTCCTGCTGCTCGCGCGTGCGGCAGCGCTCGACGACGATGTCGAGCGCATGCTGCGCGTCGCGCGGCGCCTTGTCGAGGCGCGTCCGGAAGTACTCCAGTCCCGCGGGGTCAATCCAGTCGTAGTGGCGCTCGAGGGCCTCGAGCCGGACCCGGATCGCCGCCGGCCCGAACAGCTCCGTCAATGATGATGCGACGGCTTCGATCCACGGCTTCTGGCGCGCGAAGTTCACGTAGGCGTCGACCGCGTAACGCACCCCGGGGAGGACGTGCTGTTCGGACATCAACTCGGCTCGCGAGACGCCGAGCGCCTCACCGAGCCGGAGCCACGACTCGATCCCGCCGGTCCCGTCTGTCGTGCCGTCATGGTCGATGATGCGCTGGATCCACTCGCGCCGGATCTCGACCTCGGGGCAGTTGGCGAGGATCGCCGCGTCCTTGCGCGGGATGCACCTCTGGTAATAGAACCGATTCGCGACCCACCGCTGCAGCTCGTCGCGCCCGAGCTCACCCGCGTCCATTCGACGGTGGAAGGGGTGGAGATCGTGGTAGCGCGTCCCCTGCGCCCGAAGCCGGGCGATGAACTCCTCGGCCGGCGACGCTCCGTGCCGGTCTGTCGGTGTCGTGGCGCTCTCGGTCACAGCTCGATCTCGAGACCATCGTAGGCAACCTCGACCCCGGCGCGGAGGACCGCGGCGCGCTCGGGGGAGTCGTCGATCAGGATCGGGTTCGTGTTGTTGATGTGGATGAGGATCTTGCGCGGCCGCGGTAGACGCGCCAGCGCCTCGAGCGTTCCGCCCGGGCCCGAGAGCGCCACGTGTCCCATGTCACGCGCGCTGCGCGCCGAGATGCCGAGCCGCGCGAGCTCGTCGTCGCGCCAGAACGTCCCGTCGACGAGCACGAGATCACTCGCGGCAACGCGGGAGAGCACGCGATCGTCCCAGCGGGCGAGACCCGGCACGTAGGTCACAGCGCCGCCGCCGGCCCGGTCACGGAACGCGAACCCGCTGGCCTCGAGCTCGACGTCTGGCCCGCTCATGTACCGCGGAGCATCGCCGCCGGTGAAAAACGCCTCGACCGTCAGGCTGGAGTCGTCAAGCTCGCGTGACTGCCCGGGGACAAGCGTCTGCCACTGCACTCCGCAGTAGCGCTCGAGAATCGGCAGCACTGGATAGCCATTGCGCAGCGCGCGTTCGATGCCGGCATCCCCGAACACGCGCACCGGCGTCGCCGACTCACGCAGGAGGAGAAGCCCGGCGGTGTGGTCGATCTCCGCATCGGTGAGGAGCACTCCCGCGATCGGTGACACGCGCACGTCGTCGACGTGAGCCGGCGAGAGCGCCTCGAGCTGCTGGCGGGCGTCGGGGGAGGCGTTGACGAGATACCACGGACCGTCGCCTCCCCGGATCGCCAGCGACGACTGCGTCCGCGGCTGCGCGCGGGCACCGGCGCGCGCCGCCTCGCACGTCGGGCAACGGCAGTTCCACTGCGGAAACCCCCCGCCGGCGGCGGAGCCGAGGACCCGAAGGCGCACGCGACAGGGCAAGCGGGACGCAGCCCCTGGCAGCCGCCGGGGGCTACGTCTGCTCGGCGGCTACCGGGAGTACAGGTAGGAGGTGACCTCGGAGCAGAGCTCCACGAACTCAAACTCAGGCTTGGTCCATGTCATCAAGCGCCTCCCTCTAGAGTGAACGTGCCGCGATTTTAGCGAACCGCTGCCATCGCCGAACGATCGCCGCCCCACGATGCAGGTCGAGGTCATCCCCAGCCACGCGGACGTGCCCGGCGCCGATCTGATCGCCGCCGGCGCGGGAGCGCGGGCGCTCGAGCTCGGTGCCCCGGAGCGCGCGCTCGACGATGCCGATCCGGTGGCGATCGTCTACACCGCCGGGGCCCCCCTCGCCGTCGTCGCACTGACGCCGGACGTCGAGGGGCTGCGGACGGCCGCGGCGCGGGCGGTGCGGGCGTGCCGACGCGGCGGGACGGTCGTATGGGGGCTCGACGCGTCCCTGCCGGTCGCCGTGCCCGAGCAGGTGCGCGCGCTGGCCGAGGGCGCGGTCCTCGGCGGCTACGACGCCCGGCGCTGGCGCAGCGGCGCGCCGCCGCGCGGCGTCGCGCGGTTCGTGATCAGCGGCGCTGACGAGGGCCTCGCGCCCGTCGCCGACCGCGCCAGCCTCGTCGCCCGCTGGTGCAACGTCGCCCGCGAGCTCGTCGATGCGCCGCCGAACCTCATCTCCCCGGCAGAGCTCGCCGAGCGGGCGGCGGCAGTTCCGGGGCTGGCCGCCGAAACCGTCGACCCCGCCACGGCGGGATTGGGGGCCCTCGCCGCCGTCGGCGCGAGCAGTCCCCGGCCCCCGCTCCTGCTCGTGCTCCGACATGACCCGCCGGGCCGGGTGGGTGGGTCCGATTCTCCGCGGCTGGCGCTCATCGGCAAGGCCGTCACGTTCGATACGGGCGGCTACTTCCTCAAGCCACAGTCAGACATCGTCCGCCAGAAGGCGGATATGGCGGGCGGCGCGGCGGTGGTGGCGGCGCTGGGCGCGATCGCCGAGCTCGGCCTGCCCGTATCGGTCATGGGCGTCGTCCCCGCCTGCGAGAACATGCTCAGCGGCTCGGCGATACGGCCGACCGACGTCATCACGACCGCCGCCGGCCTCACCGTCGAGGTGACGAATCCCGACGCCGAGGGGCGCCTGATCCTCGCCGACGCGCTGTGGTACGCCCGCCGGGAGAGCGCGACGCACCTCGTGGACCTGGCGACGCTGACGGGCGCGATGCGCGCGGGCATGGGCGACGTGTACGCGGGCGTCTTCTCGGCCGACGAGGCATGGCGCGAGGCCGTCGTGGCGGCGGGCAACGCCAGCGGTGATCTCGCCTGGCCGTGGCCGCTTCACCCCCGCTATCGCCCGCTGATCGACTCGACCGTGGCCGACCTGCGCAACACGGCGGGGAAGAACTTCGGCTACCCGATCGTCGCCGCGACCTTCCTCGCCCAGTTCGCCGGCGACGAGCCCTGGGCGCACGTCGACATGCTGGGTCCCGCGCTGCTCGACGAGGATCGCGGGGACGCGTTCGGGCGCGGCGCCACCGGCTACGGCGTCCGCATGCTGACCGAGCTCGCAACGCGCCTCAGCGTTACCCTGGCGCGATGAACGCCGGAGGTCGCGATCCGCGTGATGCGGCCCCGTCCCCGCTCGGACGCGTCGTCGACGCCGCCAAGTTCGACGTCGTCGCCGCCGAGCGAGCCGCGCTCGAGCTGCTGCGCGCGATCGGCGCCGACGTCGACGCACCGGGGCTGCTCGGGACGCCGCGCCGCGTCGCCGCGGCGTTTGCCGAGCTGATCACGCCAGCGGAGTTCGTCGCCACCTCGTTTCCCAACGAGGGCCACTACGACGAGCTCGTCCTCGTGCGCGACATCCCGTTCCACTCGCTGTGCATGCACCACCTGCTGCCGTTCCACGGTCGCGCCCACGTCGCGTATCTCCCGGCGGAGAAGATCATCGGGATATCAAAGCTCGCCCGCGTGGTCGAGGCGTTCTCACGGGATCTCCAGCTCCAGGAGCGGCTCACGGTGCAGATCGCCGACTGGCTGGAGCAGGAGCTCAGCCCGCGGGGGGCCGGGGTCGTCCTCAGCGCCGAGCACATGTGCATGACGATCCGGGGAGTGCGCAAGCCGGGCGCCCAGACGGTGACGTCGTCGCTGCGGGGGACGCTGCGCGATGACCCCCGCACGCGCCAGGAGCTGTTCAGCCTTGTCGGCTGATGGAAACGACCGGGCGCCGCTGATCGAGACCGTGGTGACCACGACCGGGCGCGACGCCGTGGTCAACTGTGCGGCGATGGGCGTGCGCTGGGGCGAGGAGGAGCTCGGGTTTGAACCGTTTGACGCCACGCGCACGCTGGCGAACCTGCGGTTCCGAGGCGAGGCGGTCGTACACGTGACCGACGACGTCCTCCTGTTCGTGCAGGCCGCGCTGGGCCACCCGCGCCCGACGATGCGCGCCGCCAGCGTCGTCGCCGGTTCGGTGATCCCGGAGGCAAGCGCGTGGCGGGAGGTCATCGTCACCGAGATCACGCCCAGCGAGGACGGGGCGGCGCGCTCACGGGTGCGCGCCCGGGTGGTGGCCACCGGCACCGGCACCGGCGCGCGGCAGCCGCTGGGGCTGTGCCGGGCCCGCCACGCCGCCGTCGAAGCGTCGATCTTCGCCTCGCGACTGAGGTGGCTGGGCGGGGGTCGCGTCTGGGCGGAGCTCGATCGCCTGCAGGAACTGGTCGACAAGACCGCCGGGCCTCAGGAGCGCGCAGCGATGGCGTACGTGCGGCGCTACGTCGCGCAGCGAACGTGAGCGAGCTCGTCGTCACCGCGCCGGCGCGGCTGCACTTCGGAATGCTCGATCCGGCGGGTGTCGGCGCGCGCCGCTTCGGGGGCTTCGGCGTGGGGGTCGAGTCGCCGCGGGTGGTCGTGAGGGTCAGGCGAACGGGAGAGACCGGGGCGGATGGCACCGGAGCGGTCGTCGTCTCCGGTGCACAGGTGGAGCCGGCGACGATGTTCGCTCGTCGGGCCTGCTCGGCGTTCGGGCTCGTCGAGGGCGTCGCGGTCAACGTCGACGAGGCGATCCCGCCCCACATGGGCCTCGGGTCGGGCACCAAGCTCGGCCTGGCGATCGCCCGCGGGCTCGCCGGCCTGGTTGGCCAGTCGCCGGGGCCGGAGCAGCTGGCAGCGGCGAGCGGCCGGGGCGCGCGCTCCAGCGTGGGCTCCTGGACGTTCGCCGCCCCGGGGCTCGTGGTCGAGGCCGGCGTGCCCCACGGGGGCAGCCTCAGCCCGCTCGTGGCTCGTCATCCCATGCCGGAGCGATGGCGTTGCGTGCTCGCGCTGCCGCTCGGCGCCGAAGGACTATCCGGGGATGTGGAGGAGCGTTTCTTCGGGCAGCTGCGCGACCTGGAGGGCGCCGAGCCCCGCGTGTCGCGGCTGCTGCTCACGGTGGCGCTGCCCGGACTGGTGACCGGCGACATCGATGAGTTCGGCGTCGCTCTCACCCAGATCCAGCGCGACATCGGGGCCATGTTCGCCGCTGCGCAGGGTGGCATCTTTCATCCGCGGGCCGCTCCGCTCGTCGACGCGCTGCTCGCCCTCGGGGTCGGTGCGGTGGGACAGAGCTCGTGGGGCCCCGCCGTCTACGGGATCGTCGATGGCCCCGAGCGGGCGGCCGACGTCGCCGACCGACTGCGAAGCACGGCGGGCGCCGATACCGACGTCCGGGTGGTCGATTTTGACCGCCGCGGAGCCTGGATCTCCACCGACTCCTCGTCGGCGGCGCCGGTATGAGGTTGCTCGTCAGCGTGGTCTCCGCGGAGGAGGCCCGCCGTGCCCTCGCCGGGGGAGTGGACATCATCGACGTCAAGGATCCGCGCGAAGGAGCGCTCGGCGCCCCTGCACCGCGCGTCCTCTCCGAGGTGGTGGGCGTGGTTGCGGGGGCGGTGCCGGTGAGCGTCGCGCTCGGTGATCTGCCCGACCTGCCACACACGGCGGCCCTGGCCGCCCGCGGCGCCGCGCTCAGCGGCGCCGGGTACGTCAAGGTGGGCCTGCGCGGAGTCCGCGAGCTCGGCGACGCGGTGGCGCTCGTGAGCGCGGTCGCGGACGCCGTGGGACCGCGCACCGCTGTGGTGGCCGCCGCCTATGCGGACGCCGACGCGCTGCACCCCCCGGCGCTGACCCCCCGCTGGTTGCCCGAGCTGGTGGAGCGGACGGGGATCTCGGGAGCGCTCGTCGACACGTTCGTCAAGGACGGCCGTGGCCTGTACGCATGGTCGTCCGTGGGCGAGCTGACCGAACTGATCGCGCGCACGCGCCAGGCGGGGGGGAGCTTCGGCGTTGCCGGGCAGCTCACCCGGGGCCAGCTACGGCGCGTTCCGGCCGATGTCGTCGGGGTCCGCTCAGCGGTGTGTCGCGGCGCAGACCGGTCCGCCGAGCTCGACGCCGCGCTGATGGCGGCCGCGGTCGCCGAGGTGCGCGCCGGCGTCCTCAGCGTGGGCTGATCCGCGTTCCAACCGAGCCGGCGCGGTGGGCGGGGCGGGCGGGGACCGGTTCACGGACGATGACGGTGACGCGGGTGTGGCGCACGGCCGTGGGCAGGTAGGCGTCCACCGCCCGCCCCCCGCCACGATCCTGCAACGCCTGAAGCTCGGCGGCGGTCAAGGCGGGAACCGGGTCTGACCCATCCGACCCGCCGGTCGGATCATCGGCCGGCCAGGGTTCCAGCACGCCGGACACCGGCTTGAGCAGCACCGCCGCCTCGGCGCCGATGGCCGCGGCCGCCAGCACCGCGAGCGAATCGCTGGTCACCGCCCACGACTCCGGCACCTCGGGCCGGCCGTGGAACGCCGGTGCCGCCAGCAGCACCGCCAGCCCGCGCGGGGCGACCAGCCGGTCGAGCGCTCCGGCGGCCGGCAGCAGGCGGCGCAGCAGCACGCCGAGCTGATCCATCGCCCGCAGCGCCAGCGCGTGCGCGATGTCGTCGGGGAGGCCGGCTGCGGCGTCGACCGCGCGCACTGCATCGGCGAACGGGCCGCCCCCGGGCACGACGAGCACCGGTCGCGACGCGGCCAGCCCGGAGGCGTCCGCGCACGCCCGGCGCAGGCCATCGAGCCCACGCTCACGCAGCAGCCCGCCGCCGATCTTGACGACCAGCGGGTGGTGCTCACTCACGGCCGAGGACCGAGAGCGCGACGGCGGCGGCGACGTCCGCGCCGGTGCCGTGAAGCGGGGCCAAAGGTCCCGTGGCGGCATGGACCGGCAGCCGGCAGCGCTCCGCCGCCGTGTGGGCGAGGAATGCCCCCACGCCGGCGGTGATCACCCCGGTGCCGGCGGGGACCCGCGCGGCGACGCGGCGCAGCGCAGCGGCGATCGTGTCCACCTGCGCCGCGTGCACGGCGACGGCGATCGCCTCCAGATCGCCGGCGGCGAGCTGTTCGGGGTCGGCGCAGACGACCCGGGCCAGCCGCGAGCGCACCTCGCGGGGCGTGGTGCCGCGCCCGTCGGGGAACGTGCACGTGCATTGCTCGGCCGTCAGGCGGCCGCACAGCAGGTGGGCGTCGGCGCTGATCGCGAACAGCTCGGAGGACACAGGACAGGGCTCGCCGCCGATCGGGACGTGCGAGACGATCGCCGCGACGTTCGTCCGCAGCGCGCCGGTGTAGACGAGCTCGCCCGCGAGCAACCGCTCGACGTCGGTGCGGCCCTCGGCGACGACCTCACCGCCGACGATCGGGATGACATCGGTGGTCGTGCCGCCGCAGTCGAGCAGGATCGCGTCGGGTCGCGAGCGGGCGATCAGCAGCGCCGTCGCCATCCAATTGGCGGCTGCGCACCGCAGCGGCGAGGACCGCGCCGCCTTAAGGTCGACCAGCTCGCCGTCGATCGTCATCACCCGCAGCGCGCGTCCGGGCAGCGCCCGGCGGGTCGCGTCGAGCACCTCGAGCACCCCCTCGTGCTTGCTCGCAAACACGTCGACGAGCTCGGCGGTGGTCGTCAGGGCGACCGGGGCGCGGGCGAGCCCGAGGCGCCCGACGACCGTGGCGATCGCCTCGCTCAGCGCCTCCGGTTCGCGCCACACCTCAAACGGCGCGGACACGATCTCCACCCGCTCGTCGCCGCGCACCAACGCCGCCTTGGTGTTGGCGCCGCCGACGTCGAGTCCGATCACCGGGACCGGCGGCTGTCGCGACCCTGGCATCGCATGTCATTGCAGCAGCTCTCCACGGCCGGCCCGCAGATAGCGCTTGGTATCTTCGGCCCCATGGCTGAGCAGCCGCTGGTGCGATGCCGTCGTTGCACGTATATGTACGACCCCGCGGGCGGGGTCTGCTCGGTTTGCGGCGCGCGAGAAGAAGACTTCCTGCCCTCCGCGGCGCGAGTCCGGCGCAAGGGGGCCATGTTCGCCCGGCCCAGCTTCTTCTCCCGGATCGTGGCCCGTTTGCAGTGGGACCCGACGACCATCGACCTCGCTCCCGACGCCCGGGCGTGGACCGAACTCCCCGACGCGCGTCGCCGCCGTCTGACCACGCTTCTCGCCGGCTTCTGCGTGGCCGAGAAGGCTGTTGCCGAGGACCTCGTGCCGTTCACCAAGGCGACCGACGACACCCTGGTGGCCTGGGTCTTCTTCCTGCAGCGCCGCGACGAAGAGCGCCACGCGCAGCTGTTTGACCGCATCACCGCCGAGGTGCTGGGGCTGCCCGGAGACACCGCGGCGCAGCGGCGGGGCGCAGCCCGCGCCCACGTTCCGCCCGGGGTGCTCGAGCTCTTCGAGGAGCGGCTGCCCGCGATGGCCGCCGAGCTTGCGGCTGGCCAGATCCGGCTGGAGGAGGGCATCGCCCTGTACCACATGGTGCTCGAGGGGATCGTGTTCGCCGCCGGGCAACGTGCGCTCCTCGAAGACCTGGAGGACGGCGCCCTGCCGGGGGTGCGCGAGGGGGTGGAGCACGTCGACCTCGACGAGCGCTGGCACATCGGCTTCGGATTGCGCAACCTGATCGAGATCCAGCCCTCCCCGGAGCTCGTCGACGACCTGATCGTGCGTACGCGTGATGCCGCCGAGGCCTGGGGCGATGCCGTCCCTCGCGAGATCCGGGAGCACGTCGTGGCCATGTGCACCCGGCGGCTGGCGATCGCCGGGCTCACCACGGCCCGGGCGGCCGCGTAGCCCGGCCGTCGACCCGCGCCCGATGCGCATCGTTCCGGTGCTCGATCTCAAGGGCGGCATCGTCGTGCACGCCCGCCGCGGGCAGCGTGACGCCTATGCCCCGCTGTGCAGTCCGCTGGTCCAGGGGTGCGAGCCGGTCGCGGTCGCCCGGGCGTTGTGCGCGGCCTGCCGGGCGAGCACCCTGTACGTCGCCGACTTGGATGCAATCGCCGGCGAGCCGGTGGACGTGGCGACGCTGACGAGCCTCGCGGCGGTGGCCGAACCGTGGGTCGACGCGGGCGCCACTGACCTCGAGCGGGCGGCGGCGCTCGCCCGCGCCGGTGTGGCCCGCAACGTCGTCGGCACCGAGTCCCTCGGCTCCGTCGCGCCCGACGCGCGCTCGGTGCAGGCCCCCGGGCCGCGGCGGGTGCTCAGCGTCGATCTGCACGACGGCCGGCTGATCTCGCCCCGGCCCGAGCTCGCCGGCTGCGCCCCGGCTGCGGCCGCCCCGCTGGCCATGGCGCTGGGAGTGAGCGAGCTGCTGGTCATCGATCTCCTCCGGGTCGGCGCTGCGTCCGGGCCACCGCTGCGCGCGGTGGCCGAGCTCGCCGCGGCGCTCCCTGACCGGGCGATCTACGCGGGCGGGGGCGTGCGCGACGACGCCGACGTGCGGGCGCTCGAGTCCGCGGGGGCGAGCGGCGCGCTCGTCGCGACCGCCTTGCACGCGGGTCGCGTCACACGGTGACGAGTGCCTCGCAGGCGCCGACCACGCGCGCGGTGAGATCCGCGGCGCAGACCGACTGCAGCGCCTGCCAGCCGGGGATGCCGTTGACCTCCACGACGACGATCTCGCCGTCGGGCGCGACGAGCAGGTCCACGCCGGCGATGTCGGCCTGCAGCGCGGCGGCGGCGGCGAGCGCCGCGCCGCGCTCGGCGTCGCTCAGCGCCACGGCGCGCGGACGCGCGCCCCGCGCGATGTTGGCCCGCCACGCGTCCGTCACCCGCTCCATCGCGCCGGCGATCTCATCGCCGACGACGAGCACGCGCAGGTCACGGCGGCCGGCCGGGGCGATCGTGCGCTGCACGTAGTAGACGGTGCGCTCCAGCTCCAGGGCGCGGAACACCCGGTGGGCCAGGTCCCGATCCTCGATCCGGACGATCCCGTTTCCCATCGCGCCGAACAGCGGCTTGACGATGACGTCGCCACCCAGTCGCTCGAACGCTCGCATCGCCGCCTCGTAGCGCTCGCAGACGATCGTCGGCGGGGTGGCCACCCCGGCGCGGGCGAGCACCGCGCTCGCCCACGACTTGTCGATCGTGCGCTCGATCGCCCGCGGCGCGTTGACGCAGCGCACCCCGTGGTCGTCGAGGACGTGGAGCGCGTCCATGCGGAAGATGACCTGCTCCAGCGAGCCGCGCGGCAGGCCCCGGACGATCAGCAGATCGAGCGCGTCAAGCCGCGCGTCCTCGAGCCCGAGCACGTGCACGTCTCCATGCTCGTCGACCTCGGACTGCAGCCGGGTCGCGGGAATCGCGAGCACCTCGTGGCCGCGGGCGCCAAGCGCATCAAGGAGCCGGCGGGCGTGCCAGGAGCCGGACGCGCCGAGCACACCGACGCGGAGCCGTTCGGTCACTGGGTGAACGAGCGCTCGAGCACCTTGGGAGCGAGTCCGCCACCGTGATGGGCGCGCCCGGACTCGGTGCTCGTCAGCGTCACCGCGGCGGGGCTGAACAGCATCGGATCGATGTCGTAGAAGTTCCCATCGGCGGCGGCGAGGAGCTCCCCGAACGGGGAGCCGTAGGCGTCCGAGGCCGCCGACGGAAGGCGCTGCGCGAGGTCGGCGACCTCGTCGTCGCCGCCCTCGATCCACAGGTGGACGGTGCCGCCGTAGAGCATCGCGTCGTTCGTTCGGCCGATCGCGGCCGGGTCGTCGGCCGCCACCGGAGCGATCGGGCAGCACCCCCAGCCGTTGCGCACCCGGGCGGGGTCGACGCTGAGCTCGTGCAGCTTGTGCAGCGCCGTCTCCACGACGCGCGCGGCGATCTGTACCGAGCCGCACACCGACGCCGTCGGCGCGATCAGAAAGGTGACCGCGGAGGGCGGCAGATCACAGCGCTCGGCGACCTTGTCGACGATCTCCGCGGGGGGTGCCTGCCGGGTCTCCAGACAGAGAACGGCGCGCTCGGCCTGCTCGCGCCAGGCCAGCTCGTCGAACAGATCCTCGGCGCGCGCCAAGGCGCGGCCCGGGCCGCTGGCCAGGGCGAAGAAGTCTCCGTGCTCGAGCTTCCAGCCGGCGTACTGGGCGGCGAGGCAGGCCGCCGCGGGGTGATCGACCGCGACACCGACGCCCGGCCAGGTGCGCTCGCCGACCGCCACTCCCAGCGGGTCGATCCGGCCCAGCCCGCCCATGCAGGCGGCGGCAAACCCCAGACCGGCCTGGAGCCCGCCGGCGGTGTGCGCGCCGCAGTCCACGAGGCGCGCGCCGGAGTCAAGGGTCTGCACCTCGATCGCAAGCGCGTCGCCGTCGGCGACCAGCGCGTCCACGAGGTCGGCGGCGCGTTCGTTCATCGACAGGCTCATGTTCACTCCTCCTCATCGAAGATCAGGAGCTCGCCCCGGCCGAGCTCGGTCCGGTCGCCGGACCAGCGCGCCCACTGCCCGGTCAGCAGCGCGTCGTGCATCGGCAGGTACCGCCGCTTCAGCTGTCGCAGCTGCAGTCGCAGCGCCGGCGGCGCGTAGCGGACGGCGAACGTATAGCTGGGCAGAGGCCGCGCCGGCGCTCCCGAGACGATGCTGCCCCGTTTGTTGCCCATCCCGGCCCCGGCGCCGACCCCGCGGAGCGCGATCACGGTTCCCGCCAGCATCCGCAGTCCGGCCCCCGCATCGGCCCGTCCGCCGATCGCCACCAGTCCTCGTCGCAGGCCGGCGCCGGCCTCCTGGCCCGCGTCGCCGGTGATCACGATCTCGCCGCCGCTCATCCCCGCCCGGGTGCCCGGGTAGGCACCGCCGAGCCGATCGCCGGCGTTGCCACGAATCGTGAGGAGACCACCGCGCATCTCCGCGCCCGCCCAGGCGCCGACGTCGCCGACCACGACGATCTCGCCGCCCGACATCCCGGCGCCGAGGTGGTCCCCGCACGGGCCGTCGACCACGATCTGCCCGGTTGCCATCCCGTGCCCGATCCGGTCGATCGATCGCAGGTCGCCGGCCACGAACAGGTGATCGTCGCCCGTGCCCACGACGTCGAACAGCTCGCCGAGGGGCAGCGAAAGACGCCCGCAGCTCAGCATCAGCGCCGCGACCTCGCGCGCGTCGCGCCCGCGCAGCCGCCCCGGCGTCAGCACTGAGCCGTCGACGCGTCCCGGGGGCGGCGTTCGCAGGGCGAGGGACAGCGTCATGGCGGATCGCGCAGCTCCGTGAGCGGGAAGTGAAACTCTCCCAGCCCGCCGCCGAAGTTGGCGGCGGTGACCAGTGCGGCGCCCGCGCCGGCGGCCGCGTGCAGGCCGCGGCGCATCGCCTCGCGCACCTTGTCCTCGGACATGCCGTCGATGACGATCTCGTACAGCGCCCCGACGCCGTCGGGCACGAGCGAGTCGTCGATCTGCGCGCGCAACGTGGGGGCGAATTGATGGTTGGTGGACGCCGGCATCGAGGATGACGTGAGCGCGCCGACCTTGCTGCCGCTGCGCACGATCCCGCCGGGGAACGGAAGCGCGACGCCCTCATCGCGGATCGCGTCGACCGCCGCCTGCGCCGCGCCGAGCGCGCGCGCCTCGTCCGCGCCGCCGATCACGAGGTTGCCGCCTCCGACGCCGGTGCCGACCCCGACCGACTCGCAGACGAGGAACTCCCCTGCCATCACCGGGATGCGCCAGAACCGTTCACCGGATACCACCTTGCTGGATTGAAACCCGTCGCCGAAGTAGCGCAGGCTGGAACCGAGCGCCACCCGCTTCTCGGCATTGGGCAGACCGTCGAAGCACGCCGTCGTCGGGCAGGTCATGACGGACTGTCCGACGCGGTCGAGCACGCGCTTGCCGACGCCCTCGCGGTCCATGGCAAAGAGCAGCACCGAAATGCCCGGCCGGCCGTCCGGAGTCCGGGTGATGGAGCACTCGATCGCCGCCTCGCACTTGCAGCCGATCACCGAGGTGGCAAAGCCGGTCGCCGAGCGCGCCGCCTCGTACGCCCATTCCTTGGTGGCGGCCGTGATGATCAGCCTGGCGTAGCGCATCGGGAACGCCTCGGCGAACGTGTCGTCCACCTGGGTGGCGCCGAGCGTGAAGGAGCCCGTGGGCGTCGACGCCCCGGTCATCCGGCGGCCTCCACGATCCGTGCCGGCTCGCGCAGCGCCGGGTCGCGCACCGGATAGTGCTCGAACGCGATCGTGTAGCGGTCGCCGAACAGCGGCTCCAGGACCTGGCCGATGTCGGCGTCGAACGGGGCGCGGCCGCTGAGCAGCAGCCCGTCGTCGGCGCGGCGCAGGTCGCCGTCCTCGACCGCCAGCTCGCCGGCCTTGATCACGTAGCGGGGAGTGGCGAACATCTCCTCGCGATCGGCACGATCGTGGTAGATCGTCACGTCGGCATCGGCGCCGATCCCGAGATGACCCTTGTCGCGCAGGCCGAGCCGGCGCGCGGGTGCGGCCCGGGTGATGATCGCGATCTCGTTCAGGGTGTACTCGCGGTCGAGCCCGTCGGGCAGCGCGGTGCGGCGGATCGCTCGTTGGTTGGCGCGGCCCATCTGGTCCTCGCGGAAGCCACGATCCATGAGCAGGCGGATCAGCTTCGGATAGGAGAGGAACGAGCCGCCGTTGGGATGGTCGGTCGAGAGCATCACCTGCCACGGGTCCTTGCCGAGCAGGAACAGCTCGAGCCCGATCGCCCACTGCATGGCATGGACGTAGTTGCCGGCCCGGTAGGTGTAGGGCACGATGCCGCAGCCGGTCTCCACCTCGGTGTCGTGGTTGAGCCATTTGCCGCCGTCGAGATCGCGGAGCACGGCCGACACGTGGGCGTCGGCGGTCATCGTGGTCGCCGGTCCGAACATCACCTGCCCGACATCGGCGGTGACCTCGGGATGGGCGTCGAGGTAATCGCGCAGCTCGGGCGCGCGGGATCGGAGCCCGCCCATCCCATCACCGGTCTTGCCGCCATAGCTGTGGAACTGGAGATGAGCGAAGTGCGCCTGGCGCCCGGAGAGCGCGCGCATCGTCTCGAGCGTCGTGTCGGCATTGCCGGGGACGCCGAGCCGGTTGGCGTGGATGTGGACGGGGTGCGGCAGCCCGAGCTCGTCCACCGCCCCGCCGATCGCCGCCAGCACCTGACGCGGGGTCACGCCGAAGCCCGCGACCGCGTCGTCGATCGACTCGACGTCGCCGTTGCGCTGTTTCCACAGCTCCACCCCGCCCGGGTTGACGAGCTTGACGCCGTAGCCGCCGGTCGCGTCGAGCCACCACGCGATGGCGTCGCGCAGCTGAGCCGAGACGGCGCCGCGGGACTCGCGGATGAGCTCGAACAGGACCTGGTTGTTGCCCATCAGAATCAGGAACGCCTTGTCGATCATCGGCGTGTCGCGCAGCTCGGAGAGGACGTGGCGCGCGGCCAGCGGCGGCGCCGCCGCCTCCACGACGGTGGTGTAGCCCAGGAGCGAGTACCGGTAGCCGGTGGCGAACGTCGAGGGGACCTGGGCGCCGGTGCCCGAGCGCAGAATCTCGGTGCGGTCCAGGGGATGGTCGCGCCGCTCGTCAGGGGAGAGCTTGCGCGCGGCGTTGACCTTGGGACCGGCGATGTGGGCATGGATGTCGACGCCGCCGGGCATCACCACCATCCCGCGGGCGTCGATCCGGCGGGCATCGGGGCCGACGTCGGCGACCACCTTGCCGTCCTGCAGGCACACGTCGCGGACCTCGCCGTCGATGTCATTGGCGGGGTCGTGGACGTGCCCGCCGCTGATCCGGATCGCCGTCACGACGTGATCTCCGCCAGCAGCCGCGTCAGCAGCGCCGCCGCGGTCGGCGCGTCGTTGCGGAACGGCGCCTGCAGCGCCAGCGGGACGCCGTCGAGCCGGTGCGCGGTGCCGGTGGCCGCGACGCCGGCGGCCGCGGTGCGGATCGATACCTCGACGCCGGCGACCGGCAGGCTGCACAGCGCGATCTTCGTCACGCCACCGTCCAGCTCGTCGGGACCGCCCTCGATGCGCAGTGACACGTCGACGGCCTCGGCGGTCGCCAACGGGCGGGTGGCGGTGATCGGCTCGGGGTGACCGCTGGCGAGATCCACGTTCCCCAGATACCCGGTCTGCCAGGCCACCACGTCCTGCGCGCCGGTGATGCCGGCGGCGCTGGGCAGGGCCAGTGTGACCACGTGGCTGTCGCGCGACAGCGCCCGCACCAGCTCGTGCAGCGCCAGCGCCCGCCGCTGGCCGCCGATGCCAGTGGCGAGGCCCGGACCGTGAACGAACGTGGCGTGGGGCACGGCGGTGACGCGCTCCAGCAGCCCGCTGCACTCGATGCGGAGGTCGCCGGGCGCCAGCGTCAGCCCCCGCTGCAGAGCATGCAGGGAGGTCAGCGCGTCGAGGTCGCGGTCGCGCGGCCAGCGGAGCTGCAGGTCGGCCCGTGCGGCGGTGGCGGTATCGCGGTCGTCGACAACCACGAGCGTGCGCTCGCCACCGAGCCGGGAGGGCGAGCCGGCACCGAAGCCGAGACGGCCGAGCAACCGGGGATGGGTGCGCTCGGGATCCTCCCGCCAGATGACGATGACCTGCGAGCGATCGCGGATCTCGCCGAGCGTGGCGGTGGAGGTGCCACGGAGGGAAAGCGCCGGGGCGCCCGGCCACGCGTCGGTGACGCTGTCGGTGGCAACGATCGCGCCGAGGCGGTCGGCGAGGGCGACCGCGGCCCGCGCGTCCTCGACGGTGGCTCCGGCGAAGCCGTGCAGCAGCGGACGGCGCGCCCCGGACAGCAGCTCGGCGACGCGTCTCACCGCCGTGTCGACGTCGGCCGGCTGACCGCCGAGGGTCGCCGCCGGCGTGCTCGCCGGACGGCTCGCCCGTTGCGCAAACCAGTCCGCCCCGAGGTCACAATCGGGCTGCAGGCGCACAGCGTCACCCGACCGCTCGACACGCACGTCGTCGCAGAGCAGCCCGCAGCCCGCGCAGGTCACCGGGCGCAGATCAGCCACGCGCGAGCACCGCCTCGGGAAGCGCGGCGAGCAGGCGGGCCCCCTGAGCCGCCAGCTCCGCCGATCCGGCATCGGCCGAGACCAGCGTGCACACCGGGGCGCCGCGCTGGATCGTCTCGCCGCCATGGGGAATGTCGCGCACGAGACCCGCCGGCCACCAGTCGGGATCGGGACCGCGGACGTCGCGGTCGGCGAACAGCACGAGCTTTGACCGCGCGCATCGCGCCGCCGGTGGCGTGCCGGTGGTGGGAAGGCCGAGCCCGCGCGCGCCCCGCACGTGGGCGGCAAAGCTGCCGGGGCCGAACAGCTCCAGCCCGGCCGGGGGGCGCGGGTTGACCTCCAGCACCCAGGCGTGGCGGCCGTCCCAGATCGCGTCGACGCCAAACGCTCCGCGCACGCCGAAACGATCCGCCACTGCGGTGCAGACCGCGCGCATCCGGCCGTCGAGCTCGGCAAGCTCCCCATCAGGCAGACGCGGAGGCGCGACGTTGCCCGTCCACTGAAAGCCGCGGCGATGCAACTGCTCGGTGAGCCCGAGCACGACCGCCTGCCGCCCGTCGCCGATCGCCACCGCCGAGCACGACAGGCCGTTGACGCGCCGCTGGAGAATCTCGGTGGAGCGCAGGCGCCCGCCCGCCCAGCGACGCACGCCGCGGCCGCCGCCGCCGCCGCGGGGCTTGCGCAACCACGCCTGCGGGTGACGGTGGTCCTGGTGACGGCCGTCGATCTCGGGGAGGTCGGCGACCGCCCGGACCTCCGGGGCGCACGCCCCGGCTGCGCGGGCGGCGGCACCGATCGCCCATGGGTCGCGCACGGCCGGGAGCAGCTCGGGCGGCGTACCCAGGAGCTCGCGGCCGCGACTGCACCGCGCCACCAGGTCGGGCCGGTTCTCCAGCCCGGCGCCGTAGACGATCGCGTCGGTGCTCACGGCGACCGCCATCGCCGCCAGGGCGTCGTTACTCGATGCGGTGAACGCCGGCGCGATCGCGCGCAGGTCGACGTCGCCGAAGCGGTCGACGGCCGTCACCGCATAGCCGTCGGCGACCGCCAGCTGGGCGAGCATACGGGCGCTGAACGCGACGACGAGGACGCTCATGGAAGCTTCATACCCGACAGCAGCGCCGCGAGCAGCGTTGCGGCCACGAGATCGGCGGTCGTTCCCGGGTTGAGCCGGTGGTCGGAGTCGCGCAACGACGCGTCGAAGTCGGCCAGGGAGAGGGTTCCGTCGCGGACCGCGCGCGCCGCGTCGCTCACCGCGCGCGCCGCCGCCGCGCCCGCCTTGCGCGTGATCAGCGTGTCCGGATGGGCCGCGAGCAGCTCGACGTGGAGGGACACGATCGCATGGAGCGTGGCGACGCCGTCCTGAAGCGCACCCGCGAGGAGCGGCACGCCGGTGTCGAACACGATCGCGTATCCGGTCGCGTACTCCGAAGCGATGCTGTCGCGGTGCGCGGCGGCCGCCATCGCCTCGCGCAGGGAAACCATCGGCGGCGTCCTGACGTCGTGCTCGGGCACCTCGCCCAGCCCCCCGGGATGCGCCCGGACGATCGCGGGGAAGGCAGCGGCGGCGTCGGCGACATCGAGCTGCGCCAGGGTCCGCTGCACCGCCACCGGCAGCGATTCGTCGGGTCGCTGGAGCCCCGCGGCGCGGGCGAGCGGCGCGAACAGGAGCACGATCCCCAGGTTCGTGTTGGCGTCCGCGACGCGCCGGGTGGCGTGCACCCCGTCGGCGATCAGCTCACCGACGGCGCGTGTGCGAGCCCGGGGCGCAGCGAACACGGGGCCGAGCACGAGCGCCGAGCGCACCATGTCCGCATAGGTCGTGTCGGAGAAGTCGTGGCTCGGCGTGATGTTGCCCGGCTTGGGCGCCGAGACCTCCAGCAGACACGCGAGCTGGACGTGATGCTCGATCAGATCCCGGCTCAGTCTGGAGTGAGCTAGGGTTGCAGCCACCCACGTCACGATACGCAAGAGGGAGGGACGCAGCATGGCGATTACCCTGGCAACGGGCGAGGCCCTGACCGGCGACGGCAACGAGCTGGCCCACATCGACCTTCTCATCGGATCCAAGGCCGGACCCGTCGGTGCGGCGTTCGCGAGTGCCTTCACCACCGAGAGCGACGGTCATACCAATCTCCTCGCGGTGGTCACGCCCAACCTGGCGGCCAAGCCTGACACGGTGATCACCAACAAGGTGACGATCAAGGGCGAGAAGCAGGCCGTGCAGCTGTTCGGTCCCGCTCAGGCAGCGGTCGCTCGCGCGGTCGTGGACTCCGTCGCTGAGGGTGTCATCCCCAAGGATCAGGTCGATGATCTGTGCCTGATCGTGGGCGTGTTCATCCACTGGGAGGCCACCGACGACAAGAAGATCTTCGACTACAACTACGAGGCCGTGAAGATGGCACTTGCGTCCGCCCTCAATGGGGAGCCGAGCATCGACAAGGTGCTGGCCGAGACGCCGGCCGCGCGTCACCCGTTCGCCGGCGGCGCCGAGGGCTAGCGACGACCGTGAGCCGTTGACCGCGCAGGCCGGAGAGTCCCTGCTCGCCGGTCTGCGCGCCGTCGTCACCGGAGCCAGCTCCGGGATCGGGAGGGCGATCGCCCTCGCGTTCGCCGGAGCCGGCGCGCGCGTCGGGATCGGCTTTCAACGCTCGTCGGGGGCCGCGCGCGCCCTCGCGGACGAGCTGGGCTCCGAGCATCCGCTGCTCCAGGCGGATCTCAGCACGTTGGACGGCTGCACGGCGATCGTGCAGGACGCCTTCGATGCGTTTGGGAACGTCGATGTGTGGGTCAACAACGCCGGCGCCGACGTGCTCACCGGCGACGCGAGCCGGTGGCCGGCCGAGCGCAAGCTGGACGCGTTGCTTGCGGTCGACCTCAAGGCGACGATCCGCTGCTCGCGGCTGGTCGCCACGCGGATGGCGCCCGGCGGCTGCATTGTCAATCTCGGCTGGGATCACGCCACCGTCGACGGCCTGGCGGGTGACGATCCGGAGCTGTTCGCCGCCGTCAAGGCCGGAGTGCTCGGGTTCTCCAAGTCATTCGCGCGCTCGGTCGCTCCGAACGTTCGGGTCAACGTGCTGTGCCCGGGGTGGATCGAGACCGCGTTCGGAGCGGGGGCGGATCGCGACTTCTACGCCGAGGTCGCGGCCGGAACCCCGCTGGGTCGCTGGGGGCGCCCGGATGACGTGGCGGGGGCGGCGGTGTGGCTCGCCTCGCCGGCCGCCGCATTCGTCACCGGCCAGGCGGTCAACGTCAACGGCGGCGTCGTTGGCTGACACCCTGTTCCTCACCGGTCGCCTGGCCGAGCCCGCGCTGCGCCGCGTCCTGTCGGAGCTGGGCATCGAGCATCAGATCGAGGTGATGAACATCAGCGTGGCCGCGCTCATGACGACTCGCTGGATCGCGAAGCGGCTGACCGTGCCGTCGGGCGTGGAGAGCATCGTGATCCCCGGCCTGTGCGAGGGCGACGTCGACACGTTGGAGCAGGCCACCGGGGTGCCGGTGCGCAAGGGACCCGCCGACGTCCGCGCGCTGCCGGAGTGGTATGGGCGTGAGGCGGTCCGGGCCGCGCTCGGTCCCCGTGACGTGCGGGTGTTCGCCGAGATCAACCAGGTGCCGTCGCTGTCTCGCGAGCAGGTGATCGATCGCGCTGACGCCTACCGGGCGGCCGGCGCCGACGTGATCGATCTCGGCCTGTCGCTCGATCGCTCGTGGCTGACCGAGGGGCCGCCGACGATCGCGGCGCTGCGCGAGCGCGGGCTGTCACTGAGCATCGACACCCTCGACCCCGAGCACATCCGCATGGCCGACGCCGCTGGAGTCGACTACGTCCTCAGTCTCACGCCGGAGACGATCGACCTCGTCGGAGAGTTGCGGGCGACGCCGGTGCTGATCACCGAGGATCCCGACGACCTCGACGGCCTCGATCGCCTGGCGGCCCGGATGGAGCAACGGGGCCGCCCGTACCTGCTCGACTCCATTCTCGCCCCGATCAACTCCGGGTTCGCCGCGTCGCTGGCCCGCTACGTCGAGGTTCGCCGCCGCCATCCCGAAGCCGAGCTGCTGATGGGGATCGGGAATCTGACCGAGCTCACCGAGGCCGACTCAACGGGGGTGACCGCGTTGCTGATCGGCTTCTGCCAGGAGGTGGGGATCGGAGCGGTGCTGACGACCGAGGTGGTCGGGTGGGCGCACGGCGCGGTCAGCGAGACGGTGCTGGCGGCCCAGATCATGCATCTTGCCCAGCGCGAGGCACGACCGCCCAAGCACATCGACTCCGGGCTGGTGACCAGCCGGGACGAGTCGATGCGCGCCCCGTCAGAGGAGGAGCTGCGCGCGATGCAGGGCCAGGTGTCTGACGCCAACTACCGCCTGTTCGCCGACGCCGATTGGCTGTATGCGTTCAACGGCGAGCGGTTCGTCCGCGCCACCAACCTGTACGCCGTGTTCGAGCAGCTTGACGTCACCGATGCCTCGCACGCCTTCTATCTCGGCAAGGAGCTGATGAAGGCGACGATCGCGCGGGGGCTGCGCAAGAGCTATCGCCAGGAGGGCCCTCTTGACTGGGGCCTGCTCAGTTTTCCCGAACCGCGACGAGAGGACCGCCAGTGAAGAAGATCCTGATCCAACTCGACACCGACGCGCATCCGAGCTCGTTCGACGCGATCGCCGCCTACGACGCCGACGTCGACGTCGTGCTGGGGTTCGGCGACGTCACGCCTGACAACCTCGATGGCATCGTCCAGGGGGCGATCTTCCCGCGTGGCCCCGACGGGCTGGCCAATACCGCCTTTTGGGTGGGCGGCTCGAAGGTGCGCGATGGCGAGGCGGTGTTCGCGGCCGCCCAGAAGCTCTTCTTCGATCCGTTCGAGCCGTCGATCATGCTCGACTCCGACGGCTCCAATACCACCGCGGCGGCCGCCGTGGCGCTCGTCCGCGGCGCGCTGGAGCTGAAGGGCAAGCGGGCGGCGGTGATCGGGGTCGGACCGGTGGGGTTGCGGACGGCGGAGCTGCTGCGGAGCGAGGGCGCCGAGGTGACCGTGTTCACGTTCCCGCCCGACGTGATGGAGGGCGGCTACCGCCGCGCGTCGGGCGTGTCGGTGGCGGAGGAGGCGGGCTTTGACGTGGTCGAGCCGGGGTCCAGCGACGAGCTCGACGAGGCGCTCGCCGGTCACGCCGCGGTGTTCGCCGCCGGCCCGGCGGGAACGCAGATCCTCCGGCGCAGCGGCTGGGCGCAGGTCGAGGGCCTGAAGGTGATCGTCGACTACTCCGCGGCCGAGCCCGTCGGCGTGGAGGGGGTCGACCGCGGCGATGACCTGACCGAGGAGGATGGCGTCAAGAAGCTCGGCGCGCTCGCCGTCGGCGGACCCAAGATGAAGCTGCAGAAGCGCTGCGTGGAGCGGATGTTCAAGGCCCGGGGGACCGTGCTCGATCTCGAAGGCGTCTACGACGTCGCGCTCGAGGCGCTATGACGCGGGGGCACCGGACGCCGACTTGGAGAACACGAACTTGCCCATCGGCCCGTCGAGCGGGCCGTCGGGGTCGGGCCGCCAGAGGATGGTGTCCTCGATCTGGCGCGCCAGGGTGAAGTCCTTGTCGGTGATGCCGCCCGCCGAGTGGGTGGCGAGCTTGACCCACAGCTTCCCCCAGGTGACGTTCAGGTCGGCGTGATGGCCGGCGGCCTCGCACAGGTAGCCGACGGCGTTGACGGCCATCAGGGTCGACGGCCAGCCGTCGGTGTTGTACTTGCGTCGGATCCAGTCACCCTCGAGGTACCACTCGTTGAGGCCGAGCTCGGACAACTTGGCCGGAATCTCCTCGTCGGTGTACGTCCGCGGTTTGCTCATCGGCCAATCATATGCCTCGGGTAGCCGGCGTCGACCCGGGGACGGTGTCGTTTGATCTGTGCGTGCTTCAGGACGGCGCGCCGGTGCTCGAGCGGGTGTTCGAGACCGGCTCGCTGAGCGAGGATCCTCGGCCGCTGGTGGAGGAGCTCGTGCGCAACGGTCCCTTCGACCTCGTTTACGGTCCGAGCGGCTACGGCCTACCGCTGGTGGCGGCCGCCGATGTCGGAGAGCGCCAGCTGGCCGAGATGGTGCTCGTGCGGCCCGATGAGCACCACGCCGACACCGGTGTCGGCGGGATGCGTGCGCTGCTGCGAGCCCTCGCGGGCAGCGGCCTCCCGGTCATCTTCGGTCCGGGGGTGATCCACCTGGCGACGGTGCCGCGACACCGCAAGTACAACCGGATCGATCTCGGGACCGCCGACAAGGTGTGTGCGGCCGCGTACGCGATCGTCGACCAGTCCGCTCGGCTGGAGATCGAGTTGCGGGAGGCGGCGATGGTGCTGTTGGAGCTGGGCGGTGCGTTCACCGGAGCGATCGCGGTCGCCGGCGGCCAGATCGTCGACGGAGTGGGGGGGTCCTCGGGACCGCTGGGCGCGCGCGCCGCGGGGGCTCTGGACGGCGAGCTCGCCTACCTGCTGGGGCCGGCGCTGCGCAAGCACACCCTGTTCACCGGCGGCGCCTTGGACCCGTCGGGTGCGGGTCCGGTCACCGACCTGGCGGCGCTGTGGTCCTCCCCGGCACGCGCCGAGGGCTGGGCCGCCCTCCTCGAGGCCGCGCTCAAGGCGGTCCGGGGCCTGGTGGTCAGCGTTCCCGCCCCGCGTGAGATCGTCGTCTCCGGCCGTCTGGCGCGTCTGCCCGAGCTGGTCGCGACGCTGTCCTCGTCGCTGCGCGACGTCGCCCCCGTGATCGCGCTCGTGCCCGGCCGGGCGAGCGCAGCCGCACATGGGGGCGCGCTGCTCGCCGACGCGCTGGCGGGCGGTCGCCACGCGAGCGTGGCCGAGGTGCTGAGGCTGCGCGAGTCCGGCGGCACCGCGCTCGATCATCTGCGGGTCGCCGGCGCCGACTCGATCACGCTCGGCTGACGCCCGTTTGCTCTCAGTTCGGGATCCCAGACACCCTGCTGACACCGACCTTGAGCGAGACGCGCCGCGGTGTTAGGGTGGCCATATTCCGTCGGTTTCCGGATGAGAGGAGAGGCACCCCGTGAGCGGAACTGCCGAAAAGGTCACGCACATCGCCGATGAGCCGGGCCTGGCCAAGCAGAATGGGACGACGATCGGTCGTGTCATGGGCACCGGCAACGTTGGACACGCCGAGGAGGGATCCGATGGTCGCATGCACGCCACGATCCGGATCAACGAGGATGAGCTCATCTTCGATCCCGGAATCCTGATCATGCCCCATGGGGGCATCCTCGACCTCGACGTCTACAACGACGACAAGAATACGCATTGCGCGGTGTTCCCGAGCAACGGTCACGCCCAGTTCCTCTGGATGGTGAACCACTCGCACGGCACGGCGACTGTCGACCTCGACGGCCCAGGCCAATACTGGTACGGCTCCACGACGGGCAACGACGAGGGCCGCGGTCTGACCGGGTCGATCGTCGTGTCGGGGGACACGCCCCCCGAGGCCAAACTCGACCGCCCGGCCCAGCCGCAACCGTAGAGAGGAGAAGTTGATGGCAACGTACGTTGAAGCAGGTCATGCCGTTAGCCAGACCGGCCTCAGTGAAGTGGTCGGGAAGGCGCCGGCGGTGACCCAGAACGTCAACTACGCGCGCATCCTCAAGGCCCGCGAGGCCGAGCCGCACAACTGGATCACGTACTACGGCGGCTACGACGGGCAGCGCTACAGCCTGCTCGACCAGATCAACCCCTCAAACGTCAAGGGCCTGGCGCCGGCGTGGGTCTTCCAGGCCGGGACGGTGGGCATGCAATCGGGCGCCGGGACGTATTCGATGGAGGCCTGCCCGATCGTCGTCGACGGCGTCATGTACCTGACGGGGTATGACGGCTGGGTGTGGGCGCTGGACGCCAAGACCGGTCACGAGTTGTGGCGCTACAAGCACGCGTCGCCGTACGACGTGTCGCTGTGCTGCGGCAACGTGAACCGGGGATGCGCGGTCGCCGAGGGAAAGGTGTTCGTCACCACGCTCAACGCCCACGTGCTGGCGCTCGACGCCGAGACCGGCAACGTCATCTGGGACAAGGTGTACGGCGATGTCCGGGCCGGGGAGAGCGCGACGGTCGCTCCGCTGGTCGTCAAGGACATGGTGATCGTCGGTAGCTCCGGCGGGGAGTTCGGGGTGCGCGGCCACGCCGACGCCTTCAAGCTCGAAGACGGTGAGCACGTCTGGCGCTGCTACATGGTGCCCAAGCCCGGCGAGCCCGGGTCGGAGACCTGGCCCGCCGAGGGCGAGGCGTGGCAGCGGGGCGGCGGGAACTGCTGGATCACGCCCACCTACGACGCGGACCTCAACCGCCTGTACTTCAACACCGGCAACCCGTGCCCCGACTTCGACGGGGGCGTGCGCGAGGGCGACAACCTGTTCACCGACAGCGTCGTCGCGGTCGACCCCGACAACGGCGAGATCCTGGACCACTACCAGTACACCCCGCACGACGTGTGGGACTACGACTCGACGATGGAGAACATCCTGTTCGACCTCGACGGGCGCAAGCTGTCCGCGCACTTCGACAAGAACGGGTACCTGTTCATCCTCGACCGCACCGACTGCTCGCTGGTCCGCGTCGTGCCGTTCGTCGATCGCATTACCTGGGGCGAGATCGACGCCAGCGGCAAGGTGACGGCCAAGGAGTTC
Organism: uncultured Solirubrobacteraceae bacterium; assembly: GCA_963731395.1. Classification (GTDB taxonomy): domain Bacteria; phylum Actinomycetota; class Thermoleophilia; order Solirubrobacterales; family Solirubrobacteraceae; genus Palsa-465. Next base: position 339,504 of record CAVSVH010000016.1, read on the forward strand.
CCCGACAAGGAAGGCGACCCAGTCCACTTCTGGCCGGGGCCGGCCGGCGCCAAGGAGTGGACGCACGCGGCCTACAGCCCCAAGACCGAGCTGCTCTATGCCCCGGTGCAGGACATCGGCGCGACGGCAACACGGCGCCGACGGGAGTTCAAGGAGAGCATCCCGTACTGGGGCGCGGGCGTCGCCGTCGACGGCGAGGACGTTGCCGGGTCGATCAGCGCGTTTGACCCGCGGACCGGCCAGGAGACGTGGCGGTGGCGCCACGAGCAGCCCATGTGCGCGTCGGTGCTGGCCACGGCCGGGGACCTCCTGTTCGTCGGCGAGCCGTCCGGCAAGTTCAACGCCCTCAACGCGACCAGCGGCGACCTGTTGTGGCAGTTCCAGTGCGGAAGCGGACACCACTCGAGTCCGTCGACATACAGCGTCGATGGCCGGCAGTTCGTCGTCGTGCCCACCGGCTGGGGTGGCTGGGTGGAGGGCTTCCTGCCCGCGATGCTGGGCGCGCGCGCGGGAAGCGCCGTGTTCGCATTCGCCCTGCCGGAGTAGCGCGAAGAGGGAGCGTTTGAGCGATCTGCCACCCGCAGCGCCGGGGTGGCAGATCGCGGCCCGGGTCGTCCGGCACTGATCGTGTGAGAAGCAGGACCTTCAGCCGCCGGAGGAACAGCGGGTCTAAAGACAACCATGGCAATCAGCGTTGATCCTGGCCGCGGGGCTGGAGCTCCTCGTCGGTTGATCGGACCCGGAACGGCACCGGCGGCGCCATCGGCGCATCCGGTGCCGTTTCCGACACCGCGATGCTTGGGTGCCGCCGCGCGCCTTGAGGAGCCCGGCGACCCCGCCGCGCAAAGCCCTCGAGCTGATCTGCGGCCGCGACAGGACGTCCAGATGACGACCTACCCGATCGGGCCGTCGTCAGCGCGGGGCCCGGTCCCGACCGCCGCGTTGTCGGCGATCGCGTCGATGATCTGCGGCCACAGCTCGCGCGGCAGGTCGTGTCCCATGCCTGGGAGGATCACGAGCTTGGCACCCGGGATCGCCTCTGCGGTGGCGCGGCCGCCGGAGACGTCGACGAGCGGATCTGAGTCGCCGTGGATGACGGTCGTCGGCACCTTGATCTCGGCGAGCCGCTCGGTCCGGTCGGTCGCGGCCATGATCGCGCCCATCTGGCGCGCGCTCCCGGCGGGGTACACGCCGCGATCGAAGGCGCGTCCGGCGGTTTGCCGCTTGCGCGCTTCGTGGAAGTCGTAGCGTGGCGACCCGATGAGGCGGTAGGTATCGAGCACGCTGCCGATGTACGCGTCGCGCTCGCGCTGGCCCTTGCGCATCAGCCGCATCGCGACCCGCGGCTGCGCCCGGCCGACGCGAGAATTGCCCGTGGTCGACATGATCGAGACGAGCGACAGGGTCCGGGTGGGATGGTTGAGCGCGATCAGCTGGGCGATCATCCCGCCCATCGAAGCGCCGACGACGTGGGCGGCGTTGATCGAGAGGTGGTCGAGGAGACCGACCGCATCGTCGGCCATGTCGTCGAGTGAGTACGCGGCGGCTCGGGCGCTCCGGGTGAGGAGTTGCCACCGGGAAGGGATGTGCGCACCGCGCAGCCGCGTCGAGCGGCCGATGTCGCGGTTGTCGAACCGGATCACCCAGAATCCGCGCGCCGCCAGCCGCTCACAGAATTCGTCGTCCCACAGGATCATCTGTGAGGCGAGGCCCATCACGAGCAACAGCGGTGCCGCGTCCTGGGAGCCGAAGGTCTCGTAACAGAGCTCGAGCTCCCCGACCGCCGCGGCGAGCTCGCCGGATGCGGTCGGGGTCAGGTCAGATGTCGACAGATGCGATCACTCCTTGGATGACAGATCGATTCTGGCTCGCTGGACGAGCCGGGTCACCGTACAAACGTACCCGTCCGCGTGCCTCGCCGGACGAGGCCTATGCGTGGCGCACTAGATCCCGCGTTGCAGCGCGAGCACGAGGAGCACGATCGCGACGACGCCGGTCGTGACGACGACGACGAGGTTGGCGGCGAGCGCCATCCGAAACGTGCGGGCGCGCGGTTGGTCACCCTCATCGGACCCGGTGGTCCTTTCGTTCGCCGAGGGTTGCGCCCGGCTCGGCGCGTCCGCGGTCTCGTCGCAGACCGCCGCCGCGAGGACGTCGGTCACGAACCGATTCAGACTGATCTGGCGACGTTCGGCGGCGAGCGCGAGTTGCTCGTGCAGCGGGCCCGGCATGCGCACCAGGAAGCGCCCGCTGTGGCTCGACGACGGCTTGGGCTTGGACGGGGCGGCCGCCGGGGCGGGGATCTCGTGGTCGGCCGTGATCGCGGCTGCGACCCAAGCCTCCATGGCGCTGCGCAGGTGCGCCACCGCATCGTCCGGGGTGTCTCCGCTCGCCGAGCAACCGGGAAGCTCGTCCACCCGTGCCGTCCACGACGCACGGGCTCCGCTGGGATCTGCCTTCACCGTCACCTGATAGGGCAGATCGAGATATCTCGCGAGGGTCGCCTGATCCGGAGGACCGCTCACGGTGCCAATCCTATTCTGAAACGTCGCTTTTCCGGGCGATATCACCGCGTCTGACGTGATATCGCGGCGCGTTTTCGCTGCGTCGGGCGCGGACGGCGTCTCCCGCAGCTTCTGGAGGGCTCCGGCGAGCAATCGGGACACGTGCGCCTGCGAGATCCCGAGCTCCTTAGCGATCCGCCGCTCGGTCATGTCGGCGTGGAAGCGCAGATAGACGATCCGCCGTTCCCGCTCGTCGAGAGCGCGGAGGCGGGAGGCCAGCGAGATCCGGTCTTCGCTCTCCCCGAATGGCTCCCTCGCCACTCTCCCAGGCGGCTGGTCATCAGCGGAGACCGCCACCACATCCCGCGCGCGCTCCGCGGCCAGCGCACGTTCCACGTCCGCCTCGTCGGCCGCGACCGCGGCCGCCAGCTCAGTGACAGTGGGAGCTCGTCCCAGCCTGACCGTCAGCTCTCCACGGCACCGGCGCAGCTGCTGCGCAAGCTCCTGGAGCCGGCGGGGGATCCGCACCGGCGCGGCGCGGTCACGGAGGTGGTGACGAATCTCGCCTTCAATCGTGGGCGCCGCGAAGATCGCGAACGCGGTTCCCCGCTCGGGATCGAAGCGGTCGGCCGCTTTGATCAGTCCGATGGAGCCCACCTGAACGAGGTCGTCGAGGTCTGCGCCTCGTCCCGCGTAGCGGGTCGCCACCGCTTTCACCAGCGGGAGATGAGATTCGATCAGGCGCTCCCGCGTCGCTTCGACGGAACGCTGCTGCGTTGAGCTCACCATTTCCCCCTCGGCCCGATCCCGACCCCCGTTTGGGCGATATCAGCGGCATGGTACCAAGGGGGGCAGTGTCTTTGGGGCGGATCACAGATTGGCGCAGTGGGCACTTCCTGGACGTAGGGACTGACGCGGAAGTGGCAATCCCAGAGGGGCATCGTGTGGACGTTCTCAAAGGTTGAAGCGCGCGTTCTGCGCGTGAGCGCAAGCGTCATGGCCATTGCCGGGGCGGTGCTCGCCGTGGGCCTGTCGCCGAATGCGCGGGCGGCCACGGCCCCCGGTGCGGTGCCGGTTGCGCCCGCTGCCGCGACTGGGGCGATTCCCGGCGCAGCGGCGGCGGTGTCGGCAGCAACGCAGGCCGTGGCGACCGTCGTCACCGACGCGGAGGCATCCGTGCCGGCACCTCCGGGTGTGCCTGCCGTATCCGCCCCACCGGCGCCTCCGTCCGGCGCCGCGGCGGTCACACGCGGGATTTCCGCGGCGGCCCAGACCGCATCGCCGGCGCCGCCGGTGCCGGTGGCATCCGCGGGCAGCGCCGGTACAGGGTCCCGGAGCGCCTCCGGCTCAGGCTCGGCGAGCGGCTCTGGCTCGCGGGCCGAGGGCGGCTCCGAGCAGAGCTCGGCGGGTGCCTCGGGGGATGGGTCGATGGGCGGCTCCAGGCCGGGATCAACGGGCGGCTCCGGGCCGGGATCCGTGGGCGGCTCCGCGCCGGGATCAACGGGCGGGGGCGACCGACGTCCCGTGCCGGGGGCCGGGCGCCAGGATGGTCCCAGCGACACCGCCGCGCGAGGCCCCGCCGACAGCGTGGCGTCTCCTGATCGCTCAGACGCAGCGGCGTCAGATGCGGCGGCCACTGAGACGACGATCGGAGTCGCGATACCGGTCCCGTTCGCGGTCACCGACGCCGGCTCGGCGACCTCGGGGCCGTTGGCGGCCCCGGCCGACGCCGGTCCCGCTTCGATCCTGTCGGCGGCCGACCTCGCCGCGAAGCTGCTCAACCTCTCAACGATCCCGAGCGGCGACGGCTCGCCGCTCTCGTTGGCGACCCGCTTCCGTGATCCGGCGCTGAGCCCGTCCGTCTTGCTGCCGTCAACGATGAGCTTCAGCTTGCTGCTCTCTCCGGATATCGCGAACCTGCCCCCGCTCCCGCTGCCTCCGTCACTCTCCGGCGTGGTTGACCGCTTGGCCGCCATCCCGGCGGCGGTGAAGTGGGCGGTGGGTGTGGCCGACACCGCGGTACCCGGTGTCTCGCCCCCCACGGCGGGAGCCGGGGGGACCGGCGCCATCGGACCATCGCCAACGCCCGGGCCCGGACGCACCCGACCCGGCCCTCGCGAAGCGCCGCGTGCCGGGGCGTCTGCGAGCGCGCCGGCCAACGGCGCCGCCGCGTCCGCGAGGCTTTTGTCCTTCCCGCGCCCAACGCCGGTCCTCGCCGGCGCCGTGACCGGATTGGCCGCGAGGCCCCTGGGCTCTGCGCCATCCGCCGGGCGGCGGGGGCGCGAGCGGGCCGGCCCGCGGGGCGCGCCGGCACCGGCGGCCACCGAGCCGGCACCGAGCCCGCCGCTCGTGACGACGAGCGGCTCGGTAGCTGCCGGGGCCAGTGGCGCCGGGATGGGCGTGACCGCCGCCCTGCTGCTGGGCGCGCTTGCCCTCTGGACACTTCAGTTCCTCTCCGGCCGGGTGTCGCTGGAGCTTGCCGCGTGGCGGTCCACGCTGTTCGCTCTGCGACTCGAGCGCCCGGGATAACGACCGCAGGATCTCCACGCGTCCCGGAGCCACTCCGGACGCTCGCGCGCTACGGCTGTCGTGCTGTCGCGCGCCTGGATCAGACGTGCTGGCCCAGGCCATGCCGGGTCAGGACGAACCAAGTCAGGAGATACAGATGCGATCGAAATGGATCGCTCTGGGAGTCAGCGTCCTTGCGATGGCTGTGCCAGCCACCGCAATGGCCGATGGCAACCAGGGCAGCGCCGGGTCCGGCGGGACCGGACAGGCGCAGCAGTCCGCGCAGTGGGCGGCAACCCTGCAAGGCGCGGTGTCGCAGGCACAGGCCGGCCAGAACGCGGTCAACACCAACGCTCCGGTGAACGTCGCCGGTGGCAACATCACGGGCGGCGATAACAGCGCCAACCAGTACGCCGCCAACACGGCATCGAGCGCGGCTCAGAACAGCGCCGATACGACGCAGAGCAACACCCAGTCGCAGGACCCCAGCTCCGGCTCGTCGGCCGGATCCGGTGGCGCGGGCCAGGCACAGGGCTCGTCGCAATGGTCGGGGACCGCGCAGGCGGCCCAGTCACAGGCCAAGGCCGTTCAGAACGCGGTCAACAGCAACGCTCCGTCCAATACTGCCGGCGGCAACGTCTCGGGTGGCGATAACAGCGCCAACCAGTACGCCGCCAACGGTGCGTCCAGCAAGGCGGGCAACAAGGCCGATACGAATCAGAGCAACGACCAGAGCCAGTCGGCCGGCTCTGATTGCAAGATCGGCTGCGGCGGCTCCGGCCAGGCGCAGCAGTCCTCGCAGTGGGCCGCCACTGTTCAGGACGCGCAGTCCCAGGCGAAGGCCAAGCAGAATGCCGTGAACGCGAACGTGCCGGTCAACATCGCCGGTGGCAATGTCTCGGGTGGCGATAACAGCGCCAACCAGTACGCCGCCAACGGTGCGTCCAGCAAGGCGGGCAACAAGGCCGACACGAATCAGAGCAACGACCAGAGCCAGTCGGCCGGCTCTGATTGCAAGATTGGCTGCGGCGGCTCCGGCCAGGCGCAGCTGTCAGATCAGCAGGCGCTGACGGCTCAACTGGCCGCTTCCGACGCAAAGGCCAAGCAGAACGCCGTGAACGCGAACGTGCCGGTGAACATCGCCGGTGGCAACGTCTCGGGTGGCGACAACAGCGCCAACCAGTACGCCGCCAACGGCGCGTCCAGCAAGGCGGGCAACAAGGCCGACACGAATCAGAGCAACACCCAGGATCAGTCAGCCGGTTCGAGCTGCCTGATCGGCTGCGGCGGTTCCGGCCAGGCGCAGTTCTCAGACCAGGGCGCGGCGACGTTGCAGGCCGCGCTGTCGGGCGCGGACGCCAACCAGAACGCGGTGAACGCGAACGTGCCGGTGAATATCGCCGGTGGCAACGTCTCGGGTGGCGATAACAGCGCCAACCAGTACGCCGCCAACGGGGCATCGAGCGAGGCCGGGCAACAAGGCCGACACGAATCAGAGCAACACCCAGGATCAGTCAGCCGGTTCGAGCTGCCTGATCGGCTGCGGCGGTTCCGGCCAGGCGCAGTTCTCAGACCAGGGCGCGGCGACGTTGCAGGCGGCGCTCTCCAGTGCGGACGCCAACCAGAACGCGGTGAACGCGAACGTGCCGGTGAACATCGCCGGTGGCAACGTCTCGGGTGGCGATAACAGCGCCAACCAGTACGCGGCCAACGGGGCATCGAGCGCGGCTGGGAACAGCGCTGATACGACGCAGAGCAACACCCAGGATCAGTCAGCGGGTTCGAGCTGCCTGATCGGGTGCGGCGGCGCCGGGCAGGCGCAGTTCTCCACCCAGAACGCGCTGACCGCGCAGCTGGCGGCATCGTGCGCGACCGCCTATCAGAACGCGGTCAACGCGAATGTGCCGGTGAACATCGCCGGGGGTGACGTCTACGGCGGCGACAACAGCGCCAACCAGTACGCCACCAACGATGGATCGAGCAAGGCCGGCAACGATGCCGGAACCGACCAGGACGGAGGTCAGGGCCAAGGTAGCGGCTGACCTTCGGTGAGGGACGGGTCGGCCGCACGGACGTGGCTTCGCACGGACCCTCCACGCGCGACCGGAATCCCGGCGGCCGTCACCCGGCCGCCGGGGACCGGCTTCGCCCGCGCAACGCGAATGCGACTCCTCCATCCAGCCAAACTTCTCGTCGCACTGACAGCGATCGCCGCGCTGCTGGGGTGCGCGACAGCCCGCGCTGATCAGGCAGGGCTCGGTCAGCCGGCCGTCCTGGCCGCTCAGACGACGGCCGCGTCACCCGCCGGCCCTCCGCAGAGCGTCCCAGCGCCGACGGCGTCGGACACGTCCAGCGCCCCTGAACAGTCCCCGGCGGCCACTGACGCGCCGATTGCGACGGCGCAGCCGCAGGCGGACTCAGCCGCGACGAACGCCAGCACGCAGGATCAGACCGTCTCGGACGCGACGAGCAGCGCGTCTCCCGGCACGGACACGACCTCGGCCTCGTCCGAGCCGGCCCCACCGCAGTCGACGGCTCCCCCTGAACCGGCGACGCCGCCCGAACCGGTGAACCCACCCGAACCCGTGGTGCCGCCCGAACCGGTAGCGCCGCCGAACCCGTGGCGCCGACCGAACCGGTAGCGCCGACCGAACCGGTGACCCCTCCCGAGCCGGGCACGCCGGCGGTAACCGCGGGCAGCGACGCCGGCACGAGCACCGCCGCCTCGACGCCGAGCGGCGACTCGGACGCAAGTGCCGGTCCGACCGCGTCCAACTCGACCATCCAGCAGATCGACCAGGTGCAGATCTCGGGATGCCTGGCGCATTGCCTCGGCGTCAACCAGGTGCAGACCGCGGCGCAGCAGAACACGACGGTTCAGCAGGTCACCGCCCCGTCACCGGCCCCCAGCGGCGCCTCGCAAGCTGAGCCGGACGCCTCCGCGGTCGGGGCCGGTCCGGAATCCGCGCCGACCACCTCGGCGGTGTCCGCGGGGATCACGCAGATCCAGCTCGGGTGCCTGCGATTCTGCTTTGGCACGACAACGACCGAGGCGACTTCCGCGCTGACCCCGGCGGCGCTCATGCAGCTGCTCTCCGACTTTGACCCACCGAGCCTGGCGGTTCCGGCATCGATCGCCGGAGACGAACAGAATCTCACCGACCAGACGATCTCCCAGTCCCAGGACGGTCAAGACGGGGCCGCCCCGCAGTCAGAGGATGCGGCGCAGGTCAATCTGACCATTCAGACGGACGGGTCGGGGTCGACGCTTCTCGACGGCGCCGGCGCGGTGCTGATCAACCAGACGGCGCAGGGCATCTGGCAGCTCCAGGTCGGATGCATCTTCGATTGCGCCGACACGACGCAAGATCAACAGGCGCAGCAGTCCAACACCACGGTCGAGGTCGTTGGCATGACGACGAGCCTTCCCGGCGCTGCCGCGCCCACCGCCGTCAACAACGTGATCGCGCTCATCTGGCAGCTCCAGGTCGGCTGCCTGTTCTGGTGCTACGACGCTGTCGAGGTCCAGACCGCCGGCTCCGAGAACGCGGTCGCCGTGGTCAGTGTTCCCCCGGCGTCCGGCACCGGTACGCCGGTGGCTGCGGCGCCAATGGCTCCGGCGCCGGTCGGTCCCTCGCCGGTGACTTCGGCACCGGTCGGTCCCCCGCCGGTGGCGTCCGCGGCGACTCCGGCAGCGGTCGGGCCGACTCCGCCCAGTCCGACCGCTGCCTCCTCGGTTCCTGTCTCCGGTGATTCGCCGCCACCCGGCTCAGTCGGAGCCACGTGGTCGACCACGGCGCTCAGTGCCGCGCGGCCCGCGACCGGCGACACGGGGACGGGGCCGGCGGGCGCGGCGACGACCACCCCGTCGCGCTCCTCCACGCGCGCTCTGCCGGCGACCGCGCTCACCCTCTCCGGTCCGGCGGCCGTGGCCACGGGCGCCTCGCGCGAGGCCGGGAGCGTCGAATCTGATCCCGCGATTCAGTCACGGGCGCCCGGGCGCCGCGCGACCCGGAGGCACGCCGGACGCACGAAGGCGTACGTGAGGCCGACACTCGATCAGGGTCAGCCGACGGCGGCGGCCGGGGGGATGGACGTGCCGTGGATCCTGGCGCTGGCCGCGCTGGCGGCCGCAGCCGCCGCGTTGCTGGCGAGCCTTCGCTCGGCATGGTTCCGTTGGGTCCCACGCGGCCCGGGCAATCGTCCGTGATGAGAACAGCCGGTCGGGAGAAGCGGAGGCCCCTGTCGCCCGTTAAAGCGGCAGCGCGCAGACACGAGATCGGCGGGAGGCGCTCGATCATGCGGGCTCCGTCCGCCCGGAGAGGAGAGATGTCTCGATGCTCAAGTCGTTGACCGTCCTGGCCGCGACGGCCCTGGTCGTGTTCGGCGCCAGCTCGTTGGCCGGAGCCGCGAACAGCGGGACGGCGCCAGCGCCCGCGAAGACGGTGATCGCCGTGCTCGGGCCCAAAGTGAGCGTGCCCGCCGGACGGTTCGTCAAGGCGTACGCCCTCTGCCCAAGAGGCTACTTCGTCACCGGCGGGGGCGCCTACAGCGGGGCGATCACGGAGATCATCTCGAGCCCTTTGCCGAACCTCCGCGGCTGGTTCGTCGACGGGACGAACACCGACCGTGAGAAGCGGACCTTCCAGCATCGCGCCGACGCGGTGTGCGCGAGGGGAAATCCGACCTCTTCATCACTGGCGGCGGCATCGAATGCGTGGTTGACTCGGCAGTCGGAGAGGGACTTTGTCAGGAGCAACCCCGCCACCAGCCGTCGCTGAGCCGGGCACAGGCGCGGTCGAGGCCGGCGTGATCAGAACCGCTGCGCGGCTCTCGCCCGGGCACCGTGTCGTCGCGCTGGCGCGCCTCGCCATCGCCCTCGTCGTGCTTGTCGTGCCCGGGCCCATGGTGGCGGCTGCCCCAGCCCACGCCGCCGGTCCCGCTCCCCAGCCCGCCCCGCCCACGACCGGCGGCTCCGGGCCGGTCCCTGATCCGGAAACGAGCGTGACGGCTCCGAGCAGCCATGGATCGGGATCGACTGCCAAACCCGTCTCGGAGCCGCCCTCGTCCAGCGAGCCGTCGCAGAGCTCGCCGGCGACGTCGCCGGCCTCAACCCCCGCGGCTCCGGTCGCCCCCGCTGCGACACCGACGGTGACCGAGCAGGCGCCTGCCGTCAGCCACACGGTGCCGTCGACAACCGAACCGAGCCGCCCCGCCCCGAGCCACGCTCCGACCGAGGTCACCGCGGCGGCGCGACAGCACCGTCACGTTCGCGCCCGTCACGCGGCGCCACGACACACGCAAAGGCGACACGTGCCGTCCCGGGTTCACCGCCCGCGACCATCGGTCACGGCGGCCATCGGGACTCCGTTCGCCCTCGCGCTCCCGGCGGCCGGCGCGTCGGCGGCCGTGCCCGCCTCCGCAGGCTCACACGACGATGGCCTCCCGTTGCTGCTGGCGGCAGTCGGACTGGCGATCCTCACGGGCGCATGCGCGGTGCTGCTGCGGCGGGTCCGGCGGCTGCACGGGGGCTACGACGGGGGCCGAGCGGCATGAGCATCGCACGGCGCGTGATGGCCTGGTTGCGCGGTGGCGTTCGACCGCGCTGGGGTTCGGCGCCGGTAGCGGCGGCAGCGGGCCGGGACGCATCAGTGCGACGTGCACGTCTGGAGACGGGAGTGCGAGTTGCAACTCTGGGTGGTAGACGAGCCCGGTCGTCGGTCGTCTGGTCGCTGAGCGAGCCCGCGCGCCGACCGCTCCCAGCGGCTGCGAGCCCGCAGGTCCAAGTACTATACGCGAGCGACGGAGTGAGCAACCTGTCCTGCGCGGTGGATTGGACGGATGGCACTTCGTCGATCCCTGAGGTTCAACCTCTGCATGTCGAGGTCTCGCTCCGCCAACGCCGCCGCCGTGCCGTCCCGCCCCCCGGACGCGAACGGCTGGTACAACCACCCCGTCTCGGTGTCCTTCCAGGGGAGCGCGTTCTCCGGCATTGCAGCCTGCGACCCGGCCCAGACCTACGCCGGACCGGACGCCGTGGGCGCCACGCTCGCCGGCACCTGCACCGACAACGCCGGGAAGACGGCGTCGGCCGGGTTCGGCCTGAACTACGACGCCACCCCGCCGACGCTGAACGTGGCCGCCGATCCGGGCGACCAGGTCGTCGCCCTGGGCTGGCAGGCGGCGGCGGCGCCGGCGCCGCTGGCGACGCTCCAGATCACCCGGGCGCCGGGGCTGACATCGGCCGCGGCGAGCCTCGTGTCCGAGGGGAACTCGGGGGCGTACCGAGACACCCGGGTACGTAACGGGGTCCACTACCAGTACACGATCACTGCGGTGGACCAGGCGGGAAACGTGACGACCCGCACCCTTGCCGTCACTCCCGGGGCGCGGCTGTTGACGCCGGTGGCCGGCGCACACCTCGCCAGGCCCCCCCGGCTGAGCTGGACGCCGGTCCCGAAGGCGGCCTATTACAACGTCCAGGTCTTCCGCCACGGCAAGATCCTCAGCGCGTGGCCGAAGCGGGCCAGCCTCCAGCTCGCGAAGTCGTGGCGGTTCGGCGGGCACCGGTACCGCCTCAAGCCCGGCCGGTACCGGTGGTATGTGTGGCCCGGCTTCGGCAGGCGATCCGCGGCGCACTACGGACGCCGCGTCGGGTCCGGGACGTTCGTCGTAACCTGAGCTGAGCTCAGGCCGGAGTCAGCTGCACTTCGACTTCGAGCTCGTGACGAACCCGTCGACGGCGGTCCCGAGCGACTTGACGTTGGTGCCCACCGCGGCCAGCTGCGAGGCCGACGGCGAGGAGGAGAGGCCCGTCACGCTCGTCTTGAGCGCGTTGATGGAACTGTCGATCGCGCTCGTCTGGCTGGGGAAATCGCCCTTGGCCGACGAGACGACCGACTTGGCCTCGCTCTCGATCTTCTCCAGCTGGCTCTTGATCGAGCTGACGCCGCCGGTCACGCTGAAGCTCTGAACCGACGACTTGAGGTGGTCGACGTTGCTGCAGTACGACGGCTTGCTGCTTCCGCAGCCGCCGAGGACCGCGATTGACGTCACGGTCAACGATATGGCAGCGATGTGGCGCAGATCACGAAGACGCATGGGGGTTCCGCTGTCGAAGTTTGGATGCTCGCGGGTGAGCCGGCATCACCCCAGCCGGGTGAAGAGGCGGGCGCGATTACGATCAGGTCGTGACGGACGTGACCAGACGCTCGGGGAACTCGGGGTGGCTGGTACGGGCACCATCGGGCGGACTGGTCGTCGCCGCGATCGCCTCGGTGCAGTTCGGGGGCGCGCTCGCCGTCCATCTGTTCGCGAGCGTCGGCCCCGCCGGCGCCGTGCTGCTGCGGCTGCTCTCCGCGAGCATCGTGCTCGCCGCGGTGTCGCGACCCCGCCTCCAAGGCCGGGCGCTGCGCCAGCTGCCGCTCGCCGCGGCGTTCGGGTTGGTGCTTGCCGGAATGAACCTCAGCTTCTATGAATCGATCGACCGGATTCCGCTCGGGATCGCGGTCTCGCTGGAGTTCGTCGGGCCGCTCGCCGTCGCGGTGGGCGGTTCGCGACGCCCGATCGATCTGCTCTGGGTCACGCTCGCGGCAGCCGGAATCATCGCGCTGACCCACCGCGGCGCCCACGGCGTCGACACGCTCGGCGTGCTGTTCGCGCTCTTGGCCGGCTGTCTCTGGGGGGCCTACATCCTCCTCAGCGCGCAGGTGGGGCGGGCGTTCGAGCGCGGCACCGGGCTCGCGGTGGCAATGTGCATCGCCACCCTGGTCACGCTTCCGGTAGGGATCGCCGCCGCGGGAGTGCGTCTGGTGCACCCCGCCTCGCTGGCGCTCGGGTGCGCCGTCGGGATGCTCTCGTCGGCGATTCCCTACTCCTTCGAGCTCGAGGCGCTGCGGCGGATCGCCCCGCCCGTGTTCGGGGTGCTGATGAGCCTCGAGCCCGCGATGGCCGCGTTCGCGGGGCTGCTCGTGCTCGATCAGGGGCTCAGCGGCCGGGCGCTGATCGGGATCGCGCTCGTCATCTCCGCGTCGATCGGCGCCTCGCGCCGGACCCACGAGGCACCCTCCGCGATCTGACGCACGCGGTCCGATATGGAGCAGGATCCCCCCTGCCGTTGGACGCATGGCAGTGGTCGGAACCGGTTCAGCACGCTAGGCTCCGCCGCGGCCACCACCCCTCGTCATCGCGCCGGACAACTTTCAGGGAGGAAGCGGATGGAAGCCACGTCGATCACCCCACAGGGTCGCGCCGAAGGTCAGCCCGCACGACCGGAGCTCAAGCGCGGCGCGATCAGTTACCTCAGCAACATCGTGATCGGCGTCGCGTCGACCGCCCCGGGCTACAGCCTGGCGGCGACGATCGGCTTCATCGCGGTGATCGCCGGGATGGGCACGCACACGCCGGCGGTGATCATCGTCTCCTTCCTGCCGATGTTCTGCATCGCGCTGGCCTACAAGGCGATGAACGCCGCCGACCCGGATTGCGGGACGACGTTCTCGTGGATGACGCGGGCGATGGGCGCCGGCTGGGGATGGGTCGGCGGCTGGGCGGTGCTGTTCGCCGACATCGTCGTCAACGCCAATCAGGCCCAGATCGCCGGCAGCTACGGCTTTCAGCTCTTCGGTCTCAACGCCGCGGCCAACAGCACCCTGGACGTGACGATCCTCGGGGTCATCTTCATCGCCGGGCTGACCTGGATCTGCTGGAGGGGGATCGAGCTATCGGCTCGGACCCAGCAGTTCCTGCTCGGCTTCGAGATGGTCACGCTGATCATCTTCGCGGTGGTGGCGCTGATCAAGGTCTACGCAAACCACCCAAAGCACTCGATCCCGGTGAAGCTGGACTGGTTCAACCCGTTCAGCGTCGGACTGAGCCCGCTGACCCTCGGCCTGCTGCTCGGCGTGTTCCTGTACTGGGGCTGGGACTCGGGCGTGTCGGTCAACGAGGAGACCGAGAACTCGAGCAGTGCGCCGGGTCGCGCTGCGCTTGTCTCCAACCTGGTGTTGATCGGAATCTTCCTCCTGGTGTCGACCGCCGCTCAGGCGTACGCCGGGACCACCTACCTCGGCAACAACGCCAACGACATCTTCGCCGGCGGCCTGGCTCGTGCCGTCCTCGGGCCGCTGCACTTCCTGCTGATCATCGCCGTCCTCACGTCAGCCACGGCCGCGACCCAGACGACGATCCTGCCGGCGGCTCGCTCAGCGCTCTCGATGGCTCGCCGGGGGGCGATTCCCGCCCGTTTCGGGTCGATCCACGAGCGCAACCTGGTGCCCGGGTACGCGACGATCGTGGCCGGCGTGCTGTCGGTGATCTGGTTCGTGATCATCGTCCTCGTCTCCACGAACGTGCTCGCCGACTGCGTCACCGGGCTGGGCTTCCTGGTCGCGTTCTACTACGGCTTCACCGGCTTTGCCTGCACCATCTTCTACCGTCGCGAGCTGCTGAAGTCGGCTCGCAATTTCTTGTTGTTCGGAGTGCTGCCGACCGCCGGGGGCCTGGTGCTCATGTACATCTTCGTCAAGGGCTTCATCACGTACGGTCACTCCGCCAACGACTCGAGTCCTCCGTTCCTCGGCCTTGGCGTGCCTGACTGGATTGGCATCCTCGGCATCGGCGGCGGGGTCATCCTCATGCTCATCCGGCGGGCGACGAGCCCCGGGTTCTTCCGCCGTGAGCGCCGGATGGTGTTCGGCGACCCGATCGAGGTGGTGACTCCCGAGGCCGAGTTCGCCCCCGCGGACTCGATGCTCTAGCCCCCGCCCAGATCGATGTCGCGGTCGCCGTCGTTCTGGCTGGACCAGCTCGGGCCGCGTCCGCGCCGGCCCGCGCTGAGCGGCGACGCCGAGGCCGACGTCTGCATCGTCGGCGGCGGCTACACCGGCCTGTGGACCGCGTATGAGCTCAAGCGAGCCGACCCCAGCCTCGTCGTCGTCGTGCTCGAGGCCGAGCAGGTTGGCTTCGGCGCCTCGGGGCGAAACGGCGGTTGGGTGGTGGGCAAGCTCTCGGGGTCACGCTCAGCGTGGCGCGCCCGGGGGGGTCCCGACGGACCCCGGGCCATGGTCCGGGCGATCCAGCAGACGGTGGCCGAGATCGGGACGGTGGTGGCACGGGAGAACATCGAGTGCGACTGGCAGCAGGACGGAACTCTGATCGTGGCCCAGAGCGACACCCAGCTGGCGCGGCTGCGCGCCGAGGCGGCGGACGAGCGCAACGAGCTCGGCGCCGACCTGGCGCCGCAGGTGCTCGATGCCGACGCGCTTGCCGCCCGAGTGCGGGTCGGGGGCGGAACCGGAGCCCTCTTCTCGCCTCACTGCGCCCGCGTGCAACCCGCGCGGCTCGTCGACGGTCTGGCGTCGGCTGCCGAGCGCGCTGGAGTCGTCATCCACG
Organism: uncultured Solirubrobacteraceae bacterium; assembly: GCA_963731395.1. GTDB lineage: Bacteria > Actinomycetota > Thermoleophilia > Solirubrobacterales > Solirubrobacteraceae > Palsa-465. Next base: position 354,908 of record CAVSVH010000016.1, read on the forward strand.
AGGGCACCCCGGTGAGGACGATTCGCCCCGGTTTGGCGATGACGCGCGGAGGGGACGTGCGGGCCCGCTACGTGCTGCGCGCGACCGAGGGCTATACAGCGGATCTGCCGGGGGAACACCGCGCGCTGCTCCCGATGAACAGTTCGATGATCATCACCGAGCCACTCGGCGATGCCGTCTGGTCACAGGTGGGCTGGGCCGGAGCGGAGACGCTGCTCGACGGCTCGTACGTCTACACGTACTCGCAGCGGACCGCCGACGGCCGGATCGCGATCGGGGGTCGCGGCGTCCCCTACCGGTTCGGCTCCCGCACCGACCGCGAGGGGCCGGTTCCGCGGCGGACGGTCAATGAGCTTCGGGAGAGCCTGCGGTCGCTGTTCCCGGTGCTCGATGAGGTCCGTGTGGAGCGGGCCTGGCACGGGATTCTCGGGGTGTCCCGTGACTGGTGTCCGGCCGTGGGACTCGACCCGCTCAGCGGCCTGGGCTACGCCGGCGGCTATGCCGGCCAGGGCGTCGCCGCCAGCAACCTGGCAGGCCGGACCCTCCGCGATCTCGTGCTCGGCCGCGACACCGACCTCACCCGGCTGCCGTGGGTGGGAAAACCGGCTCGCGACTGGGAGCCCGAGCCGCTGCGCTACGTCGCCACCCACACCGTGTACTCCCTGTACCGGATGGCCGACCGGCAGGAGCGCGACCGCGGGCGCGAGTCACCGGTCGCCGCGATCGCCGACCGAATCGCTGGACGCTAGAGGCTCCGCCCGGCGGTTGCAGGGTTCACGAACGAGTCGTCGTTTCAGGCGGCGATCGTGGCCGGCGTGATTGCGTCCGTTGAGCGCCGCGTTTGAGCGCGCGGTAGATCGTGGGGTGGTGAAAATCGCACACGCGATGGCTTTCGACGGGCGGTGTGGCGCGGTGGGTCAAGCTGGCGCCCACAATCGCGCACACCGCGTCAGGATGCGCGGGGTGTGTGCGGACGTTGCCGTGTTCGGGGCCCCACTAGCTCCCCGAACACCACTCGGCGTCACGAGACCCGCTCTCTAGCTGGGCTCGGGGTCGCCGCTCAGCGCCCGCGCGACCCCGACCGGCCACGGGCGACGAACCGCGCCAGCCCTCCGATCACCGTCGCCAGCACCGCCGCGTGGCCGACATGGCCGCGCAGCCAGGAGGAGCTCGCCGGGGCGCCGGAGGCGGAGACCGGCTCGCTCGCCAGCGGCTCGGCAGGCGCTGCCGGGCCGGGCTCTTCCTCCATCCACTCCGCGGGATCGGGCTCGTCCTCCGTCCAGTTCGCGGAGCCACTGTCCGTCCATTCGGGGTCAGTCCATTCGGGGTCATCCCAGTAGGCGGGATCCTCGGCGAAGCCGGTTTCTGCCGGGCCCGCGGCCATCGCGGCCATCATGTCCTCGCTCGGGGCCTCAGGCCCGGCGGCGGCGGACACGGCGTCGCGGATCTCGGGCAGCGCGAGGAGGCACAGGCCGAGCAGGACCGTGGCGACGGCCAGGATCAGGAACATCGACGGTCCGCCCGAGCCGGTGTCGGCGCGGTCGACGGCATGGCTCCCGCGCAGCCGCAGCGTGGGCACGGAGCCGTGCTTCTTGGCGGCGGCAGCCGCAGGCTTGGTCGCAGCCCCGCTGGCCGAGGCCGCCCGCCCGGCGGTGGCAACGCTGCCCGAGGACGTTGGCGTCGACCGGCCGCCTCCCGCGCCCGTTCCCCCCGCCACGCCCGCCACACCGGCCACGCCGGCCACGCCGGCGGCACCGGTCGTCCCCGCTGCCGCCGCCGTCCCGGCACACCCGGTCCCGGCAGCCGTCATCAGGGCGGCGAGCGACCGTCGCTCCAACCGCCGCTCGCCGGCGGCGCTGAGATGAAGGAGGTGCGCCGCGGCCGCCGCACTCCGGGCGGGGCCATCGATTCCGGCTCGGAGTGAGAGCAGCCGCTCCGACCTGGACGGCAGGCTGCTCAGGCATCCGCGCAGCTGCGTCACCATCGCATGCAGCCGCCGCCGGTAGACGGCTCCGGTGCTGCGCAGGAGCCGCGACAGCTCCTGAGATCGGTTCACGGCCCCGGACCGCGAGCTCCGGGCACCGGCCGCTGAGTTGCCGGGCTGGTTCGGCACGCCGCCGGTTCCCGTGGCAGGTCCGTTCCGACGCGAGCTCGAGCCAGCACCGATCGGCTTCGGACCGGAGACCGCCGGCGCGGTCGCGGACGCCGAGGAGGCGCTGCTCGACGAGGTCGGACGGCTCCGGGTGGCTCCGACGACCGACGAGACAGCGGGCGAGACGGGCGTGTGGGCCGCTGGGGGCGCCGTCACGGACGGCGTCCTGACCGCGGGCGCCTTGACCGGGGGCGGGGCCGGCGCCTTGACCGGGGGCGGGGCCGGCGCCTTGACCGGGGGCGGGGCCGGCGCCTTGACCGGGGGCGGGGCCGGCGCCTTCACCGGGGGCGCGGATGGCACCGTGACCGGCGGCGTCGTCACGGAGGGGACGGTCGCTGCGGGTGCGGTGACCCCGGGGGTCGTGACCTTGGGGATGGTCACCGCCGGTACGGTGACCGCGGGGGTTGTGACCTTGGGCACGGTCACGCTCGGAACCGCCACGGCGGGTGTCGCTTTCGGTCCGGTGGTGACCTGCGGCACCGTCGCCGCGCCTGCCAGCGGCTGAATGATGAGCACGCCGAGCGCCGCCGCTGCGCTCGCCGTCAAGCTCTTGAGAACGCGCACGTCACCTGCAACGTCGCGCGCGGCGAAAACTTGCGTTTCTTAGTCCCGGGCCCTTAGTCCCCCCAGACCTCCCGGGCGACGTCAACGATGAGCTCCAACTTGGCCCGTTCATCGTCGATCGTCAGGTCGTTGCCCTCCTCCGTCGACGAGAACCCGCACTGGGGAGAGAGGCAGAGCTGCTCGATGTCGACGAAGCGGGCGGCCTCCTCGATCCGGCGCTTGAGCATCTCCCGGTCCTCCAGCTGCGGGCGCTTCGTCGTCACCAGGCCGAGGACGACCAGCTTGCCGGGCGCGAGGAAGCGCAGCGGCTCGAAGCTGCCGGAGCGCTCGTCGTCAAACTCCAGGAAGTAGCCGTTGACGTCGAGCTCGCCGAACAGGGCCTCGGCGACGAAGTCATAGCCGCCTTCGGCCACCCACATCGACTGGTTGTTGCCCCGGCAGAGGTGGGTGGTGATGACGAGGTCGTCGGGCGCGCCGGCGAGTGCCCGGTTGATGTTGGCGATGTACTGCTCGTGGAGATGATCGGGATCGCCCCCGATCTGCTCGATGTGGCGGCGCTGGGCGGGATCATTGATGTAGGCAAGGCTCGTGTCATCCAGCTGGAGGTAACGGCACCCAAGCGCATACGCGCCGTGCAACTGCTCCGCGTAGGCGGCCGTGAGGTCATCCCAGAAGGCATCCATCTCGGGATACACCGACTCGTCGATCGCCGAGTTGCCGCCCCGGTAGTGGACCATGCTCGGCGACGGGATCGTCAGCTTCGGAGTCTGCTCGGGCGCGGCGTGGTCGCGGAGGAACTCAAACGCGTCGGCGAAGATCGTCTCTGCCAGCCCGACCGCTCCGCTGACCCGCATCGCCGGAGGCGCGTAGTCGTACTCGCCCTCGGCGTTGCGGAACTGCACGTGGATCGTCTCTCCCTCCACCTGCTCGATGCCCTGGAGCGCATAGATGAAGTCCATGTGCCAGGAGGTCCGGCGAAACTCACCGTCGGTGACGGTCTGCAGCCCCGCCGCTCGCTGGAGCTCGATCACTCCCAGGATCTCGTCGTCCTCAACCGCGCGCAGGGCGTCGGCATCGATCTGACCCGCCTTGAACTCGGCGCGTGCCCGGGCGAGCGCGGGCGGCCGGAGCAGACTGCCGACGTGGTCGGCGCGAAACGGTGGAAGGGCTCGAGACGCCATCACAGCTCTCCTTCATCGCACAGCAGGACGCGCGATTCAATCAGAGCGCCGCCGGGGGTAGCCTCGAACCGATGTTGCACAGATATCGCTCCGTGCTGGCCGCGCCGGGTTGCGCGCGCGTGTTCGCCACCGCGCTGCTCGGGCGCCTGCCCCAGGGGATGTCATCGCTGGCGATCCTGCTGCTCGTGCGCGCGGCGACGCACTCCTATGCGACGGCGGGCGTCGCCGTCGGCGCGTTCGCGTTTGCCTGCGCCGCGAGTGCTCCGCTCCAGGGCCGGCTCGTCGACCGCTTCGGCCGGGGCCGGATCCTGCTGCCGTCGGCCCTGCTGGAGGGAGTGGCGCTGTCCGGCCTCGTCGTCGCGGCGGCGAATCGGCCCCCGGCGGCGGCGCTCGTGGCGCTGGCGGCCCTCGCCGGCGGCCTCGTACCGCCGATCGCCCCCGCGGTGCGGGCCCTGCTGCGTGATCTGCTCCCTGACGCCGGGGTGCGCGAGACCGCCTACGCGCTGGAGGCGGTGATCCAGGAGCTGATCTGGATCACGGGCCCGCTGGTCGTCGCGATCGTGATCGCGTTCACGTCGCCGGCGTCCGCGGTGCTCCTCGGCGCGGCGATCTGCATTGCCGGAACGTCGCTGTTCGTCAGCTCGCCCGGTGCCCGGGCGACCGGGCCGCGCCGGTCGGCGGACGAACACACATCGGTGTTCGCGATCCCCGAGCTGCGGATCCTCCTCGGCCCGATCTTCCTCACCGGGCTCGCCCTCGGAGCGATCGAGGTCGGGCTTCCGTCGCTGGCGCTGCACGCCGGATCGCGCCCGGCGTCCGGGCTGCTCCTGGCGCTGTGGAGCGTCGGCAGCATGACGGGCGGCCTGTGGTACGGATCGCGGGCGTGGCGCACCCCGCTGCAGATGCGCTACCGCTCGCTCCTGCTCGCCGGAATGATCTGCATGGCGCCGCTCATCGCGGCGCGGACGATCCCCGAGGGCATGATCTGCAGCCTGCTCGCCGGCCTGACGATCGCGCCCGTGTTCTCCTGCCAGTACGCGCTGATCGGCCGAGCGGTCCCGCCGGGCGTCGAAACCGAGGCGTTCACCTGGGTGGCGGCGGCGCTGATCGGCGGCCTTGCCGTCGGCTCAGCGCTGGGCGGCGCGGCGATCGCGTCGGCCGGGGTGAGTGCTCCGTTCGTGCTCGCGTGCGCGGCGACGGGGCTGGCGGCGCTGTCGGCGGTGCGGATGCGCGTCAGCGTCGAGCGCCAGCCCGCCTGATCCGCCGCCGTCGTCACCGGGGCGCCGGAGATCACACCTTTCGGACCGGCCGGCATGGGCTGCCGAGGCACAGGTGCCGCGGGGGGAGGTCGCGGACGACGACGCTGCCGGCGCCGACGACGGCGCCGGCGCCGACCGACACGCCGGGGCAGACGATCACGCCCGCGGCCAGCCATGCCCCGTCGCCGACGACGATCGGTTGCGCCGATTCGATCAGCGTTCGCCGCTGGGCTGGATCCAGCGGGTGCAGGGGCGTCACCAGCTGGACGCGGGGCCCGATCTGGACGTCGGCGCCGATCGTCACCGGCGCCGAGTCCAGAATCACCGCACCGAAGTTGATGAACGTCCGGGCACCGACGGTGATCTGGTAGCCGTAGTCGCAATAGAACGGCGACAGGACCTCGGCGAAGTCACCGACGCCGCCGAGCACCGCGCGCAACAGCTCCTCGCGCGCGAACGGTTGCGCGACGCTGGTGGCGTTCAGCTGCTCGGTGAGCAGCCGGCATCGCCGGCGATCGGCCAGCAGCTCCGCGTCGTTGGCCAGATACGGCTCGCCGGCGAGCATCAGGTCCTTCTGTGTTGGCATCGCGCCGGATCGTGACAGCCAACGGGGCCGCTGGGCCACCCCGGAGCCGGTGCCGGGCGTCAGAGCGGGAGGATGTGCAACGTCCCGGTGACACGGGGGAACCCCTGCTTGGCGTACCTGCGGGAGCTCTCGAACGTGACCGTGTACTCATTGTTGCGGGGGTGGCCTCCGGGATAGAGCAGTGCCTTCTCGGTGAGCACGCCACACGGCCCGGTCGCCCTGCCGAACATGGCCCTGGCGACGACCTTCTTGCGCAGATAGAAGCCGTAGATGCGTTTGCCCGGGACAAACCCCGAGAACGAGAACGTGACCGTGTCCTTCTTGACGTTCTTGACGCTGCCCGGCTGCACCTGCATATCAAGATTGGCCGACCTCACCACGATCGTCACCGCGAATGGCGGATGGGTCGCGTCGCCCGTGTCGGTCGCGGTCAGGGTCGTCCTGATCGCCCCGGGGCCGTTCGTACGCAGCTTCGGCGCGGCCGTGGTGAACGTGACCGTGCCGGTGGCATCGGCGGTCGCGGTGGCGGATGTCGTGCCGCCGCGCAGCGTGACCACGTCGTCGGGAACGAAGCCCGACCCCGTGATCGTCATCGCCGCGCCCGACGCCGGGTTGACGTTGACGTAGCAGGCCCGGCTGGCGGCGAGGGTGGCCGCCGACGCCTGCGCCGCCACCGCGCCCGATGCAGCGGCCAGGATGCACACCACGGCGGCAGCGATCCGGGTCAGGCGTCGATGGTGTGCGCGCATGCAGATCTCCTCGGAACTGGCCTCAGCCTAGCGCTCAGCGCGTTGACGTTACTGACCTGCATCTGATATATCAGGACTCGTGGACACTTCAGCTTCGCGGCGCCTGCCCGCCCGCCAGCGCGTCGTGATCATCGGGGCCGGCATCGTCGGCAACAGCGTCGCCTACCACCTCACCCAGCTCGGAGAGACCGAGATCACGCTGATCGAGAAGGGGCCGCTCCCCAACCCGGGAGGCTCGACCGGACACGCGTCGAACTTCATCTTCCCGGTCGACCACTCCAAGGAGATGACGGCGCTGACGCTGGAGAGCATGCGCCAGTACAAGGACCTCGATGTGTTCCTCGAGTGCGGCGGCATCGAGGTGGCCCGCACCGAGGCCCGGATGCAGGAGCTGGCGCGCCGGATGGTGTCGGCGACCACGTGGGGGATCGAGCCGACGTCGCTGCTGACTCCGGCGGAGATCAAGGAGCTCGTCCCGTTCATCAACGAGGAGCTGCTGCTCGGCGGCTTTCACACCCCGGGCGCCGGCGTCGTGGACTCGCTGCGCGCGGGCACGATCATGCGCGAGCGCGCGGTCCAGGCCGGGATGACGGTTGCCGCCAACACCGAGGTGCTCGGCCTCGACGTCGAGCGCGGCCGCATCCGACGGGTGCGCACCGACCGGGGCGACGTCGAGGCCGACCGCGTCGTCATCGCCTGCGGCTGCTGGAGCCCGTGCCTCGCCCGCATGGCCGGGGCCCGGATCCCGCTCACCCCGGCGGTGCACCAGATGATCGACATCGGGCCGGTGGCGCGGTTCGCCGACGCACGGACGCTCGTCGACTATCCGATCGTGCGCGACATGGACACGAACATGTACGAGCGCCAGGACGGAGGCGGCCTGGAGATCGGCTCCTACGCCCACCGCCCGATCATGATGGACGCCGACGAGATCCCGTCGATCGAGGCGTCGGCGCTCAGCCCGACCGAGCTCCCGTTCACCCAGGAGGACTTCGATCTGCAGATGGAGCAGGCGCTCGAGCTGATGCCCGAGATCGTCGGCGACGAATCGGTCGGCGTGCGCTATGCGATCAACGGTCTGCTGTCGGTGACGCTGGACGGGATGCCGCTCATCGGCGAGACGCCCGAGGTTCCCGGCCTGTGGTCGGCGGCGGCGATCTGGATCAAGGAAGGCCCGGGCGCGGGCAGGACGGTGGCCGAGCTGATGGTTCACGGCGACTCGGAGATCGACGTCTATGAGTCGAACATCGCCCGCGCCTACCCCCACCAGAAGACGAAGGCGCACATCCAGGCGCGCGTCGCCGAGAGCTTCAACAAGATGTACGGGATCGTCCATCCAGGCGAGCAGTGGGAGTCCGATCGTCGAGTGAAGCTGTCGCCCTACTACGACCGCGAGCAGGAGCGCCAAGCGGTGTTCTACGAGGCCGCCGGGTGGGAGCGCCCTCAGTGGTATGAGTCCAACGCGCCGCTGCTTGACGAATACGGCGATCGCATCACCCGTCGCGAGGCCGAGTGGGATGCACGGTGGTGGTCGCCGATCATCAATGCCGAGCACCTGGCGTTGCGAGACAGAGCCGGGTTTATCGATCTCACTGCGTTTGCGATCTTCGATGTCGTCGGTCCGGCCGCACTGGACGTCGTGCAGCGGGTCGCGATGCGGCAGATGGACGTCCCCGTCGGGCGCGTCGTCTACACCCCGGTGCTGCTGCCGTCGGGGGGGTTCAAGGCGGACTTGACGATCATGCGGATGACCGATGACCGGTTCCGGGTCGTGACCGGCGGGGCGTGGGGGATGTCGGATCTGAAGTGGTTCGCCGATCACCTGCCCGAGGACGGGGCCGGGCGGGCGCAGATCCAGGATCGGTCCAGCGCGCTGACCACCCTCGGACTGTGGGGGCCCCGGGCGCGCGACATCCTCGCCGGCATCACCAGCGACGACGTCTCGCACGAGGGCTTCCCGTTCGCGCACTGGAAGGCGATCGAGGTCGGTCCGCTCGAGGTGATCGCGAGCCGGATCTCCTACGTCGGCGACCTCGGGTGGGAGCTGTACGTGCCGATCGAGCAGGGCGCGCGCCTGTGGGACATCGTGGCCGAGGCGGGGCTGCCGCACGGCGCCCTCCCGGTCGGCGCCGGTGTCTATGCCACGACCGGGCGCCTGGAGAAGTGCTATCGGGCCTACGGGGCCGAGCTCGAGGGCGAGTACACCGTCGTCGAGGCCGGGATGGCGTGGGGGAGGGTCAAGGACGAGGACTTCACCGGTAAGGAGGCGCACGTCCGCCAGCGGGCGCAGGCCCCCGCGGCGACGCTGTGCACGCTGACCGTCGACGATCACACCTCCGCGTCCGGAGTCGAGCGGTACATGCTCGGTGGCGAGCCGATTCTGAGCGCCGACGACGCGCCGATCACCGATGGCCGGGGCCGGCGCTCGTACGTGACGAGCGCCGGCGCGGGCCCGTCGATCGGCAAGCACATACTGATGAGCTACCTGCCGCCGGAGCACGCCACGGTCGGGGCCAAGCTCCAGGTGCTGTACATGGGGGAGCGCTATCCGGTCACGGTGCAGACGACGGATGCGACCCCGCTGTTCGATCCCGACAACGCGTGCGTCCGGGCGTGAGCCAGTGAACATCCTGGTCTGCGTCAAGCGGGTGCCGCTCACCGGCGGCAAGATCACGCTGACCGAGGACGAGCAGGCGATCCAGACGCGCCACCTCGGGTTCACCGTCAGCCCCCACGAGGAGTGCGCGGCCGAGGAGGCGATCCGGCTGGTGGAGGCGCACGGGGGGGAGTCGACGGTGCTGACCCTGGGCCCGGCCGAGGCCGCGGAGCAGCTGCGCGACATGATGGCGATCGGTATCGACAGCGGCATCCATCTGGTCACCGACGGCTCGGAATGGGATCCCCAGGCAACGGCGGCGGCGATCGTCGGGGGGATGACCATGGGCGCCGGGCACGACTACGACCTGATCCTGTTCGGCAACGAGTCCGCCGATGCCGGCAACTATCAGGTGGCGATCCGGGTCGCCGAGGCGCTTCGCCGGCCGTGCGCGACCGGGATCAAGGCGATCACCGTCGACGGCGAGCGGCTGCGCTGCGAGCAGGAGGTCGCCGGCGGTCGCGACGTCTACGAGCTGCCGCTGCCGGCGGTCGTGACGGTGAAGGAGGGGATCAACCTGCCGCGATATCCGTCGGTCCCGGGACGGATGCGGGCCAAGCGCAAGCCCCTGGTCAGCACCGAGCCGGCCCGGCCCGATTCCCGCCTCCAGATGCGCCGGCTGCTGCTCCCCGAGGGATCGAGCAAGCAGGCGGAGGTGCTGGGGCGCGGCGCGGAGGCGGCTCCGGCGGTCGTCCAGATCCTCCAGGACATCGGGGTCGTGTGATGGCCACGCTCGTGTGGATCGAAAGCGCCGCCGACGAGCTCTCCCAGCAGGCGGTGAGCTTCGCTCGGGGCGTCGGGAGCGAGGTCATCCCCGTCGCCATCGACGACCCAGCCGGCTACGCCCCCGCCGCCTGGGCGCAGACCGTGGTCGAGCTCGCGCGGCAGCGGGCCGCGGATGCGGTCGTCGCCCCGGGCAGCGACCGCGGCAACGAGCTGCTGGCCCATGTCGCGGCCAAGCTCGATCAGCCGATGGCGGCCAACTGCACCTCGGTCACGCCGGGCAGTCCCGCCGTGGTGGTGCGAACGCGGTGGGGAGGCACTCTGCTCGAGGAGGCCGCTGTCCACGGCGCGCCGCTGCTGCTGACGAGCGCGGCGCATGCCGTCGCCGCGGCGCCGATCGGCGAGGTCGAGACGGTGCCGGTCAGCGCCTCGGCCGGCCCGCTGGACACGATGGTGCGGGTCGTGGAGCGGATCCCGGCGGCGACCGGCGGGGTGTCGCTGGCCGACGCGAACGTGGTCGTCTCCGGGGGCCGCGGGGTGGGCTCTCCCGAGGGGTTCTCGGTGATCGAGGAGCTGGCCGAGCTGCTCGGCGGAGCCGTCGGCTGCTCCCGGGCTGTGACGAGCGCCGGCTGGCGGCCACACACCGACCAGGTCGGCCAGACCGGGACCAAGGTGTCGCCGGACATCTACATCGCGTGCGGGATCAGCGGCGCCACCCAGCACATGGCGGGATGCAGGGGAGCCAAGCGCCTGCTGGCGATCAATCCCGACGGGGAGGCCTCGATCTTCGCCAGCGCCGACTACGCGGTGATCGGCGATCTCCATGAGGTCGTCCCGGCGATCTCGTCCGAGATCAGGAAGGCGCGGGACCCATCGGCGTCGTAATCGCCGCCATCGTGCTCGCCGCGCTGCTGGCGGCGAGCGCGACGCTGTTCGCCGTCCGGGTCCGCTTCCTCGTGGCCCTTCTGCGGGCGGGCGCCCCGGTCAGCCGGTCGGGCGACGTGACGCGACGCGTCGAGCACGAGGGGACGATCGTGCTCGGCCAGCGCAAGCTTCTCCAGCGCTTCGGGCCCGGCCTGATCCACGCCTTCATCTTCTGGGGGTTCCTCGTGCTCGGACCGACGATCGTGATCGCGATGATCGGCGTCGTCGACAAGCACGACACGTTCCCGTGGCTCGGCCACCAGGGCTGGTACGCGTTCCTCGTCGACGTCTTCGCCGTACTCGTCCTGATCGGCGTCGTCAGCGCGTTGTGGATCCGCAAGGTGCAGCGGCCGCGGCGGTTTCAGGGCAGCCACCTCGGCGAGGCCGACCTCATCCTCGCCCTGATCGCCACAATCGCCACCACCCTGCTGCTGTGGCACGCCACGCGGATCGCCCTCGGCCTCAACGAATGGCCGGCGTCGTCGGCGCCCGTCGCGCACCTGCTGTCGCATCTGTTCGGCGACAACGCGGCCACCCGGGTGCTCGAGCGCGTGTTCGTCTGGGCCCATGTGGTCACGATCCTCGCCTTCCTCGCCTACCTGCCGCGGTCCAAGCATCTCCACATCGCCTCGGCGGCGTTCAACGTGTGGTACGGCCGCACCGGACCCGCGGGCCGCCTCGAGCCGTTGCGCTTCGACGATCCCGACGTCGCCGAGGAGGACATCCGCTTCGGGGCGGGCACCGCGGCCGATCTCACCTGGAAGGAGATGCTCGACACCTTCTCGTGCACGGAATGCGGCCGCTGTCAGGACGCCTGCCCGGCGTTCGCCACCGGCAAGGTGCTGTCGCCCAAGCTGCTGATCATGGGGTTGCGCGACCAGGTGTTCACCGACGGTGGCGCGATCGTCGCCGCCCGGGACGCAAGCGAGGGCGACGGGGGACCGGCCGCTCCCGAGCTCGCGTCGCTCGTACCCGACGCCGTGCCCGAGGAGTCGGTCTGGGATTGCGTCACGTGTGGGGCGTGCGTCCAGGCGTGCCCCGTGTCGATCGAGCACGTCGATCACATCATCGACCTGCGCCGGCACCTCGTCATGGTCGAGTCGGACTTCCCGTCCGAGGCCGAGCCGATGCTGCGCGATGTCGAACGTGCCGCCAACCCGTGGGGCAAGGCGCAGTCCGAGCGCGCGGACTGGGCGGCGGAGCTCGGCGTGCGCGTGCTCGAGCCGGGCGACCCGGCTCCGGAGTACCTGTACTGGGTCGGCTGCGCGTCGTCGTTCGACGAACGGGCGCGGCGGACGGCCGAGTCGACCGCCCGGCTGCTGGCGCGGGCCGGGGTCGACTTCGCGATCCTCGGCCCCCGCGAGGCGTGCACCGGCGACCCGGCGCGGCGGATGGGCAACGAGTACGTCTTCCAGGCGTTCGCGGAGCAGAACGTGACGACGCTCAACGAGGCGGGCGTGACCAAGATCGTCGCCAACTGCCCCCACTGCTTCAACACGCTGGGCAACGAGTACCCGGACTTCGGCGGCGACTACGAGGTGATCCACCACTCCGAGCTGCTGGCGCGTCTCGTGCGCGAGGGGCGGCTGGCCCCGCAGCGCTCAGAGGCGTTGAACATCACCTACCACGACTCGTGCTACCTGGCGCGCCACAACGACGTGCTCGCGCCCCCGCGCGATCTGATCGGCGCGGTCGGCGCCCCGGTGGAGATGGCGCGCAGTGGCAAGCAGACGTTCTGCTGCGGGGCCGGCGGCGCCCACATGTGGATGGAGGAGCGCGCCGGGGCGATCAACGAGAACCGGGTCCGCGAGGCGGCGCAGACCGGAGCGTCGACGCTCGCCGTCGCCTGCCCCTACTGCACGGTGATGCTCGACGACGGGGTGCAGAGCGTCGGAGCCGACCTGCGGGTCGTCGATGTCGCGACGCTGCTGGCGGAGTCGCTCGGCGACTGAACGCGGCGGGTTCGCGCACCGTCACGCCCGATCGCCCTCCGTCCCGACGAGCTGCTCGAGCTCGCGTTCCAGTCCGGCGGTGCCGACGGCGCGCACCTCGAGCGGCAGCCCCAGCCGCTGCGCCGCGGCCTCGGCGCAGCGCGCGGGTGGCCGGCGTCGGGCGCTGGGCGAGCCACAGCACGCGCGTGTAGTGGCGCGAAGTACGTCGTCGCGCAGCTCCGGCCAGCGGTCGAGCCCGAGCTCGCGGACGACCGTGTGCTCGAACGTCCGCGCCAGGAAGTCGGTGAGGAAGTAGGTGCCCGGCTCCTCGGCGAGCGCCTCGCGCCACCTCGTCGCGCGGCGAAGCATGTCGTAGCAGTGCGTCGCCGCGCAGGCGCGGCAGCCGCCGAGCACCGCATCGAGCGCGCCGTCGGTGCCGCAGTCGCCGTAGGCGACGGCCACCACGTCGTGTCCATCGGCGCAGCGCTCGGCGACCGCCGCGCGGGATCTGCGTCGGGCGGTTGTGCAGCAGCGCGTCGGACCGGGACGCACGTCGACCTCCCAGCCGCGCCGGCGGGCGATCGCGCGCACGTCGAACGCCAGCGCGCCGCAGGCGATGACGCGCCGGCCGGCGTCGGCGCTCATCCCGGGAAGGCCAGCTGGTCGATGAACAGGTCGTTGAAGTCGGCGCGGCCCGGACAGCTCGACGTACTCGACCTCGCGCAGGATCGACTCGCGCCTCGGCGCGCTCGCGCAGCGACAGCGCGGCGATCTTCGCGCCCTCGCCGGCGACGTTGCCGGCGGAGACGATCCGCGGCAGCGCCAGTCCGGGCACGAGCCCGATGCGGACGGCGCTGAGCGGCGTCAGATAGGCGCCGAAGCTCCCGGCCAGGAGCACCTGGGAGATCTCGCCGGGGTCGACCCCGAGCTCGCGCAGCAGGATCTGCCAGCCGGTGGCGATCGAGGCCTTGGCGAACTGCAGCTCGCGGACGTCGCGCTGGGAGAGGAACACCGACGTCCGGTCCGCGATCCGTCGCCGCGCCAGTGCAGGACGAACACCCGCTCCTGGCCGATCATCGGTCAGCCGCTCGCACAGCGCCGGGAACAGCTCCGCCGCGTCCTCGTCGGGAACGAAGCGGCCGGAGTGGTCGAGCAGCCCGGAGTGGACGAGCTCGGCGACCGCGTCGACGAGCCCCGAGCCGCACATCCCGACCGGCTCGGCGTCGCCGATCACGTCGAGCGCTCAGCGTCGCCGTCGCGGATCTGCACCCCCTCGATCGCGCCGTCGGCGGCACGCATCCCGCAGCGGATCTGTGCCGCCTCGAACGCCGGCCCGGCGGGGCGGCGCAGGCGAGCACCCGGTCGACCGACCCGAGCGCGATCTCGCGAGTTGGTGCCGACGTCGATGAACAGCCGCAGCCGCCGGTCGCGGGTCAGCCCGGTGGCGAGCATGCCGGCGACGATGTCGCCGCCGACGTAGGCGCCGAGCGACGGGAACACGAACGCCGGCGCGCGCGGGTGCACGGCGACGCCGAAGTCGGCGGCGCAGCGCCGGCGGGAGCTCGTGGGTGGCGACGACGAACGGCGCCATCGAGAGCGGCTCGGGGTCGATCCCGAGCGCCAGCTGCATCATCGTCACGTTGCCGCAGACGGTGATCTCGTAGACCTCCTCGGCGGCGACCTCGGCCTCGGCGCAGCACCTCGCGCGGTGAGCTCGGCCATCGTCTCGTGCGCGCGGTCGCGCAGCGCGCCCAGCGCGCGTGTCGTCCATCATCGTCGCCGAGATCCGGGTGATCACGTCGGCGCCGAACGGCTGCTGGCGATTGAGCATCGACCGCACCGCCAGCGGGCTGGCCGCTCTCGAGGTCAAGCAGCGTGGCCACGACGGTGGTGGTGCCCGAGGTCGAAGGCGATCGCGAAGCGCCGCGCGGTGGTGTCGCCCGGCTCGACGCGCGATCAGCTCCTGGTCGCAGACGACCGCGGTGACGTCGAAGTGCGGCGGTGCGCAGCGACGCCGCCCAGCTCGCGCAGCAGCTCGAGCGAGGCGTCGGGCTCGAGGTCGTCGAGCGCATCGAGCACCCGCTGCAGGTCGGAGCGCTGGTCCTCCAGCGTCGGCTCGCTCGAGCACGAGGTGGCGCTTCTGCACCGACGGGCGCAGGATGACGTGGCGCCCGACGCCGACGAGCGCCGCCTTGGGACGGGTCTGCAGCGGCGGCACCTCGACGACGAGGTCGCTCGCGCGCGCCGGCCCGGCAGGCCAGCCGCCACCCGTCGCGCAGCTCCTCGGTGGTGAACGCGCGCGGGTCGACGCTGGAGATCGGCACGTCGCCGGAGAGCGACCCGCACCTTGCACTTCTTGCACGTGCCGTGGCCGCCGCAGGTCGAGTCGATCGCGATCCCGTTCCAGCTGGCGGCGTCGAAGACCGGCGTGCCCGCTGGGGACGCGCACCTCGGCGCCGTCGGGCAGGAAGCGCAGGCGGACGCGCTCGGCGCCGTCCTCGGGCGGCGACCAGCTCGTCGCGCTCGGCGGCGGCGCGCCTGGGCGCGGCGGCGCTCACGCCCGGGCGGCCTCGCTCCCGCGGCGGCGCCGCGGCTGCCTTCTCGGCGGCCTGGCGGGCGCGGTGAGCGGCGATCCAGCTCGCCCCCCACGGCGTCGTGGCCGAGCAGCAGGTCGGCGGCGCGCACCGACTCGCACGCACACCGCGCGCGGTCGACATGATCGCGCTCGTCAGCCCGGCGGCCATCGCCATCGGCAGGAACGCCGCGTTGAGCACGTGGCGCTGCGGCAGGCCGAAGGAGACGTTGGAGGCGCCGAGGCACATGTTGACGCCGAGCTCGGCGCGGATCAGGCGCGATCGTCGCCAGCGTGATCGTCACCGCGTCGGTGGCGGCGCCGACGGTCATCGCCAGCGGGTCGATGATCACGTCCTCGGTGGCGATCCCGTGGTCGTTGGCGACGCTGACGATCTTGCGCGCGCACTCGAGGCGCTTCTCCGGCGTCTCCGGGATCCCGGTCTCGTCGTTGGCGAGGCCGATGACGCGGCGCCGTGGCGGGCGACGAGCGGCAGGATCTCCTCGAGGCGCTCGTCCTCGGCGGTCACCGAGTTGACGAGCGCGCGGCCCTCGTACACCGAGAGCCCCGCCTCGAGCGCCTCGATCACCGACGAGTCGATGCAGATCGGCGCATCGACGGCCTCCTGGACGGTCCGGAGCATCGACTTGAGCAGCTCGGGCTCGTCGACGAGCGGGATCCCGGCGTTGACGTCGAGCATGTTCGGCGCCGGCCTGCGACCTGGGCGAGCGCGTCGGCCGTCACCGTCGAGAGGTCTCCGCCGCGCAGCTCCTCGGCGAACCGCTTGCGTCCGGTCGGGTTGATCCGCTCGCCGATGACGCAGAACGGCTGGTCGGCGCCGATCGTGACGCTGCCGGAGCGCGAGCGAAGCGACTGTGTCCATCATGCCGGCACCTTCTCCCGGCGCAGCTGGATCAGCTCCTTGGCCTTCTTGACCGCCGAGGAGGCGTCGGCCGAGTAGCCGTCGGCGCCGACGGCGTCGGCGTACTCCTGGGTCACCGGGGCGCCGCCGACCATCACGATCACGTCGTCGCGGATGCCGGCCTTCTCCAGCGCGTTGATGTTGGCCTTGAACATCGGCATCGTCGTCGTCAGGAACGCCGAGAAGCCGACGATGTCGGGCTGGTGCTCGTCGATCTGCTCGACGAACCGCTCCGGCGGCACGTTGACGCCGAGGTCGATGACGGTGAAGCCGGCGCCCTCGAGCATGATGTTGCAGAGGTTCTTGCCGATGTCGTGGACGTCGCCCTTGACGGTCCCCATCAGGAAGGTGCCGACCTGTGACGGTCCCGGTCTCGGCCAGCAGCGGGCGCAGGATGTCGAGCGCGCCCTGCATCGCGCGGGCGGCGATCAGCATCTCGGGCACGAAGTAGTCGCCGCGCTCGAAGCGGGCCCCGACCTCCTCCAGCGACGGGATCAGCGCGTCGTAGAGCATCCGCTCGGGCTCCAGCCCGTCCTCGAGCCCGTCGTTGACGCCGTCGCGAGACCGCCGGGCGCGTTGCCGACCAGCGTCTCGTCGTACAGCAGCTGCAGGATCTCCTCGTGCTGTCATGCGGCGTGTGCTCCTCTGCTCGTGTCGGATCGGTGTTGCCGAGGCGGCGGCTGAGGCGCCCGCGCCTCGTCGATCAGGACCGGCTTGCAGCTCGGCGATCCGCTCCGGGGTCATCCGCACGGTCGGCCCGGAGATGCTGAGCGCGGCGACGACCTCGCCGCCGGCGCCGCGGACCGGCGCGGCGATCGCCGCGAGCCCGACCTCGAGCTCGTCGACGGCCTCGGCGAAGTCGTCGGCGCGCACGCTGGTCGAGCTCGGCCCGCAGCCGCGCCGGGTCGGTGATCGTCTGCGAGGTCAGGCCGGCGGCGGGCGGGCGCCGGGGCCGTCGCCCGGCCGAAGGCCAGGAACACCTTGCCGACGGCGGTGCAGTGATAGTCGACGGTGCGCCCGAGCCATTGGCCGGCGCCGAGGAAGTGGCGGCTGTCGACCTGGGCGACGTGCTCGACGCCGTGGCGGGCCGGGACGGCGAGGTTGATCGTCTCGCCGCGTGCGCCTCGGCGAGCGCGTCGAGCGACGGGCGCGCGAGCTCGACGACGCTGCGCTCCACGCAGACTGCGCTCGGCGACGCGGAGGATCGCCGGACCGGGGCGCAGCCGCCCGCGCTCGCCGTCCTGCTCGACGAGACCCTGGCGCTCGAGCGCGCTCACCAGCCGAGACGCGGTGCTCTTCGGGATTCCGCTGGCGGAGGCAAGCTCGGTCGAGCGCGACCGGCTGGGCTCGACTCGAGGACGCGGACGAGCAGCTCGGCGCCGCGGTCGACCGCGGTCGTGCCGCGGGAAGCGGCCTCCCGGAGATCTTGGAACTGTTGTTCCACGGTGGATATATTAGGGCCGCGCCCCGCCGCGTCAAGCGCCTCAATATGTTGCGGCGGACCGCCGTCGACGGTCGCACATCCTGCGACATCAAGGAGGAAGGCCACGATGTTCGTGAACGCCATGCCCCGCTACGAGATCCTCAGCGAGGAGGCGATGGCGACGCTCGACCGGGGCTGGCGGCGGATCGTCTCCGAGCTCGGGATCGAGTTCCTGCTGCCGGAGGCGGTCGAGCTGCTGCGCGGCGCCGGCCAGATCGTCGAGGACGAGAACCGGGTGCGCTTCGACCCCGAGTTCATCCTCGAGCAGGTCGCCAAGGCGCCCGCGGGAGTTCGAGCTGCAGGCGCGCAACCCGGCCAACAACGCCCACATCGGCGGCGATCACATGGTGTTCGCGCCCGTCTACGGCTGCCCGTTCATCCGCGAGGGCGACGTGCGCCGCGACGCGAAGATGGCCGACTTCGAGAACCTGGTGCGCCTCGCCCAGGTCTTCCCGGAGCTCGACTCGCCGGGCGGCACGATCTGCGAGCCCGAGGACCGGCCGCTGGACTCCCGCCACCTCGACATGGTCTACGCGCTGCAGACGCTGTCGGACAAGCCGTACATGGGCTCGGTCACCTCGGGTCCGAACGCCGCCGACACGATCCGGATGGGGGAGATCCTGTTCGGCGGCCGGGAGGCGATCGAGCGCGCACCGGTGTCGATCTCGCTTGATCAACGTCAACACGCCCGCTGCGCTACGACGACCGGATGCTCGCGCGCGATGTTCGAGTACGTCAAGGCCAACCAGGCGGTCGTCATCACCCCGTTCCTGCTGATGGGGGCGATGTCGCCGGTGTCGCTGCCGGCGACGCTCGTACAGCAGATGGCCGAGGGCCTGGCCGGCATCGCCCTCGCCCAGCTGATCCGTCCCGGTGCGCCCGGTCGTGTTCGGGTCGTTTCTGTCCAACACCGACATGCAGTCCGGCTCGCCGTCCTTCGGGACGCCCGAGTCCGGCATCGGCGTGCTCTGCACCGGACAGATCGCGCGGCACTTCGGCCTGCCGTGGCGCGGCGGCGGGGCGCTGAACGCGTCCCAGACCGTCGACGCGCAGGCCGCGTACGAGTCGCTGATGACGCTCCTGCCGACGTTCCTCGCCGGGGCGAACTTCGTCATGCACTCCGCCGGCTGGCTCGAGGGCGGGCTCGTCTCCTGCTACGAGAAGTTCATCGTCGACCTCGAGCTGCTGCGTGAGCTGCGCCACGAGTTCACCCCGCTCGAGATCGACGAGGCGAGCCTCGCCTTCGACGCCCACACCGAGGTGGGCGCCGGCGGTCACTTCCTCGGCGCGGCGCACACGCTCGAGCGCTTCCGCGAGTGCTTCTACCGCCCGCTGCTGTCCTCGACCGAGAACTTCGACCGCTGGACGAAGAAGGGCGCGCGCGACACGACCGTCCGCGCCGGCGAGATCTGGCGCACGACCCTGGAGGAGTACGTGCCGCCTCCGATCGACGCGGCGATCGACGCCGAGCTGCGGGAGTTCGTCACCCGGCGCCGGGCCGAGCTGGGGGATTAGGGTCCGGGACCCTCAGGTATCCAGCCGGCGGACGTCGTAGCCCGCCGACTCCAGCGCGGCGACGATCGCCTCGCCATGCTCGCGCCCGCGCGTGGCCAGGGCGATCTCGACGCCGGTCTCGCGCACGTGCAGCGGGACCGCCTCGCGGACGTGATCGGCCTGGACGACGTTGCCCCCCGCCTCGGCGATCAGCGTCAGCAGCGCGGCCAGGCCGCCGGGACGGTCAGAGATCCGGGTGAACAGCCGCAGCCGCCGGCCGGCGAGCGTCTCGTGGCGCTGGGCGATGGCGGCGAGCAGCCCCGCGTCGACGTTGCCGCCGGAGAGCACGACGACGGTCGAGCCGGTCGCGGCCGGCGACACCTGACCGGACATGACGGCGGCGACGCCGGCCGCGCCGCCGCCCTCGACGACGAGCTTGGCACGCTCCAGCAGCCACACCATCGCGTCGGCGATGTCCTCTTCGCTGACGACGACGAGCTCGTCGACCCAGCGCTGGACGAGGGGCAGCGTGATCGTCCCGGGCCGCTTGACCGCGATGCCGTCGGCGATCGTCGCCCGGGCGGGGAACGTGATCGGCGACGAACCGCGCAGCGACTCGGGGAACGGAGCGCAGGCGTCGACCTGGACGCCGATGACGCGGACACGGTCCCCACCCACCCGCGCCGCCTTGACGACGCCGGCAACGCCCGAGATCAGCCCGCCGCCGCCGACCGGGACGACGACCGTCGCCAGATCGGGCACATCCTCCAGGAGCTCGAGTCCGAGCGACGCCTGGCCGAGGATGACGTCGGGATCATCGAACGGATGCACGAACCCGGCGCCGGTCTCGGCGCTGCGCTCGCGCGCAGCCGCGACACAGTCGTCGACCGAGTCGCCGCCGAGATGGACGATCCCGCCGAACGCCTCCACCGCCGCCACCTTCCCGACCGGTGCCTCGCGAGGCATGAACACCTCGCACGGGATGCCCTGCGCTCGCGCGGCGTAGGCGAGCGACTGGCCGTGGTTGCCGGCGCTGCCGGCCACAACCAGCGGCGGCCGGTCCAGACGGGAGATCTTGTGCAGCGCGCCGCGCAGCTTGAACGAGCCCGTGCGCTGCAGGTTCTCGGCTTTGAGCACGAGGCGGCCGCCGCAGCGCTCGGAGAGGCTGCGGGAGCTCAGCAACGGCGTGTGCCGGGCGAGCGTGGCCACGATCCGGCGGGCGGCGGTGGCTTCACCGGCGGCGATCCGGTCGGCCACCTCGTCGGCCGCATGCGATCCGGTGGCGGAGCTCATCGCGGTGTCGCCGGGACGTGGCGGCGGAGGGATTGGCGCGCCATCGTGCCAATGTTAGACTTCGTAACCGATGACTCATATATCAGTCGTCATCGGGGCAGATCGAGCCTGCGGGGGACGACGGGTCATCGAGAGGGTGGCGGTCGGTGAGCGCGCAGGCGTCTGAGCCGCGCGCCCCGCGCGAGCTGCTGGCGGATCGCGCGTACGGCGACCTGCGCGACCGGATCGTCACGCTCCAGATCCCTCCCGGAGCCCCGATCGACGAGGACGAGCTCGGCGCCGAGCTCGGGATCGGGCGCACCCCGGTGCGGGAGGCGATCAAGCGCCTGGCGCTCGAGAACCTCGTCACCGTGTTCCCCCGGCGAGGGACGTTCGCGTCCGAGATCAACATCACCGACCTCGCTGACATCTCCGACGTCCGGATGCAGCTCGAGGGACACGCCGCGTATCGCGCCGCCGAGCGCATCACGCCGACGCAGCGGGCGGAGCTGGAGGGGTTGCTGGGCGAGCTGGACCACAGCGCCGGCAGCGACGACACCGCGGCGCTGATGGCGCTCGATGCCCGCGTGCATCGGTTCGTCCATCGGGCCGCCGGCAACCCGTATCTGGAGAGCTCGCTGGGACGCTATTTCAACCTGTCGCTGCGGATCTGGTACCTGGTGCTGGATCGGCTGCCGCACCTGTTCACGCGCGTGCACGAGCACGCCGACCTGCTGCACGCGATCGCAGACGGCGACGCCGAGCGGGCACGCGCGATCATCGCCGAGCACATCGAGACGTTCGAACGCGAGATTCGCTCGGTCCTGTGAGAGAGAGGGGAACCTGACGTGCGCTACGACTACGTGATCATTGGCGGCGGGTCGGCGGGGTGCTGCCTCGCCAACCGCCTCACCGAGGACCCGTCGACCCGGGTGCTCGTGCTGGAGGCGGGCCGCAACGACGCGCTCTGGGACGTCTATATCCACATGCCGGCGGCGCTGTCGTTCCCGATCGGCAACCGTCTCTATGACTGGAAGTACGAGTCCGAGCCCGAGCCGTTCATGCACGGCCGCCGGGTGTACCACGCCCGCGGCAAGGTCCTCGGCGGGTCGAGCTCGATCAACGGGATGATCTTTCAGCGGGGCAATCCGATGGACTACGAGCGGTGGGCCGCCGACCCGGGGATGGAGGACTGGGACTACGCCCACTGCCTGCCGTACTTCAAGCGCATGGAGAACGCCCTGGCCGATCCGGACACGCCGTGGCGCGGCCACGCCGGTCCGCTCAAGCTCGAGCGCGGCCCGGCGGTCAGCCCGCTGTTTCAGGCGTTCTTCGCCGCCGTCCAGGAGGCCGGCTATCCCCTGACCGACGACGTCAACGGCTATCGCCAGGAGGGCTTTGCCGCGTTTGACCGCAACATCTACCGCGGTCACCGGCTGAGCGCGGCCCGCGCCTACCTGCATCCGGTGATGGACCGCGACAACCTCGACGTCCGGACCCGGGCGCTCGTGACGAAGATCCGCTTTGCGGGCACCCGCGCCGTCGGGGTCGACGTCGTCCACAATCGCCGGTCGGAGTCCATCGACGCCGGCGAGGTGCTGCTGTGCGGCGGGGCGATCAACTCGCCGCAGCTGCTGCAGCTCTCCGGGGTCGGCAACGCCGTGGAGCTGCGGGGCCAGGGAGTCGACGTCGTCGGCGACGTCCCGGCGGTCGGCGAGAACCTCCAAGACCATCTGGAGGTCTACATCCAGTATTCCAGCAAGCAGCCGGTGTCGGTCGCGCCCGCGCTGAAGATGCGCAACCGCCCGTGGGTGGGGACGGCGTGGCTGCTCGCTCGCCGCGGCCCGGGCGCGACGAACCACTTCGAGGCCGGCGGCTTCATCCGCTCCAATGACGAGGTCGCCTACCCGAACCTGATGTACCACTTCCTGCCGGTGGCGATCCGCTACGACGGATCCGCGCCGCAGGGGCACGGCTACCAGGTGCACGTCGGTCCCATGTACTCAGACGCCCGCGGCACGATCAAGATCACCTCCACCGACCCGCGCAAGCATCCGGCGATCCGCTTCAACTACCTGTCGACGAACACCGACCGGCGTGAATGGGTGGAGGCGGTGAACATCAGTCGCAACATCCTCAGCCAGCCGGCGTTTGACCCCTACAACGGAGGCGAGCTCTCGCCCGGCCCGTCGGTGCAGACCGACCAGGAGATCCTCGACTGGGTCGCCCGGGACGCGGAGACGGCGCTGCACCCCTCCTGCACGTGTCGCCTGGGCACCGGCGAGGACTCGGTCATCGATCCGGCGAGCATGACAGGTGCACGGGCTGGAGGGCATCCGGGTCGTCGATGCCTCGTCGATGCGCTACGTCACCAACGGCAACATCTACGCGCCGACGATGATGCTCGCGGAGAAGAGCGCCGACCTGATCCGCGGCAACACCCCGCTGGCGCCGATCGAGGAGCCGTTCTACCGCCACACGCCGGCGTCGGCGACCGCCGGAGCGGGCGCGGAGACGGGCTGAGCGGCGACCGCGGTTCGACATCCTCGGGCCGAGCATCGCGTCGCGGTACTCTCAGTTGTGTGCCGGACGAGCGTTGGCAGCGAGCCTGGAGTACCAGTGACACAGCCAGGCGCGCGCGCCTGAGAGCATCGGACGCCGATCGCGAGCAGATCGCGGAACGGCTCCGGCACGCGGCCACCGAGGGACGGCTGCTCACCGACGAGCTGGAGGACCGGCTGGGCAAGGCGCTGTCGGCCAAGACCTACGGCGAGCTCGATGCGGTCGTGTCCGATCTGCCGGCTCCCAGCAGCGGGCGGCAGCGGCGCTCGCCCCAGCCCGCGCGACCGCGTTCGGTGGTTGCCGTCGTGCTCGCGCTCGTGGCGGCGATGATCATCATCACGGCGGCCGGAGCCGCGATCGGCGCTCATACCCACTCCGGTCAGCACTGGGGGGACGGCGGGTCGCTGATCTGGCTGGTCTGGGTCGCGATCGCCTGGCGTTACTACACCCGTCGCCGGGGCCGGGCTCGGTAGCGCCGGCGGCCTCAGCGGGCGGGATCCGGCGAGACGACGATCGTCTGCAGCTCGGTGAACGTCCGCATCACGCTGTCGCCCCCGACGCGACCGATTCCGCTATCTGATCCCGACCGGCCGCCGAAGGGGAGGTGCGCTTCCCAGTAGTTGCTGGACTCGTTGATGTTCACCCAGCCGGTCCGGACGCGATCGGCGAACTCCAGGCCCGTCGCCAGGTCAGCGGTGAAGACCGCGGCCAGCAATCCATACGGCGACGCGTTGGTGAGGGTGATCGCGTGCTCGAGCGAGTCGATCGCGACCACGGGGGCGACCGGGCCGAAGGTCTCCTCCACCACCACCCGGGCGTCCGCGGGTACGCCCGCCAGCACGGTCGGCTCCCAGTAGAGGTCGGTCGGGAACGCCGCCGCCCGCGCGCCGCCGGTCAGGGCGTCGGCCCCGCGACCCAGCGCGTCGGCGACGTGCTCGTCCATCTTGATCGCCACCGGCTCGTTGTTGAGCGGTCCCATCGTCGTCTCGGGGGCGAACGGGTCGCCGAGCACGATCCGCTCGGTGACCGCCCGGGCGAGCCGCTCGACGTACTCATCGTGCACCGCGTGGTGCACAAGGATCCGCTCCCCGGCGGTGCAGCTCTGTCCGGCGCAGAGAAAACAGGCGGTCAGCGTCGCCTGGACGGCCGCCGCGACGTTGCCGTCGTCGAGCACCACGATCGGGCCGTTGCCGCCCATCTCCAGCAGCGTCGCCTTCCCGGCCGCGGCCTGGGCGACGATCCGGCCGGTGCCGGTCGAGCCGATGAAGGCGACGCCGTCGACGCCGGGGTGCCGCGCGATCTCGTCGCCGACGACAGGGCCGGGACCGGTCACCAGGTTGAACACCCCCGGGGGCAGGTCGGCATCGGCGATCGCGCGCGCCAGCTCGATCGCGCACGCCGACGTCGACGGCGCGGGTGTCCACACGACCGCGTTGCCGCACGCCAGCGCGGGAGCGATGAGCTCCGCCGGCATCGTGTACGGCCAGTTCCACGGGCTGATGACGCCGACGACGCCGCGGGCCCGGCGGGCGAGCAGGACCCGCTTACCAGGCGAGAACGAGTTCGGCAGCTCGCCGCCGAGCCGTTTCGCGTCCTCGGCCGCCATCCGCCAGTACTCGACGAGCTCGTCGACCTCGTCGAACGCCTCGGCCAGCAAAGGCTTGCCCTGGTCGAGCGTCAGCGTGCGCGCCAGGTCATCGCGGCGGGACTCGATCACATCGCCGACTGCGTGCATCTTGGCCGCCCGCTCGAACGCGGTCAACCGCGCCCAGCCGTCGGCGGCGGCGCGGCCCGCGGCGATCGCCGCCCGCGCGTCGTCGCGGTCGCCGAGCGGGACGGATGCGATCGTCTCGCCGGTCGCCGGACTCGTCGCCGATGCCGTCTCGCCGCTGGCGCTCGGTCGCCAGCGACCGCCGATGAACATCCCCTGCTCCGTGCCCGTGACCATCGGCTCGCTCCCCGCAGGCCGGGCGGTGGTGCCGCGCGACCGCTCGTTGACACAATCAGACGACTGATATATAACAGCCCGATCTCGACTTGGTCAATGGCTCGCAGCAGCAGTGCTCAGGCTCCGATCGCCGGGCATTGTGATCATGTTCAATGGGCCGCGCGGGAACGTGCGGACGGGGAGGTAGATTGATGGCAACGGTTGACGCGCCGCGCGGCGTCTCCGCCGGCGACAGCGACGAGCTCGCCGGCTTCGGCTACAAGCAGGAGCTCGACCGGTCGCTGGGGAGCTTCTCCTCGTTCGCGGCGGGATTCAGCTACATCTCGATCCTCACCGGCGTGTTCGAGCTGTTCGGGTTCGGCTTCCTCAACGCCGGGCCGGCCGTCTGGTGGTCGTGGCCGGTCGTGTTCTTCGGCCAGATGTGCGTGGCGCTGTGCTTCGCCGAGCTCGCCGGCCAATTCCCGCTCGCCGGCTCGGTCTACCAGTGGTCCAAGCGGATCGGGCGCGACTTCACCTCGTGGATGACCGGCTGGATCCTGATCATCGGCTCGATCGTGACCGTCGCCGCGGTGGCGGTCGCCTGGCAGGTGGTGCTGCCCCAGGTGACGACCAAGCTGCAGTTCGTGGGAACGGCGGCCGACGCGGGCTCCTACAGCACCCCCAACGGTGCCAAGAACGCGCTGATCCTGGGCGCGATCCTCGTGGTGTTCGCCACGATCATCTGCATGCTGGGGGTCAAGACGATGGCCCGGATCAACAACTTCGGGGTGATGGCCGAGCTGATCGGCGCCTCGATCCTCGTGATCCTGCTCATCTTCCACTTCACCCGCGGCCCCGGCGTCGTCTTCCACACCAACGGCACCGGCGCGGGTCACTCGTTGGGCTATTTTGGCGCCTTCCTCATCGGCGGGATCATGAGCGTGTACGTGATGTACGGCTTCGACACGGCCGGCACGCTGGCCGAGGAGACCCACGACCCGCGGCGCAACGCCCCACCGCAGATCATCCGCGCGCTGATCGCCGCCGGG
This sequence comes from uncultured Solirubrobacteraceae bacterium, assembly GCA_963731395.1. Lineage (GTDB taxonomy): Bacteria > Actinomycetota > Thermoleophilia > Solirubrobacterales > Solirubrobacteraceae > Palsa-465. Next base: position 380,914 of record CAVSVH010000016.1, read on the forward strand.
ATCATCGGCGCCTTGCTGATCCTGTTCGCGCTCATGACCGTGCACAACATCCACGACAAGAACATCGGCCTGCTCGGCCTGCCCTACATCCTCAAGCAGGTGCTCGGCAACACGCTCGGGAACATCTTCCTGATCGACTCGGCGATCGCGATCACGGTGTGCGTGCTGGCGGTCACCACCGCCTGCATCCGGATGCTGTTCTCGATGGCCCGGGACGGGCGCCTGCCTGCCGGCAGCCATCTCGCCCGCGTGTCCGGACGGGCCCGGGTGCCGATCATCCCGGCGTTGTTCGTCGGGTTCTGCGCGCTCGCGCTGCTGGCGGTCAACATCGCCAATCAGTCCGCGTTCGTCGCGTTGACGGGGATCGCGATCATCATGTTCTATCTGCCCTACCTGGCGGTGACGTGGTCGATGCTGCGCCGGCGCCTGAGCGGGGAGTGGCCGCGCGCCGAGCACGGGCCCTACTTCAGCCTCGGCCGATTCGGGTTCGTCATCAACGTGATCGCGGTCGTGTACGGGGCGGTCGTGGCGTTCAACGTCGCCTGGCCGCGCGCCGCCGTGTACGGGACCAAGTGGTACTTCCGCTTCGGCGCCTACGAGTTCATCGGCGCCTCGTTCGTGATCGGCTGCCTCTATTACTTCCTGGTGCAGACGCGCAAGCCGGCCGAGGTGCTGGCCGAGCACCGCGCCGAGGTGCCGGCACTTCCGGGCGAGAACGTCCATCTCGGTGAAGCGGCGCCGTGATCGGGGCCGGTCCGCGGTAGCCCGGTGACGCCCGCGCAAACGCGGGAACCGGTTCAGATCCGGGCCGCGTTTCTCCGGGCGTACCCGCCGTTCGACACGCTCGACCCCGCCGAGGTGGAGCGTGTCGCCGCGGCCGCGGAGCCCGAGACCTATCGCGCCGGGGCGACGATCTTCGCCCAGGGCGCCGATCCGGTCAGCGACCTGCGCGTCGTCCGTGAGGGCAGGATCGAGATCGTCGCCGACGGCAGGGTGCTCGACGTGCTCGGCCCGGGCGCGCTGTTCGGCCATGCGTCGATGCTGTCGGGGTATCCGACCGGCTTCATGGCCCGCGCCGCCCGGGACTCCACCTGCTATCGGATCGACGGCGGGGTCGCGCAGTCGCTGCTGTCAGCGCCGCCGGGGCTGCGATACGTGGCCCGGTCGCTGCTCGAGGAGCCCACCGAGCTGCACGCGCTGGCGCGCGAACCCGCGCGCAACGTCGCCGATCAGCCGGTCGGCGGCATGGTCCGCGGGCAGCCCGCCGTCTGCGCTCCCGAGACGGCGATCCGCGACGCCGCCGGGCTGATGGGCGACGCGTCGGGAAACGCGGTGGTCGTCGATCTCGGTAGCGCTGGGTTCGGGATCGTCACCGACCGCGACCTGCGCATGCGCGTCATCGCCGCGGGGCTGAGTCCCGACGCGCCGATCTCGACCGCGATGTCGGCTCCCGCCTACACCTGCGCGGCCGACCGCCCGGCCGGTGAGGTCCTGCTCGAGATGTTCGAGCGCGGCCTGCGCCACCTCCCGGTCGTCGCGGCCGATGGGACGATCCTGGGGGTCGTCGAGGACGTCGATCTCGTCGCCGTGCGCACCCGCTCGTCGTTCTACCTGCGCCAGCGGATCAGCCGGGCGCAGAATCCGGATGAGCTCGCCCGGGTGGCGGCCGAGCTCGGGCCGATGGTGATCTCCCTGCACGACGCGCGGGTCGCCGCCCCGAACGTCATGACCGTGTACGCGGTCTGCGTCGACGCCCTGATCCGACGGCTGCTCGAGCTCGTGACCGCCGGCCACGGCGGCACCCTGAATGAGTTCGCGTGGCTGGTGCTCGGGAGCCTGGCCCGCCGGGAGGCGCTGCCGAGCTCCGATCTCGACAGCGCGATCGTCTGGTTCGGAGGACAACCGGACAACGAGGCCGCGGTCCGGGACGAGCTGCTGGCTGTCGCCCGCGACGTCGTCTCCGGGCTGCGGGCGTGCGGTCTGCGGATGGACGAGAACGGGGTCAACGCCGACGCGGCGCCGTTCGTACGCTCGCTCGCGTCGTGGCAGCAGCTGGCCCGCAGCTGGATCGCCGACCCCGATCAGGAGAAGGCGCTGATCCTGTCCTCGGTGATCGTCGACAGCCGCCCGGTATGGGGTGTGCACACCGGGACTCCGGTCTCCGACACGTTCCGGCTGGCCACCAACTACCCCAACGTGCTGCGCCTGCTGGCGCGCTTCGCTCTTTCACACCGGCCACCGATGCGCCGCTTGCGAGGACTCGTCGTCGAGCCCGCCGGCCCGTACCGGGGGCGGCTGGATCTCAAGCAGGGCGGAATCGTTCCGATCCTCGATCTGGCACGGTGGGGGGCGCTTGCCGCCGGCGTGACGAGCGCGTCGACGATCGAGCGGCTGCGGGCCGCCGCCGATGCCGGCACGCTCGCTCCCGAGGATGCGCATACGCTCCGCGACGCGTTCGAGCTGATCAACAACCTGCGCCTGCACCACCAGGTGGACCGGATGCGCCTCGGCGACGCGCCGGACGACTACATCGACCCCGGGGAGCTCAGCGACCTGATGCGCGTCCAGCTGCGCCAGGCGTTCCGGGCGGTGGCCTCCATCCAGAAGCGGGTCGCGGCCGAGCTGACCGTGACCTCGCGATAGGGTCCTGGGATGAGCCCAGGACTCCGGTCCGGACGGGCCGGCCGCGCCGGCAACGCCGAATGGCGCCTGTTTCGTCCGGCGATCTGGACGGCGATGCTCGGCATCGCGCTGCTGCTGCTGGTCAACCCGCCGGCTATTGGCGCGCTCGTGCTCGGCGCGGCGATCGGGCTGGCGATCCGGATCCAGACCCAGCGCCGGCGCGTCGCGCAGGGCGCTGCCCCGCGCCGGTCGCGTCGGCGCTGACCCGGTCTGTTCCGGAGTGAGGGCGACAACCGGTCGGCCGGCGCATCGCGTACCGTCACAAGGATGTCCACCTCCCCTCAGGCCACCGCTCCTTCGCTCCCGCACGACGTTCCCGAGGAGGCGATCACCGTGCGCGGCCTGGTCAAGACGTTCGGCCAGGTCCGGGCGCTCGGGGGTGTCGACCTCGACGTCCGCGCCGGCACCGTGCTCGGACTGCTCGGCCCCAACGGTGCCGGCAAGACGACCCTGGTCCGGGTGCTGACGACCCTGCTGATGCCGGACGGGGGCACCGCCTCGGTCGCGGGCCTCGACGTCGTCAAGGATGCCGCGGCGCTGCGCCACCGGATCGGCCTCGCCGGCCAGTACGCGGCCGTCGACGAGAACCTCACCGGCCTGGAGAACCTGACGATGGTGGGCCGGCTGTACGGGGCGTCCCGCGCCCAGGCCAAGCGCCGGGGGGCGGAGCTGCTGGCGCGGTTCGACCTCGTCGACGCTGGGGGACGGGCGGCAAGCACCTACTCCGGCGGGATGCGACGCCGGCTCGATCTCGCCGCCGCGCTCGTCGCCAATCCGCCGATCCTGTTTCTCGACGAGCCGACCTCCGGGCTTGACCCCCGCAGTCGCATCAACCTGTGGGAGACGATCGAGGGACTCGTCGCCGAGGGCACCACCGTGCTGCTGACGACCCAGTATCTCGACGAGGCCGATCGGCTGGCCGACGCGATCGCGGTCATCGACCACGGCCAGGTGATCGCCGAGGGCACGTCGGACGAGCTCAAAGCCCAGGTCGGCGGCGATCGGCTCGAGGTCTCGCTCGAGGACGCCGGCGCCGCCGACACGGCCATCCGGGCTCTGGCCCCGATGTCCGAGGGCGACCCGAGCCGCCGTGACTCCCTGGTCAGCGTCGCCGTGCGCTCCCGGCACGGCGTGCTCGTGGAGGCGGTGAGGCGGCTCTCCGACGCCGGCGTCGGCGTCGAGGATGTCAACGTCCGCCGGCCGACGCTGGACGACGTGTTCCTGTCGCTCACCGGTCACGCCGCGCAAGAGGCGCGGGAAGAGGCCGAGGAGGGCAAATGAGACGGCTGGTCACCGACACGATGATCATCGCCGAGCGCAACCTCGTGCGCCTGCCGCGCCGCCCGGACCTGCTGCTCGCGTTCACCGTGCAGCCGATCATGTTCGTGCTGCTGTTCCGCTACGTGTTCGGCGGGGCGATCAACACCGGGGGCATCCCGTACGTGGAGTTCCTCATCCCCGGGATCATCGTGCAGAACATCGCGTTTGGGGGGTTCGTCACCGCGCTCGGGCTCAACGAGGACGTGCACAAGGGCCTCATCGACCGCTTCCGCTCGCTGCCGATGGCCCGGCCGGCGGTGCTCGCCGGCCGCACCCTCGCCGACGTCGTCACCAACTCGCTGTCGGTCTGCATCCTGGTGGTCACCGGCCTGATCATCGGCTTCTCGTTTCAGACCCCGGCGCCGCAGGTCATCGCCGGCTTCGGGCTGCTGCTGCTGATCGGCTACGCCTTCTCGTGGGTGTTCGCCTTCGTGGGGCTGATCGTCTCCAGTCCCGAGTCGGCGAACTCGGTCGGCTTCATCGCCATCTTCCCGTTGACGTTCATCTCCTCCGCCTTCGTCCCCCCGGCGACGATGCCCGAGCCCCTGAAGTGGTTCGCCGGCGTCAACCCGTTCACGATCTTCGTCGACGCCATGCGCGCGCTCTGGATCGGCACCCCCGCGGGCAACAACGTGTGGGGGGCGGTGGTATGGGCGCTGATCATCATGGCGGTGTTCGCGCCGATCGCGGTCGCGCGCTACCGACGGGCTGCCAGCACATGACCGCGCGCTAGTTCAGCTCGCCGCGAGAGACCGCCAGGCACGCCTCGCAGCGCGGCCACGGCGGGTTCCACGGGAAGCCGGTGACGTCCCGGCCGCACAGCGCGGTGTCGGGATCCTCGTCGGTGACGAGGTGGCAGAGCTCCTCGAAGCCGTTCGCGTCGATGCCGGGGACGTTCCGGCACGCCGGGTGCACGTTGGGGCTGCGGACTGGCGCTGGGGCCACGCGGTCACCCTACCGCGCGCAGATGCCTGAACGCGCGCCCGTCGCGCAGCTCCCGCACCACACCGTCGACGAGACCGTCGCTCTCCAGGACGCGCCCGTCGGTGACCGCGGCCACCGTCGCCCGCTTGCTCTGGATCAGCCGCGCCATCGTCTCGTCGATCGTGTTGGCGGCGAGCAGGTACCAGGCGGTGACCGCGTCGCGCTGGCCGATCCGGTGGCAGCGGTCCTCGGCCTGATCGTGCATCGCGGGCGTCCACTCGAGCTCCAGGAAGGCGACGTTCGACGCCCGGGTGAGTGTGATCCCCTGGGCGGCGACCCGGGTGGCGCACACGATCAGCTGCGGGCCGCCGGGGGCCTGGAACGCCCGGATCGCCGCGTCGCGCGCTGCAAGCGAGTCCTCACCGAGCAGGTGCGCGGCGGCGCGAAAGCGCGTCCGCAGCGCCTGCTGGACCTCGACGTGGCGGGCGAACACGACGAGTGGCTCGCCTGACGCGAGGAAGTCCTCGATCCAGGCGAGCGCAGCGGCGAGCTTGCCCCGCGCCGCCAGTCGCTGGAGCGTGCCGAGCTGCGCCAGCCGCTGGGCGCGCAGTGTGGCGGCGATCCTGGCGTTCAGCTCCGAGAGGTCGAGCGGCTGGGAGCGCAGCCAGGCGATGACGTCGCGCTCGGCCAGCCGGTACTCGGACTCGTTGGTCAGGGCCACCGGGATCACCACCTGGCGCTTGGGGGGCAGCTGGGGCAGGACCTCGGATTTGCGCCGGCGCACGAAGCAGGCGCGACGCAGATGCCAGTGGAGCCGTTCCTCGCTGACCTGGCCGCGGAATCGCCGGGCGAAGCCGGCTCCGGAGCCGAAGTCCTCCATCCGGCCGATGATCCGCAGCTGGGCGATCAGCTCTTCGGCGTGGTTGAGCACGGGTGTCCCGCTCAGCGCCAGCCGGAGGCCGTCGGGAACGACCGCGGCCGCCAGCCGGCGCACCGCCTGGGTGCGCTTGGCCTGCGGGTTCTTGCAGTAGTGCGACTCGTCGACGACGACCGCCCGGAGGCGCCGGCGCGCGAACGTCGGCTGATGGGCGGCGACGATCTCGTAGTTGACGATCGTGATCTCTGCCGGGGCGGGGACGACGCCACGTCCCTCGACGACCGTGACACTGCGATGCGGAAGCCAGCGGCGCGTCTCGCGCTCCCAGCCGAGCTTCATCGACGCCGGGCACACGACGACCGCGGGAAACGCCCCATCGGCCTCGATCGCGGCCAGCGCCTCGACCGTCTTGCCGAGTCCCTGCTCGTCGGCCAGGAAGGTCCCGCGGGCATCGAGGGCGTATCGGACCGCGGCCCACTGAAACGGTGCCGGCTCGCCACCGAGGACGGCGGCGATCGACGGGATCGGCTCCGCGCGCGTCGCCCGGGAGTGGCGCACCGTGGCCGCGGCGCCGCGATGCTCCGCGAGCAGCCGCTCCAGCATCGCGACCGCCTCGCCGCCGACGGCGACGTCGTGGCGGGCGATGAACGCGTCCAGCGACTCGGCCAGCCATGGATCCAGGGGCACCGCCCGGGTCCCCTCGGCGCCTGGGAGCGCCGTGAACGCCAGGCCGACGTCGGGGTCCCACAGCACCTCGAGCCGGAGCTCCTCGCCGTCCATCCCCCGGACCCAGACGAGCCGCGCGGGCGGGGGATCCCCGCCCCGCTCGATGATCTGGGCGCACCGCTCGGCGCCGGCGTCCAGACGGGCGGATCGCTGCGCCCGCAGCGACACGACCGCGGTCGGGGTCAGCGGCACGAGCAGCCGGCCGTCGCGCGCCACCGCGTCGCGGGCCAGCGGCTCCGGGACCGGACCGGCGAGGGTGCGCAGCGCAAACCAGCCTCGGCCGTCGTAGCGGACCGTGCTCACCGACCCGATCCAGCGCTGCCGGACGCCGGCCAGCCACTCGGCGACCTCGGCGCTCGGCGTGAGCTCCGGATACTGCTCGAGTGCCTCGATGACCTTCATCGCCGCCCAGTCGGAGGCGGGGGCCGACCATTCCCGCGTGTCCCAGTCAAAGCGGCGGTGGGGGATCGTGCGCACGAGCTCGACCAGCGAGCGGTCGTACGGGAACGAGAGGACGACGATCGGCTCCCCGTCGCGGTCGGGGCGCAGCTCCACGTGGGGGCGATCGGGCACCGGACGCATCGGCGATCGTGGGCGACCCTACCCGGCGACCAGGCTGGCGTCGCGCTCGCGGGCGGCCGGGCGGGCCGCCGCCTGATCGCCGAAGCGCTCGGCGGTCCGCACCGCCGTGTCCTGCGCCCACGCCGTCGTCGTCAGGATCGCCAGAGCGAGGATGAGCACGCCCAGGCCCACGACGACCCACCAGCTGACGTGGGTGGCGGCGGTGAACTCTGGGCCGATCGCCGCGGTCGCTCCGCCGGCGAGGGCGCCGAGCACCGCCACGCCGAGCGTTCCGCCGACCTGACGGCCCGTCGAGGCCACCGCGGCGGCGACGCCCGCCTGCGAGGGGGGCATCCCCGAGACGGCGGTGTTCGTGATCGGCGGATTGATCAGTCCCATCCCGAGCCCGAAGAGCACGTAGGCGACGAACAGCACCGAGATCGCGGTGTGGGCGGTGATCTCGGTGAGGATCAGCCCACTGGCGATCACGGCGACGCTTCCGCCGATGAGCGGCAGGCGCGGGCCGCGAGCGCCCACGATCCGGCCGGCGAGCGGCGCGATGACGAGCATCACTCCGGCCATCGGGAGGGTGTAGAGGCCGGCGTCGAGCGGCGAGAGCCCGCGGATGTCCTGGAGGTAGAGGGTGTTGAGGAACAGGAATCCGCCGAGGGCGGCGAACATGGCGACGGCGATCGCGGTGGCGCCCGAGAACGGCGCGCTCTGGAAGAAGCGCATCTCCAGCAGTGGCTCGCGCCGCCGCAGCTCGTAGACGACGAGCGCGGCGAAGGCGGCGATCGAGATCGCGAACAGCCCGACCGTCTGCGGCGACAGCCACCCGGCTGACGGCGCCTCGATGATTCCGTAGGTCAGGGTCGCCAGGGCCACGATCACCAGCAGCTGACCGACCGGATCGATCCGCCGGGGGCGATCGGCGCGCGACTCGGGGACGAACAGCGCCGTCAGCACGATCGCCACCACGCCGATCGGGACGTTGACGAGGAACACCGCCCGCCAGGAGAACGTGTCGACGAGGGCACCCCCGAGGACCGGGCCGAGCGCCATGCTGACGCCGATCACCCCGCCCCAGACGCCGATCGCCTGAGCGCGCTCCCGCGGGTCCACGAAGACGTTGCGGATGATCGACATCGCCACCGGGTTGAGCATCGAGCCGCCGATCGCCTGCAGCACGCGGGCGGCGATCAACAGCGCGAGGCTGGGAGCCAGGGCGCACAGCAGCGAGCCGAGCGAGAACAGCATCAGCCCGACCTGGAACACGCGCCGGCGCCCGATGCGGTCCGCGCTCGACCCCGAGAGCATCAGCAGGCTGGCGAGGACGAGCGTGTAGGCGTCGATCGTCCACTGCAGCCCGGCGAAGGAGGAGTGAAACGACCGGTGGATCGACGGGATGGCGATGTTGACGATCGTCGCGTCCAGCCCGACGATCAACAGGCTCATCGAGCAGATGCCGAGGATCACCAGCCGCCGGCGGCGATCCGGGACGACTTGCTGCTCTACCGCCGTGGCACTCACGGCAATCGATGCTAGTCGCCCGTTTCGTCAGTACGAAGAGCGGCCCGCAGGCGGGGGAAGAGCTCCGACACGCTCGGATAGATGTCGCGGTAGACCTCGAACAGCCGCTCGTAGAGCTCGACGCCGCGGGCCTCGGGCTCGTAGCTGGCGCCCTCGCCAGACATGGATTGTGCGGCCTGCGCGATCGAGTCACACCAGCCGATCGCCGCGGCGGCGTGCATGGCGGCGCCGAGGCTGGTCGTCTCCACCTCGCGGCAGGCGGTCACCGGGCGGCGAGTCACGTCGGCGATGATCTGACACCAGAGCGCGCTGCGCGAGCCGCCGCCGAGCGCGAGGTAGGCATCGATCGGCTGGTCGCGCGCGGCGACCACCCCGTCGGTCAGCAGCCGCTGCTCGAAGGCGATGCCCTCGAGGATCGCGCGGAACAGGTGACTCTTGCCGTGGTGTCCCCGGAGTCCCAGGATCACCCCTCGCGCGGCGTCGTCCCAATTGGGGGTCTGCGACTGATTCCAGTAGGGCACGGCGAGCAGGCCGTCGGCGCCCGGCTCCAGGCGCGCCGCGGCGGCCTCGAGCACCTCCTCGTCGGACAGGTCGAGGCCGAGGCGCGACGTCTCCATGCCGGCGAGCTTGCTGACGAACCAGGACACCGTGTACGTGCCGCCCTGAAGCAGGGTCTCGAACGTGTAGGTCTTCGGGATGGGGCCGCTCAGGGCGCGAAACTCGCGCCCCCACGCGTAGGTGTCGCTGTAGGTGCCGGAGACGACCGCGGTGCCGAGGTTGAGGTAGGCGCGGCCCGGCCCGGTGATGTTGGCGCCGAGACCGGCCGACTGCCCGTCTCCGGCCCCGCCGACGATCGGGATCCCGGCGGGGAGGCCGAGCTCCTCGGCGACGTCGGACCGCAGCTCCCCCATGACGGCCCCGGGAGCGTCGAGCTCACAGAGCTGGCCGCGCTCCAGCCCGGCCCGGTGCAGCACCTCGTCTGACCAGTCGAAGGTCTCCATGTCGACGAGTCCGAGCGGATCGGCGCACGCCCACGTCGTCCGCCACTCGCCGGTCAGGTGCTTGACGAGGAACGCGTGGACGTCGACGACCTTGGCTGTCCGCTCCAGCACCTCGGGTTCGTGGGCACGGCTCCACAGCAGCTTGTAGAACGCCGGAGTCGTGTCCGGCGGCTTCCCGGTGATCCGGTGGATCTCCTCGTCGCCGTGCTCCTCCACCTCCTCGACGGCGCGTGCGTCGAGCCACAGCATCGCCGGGCGCAGCGGCGTGCCGTCCTCGCCGAGGCAGGCGAACGTCTCGCGCTGGTGGGTGATGCCGATCGCCTCGATCTCGGAGGCGCTCACGCCCTGCGCCGCCTGGCGGAGCGCGACCTTGGTCGAGCGCCACCAGTCCTCGGCGTCCTGCTCATGCCACCCCGGGTGCGGGATCGAGAGATCGAACTCCGCCCGCCCCTCACTCACCGCGCGTCCGTCACGGTCCCACACGACCGCCTTGGTGGCGGTCGTCGAGCTGTCCATTCCGATGACGTAGGTCACGGCTGATCCCTCCCTCCCATCTGTTTCCCCGCAGCGCGGGCGGGCACTGTCTGTTTAGATATGACGCGAGCGGATGGCATCAGAGAAGGACTACCCGCTCGCACGCGTCGCCACAAAGACCCGCCCCGCCGATGACGCAGGTCGTGATTCTCGGGTCGGGAGTCATGGGGTCGGCCCTGACCGTTCCGCTCGCCGACAACGGGCACGACGTGCGCCTCGTCGGCACGCATCTCGACGGCGACATCATCGACAGCATCAAGGGGCGAGGCGTCCATCCCGGTCTCGGCGTGGAGCTGCCGGAGACGGTCACGCCGTATCAGCTGGACGAGGCGGGGGACGCCTTCGCCGGCGCCGAGATCGTGTTGAGCGGCGTCAACTCGTTCGGCGTCCGGTGGGCGAGCGAGCAACTCGCCCGGCTGCTCCCCGAGGGCGCGCTCGTGATCGCCATCGCCAAAGGGCTGGAGACGGGCGCCGACGGCGACCTGCGCATCCTGCCCGAGGTGCTGGCCGAGGGCTGGACCGAGCCCCAGCGCGCCGCGAGCCCCGTCACGGCGATCACCGGCCCCTCGATCGCCGGAGAGGTCGCCGTCCGCCGCGACACGTGCGTCGTCTTCGCCGGGCGCGACGCCGACGTCCTGCACCGCCTGGCCGCGACTTTCGCCACCGACCGCTATCGGGTGTGGACCTCCACCGACCTGGTGGGCTGCGAGGTGTGCGCCGCGCTGAAGAACTGCTACGCCCTCGGTGTCGGGCTCGCCGACGGGGTGCTCGAGGCCAGAGGGGCGGCGGAGAGCGAGGACCGGATGCACAACTACGAGGCGGCTCTGTTCGCGCAGGGAGCGGCCGAGATGCGGCAGATGGTCACGCTCCTCGGCGGCGACCCGGAGACGATCAACGGGCTTCCCGGAGTCGGTGACATGTACGTCACGAGCACGGGCGGACGCAACGTGCGGGTCGGGAGACTGCTCGGCGCCGGAGCCCGGTTCGCGGAGGCCTCCGAGCAGCTGGGAAACCCGACGCTCGAGGGCGCGGCCGCCATCCGAAAGATCGGCACGGCGCTGTCGCAGCTGGGCGAGCGTGGCACCGTCGACCCGCAACAGTTTCCCCTGCTGCGCCATCTCTACGAGGTGATCGAGCTCGAGCGGCCGGTCGACATGCCGTGGAGCTCGTTCTTCGGCGGCGACGCCCGCACGGCTCCGAGCCGCGACGGATGAGCGCCGCATCGACGAGGCGTCGCGGCGCGTAGCCGGCGTCAGCCCAGCTCGGACGCCCACCCCTCGATCAGCTCCCGCGCCGCCTCCACGTCGGGGTGCAGCGGGCGGTCGCCGAGATCGGGATCGAGACGCTCGCAGGCCAGCTCCCACAACGCGGCGGTGCCGGCGCCGACGGGCTCCTGGCCGGCCAGCCGCAGCGCCCGCACGGCGACCACCAGCTCGGTGGCGACCGCCACCCGCAACGCCCGCAGCGTCTCGTGGGCCCGCCGGGCGGCGATCGGCGCGAGGCTGGAGTGCGACTCGACGCCCCGGGAGACCGACACCGTCTGCGCGGCGACGGGAGTGACGAGCGACCGAACCTCGGCGACCGCCGCGTGCGCGGTGTACTCGAGCACGAGCGCTCCCGACTCGGGCCCGGCGTGAAGGGCGAGAAACGGGGGCAGCCCGGTCAGTCCCGAGTCCAGCAGGGTGCTCACCCGCGCCGCGATCAGGGCCGCCGACGAGGCGATCGCGGTGCGCAGCCCGTCGATGGCGTTGGCGAGGGGGGCCGCGTGGGGATTGCCGTTGGGAAGGGCGGCCGGCCCATCGTCGCCGGGCACGATCAGGGCATTCTCGCCGGCGAAGTTGAGCTCGTGACAGACCGTCTCCTCGAGCGCGCGCAACGCGTCGTGCACCGCCCCGTCGACCTGCGGCTGAGCGCGGAATGGGTAGGGATCCTGAATCCCGAGCGGCCCCGGCCGCCGTGCGCGTTGCGCCAGCCCTGCGAGCAGCTCGCGCATCCGCGCCGCGACGGCCGCCTGGCCGGGACGGTGGCGCGAGGAGTGGATCCGCGGATCGAGCGCGATCGGGTCGGCCGCCGCCGCCTCGAACGACAGCGCCGCCACCGACAGCCACGCGTCGAGCAGCCGCCGGGCGTCGACGACGAGCAGCGCCGCGTAGCCGATGCTGAACGCGTTGGAGCTCATGAACGCCAGCCCGTCGCGCGGGCCGAGCCGGCCCGCCTCCAGGCCGGCGTCGGCGAGCCCCGCCGCCGCGTCGACCAGCTCGTCGCCGCGCCAGAACCGTCCCTCGCCGAGCAGCGCGAGCGCGACGTCGGACAGGTTGGTCAGGTCGCCGGTCCCGAGCGAGCCGAGCTCTCGCGTGAACGGCGTCAGTCCGGCGTTGAGCGCGCCGACGAGCGCCTGGAGCAGCTCGTCGGCGACCCCGGCGCCGCCGGCGCCGATCTGGTTCGCGCGGGTCGCCATCGCCGCGCGCACGACCGGCACCGTCAGCGCCACCCCCGCGCCGCAGGCGTGACTGCGCAGCAGGTTGAGCGAGTAGCGCTCGCGGCTGTGCTCGGGAACGCGGTAGGCGCGGAGCGCGCCAACGCCGGTCGTCACGCCGTAGAGCTCGTCGCCGCGAGCGAGCAGCGCGGCGAGTGCCGCGCGGGCCCGATCGTTGCGTGCGCGGGCCGCGGGGGCGAGATCGGCGACCGACCCGTCACGGGCGATCGCCGCCACCCCGGCCGGCGTGAGCGTCGCACCATCCAACACGACCGGCGCTCGCTTCCCATCGATCGATGCTCCCAGCGCCATGGCGCGCCGCACTCTAAACGGCACGTATCTTCGGCGCGAGGGCCGTCAACGCCGCGCCCTGCCGTACCGGTGAGCGCCGGCTGCGGTAGCGTGCCGCGCCATGACGTCGAGCACCATGGTCTGCCGCGGCTGGGAGCAGGAGGCGGCGCTGCGGATGCTGCACAACAACCTGCATCCCGACGTCGCCGAGAAGCCCGACGAGCTCGTCGTCTACGGCGGGATCGGCAAGGCGGCGCGCAATTGGTCGGCGTATCACACGATCGAGCGCGAGCTCGGGCGCCTCGGGAACGCCGAGACGCTGCTCGTGCAGTCCGGTAAGCCGGTGGCGGTGTTCGAGACCCACGATCAGGCGCCCCGGGTGCTGCTCGCCAATTCCAACCTCGTGCCGCAGTGGGCCACGTGGGAGACGTTTCGCGAGCTCGACGCCGCCGGGCTGATGATGTACGGGCAGATGACCGCGGGGTCGTGGATCTACATCGGCAGCCAGGGCATCCTCCAGGGCACGTACGAGACGTTCGCCGCCGCCGCGCGCCGGCGGTTCGGGGGCACGCTCGAGGGTCGGCTGGTTCTCACCGCCGGCCTCGGCGGGATGGGCGCCGCCCAGCCGCTGGCGATCACGATGCTCGGCGGCACCGCGCTGTGCGTCGAGGTCGACCTGCAGCGGATCGAGCGACGGATCGAGACTCGGTACCTCGACGAGCGCGCCGGCGATCTCGACGACGCCCTGCGACGGCTGGACGCGGCGCGCGCCGAGCGCCGCCCGCTGTCGATCGGCCTCGCCGGCAACGCCGCGGAGGTCCTCCCCGAGCTCGTCCGCCGCGGCGTCGAGATCGACGTCGTCACCGACCAGACGAGCGCCCACGACCCCCTCAACGGGTACGTCCCCGCCGGGGTGACGCTCGAGCAGGCGCAGGCGCTGCGGCGCACCGATCCCGACGAGTACATGCGCCGGGTCGGCGAGAGCGCGGTCGCGCACGTCGGGGCGATCCGCGCCCTGCAGGAGTCCGGCGCCGAGGCGTTTGACTACGGCAACGCGCTGCGCGGGCTCGCCGCCGAGCACGGCGACCGCGACGCGTTCTCCTATCCGGGCTTCGTCCCCGCCTACATCCGGCCGCTGTTCTGCGAGGGCAAGGGCCCGTTTCGCTGGGTCGCGCTCTCCGGTGATCCCGCCGACATCCACGCCACCGACCGCGCGATCCTCGACCTGTTCGGCGACCAGGACCACATCGCCCGCTGGATCGAGCTCGCCGCCGAGCGGGTCCGGTTCCAGGGTCTGCCGGCCCGGATCTGCTGGCTGGGCTACGGCGAGCGGGATCGCGCCGGGCTCCGGTTCAACGAGATGGTTGCCGCCGGCGAGCTCAAGGGCCCGATCGTGATCGGGCGCGACCATCTCGACTGCGGCTCGGTGGCGTCACCCGAGCGCGAGACCGAGGCGATGCGCGACGGCTCCGACGCGGTCGCCGACTGGCCGTTGCTCAACGCGATGCTGATGACCGCGTGCGGCGCCAGCTGGGTCTCGATCCACCACGGCGGCGGCGTCGGCATGGGCAAGTCGATTCACGCCGGCCAGGTGGTCGTCGCCGACGGCTCACCGGCGGCCGCCGAACGGGTGCGCCGGACGCTGACGGCCGATCCGGGGATCGGGGTCGTCCGTCACGCCGACGCCGGCTACGAGTCGGCGCTCGCCACCGCCCGGGGTGCCGGCATCCGGATGCCGATGCTCGACCCCGAGCCTGACGTCCGTTGAGCGGCCAATCGGTCGCGTTCTCGGGCGCCGCGCAGATCCTGCGTCCGCCCCAGGACGGCCTCGGCCATCTGCGCGGCGAGCAGTTCGAGCGCCAGACGCTGGACCCCGGCGGGCTGACCGTGCGTGACGGGATGATCGCGGCGCACTGCGCCGAGCCGCGCGTCGATCTCCACGTCGACGCCACCGGCTCCTGTCTGCTCCCGGGGTTCGTCGACTGCCACACCCACCTGCCGTTCGCCGGCTGGCGCGCCCGGGAGTACGAGCAGAAACTGCGGGGGGTCGATTACGCGGAGATCGCGCGCGGCGGCGGCGGGATCGCGGCGTCCGCCCGGGCGCTGCGCGACGCCTCCGACGAGCAGGTGCTCGCGCAGGCGTCGGCGCTCGCCGCCGAGATGCTGGCGTGGGGCACGACCTGCTTCGAGGGCAAGTCGGGCTACGGGCTGTCGCGCGACGGGGAGCTGCGGGCGCTGCGCCTGGCGCGGGAGCTGGAGGCCGACGTCGTGCAGACGACGATGTCGACCGCGCTGCTCGCCCACGCCGTCCCCGACGGGTATGACGCCGACGGCTGGATGCACGTCGTGCAGGAGATGCTGCCCGAGGTGCTCGACGCCGGCGGGGTCAGCGCGCTCGACATCTTCGTCGAGTCGATCGCGTTCTCCAACCGCCACCTGGAGGTGATGGGTCAGCTCGCCGCGGCCGGTGGCCTGGCGCTGCGCTGTCACGTCGAGCAGTTCGCCAGCCACCGCTCGGTGCCGGTGGCGCTGAGCGTGGGGGCGCGGTCGGTTGACCACCTGTCGATGATCCCCGCCGGCGACATCGCGCCGCTGGCCGCGGCGCCGTGCGCGGCGGTGCTGCTGCCGGCCGCCGAGTTCCTCGGGGCCGAGCATCGCGCGCCGGGACGCGGCCTGCTCGACGCCGGGGCGATCCTCGTCCTCGCCTCCGACGCCAACCCGGGAACCGCCCCGGTCGTGTCGATGCCGGTGGTGATCGGTCTCGGCGCGCGCCTCTACGGGCTGTCGGTGCGCGAAGCGCTCGGCGCGGCGACGCTCAACGCGGCGTGGACGCTGGGCCTCGAGCATCTGCTCGGCTCGATCGAGGTCGGCAAGCGCGGCGACCTGGTGCTGCTCGACGATCGCGCCGAGATGGTCCCGTACCGCTTCGGCCACAACCCAGTCGCCGCCGTGTTCGTCGCCGGCGAGCCCGTCTACGTGCGTGATCCGGCCACCGCGGAGCGGATCACGCAGGCATGAGGCGGGCGCGGATCCCCGCGATGGCCAACGCGCACTCGCACGCGTTCCAGCTCGACCTGCGCGGGATCGGCGAGCGGGTGCGCGGGTCCGGATCCGGCGATGACTTCTGGAGCTGGCGAACCGAGATGTACCGCCTGGCGCACAGCCACGACCCCGGCTCGATGCGCGCCGTCGGCGAGCGTGTCTACGCGCAGATGGCCGCGGCGGGATATGGCGCCGTCGGCGAGTTTCACTACATCCACCATCAGCCCGACGGGCGGCCGTATCCGGAGGCCAACGCGATGGCGATCGCGCTCGCCGAGGCAGCGGTCGCTCAGGGGCTGGAGATCACGCTCCTGCCCGCCGCCTATCACCGCGCCGGCCCGGGACGGCCGCCGAGCGCGGGTCAGCTGCGGTTCTGCGATCCGTCGGTGGAGGCGTTTCTGGCGCGCGTCGAAAGCCTGCGCGCGTGGGCGGGCGCCCAGCCCGGCGTCAGCGTCGGGGTCGCGGCCCACAGCGTGCGGGCGGTTCCCGCCGACTGGCTGGAGGCGATCGCGGGCTATGCCGATGCGCACGGGCTCGTCCGCCACGTCCACGCCTCCGAGCAGCGGCGTGAGCTCGTCGAGTGCGAGCAGGAGCACGGGTGCTCCCCGATCGCGCTGCTGCACCGCTGCGGGTTTCTCGGTCCGCGCACGAGCGTGATCCACGCGATCCACGTCTCCGAGCACGACGTCGAGCTGCTGGCTGCTTCCAACTCGGTCGTCGTCACGTGCCCGACGACCGAGGGCAACCTCGGCGACGGGTTCCTCCCCGGGCTGCGCATGGGCGACGCCGGCGTCCGGCTGGCGATCGGAACCGACGAGCAGATCCGGATCGATCCGTTCGAGGAGCTGCGCGAGCTGGAGACCCTGGCCCGCCGCGAAGGGGAGACGCGGTTCGCGCTGCTCGCCGCCGCCGGCGGCGACCTGTGGGGCCAGATCACCGCCAACGGCCGCGCCAGCCTCGGCCTGACGGCGGGCTCACCTCAGATCGAGCTGGACCTCGACCATCCCGACCTCGCCGGGGTGGCCGACGACGATCTCGGCCTCGCCCTGGCGACGTGCGCATCGGCGGCCGTCGTCAGCTCGGGCGTCCATCCCCGGGCGTAGCCGGCGCCGCGGACGCTCCCGATCGTGCGCCGGCCGAGCGCGGTCGGTCACCACGTTTCGTAGAACGACCGTTCCCGCGCCTCCAGGCGCGG
This sequence comes from uncultured Solirubrobacteraceae bacterium, assembly GCA_963731395.1. GTDB lineage: Bacteria > Actinomycetota > Thermoleophilia > Solirubrobacterales > Solirubrobacteraceae > Palsa-465. Next base: position 398,073 of record CAVSVH010000016.1, read on the forward strand.
GATCGCGTCTCGCACCGCGTGTCGCTGGAAGTGCTCGCTCGCCCCGTGGGCCTGGTAGGCGGCGGCATCGGTGTACTGCTCGTAGAGGAGGAAGACGTGGGGGTCCGCGGGATCGCGGTGCGGCTGGTAGACGAGGTTGCCCGGTTCGGCCCGCGAGGGCTCGATCAGCGCGTCGATCGCCCGGGCAACCGCGTCCGCCTCCCCGGGGCGGGCGATCCACCGGGCGAGGACTACGTATGCCATCGCAGATCGACGCCGGCCGCGTCCTCGTAGAGCCGAACCGCGCTCAGCTCGCCGGCGGTGTCCCCGTAGACGGCGCGGGCGCGGCGGTGGATCTGCTCGACGAGCGACGACAGCTCTACCGGAACACCCACGTCACCGGCCAGCTCGACGGCGAGTCGCAGGTCCTTGCTGACGAGCTTCATCGTGAACCCCTCGTCGTAGTCACCGCGGTCGAGCAGCGGCAGCATGTCGCGCTCCAGAAACCACGAGGTCGCCGGCGAGCTGACCAGCGCGGTGTGAAGCCGGTCGAGCGGGACGCCGGCCTTGACGCCGACCGTCAGCGCCTCGGCGGTGGCGACGGCCTGGATGAACCAGGTGAGGTTGAGCAGCAGCTTGACGGCGTAGCCGCTGCCGGCGGGCCCGATGTGCAAGATCCGCTGCGGATCTCCGATCACCTCCAGGATCGGCAGCGCGCGTCGGAACGCCGCTGGCTCACCCCCCACGTAGATCGCCAGCGTCGCCGCCTCGGCGCCGATCGTCTGGCCGGCGACCGGCGCGTCGATCAGCTCCACTCCGGCGGCGGCGGCCGCCTCCTGGGCGCGGCGCCCGACCGCGGCCGAGCTCGTGCTCATCTCGATGACGAGCGCCCCGCGGTGGAGCGCCGCGATCGCCCCGCCGGCGCCACAGAGCACCTCGTCCACCTGGGTCGGTCCGGGAAGGCTCGTGATGAGGATCTCGGCGTCGCGCACGCAGTCGGCGATCCCCGGCGCCGACCGGGCGCCGGCGATGGCGGCGCGGGCCAACGCGGCGCCGTCGCGGTCATACGCGCTGACGTCGAAGCCCGCGGTGCACAGGTGGCGGCACATGTGACTCCCCATGTGGCCGATCCCGACGAACGCGATCCGCATGCGTGGGGGGGCGCTCACGGGATGATCATGAGCCGCTGTAGAACGGGCTGCGGAGGCTGTCTCGCCCCTCGATGAGAGCCTCGCAGGCGCGCGGGGATCGTCCGTTGACGGCGGAGCGGACACCCTTGAGTGTGGCCTCGCGGCTGGCGGCGCGGACGGCGGTCTCGTCGGTCGCCGCGGGGTCGATGTAAATCGTCACGAACACGAGGAGATCGCCGGTGGCAACAAGCAACCCGTCCGCCACCGCGTCGAGGACGCCCTGGGCGATCCCGAGCTGGCCGGCGCCCCACGTGATGGTCTGATGGCGTTCCTCGGTCGCCGTCGCCTTGTTGATCATGATCGTCGGCGGCCACACCGGCTCGTAATGCGCCTTGTCCTCGCCGACGACGACGAGGATCGGCGTGTGCCCGGGAGCGGGATGGGTGAACGTGGTGAGCAGGGCGGCCGCGGTCGGGGTGCCGCGGACCGCGATCACGACGTTGACGTGCGCGCCGTCGGGGTCGACGCCGCCCCAGCCCTCACCGATCCGCCCGTCGTAGTCGACCGGAAAGCGGCTCTCCGGAGGCACTGTCAGGTTCTCGCATACGTTGGCGACGGTGTCAAGCTGTCCGCCCCGGGGACGCGTCAGACCCCGAACTGGGCGCGGACGGAGTCCATGAGGGTCAGAGCCGGACCGCTCGGGTCCTGACGCCGCGGGCGGCACAGCGCGATCGTGCGGGGGATGAGGATCTCCTTGGGTTCCAGCCACGTCAACGAGGGCTCCACCGCTCCCGAGGCGCCCAGCCGGTCCAGGCAGGCGTGCCCATAGCCTGCGGCCACCAGCCGCTGCAACGCCAGGTTGTCATCGGTCCGGTACACCACTCGGGGAGTGATACCGCGCCGCCGCCACGCCTGCTCGAGCTCCTGCTGGGTGCGCCAGCGCAGGTTCCAGGCGACGACGTCGACGCCGTCGAGCAGGTCGAACGTCGGCTTGGGGGCCGATGCCAGCTCGCTGTCGCGCCGGGTGAGGATCACCCAGGGATCGTCGAGCAGCGGGATCGACTCCACGCGCTCGTCGGGCTCCGGATTGACGACAAACGCGAGGTCGAGGTCTCCGCCGGCAAGCCGCTCGAACGTGCGCGCGTTCTCCTGGCTCTCGGTCAGTACGACCTCGACGTCGGGACGCTGCTCGCGCAGCGTGCGCAGGGCGCCGGGGAGGAGCTCCGTGGTGGCGGTCTGGAAAACGCCGATCCGCAGCGTCTGGCGTTCGCCGCCCTCGATCGCTGCCACGTCCGCGCCGAGCGTCTCGACCTCGCCAAGCACCCGGCGGGCGCGGCGGTAGGCGATATCGCCGGCGACGGTGAGCCTCACCGCCCCGCGGCCACCGGGCCGCGTGAACAGGGCCGCGTCCAGCGCTCGTTCGAGCGATGCGACCTGATGGGAGATCGCCGATTGCGTGTAGCCGAGCGATCGGGCGGCGGAGCGGAACGAACCGTGATCAGCAACGGCGATCAGGGCGCGCAACGCCTTGAGATCGATCAATGTTTGATCTACAAGATCAGTCATATGCAGCAAAAAAAGTCATGTATAACCGATGAATTGGATCGTACTATGCGTCGAAGATGTTCTCAACGGCGAAATCCCTTGCTGCACTGCGCCGGCCGACGCCCGCCCTGCACCGGCTGTGGCTGCTGTACAGCCTGTTTTTCGTCGCCGGCGTCGCCCAGGCGGCGATCGTGCCGCTGCTCCCGCGGCTGTCGAGCCGTTTTGACCTCTCGCCGTCGCAGACGGCGCTGCTGCTCGCCTTGCCGGGCCTCGCGACCCTCGCCGTCTCGGTTCCCTCGGGTGTCGCCGCCGACCGGCTCGGGGCGCGGCGCGTCACCCTCGGCGCAGGCATCCTGCTCTGCCTGTCCTGCCTGGCGCAGGCCACGCCGTCGCTGGCGGCGGTGTTGGCCGGACGGATCGCATTCGGCGTCGCTTTCGGCGTCGTCTGGACGACGGGAATGGCATGGCTGGCGGATCTCGGCAATGGCTCCGGGCTCGGCCCGGCCGTCACGTGGTCGTCGGTTGGGATCATGGTCGGCCCGGCCATCGGGGGCATCCTGGCGCAGGACGCAGGGCTCGGCGCGCCGTTCGCCGTCCTCGCCGGGCTGAGCGCGCTGATCGTGCTCCCGTTGCTGGGCCCGACCGGCGGGACGCCAGACGCCGGTAGCCGGGCGGAGACAGTCGAGTTCGATCGAGCGGATCTGCCGCTCGATGTCGCCTACTCGCAGGCGCCGATCGCGGACGAGCCGGCGATGACCCCACGGGGTCTCCTCGCGCTCATTCGACGACCGCGGGTCAGTGCGGCGGCCGGCGCGCTCGTCGTCTCGGGCGCGGTCAGCAGCGCCAGCCAGTTGCTCGTCAGCGGTGGCCTGCACCGCCTCGGTTTGTCCACCGGCCACATCGGGTTGGCGTTCTCGGCGGCAGCGGTCGTCTACATCCTGGTCAGCGCCACCGTCGTCCGGCTCGGACGCCGGGCGCAGACGCTCACGGTCAACGCGCTCGCGACCGGGGCTCTGGCCCTCGCGCTGCTCCCGGCGCTCGCCGGAAGCGGAGCGACGGTGGCGCTCGCTGGGGCGCTGTTGCTGACCGCTGGGCCGCGTGCCGTGATCAGCACCATCGGATACTCGCTCGCCACCGGTGACCGCACCGACAGCCGGAGCGACGGCGTCGTGTTCGGGATGCTCAACGGTGCGTGGGCAGCGGCGACGGTGCTGACGCCGCTGCTCGCGGGGGCGCTGGAGCAGCACGGAGGCGCCCAGGCCGGCTACCTGGCGGTCATCGTTCCGTGTTGCTTGATCGCGGCTTGCCTGGTGCTGCGCTCGCGCGCTCCCGGCCCCGGCCGGCGCCGCGGCAGGCGGGGGTCGTGGGGCCGCCTGCGGGCACGCTCCGCGGCCTGGGGTCGGTGATTTGCAACGCCTGTTGTGCTCATGCCAACATGAACCTCGCAAGCGAAAGGGATGAAGCACATGGCGGACGAAAGAACTGACGGCCTGCTGGAGCGCCTGGCGGTGGGACCGGTCATCTGCGCCGAGGGTTACCTATTCGAGCTCGAGCGCCGAGGCTACCTCCAGGCCGGAGCCTTCGTGCCGGAGGTCGTGCTCGAGCATCCCGAGCTGGTGGCCGAGCTGCATGAGGAGTTCGTGCACGCCGGCTCTGACGTGGTGGAGGCGTTCACGTACTACGCCCACCGCGAGAAGCTGCGCCTGGTCGGCCGGGAGGACGCGCTGGAGGCGATCAACCGGCAGGCGCTGGCCGTCGCCGGCGACGTCGCGCGGCGCCGCGGCTGTCTGCTCGCTGGTGACATCTGCAACACGAACGTGTATGACCCTGCCGACCCTGCCAGCCTGGTCGCCGTCCGGGCCATGTTCGAAGAACAGGTCAACTGGGCGATCGACGCCGGCGTCGACTTCATCGTCGGGGAGACGTTCTCCTGGGGGCAAGAGGCGCTGCTGGCGGCGGACGTCATCCGGCAGACCGGACTACCGGTCGTGGTGACGCTCGCGATTCACCGTGAGCCGGTGACCCGTGAGGGGTGGACGCCGGCGGAGGCCTGCCGGCGTCTGGAGGCGGCCGGCGCGGACGTGGTGGGCCTCAACTGCATCCGCGGACCACGGACGATGCTGCCGTTCCTGTCGTCCATCCGCGAGGCGGTGTCCTGTCACGTCGCCGCCCTGCCGGTCCCCTACCGCACACACGACGCCGAGCCGAGCTTCCAGTCGCTGACCGATCCCGGCTGCGACTGCATCCCGGACAACCGTCCGTTCCCGACCGCGCTTGATCCGTTCACCTGCAACCGCTACGAGCTGGGCGAGTTCGCCCGGACCGCGCACGAGCTCGGTGTCGCCTACCTGGGCGTCTGCTGTGGAGCAGCGCCGCACCACATCCGCGCCGTCGCGGAGGCGCTCGGCCTCAGCCCGCCCGCCAGCCGCTACAGCCCCGACATGTCGCGCCACGCGTTCCTGGGCACCAGCCCCGACCTCAAGCAGCGCAACCTCGACTACGCCGCCAGGCTCTAAGGGCCCTAAGAGACGGCCACTAATGCCGCCGGCATCCGTCGGGGGGCGGACGGCGGCGAGCGCCGCGGTCGACTTCGTGATCATGGAGCACGCACCGGCGATCGACGCCGTGCTGGCGCGCCACTACGAGGCGATCCGCCGCCGGATGCAGCGGCTCGCCGGCGCTCCGGTGCGCAGCCGACACTACAGCGACGTGGACGACTTCGGCTCCGCCGCCGCCGTGATCCTGAGCGGATCATTTGCCCCCTGGTCCGTGCACGATCCCGGCGCGCTGGCGCGGCTGGGAGAGTGCGTGGGCCGGTTCGATGGTGCCGTGCTCGGGATCTGCGCGGGTATGCAGCGACTGGTGGTCTCCGCCGGCGGCGCGATCGGGCCGCGTGAGCGCCCCGCGATTGGATACGAGACCGTCGAGATCCTGGACGAGGCGGATCTGCTGGGCGGGCTCGGGCCGACCGCCGTGACCTACGAGCACCATTCATGGGACGTGGTCTCGCTGCCCCCAGGCTTCGTCGTGCTGGCGCGCAGCGAGGACTGCGCGGTGGAGGCGCTCCGAGCGCGCGATCGTCCATGGTGGGGAACGCAATTTCACCCGGAGCGGTTCAGCGCGCAGCACCCGGCGGGAGCGCGCGTACTGCGCAACTTCCTGGTGCTCGCCGGTGTCGGCGCCGGGCGCACGCTGGGCTGAACGCCAGCCGCGACCTGCGGGCCTCTGGGTGCGTCCACCCGGGCGGTGGCTACGCCGTGCTGGGCTCCATGCCGGTCATCCGCTCGGCGTCGGCTACGCCGACGTCGAGCCCGGCGGTCCCGCGAGCGCCGCGCTTCAGGCCCTCGGGCGTGATCGCCCGCTGCACCAGCGCGAGCAGGCCCTGCACCAGCATCGCGAGCGCCGCCACCCACAGCGAGGCCGCGATCACCCCGTCGAAACCGTAGCTTGCCTGGTTGACGATGATCTGGCCCAATCCGGACCCGCCGGCGATCGCCGCCAGCGGCGAGGCCCCGATGATGAACAGCGCCGAGGTGCGGACCCCCGCGAACAGTAGCGGCAGCGCCAGGGGGAACTCGACCGTGAGCAGCACCCGGAGCCCGCTCATGCCCATTCCCCGGGCGGCGTCGACCACGTCGGGGTCGACGCCGTCGATGGCGGTGAACGCGTTGGCCAGGATCGGCGGGATGCCGACGATCACCAGCGCCACCATCACGTTGACGAAGCCGATCCCGAGCAGCCCCAGGAAGATCGCGATGATGGCCAGCTCGGGCAGCGAGCGTCCCACGTTCGCGGTGCGAATCGCCACCGACGATCCGCGGTGGATGTGGCCGAGCCACATCGCCGGCGGCAGCGTGACGACCAGCGCCACGGCCAGGGCCGCGCCGCACAGCGCGAGCGTTCCCAGCGTGTCGTGCAGCAGGAGGCTCAGGTTGTTGCCCATGAACGTGAACGAGTTCAGGAACTGCTGTCCCAGGCTGGTGTCGGCAAACGGCATCGGCGGCGCTCACGCCTCCCGGACGGTGGAGATCGGGCGCGGGCGTCGCCGGATCGCTCGCACCACAGCGCGAGGCACCACCGAGGAGCGCCGGCGCGAGGCCCACGGTGCGACCAGGCGCTGGATCACCACCAGCAGCAGGTCGGCCACCAGCGCGAGCGCGATCGCCAGCACGGCGGCGCCGATCAGCTCGGTCTTGAAGTCGACGCGCTGGATCGCATCGAAGATCGGAACGCCCAGCCCCTCGTTGATGCCGACGATCGCGGCCACCGTGGCCAGGCTGATCGTGGTCACGGTGGCCACCCGCAACCCTGCAAAGATCGCCGGGACGGCAAGCGGCAGGTCGATTCGCAACAGGATCTGCCGCGACGTCAGGCCCATGCCCCTTGCCGCGTCACGCACCTCCTGGGGAACCTCGCGCAGCCCGGTGACGATGTTGCGAAACAACAGCAGCAGGGTGTAGGAGACGAGGCCGATCTCGACCGTCAAGATAGACAGGCCGGTGAACGGCACCAGGATCTGGAACAGCGCCAGGCTGGGGATCGTGTACAGCAGGCTCGAGATGCCGGCGATCGGGGCCTCCACCCAGCGCTGCCGGTAGGCGAGCAGCGCCAGCCCGAACGAGATCACGAACCCGATCCCGACCGCGATCACCACGAGCACGATGTGCTGGACGAGGGCGGGGGAGAACGTGCTCTGCCAGTGCGCGGTGAACCAGCTCCAGCAGAAGAGCCCGTTGTTGCGCTCGCACGCGTTGCTGCTGCCTCCACCGAAGCTTGGAATCACCGGCCCCCCGCCGCCGGCGGCGATGAGAAGACGTCCGCCCATCAGGCGTCCTTCCCGTTGGTGGCGCTTCCGTCGCCGGTCGCAAGCGCACCGGCGATGACCTCGATTCGGACCAGCCCGGCCAGCAAGCCGTCGGCGTCGACCACCACCAGCGGCCGGTTGCCATCGCTCATGATCAGCGACAGGGCATCGCGCAGCGACGTGTCCGGGTGGCCGAGCGCGCCCACGGGCTCCGGCTCTCGGTCGGCGCCCAGGCGTCCCATCGGGCGCCCCTGATCGTCGACGAACACGACCTGTTGGGGGTCGGTTTGCCCGGGCGCCGGGGTGCCGTCGGGCGTGGGCGTGGCCTCTTCGAGAGACAGGTCGGAGAGCGCGGACAATGACAGGCGCTTCAGGCCGCGGTCAAGCCCGACGAACCGGGCCACGAACTCGTCGGCAGGCTCGGCGAGGATCCGTTCCGGGGTGTCGTACTGCGCCAGCACCCCGCCCTCGCGCAGGATCGCGATCCGGTCGCCCATCTTGATCGCCTCGTCGATGTCGTGGGTAACGAACACGATCGTCTTGCGGATGTCCTGCTGGAGTCGCAGGAACTCGTCCTGGAGGCGCTCGCGGGTGATCGGGTCGATCGCCCCGAACGGCTCGTCCATCAGCATCAGGGGCGGATCGGCGGCGAGCGCACGAGCGACCCCCACCCGCTGGCGCTGCCCGCCTGAGACCTCAGCCGGATACCGCTGCCCCGTCTCAGAGGGCAGCGAGATCAGCTCCAGCAGCTCCGCTACGCGGGCATCGATCCGCTTGCGGTCCCAGCCCAGCAGGCGAGGCACGGTGGCGATGTTGTCGCCGATCGACAGGTGGGGGAAGAGGCCGATCTGCTGGATGACGTAGCCGATGTGGCGCCTGAGCTCGGCGGGCTCGCGCTGGCGCACGCTCTCGCCGTCGAGCAGGATGTCTCCGTCGCTGATGTCGATCATGCGGTTGACCATGCGCATCGCGGTTGTCTTCCCGCACCCCGAGGGTCCGACCAGCACGCAGATGTCACCCGCCGGCACCTGGAACGAGAGGTCTTCGAGCGCGGATCTGTCTGCGCCCGGGTAGCGTTTGGAGACGTGCTGGAACTCGAGCGGGGCCGCGGTCGCCTGCGACGACGACCCCGCTGGTGGCGACGATGTCTCCTGGCCTGGCATGGCCGCTGCGCTCTTCCTCGGGCAGCCTACGCCAGGCCGTTTGCCTGCAGGAACTTGTGAGCCACGGTTGCCGGGTCGACCTTGTCGATGTCGACTGCGGCGTTGAGCTGCTGCATGACGTGGTTGGTCAGCTTCGCGCTGACCGCGTTGAGCGTCTGGGCGAACGCCGGTCCCTCGCGGTCCAGCAGATGCTTGGAGACCACCGGCGCGACGTTCTGGAAGCCGAAGATGTGCTTGGTGTCGGTCAGGGTCACGTACTTGCCGCTCTGGAGCTGGCCGTCGGTGGTGAACGCGGCGGCGGTCTGGATCTTGCCGCTGTCGAGCGCCTGGTACTGCAGCCCGATCGTCAGCGGGACGAACTTGAGGTTGTGGAGGCCGTAGGCCTGGTGCAGGCCGACGACGCCCTCGTAGCGCGTCTGGTTCTCCGGCGGTCCACCGTACGTCCACGACTTGAGCTTGCCGAGATCGGCGATCGTCGTGAGGTGGTTCTTCTGAGCGAACGGCTTCAACGTGACGATCGCGTCGGCGTCGAAGAACGGCGTCGGGTCGAGCAACGTGAACCCTCGGCCCTCCTCGAACGTCTTGGCCGCCTGGTACGTCGCCTGGGCGGTGGGCGGAACTTTGTCGGTCCCCTTGAGCACGCTGAGGATGACGCCCGTGTACTCGGGGTACATGTCGATCTGCCCCGAGGTGAGCGACTTGTCGATGAGCTCAGAGCTGCCGATGTTGGGCTTCAGGTTGACGGTGAAGCCCTTCGCGCGCAGCGCGTCGGTGTACAGGTACCCGAGCGTGAACTCCTCCGTGAAGTTCTTGTCGCCGACGGTTATCGCCGGCTTGCCCTTGCCGGGTAGAGCGCCGCCGGACGCCGAGCTCGATCCCGCCGACGAGCTTGATCCGGCCGATGAGCTCGCGGAGGAGGACGAGGATGAGGAGCTTCCGCAGGCAGCCAGCACCGCTACCACGAGGAGGACTCCGCCGCTCGCGAGCACGCGCCTAAGAATCGATTGCATCTTCACTCCCTCGGTGATGGCGGACTATGTCTGTTGCGGTGAGGCGGACGGGTTTCGGCCGGCCCCGTGGGTCGAGATCGGCCACGTTAGCGAACCGCGAGGCGGACAGGACCCGTACCCGCCGGACAGGGCGCTCCAGATCGCGCGGTCTCACTACGCGGCCGCCATGGGCAATGTGTCCGGACCAGGTGCTCCAAGGGCACCCGATAGCAGCCGCGCCGCGGCGCTCACCCGGCGGCCCGCCGAATCCAGGTGATTGCCGAGCCGGAACCTGGGAGCGGAAATGTTGATCGCGGCCACGACCCGACCGGTGAAATCGCGTATCGGGGCCGCGACCGCCACCAGACCCAGCTCCGACTCCTCGTCGGCCACCGCGTAGCCGAGTCGGCGAGCCTGGCGGATCCGCCGCTCCAGCTCAGCCACATCGGCGGGTGCGTTGGGACCCTGGGAGGCCAGCCGGTCCTCTCCCAGCAGCTCCAGCAGCGCCGTCCGGTCGTGGTCCAGCAGGAGTGCTCGGCCCGAGCTCGTGCAGTGGGCGGGGACGGTCCGGCCGATCCAATTGCGAGCGACGATCGCGTGCCTCGATGCCTGCGTCAGCAAGGTGAGCACCTCGGCGCCCTGCAACGCCGACAGATGCGCGGCCTCGCCCACCTCCTCCACCAGCGCCACCAACACCGGTCTGGCCTCTTCGATCAGGCGCGGCTCGCCCGCGCGGGAAGCGAGCATGAAACAGCCCCAGCCCAGCCGGTACGTGCGAGCGGCCGGCGACCGCTGCACCAGTCCGTGCTCGCTCAGCACCGCCAGCGCCCGGGAGACCTGGCTCTTCTCGTGGCCGGTCAGCTCGCCGATCTGCGTGACCCCAAGGCCTCCCGCGGCGAGCGCCTCATCCGAGCCCAGCGCAAGCAGGATCTGGAGCCCGCGCCGAAGGCTTGTCCCTCTCATAGCCATCGCGTGTTGTCATGATGCCATCGGGATGGGCAGCCGGTCAAGCGCGAGCGGCGTCCGGTCACGCTCGGTGTCGCGTCCGGTCACCCTCGGTCGTTCAACACCGCGGCCAGCACCCTGGCTGTCTGGACAATTTCGTCCATGTCCGCGTCCTCCGCGGGCGTGTGGCTCTCGCCGCCGTGCAGCGGGACGAACAGCAGCAGCGTTGGCACGAGCCCGGCGAGATGCTGGGCGTCGTGACCCGCGCCCGACCACGTCTCGGTGGCTTGGATCCCCCGTGCCGCTGCTGCCGACAGTGCGGCGTGCGCCAGCCGCGGGTCCATCGTCACCGGCTCGCCCGCGCGGACCAGATTCGCTTCGGCCGCAACTCCACGTCGCTGCGCGATCTCGGCGACCGCGGTGCGGATCGCCGTGTCGACGCGGGTCAATGACGGCCCCGATGTGCCGCGCACGTCGATCCCGAGCCGGGCCTGCCCGGGGATCACGCTGACCGCTCCCGGCACGATCTCGATCGTGCCCACGGTGGCGACGGTCTCGGCGGGCTCGGCGCCAGCGGCCGCTTCGACCGCCAGCACCACTTCGGCGGCCGCCGCGAGGGCGTCGTGCCGTTGCGCCATCGACACCTCGCCGGCGTGGCCCGACTCGCCGGTGATCGTCACCACCCAGCGGCGCGGCGAGGCCACCGTCACGACGACGCCAAGCTCGCGCAGCGCGCGGCGCTGGGCGACGTGAACCTCGGCGTGGGCGCGGAGGCGGGCGACCGGCGGTGCAACCCGGGGAAGCGCGGCGAGCCGCTCCAGATATGCGTCCAGCGCGGCCGCGGCGGTGATCCCGGCGGCGTCGCGGAGCTCGTGCAGCGTCGTGGGGGACAGGCTGCCGGCGAGCAGCCGCGAGCCGATCGTGCCGGCGCTGAACCGGGGTGCCTCCTCGGCGGCGCAGACCAGCAGCCCGGCACGGGTGTCGCCGGTGCTGTGGCGGAGATCGGACACGAGCTCGAGCCCGAGGACGGTCCCGAGCGCGCCGTCGTAGCGCCCCCCGTCGGGCACCGTGTCGACGTGCGAGCCCGACGTCACCACCGGCCCCGCCCAGTCGCGCGGCAGCGCCCAGAGATTGCCGTAGGCGTCGATCCCCGGCTCCAGCTCCAGCTCCGCGGCCCAGCCGGCGACGAGGAGCATCGCGTCGGCCTCCGCCACCGAGTAGGCGGGACGATCCGCCCCCCCCGCGGGGCCGTGGGCGATCGTCCACAGCGCCTGAAGACGCTGCGCTATCCGCCGGGCATCAGGCAAGGGCGTACGGCGCGAGCGGCTTGCCGAGCATCGCCTCGACCTCGGGATAGACGCTCGGCTCACGGACCCCGTCGCCGAGCGGGACGTTGCCCTTGGGCACGTGGAGGACCGCCACCTCGTCACCCTCCCGCAGATCGGCGATCGAGATGATCCGCCCGGTGTGGACCGACAGGGTGGTGAGCACGTCCGGAAACGTGGCCAGCCGCTCGCCCCCGGATTCGGCGCTCAGATACTCGTTGACGAAGCCGAGCTCGAGCTCACCCACCCACACGCTGCCGATGTCGAACGCGTTCTCGGTCCGCAGGACCTTGCTCCGGACCGGCCCGCGGGCCAGGATCGTGCCCTGGAGGTGATCGGCGGTCACCTCGATCATCCGTCCCGGGCCGCTGTGCTCCGCGGCGAGGATCGCCTCGCCGAGCGACAGCGCGAAGCTGATCGCCCCGATGGCGGCGTGCTCGGCCACGAACGACGCCGGGAGCGGGTTGCGCGCGCACGCGATGAATCCGCCCGACTGATCCGACGCCGTACGCAGCACATTGGCGGTGTGGCGGACGGTCCCCCGCGTGACCACCTCCAGGTAGCGGTTCTCGGCCCGGTTGCCGCCGGCGACGGCCTGCACCGTCTCGTAGTCGTCGTCAGCGGCGAGACCGAACGAGCCCATCTTGCCGGTGGGATGGGCTCGGCCATCGCCGGCGGCGTCGACGACGAGGGTTTTCAACACGGCCGAGGCGACCCAGCCGTTGCACGTCGTCGAAGATCCGTTCTGCGCGGTGACCGTGCCCACCACGGGCGCGCCGACCGCCTCGATGAGCAGCTCGAGCGCCCGCACATAATCCCCGGGGCGCATCTCCCAGCCGACCGCCGCCGGAGCTCCGATCGCCGACACCGTGGCGAGCAGGGCGTCGGGGGGCAGCTCATCCAGCGTCACGAGCCGCGGGGTGCCGTACTGAACGGCGGTGGTGCCGACGAGCAGACCGTGATCGACCCACCCGCCCCCGCCGGCGGCGAGCACGGATCCGCCGGTCACCGCCGCGTGCACGGCGTTGAGATCGAGCTCCCTCATCGGGTGTCCCCGGTCGTGTGCGCCGTTGGGGTCGCCGGAAGGCCGAGCCCCTGTTCGCCGGCGAACCGCCGGGCGTTGTCATACCCGGCGTCGGCGTGACGCAGGACCCCGATCGCCGTGTCGACATGCAGAGCGCCGGCGAGCCGCGCGGCGCCGTCGTCGTCGCCGGTGGCGACGACAGTCATGCCCGCGCTCTGCGAATACCCGGCGTAGCCGCCCCCGCCGGAATGGATCGCCACCAGGTCGGCACCGGCAGCGGTATTGAGGAGCGCGTTGAGCAGCGGCCAGTCGCTGACCGGATCAGAGCCGTCGGCCATGCCCTCGCTGATGATGTTGGGGTGGGTCATCGCACCGGAGTCCATGTGATCGCGGGTGAACGCTATGGGGGCGCGCAGACGGCCGTCGGCGACGGCGGCGTTGACCGCCAGCCCGAGGCGGACCCGTTCGCCGTGGCCCAGCCAGGCGATCCGCGCCGGCAGCCCCTGCCGGATGACGTGTCCGCGGGCGAGCCCGATCCAGTCGGTGATCCGCGGCACGTCGGCGAACAGCTCACAAGACATGTCATCGATCACCGCCAGGTCGGCATCCTCGCCGGAGAGGCAGATCCAGCGAAACGGCCCGATTCCGCGGCAGAACAGCGGTCTCAGGTAGCGCGCGGTGAAGATGTCGATCGTCAGCGCGTCCGCCACCCCGCCGCCGGCGGCGTGGGGGCGGATGTTGTTGCCGTAGTCGAACACGACCGCGCCGCGCTCCCGCAACGCCAGCATCGCCTCCACATGGCGCACGAGCGTGGCCAGCGCCAGCGCCTCGAGCTTGCCGGGATCGCCTTGGCGCAGCGCCGCGGCCTGCACCGGATCGATCCCGACCGGCAGGTATCCGGTGCGCAGGTCGTGGGCCGACGTCAGGTCGGTGACGACGTCGGGCACGACGTCGCGCGCCAGCAACCCCTCCAGCAGCTCGGCGGCGTTGACGAGCACCGCGACCGCGAGCGCCTCCCCGCGATCGCGGGCGGCCAGGGCGGCGTCGAGCGCGAAATCGATGTCGTCGGCGACCAGGTCGACGACGCCGGCGTCGTGGCGCCCCCGCGCCTTGTCGCCGTCGACCTCGGCGATGACGGTGACGCCGCCGAGCATCCGGGTGATCGCCACTGGCTGCGCCGATCCCATCCCGCCCAGGCCGCCGGTGACCACCAGCCGCCCGCGCAGGCGGCCATCGAAGTGCTCGCGGGCCACTTGCGCGAATGTCTCGTAGGTGCCCTGCAGCACCCCCTGGGAGCCGATGTACTGCCAGCAGCCCGCGGTCAGGCCGCCCCAGGCGATCAGTCCGCGGCGCTCCAGGTCGTAGAAGACCTCCGGCGTCGACCAGCGCCCGACGAGGTTGCCGTTGGCCAGCAGCACGGCGGGGGATCGCGGGCCGGTCGGGAGCACCGCGATCGGCTTGCCCGACTGGACGACGAGCGTCTCCCCGTCGGTGAGGCCGCGCAGCGCGGCGACGATGCCGTCGAGGCTGGCGTGATCGCGGGCCGCCTTGGCATGAGCGGCGTAGACGATGAGTCCCTCGGGATCCTCGGCGATCGCCAGGTTGTTCTCGAGCAGCCGCAGGATCGCCTCCTGGCGCCAGCCGCGGCAGCGGAGCCCGGCCTCAGCCACGCGCGCCTGCAGTCGACCGACGGGATGAGACTGCCCGGCCGCCCGCGGCGACGAACCGGCCGTCCCCGGCGCCGGCGAGCACGTGGCGGCCGTCCCACACCTGCCGGCCGCCGCAGAACGCGGCGATCACCCGGCCGCGCAGGCGGCGTCCCGCGTACGGGCTCCACCCGGCCGGCGTGACGAGCTGCGCCGGATCGATCTCCCACTCGACGGTCGGGTCGAGCACCATCAGATCGGCGTCGGCCCCTGGCGCCAGGCGGCCCTTGCGCGGCCACAGCCCGAACCGCCGTGCCGGCCGCTCGCTGACGAGGCGGACGAGCTCGGCGGGGCCGAGGGCGTCGTGGACGAGCGCGACAATCAGCTCGACGCCGGGGGCGCCGGAGGAGAGCGCGAAGATGTCCGGCCCGTGCTTGCGCGCCACCGGCCAGCCGACGTGGTCAGAGGAGATGAGGTCGAGCCCGTCGGGGGGGAGAGGAGCGTCGCGCAGCGGCGGATTGATCTTGGCCTCGCCGCCCCGGCGGGTCAGCTCGGAGGAGTCGAGCAGGAGGTAATGGGGGCAGGTCTCGGCGCTGACGTCGACGCCGTCGCGGCGGGCTTGCGCGACGAGCTGCACCCCGCGGGGCGTCGAGACGTGACAGATGTGCAGCCGGACGGCGGTGGCCCGAGCCAGCTCCAGGCAGCGGGCGATCGCCTCGTGCTCGGCGACCGGGGGTCGGGAGCGCGCGTGCGCCAACGGGTCGGGGTGGGCGGGCGCGATGACCGCCGCCTGCTCGGCGGCGATCCCGGCGCGGACGATCTCGTCGTTCTCGGCGTGGACGCCGGCGAGCCCGCCGGCTCGGGCGATCGCCGCAAACGCGGCCAGCAGCTGGGGGTCCGGGATCCGGGGGAACCGCTGGGGATGGGTTTCGAAGGTGGACAGCTTGAACGCCGCCGCGCCGGCATCGACGAGGTCCTGCACCTCGTCGATCGGGCCGTGCGGGGGCACCGTCGCCCACAGGGCGACGTCGACGACCGCCTCGCGGGCGACATCGTCGATCTTGGCCGCGAAGGCGGCGAGCGAGTCGATCGGTCCGGCGGCGTCGTAGGGCATGTCGACGATCGTCGTCACGCCGCCGGCGGCCGCCGCGCGCGTGCACCGCTCGATCCCCTCCCCGGCGTAGCTGCGCGTGTGGACGTGGACATCGACGGCGCCGGGGAGCAGCAGCGCGTCGCCGAAGTCCGGCGATCCCGGAAGCGGGTCGCCGACGCTGACGATCCGGCCGTCGCCGATCACCACGCCTGCGCGCCGCCGCGATCCGTCGGCACGGAGAATCGTCCCCGAGATCTTCTCGATCATTGAGATTGTGAAAGGATACACTCGGGCTTCAGCGTGGCAGTCATCTCACCAAACGAGACCATCCTCCTCAACGGTGACGGACTTACCGTCGATCGCGTCCTCGCGGTCGCCCGAGGGAACGCGCGCGTGGACCTTGATGAGGCGGCGCTCGTCCGGGTGCGAGCGGCACGAAAAGTCGTCGACCACGCTCTGGCCAGCGGTCAGGCGGTCTACGGGCTGAACACCGGGCTCGGCTCGCTGGCTCGCCACCACATCCCGCTCGAGGAGATCGGCGCGTTCTCGTTTGCGACCGTCGCCGATCAGGTCGCGTCCTACGGACGCCCGCTCGCGACCGACGTCGTCCGGGCGATGATCGTGTCCCGTGTCAACGGGATGCTCAAGGCGGGGGTCGGCGTCCGCCGCGAGCTGATCGAGTTGCTCGTCGCCCTGCTCAACCAGCGCGTCCACCCCGTGGTGCGGATGATCGGGTCCGTCGGCCAGGGCGACCTGTCGGAGATGGCGGACATCGGCAAGGTCGTCATCGGGCGCGGCTGGGCCGAGTACGAGGGCGCCACGATCCCCGGCGAGGAGGCGCTCGAGCGGGCCGGGATCGCTCCGATGGAGCTGCGCCCCAAGGAGGCGCTCGGGCTGATCAGCTCCAACGGGGTCACCCTCGGGCGCGGCTCGCTCGTCCTGATCGACGCCGCCGATCTGATCGACAGCATGCAGATCGCCGCGGCGCTCAGCTTCGAGGCGTTCGCCGCGAACCTGTCGGTGATCCACCCGGCCGCCGCCCGGGCCCGCCCGCACAGCGGCCAGGAGACGGCGATGTCCCGGCTGCGGGACCTGCTCGAGGACTCCGAGCTGTGGCGGCCGGGCGCGGCGCGCAACCTTCAGGACCCGCTCTCGATCCGCTGCGTCCCGCAGACGCACGGCGCGGTCTACGACGCGCTGTCGGTCGCCCGCGGGCTGATGGAGATCGAGCTCAACTCGGCCGGCGACAACCCGCTGGTGCTGATCGACGAGGCGGCAATCGTGTCGGTGGGGAACTTCGACGTCACCTCGCTGGCGATGGCGTTCGACTACGTCCGGCTCGGGATCGCCCACGCCGCGCAGGTGGCCAACGAGCGCGTCCAGAAGCTGCTGTGGCACCACTTCAGCGGGCTGCCGACCGGACTGGCGCCGCGCGACGGCCCGACCGGCGGACTCCGGCCGCTCGGACGCTCGTTCGCGGCGCTCGCGTCGGAGGTTCGGTTTCACGCCAATCCGGTATCGCTCGACTACCGCGGCCAGCTCGCGGAGGGGGTCGAGGATCACGCCTCGATGGCGCCGCTGGCAGTGAGCACGACGTCGACGCTCGTCAGCCTGATGCACCGGCTCGTGGCGCTCGAGCTGATCATCTCCGCCCAGGCCGTCGACCTGCGCGGGGGCCCGGCCCAGCTCGGCGGCGGCACCGGCCGGGCGTACTCGCTGGTGCGCGAGTATGCCGGCACCCTGGCCGACGAGACCGACTGGAACGCCGACATCGAGGGTCTGGCCCAGCTCGTCGGCGAGGGCGGGCTCGTCCGGCGCGTGGCCCGGGTCGCCGGCAGCCGGCCCGCCCTGTCCGAGCACGCGCCTCCGGGGATCTGAGTAGTGGGCCGCGGCGGGACCCACTGGGTCTGACGCATGCCTGCGGGCGCTCTGGAGCGCGCGGTGGACCTGTTGCACCGGCTCGGCGAGCAGCCTGCCGACCTCACGGTGTCCGAGCTCGCCGGCGAGGCGGGCATGCCGACGAGCACGGCCTACCGGCTGCTCGGCGAGCTCGAGCAGCACGGGCTCGTCCAGCGCGGCTCCGACAGCACGGTCACGCTGGGCACGCGGCTCGTCGCGCTCGGCCGGACGGCCGAGGCCGGCCTGCGCGAGCGGCTGGTGGCACCGGCGAGCGCGGTGATGGCCGAGCTGGGCGCCGAGGTGGGGGAGACCGTCATGCTGGCGGCGCCGTGCGCGCTCGAGGCGATCGTGCTCCACGTCGTGGAGACCGAGGTCCATTCGGTACGGCTCTCCTACGCGCGCTACCGCCGCGCGCCGATGCACCGCGGGGCGTCGGGCAAGATCCTCGCCGCCTACCTGGACCCCGACGACCTGGAGCGGCTGCTGATCACGGTCGGAACGCCGGGGCTCCGGGCCGAGCTTGATCGGATTCGCGCCGCGGGCGCCGCGGTGACGTTCGGAGAGCTCGACGAGGGCGCCGCGGCGGTGGCGGCGCCGATCCTCGACCGCCGCCGGCGACTCGTCGCCGGACTGTCGATCGCCGGCCCGGCCTCGCGGATCTCCGGCGACGTGCCGCGGGCGATCGCTGCGGTCACCGCCGCCGCACGCAAGATCGAGCGCGCCCACCTGGCCTGACTGGCCGGCCCTGCCCTCGCGGGGTGGCACCGATCGGGCGTAGCATGCGGTTTCCCCTGCGCCAGCACGGCGGCCGTGTGATCCCCGTGCCGGGCTCGGTGCGAGCTTGAGCGACACGACGACAGAACCCGCAGGCGAGCACACCGAGTGGACGCGGGTGCGCCCGGCGCGCCGTGGGCCGGGAGCCCGGATCGGGCACCGGCCACGGCTCGGCAAGCAGTCCGAGGCGGGCCACGACCTCGACGTCCCGCGCGGGCTGGCCGCGCTCAGCCTCGACGCCCTGTCCAGTGTCGCCTACGGCCCCGAGGCGATCATGGCCGTCCTCATCCTCGCCGGGGTCGGCGCGCTGCGCTGGACGCTCCCGATCACGCTGGTGATCACCGGCATGCTCGTGCTGCTGGTGATCTCCTACGCGCAGGTGATCACCGCCCATCCCGACGGGGGCGGCGCCTACGCCGTGTCGAAGGCGAACCTCGGGTCATGGCCGGCTCTGCTCGCCGCCGCGTCGCTGGTCGTGGACTACGTGCTGACGGTGGCGGTCAGCCTCGCCGCGGGCGCCGCCAGCCTCGCCAGCGTCTTCCCCGGCCTCGCGCACCATCTCCTGCTCGTCGCGCTGGCCGGCCTGGTGCTGCTCACCGCGGTCAACATGTTCGGGATCAGCGAATCGGCGAAGTTCCTGATCGTGCCCGCCGCAATCTTCCTCGTGAGCATCCTGGTGACGATCGGCGTTGGATTGGTGCGCAGCCATCCCGAGGCGACGATCGGTACCCATGAGGTCCCGGCGATCACCGCCTCGCTCGGAGTCATCCTGATCCTGAAGGCGTTCGCCTCGGGCTGCTCGGCGGTGACCGGGATCGAGGCGATCGCCAACGGCGTACCCGCGTTTCGCTCGCCGCGGACCGCGCAGCGGACCGAGATCACGCTCGGGGTCCTGCTCGGGGTGATGCTGGTCGGGCTCGGCGTCCTCATCCACATCCACCATGTCCAGCCCCGGGGCGGAGTGACCGTGCTCGCCCAGCTGACCGCCGGCTCACTCGGCACCGGCTGGCCGTTCTATGTCTCCAATCTCGCGGTCTGCGCGGTCCTGGGGCTGGCGGCGAACACCAGCTTCGGCGGGCTGCCGGTGCTGATGAGCCTGCTGGCGAAGGATCATCGGCTGCCGCATGTCTTCTACCTGCGGGCGGAGAAGCCGGTGTACCGGATCGGGATCCTCGCGCTGGCGATCCTCGCCGCGCTCCTCCTGCTCGTCTCGGGCGCGGTCGTCAACAAGCTGATCCCGCTGTACGCGATCGGCGTGTTCATCGGCTTCACGCTCAGCCAGGTGGGGCTCGTCCGCCACTGGCGCAAGGAGCATCCGCCCCGCTGGAAGCTCCGCGCCGGGGTGAACGGCGCCGGCGCGGTGCTGACCGGCGTGACCGTGATCGTCCTGCTCGGATCGAAGTTCGTGGAGGGAGCGTGGGGCGTCGTCATCGCGGTGCCGGTGATCATGCTCCTGTTTCACCGCACCGAGCTCTACTACGAGGACGTCGGACGCGAGCTCAAGCTCGGCCTCACCCCGCCGCACCCGGTCAGCCACGACAGCATCGTCATCGTCCCCACCTCCACGGTCAACCTGCTCACTCAGCGCGCGGTCAGCGCGGCAATGTCGCTGGGCAGCACCGTCGTGGCGGTGTCGGTGGCCGCCGATGAGGAGGAGCGCGCCCAGATCCAGCGCGCGTGGGCGGAGTGGGCGTGCGGAATTCCGATCGAGGTGATCGTCGACAGCCACCGCTCGCTGGTTCGCTCGGTGCTGCAGTACGTCGAGTCCATCCACGAGCCCGGCACGATCGTCACCGTGCTGATCCCGGAGATCGTCCCTCGCAAACGCCGCCACGAGATTCTCCACAACCAGCGGGGACGGCTCCTGTCCGCCGTCCTCAAGGCCCGGACCGACGTGATCGTGGCGACGATCCCGTTCATGCTGCACGACTAGCCCTGGGTTTCTAAGGGCGTTCTTCATCGCGCCGGGCATCCTGAGCTCTGCACGGTCATGACCACCCTTCACGCTCCCAGTGCCCGCCGAGTCCTGGGGGTGGTCGGCGCCATCGCGGCTGCCGCCCTGGTCGGGCTCAGCACCGGCGTGGTCCCGCTCCCCGGCGGCGGCGGCGCGGCCCAGGGCGCCCAGACGAGCGCGCGCGCCGCGCTCGCGGCCCGGCGAATGGCGGCCGACGAGCGGTGGGCCGCGGCGACGTGTACGGACATCCTGGACTGGAAGAGCGAAATCAAGCGGGATGGAACGAGCCTCAACCTCAGCTTCGACGCGCTGACCCGAATTCACGATGCGCTCGGCGCGACGACGGGCATGCTGAACCAGCTGAACAAGCTCGGTTTGCCCCCCGGTGCGCAAACTCCGCAGGCACGAGCGCGCACCGACCAGCTCCGTTCCGACATCGCATCGCGCGTCCACGCGATCCAAAGCGTTGCCGCCAGCATTGCGGGCGGGAACCTGTTGGCCCTCGGCACCCTCGTCAGCGACCTACGGAACGACGCCGCGATGGAGCCGAAGATCATCGACGAACTCCGGCACGTCGTATCCGTCGATCTCGGACTCTCGCTCGTCGAGACCCGCGCCTGCCGGCAGCTCGCCGGAATCCCCATCTGAGACGACGCGCCGGTTCTGCCCGTGTCACGCGCATACGGGAGGCTTGGCGTCTAAGTGTCCTGTGGGTCCACTAACACGCCAAGGCTCGGTCCGGCGGACGCTCAGGGGTGCACGACGTCGTGGCGGCGCGTGTGCCGGCCACGCCGTCCCTCGACGCCCCCGCGGCGGTGCAGGCGCGAAGGTGCGGGGACGAGCTGGTCCTCGGCCCCCGGGCGCAGGACGACGATCTCTCCGGGGGCGTTGGCGAGTAGCCAGGCGACGTCGTCAGGTCCGAATCCCGGTCCGCCCGGCGTCGCCGCTGCGATGACGATCCGCTCGAAGCGCTCGTGGGCGATCGTCTGACGCAGCGCGTGGCGATGGCTGCGCCCGCGCTCGACGCGGGCGTCGACCGGCACGCCGAACGCGGCGGCGCGCTGCTCGATCGCCTCCTGGAGCCCAATTGCCACCGCCGCCTGGCGCGGCAGCGGCGAGTCGAGCGCGATGGTCAGCGGCACGCGCGCCAGGAACACCGGCAGCAGCGTCGCCTCCTCGGCTCGCGCCAGTCGCAACGCGGCGTCGAGTCCACGCAGGGACAGCGAGGTGGCGACGAATGGGAACAGGATGCGCCGGGCTCCCGGCTCCGGCGCTCGTCTCGAGTCCGGCCGGCGAGCCCACCGCCGGCGCGTGCCGAGACCGGCCAGCGCGACGGCGAACACGACGGCGAGGACGGCGAGGACGGCGAGGACGGCGAGGACGGCGGTCATCGCGGGTCGCTCGGACGCTGGGTGCGGTCGGCGACGATCCGGAGGTCGATGCCGGGCAGGAGCGACATCAGGCGCATCGGCAGCGACGGCCGCATGATCCGGCCCAGGCCGCCGCGCGGCGCCGGCGCGCCCATCAGCACATAGGTGGTGCCGCGGTCACGGGCGACACGCTGGGCGACGAGCGCGACGTCGGAACCGTGCTCCACCACCAGGTGCGCGCCGAGCATGCTGGACAACCGCCGGAGTGCCGCCAGTTGCTCGCGCTCGACCTCGCCGGGCTCCTCCTCGTCTGTCACCCAGAGCACGTCGAGCTCGGCTCCCAGCCGCTGCGCGGAGCGCCAGGCGCGCCGGACGACGCGCTGGGAGCTCGGCTCCGGGGTGACCAGGGCCAGCAGGCGCTCGCCGACGACGCGGGGCGCGCCGCCGTCGGCGAAACGCTCCTCGCGGCCACGGCCGGCCGCGTCCGCCGGCATTCGCTTGTGCTCGACCTCCTCGGCGACCTGGCGCAGGGCGACCTCGCGCAGCGCGGACAGGTTCTCGATCTTGAAGAAGTTGTTCAACGCGCTCTGCACGCGCTCCTCGGGATACACCTTGCCGGCGAGTAGACGCTCGATGAGCGAGTCGGGCGTGATGTCGATGAGCACGACGTCGTCGGCGGAGGTCAGGGCGGCGTCCGGGACCGTCTCTCGCACCCGGGTTCCGGTCAGCTCGGCGACCTGGTCGTTGAGGCTCTCCAGGTGCTGGACGTTCACGGTGGAGTAGACGTCGATGCCGCCCGCCAGGACGTCGGCGATGTCCTCGAAGCGCTTGGCGTGCTCCGTGCCCGGGGCGTTGGTGTGGGCGAGCTCGTCGATCAGGCACAGCTCGGGCGCGCGAACGAGGATCGCCGGCAGGTCCATCTCCTCGAGCACCGTGTCGCGGTAGCGAATCTGGCGGCGGGCCACCGTCTCCAGCCCTTCCGCCTGGGCCAGGGTTTCGGTCCGGCCGTGGGGCTCGAGGTAGCCGATCACGACGTCACGGCCGGCGCGGGCCTCGGCCCGGCCCTCGCCGAGCATCGCGTAGGTCTTGCCGACGCCCGCGGCCATCCCGAGGAAGACCTTGTAGCGCCCGCGGCCGACCGCCACCGCACCATTCCCGGACTCGAGCCACGGCGCCGCCGCTGTCCTCACGCCCCGAGGAGGTTGTGGACGATCAGGTCGATCAGCTTGATCCCGATGAACGGAGCGATCAGCCCGCCGAGGCCGTAGACCCACAGGTTCCGTCGCAGGAGCGCGCTTGCGCCGATCGGCCGGTAGGCGACGCCCTTGAGTGAGATCGGGATCAGGAGCGGGATCACGATCGCGTTGAAAATGATCGCCGAGATCACGGCAGAACGCGGCGTGCCCAGGTCCATGACGTTGAGTACGTGCAGCGGCCCCTTGTGTCCGCCGCTGGCGGCATAGGTGGCGATGAAGATGGCAGGCAGAATCGCAAAGTACTTGGCGACGTCGTTGGCGATCGAGAACGTCGTCAGTGCGCCGCGCGTGATCAGCAGCTGCTTTCCGACTTCGACGATCTCGATGAGCTTCGTGGGGTTGGAGTCGAGGTCGACCATGTTCCCGGCCTCGCGCGCGGCCTGGGTGCCGGTGTTCATCGCCACGCCGACATCGGCCTGGGCGAGCGCCGGTGCGTCGTTGGTGCCGTCGCCGGTCATCGCCACCATCCGGCCCTGGCCCTGCTGCTCCGTGATGAGCGTGAGCTTCGCCTCGGGCGTCGCCTCTGCGAGAAAGTCGTCGACGCCGGACTCCGCGGCGATCTTGGCCGCGGTGAGGCGGTTGTCGCCGGTGATCATCACCGTGCGGATCCCCATCGAGCGGAGGTGATCGAAGCGTTCGCGCATCCCCTCCTTGATCGTGTCCTTGAGGTAGATGACGCCCATCACCTGGGAGTCGCGGGCGACTGCCAGCGGAGTCCCGCCCTCACGACCGATCCGGTCGAGCGCCGGCTGCAGCTCGGCGGGCGGCCGGCCGCCCTCCTCGGTGACAAAGTTGATGATCGCGTCACCGGCGCCCTTGCGCAGCTGGTTGCCGTTGAGGTCGACGCCGCTCATCCGCGTCTGCGCGGTGAACGGAACGAACTCGGCGTGGAGGTCGGCCATGTCGTGCTCGCGGATGCCGTACTGCTTGGCGAGCACGACGATGGAGCGGCCCTCCGGGGTCTCATCGGCGAGCGACGAGAGCTGGGCGACCTCGGCCAGCTCGGACTCGGGAACCCCCGGCATCGGGATGAACTCGGATGCGAGCCGGTTGCCGATCGTGATCGTGCCGGTCTTGTCGAGGAGGAGGACGTCGACGTCGCCGGACGCCTCGACGGCGCGGCCGGAGAGCGCGAGCACGTTGCGGCGCACGAGCCGGTCCATGCCGGCGATCCCGATCGCCGACAGCAGCGCGCCGATCGTCGTCGGGATGAGCGCGACGAGCAGCGAGATCAGCGTCGTCTCGGAGATCGGGGTGCCGGCGAACAGGCCGAACGGGCGCAGCGTGGCGACGACGATCATGAAGATCAGCGTCAATCCGGCGAGCAGGATGTTGAGCGCGATCTCGTTCGGGGTCTTGCGCCGGGAGGCACCCTCCACGAGCGAGATCATCCGGTCCAGGAACGAGTTGCCGGGCTCCTGGGTGATCTCCACGACGATGCGGTCCGACAGGACGCGCGTGCCGCCCGTGACCGCCGAGCGGTCGCCGCCGGACTCGCGGATGACCGGGGCCGACTCGCCGGTGATCGCCGATTCGTCGACCGAGGCGATGCCCTCGATCACGGTGCCGTCACCGGGGATGAGCTCTCCGGCCTCGATGACGACGCGGTCGCCCTTGGTCAGGTCGGACGCCTTCTTGGTCGACCCGTCCTCGAGCAGCGCGACCGTCTCCTGGCGCATCGAACGCAGCGTCGCGGCCTGCGCCCGTCCGCGGCCCTCCGCGAATGCCTCCGCCATGTTGGCAAAGACGACGGTCAGCCAGAGCCAGAAGGAGATCACGAACGTGTACCAGGCCGGGTCGTTGCCGCCGAGGGCCTTGCCGCCGAACACCTGGATCAGCCAGGTGACGGTCGTGATCGTGGCCCCGATCTCGACGACGAACATCACCGGGTTGCGGATCTGTACCCGAGGGTCGAGCTTGATCAGGCTGTCAATCAGCGCCCGCCGGATGATGTCGGGGCGAAACAGCGAGACCGCCTGGCGCTGGCCTGTCGCCGCCGGAGTCCTCGGGTCCGACGGGGGAGCGGGAGTGTCAACGGACATCAGCGGGTTCCTTTGGAGACGCGGTTGAGGGCAAGGTTCAGCTCGA
Source organism: uncultured Solirubrobacteraceae bacterium (assembly GCA_963731395.1). Lineage (GTDB taxonomy): Bacteria > Actinomycetota > Thermoleophilia > Solirubrobacterales > Solirubrobacteraceae > Palsa-465. The sequence continues at coordinate 423,057 of CAVSVH010000016.1, forward strand.
GGACGTTGACCGTCGGCTCACCGGAGAAACCGAGCCCGCGGCCTCCGGTGTAGGTGGAGATCATCCGGTCGACCCGGGTCAGCGAGAGCTGCCGCACCTCGGCGATCCGGTGGGCCTGGATGTCGGCGTTCGCGACCGAGATGTCGGGGTCGATGCCCGACGCGGAGCTGTTGGCGGCGTCGACCGGGATCCTGGCCACGGTCAATCCGGGGTCGTAGCGCTTCTCGAGCGCCAGGTAGGCCTTGATGTTCGAGGCGATCTCCTGTTCGGTGGCGACGCTGTTCGGTCCCAGGTTGGAGAAGGTCGACGCGGCGCCGTTATAGGGCGGCACGGTCGCCGAAGGGCGAGACTGGAAGTAGCGCGGATCGGCGACGGTGACGGGGTTTCCGTCAGAGTCGAGCTTGGGCTTGCCGGTCTTGCGGTCGATCACCGGATCGGCGAACTGCTGCCCGATGAGCTTGGAGCCGACGAGCTTGCCGCCGAGGTGGATCTGCTGCCCGTTGGCGTTGCCGGGAAAAGCGACCTGGCTGACGCCGGTGATGACCAGCGGATAGAGGATCCCGCAGAGCAACGTGAACACGAGGATCGCGATGGCGGAGGTGATGATGTCTTTCCTGAGGGCCATTAGTAGAGGTGTCCGGTCAGGCCCTGCACGATCGGTCCGAGCAGCAGGGCGGGGAAGAAGGTGAGCGCGCCGACGAGGACGATCACGCCGATCAACAAGACGACGAACGTCGGGTTGTCGGTGCGCATCGTGCCGAGGCCGGCCGGGCTGATCCGCTTGCCGGCGAGCGAGCCGGCGACGGCGAGCGCGAACAAGATCGGCGCGTAGCGGGCGAAGGTCATGTCAAAGCCGCCGAGCAGGTTGGCGAACGTGACGCCGTGCGAACCGAGGTTGCCGGCGTTGGGCTGGATGAACCCGGTGTAGCCGGCGAACGCCGAGCCGTTGTTGTTCGCCTGGCTGAGGTAGGCATAGAAGGTCTCCGAGAAGCCCTGCGGCCCGCCCGCGGCCCCGGCGGAGATCGAGGCGCGACCCGCGTGGGAGGCGGTCGCCAGCGCGGTGCAGAACAGCGCCGCCAGCGGCGTGATCAGAATCCCGAGGGAGACGAGCTTGATCTCGCGAGCCTCGATCTTCTTGCCGAGGTACTCCGGGGTGCGGCCGACCATCAGCCCGCCGAGGAACACCGCGAGCAGGACGTAGAGGAGGATCGAATACAGGCCGGTGCCGACGCCGCCGAAGATCACCTCGCTGGCGGAGAGGTTCGCGAACGGAACAGCGCCGCCGATCCCGGTGAACGACTCGATCGCGCTGTTCACTGCGCCGCACGACGTCACCGTCGTGATGACGTCGAAGAGGGCGGATCCGGCGATGCCGAACCGCTGCTCCTTGCCCTCGAGGTTGCCGCCCGTCGACCCGTGGATGACCGCGGTGTGCAGGCCGGCGGCGTGCTGGGCGGGGGAGCCGTGGGCCTCGGCGATGTAGGCGACGACCACCGCGCCGAGGAACATCACCATCATCGTCGAGTAGATCGCGTACCCCTGGCGGCGGTTGCCGGCCATCCTGCCGTACATGAACACGAGCGCCGCGGGAATGACGAGCACCGCGAGCATCTCGATGAGGTTGGAGAAGCCGGTCGGATTCTCGAACGGATGCGCGGAGTTGACGTTGAAGAAGCCGCCGCCGTTGGTGCCGAGCTCCTTGATCGCCTCCTGCGAGGCAACCGGGCCCATCGCCAGCGTCTGCGACAACCCGGTGATCCCGTGCACCGACAGGTACGACGTGAAGTTCGCGATCACGCCCTGGGAGACGAGGATCAGCGCGATGACGATCGACAGCGGCATCAGCACGTACAGGACGGTGCGCACGATGTCCTGCCAGAAGTTGCCCAGGCTCTTGCCGGTGCGGCCGATGATCCCGCGCACGAGCGCGACCGCGACGACGATCCCGACCCCGGCTGAGAGGAAGTTCTGCACCGTCAGCCCTGCCATCTGGCTGAAGTAGGTCATCGTCGTCTCGCCGCCGTAGTACTGCCAGTTCGTGTTCGTGAGGAACGACGAGGTCGTGTTGAACGTCACGTTCCACGGCGCTGAGTGAAAGCCCTGAGGGTTGAGCCCGGTGAAGCTCCACAGCCCCTGCGTGCGCAGGATGAAGTAGAGGACCAGCCAGCCGGCCAGGGAGAAGATGATCAGGCTGCGGGCGTAGGCCTTCCAGTCCTGGCCGTGGTCGGGATCGACTCGCAGGACGCGGTAGAGGAAGTGCTCGGGGACCCCGAGGATGCGGTCCATGAACGTGCGCCGGCCGGTGTACACCGCGGCCAGGTAGTTGCCCAGCGGCATCGCCAGCGCGGTGAGGAGCACCACGAACAGGACGATCGTGAGCCAGCCGAGGAAGGTCATCGTGCCTGGCCCCTAGAACTTCTCGCCGCGCAGCAGCGCGTACAGGAGATAGATGCAGACGATCGCGGAGACGATCAGTCCGAACAGGTCTGCGCCGCTCATATCCGGTCGATCCCGGCGATCAGCGCGAACAGGAGGGCGAACATGACAACCCCGAGAACCACGGCTAGAAAATCCATGCCGTGATCATGGGCGGCCCGACGTCAAGAACCCATGCAGGAACCGAAGACGGCCATCAAGATGTTGTGAAGAGGTCCCGGCCGTGGCGCCGGGACGCTCTGATCAGCTGAGCGACCGGCGGCTCACCGGCGCGTCAACGCATCGGCGTCCGGGGCCGCCGCGTCGGCGACGGGCAGCGCGAGCACCTCGGTCGGCAGCATTTCGTCCAGGAGCGCGATCGCGGAATCGGCGAGGCCCTCGAGCGTCGGCGCGAGCACCGCGTGGGCGGCCGCCCGGGTTCCGCTCTGCTGCGAGTCGCGGCAGTGGCGCACTGCGATCGCCGCCGCGTCGCCGGCCGCGGCGCGGGCGGCAGCGCGAGCCCGATCACCGGCGGAGTCGCCGATGCCCGTCCGGGCGGCCGCCCACGCGGCGGCGCCCGCGCACGCCCAGGCGGCTTCACGACCGGCCACGCCGGCCGCGACGCTGACCGCCCACTTCACCGGCCGCGGCGCCCCGAACACCCGGGCCCGCTCTGTGTGCGCCTCACGCCGTGCGAGCTCCAGCGCGGCGAGCGCGGCGCGCAGGGTCGCGGCGTCGCACACGGTCGGCAGCGCGCGCAAGCTGTCAGCGCAGCCATGGAGGCCGGCGAGCGCCAGCCACGTCGGCGTGTACACCCGCGTCAACCAGGTCATCGCCAGCCACGCTCGCTCGGCGTCGAGTCCGTCGTCGGCGGTGCCGATCGTCCGCGCCAGGTACGGCCGCAGCCGCTGGCGCGGGCCGTGCTCCAACCCGTCGTTGAGCGCGATGCACATCGCCCGGAGCACCGGGCTGACACACGCAGGATCGTCGGTATGGGGCTCGCCCGCCAGGTGGCTGACCCACTCCATTGCGCAGCGGCCATCCTCTGGCGTGGAATGGGTCCCGTAGGCGAGGATGTAGTCGCTGCTCATGGAGCCTCCCATCGCGTCCGGTTACGCCTCGAATTGTGGCGCGCCGGGCGTCGAAGGTCCAGTCCCTTCGTTCTCCGGCCGAGCCCCCGCGGCGGATCGGCCTCAGACCGCGACCTGCGAGCCCGTCATCACGGTCCGTGAGCTCGGCAGCCCGAACGCGTCGATCGGGCTGGTGGCGTTGCGGGCCATCGCGACGAAGATCTGCTTGCGCCACCGGGCCATTCCGGGGGCGGCGGTGGGAACGATCGTCATTCGTGACACCACGTAGGAGGCGTGCTCGAGGTCGAGGTTGCGTGCCAACAGGCCCTGCTTGCGCGCCTGGGCGAGCGCCTCGGGCACGTGGAAGCTGTCGCGATACCCGACGCGAATGGTCAGGTGGACGACCTTGAACACGCCCGTGCCGAGCAGCTCGGATGCGAACCGGTCGGATTTGTCCACCCGGGGAACGCTGACCGGATCCATCGAGACGATCACGATCCTGTCCTGGAAGGCATGGAGACGCTCGACCTGGGCGCGCAACGCCAGCGGCGTCACCTTCCCCCGGTTGAGGAAGATCGCGGTGCCCGGGAGCCTGACGACCGGCGGGTGCTCGAAGCGCAGCTCGTCGAGGAACTCCTCCAGCGAGCCCTCCTGCTCGGTGCGGTTGCGGGTCACGATCTCACGGCCCTTGCGCCAGGTGATCATCACCGTCGCGATGACGAGCCCGACGGCGAGCGAGAGCCAGGCGCCGTGGTTGATCTTGGCGAGGTTCGACGTGAAGAAGGCGACCTCGACGACCAAGAACAATCCGCCGAGGATCGCCAGCCGCCACTTGGGCGTCCGCCACAGCGAGCGCGCCACCGCGAGAAACAGGATCGTGTTGAGGATGAACGTCCCGGTGACGGCGACGCCGTAAATGTCGCCGAGCCGGTTGGAGCTCTTGAAGACGAGCACGAGCGCCGCGACGCCGATGCACAGGCCCCAGTTGATGAGGGGGACGTAGATCTGGCCCTCGAGGTTGGACGTGTGGACGATCTTCAGCCGGGGCAGGAAGCCGAGCTGCACCGCCTGCTTGGCGACCGAGAACGATCCCGTCAGCGCCGCCTGCGAGGCGATGATGGTCGCGGCCGTTGCCAGCAGCACCATCGGAACGAGCAGGCTGTGTGGGATGAGCTGGAAGAAGGGATTGAACGAGGAGCTGTTCACCGAGGCCGGATGCCCCCGGATCAGCGCCGCCTGGCCGAGATAGGAGAACATCACGGCGGGGAGGACGATCGCGAACCAGGTGAGCCGGATCGGCGACGCGCCGAAGTGCCCACGGTCGGCGTACAGCGCCTCGGCTCCGGTGCAGCAGAGGACGACTCCGCCGAGCGTCAGCCACCCATCGACGCCGTGATCGAGCATGAACCGCGCGCCCCAGACCGGCGAGAGCCCCTCCAGGACGCCGGGGTGGGGGATCACCTGGCGCAGCCCGAAGACGGCGATGACGACGAAGAAGACGAGGATCACCGGGCCGAACAGCCAGCCGACCGCGCCCGTCCCGAAGCGCTGGACGGCGAACAGGGCGATCAGGATCGCCAGCGACAGCGGCACGACGAGATGCGACAGGCTGGGGCTGACGACGCTGAGGCCGCCGATAGCAGACGTGACCGAGATCGCCGGAGTGATCATGCCGTCGCCGAAGAACAGCCCCGCTCCGAAGATGCCAAGGGTGACCAGGAGGAGGGTGCGGCCGATCTTCCGGCGCTGCACGAGCGCGGTCAGCGCCATGATGCCTCCGTCACCACGGTTGTGGGCGCGCATGATGAACCCGGCGTACTTGATCGAGACCTCGATCATCAGCGTCCAGAAGATCAGCGACACGATCCCGTAGACGCCGGCGAGATCGGCATGGGCGGCGTTGCGGTGGGCGGTGAAGATGAACTGCTCGGTGTAGAGCGGGCTGGTCCCGATGTCGCCGAAGACGATCCCCAGCGCCCCGAGCGCCAGCACCAGGCGCCCGGCGTGGGCGACGACGTCGCGCTCGTCGCTGGCGGCGGCTCGGAGAGCCGCCGACGGCTCCGGCTCGGCGAGCGGCGCCGGACGGACCGGCCAATAGCCGAGCTTGTGCGCCGCCTCGTTGAAGTTGCGCCGCTCCCTCGGCGGCGAGCCGCCGTTCTCGTCGGCCGCAGCGGGCCGGCCGACCTCCGCGTCCGCCTTCGGCCGCCGGCCGCCCACCTCGGTCATCGTGACCTTCCGAGACCGGGAAGCGCCGACGACGCACGCGCGCGGCGCGCTCTGGCGACCATGAGCATGACCTGATCATGGGTTGCACCGCATCAAGGAGGCATGCAGAAATCGCCGCCCGGTATCAAGATGTTGTGAAGTTCGCGGCGATCAGGTGATCCTGGGTACGATCGCGGGCGCCCGATACCGCCCCCGCGAGCCGCGAGGGCAGACGCTCGTCAACAGGTACGCGCGCGCGTCAGATCGCGACTTGCGAGCCGGTCATGACCGTGCGCGGGCTCGGCAGCCCGAACGTGTCGATCGGGCTGGTGGCATTGCGCGCCATGCCGATGAACAGCTTCTTGCGCCACCGCGCCATCCCCGGCGCGCCGGTCGGAACGATCGTCATTCGGGAGACGAAGTAGGAGGCGTGCTCGAGATCGAGATTGCGCTCGAGCAGGCCCTGTTTGCGCGCCTGGGCGAGCGCCTCGGGCACCTTCCAGCTGTCCTGATAGCCGACCCGGATCGTGAGATGGACGACCTTGAACAGGCCCTTGCCCAGCATCTCGGAGGCGAAGCGGTCGGACTTCTCGACGCGGGGGACGCTGACCGGGTCCAGCGAGACGATCACCACCTTCTCGTGCAGCGCGTGGTTGTGTTCCACCTGGGCGCGCAGCGCCAGGGGCGTGGTCTGCTTGCCCGGGTTGAGGAAGATCGCCGTGCCCGGCAGGCGGACGATCGGCGGCTTGGCGTCGCGCAGCCCATCCAGGAACTCCGACAGCGATCCCTCGGTGTCGGTGCGGTTGCGCGTCACAGTGTCGCGGCCCTTGCGCCAGGTGACCATCACGGTGGCGATCGTCAGGCCGACCAGCAGCGGCAGCCAGGCGCCGTGCTCGATCTTGGCCAGGTTGGAGGTGAAGAAGGACACCTCGACGATGTAGAACACGCCCGCCATCAGGGCGAGCTTCCATTTCGCGGTGTTCCACAGCGAACGCGCGACCGCGATGAACAGCGTCGTGTCGAGGATGAACGTTCCGGTGACGGCGACGCCGTAGATGTCGGCCAACTTCGTGGAGCTGCGGAACACGAGCACGAGCGTGGCGACGCCGAGACACAGCCCCCAGTTGATCAGCGGGACGTAGATCTGACCCTCGAGCATCGAGGTGTGCACGATCTTCAGCCGCGGCAGGAAGCCGAGTTGCACCGCCTGCTTGGCCACCGAGAAGGATCCGGTGAGCGCCGCCTGGGACGCGATGATCGTCGCGGCGGTGGCCAGGAACACCATCGGCAGACGGCCCCAACCAGGCACCAGCAGGTAGAACGGGTTGGAGATGGCCGTCGGCTTCTCCAGGATCAGGGCGCCTTGACCCAGATAGGAGAGCAGGACGGCCGGCAGGACGATCGTGAACCAGGTCATCCGGATGGGAGTCGCGCCGAAGTGCCCGCGGTCGGCGTAGAGCGCTTCGGCGCCGGTGACCGCGAGCACCACCCCGCCGAGCGTCAACCAGGCGGCGACGCCGTGGGTGACGATGAACCGCACGCCCCAGCTCGGCGACAGCGCCTGGAGCACCGATGGATGCATGATGACCTCGTGGGCCCCGAGCACCCCGATGATCGCGAACCACAGCAGGATCACCGGGCCGAACAGCCAGCCCACTGCCCCGGTACCGAACCGTTGCACGGTGAACAGGGCGATCAGGATCGCCAGCGCGATCGGCACGACGAGATGCGACAACGCCGGTGTGGCCACCTTCAGCCCCTCCACCGCCGAGGTGACGGAGATCGCCGGGGTGATCATCCCGTCGCCGAAGAACAGGCCCGCGCCCACGAGCCCGAGTGTCGTCAGCACCACGGCGCGCGGGACCTTGCGCCGCTGGATCAGAGCGGTCAGCGCCATGATGCCGCCGTCCCCGCGGTTGTGGGCGCGCATGATGATCACCGCGTACTTGATGGACACGATGATGATCAGCGCCCAGAAGATCAGTGAGACGACCCCATAGACGCCCGCCGGGGTGGTGCGGGCGGCCTCGGCGTGCTGAGTGAAGATCACCTGCTCCGCGTAGAGAGGACTGGTCCCGATATCGCCATAGACGATTCCGAGCGCCCCGAGCGCCAGCACCAGCCGGCCGGCGTGGGCGACGACGTCACGGGTGTCGTCGGAGGCCGCCCGGAGCGCTGCCGACGGCTCGTTCTCCTTCAGCGGCGCGGGGCGGACCGGCCAGTTGCCGAGCTTGTGCGCGGCTTCGTTGAAGTTGCGCTTGACTCTCGTGTTCGACGATCCGCGACCGTCGGGCGCCTTCGACGGTCCGCGACCGTCCGACGTGCCGGGGACACCTGTGCGCAGGACCTCCTCGGTGGCATCGCCGGGCTTGCCAGGTTCGGGCTCGACCACTGCGCTGCGGCCCGCCCGGCGGCTCACGACGCGGATCCTTCGTCCGCGATCACGGCTCGGCATCGGCTGTGCCCCGAAGGCTCGTCTGCACTGGAATCGCTCACGATAGCGGCGCGATTTGGCGCCGGGAACCCCGGGGTGGCGAATCCGTCGGCGCCGATCGACGCGCATGCCCGGTCGCGTCAGGCGGCAAACCGATAGCCGACCCCCGGGTCGGTCCGGATGAAACGTTGCCCGGTTGACCCGCCGGCGCTGTCGGGAGGCTCGATCTTGCGACGCAAATTGGCGATATGAGCCCGCAGGACCTGCGTGTCGTCGGCGTACCCCGCCCCCCACACCGACACGAGGAGCTCGCGGTGGGTCATGAGCCGTCCGCGATTGCGGACCAGCAACCTCAGCAGGTCGAACTCGGTCGGCGTGAGGTGGATCTCCTCGCCGCCCAGGGTGACGACCCGCGACGCCAGATCGACCGTCAGCCCGTCGGCGACGACCTGGGATTCCTCCTCCTCGGCACCCACCCGGCGCAGGCTCGCCTGCAGCCGGGCGATCAGCTCGCGCGGCCCGAACGGCTTGGTCACGTAGTCGTCGGCGCCGGCGGCGAGGGCTCGGACCTTCGCGTCCTCCTCCCCGACCGCGGACAGCAGGATCAGCGGGATGCTGGTCCACTCCCGCAGCCGGCGGCAGAGCTCGACGCCGTCGATGTCGGGCAACACCAGATCGAGGATCGCCGCGCTCGGGCGCTGCACCGCCGCCACGTCCAGCGCCTCTTCGCCGGTGCTCGCCGGGAGCGCCTCATACCCGGCATCGCGCAGGATCACGCGCAGAGCGCGCAGGATCTGCTGCTCGTCGTCGCACACGAGAATCCGTTCTCGCCCGCCCCGGGCTGCGCCGCTCACGCGTCCTCCTCGGCGACCGAGGCGCCGACCGGAGCATCGGCGCGCTCGGCGACGGGCAGCGAGACGAGAAAGCTCGTCCCCTGGCCGGGAAGCGATTGGACGGAGATCGAGCCACCGTTGGCCTCGATGAACCCCTTGACGATCGCCAGGCCCAACCCGGACCCGGTCCAGGAGCGGGATGTGGCGCTGCGCCCGCGGTAGAACGCCTCGAAGATCCGCTCCTGTTCGGCCGCCTCGATCCCCGGCCCCTGATCGACAACGCTGACGAGGACTCGGGTCCCCGCGCGGCGGGCGTGGACGGAGATCGGCATCGCCCCGCCGTACCTTCGGGCGTTCTCGAGCAGGTTCGCGAAGGCCCGCTCGAGCTGCGCCGCGTCGGCTCGGACCTCGGGGACATCGGGGTCGACCGTCAGGCGCAGATCGACCGGGTCGCCGCGCAGCCCCTCGACGGCGGCGGCGATGAGATCCTCGATCGACACCCAGTCCGAACGCGGCGTTGCGCTGCCCGCCTGGAGCTTGGACAGCGCCAGCAGGTTGTCGACGAGCCCGGCGAGACGGGTGCCCTCGTCGACCACGGCGGAGCTGAGCTCGGCGCGCTCCTGGTCAGTGAGCGAACCGGCTCCCAGGGCGGCGCCGGCGGCGACCACCGCTGTCAGCGGCGTGCGCAGGTCATGGGACACCGCCCGCAGCAGCGCCGTCTTGATGTCATCGGACCGGCGCAGCGCCGCGGTCTCCACCATCTCGGCCTGCATCGCGTCTCGGCGCTGGGCGATCGCGACCAACGCCTCCAGAGTCGGAACCACCTGGGTGCGCAGCCGCTGCTCGGTGTCCGACGGGAGCTGCGCCGGGACGATGAGGGTCGCCACCTGCCGGCCGTCGACGCCCCGCAGCTCGAGGGCGGTGCGTCGCGGCCCCGCGGCGGCGACGCCCTGCTCGATCGCCGCCGACGGCAGGCCGAGCGCCTCCGCGACCCGGCGGGCCGCGCTGGCCAGCGCGGCTCCGGTGTCCTCACCGAGCAGCAACTCATGGGCGAGCGTCGCGGCGAGATCAGCCTCGGCGCGCCGCCGCTCGGCCTCGACGGCGCGCGATCGCGCCAGTTCGGCGATCGTGCTGGCAACGAGCGCAACGATGGTGAACGCCGCCAGGGCGACCCAGTTGCCGCTGTCGACGATCGCGAACTGCCCCGTCGGCGGCAGGTGGAAGAAGTTGAAGGCGGCCGCGCTCAACAGCGACGTGAGCAGCCCCAGGGCGAGGCCCCAGTAGGTCGAGATCAGCAGGACGACCGGGAGATACACCACGCTCAGCGACACGACCGGAGCGACCCGCCGCAGGAAGTAGATCGCGAGCGTGGCACCAGCCACCGCCGCGATCGCCACCACGACCCCGGTCGAGCGCCGGGGGCGGGGATCGCGCAGCGCGGCGGCGCCGACCCGGGCCGATAGGGCACGCAGCTCGGTGCGCGTCGTCATCGTGGCACCGTCGGAGCGTTGGTCTCGACCGCCGTCGTCACCGCGGGACGCGATCTCAGGTCACCCCGTAGGAGCTGGGCGCCGTCGTGGCGCTCTGGGCCGACGCGATCTGCGCCAGCAGCGCAGCGGGGCTCGTCCCTCCGAGCACGCGGAGCCGGGGAAGGCGATACGGGTCTTGCGATCGGCTCGCCCAGCCCGGGATCACGGTCGTGGAGCCCACGTAGCCGGCGGCGCGAACCTCGTCGATGACCGCCGGGTCGTAGTGCCCGGACGGGTAGCAGAACCAGTTGACCGGAACCCCATAGCGGCGCTGGAGAATATGGCGTGCGGTGACGATCTGGTAGTGGAGCTCGGAGGCGTCCAGCGTGACGAGGTCGGCGTGGCTGATGCCCTGGGTGTCGAGCTCCCAGCCGGAGTCGACGAGGGCCTTGACCTCGGGCGCGGTGAGGCCGCCCTGTGACGGTGGCAGCCCGCTCAGCTGGATGTTCTCGTCCGCGACCCAGCCCATCCGTCGCAGCACCGGCAGCGCCGCGCTGTACTGGGAGTGATAGCCGTTGTCGAACGTGATCACGATCGGCTTGCCGGGCGGCAGCTTCGCGCCGTCGGTCCAGTAGGCGCGCAGCTGGTCAAGCGTCACCGGGTGCCAGCCGGCGTGCTTGAGCGCCGCCATCTGCGCGGCGAACTCCTGGGGTAGCACGTACAGGCCCGGGAACGGTGCCCCGGCGGGGGGCGGGGCGATCACGTGGTACATGAGCACCGGCACCGATGCCGTGCCCGGTCTGCCGGTTGGGGGACCGAGGGCCGCCGCGGTCGACTCGCCGCGCTCCGGGGCGGTCGCTCCGGCGGCCGCGGGGCGCCGGTGCGCCGCGTGACGGTGAGCGCCGTGGTCGGCGCTGGCCGACGCGTGGGGGGACGAGGTCGACGAGCCACTGCCGGTCGCTCCCAGCGCGACGGCGGCGACGACCGCGACGACGACGACCAGCGTCGCAACGGCGGCGAGCCGACGGCGGACGATCCGGGTGCGGCGCTGGCGCGATCGGTCAGCTCGCCGCCTGGGCTGAAGCTCTGAATTCATCGACGATCGAGCGTATAGATTGACACGAGGTGCCCCTGTCAACCGCGCATCGAGCGGTTCGCTCCGGTGAGGTCACGCTGGCGGCGTCCGTCGCGGGAGATATGACGGGGCCGCCGGTGGTGCTGATCCACGGGTACCCGGACACGCAGGAGATGTGGGTGCCGGTGGTCGATCGTCTCGCCGCGGACTTCCGCGTCATCACCTACGACGTGCGCGGCGCCGGCGCTTCGAGCGCCCCGCGCGGCCGCGCCGCGTACGACCTGTCGTGCCTCGCCGACGATTTTCAGCGGGTGTGTGCCGACCTCGCCCCGGAGCGTCCCGTCCATCTCGTGGGCCACGATTGGGGCGGGGTCCAGGGCTGGGAGTTCGTCACCGCGCCCCGGTTTGCCGGGCGGATCGCGTCGTTCACCACGATCGCCGGTCCCGCCCTGGCCCATGCCGTCGGCTCGGCGTGGGCCGCCTCGCCGGGCGTCGATGCGCTGCGTCGGCTGGCTGCCGCTGCCCGCCACTCGTGGTACATCGCCCCGCTGTGCCTGCCCGGCGGCCCGACGCTGCTCTGGCGGGTGCTCCTGGCGGGAGGGCGCTGGCGCCGGCTGCTCGCCGAACGGGAGCGGCTGGCCCTCGACGCCGGCTTTCCGGCGCCGACACTCGGCGACGACGGTCTTCACGGCGCCAACCTGTATCGCCAGAACATTCCGCGGCGCCTCATCCGCCCCCCGGTGCCGGGCGTGCCGCACGCCCCGGTGCAGCTGATCGTCCCCACCGGCGACCGGTTCATCCCCGAGTCCTACTACGAGGCGGCGACGCGGATCTCGCCTACGCTACGCCGGAGAGACGTGGCCGGCTCGCACTGGGCGCCGCGCACGCAACCGGCGGCGGTCGCCGGCTGGATCACCGAGTTCGCCCGGGAGAACGAGAGCTCGATGGCCGCCGCGTAGGAGGAGTCGGGGCCCCGGGGGCGAAACGCTCACACCATGCTGCTCAAACACCGCCCCCCGGGGATCGATGCCACCGCCCCGCAGCTTGCACCCGGCTTCGAGCATCTGGACCGCCGCTCGATCGCCGTGCTGCGCTGGCTCAATGCCAACAAGGTCGATTACGTGGTCGTCGGTCCGGTCGCATTCGCGATCCGCGGCGACACCGCCGCCGCCGGTCCGGTCGCGATCGTTCCCGCCCCGTATGGGCGCAACTACGACCGGCTCGCCCGAGCGCTGATCGCCGAGCACGCCGGCCTGCGCAGCGAACGGGGCCTCCCGGGCGCGGCCGACCGCTCCGGAGTCGTCGCCGTGAAGCTGACGGCGGACAAGCTCGCCCGCGGCCGGCGCTGGATGCTGCGCTTCGGCGAGTACGACCTCGATCTGGAGGCCGCCGGCTCCCGCGGTGGGGGCGCCCGCGGCGCTGCCGGCTCCGACGTCGCCGAGTCCGGCGACGCCACCGGACCGCGCGCGCCGCGCTACCAGGAGCTGCTGTACGAGTCCAACCGGTTCGAGCCGGCGGCGGGGCTGGCCGTCGAGGTGGCCGCCCCCGAGGACCTCGAGCACTTCTCGCATGTGCGCCGCACCGGGGTCGCGCCCGAGTTCAGGGTGACTCGCAACGTCGTCGCTTCGCCGGGTGGCGAGACCGAGGCCGAGGGGTTGGGCACGCCCCCGGCCGGTCCCACCGAGCCGACTTAAGCCGACTCTTATCCGGTGCTGAACGGCCCGGGTACTCTAGGGAGATGCCTAGACGTGCTCGGATTGCACTGATCGGCGCGGGGGTCGGCGTCATCGGGCTGATGGCGACGTGGTATGCCGCGCACTACATCGGCCTCGTCAAGCATGCCGATGTCTCCATCCTCGCCGGATTCGCCGGGCTCGATCGACCCGGTGTCGATCGGCTGACGACCTTCGTCGCCGGGCTCTGCAACCCCCACAAGTACGTCGTTCTCGCTTCGGTTCCCGTCATCGTCGCGCTCGTCCGCCGCCGCTTCCGGGTGGCGGCGATGATCGCAATCGTCATCGTCGGCGCCAACGAGACCACCCAGCTGCTCAAGCCGCTGCTCGCGGGCCCACGGGACTACGTACCGTGGTCGCCGATCGACTCAGCGTCGTGGCCCAGCGGCCACGCCACCGCGGCGATGTCACTCGCCCTGTGCTCGGTGATCGCCGCCCCCGCCCGGTGGCGGCCGGTGGTGGCGGCGGCGATGGCGGCGTTCGCGATCGCGGTCTGCTACTCGTTCCTCGAGCTCAGCTGGCACTACCCGAGCGACGTGCTCGGGGGCTTCCTCATCGCCGGGACGTGGACGCTGCTCGGGATCGCGACGCTGTCGATCTCAGAGGCGCGACGGCTGGGCGCCGGAGCCGCCCGCGGTCGCCGCTCGGCTGCGTTCTCGGTCGGCGAGGCGCTGGCGCCGGTCGGAGGCCTGGTGGCGGTCGCCGCCGTGTCCGGGGGCCTGCTGCTACTCGCCCGCCCGCACGCGGTGATCACCTACGCCCAGGCGCACACGGCGTTCGTTGTCGGCGCCTGTGGAATCGGCGCTCTCGGGATGATGCTCGCCGCGGGATTGACCCTCATCCTGCGGCGCGGCTGACCGCGAGTACGCGGGTCAGCGGTAGCGGCCCGGCTCCCAGAGTGGCTCGGCACCGGCATTGGCGCCGCGACTGAGGATGAACAGCAGGTCCGACAACCGGTTGAGATAGCGGACCGTCTCCGGGCTGCAGCCGTCGCCGCAGGCGATCACCCGCCGCTCGGCACGGCGGCACACCGTGCGGCAGATGTGCAGCTGGGCGGCGACGGGAGAGCCCCCGGGAAGGACGAAGGAGCGCAGCGGCGTCAGCCGGGCGTTGACCTCGTCGCAGCGCTGCTCGAGCCACTCGGTCTGCTCGGGGAGCAGCCGCAGCCGCTCGCGGCTGCCGTCACTTGGCGCGGCGATGTCAGCACCGAGGTCGAACAGGTCGTTCTGCACCCGCGTGAGCCACGCGACGTACTCGGCGGGCATCGCGGGCGGCGTGCCGACCGCGAGCGCCAGGCCGAGCTGGGCATTGAGCTCGTCGACGGTGCCGTACGCCTCGATCCGCGGGTGGGTCTTCGGGACTCGGCTCATGTCGCCGAGGTGGGTCTCGCCGTCGTCGCCGAGGCGGGTGTAGATACGGGTCAGGTTGACGGTCATCGTGGCCGGCCACCGAGTCTAGAGGGGGTCGCCGCGCGGACGGGCACGACCCCCGTCTCGGCGCGATACGATCACCCGGTTCAGGGTCGGTGGCGATGGGAAGCCGGTGCGAATCCGGCGCGGACCCGCCACTGTGACCGGGGACGTCAGTCGCACGATGCAGCCACTGGGCGGCGACAGCCGACCGGGAAGGCGTGACTGATAGGCCCGGGAGCCAGGAGACCAGCCTCCGACCACACGCCGCAAGCCCTCGTGGAAAGGGGTAGGCCCTCATGAAGATCCGACGTTCTCTTGTCCTCTCCGGCGCCGTGGCCGGTCTCGGCCTGATCGGCGCCACGTCCGCCGTCGCCTCCGGCCCGCCGGTTTCGGTGCGCGTCGAGGGCGTGAAGCGCACCCTTCTGCCGGCAACCGTCGTGCGTCCCGGCACCGGTGGTTCGATCACCAAAGGCGGGACGCCGCCGGGCGCGTGTCCGGCGAGCTCGGGCGCCGGCGCGCTCGACCTCGCCACCAAGCACCGCTGGGGCGGCACGTACAGCAGCGGCCTCGGCGTGGAGGTGACGTCGATCCTCGGCGAGACCCACAAGTACAGCCCGTCCGGCTACTACTGGGGGATCTGGGTCAACAACCGCTACGCGAGCGCCGGGGTCTGCGACCTCAAGCTCCATGCGGGGGAGCAGCTCCTGTTCGCGCCGTACCCGGGCAAGGGCACGACGTCTGCCATCGTCGTCAGCGCGCCGCGCACGGCGAAACGGGGCAGCTCGTTCCGGATCGACACCTACTCCTACACCGCCAAGGGAGCCGAGAAGCCGCTTGCCGGTGCGTCCGTGACCGGTCGCGCCGTCACCAACGCCCGCGGAGTCGCCACCGTGAAGGCGTCGAAGGCGGGCAAGCTCAAGCTGACCGTGACGCGCAAGGGCTACATTCGCGCCGAGGCGACCGTCGCGGTCACGTGATCGTCGCGCGGGTCGATCGCCGCAGACCGTGACCCTCCGAGCCCGCACCGCACTCGTCGTCGTCGCCGTCGCCCTCGCGTGCGCCGGATGCGGGCTCGGGGCCGGTCCGGGAACGAGCGACGTCAGCCTCACGGTGACCCGGGGATTCGGCGCCCGGCAGGTCAAGGTCCTGACCGAGAAGCACGTTCCCGGCGCGGAGACGGTGATGCGGATGCTGCAGCGGTCGTTCACCGTCTCCACCCGGTACGGCGGCGGCTTCGTGCAGTCAATCGACGGGCTCGCGCCGAGCGGGGACGGCGCCGACTGGTTCTATTACGTCAACGGCATCCAGGCGCCGAAGGGCGCCGCCGCGACCGCGGTGCACGCCGGCGACCACATCTGGTGGGACCTGCACGACTGGAGCGCGACGCAGTCGATTCCGGCGGTCGTCGGCTCCTACCCCGAGCCGTTCGTCAACGGGGTGGGCGGGAAGCGGTTCCCGGTCACCGTCGAGTGCGCTTCCGATGTCGGCGCGGCGTGCAACCGCGTCACCGCGGCCCTCAACGCCGTCCACGTCCCGGCGGCCCCCCAGCTGCTGGGAACCGGCTCCGGGCCGGATACGCTCGGCGTCGTGGTCGGGACCTGGCGGGAGATCCAGTCCGACGTGGCGGCCGCGCTCGTCGCCCACGGGCCGGGGGCCAGCGGGGTCTACGCGAGGTTCGCCGGCCGCGATGGCGACTCGTTGCAGCTGCTCGATCCCCACGGCCACGCGGCGCGGACACTGGGTGCCGGCGCCGGGCTCGTCGCCGCCACCGCCGGGCCCTCGGCGGTGCCGACCTGGATGGTGACCGGCACCGATGTGGCCGGGGTCAACGCCGCGGCCGCAGCGTTCACTCCGCAGGCGCTTCACAACCACTTTGCGCTCGCCCTCGACGGCACTGCCCGCCTCCCGGTTCCGGTGCCGGGATCCCGGTGATCTACCGCCGCCGCGCCAGCCCGCTGCACAGTGCGCGTGCCGCGGCCGGTTGCGCCTATTGCCTGGCGCTGACGCTCGCCGCCCTCATCCTCTCGGACCCGATCCTGCTCGGGGCGATCGTGGTGTGCCTGCTGGGCGCCGGAGCCGCCGCCGGATGTGGGCGCCAGCTCCGCCAGGCGGCGCTGCTGGCGCTCCCGCTCGCGCTCGCGATCGCCGTGATCAATGCCCTCGTCACCCGCAACGGCCTGACCGTCATCGTCCGGCTCGGCGACCTTCCGGTGCTGGGACAGACCGATGTGACCCTCGAGGCCACCGTCTACGGCGCGGTCCTCGGCCTGCGCGCGGTCTGCCTGATCCTCTGCGGAGTGCTGTACACGGTCGCGGTCGACCCCGACGACGTGCTGCGCCTGCTGCGCAGCGTGTCGTTTCGCTCGGCGCTGACGGCGACTTTGGCTACGCGGATGGTCCCGATCCTGATCCGCGACGCACGACGGCTCGCCGACGCCCAGCGCTGCCGCCCCGGCCGGCCGCCGTCGCGACTGACGCTGATGCGCGCCGCCTGTACCGGGGTGCTCGACCGGGCGCTCGACGTGGCCGCGGCGCTCGAGGTCCGGGGGTATGGGGTGGCCCGGCGGCCACCGGCGCACCGCCACCCGTACTCGCGCCACGACCTCGAGTTCCTCGGCGCAGCGGGCGCCCTCCTCGCGATCACGCTCACCACGCGGGTCGCCGGACTGGCGCCGTTCGTCGCCTATCCGTCGCTCCACGTCGCCGCCGGCGCGGCCGTTGCCGGGGTCGCCGCCGCCCTGATCGCCGCGGCCCTGCTCCCGTTCGCCGACCGGCGGGGGCTGCGGGTGGCCCCGGGGAGCGCGGCGCGATGACCGCGGTGTCACTGGAGGGTGTGACCTACACGTATCCGGGGGCCACCGCGGCGGCCCTGACCGAGGTGACGCTCCAGATCGCGCCCGGAGAGCTGGTCGTCGTCGCCGGCGGCTCGGGGTCGGGGAAGTCCACGATGCTGCGGGCGATCAGCGGGCTGGTGCCGCACTTCTACGGGGGCACGTTCGCCGGACGCGCCGTCATCGCCGGCATGGACAGCCGCGAGCACGGTCCTGCGGAGCTCGCCGAGGCGGTCGGCACGGTGTTCCAGGACCCAGAGACCCAGGTGGTGACGGGCACCGTCCGCTCCGAGCTCGCGTTCGGATTGGAGAATCGGGGGGCCTCGCCGCCGGCGATCGCCCTCGCCGTGGAGGAGATCGCGCTCGCGCTCGGGATCGAGAGCCTGCTCGACCGGCCGACCGCCGAACTGTCGGGCGGCGAGTTGCAGCGGACCGCGCTCGGCGCTGCGCTGGCCGGCCGGCCGTCGGTGGTGGTGCTCGACGAGCCCACGTCACAGCTGGACCCGGTCGCGGGCGACGAGTTAATCGGTCTGCTGCGGCGCGCCAACGAAGACTCCGATGCGACGATCATCCTCGCCGAGCACCGGCTCGAGCGATGCCTCGGCGCGGCCGACCGGGTCGTCGCCCTGGCCGGTGGGCGCATCGTCTGCGACGCGGCGCCCGCCGAGTTCCTGGAGTGGGCCGGCCGAGACGCGGCGACCCTCCAGACCCCGGGCGCGCACCTGCTGAGCTCGCTGGGGCTGCCGCCGGTGTCCGGCGTCAGGCGGGCCCGGGCCGCCTTGCGGGAGCGCGGGCTGCTCCCCGAGGCGTCAACCCGCTCCCCTCGGCCGATCGTTTCCGACGCCCCCGCAGCCGGGGACGCGCCGCCGCCGCGGGACCGGCGGGGCCGGTGGGGCCGCCGGCGCCCGGAGGCCGCCCCGGCGCTGGCGGTCGACCGGGTCTGGCATGAGTTGCGCTCGGGCCCGGTGATCCTGCGCGGCGTGTCGCTGTCGGCGGCGCCCGGGGAGCGGCTCGCGCTGATGGGCCGCAACGGCGCCGGCAAGTCGACCCTGCTGCGCCACGCCGCCGGACTGATGCGCCCGACCCGGGGGACGGTCAGCAGCGCCGGCCGGGTGGCGTTGCTGATGCAGAACCCGACGGACTACCTCGTGCACGAGTCGGTCGCCGACGAGGCGCCGGCGGCGGCGCTGGCCGCGGTCGGTCTCGGCGGGGCGCAGTTCGCGCAGCGCCACCCGCGGGACCTCTCGGGAGGAGAGAAGCAGCGGCTGGCGCTGGCGGTCGTGCTCGGAGACCTCCGTGACCCACCGGCGGTGATCTGCCTGGACGAGCCGACCCGCGGGATGGACCGCGACCACAAGCACGAGCTCGCCGAGCTGCTGTCAGGGCTCGACGCGGCCGTCGTCGTCGCCACCCACGACCCCGAGTTCGCGGCCTCGTTTAGCCAGCGCGTCGTTCTCCTCGCCGAGGGGACGACGATCGCCGACGGCAGTGCGGGCGACGTGCTCGCCGGCGGCAGCTACTTCGCCACCGAGACCGCCCGGATCCTCGGCGGAGCCGGTGGAGCGCTGACTCCGGCGGCGGGCGCCGCGCTGCTGACCGCCGGTGCGCGCCCGACGGCGGACGCGCGCAGCGAGGAGGTGCTCGCATGAGCTGGCAGCTCGGCGCGTTCTCGGTGCTCGCGTTCGCGCTCGCCGCCGGCTTTGCCTGGTATGAGCGGGTGCGGCCCGACGCTCGGATCGTCGCGCTCGTCGCGACGCTGGCCGCGTTCGCCGCGCTCGGACGCATCGCGTTTGCGGCCGTCCCCAACGTCAAGCCGACGACCGACATCGTGCTGATCGCCGGGTACGCGCTCGGCGGCGCTCCCGGCTTCGCCGTCGGGGCGCTGGCCGGCCTGAGCTCCAACTTCTTCTTCGGGCAGGGACCGTGGACGCCGTGGCAGATGGCAGGGTGGGGCGTCACCGGGATGATCGGAGCGGGCCTGGCGTGGCTCGTGGCGGCGCGGGTGTGGATGCGAGACGGGCGCTTGCGAGACGGGCGCCGCACCGGCTGGCCGCGGGACCGGCGGCCGGTGCCGCCGCTGGGGCGCTGGCCGCTGGCGATCGTCTGCTGCGGGGTGGGGTTTGCGTTCACCGCGCTCCAGGACGTGGGCGATTGGGTCACCTACAGCGATCACAGCTCGCTTGCGCTCGGGCTGTATGTCGGCCGGGGCCTCGGCTTCGATGCGATCCACGCCGCCGGCTGCCTGGTGTTCGCGCTCGTGCTCGGGCCGGCGCTGACCCGGTCGATCCAGCGCTTCGCACGGCGGCTGCAGGTGACCTGGGTCCTGGATCCCGCGCCCCCGCCCGCGCCGGGCGCCGAGGGACGCAGTCGCGGCTCATCGGTGGGCGGGATCGCCGCGGTGTTGATCGCGGTCGGGCTCGTCCTCGCCGCGTTGGGGACGCGGGCGGCGGGCGCCGAGCCGGCGGCGTCCCCGGCTCATGTCCGCAGCGCCGCCGCGGCGTACCTGATGCATGCCGAGAACGCGGACGGCGGGTTCGGCGCGGCGCCGGGTCAGCCATCCGCCCAGCTGTACGCGGGCTGGGCGGCGCTCGGCCTCGCGTCGGCCGGTGACGACCTTGACCGCGTTGCCCGCGGCGGCTCCGGGGTCATCGGGTACATCGCCCGCGGCGTGCCCTCGGACGCCGGCTCGATCGAGCGCACGATCCTCGTCGTCCGGGCGGCCGGCGCATCGGCGCGCAGCTTCGGCGGCCACGATCTCATCGCCCAGCTCCAGCGCCACGTCGGCGCCAACGGATCAGTCGCCGGCCAGGTCAACTTGACGGCGTTTGCGGTGCTCGCCCTGCGCGCCGCCGGCGTCGGGGGGCGCGGGGCCGACTTAAGGACCCTGCGCTGGCTCGCCGCCCAGCAGGACCGCGACGGGGGGTTCAGCTTCGCCGGCGCGGGTGGGAGCAGCGACATCGACGACACCGGCGCGGCGCTCGAGGCGCTCGCCGGCGACGCCTCCGCCGGCGCGGTGAAGGAGCGCGCGGTGGCATTCCTGCGCGCCCACCAAGATCGCGACGGCGGGTTCCCGTCGCAGCCGGGCACGAGCTCCAACGCCCAGTCGACGGCCTGGGCGATCCAGGGCCTCGACGCATTCGGGGTCTCCGCGGCGCGGCTGCACCGCAACGGATCGCCCTCGCCGATCGCCTACCTGGACTCGCTTGCCAGCTCCGACGGCCAGATCGGCTACGCGCGCGGGGTCCGGCAGACGCCGGTGTGGGTGACGGGGGAGGCGCTGATGGCGCTGGAGGGCAAGCCGCTTCCGCTCGCCGCTGTGACCGCCGCCGCGCGGACGTCGCGCCCGGCCTCGGCAGCGGCGTCCCGACCCGGTGGCGGTGGCGGTGGCCGCCGGCATGCCGGCCCGACCTCGAAAGGCACGGGATCGCGCTCGGGGAGCTCAGCGTCGGGCGTTGCGGCGCAGGGCCCCGGGAGCCCGCGGGCCCACTCCGCGGGCGCGCCGGCGTCGGCTCCGCCGGCCGGCTCCGTGCGGGGCGCGCGGTCCTCCCGGTCCGGCGCGGGGCGCGTTGCCTCGGCCGCCTCCGGGGGCCTCTCGATCGCCGAACTGCTGGGCGCGGCCGGCATGATCGCCGCGCTCGTGCTGGCGGCGGTCGGCGTCGGCTGACGCTCCGCCCGCGGTCCTCGGCGTTCGTGGGCCCGGGCCGAATCGATACTCTGCACCGCCGCATGCGGATTGGTGTTCCTTTGGAGACGGTGGCGGGCGAGTGTCGGGTGGCGCTCGTGCCCGAGGTGGTGGGCAAGCTGGCGCGCGGTGGTGAGGGCGGGTTGGGGGTTGTGGTGCAGCGGGGGGCGGGGGGTGGTGCGCTGATCCCGGATGGGGCGTACGCGGACGCGGGGGCGGAGCTTGTCGACGACGCCGCGGTGGCGCTGGGGGCGGACGTGGTGGTCAAGGTGGCGGCGCCGACTGCGGACGAGATCGCCGGGTTGGGGTCGGGGAGCGTTCTGGTTGGTTTTTTGGCTCCGCTGACCAACGGGGAAGGGGTGCGGGCGATCGCGGCGGCGGGGGTGACGAGTTTTGCGATGGAGGCGGTGCCGCGGATCAGTCGGGCGCAGTCGATGGATGCGTTGTCGTCGCAGGCGAATATTGCGGGGTATCGGTCGGCGTTGATCGGGGCGCAGGCGCTGGGCCGGTTTTTTCCGATGTTGATGACGGCGGCGGGGACGATTCGTCCGGCGACGGTGCTGGTGTTGGGTGCGGGGGTGGCGGGGTTGCAGGCGATCGCGACGGCGCGGCGGCTGGGGGCGGTGGTGCTGGGGTTTGATGTTCGCTCGGCGGTCAAGGAGCAGGTCGAGTCGTTGGGGGCACGGTTTTTGGAGTTCGATCTCGGCGGCGATCTGGAGGGGGCGGGCGGGTATGCCCGGGAGCTGTCGGCCGAGCAGCAGGCGCGCCAGCAGGAGCTGATGGCCGAGGCGATCGGGCGGGTGGATGTGGTGATCACGACGGCGTTGGTGCCGGGTCGCCGGGCGCCGATCCTGGTCACCGAGGCGGCGGTCGGGCTGATGAAGCCGGGGTCGGTGATCGTCGATTTGGCGGGGGAGGCGGGCGGTAACTGTGAGCTGTCGGTGCCGGGGGAGTCGGTGGTGCGCCATGACGTCAAGATCCTGGCCCCGCTCAATGTGCCGAGTTCGATGGCTGAGCACGCGTCGGCGTTGTATGCGCGCAATGTCCAGTCGCTGTTGGGATTGATGATCTCCGATGGCGGGGAGGTGGCGCTTGATTTTGAGGATGAGGTGATCGCGGGGACGTGCATCACCCGCGGTGGTGAGATCGTGCACGAGGGGGCGCGGCGCGCCGCGGGGGTGGGGGAGGGGTGAGCGGGCGATGAGCATCGTCACCGAGCTGGCGATCCTGGTGCTGGCGGGGTTTGTCGGGTTCGCGGTGATCTCGAAGGTCCCGAACACGTTGCATACGCCGTTGATGTCGGGGACCAACGCGATCCATGGGATCGTGCTGCTCGGCGGGTTGTTGTTGATCCATGAGTCCAGCGGGATCCTGGAGAAGGTGCTGTTGGTGATCGCGATCGCGTTTGGGACGATCAACATCATCGGCGGGTTTTTCGTGACCGACCGGATGCTTGGGATGTTCAAGCCCAAGCCCGAGCTGCCGCCGGAGGGCGAGACCGATCAGAGCGACGCGGAGGATGGCTCGCAGTGAGTGTCGTCCCGGCGGTGTTCGTGCAGAGCGCGGCGTTTGTCGACGTGCTCTACATCGTCGCGTTCTCGTTGTTCATCATCGGTTTGAGCGGTCTGACCGGGCCGCGGACGGCGGTGCGGGGCAATCAGATCGCTGCGGTGGGGATGGCGGTGGCGTTTGTCGCGACGCTGTTGACCAAGGGGGTGTTGACCGGGTCGGGGACGGTGTGGCTGATCGTGCTGGGGCTGGTGATCGGCACCGCGATCGGGATCCCGGCGGCGTTGCGGGTGCGGATGACCGCGATGCCGCAGATGGTGGCGTTGTTCAACGGGGTTGGCGGGGGGGCGGTCGCGCTGATCGCGTGGGTCGAGTACCGCCATCACTTTCAGGTGGACCGCACCGCCGCGTGGGTGCTCAAGGTGCAGATTCCGTCGTTGTTTGCCGCGATCGTGGGGTCGATCTCGTTTTGGGGGTCGGGGATCGCGTTTGGCAAGCTGCAGGAGGTGTTGCCCGGCCGGCCGATCAAGCTGCCGGGGCAGACGGTGATCAACGGGGCGCTGTTTGTCGTCTGTGTCGCGTCCGCGGTCGTGCTGGCTGCCGGAACGCACTCCCAGGGGCTGTTCGTGCTGGGGATTCTCGTCGCCGCGGGGCTGCTTGGGATCATGGTCGTGTTGCCGATCGGCGGGGCGGACATGCCGGTGGTGATCTCGCTGCTCAACGCGTTCACCGGCTTGTCGGCGGCGGCGACGGGGATCGCGCTGGATAACACCGCGCTGATCGTCGCCGGGATGATCGTCGGCGCGTCGGGCTCGATCCTGACCAACCTGATGGCCAAGGCGATGAACCGGTCGGTGCCGGCGATCATCGCCGGCGGGTTTGGCGGTCAGATCGCCGTCCCGGCGGGCGGGGGTGAGGCGGGGGGGACGGTGCGCTCCACGTCGCCTCCCGACGTCGCGATCCAGCTGTCGTTCGCGCGCCAGGTGGTGATCGCCCCGGGCTACGGGATGGCGGTCGCCCAGGCCCAGCACGCGGTGCGTGAGCTTGAGCGGGCGCTGGAGGCCAAGGGCGTCACCGTCAAGTACGCGATCCATCCCGTCGCTGGGCGGATGCCGGGCCATATGAACGTGCTGCTCGCGGAGGCCGACGTCCCCTATGACCTGTTGCGCGAGATGGACGACATCAACCCCGAGTTCTCGCGCACCGACGTCACCCTGGTGATCGGCGCCAACGACGTCACCAACCCGGCGGCCAAGAACGAGCCCGGCAGCCCGATCTACGGGATGCCGATCCTCGAGGTCGACCGCTCAGGATCGGTGATCGTGCTCAAACGCTCGATGGCGTCAGGGTTTGCCGGGATCGACAACCCGCTGTTTTATGACCCCAAGACCGCGATGCTGTTCGGCGACGCCAAATCCTCAGTCAGCGAGGTCACCACCGAAGTCCAGGCGCTCTGACGCGCGGGCCGGCGTCGCGACCGGGCGATCCGGGACAAACAGTCACGATGCTTGACGGGCTTGCCCGCACACGCCCGCAAGCCGGGATCAGCGGGACACGCATCGCCGAGCTGCGCGGTGCTTGCACCCAAACGCCCGGTCCGGGCCCTCCGAGCCCAATCGCCTATGGCCTAAGCTCGGCGGAGATGGGCGAACTGCACCGATTCTGCGTTCGGATGCTGGGGGACGGCGATGCGGCCCGCGATGCCGAAGAAACGGCCCGCGCTGGGAGGGATCGGGTGGCGGTTCTCGCCGCTGCCGTGAAAGGGTGCCGGCAACGCGCAGGGGATGCACCCGCGCCCCCGCAGACCGGCAGCGCACCCGCAGCCCCGGATGCGCCCGCCGACCTCGCGGCCGCCGTCGCGGGCGAGCTCGCGGCCGCCACGGCCCGCCTGTCAGAGCCCCAGCGCGAGGTGCTCGCCCTGCGCGAGCTGCTCGGCCTGTCGTACGCCGACATCGCCGCGGTGACCGGGGCGGAGCCGGACGCCGTCGCCCCGCTGCTGGCGGGCGCCCGGCTGGCCCTGCGCACCGAACTGCGCGGCACCGGCGAGCCGCAGGCGACGTGCGATGAGCACGACCGGGCCCTGCGGACGATCGCCCTGCGTCAGGACGGCCAGCCCGTTCCCGAGGCCGACGGGGAATGGCTCGTCGATCACCTCGGGCACTGCCGTGGCTGTGGCCAGGCCCACGCCGCGATGCTGGAGGCATCCGCCTGCTACCGCGCCTGGCGATCGGAGGACGCGCCGTCCGGCGGTGCGTCGGGCTCCGCCCGCGCCCTCGCGCGATCGTGAGCCGGGTCGAGGGGCCGCCCCCGCGCCGGCTGCTCACCACCCGGGGCGAGCTGGCCCTCGGGGACGCCCCGATGCTCATGGGCATCGTCAACGCGACGCCGGATTCGTTCTCGGACGGCGGGCTCGGCCAGACCATCGCCGAACGGGTGGCGCTCGCCGCCTCGCTGCTCACCGATGGGGCCCGGGTGATCGATATCGGCGGCGAGTCTGGCGTCACCAACCGCCCGCCGGTGGCGGCGGACGAGGAGATATCGCGCGTCGTGCCGGTGATCGAGCGCGTCACCGCTGAGCTCGGCGCGCACGTCTCCATCGACACGTACAAGCCGGCCGTCGCGCGGGCGGCAGTCGCCGCCGGAGCCTCGATCGTCAACGATGTCTCGGGCCTGCGGGATCCGGATCTCGCCGACGTCTGCGCCGAGACCGGCGCCGCACTCGTGCTCATGCACACGATCGCCGCACCGAAGCAGAAGCTGCTCGACCCCAGCCTCGACGGCAGCATCGTCGACGACGTGCGGCGCTTCCTCGAGCAGCGGATCGAGCTGGCGCTGTCCCGCGGCGTCGCCTTCGAACAGCTGATGATCGATCCCGGCCCGGACTTCTCAAAGACACCCGCCCAGACGGTCGCGGTGCTGCGTGCCCTGCCGTCGCTGCACGCGCTCGGACGCCCGATCCTGCTCGCCGTCTCACGCAAGGACTTCGTCGGCGCGCTGACGGCGCGGCCGCCGCGGGCCCGGCTGGCGGGAACGCTGGCGGCGCTCGCCCACGGCGTCGAGGCCGGCGCGCATGTGCTGCGCGTCCACGACGTCGCCGAGACGGCCGACTTTCTCGCCGTCCGGGCGGCGCTGCGGTCAGAGAGGCACGTCGACCCCGAGCTGCGGGTGTCCGACGGACTGCTGCGGGATCAGGGAATGTCCGACGCCTCCACCCGCTAGATTCCGACGCGAATCGCCGGTCGCTGGCCCAACGCGACCGGAGCCCACCGATACCGAGCGCAAGGAGCTCCCATGTCCGTTCTCGATCGCAGCGCGCTGGACGCCAGCCCGCTCGCCGACCTTCACGCGATCGCATCCGAACTCTCGATCGACGGGTACCGCCGCTTGCGTCGCGGCGACCTGATCGACGCGATCCTCGATCGGCAGGAGGGCGGTGGCGACCCGGCCCGTTCCCGATCATCGGCGGGCCCCGCCGCCCGGCGCGGCGCCGGGCGCCGATCCGCCGCCGGCCCGGCCGCGGCCGGCGCCGTCGCCGACGACGAGGCGACCGCCGACGGGGAGCGCGCCGACGGGGAGCGTGCCGACGGGGAGCGTGCCGACGAGGAGCGTGCCGACGAGGAGCGTGCCGACGAGGAGGGTGCCGAGGAGCCCGTCGCCGACGAGCCCGTCGCCGACACCGCGACCCGTGACGAGGCGCGGGCCGATGACGACGCGCAGGCCGCCGACGAGGAGGAGCCTTCGGGCGCTCGCCGCCGGCGTGGGCGCCGCGGCGGACGCGCGCGCGCCGTCACCCGCGATGAGGCCGACTCGGCGCCGGAGGCCGACGAGGACGAGTCACCGCCCGCGCCGACAGAGGAGAGCGAGGATGGCCCTGCGCGGGCCGAGGAGGCCCCTGGTGGCGAGGAAGAGGTGGAGGGAGTGGTCGAGCTCCTGCCCAACGGGTCCGGGTTCGTCCGCGTCGACCCGCCCGGCCCCTCCGACGACGACGTCTACATCTCCTCGGCCCAGGTCAAGCGCTGCGAGCTCGTGTCCGGTGACCGGGTCGGCGGACCGAAGCGCGCGCCGCGGAGATCCGAGCGGTTCGCGTCGCTGATCCGGATCGAGACGATCAACGGCCGTCCGGCGTCCGAACTGGCCGACAGCGTCCGCTTCGACGATCTGCCCGCGGCATTCCCGTCCGACCGGCTCAAGCTCGGGTCCGACGATCCGACGCTCAAGGCGATCGAGTGGCTGACTCCGTTTGGCAAGGGCTCTCGAGTGATGATCGTCGGCGGTGCCCGGGCGGGGAAGACCGAGGCGCTCCGCCGGCTCGCGATCGCCCTCGCCGGCGCAGACGAGCTGACGCTGTCGGTGGTGCTGGCCGGCGTTCGCCCCGAGGAGATCCCCGAGTGGAGCTCCACGGAACCCGACCTCGCCCCGGTGGCGGCGGTCGGCCTCGGAGCATCCGACGAGGCCCGCATCGCGGCGATCGAGCCCGCGATCGACCAGGCGCGGCGGCTCGCCGCCCGCGGTGCGGACGCCGTCGTGCTGATCGACACACTCGACGGCGCCACCCCGGGGCTGGCCCGCAAGGCGCTCGCTTCGGCGCGCAACATCGTCGACGGAGGGTCGCTGACGGTGATCGCCACCGCCTCGGCCCCGTTCGGGGGCGAGACGACGGTCGTCTCGCTCGACGTCGGGCTGACGAGCATCGGCCGGTTCCCCGCGCTCGACCTGACCACGAGCGGCACGATCAGGCCCGAGCGGCTCGTCGGTGAGGCGGGGGCGGAGGCGATCGCCCGAGCGCGCGCGGAGGCCGCCGCCGACGACGACGAGTAGCCGCGGCCTGACCGATTTCAGTAGGCGGTACAGCGGGAGCGGTGCCGGGGCACCGCCTTGTAGCGCGGCTGCTGGCCGCGCTGCCACAGCAGCTGATCGACCCCGGCGGCGGTGAACGCGTCGCCGCGCGCGGCGACGAGCAGCTCGACGGCATGAACGGCGCAGGCCCGGATCTCGACCTCCTCGGGCGAGTCGTGCACGATCAGCGCCTCCCGCTCGATCCGGGCGACGAGATCCGGCGCGAAGCGCAGCACCCCGCCGAGCCGGAGGACGTGAGGCACGAGGTTGTCGGCGAACATCGTCAGCCGCCCGAGGTCTGCGAACGGCACGACCCCCGCCCGGTGCAGGTCGGCAGCCGCGATCTGCGCCCGCTTGAGAAACGGCACCTCAAGCTCCCCGTACCGGGAGCAGTCGGCGAAGCACGCCCATCCCCCGAGCCTCAGCGCCAGCGCCACCGCGGAGCCGCCGGCCGCGTCGGCGACCGCGGTGAACCGGCCGTCGTGCTCGGAGGCGACGCGGGCGCCGAGATCACGCAGTGATGTCACGTACAACGAGATCAGCTCGTGGTCCGGATCCTGGCCGAAGATCGGGCCGAGCGTCGCGGCGTCGACCTGGGTGAGCTCGGCGGCCGTCCACGGTCCCGCGGTCTCGAACCGCTCGCGCAGCCCGGCAACGATCGTGTGGTAGCCCGACCGGCCCGGGCGCTTGCGCAGCGTGGGGAACCAGCCGGAGCCGAAGTTGATCGCGTTCAGCGTCAGCCAGAACGCGGCGAGCGTCTCCCGCGCGGCATTCAGCGGCCGCTCCTCGGGCGCATGCGAACCGCCGCCCGCCGCCGCCGGGAGCGCGGCCGCGTAGGGGCCCACCGAGTCGCTCACGATCTGGACGTGGCGAGCCCGTTGCGCGACGATCGCCGCCGCCCGCCGGAGGTCTTGCATGACCACAGGATGACCGCCGGGAGCCCGCCGCCTGCGGCGCTAACGTCGTCTGATCTCATGACCGAGCTCACGCACGACCTCGAGGCGCTGCTCGCCGGCCTCAACGAGCCCCAACGCGAGGCCGTCACCTACGGCGAGGGGCCGCAGCTGATCCTCGCCGGAGCCGGATCCGGGAAGACCCGGGTGCTCACCCACCGGATTGCCTACCTGGTCGCGACCGACGCGGCGAAGCCCAACGAGATCCTCGCGATCACCTTCACCAACAAGGCGGCCTCGGAGATGCGTGACCGGGCCGAGCTCCTCGTCGGCGGGCGCGTCCGCGCGATGTGGGTGATGACCTTCCACGCCGCGTGTGCGCGCATGCTCCGCGCCGAGGCGCAGCGCCTCGGCTACACCCGCCGCTTCACGATCTACGACACCGCCGACTCGCGCCGCCTGATCAAGCGCTGCCTGGACGACCTCGGCATCGATCCCAAGCGCTTTACTCCGGCGTCGGTCGGCTCCCAGATCTCCGACGCCAAGAACAAGCTCCGCGACGCCGACGCCTACGCCCGGATGGTCGGCTCGTTCTTCGAGCAGACCGTCGCCGACGTCTACCGCTCCTACGAGCGCGAGCTGCACCGAGCCAACGCGATGGACTTCGACGACCTGCTCGTCCGCGCCGTCAACGTGCTGGAGCTGTTCCCCGAGGTGCGCGAGCGCTACGCCAACGGTTTCCGCCACGTTCTCGTCGATGAGTACCAGGACACCAACCATGCCCAGTACCGGTGGCTGCAGCTGCTCGCCGGCGAGCACCGCAACCTGATGGTGGTCGGCGACGACGCGCAATGCCTGGTGGAGGGCACCTCGGTGACGATGGCCGACGGGTCGCGGCGGCCGATCGAGGCGGTTGCGGCGGGTGACACGGTGCTGTCGGCGCACGGCGGCGGGACGTTCCGGGCGGCTCGGGTGGTCGCGGTCCACGCGTCGCGGCGGACGGACGGCGTTGCCATCATCACTCGCTCGGGGCGGACGCTGGTCAGCACTCCCGAGCACACGCACTTCGCCGGGTACCGTGGCGTGAAACGGGACCCACAGTCACGTTTCACGCCAACCCCTCGAATGACCGTATCGCTGTGTGAGGACCTCCGCGGTGGAATGCCGGTTCACCGGGTCGGGATCACCCACCCGGACGGCCGGCGATTCGACGGGCTGACCAATGACGTGGCGACGATCGAACGGCTGGCGAGCACCGAGCGCGCCACGGTCACCGCCAGCGCCCGGCTGGGCGGCCACGGCGGCTCGCTTCCGTTCTGCCCTGCCCGGGCGGTGCGCCCCGGAATGGTCATGTTCGACGACGTCGGCGGGTACGACGTCGTTGAATCGGTGCAGCGAGTGGCTCTCGACCGAGCGGTCTACGACCTCGACATCGCCGAGACCCACAACTTCATCGCCAACGGGATCGTCACCCACAACTCGATCTACGGCTTCCGCGGCGCCGACATCACGAACATTCTGGAGTTCGAGGACACGTTTCCCGACGCCCACGTCGTCAAGCTGGAGCAGAACTACCGCTCGACGCAGACGATCCTCGACGCCGCCAACGCGGTGATCCGCAACAACCGGGGGCAGAAGCCGAAGTCACTGTGGACGGACATCGGGCAGGGCGATCCGATCAAGGTGCGCGAGCTCGACGACGAGCACGCTGAGGCGCGCTACGTGACCGGCGAGATCCTGCGGCTGGTCGACGAGGGAACGTCGCGGTCGGAGGTCGCGGTGTTCTACCGGACCAACTCGCAGTCACGGGTGCTCGAGGACACGCTCGTCCGCGCCGAGATCGCCTACCAGGTGATCGGCGGCACGAAGTTCTACGACCGGGCGGAGATCAAGGACGCGATTGCGTATCTGACGGTGCTCGTCAACCCCCAAGATGCCGGCGCGTTGACCCGGATCGTCAACTCGCCGCGGCGGGGGATCGGCAACACCACCGTGTCGCGGCTGCTGGCGCACGCCAACACGACCGGCGAGACGGTGTGGGAGCTGGCCGCCGCCCCCGAGGAGGTCCCGGGGCTCGGCGCCGCGGCGATCAAGTCGCTGCGCCGCTTCATGGGCACGATGGAGGTCCTGCAGGAGCGCGCCGGCTCCGGCGCCGAGTTGTCGACGCTGCTCAAGGAGCTGCTGTCGGAGACCGGATACCTTGAGGCGCTGGAGAACGAGCGCACGATCGAGGCGCAGGGCCGGATCGAGAACCTGGAGGAGCTCGTCAACGTCGCCGTCGAGTACGACGCCGGCGCGCAGGAGCCGTCGCTGGAGGAGTTCCTGCAGCAGATCGCGCTCGTCGCCGACGCGGACACGCGCGAGGACGACGAGGGCCTCGTCACCCTGATGACGCTCCACAACGCGAAGGGCCTGGAGTATCCGATCGTGCTCATGATCGGCTGCGAGGAGGGCGTGTTCCCGCACTCCCGGGCGCTGGACGAGGGCGGCCTCGAGGAGGAGCGACGCCTCTGCTACGTCGGCATCACTCGGGCACAGCGCGATCTGTACCTGACCTCGGCGCGGACGCGGACGGTGTTCGGGGCGCGCAACTTCGGCGCCGCGAGCCGCTTCATCGCCGAGATCCCCCCCGAGCTGACCGATCGCGAGTCGCAACCCCCGAGCGGGTTCGGGTTCCGGTCCCGGGCGACGTCATGGAGCGCAGGCCCACCCGAGCCACCCGCGGCCGACCGGGCCCCGGCGCCCGCGTTCCGGATGGGCGACGACGTCGTGCACGCCGCGTTCGGGGAAGGGGTCGTCACCGCAGTCGAGCCCGGCGGGATCGTCGTCATCCGCTTCAGCCGGGACCGGAGCGAACGCAAGCTCGTCGCCGACCTGGCTCCGATCAGCAAGCGCTAAGTGGTTCGTGTCGTATTTACGGAGCGGGCCACGAAGGGACGGGGCCCGATCCAATAACGTGAGGCGCTGATGGCAACGGCCACGACCGATGACCAGGTCGCCGCGGCGACGGAGGAGAGGGCTCCGGGCGAGCCGTCGCGCGCGACGCGGGTGAGGGTGGGCGAGCTGGTCAGCGCCGGCAGCGCGCTGCTCCTGCTCGTGATCATGTTCGCCACCGAGTGGTACGGCGTCGCCGGCGTGCCCGATCCGTCGTACGCACGGCCCGCAATCTCGAGTGCCGAAAACGGCTGGCACGGGCTGACCGAGGTGCGTTGGGTGCTCCTGGCCACGATCGCCGCGGCGGTCGGGACGGTGGCGCTGCACGCCTCCCAGCGAGAGCACGGGTCCAAGACCGACACGAGCCGCCTCGTGGCGGGCCTGGGCGCCCTCAGCGCCATCCTGCTCATCTACCGCGTCCTCATCGTCCTCCCCGCCGGCGGCAAGGTCATCGACCAGAAGCTCGGTGCGTTCCTCGGGCTGATGTGCGCCCTGGGGATCGCCTGGGGCGGCTACGAGTCGATCATCGAGCAGCGCGCACTCGGGGGGGTCCGCTCGCCCCGTTCGCGCCGACGTGCCCGCCGAGCCGAGCATCGTGACGATGCGAACGGCCAGTGATGGATCTCGAGGCCCTCTCCAAGGACGATTGGATCCTCGGCGGCATCGCGGTGACGCTGGTGATCGACCTCCTGTTCCTCCCGTGGCTGCGTTTCTCGGCCGGCCGCGTCACGTTGACGTCCACCGCCACCGGCACCCCGGCCGGCTGGCTCGGCGTCCTCGCGATGCTGGCCGTGCTCGCGCTCATCGCCGACCTGGCGCTCGAGCGGTTCTCCCCGCAGACCCAGCTGCCGGCTGTGGAGGGGAGCCGGACCCAAACCCGGTTTCTCATGGCATGCGTGGCGGCGGTGCTGCTCACGCTCAAGTTCCTGTTGCACATCCACCTGAGCCGTTTCGGCATCGGCTTCTGGGGCGCAGCGCTGCTGACGGCGGCGCTCGTCTATGTCGCGCGCCAGGCGCACAACGCGGAGCGCACCGCCGGGAGGACGTGACGTGCCGCGCCCGGGCAATCGGGGCCGCCGCGCATGGGGGTGAGGCCGTCGCGGCTGCGC
Source organism: uncultured Solirubrobacteraceae bacterium (assembly GCA_963731395.1). GTDB lineage: Bacteria > Actinomycetota > Thermoleophilia > Solirubrobacterales > Solirubrobacteraceae > Palsa-465. The sequence goes on from CAVSVH010000016.1 coordinate 455,497, forward strand.
GCCGGCGAGATCATCGCCGCGGTCAGCGCGCTGGTGCTGCTGGTCGCCATGTTCGGGTTGGCATGGCTGGCGCTCCCGGCGAGCGGCGGCGCCCGATCCGACGTCGACGGCTGGACCGGGCTTCCCGTCCTGCGGTGGTTCCTCGCCGTCTCGGCGCTGGCCGGGCTGGCGCTCGCGTTTCTCCAGGCAGCTCGCCGGGCGCCGGCCCTCCCGGTGGTGATGAGCGTCATCGTGACCCCGCTCGCTGGAGTGACGACGCTGCTGCTGATTGTCCGGCTCCTGACCTGGAACGGCGCGTTGCAGGCAGGGGCGTATGTCGGCCTGCTCGCCGTCGCGAGCCTCGCGTTCGGGGGCTTTCGGTCGTTGCGAGAGGAGGGCGGATGGCTGCCGGGACGCGATCGTTCGATCGAGACGATCGCCGTCGCGGAGGCGGCCTCAGATCCCGGCCCCACCTAAAATGGGGGATCTGATGCTCGATCGCGCCCAGGTTCTCCACGTCGCCCGGTTGGCCCGCCTCGAGCTCGACGAGGACGACGTCGAGCGGATGGCGTCCGAGCTCTCCAACGTCCTGGCGCACGTCGACCGGATGCGCGAGCTCGACCTGGACGGGGTCGCGCCGACGTCGCATGCCGCCGACATCGCCGGCGTGATGCGCGCCGACGAGCCGGTCCCGTGCCTGCCCCGCGATGTCGTGCTGGCAGCCGCTCCCGAGCCCGTCGACGGGGGCTTCGGCGTCCCAAGCCCGGGGCCGAGCGAGGCCTGACGGGTGCGGCGCTCGTGACCGACCTGATCGAGCTGACCGCGGTGGAGGCGGCCGCCGGCCTGGGCGCGGGGGAGATCGACGCCACGGAGCTGTTTGGGGCCTACCGCGAGCGAGCCGCCGACGACGAGCTCAACGCGTTCACGTGGGTCGCCGATGACGCCCCCACCCCGGCGGCCGACACGCCCCTCGGCGGCGTTCCGGTCGCCGTGAAGGACCTGTTCTGCACCGCGGGCGTCCCGAGCCAGGCCGGATCGCGGATCCTCGAGGGTTATCGCCCGCCGTACACGGCGACGGTGGTCGCGAACCTGCTCGCGGCCGGCGCGCCGTTGCTCGGCAAGACCAACCAGGACGAGTTCGCGATGGGGTCCTCCAACGAGAACTCCGGCTTCGGTCCGGTGCTCAACCCGTGGGACCGCAGCCGCGTCCCCGGCGGCTCCTCCGGCGGGAGTGCCGCCGCCGTCGCGGCCGGGCTGGCACCGTGGGCGATCGGGACCGACACCGGCGGCTCGATCCGTCAGCCGGCGGCCCTGTGCGGGATCGTCGGAGTCAAGCCGACCTACGGGGCGTGCTCGCGGTACGGGATGATCGCGTTCGCCTCATCACTTGATCAGGCCGGCCCCCTGACGCGCACCGTCAGCGACGCCGCGCTGCTGCTCTCGTACATGGTCGGCCACGACGAGCTCGACTCGACCTCGGTGGCGCTCCCGGAGCCGATCCGGATGCCGACGGCCCTGGATCTCACGGGCATCCGGCTCGGGGTCCCCGAGGAGCTGCTCGGCGGGTCCGGCCCCTACGAGGGCACCGGGATCGAGCCGGGGGTGCGGGAGAGCTTCGACGCGACGCTGAAGTTGGCCGAGGAGCTCGGTGCGAGCGTCGACACCTGCCGCCTGCCGCACGCCCCACACGCGCTGTCGGCCTACTATCTGATCGCTCCGGCGGAGGCGTCGGCCAACCTGGCCCGCTACGACGGGGTGCGCTTCGGGCTGCGCGTTGCCGGCGACGCCGACCTGGAGACGATGTACAGCCGCACGCGCGCCGCCGGCTTCGGCCCGGAGGTCAAGCGGCGGATCATGCTCGGGACCTACGCCCTGTCCAGCGGGTACTACGAGGCCTACTACGGCACCGCGCTCAAGGTGAGAACGAAGATCGCCGACGATTTCCGCGCCGCCTTCGACGCGTTCGACTTCGTCGTCACTCCGACGAGCCCATGGACGGCGTTCGCGCTCGGCGCCAAGACCGCCGACCCGCTGGCGATGTACCTCAACGATTTCTGCACGGTGCCGATGCCGTTGGCCGGGATTCCCGCCATCTCGATCCCGTCGGGCCTCAGCGACGGACTTCCGGTCGGCTTTCAGCTCGCCGGCCCGGCGTTCAGCGAGAGCCGCCTCTTGGACGCGGCGCATGCCCTGGAGCAGGCGATCGGGTTCGACGGCCGCGAGGCCCGGGCATGAACGGCGCCGCCCCGATCGAGTACGAGGCGGTCATCGGGCTGGAGATCCACGTCCAGCTCAAGACGCGGACGAAGATGTTCTGTGGCTGCGAGCTGTCGTTCGGCGACCCGCCGAACATCCACACCTGTCCGGTCTGCCTCGGGCTGCCGGGCGCGCTCCCGGTCGTCAACGCTCGCGCGGTCGACTTCGCGATCATGATCGGGCTGGCGCTCGGCTCCGAGATCGCTCCGCGGTCGCTGTTTCACCGCAAGAACTACTTCTATCCCGACTCGCCCAAGGGCTACCAGATCTCGCAGTACGACGTCCCGATCTGCCGTGGCGGGAGCCTCGGCGACGTGCGGATCCACCGGGTGCATCTGGAGGAGGACGCGGCCAAGCTCGTGCACGTCGGCGAGAGCGGCCGGATCCACGGGTCGGACCGGAGCGTCGTGGACTTCAACCGCTGCGGGACGCCGCTGGTGGAGATCGTCACCGAGCCGGATCTCCGCTCGCCCGAGCAGGCCCATGAATGGCTGACGCTCCTGCGCACGACCCTGCGCCAGCTTGGGGTGTCGGACGTCAACATGGACGAGGGATCGTTGCGGTGCGACGCCAACGTGTCGATCCGCCTCGCCGGCATGGCAGAGCTTGGCGTCAAGACCGAGCTGAAGAACATGAACTCGTTCCGGTTCCTGGAACGGGGCGTCCGCGCCGAGATCATCCGGCAGACGGCGCTCGCCCAGCGCGGCGAGCCGATCAGCCAGGAGACGCTGCATTTCGATCCCGCCTCCGGCCGGCTGACTTCGCTGCGCTCGAAGGAGGAGGCGCACGACTATCGCTACTTCCCGGAGCCGGATCTCGTCCCGCTGATCGTCACCGGTGAGATGCTTGACGCGGCCCGGCGCCAACTGCCGGAGCTGCCGGCGGCGCGGGCACAGCGGTTCGAGCGGGATCTCGGCCTGCACGCCGATCGCGCGCGCGACCTCGCCTTCCGCCGCGAGCTCGCCGACTACTACGAACGCGCGCTCGAGCACGCCCCCGCCGGAGTGACCGCGGTGGCGCTCGCCAACTGGATCCCGCAGCTCGTCGAGCGGATCGGGTCCGACGCCGATCCGGCCGCGTCCCGGGTCACGCCGGCGGCGCTGGCGCAGCTCGCCGGACTCGTCGCCGCCAGGCAGGCCAGCCGAGACGCCGCCCGCGAGGTGCTGAGCCGGCTCGTGGCCGAGGGGGGTGACCCGAGCGACGTCCTTGAGCGCGAGGGGCTCGGCTCTCTCGGCGACGACGACGGCCTGCGCGAGATCGTCGCCCGGGCGATCGCCGCCGACCCCGACGCCGCCGAGAAGGTCCGCGCCGGCAACGGGAAGGCGATCGGTCCGCTCGTCGGGTTCGTCATGCGCGAGTCCAAGGGCCGTGCCGATGGGGGAGAGGTGACGCGCCTGATCCGCGAGCAGGTCGGCGCGTAGGCGCCACCCGCCGCGTCCGGGCTGGCCCCAGGGAATGGGGCCCGAGCGAGATGTTTGGCCGCGCGGCCAATGCGCGCGGGCGGCGACAGGCGCACACTGCCCGTCATGAATCATCCTTCCCAGTCATCCCGGATCCTTCTCCTGGCCGATCGCCGCGCTCCGGCGCGCGGACCGAACGGACCGGTGACCCGCTATCGGCTGGCGCGGGTGGCGCCCGGCGTCCGGCAGGCGACGCCCGCGCCCCGGCTCGCCGATCCCAAGGCTCGCTGAGCGCCGCGGTTCCCGAGCCGCAGTGGGCTTGAACGCCACCGTCGCGTGCCGGGGATCCCGCGCGCTACGATCTGCGTATGCAATCTCAAGTTGAGAGGTCGCGTTCCCGGCCCCCGGTGCTGAGGCGAGTGGGAGCCGGCTTGGTCCTGCTCGTCGCCGCTGCACTCGTCATCCACTTCGCGCTCGGCCTGATCATGACCGTGTTCTGGATCGTCGTGGTCGTGGCAGCGATCGCCGCCGTCGTCTGGGCGCTCAAGACAATCTGACCGGCGGACCGTGCAAGGTCTCGGTCTGCTCGTGATCTGCTTCTTCTTCGGCCTCGCCGGAGGAGCGGTGGGTCGCATCAAGGGAAGCTCGTTCGGGCTCTGGTTTCTCATTTCGGCGTGCGTCCCGTTCCTCGGCCTGCTGTGCGCGGTGCTCTACCGGTGGGACAAGGACGAGCTGCGGCGACAGTGCCCGCGGTGCCATAAGGTCCTCAAGCTGCACGACGCGGTGTGCATCCGCTGCGGCGAGGAGCTCGAGTTCCCCGAGGTCGCCGTGGCCTCCGAGCGGGCCAGCAGCCTCCGGCAGGCTCGCGCGCCGAGCTGACCGATCGCCACGCACCCCGGGCGCAATCGGCCCCCTACACTGACAGGCTCGGTTCGCGCGTCGCCGCGCGGACGATCAACCGAGCTCGGAGATCCGCGAAAGGAGGAGAGCGATGCGCGCAGTCGATGCGCTGATGGAGTGTCTGAAGGCAGAGGGTGTCGACGTCGTATTCGGTCTCCCCGGAGGCGCGAATCTGCCGACCTACGACGCGTTCTACGACGCCGGGATCCGCCACATCCTCGTGCGCCACGAGGCCGGCGGCGGACACGCCGCGGAGGGCTACGCCAAGGCGACCGGGAGGGTCGGCGTCTCACTCGGGACGAGCGGTCCCGGCGCGACGAATCTCGTCACGCCGATCTGCGACGCGATGATGGATTCGGTCCCGGTCGTGTTCATCACCGGCCAGGTCAGGACCGACCTGCTGGGCACCGACGGGTTTCAGGAGGCGGACACGATCGGGATCACGATGCCGATCGTCAAGCACAGCTTCATGATTCAGCATCCGGCCGAGCTCCCGCGCACGGTCCACGAGGCATTTCACATCGCCCGCAGCGGCCGCCCGGGACCGGTGGTGGTCGACATCCCGCAGGACCTGAGCCGCGCTGACATCGCCTATGAGCCGGTGACCGACGTCCGCCTGCCGGGCTACCAGCCGACCACCGACGGCAACCAGAAGCAGATCCGGCTGGCCGCTAAGGCGATGGCCAACGCGCGTCGACCGGTGATCTACGCCGGCGGCGGAGTCGTGAGCGCCAATGCCGCCGCGGAGCTCACCGAGCTCGCGACCGTCGACCGATTCCCTGTGACCTGCACGGTGATGGGGCTCGGGGGCTTTCCCGCGCCTCATCCCCACTGGCTGGGAATGCTCGGCATGCACGGAACGCGGACCGCCAACTACGCGATGGACGAGGCCGACCTGATCATCGGCATCGGGGCGCGGTTCGACGACCGGATCACCGGCAAGCTCTCGGAGTTCGCCCCGCGAGCGAAGTTCATCCACATCGACATCGACCCCGCCGAGATCTCCAAGAACGTGCCGGCGCACATCCCGATCGTCGGCGACGCCCACAACATCCTGCCGCGGCTCACCGCCGAGTACCGCGCGCTCGCTCCCGATCCCGCGCGCCTGGAGGAGTGGTGGTCGCGCATCCGCCTCTGGCAGGAGCGCCACCCCCTCGGCTACGCGGACTCCGCCGACGCCGAGATCAAGCCCCAGTACATGGTCCAGGCGCTGTTCGAGGCGACCGGCGGCGACGCGATCGTCACCAGCGATGTCGGCCAGCACCAGATGTGGACCGCCCAGTACTTCCACTTCGCCCGCCCGCGACGCTGGATCAATTCCGGTGGGCTCGGCACGATGGGCTTCGGGCTCCCGGCGGCGATGGGCGCGAAGGTCGGCTGCCCCGACGACACCGTCGTCTGCATCGCCGGCGACGGCTCGGTGCAGATGAACATGCAGGAGCTCGCGACCTGCTCCCAGGAGGGGATCGCGGTCAAGGTGTTCATCATGAACAACGGCTATCTCGGCATGGTCCGTCAGTGGCAGGAGCTGTTCTGGGACAGGCGCTACAGCCAGGTCGATACCGGACACTGGCCCGATTTCGTCAAGCTCGCCGAGGCCCACGGGGCGGCCGGCATCCGTCTTAAGGACAAGCGCACCCTCGTCTCCGACATGCGGGAGGCGATCGCCACTGACGGCCCGGTGCTCGTGGATGTGCGCGTCACCCGCGAGGAGAACACCTACCCGATGATCGCCCCGGGGCAGGCGGCGCGGGACATGGTGGGTTGATCATGGGCGAACCGGGCACCAAGGAGATCCTGTCCCTGGATCAGCTGGAGGCCGTCACCGGCCTGCGCACTGGACGCAAGCACATCCTGTCGATCCTCGTGGAGAACAAGCCAGGTGTTCTGACGCGGATCGCCGGGCTGTTCGCACGGCGCGGCTTCAACATCGACACGCTCGCCGTCGGTCCGACCGACGACGACACGGTGTCGCGGATCACGCTCACCCTCGACGGAGCGGTTCACCCGATCGACCAGGTCACCAAGCAGCTGCACAAGCTGATCAACGTGCTCAAGATCCGCGATCTCGAGCCAGGGGAGACGCTGGCGCGGGAGCTGGCCCTGTTCAAGATCTCGGCGGACGGCGCCGCCCGCGCCGAGGTGATGCAGATCTGCGAGATCTTCCGGGCCAAGGTGGTCGACGTCAGCAAGCGCTCGGTCGTGCTGGAGGTCACCGGCGCGTGCGACAAGGTCGACGCGTTCGAGGCCCTCGTGCGCCCGTTCGGCCTGATCGAGATGGCGCGCACCGGCGAGATCGCCATCTCGCGCGGACGCAGCGAGACCTGAGGCCTGGGTGCCATCAGGGCGGTCACCGTCCGGCGATAGCCTCAACGGCATGCCCCTGACCGCCGCCCGCACCGACGGCACGCCGTGGCTGGATACCGCGGCGAGCCGGCGGCTCGAGCGCCGGTTGGAGGCGGGGTTGCGCCGCGCGCGGGCCACCGGAACCCCGTCGCTGATCAGCGTCACCGCGCCGGTCGGCGGCGCTGTCGATCCCGCCGCGCTGCTGCTCGGCTCCCGCCGCCCCGGCGAGCCCTGGTTCTGCCTCGAACAGCCCGATCACGGGGGCGCCGCGATCGCCGCGCTCGGGGCCGTGCGGACGCTCGAGGCGCAAGGGCCGGCACGGTTTGCACAGATCGCGGGACGATGGCGATCGGTCGCCGCCACAGCGCTCGCCGACGACCCCGACGGCCCCGGGGGCTCGGGCCTGGTGGCACTGGGCGGGTTCGCCTTTGACCCCGGCGGCGGCGCGGCACGCGCCTGGGCCGGGTTTGCCCCGGCGTCGTTGATCGTCCCCGAGGTGTCGTTCGCCCGCCGCGACGGCCGCTGCCGGGTGACCGTCAACGTCGACGTGGCGCCCGACGACACGACCGCGGACGCCCGCGACCGGGTCACCCGGCGATTGTCGGAGCTGCGCGACCGCCCCCTCCCGCTGCTGGATCCCGCCCCGGTCGGCGCCTACGAGGTCGTGAGCCCGATGCCCCCGGCCCACTACGAGGAGGCGGTGGCCCGAGCCGTGGAGCGGATCGCCGCGGGCGAGTTTGAGAAGGTGGTGCTCGCCCGCGAGGTCGAGGTCCACGCCCCGGCCGACCACGACCCGGCCGCCGTCCTCGGCCTGCTGCGCGAGGCGTTTCAAAGCTCGTTCGTCTACGCGGTCGGCCGTGGCGACGCCACGTTCATCGGCGCCAGTCCCGAGCTCCTGATCCGCCGCGACGGCCAGCGAGCCAGCACCGTCGCCCTCGCCGGTTCGACCCGCCGCAGCGCCGATCCGGCCGTCGACGATCACCTCGGCGAGCAGCTTCTGCACTCCGACAAGGATCGTCAGGAGAACGCGATCGTCGCTCGCCGCATCGCCCGCGCGCTCCGTCCCCACTCGGTCTGGGTGACGGCCGCGCCCGAGCCGGTGCTCGTCCGGGTGGCCAACATCCAGCATCTGGCGGCGCCGATCCGCGCCCAGCTCGCCTCCGCGATCGACGCCGTCGAGCTCGCCGGGGCGCTGCACCCGACCCCGGCGGTGGGGGCCGAGCCGGTCGGCGCGCTCGACGTGATCCCGGCGCTCGAGGGGTTTGACCGCGGCTGGTACGCCGGACCGGTGGGCTGGACCGACGCATCCGGCGACGGCGAGTTCTGCGTCGCGCTGCGGTGCGCGCTGTTGCGCGGTGCGGTCGGCCGCTGCTATGCCGGCTGCGGCATCGTGCGCGACTCGGCGCCGTCCGCCGAGCTGGCCGAGGCCGAGGTCAAGCTCCAGGTGATGTTGCCGCTGCTGGCGGGGTGACGCCGGCAGCCGACCGGTGCAGCGCGGCCAGCGCGGCGTCGGCGACGCGGCGGTGCAGTGCCAGGTTCGCCGCCCGGTCGGTCCGGACCTCGACGATCCGGGCGCCGCGATCACCGTGGTCGTCCTGGAGGGCGGCGGCGAGCTCGTCGGCGCTCTCGACCCGCGCGTAGCCCAGTCCGTAGAGCGTGGCGGCGTGCTCGAACTCGAGTCCGTGCGGCGTCGCGATGTGCTCCTCGAAGCCGTCGACCTGGCCGCTCACCGGGAGGAAGTGGAAGATGCCGCCGCCGTCGTTGTTGACGAGGACGATCGTCAGCGGCAGGCCGAGCCGGCGAGCCGTCATCAGCCCCCCGATGTCGTGCGCGAGGGCGACATCGCCGATCAGCAACACCACCGGCCGGCCGGGGGAGGCGGCGGCGATCCCGAACGCGGTCGAGACGCTGCCGTCGATCCCGTTGGCGCCGCGGTTGGACACGACCCGGGGGAGGTGGCCGGCCGCGGGCAGGTAGAGCTCGACGTCGCGAATCGGCATCGAGGAGGCGACGACGAGGATCGTCTCTCCGGGCAGCGCCTCGCCGAGCAGGCGGGCGACGCGGGGCTCGCTGAGCTCGTCGCACGCCAGCTCGCGGTCGATCGTCCGGGCGACGACGGCGTCGGCGGCCTGCCACGCCGCCAGCCAGTCCGGGTCCGGCGGGTCGGGCGCCGGCCACGCCGCCAGCGTGGCCGCGGGATCGACGAGATGGATCGCGCTCAGCACCGCCGCCGGGTCCTGCCAGGACGCCTCCGGGTGCAGCGCCACCTGCTCGACGTGACCCAGCGACCCCAGCCACCCGCGCAGCGGCTTGGACGTCGGCAGGTCACCGATGCGGATGACGAGCTCCGGCTCCACCGCGGCGGTGAACGCGCGATCGCGCAACAGCAGGTCGTAGGTGGCGATCGCCGTCGGGCCGCGGCGGGCGCCGGACAGGGGATCGGCCAGCACCGGATAGCCGGCCCGCCGGGCGAAGGTGGCCACGGCGTCGCCGTCACCCCCGTCACGCCCGGCGACGACGACCGCCCGCGGCGCAAGCGTCCGCGGGCCGGCGGCCGCGGCGATGGCCTCGTTCACGCTCGTCCATGGCCGCCCGCCGGGGCGGCCCGCCACCGGGTCATCGGGGAGGGGACCATCGAGCACGAGCGGCTCGCGCAACGGGAAATTGAGGTGCACCGGCCCGGCGCGGCCGGTGAGCGCCGTCCAGTAGGCGCGGCACGCGAGCTGCCGCATCCAGCGCAGCGTCTGCACGGTGGCGACGTCCACCCCGACCTCGAAGAACCACTTGACGGCGCCGCCGTACAGCTTGAGCTGATCGATCGCCTGACCGGCGCCGACCTCGCGCAGCTCGGGCGGCCGGTCCGCCGTGAGCACGATCAGCGGGACGCGGGCGTGGAACGCCTCGGTGACCGCCGGCGTGTAGTTGGCGGCGGCCGTCCCCGAGGTGCACGTCAGCGCCACCGGACGATCCCGAGCCCGCGCCGCGCCGAGCGCGAAGAACGCCGCGGACCGCTCGTCGATGTGCGACCAGCAGCGAATCCGCGGTTCGCGGTGCAGTGACAGGAGGATCGGCGTGTTGCGCGACCCGGGTGACGTCGCGGCGTCCTGCACGCCGCAGCGGGCGAGCTCGTCGCAGAACGCGCGGAGGAGGAGATAGGTGTCGGTCGCGGTCATGATTGCCGGGTGCCACCGCCTCCGACGAGCGTCGTGCTGCTCCACGGGTTCACGAACACGGGGGCGAGTTGGGCCGCGGTGGAGGCGGCACTCGGACAACGCTACCGAGCCCACACTCCCGACATCCGGGGTCACGGGACCGCGTCAGCGAAGCGCCCGGTGTCGCTGCACGCGGTGATCGCCGATCTGGCCAGCCTGTCGCCGCCGTCGTTCGAGCTCGCCGGTTACTCGATGGGAGGTCGGCTAGCGCTGCACGCGGCCCTGGCGCTCCCCAGCCGGATCCGGCGTCTGACGCTGATCGGCGCCAGCCCCGGGATCGCCGACCCGGCGCAGCGCGCCGCGCGCGCAGCGGCCGACGAACGGTTGGCCGCCGAGCTCGAGGGCATGACGATCGAGCAGTTCGCCGCCCGGTGGGCGCAGACGCCGGTGCTTGCCGACCAGCCACCGGCGGTGCAGGCGGCGATCGGCGCCGACCGGCTGCGCAATACGCCCGCGGGACTGGCCGCCGCCCTGCGCGGCCTCGGCACCGGGGCGCTCCCGTCGCTGTGGGACCGGCTGGGCGAGCTGACGATGCCGGTGGACCTCGTCGTCGGCGAGCGCGACGCTCGGTTTCGCGCCACCGCCGATGCGATGGCGGCCGCGGCGCCAAGCGCGCGGGTCACCGTGGTTGCCGGCGCCGGCCACGCCGTCCATCTCGAGGCTCCCGCGGCGGTGGCGGCGCTCATCACCTCCTCCCGTCATACCAGCTGAGCAGGCCGTCGCCGAGGCCGAGGCCGCGCGGGAGCGCGATCGCGCCGTTGCGCGGCGGCAGCGGGTCGTCGCGGCCGCCGAACATCCCGAGCGTCGCCAATCCGCAGGCCCGGTCGGGCGCGATCACCGCGGCGGCGTGCAGCGCGGCGGCGATGCCGAGCGGGCCGTCGAGCGTCGATGCCAGGAACACCTCGTAGCCGGCAGCGCGGGCACGATCCGCGGTCTCCACCGTGCCGGTGATCCCGCCGCAGCGGCCGATCTTGAGGCACATCAGGTCAGCGGCGGGCATCGTGAACGCATCGGCGTCGGCGGCCGACTCGTCGAGGGCGAGGGCGACGTCGGTGCGTTCCCGCAGCGCCCGGATCGCCTCCAGGCCCGTGACCGGCTCCTCGCAGAACTCGATCCCGACCGCCGAGATCAGCCGCAGCGCCGCGTCCGCCTCATCGGGCGACCAGGCGCCGTTGGCGTCGATCCGGATCGCCATCTGCGGCCCGGCGAACGCGCGCACCGCGGCGAGCCGAGCGGAGTCGTCGCCGATCGCGACCTTGACCTTGAGCGCCGGGAAGCCGTTGGCGCGTGCCTGGGCGGCCTCGTGCGCGGCGCCCGACCGGTCGGCCGAGGCGATCGTCCAGTTGACCGGCACCGGGCGCGCCTCGGGCGCGCCCAGTAGCCGCCACGCCGGGACGCGCGCGCGCCGGGCGGCGAGATCCCACAGCGCGAGGTCGATCGCCGCCAGCGCCTGGGGCAGCAGGGTGACCTCGGCGCAACGGGCGACGACATCGGCGATCGGGGCGTCCTCGTCCGATCCCTCCAGGACCGGCCGGCAGTCCTCCACGGCGGTGAGAACCGCCGCCGCCGAGGTGCCGTCGTAGGACTGAAGCGGTGCCGCCTCGCCCCAGCCGGTCAGCCCGCCGGCGCCCTCGAGCGCCGCGAGGACGAGCTCGCGCTCGCTGACGGTGCCGTGGGCCGAGTGCAACGGCGCCGACAGCGGGACGCTGACCGATCGGAGGGTGAGCTTCACGAACGGGCCACTAGTGGTCTCGCCGCCATTTCGGGTGCAATGTTTCGGTGGGGCCCACTAGCGGCTCAGCAACAGGCCCGCCGACAGCAGGACGCAGAACGCCAGCTGGAGCATCCCGCTCCGCGCGAGCGCGCCGTTGAGCGACCGCCCGTCGGTGCGGGCGCGCACCACCCGGACGACTCCGGCGGCGAGCGGCAGCGTCAGCCATGGCGCCAGCAACCACGCGGTCGTCGGCCCGAATACCCAGGTCACCGGCGCCAGCACGTAGGCGAGGTAGACGACGCCCGCGAACAGCCCCCGGGTGCGCCCGCGGCCGAGCCTGACCGCGAGCGTCCGCTTGCCGGCGCGACGGTCGGAGTCGATGTCGCGGACGTTGTTGACGATCAGGATCGCGGAGGCCAGCAGTCCGACCGGCACCGCGAGGGCGAACGCCTCCCAGTCCAGGTGGGTCACCTGGACGAAGAACGAGCCGGCGACGGCGACGATCCCGAAGAACAGGAACACGAACACCTCGCCGAGCCCCTCGTAGCCGTAGGGCCGCGGGCCGCCGGTATAGCCGATCCCGGCCAGGATCGAGGCCGCGCCGACGATCAGCAACTGCCAGCCGGCGACCGCGATCAGGTACACGCCGGCCAGCACGGCCAGGCTGAACGACACGTAGGTGGCGATCAGCACCTGACGTGGGGGGACGAGGCCGCCGGCGGTCACGCGGACCGGCCCCAGGCGGTCCTCGGCGTCGGCGCCGCGGCGGGCATCGGAATAGTCGTTGGAGAGGTTGGTGCCGACCTGGATGAACAGCGCGCCGAGCAGCGCGGCGACGAAGCGGAGGGGATGAAAAACGTGGAGGAATCCGGCCAGGGCCGTCCCGACGAGCACCGGGGCGATCGCCGCCGGCAGGGTGCGCGGCCGCGCCGCCATCAGCCAGATCCGAACCGAGCTCATGCTCGCGCCCGCGGGGTCTACGCCCGACGCGGAAACCTCGAGAAGTCGGGCCGCCGTTTCTCCAGATAGGCGTCGCGGCCCTCCTGCGCCTCGTCGCTCATGTAGAAGAGCAGGTTGGCGTCGTGGGCGAGCTGCTGGATGCCCGCCAGCCCGTCCTCGTCGGCGTTGAAGCTCGCCTTGAGGATGCGCAGCGCGAACGGCGACATCGCCAGCATCTCCCGGCACCACTGCACGGTCTCGTCCTCCAACCGGTCAAGCGGCACGACGGTGTTGATCAGCCCCATCGCGAGCGCTTGCTCGGCGTCGTACTGGCGGCAGAGAAACCAGATCTCCTTGGCCCGCTTGGGGCCGACCAGCCGCGACAGCACGCTGGCCCCGAACCCGCCGTCGAACGACCCCACCTTCGGTCCCGTCTGCCCGAAGCGGGCGTTGTCGGCGGCGATCGTCAGGTCGCAGACGACCTGCAGCACGTGGCCGCCGCCGACCGCGTAACCGGCGACCATCGCCACTACCGGCTTGGGCATCCGGCGGATCTGGACGTGGAGGTCGGTGACGTGAAAGCGACCGACGCCCTCCTGGGATCCGGCGGCGGCGGGATCGGCGCCGCTGACGTAACCGCCCCGCGCCCCGCGGACGCGCTGGTCGCCCCCGGAGCAGAACGCGTCCGGTCCCTCGCCGCAGAGGATGACCACGCCGACCTCCTGGTCCTCCCGGGCACGCTCGAACGCGTCGCTCAGCTGCACCACCGTCTCGGGACGAAACGCGTTGCGGACCTCCGGGCGGTCGATCGTGATCTTGGCGATTCCGGCGGCGTCGCCGGTCGCACGCTCATAGCGGATGTCGGTGTAGTCGCCGGCGGGGCGCCAGCTGGTCGTGCTCACGGTTGCTCCATGGGGAGGGGAAGACCAGGACTCTAGGTCAGGAGCGGGAAACAAGCGGGCATTGCTGACGCTCCCGATTCGTTAGGGATCCCTAATATGGGGACCGTGAACTCTGGCAGCTGCATCGTGCACCGCTCGGTGCGTCGATGATGAGTACGACGCGCAGGCGGGTCGGCTGGTGCGCGCTCGCCGCCGCGGCGGCCGCGTTCCTCGTCTGGCAGCTCGTCAGCGCCGGTGCCGGCACGCCGGACCCGACCAATCCCACCGAGCACCTGAGCCACGGCGCCGTGGTTCTCGACAGCGGGATCCTCGTTCTGCGCGAAGGGCTCGAGACGATCCTCGTGCTCGCCGTGCTGACCGCCAGCATGCGCGGCGCCAACCGCACGTACCGCAAGCCGCTCGCGCTTGGCGGGGCGGCGGCGCTCGGTGCCGCCGTGGCCACCTGGTTCATCGCGATCGCCATCACGGCCGCCGTCGGCCCGGGCAGCCTCGACCTCCAGGCGGCGACGGGACTGCTCGCGATCGCCGTGTTGCTCGTGGTCATGAACTGGTTCTTCCACAAGGTGTATTGGACGGGATGGATTGCCAGTCACAACCGCAAGCGTAAGGAGCTGATGGGCGACGCCGGATCGGTCAGCGCGCAGCGGACGATGCTCGGACTGGCCCTCCTGGGCTTCACGTCGGTCTACCGCGAGGGCTTCGAGGTCGTGCTCTTCCTCCAGAACCTCCGGCTCCGCTACGGGTCGGCGACGGTGCTCGAGGGGGTGGCGCTCGGGCTCGTGTTCGTCGCGGTCATCGGCTGGCTCACGTTCGGCCTCCAGCGCCGCCTGCCCTACAAACGGATGCTGGTGGCGACCGGGGTCCTGCTCGGGTTCGTGCTGCTCGTCATGGTGGGGGAGAGCGTCCAGGAGCTCCAGCAGGCGGGCTGGGTCGCGACCACCCCGGTCAACCTGGCGATCCCCGGCTGGATGGGCCTGTGGTTCTCGGTGTTCCCCAACGTCCAGACGATCGTCGCCCAGGTGGGGGCGGCGGTGCTCGTCCTCGGCTCGTACTTCCTCGCCGAGGAGATCCGCGTCCGCCGGCCCCGCCGCCGCGGCGCCCAGGCCGCGGTCCGGCCGAGCGCGCCGCCGCCGATCGAGCCGCCGGTGCCGGCCCGGGGCGGCAACGCACGGGCGGCGGCGCTCTCGACAAAGCCTCATTAGACTCGTGGAGGCATGGCTGGCTCGTGCGGCGCGCCGGCGCGGCGACGCTGCCGCGCTGAGCACCCCGTCGGGCGTCATCGCCTACCGGGATCTGTACGCCGCGGCCCGCTCGGTCGCCGGCGGGCTGGTGGACCGTGGGGTGACGGCCGGCGACCGCGTCGCGCTGGCGTTGCCGAGTGAGCCGCTGGTGGTCGCCCTGCACGGCTGTCTGCTGATCGGTGCCGTGGCCGTTCCCA
The DNA here is from genome assembly GCA_963731395.1 of uncultured Solirubrobacteraceae bacterium. Classification (GTDB taxonomy): domain Bacteria; phylum Actinomycetota; class Thermoleophilia; order Solirubrobacterales; family Solirubrobacteraceae; genus Palsa-465. Next base: position 470,583 of record CAVSVH010000016.1, read on the forward strand.
TCGACCTGCGGCTGACCCCGTCCGAGCGCAAGGCGCGCGCCGCCGGCACCGTCCTCGTGCTCGACGAGCTCATCGCCGGGCCTGACGTGTCGCCGGCAGCGATCGAGCCGGCGGCCCCGGCCACGCTGATGTTCACCTCCGGAACGACCGCCGGGCCCAAGCCGGTGGCGCTCAGCTACGACAATTGGCTGTGGAACGCGATCGGGTCGGCGATGGCACTCGGGCTCGATCCGGAGGAGAGGTGGCTGTGCCCGATGCCCCTCGCCCACGTCGGTGGCCTCTCGATCCAGCTGCGCTCGGCGATCTACGGCACCACCGTGCTGCTGCACGAGCGCTTCGACACCGACCGCGCCCTCGCGGCGCTGATGGATCCTGACGAGGGCGTCACGCTCGTCTCGCTCGTCCCGACGATGCTCTCGCGGCTGCTCGACGCCGGTCTCCGGGAGCCGCCGTCGCTGCGCCGAGTGCTGCTCGGCGGCGGCCCGATCGCGCCGGCGCTGCTGCGTCGTGCGCGCCACGCCGGGGTGGACGTCGCCGCGTCGTACGGGATGACCGAGGCGTGCTCGCAGATCGCCACCGACGGGTTTGCGCTCCTGGGGGTGGAGCTGCGGATCGCCGAGACCGACTCGGAGGTGCTCGTGCGGGGCAAGACGGTGGCCGCCGGCTCGCTCAGCCCCGACGGCTGGCTGCACACCGGCGATCTGGGCACGCTCGATGACGCCGGGCGGTTGGTGATCCTCGGCCGCAAGGCTGACACGATCGTCACCGGGGGCGAGAACGTCGCGCCGGTCGAGGTTGAATCGGTGCTGCTCGAGCACCCGGCGGTAGCCGACGTGGCCGTCTTCGGCCGCCCCGACTCGGAATGGGGTGAGGCGATCGTCGCCCGCGTGGTCGCCGTCGACGGCGCCGCGGTCACGGGCGACGAGCTGAGGGCACATTGCGCCCGGCGGCTGGCTGCGTTCAAGGTGCCCAAGCGCGTCGAGCTGGTGGCGACCGTGCCCCGCGGCGTCACCGGAAAGCTGCTGCGCCGCGCGCTGCGCTGACCCCGGGGTCCCGCGCCGGATAGTCTGCGGGATCGTGAGCGCGATCGATCCCGATCAGCTGCGCGCGGACAGCCGGGACTCGTGGGAGTGCGCCGCCGCCGGATGGGGCAAGCGCGCCGACCGAGTGCGCGACTGGGGCATGCCCGTCTCGGTGGCGATGGTCGAGGGGCTCGGGCTCGGACCCGGTCAGCGGGTGCTCGAGCTCGCCGCCGGCCCCGGTGACACCGGGTTCATGGCCGCCGAGCTCGTCGCACCCGGTGGCACGCTGCTGTCCAGCGACGGCGCCGCGGCCATGATCGACGTCGCGCGCCGGCGGGCGGGTGAGTTGGGGATCGACGACGTCGAGTTCCGGCAACTCGAGCTGGAATGGATCGATCTTCCGACGGCAAGCGTCGATGCCGTCCTGTGCCGCTGGGGGATCATGCTGATCGTCGATCCCGAAGCGGCGGCGCGGGAGGTCCGGCGGGTGCTCCGCGCCGGCGGCCGGGCGGCGTTCGCGGTCTGGGACGCGCGCAGCCGCAACCCTTGGACGACGATCCCGACCGATGTGTTGGTGGCCCTCGGGCACGCTCAGCCCCCCGATCCGCAGGCGCCGGGAATGTTCGCGCTCGCCGGCGAGGGGCGGCTCACCGAGCTGCTGCAGGACGCCGGATTCACCGACGTCGTGGTCTCGGCGGTGTCCCTCGTCCGCCGCTCCGCCACGGTGCAGGACTACCTCGACGAGACCGCGGAGATGTCGCCGACGTTCGGCGCCACCGTGCGTGAGCTCGATCGCCAGCAGCGCGACGAGGTGGCGGCGCGGATCGCGGCGGCCGTCGTGCCCTACAGCGCCGACGACGGCTCGCTCGTCCTCCCTGGCAGCTCGCTCGTCGCGATCGCATCCGCGTGACAGGCGTCTTGCACGCTGAAACAGCACTTGCAGGGTTTAACGCTGCGGCCGCGACGCTGGACACTGTCGCCCATGCGTACCTGGAAACTGCTTCTCCTCTCCGCCGTGGTGGCGCTGTGCATCCCCGCCACCGCATCGGCCATGTTCGAGCACATCGTCGCTTCCGGCGAGTCGCTGTCCTCGGTGGCGGCGACCGACGGCCTGTCGATCGATGCCCTGGCCGCGGCCAACGGCATCTCGCCTGATTCGCAATTGATCGCGGGAGCCTCGCTGGCGATCCCGCCTCAGGACAGTCAGACGACGGCGCCGGCGGAGACGGCGGCGCCGGCGGAGTCGGCCGCGCCGGCGGGCGGGGAGTCCCCGCCGGCCTCCGAACCGGCATCCAGCGCGGCGCCGGCTCCCGGTCGCGCAGACCGGCGGCTCCACCGGCGGGTACGTCGTCGCGCCGGGGGACAGCCTGTGGTCCATCGCCACCCGTTACGGCACCACCGTGCAGGCGCTGGCGGCCGACAACGGCCTGGACCCGAACGGCCTGCTGCTCGCCGGCACGAACCTCAGCCTCGGGGGCGGCGCACCGGCGCCGGCCGAGACCGCGGCCGCCGCGCCGGCGACCGTCAGCTCTCCGTCCCCATCGCCGCCGAGCGCCACCGGGTCCTCCTCCGGCGCCCAACCGACCTCGGAGAGCGTCAGCCCGTCGGAAGTGGGCTCGATCGCCGCCGCGAACGGGGTCTCACCGTCGCTGGCCGAGGCGATCGCCAATCAGGAGAGTGGCTTTAACAACGACGAGGTGTCGAGCACCGGCGCCACCGGCGTGATGCAGATCGAGCCGGGGACGTGGGACTACATCGGCCGCGACCTCACCGGCGGGACCCAACTCTCGCCGGTCTCGGCCACCGACAACATCCGCGGCGGCGTGCTCCTCCTGCGCTCCCTGCTGAACCAGACCGGAGGCGATCCCGGGCTCGCCGCGGCCGGCTACTACCAGGGCCTGGGCTCGGTGCGCGCGCACGGCCTGTACTCCGACACCCAGCGCTACGTCAACGACGTGATGGCGCTCCAGCGGCGCTTCGGCGGCCCCTGACCACGCCGGTAGGTCGGGGCGGCCGTCGCCGGCGGCGCTGCCCCGCCCACGCCGGCGCCCCACGCCCCCGGCCCGCTCGCCCACGCCGTCGCCCACTGGCCCCGGCCCGCTAGGCTGCGGCGCATGTTCTACGACGACGACGCAGACCTGCACAAGCTCGACGGCAGGACCGTCGCGATCATCGGCTACGGCTCCCAGGGGCACGCCCACGCGCTCAACCTCAAGGACTCCGGTGTCTCCGTCGTCGTCGGCCTCCGGCCCGACTCGGCCAGCGTCGCCAAGGCGCAGGCGCATGGCCTGACGGTCATGGAGCCGACCGACGCCGCCAGCGAGGGGGACATCGTGATGGTGCTCGCGCCCGACGAGCGCCACGGCGAGATCTGGAACGGCGGGCTGCGAGACGGCATCGCCCCCGGGAACATGCTGATGTTCGGACACGGCTTCTCCATCCATTACGAGCAGATCGTCGCGCCGCCCGACGTCGACGTGACGCTGGTCGCCCCCAAGGGTCCCGGCCATCTCGTGCGCCGTCAGTACGTCGACGGGTCCGGGGTCCCGTGCCTCGTCGCCGTCCACCAGGACGCCACCGGCGACGCCCTCGGGCTGGCGCTCGCCTACGCCAAGGGGATCGGCGGGACCCGCGGCGGCGTGATCGAGACCACCTTCAAGGACGAGACCGAAACCGACCTGTTCGGCGAGCAGGCCGTCCTCTGCGGCGGGGTGACCGAGCTCGTCCGTGCCGGGTACGAGACGCTCACCGACGCCGGCTACGACGCCCGCCTCGCCTACTTCGAGGTCCTGCACGAGCTCAAGCTGATCGTCGATCTGATGTATGAGAAGGGCATCTCGGGGATGCGCTACTCGATCTCCAACACCGCCGAGTACGGCGACATGACCCGCGGTCAGCGGATCATCGGCGAAGAGACGCGCGCCGCGATGAAGCAGGTGCTGCACGAGATCCAGTCCGGCGACTTCGCCCGCGAGTGGATCGCCGAGAACCGCGCCGGGCAGGAGAACTTCAAGCGCATGCGCTCCGAGCAGGCCGGCCACCAGGTGGAGGTCGTCGGCAAGGAGCTGCGCCGGCACATGGACTGGATCGACAGCGACTTCGCGGAGTAGGCCGCGGCCGCCACTGATCGCTGTGGTCATGACCGAGACCTCGACACACCTCACGATCCCGCCTGACCTGCGGCCGGTCGATGGCCGGTTCGGCTCCGGGCCCTCGCGGGTCCGACAGGCCCAGCTGGACTACGTCGCCGGTCCCGGCGCCGCGGTCGTCGGCACCTCCCACCGCCAGAAGCCGGTTCGTGAGCTCGTCGGCCGGGTCCGCAGCGCCATCGCCGAGCTGTTCGCGCTTCCCGACGGGTACGAGGTGGTCCTCGGCAACGGAGGGACGACGGCGTTCTGGGACGCCGCCACCTGCGGGCTGGTCCTGGAGCGGGCGCTGCACCTCAGCTACGGCGAGTTCTCGTCGAAGTTCGCGGCGTGCACCCGGGGCGCGCCGTTTCTCCGGGCTCCGGTGGTGCTCGAGGCCGACCCCGGGGACGCCCCGGAGACGGTGTTCGGGGTCGAGGCCGAGACGGTCGATGTCGTGGCCTGGGCCCACAACGAGACCTCGACCGGGGTCATGGTGCCGGTCACCCGTCCGCCGGGGTCGGCCGGATCACTCGTGCTCATCGACGCCACCTCCGGTGCCGGCGGGCTCCCGGTCGACATCCGCGACGCCGACGTCTACTACTTCGCGCCGCAGAAGGGCTTTGCCTCCGACGGTGGTCTCTGGCTGGCGGTGATGAGCCCCGCCGCGCTGGCCCGGTGCGATGACGTCGTCGCGCTGGGCGACGGCCGCTGGGTCCCCGACTTTCTCTCACTGCCGACGGCCGTCGAGAACTCACGCAAGGACCAGACGTACAACACCCCGGCGATCGTCACCCTGCTGCTGCTCGCCGATCAGCTGCACTGGATGCTCGAGCGCGGTGGTCTGGACGCGATGGTGGCGCGCACCATCCAGTCAAGTGGATATCTCTACGACTGGGCCGCCCGTCACCCGAGCGCCGCCCCGTTCGTCGCCGATCCGGCGAAGCGCTCGCTCGTCGTCGGCACAATCGACTTCTCCGACGACGTCGATGCCGCCGCTCTCGCCGCGACCCTGCGCGCCAACGGGATCGTCGACGTCGAGCCCTACCGCAAGCTGGGGCGCAACCAGCTGCGAGTCGCGATGTTCCCGGCGACCGACCCGAGTGACGTCCAGGCGCTGACCCATTGCATCGACTGGGTCCTGGAGCACTCGTGACCGGGGCGGGCGGGGCGGGCGGGGCGGGCGGGGCCCGTGTCCTCGTCGCCGAGAAGATCGGCGACTCCGGCGTCGACCTGCTGCGCGAGCACTTCGACGTCGACCTCGGCGTCGGCTGGGATCGCGGCGAGCTCGAGCAGCGGATCGGGGACTACGAGGGGATCCTGATCCGCTCGGCGACGCGGCTCGACGGTGACCTCCTCGCCAAGGCGACCCGGCTGCGCGCGGTGGGACGGGCCGGCGTGGGGGTCGACAACGTCGACGTGCCGGTGGCCACCAAACGCGGGATCGTCGTCGCCAACGCCCCCGAGTCCAATGTCATCACCGCCGCCGAGCACACGATGGCCCTGCTCCTGGCGCTCGCCCGCAACGTGCCCCAGGCCCACGCGTCGCTGACGAGCGGCAAGTGGGAACGCGCCACGTTCTCCGGCGTCGAGCTGTATGAGAAGACGCTCGGCATCCTCGGCTTCGGGCGGATCGGGCAGCTCGTCGCCCAGCGGGCGCGCGGCTTCAACATGCGCGTCATCGCGTACGATCCCTACGTCGGCGCCGAGCGCTACCGCGAGCTCGGCGTAGAGCGGGCCGAGTCTCCGGACGACGTCTACGCCGTCGCGGACTTCCTCACCCTGCACCTGCCCAAGACGCCGGACACCGAGGGGTGGCTCAACGCCGACACGCTCGCCAAGCTCCGTGACGGGGTCCGGGTGCTCAACGTCGCCCGCGGGCCGCTCGTCGTGGACGAGGATCTCAAGGCGGCGCTGGACTCCGGCAAGGTCGCCGGCGCGGCGCTCGACGTGTTCCGCACCGAGCCGGTTACCGAGCACCCGCTGTTCGGCTATCCGAACGTGATCGTCACCCCGCACCTGGGGGCGTCGACCGCGGAGGCGACCGATCGCGCCGGCTTTCAGGCCGCCGAGCAGGTCGTCGCCGCGCTCGGGGGCGGAGTGGTCACGAGCGCCGTCAACGTTCCCGCGATCCCGGCCGAGGATCGCGAGGTGCTCCTGCCCTACGTCCCGTTGTGCGAGTCGCTGGGGCGGATCGCGGTGGCGCTGGCGATCGCCGACGGTGGCTCGGTCGACCGGATCCAGATCGACTTCATCGGCCGGCTGGCCGAACGCGACACCCGTCTGCTCGCGATCCAGGCGCTGCTCGGGGCGCTCGGCGGCCACACCGAGGACGACATCAACGCCGTCAATGCTCCGGCGGTCGCCGATGAGCGGGGCATCGAGGTCGTCGAGACCAAGCACACCGCTGCGCGCGACTTCACCGACATCGTGCGCGTGCAGATCTCCTCGGGCGAGACCACCGTCCGGGTCGGCGGGACGCTGTTCGGCCGGCGCAACCGACCGCATCTGATCGAGGCCTGGGGCCAGCGGTTCGACGTCCAGCTCGAAGAGCACATCACCCTGTTTCGCTACCGGGACGTTCCCGGGATGCTCGGCCGGGTCGGCACGGCCTTTGGCCGGCACGGCGTCAACATCATCTCCGCCGCGGTCGGGCGCCTGCCCGATGACGATCCCACCGGCGACGGTCGTCTGGCGGCGATGGCGATCACCACGAGCTCGCCGGCCCCGCGCGAGGTCGTCGACGAGATCGTCTCCAGCGAGGGCTTCGTCGCCGGCCGGACGGTCGCGCTCTAGCCCGCTCGCCGCCGGCCCGGAGGCGGCCGCCGGGACGCCGGCCGGGGCCCCGGCGGTTGCTACGCTATGGCCGCGATGGCCCTCCGCCTCGAACTTGCGCTTCTTCTCCTCCCCCCTCGGGGGGAATAGCGCGCCGGCGGCCGCACGTAGCCGCGAACCAGCACCGAGAAGAAGCCACGTTCCGAGATCGAAGGAGAGACCATGACCCCGCCTGAGGACCCCAATCGAGTACTGATCTTCGACACGACGCTGCGCGACGGCGAGCAGTCGCCGGGGATCTCGCTGAACACCCAGGAGAAGCTGGAGATCGCCCAGCAGCTCGGGCGTCTCGGGGTCGACGTGATCGAGGCCGGGTTCCCGATCACCTCGCCGGGGGACTTCGAGGCGGTGCAGACGATCTCCCGCAGTGACTTCGGGCCGCGCGAGCCGCCGGTGATCGCCGGTCTGGCCCGCACCCACGTCGCCGACATCGACGCCGCCTACAACGCCGTCCGGGACGCCGAGCGCCCGCGCATCCACACCTTCATCTCCACCTCGGACATCCACATCGAGCACCAGCTGCAGTCCACGCGGGAGGACGTCAAGGGCCAGGCGCGGGCCGCGGTGGCCCACGCCAAGCAGTACCTCGACGACGTCGAGTTCTCGCCGATGGACGCCACCCGCGCCGATCTCGACTTCACCGCCGAGGTGTGCCAGATCGCCATCGATGAGGGCGCGACGACGATCAACATCCCGGACACCGTCGGGTACACGATGCCGCACGAGTACGCCGCCTTCCTCGCCGGCCTGTACGCCGCGGTGCCCGACCTGCGCGACGTCGTCCTGTCCGTTCACTGCCACGACGACCTCGGGCTGGCCGTCGCCAACTCGTTCGCCGGGCTGCAGGCGGGCGCGCGGCAGGTGGAGTGCGCGATCAACGGCATCGGCGAGCGCGCCGGCAACGCCTCGCTCGAGGAGATCGTGATGCTGCTGCACACCCGCGCGGCCGATGTCGGGCTGCACTCGGGGGCGGTGACACGCGAGATCGCCCGGACCTCGCGACTGGTCAGCCGGCTGACCGGCTACCCGGTGCAACCGAACAAGGCGATCGTGGGCCGCAACGCGTTCGCCCACGAGTCCGGCATCCACCAGGACGGCGTGCTCAAGGAGCGCACGACGTACGAGATCATGGATGCGACGACCGTCGGCCTGGACGCCAACTCGATCGTGCTCGGCAAGCACTCCGGCCGCCACGCCCTGGCCGACGCGCTGGCCGAGCTGGGATTCGAGCTGTCGGGGCAGAACCTGAACACCGCCTTCAAGCGCTTCAAGGAGATCGCCGACAAGAAGAAGCAGGTCACGGCGATGGACCTGGAGGCGCTCGTCACCGACGAGCTGCGCCAGGAGGTGGCGGGCTACGCGCTGCAGTGGTTCGACGTCGAGGCCTCCAGCCGCCGTCCCCCGCATGCCACGGTGGCCGTGCGCGGCCCCGACGGGGAGACGCTCGTCGGATCGTTCACCGGCGACGGCCCGATCGACGCGATCTTCCACGCCATCAACGCCGCCACCGCGGTCGACGCCCGTCTCAGGGAGTTCCGCGTGGACGCGGTCACCGGGGGTCAGGACGCGCTCGGCGAGACCTCGGTCGTCCTCGAGGTCTCAGGCATCAGCGGCGCCGGCCAGGGCGTCTCCACCGACATCCTCGAGGCCGGAGCCCGCGCCTACATTCGCGCGCTGTCCAACGCGGTGCGCCGCCATGGCGTTCTCGCCGAGCGCGAGGCGGCCGACGCGGCGATCGCCGAGGTTGTGCGCACGCCCTGATCCGGGGCTACCAGCGGCCGTTGTCGGCGGCGATCAGCAGGCCCTGGCGGTACGCCGCCGACACCACCCGCGTACGCGGCTCCGCATCCATGAAGTTGGAGCCCATCGCGCCGGCGCACTCCGCGTTCGGGGCGATCGTTCGCACCCGCGCGCCCCGGCGGCGCAGGGCCAGCCCCTCGATCGAGGACGCCGAGCGCGCCACGTTACGGATCACGTTGAGCAGGGCGTGGTGGCCGGCGAGGCTGGCGGTCGGGTTGAGGCAGAGGACGTGCGTGTCGCGCCCGGCGGGCGCGGCGTCGAGATTCGTCGGGCTCCACACGCCCCCGTCGACGTACTCGCGACCGCCGATCGTCACCGGGGCAAACAGCCACGGCACTGTGCATGAGGCCTCGACAGCCTGAGCCACGGTCGCCCGCGGGGCCCCGGGGCTCCCGAACACCACCCGGCGCCCGCTGGCCCGGTCGACCGCGATGACCCGGAGCCGGCCGTCGAAGCGCGCGGCCGAGCGTTCGACTTGGGATCGCAGCCGGCTGAGCGTGTCCGGGGGCCGGGGGAGGCCGCGCAGCAGCAGGGCGCGGACGAGCGCGCCGCCGGGAGCAGCGGCGCCGAGCGCGAGCGGCGCGAACGTCGCGCTGGCGGCGAGCGCCGCCCCACCGGCGCGACGGGCGGCGGCGACGGCGGCCACCGCAAGGCCGCGGGCCGGGGCCGAGGCGCCGACCTCGAGGTCGGTGCCGACCGACGAGGGGCGGCGCGGCGCGTTGCCGGCGACAAGATGGGCGGCGACGATCGAGCCCGCCGAGGTGCCGACGAACGCCTCACAGTCGCGCAGGTCCACGCCGGCCGCGTCCTCGATGCCCGCCAGGACGCCCATCATCCAGGCCTCGCCGAGCACGCCGCCGCCGCCGAGGACAAGCACATCGGGTCGGGAGCGCACTGTCCGCAGGCTAGTGGTTCGTTTCTACGAAACGGGCCACTCCCCGGGCCGAGGTGGCGGCCGGCCGCGGCGGGCGTTTCGGTGCAAGCGGTGGCGCCCGACGAGACGCTTGTCCGGTCGCGCCCGGAAGCCGGGACCATCGGTGCACGCTCGCCCCGCGACCCCGGTGCTTGCACCGAAGCGCCCGCCCGCTTCACGAGCGGGTACGCCCGGCGGGCGACAGTCGTGTGTACGTGATAACGTACACGGCATGGTGCTGGCCGAGCCGCCGACGTCGTCCGAGAGCCTCGGCGCCCGGGTGCGCGCCCTGCGGGAGGCGATGGACCTGTCGCTGCGTGATCTCGCCGAGCGCTCCGGAGTCAGTGCCCCGATGCTCTCGCAGGTGGAGCGGGGCGAGACGAGCCCGACCCTGCAGGTGGCCACCCGGATCGCCCGCGGCCTGGAGCTACGTCTGTCACAGCTGCTGCGGCTCGACGAGGACGGGGCGGTGACGGTGGTGCGCGCCGACGAGCGGCGCACCGGCCCCTCCCAGGCTGCCGGTCACGCGTATGAGATCCTCACCCCGCCGCTGCCCGGGCAGCGGGCCGAGCTGTCCTGGCACACGCTCGCTCCCGGCGCCGTCACCGGCGGGCCCGGGGACCCCCCGATGCACGAGCCGGGCAGCCGCGAGACCGCCCTGGTCCAGGCGGGGACGGTGCTGCTGCACTGCGACGGAGCCCGCCACGCGCTCGCCGCCGGCGACTGCGTCACGTTCGACGCCGATCTGCCGCACCATTTCGAGAACCCCGGGCACGACGACGTCGTCCTGCTCGCCGTGGTGACCGCCGGCCTGCGCCGCAGCTGAGGACCAGACGCCAACGAGCAACGAAGGACAGAGATCAATGCCCCAGAGCCTGTTCGACAAGATCTGGCACGCCCACGAGGTGTCCCACAGCCTGCTCTACATCGACCTGCACCTCGTGCACGAGGTCACCAGCCCGCAGGCGTTCGAGGGTCTGCGACTGGCCGGCCGCGCGGTCCGCCGCCCCGACCGCACGCTGGCGACGGTCGACCACAACGTGCCGACCGACGGGACCCACAGCGCGGCCCGGATCCGCGATGAGCTCTCCCGGGTGCAGGTCCAGACGCTGGAGCGCAACTGCGCCGAGTTCGAGATCCCGCTCTACTCCCTCGGCTCGTCGCATCAGGGGATCGTGCACGTGATCGGCCCCGAGCTCGGCGTGTCCCAGCCGGGCATGACGATCGTCTGTGGCGACTCGCACACCGCCACTCACGGGGCGTTCGGAGCGCTCGCCTTCGGGATCGGGACGAGCGAGGTGGAGCACGTTCTCGCCACCCAGTGCCTCGTCCAGGCCAAGCCCAAGTCGATGCGGATCCTCTACGAAGGTGAGCTCGGCTTCGGCGTCACCGCCAAGGACCTGATCCTGGCCACGATCGGACAGATGGGCGTCGCCGGTGCCGTCGGCCACGTCGTCGAGTTCGCCGGCGCGGCGATCGAGGAGCTGTCGATGGAGGGCCGGATGACGATCTGCAACATGACGATCGAGGGCGGCGGCCGCGCCGGGATGATCGCCCCCGACGACACGACGTTTGACTGGGTGATCGGCCGTCCCGGCGCCCCGACCGAGGTCGCGGAGGGGTGGCGCGCGCTGCGGACCGACGAGGGGGCGAGCTTTGACCGGGAGATCGTCGTTGACGCCGCCGCCGTCAGCCCGATGGTGACCTGGGGGACGACGCCGGGCATGGTCGTCCCGGTCTCCGCCGCCGTGCCCGACCCGGCGTCCGATCAGGACGAGCGGGCGCTGCACTACATGGACCTCCGTCCCGGCACCCCGATGCAGGAGATCACGCTCGATCGGGTGTTCATCGGGTCGTGCACGAACTCGCGGATCGGCGACCTCCGGGCCGCGGCCGAGGTCGTCGGCGGGCGCCGGGTCGCCGACGGCGTTCACGCGATGGTCGTCCCGGGGTCCCAGCAGGTCAAGCGCCAAGCCGAGCGCGAGGGCCTCGACGAGGTGTTCCGGCGGGCCGGCTTTGACTGGCGCGACGCCGGCTGCTCGATGTGCCTCGGGATGAACCCGGACATCGCCGCGCCCGGCGAGCGGGTGGCCTCGACGTCGAATCGCAACTTCGAGGGCCGTCAGGGCCGGGGCGCGCGCTCCCATCTCGTCTCGCCCCAGATGGCGGCGGCCGCCGCCATCGAGGGCCGGTTCGTCGATATCCGAAGCTGGGAGGCGTGATGAAGGCGATCGAAACGATCACCGGCCAGGTCTCGGTGCTCGACCGCGACGACGTCGACACCGACCAGATCATCCCCAAGCAGTTCCTCAAGCGGATCGCGCGGACGGGCTTTGGCGAGTTCCTGTTCTTTGACTGGGTCACCGAGCCGGGGTGGCACCTGCCCCCGAACCCGATCCTCGTCAGCGGGCGCAACTTCGGCTGCGGGTCCAGCCGGGAGCACGCCGCGTGGGCGCTGGAGGACTACGGCTTCCAGGCGGTCATCGCGCCGAGCTTCGCCGACATCTTCCGCTCCAACGCGACCAAGGTCGGGCTGCTGCCCGTCGAGCTGACCGCGGATGAATGCGCGGCGATCGCGCGCGCCGGCGAAGCCCAGGTCGATCTCCAGGCCCAGGAGGTGCGCTGGCCCGGCGGGACCGCTCGCTTCGAGATCGACTGGGAGATCAAGCACCGGCTGGTCAACGGCCTCGACGACATCGCCGTCACGCTCGCCGAGGACAGCGAGGCGATCGACGACTACGAGCGCCGGCGCGAGCGCCCCGGCCCGGTGACGACGACGCTATGAGACCGCCGGCGGCCTCCGACGCGTTCTCCGCCCACGCGACCGAGTACACGTCGCTGCGGCGCCGGCTCGTCCCCGTCTACGACGACTTCTATGGCGCCGTCATCGACGTGCTGGAGCTGCTCGGCCACGACCAGGTGGGTCGCGTGCTCGATCTCGGGGCCGGCACCGGACTGCTCAGCCGGGAGATCGCGGGCGCCTTCCCCGACGCCCGGTTCGAGTTGCTCGACGGATCGGAGCCGATGCTGCGCGAGGCCCGGGCGCAGCTCGGCGCTCGCGTCGCGGCGGTGCACGTCTCCGACATGGCGGGGCCGCTGCCCGAAGGGCCGTTTGACGCGGTCGTCTCCGCCCTCGCCATCCATCACCTGGCCGACGGCGACAAACGTGCGCTCATGCGGCGGGTTCATGAGCGTCTGCGTCCCGGAGGCGTGTTCGTCAACGCCGAGCAGGTGACGGCGCCCTCGCCGGCGCTGACCGAGATCTACGAGGAGCGATGGGCGCGGGAGTGCCTGGCGCTCGGCGCCACCGAGCGGGAGCTCGCCGATACCCGCGAACGGATGCGCCACGACCGCTGCACCGACGTCGAGCCGCAGCTGCGCTGGCTGCGCGAGGCCGGCTTCGCGCCCGCCGACTGCGTGTACAAATCGTGGCGGTTCGCCGTCCTCGTCGGTTTCAAGGAGTCGGCGTGAGCGACCGCGACTGGGACGCGACGACCTACGATCGCGTCTCTGGGCCCCAGCAGCGGTGGGCGGCCGAGCAGCTGGATCGGCTCGAGCTCGCCGGCGACGAGGTCGTGCTCGACGCCGGCTGCGGCTCGGGCAAGATCACGTTGGAACTGGTGCGGCGGGTCCCGCACGGAACCGTCTATGCGGTCGACGCTGCGCCGTCGATGATCAGGCACGCCCAGGAGGCGCTCGGGGACCGGGCGACGGCTCTGTGCCAGGACCTGACCGAGCTGGCGTTGCCCGAGCCGGTCGACGTCGTGTTCTCCAACGCCACGTTTCACTGGATCGCCGACCACGACGCGTTGTTCGCCGCGTTGCACCGCAACATGAAGCCGGAGGGTCGCCTCGTCGCCCAGTGCGGGGGCGCCGGCAACATCGACGCCTTCCGCCGCCTCGCCGATGACGTGGCCCGAGAGGATCCGTTCGCCCCCTACTTCGAGGGGTGGCGCGGCCCGTGGAACTACGCGACCGCCGAGGAGACCGCCGAGCGGCTGATCCGTGCCGACTTTCACGAGGTGGCGTGCTGGCTCGAGGACCGCCCGACCGAGCTCGAGGAGCCGCGCAGCTTCATCGCGACCGTGTGTCTCGTGCGCCACCTCGACGTGCTGCCGGAGGACCGCCGCGACGAGTTCATCGACGCCGTGCTCGAGCGCGTCGGCGAGCCCGTGGTGCTCGACTACATCCGCCTCAACATGACGGCGCGCCGCGGCAGCGGTGTCGCGTCGGATACGGTCCCGGCCCATCATGAGCCATAGGGTCATCGTCCTCGCCGGAGACGGGATCGGCCCCGAGATCACGGGGCCCGCGCTCGAGGTGCTCGATACGGTGGCCCCCGGTGGCTTCGAGTACGAGGAGCACCTCTTCGGGGGGGCCTCGATCGACGCGCACGGCACGGCGCTGACCGACGACACGCTCGCCGCCTGCCGCGCTGCCGATGCCATCCTGCTGGCCGCCGTCGGCGGCCCCAAGTGGGACACCACCGACCCCGACCAGCCGCGCCCCGAGCAGGGCCTGCTCGGCCTGCGCAAGGGCCTGCGCCTGTTCGCCAACCTGCGCCCGGTCAAGCCGGTGCCGGCGCTGTACGACACGAGCCCGCTGCGCCGACAGATCATCGAGGGAACCGACCTGCTCGTCGTGCGCGAGCTGACCGGCGGAATCTACTTCGGCGACAAGACGCGGACGGCCGATAGCGCGTCCGACGCGTGTGTGTACACCCGCGAGGAGATCGAGCGAATCGCCCGCGTGGCGTTCACCGCGGCGCGATCGCGGGTCACGAGCGTCGACAAGGCCAACGTGCTGGAGACCAGCCGCCTGTGGCGGGAAATCGTAACGGCGGTTGCTGCGGATTATCCGGAGATCGAGCTCGAGCACCTGCTCGTCGACAACGCGGCGATGCGGCTCGTCGCGGCGCCCACCCGGTTCGACGTGATCGTCACCGAGAACATGTTCGGCGACATCCTCTCCGACGAGGCGGCGATGCTCACCGGTTCGCTCGGGATGCTCCCCAGCGCCTCGCTCGGAGCCGACGCTCCGGGCGTGTTCGAGCCCGTCCACGGCTCGGCCCCCGATATCGCCGGCGCCGGCGTCGCCAACCCGCTCGCGATGTTCCTCTCGGCCGCGCTCATGCTGCGCCACGGATTCGGCATGGAGGCCGAGGCTGCGGCAGTAGAATCGGCCGTCGATCGTGCGCTGGCCGACGGGCTGCGCACGCCGGACCTGGGGGGCGACGCGACGACCGCGCACGCCACCCGGGCAGTCCTGGACCACCTATAGCGGCTCGCGCCGCCCCCGAAGGAGTCGTCGTGGAACAAGCCGACCTCATCTGGCACAACGGAGAAATGGTTGCCTGGGAGGACGCGAAGATCCACGTACTGACCCACGGGTTGCACTACGGCACCGGCGTGTTCGAGGGCGAGCGGGCCTACGACACGGAAGCCGGACCGGCGATCTTTCGCCACCACGACCATCTCCGGCGGCTGCTCGCGTCCGCCGAGCTGTACTACATGCCGGTCCCCTACAGCCTGGAGGAGCTCCGGCTGGCGACGCACGAGCTGATCGCCGCCAACGGCCTCGCCGCGTGCTACATCCGCCCGATCATCTACCGCGGCTATGGCCAGATGGGATTGAATCCCCTCGAGTGCGAGGTCTCGGTGTCGATCGCCGTGTGGCCGTGGGGCGCCTACCTCGGCGAGGACGCGGCCACCCGCGGGGTCCGCGCCAAGGTCGCCAGCTGGCGGCGGATCTCGTCCGACGCGTTGATCCCGCACGCCAAGGCCAGCGGTCAGTACCTCAACAGCGTGCTGGCGAAGATCGAGGCGACCAAGGCGGGCTACGAGGAGGCGATCCTGCTCGACGCCCACGGGTTCGTCAGCGAGGGCACCGGCGAGAACATCTACGCCGTCCGCGACGGCGTGATCATCACCCCGCCACAGACCGCCGGCATCCTCGACGGGATCAGCCGCAAGTCGATCCTGCAGATCGCGCGTGACCTCGGCTATGAGGTCGTGGAACGTGACCTCGCCCGCGCCGAGCTCTACCTCGCCGACGAGGTGTTCCTGTCGGGCACCGCCGCCGAGCTCGTCCCGGTGTCCGAGCTCGACGACCACGCGATCGGGGACGGGGGTGGCCGCGGACCGATCACCCGCGAGCTCCAGACCGCATTCGTCGATGCCCTCCACGGCCGCACCGAGCGCTACCGCGAGTGGCTCGACGTCGTCAAGGTGCCGTCCCGGACGACGGGATGAGCTCGATCGAGCTCTACGACACCACCCTGCGCGATGGCATGCAGGGCGAGGGCATGTCCCTGTCGGCCGCCGAGAAGCTGCGCGTCGCACACCGGCTCGACGAGCTCGGCCTCGATCTGATCGAGGCCGGGTTTCCCAGCTCCAACCCGAAGGAGCTGGAGCTGTTCGGCCTGCTGGCCACGGAGTCGTTCACGCACGCCCAGATCGCCGCCTTCGGCATGACGCGCCGCCGCGACACGACCCCCGAGTCCGATCCGGCGCTGCGGGTGCTCGCCGAGTGCTTCGCCCCCGTGTGCACGCTCGTCGGCAAGACATGGGGGCTGCACCTGGAGAAGGTCGTCAAGGTCGACCGCGAGGAGAACCTGCGGATGATCGCCGAGTCGGTGGCGTTCCTGGTCGGCGAGGGCAAGCGCGTCGTCTACGACGCCGAGCACTTCTTCGACGGGTGGGGCGACGACCCGGCCTACGCGCTGCGCTGTCTGTGGGCCGCGGTGCAGGCCGGCGCCGACACCGTCGTCTGCTGCGACACCAACGGCGGCAGCCTGCCGCATACCGTCGCCGCGGCAATGGCCGAGGTGTCGGCGGCGCTCGACGGGTCCGGAGCGCGGATCGGGATCCACACGCACGACGACGCCGGGTGCGCGGTCGCCAACGCGCTGGCCGGGGTACAGCGCGGGGCGACCCACGTCCAGGGCACGATCAACGGCTACGGGGAGCGCTGCGGCAACGCGAACCTGATCTCGATCATCCCGAATCTGCAGCTCAAGCTCGGCCACGAGTGCCTCACCGAGGCCCAGCTTCGGTCACTGGCTCCGACGGCCGCCTACATCGCCGAGTTGCTCAACTTCACGCCCGACCCCGACGCGCCGTACGTCGGGCGCAATGCGTTTGCCCACAAGGGCGGGATGCACGTCGCCGGTGTCAGCGTGGACCCGGCGACGTTCGAGCATGTCACTCCCGAGCTCGTCGGCAACCGTCGCGAGATGCTCGTCTCCGAGCTCTCGGGGAAGGGCACGGTCCTGTCGCGGGCGCGGGGCGCCGGCATCGAGCTCGACGACGCCACCGCCGCCGAGGTGGTGGAACGGGTCAAGGAGCTCGAGCACCGCGGCTACCACTACGAGGCCGCCGACGGCTCGTTCGAGCTCCTGCTGCATAAGGCGACCGGCGAGTACGAGCCGCTGTTCCTGCTGGAGTCGTGGCGCGTCATCGTCGAAAAACGGGCCGACGGCCGGGTCGAGACCGAGGCGACGATCAAGATCTGGGCGCCGCCCGGCCGCGGAGGCGAGCGCTACGTGCGCACGGCCGAGGGCAACGGCCCCGTCAACGCCCTGGACCGGGCGCTGCGCGAAGCGCTGGTCGAGATCCATCCGCCGCTGCGCGACATCGAGCTCGTCAACTTCAAGGTCAGGATCCTCGACGAGGCCAAGGGCACGGGCGCGGTCACCCGAGTGCTGCTCGACGTCTCCGACGGGGACGGCGTCTGGGGCTCGATCGGGGTGTCGGAGAACGTGATCGAGGCATCATGGGAGGCGCTCGTGGACTCGCTGGAGTACGGGATGCAGCCGAGCCGGCAGCGGATCGCCGGCGGTACCACGGCATAGTGGCTTCGATGGTTGAGGAGGACGTCGAGCAGATCCCGCTCGCGCGACCGGTCCTCGGTCCCGAGGAGGAGGACCGGGTGCTGGCCGTGCTGCGCTCCGGCCGCCTGTCGCTGGGTCCGGTGCTGCCCGAGTTCGAGCGGGCGTTCGCGCGCCGGCTGGGAGCCGGTCATGCCGTCGCCGTCTCGAGCGGCACCGCGGGACTGCACCTGGCGCTGCGGGGAGTCGGGGTCAGCGACGGCGCCGAGGTCGTCACCAGCCCGTTCTCGTTCGTCGCCTCGGCCAACGTGGTCCTCTATGAGCGGGCGCGGCCCGTGTTTGCCGACATCGACCCGGTCACCTTGAACCTGGACCCGGCCGCGGCGGCGGCCGCTGTCACCACCCGGACCGCCGCCGTTCTCCCGGTGCACGTCTTCGGCTATCCGGCCGACATGGTCGCGCTCGAGTCGATCGGGCTGCCGATCGTCGAGGACGCGTGCGAGGCGCTCGGTGCCCGATACGCCGACGGCGGCGTGGTCGGCGCGCGGGGTCACCCGGCGGTGTTCGGGTTCTACGCCAACAAGCAGCTCACCACCGGCGAGGGCGGGATGATCACCACCTCCGACGGACGGCTGACGGAGCGCCTGCATTCGGAGCGCAACCAGGGGCGCGCGCCGAACATGGACTGGCTCGATCACGACCGGCTCGGCTTCAACTACCGGCTGTCAGACATCGCCTGCGCGCTCGGCCTCGCCCAGCTCGCTCGCCTCGACGACCTGCTCTCCGGTCGCGCCCGCGTCGCCGACCTGTATCGCGACGCCCTCGGCGGCGTCGACGGCCTCGCGCTGCCCTGCCCCGACGCCGGGAAGGCGCGGCGCGGGTGGTTCGTGTTCGTCGTGGCGCTGCCACCGAGCGTGGATCGCGACGCGACGGTGCGGGCGCTCGGCGAGCGGGCGATCCCGGCCAAGCCCTACTTTCCGGCGATCCACCTCATGTCCTACTACCGGGAGCGGTTCGGCCACCGCGAGGGCGAGTTCCCGGTGTGCGAGGACATCGCAGCGCGGTCGATCGCCCTCCCGTTCTTCCCGGCGATGACCGAGGGTCAGGTGGGACGCGTGGCCGCAGAGCTGCGCAGCGTGCTGGGACGCTGAGGCCCGTGTCGCGCTTCGCCGAGCCGCCGCACGCCGGGTTTCGCCGCCTCAACGACTCGATCGGGTTCGACTGGCGGCTGAGCCCATACGACGTCGACCAGTCGGTCGCGCACGCGTCGATGCTCGTCGCTCAGGGCATCGTCTCCGAGGCCGACGGCGCGAAGCTGCACGAGGGACTGGAGCAGGTGCGGCGGGAGCTTGGCGACGGCACGTTCCCGTTCGCCGACGGTGACGAGGACATCCACATGGCGATCGAGCGGCGGCTGACCGAGATCGTCGGGCGGGTGGGGGGCCGGCTCCACACCGCGCGCTCACGCAACGATCAGGTGGCCACCGATGTGGCCATGTTCGTCCGCGCCCATGCCCAGGAGGCGATCGAGCGGATCGAGCGCCTCGGGCGGACGCTGATCGATCAGGCCGACCGCCACCTCGATTGGCCGATGCCGGGCTACACCCACATGCAGCGCGCCCAACCGGTCTACCTCAGCCATCACCTTTTGGCCTACTTCTGGATGCTGATGCGCGACCGCGACCGCTTTAAGGGCGTGGTCGCCGCCACCGGACGGCTGCCGCTCGGCGCGGGGGCGCTCGCCGGCGTCAACTTCGACACCGACCGCCGGGCGGTCGCCGAGGCGCTCGGCTTCACGGGGGTGGCCGAGAACTCGATCGACGCGGTGTCCAATCGCGATTTCGTGCTCGACTACCTGGCGGCCGCCGCGACCTGTGCCACCCACCTGTCGCGTCTCGGCGCCGAGATCGTGCTGTGGTCGACCGAGGAGTACGCGTTCTGCGAGGTGTCGGACGCGTGGGCCTCGGGCTCATCGATCATGCCCCAGAAGAAGAACCCGGACGCCGCCGAGCTGCTCCGAGCCAAGGCGCCGACGCTCGTGTCGGACCTCGTGGCGCTCCATGGGGTGCTGCATGGCCTGCCGCTCACCTACAACAAGGACCTCCAGGAGGACAAGCCGCCGCTGTTTCACGCGTGCGACACGCTCGAGCTGTGCCTGGAGGCGGCCGACGGGATGCTGCAGGCGATCACGTTTCACCACGACCGGCTGGCGGCCGCCGCCGCCGATCAGTTCCTCGCCGCGACCGACGTCGCCGACCTGCTCGTGCGCCGCGGGATGCCGTTCCGCGAGGCGCACGGCGTCGTCGCCGGCCTGGTGCGTCGCGCGCTCGACGCCGGCAAGCTGCTGTCGGATCTGACCCCCGCCGAGCTGGCGGAGCAGTCGACTCTGCTCGACAACGAGTTCTACCGGGTGCTCGAGGACGGCGCGTGGCTGGAGACGAAGGTCTCGGAAGGCGGCACGAGCCTGCACCGGGTGCGCGAGCAGCTGGACCGAGCCCGGGTCGCGCTGCCGTGAAGCCGACGTTCTATGCCCGGCCGGTGCTGGAGGTGGCCCGGGATCTGATCGGGTGCGTGATCACCCACGGGGACACCGCCGGGGTGATCGTCGAGACGGAGGCCTACCACGTCTCCGAGCCGGCGTGTCATGCGTACGTCGGCCGGACCCCGCGGACCCGGATCCTGTTCGGCGCACCCGGCCGCGCCTACGTCTACCGCTCCTACGGCATCCACGCCCTGCTCAACGCCGTCTGCGAGCCCGACGGGGTGGGGGCGGCGGTGCTGGTGCGAGCGCTCGAGCCGGTCACCGGGCTCGCGCACATGCGGGCCCGGCGCGGGGTGCAGACCGACCGGCAGCTGTGCTCGGGTCCGGGCAAGCTCACCCAGGCGCTCGGGATCGAGCTCGATCTGAACGGAGCGGACCTGTGGCGCGGGCCGATCGAGTTCTCGCCGCGGCCCACCTCCTGGCGTGACGTCGCGATCGACGTCGATACCCGGATCGGGATCACGCGCGCCGTCGAGCTTCCGTGGCGGTTTCTCGCCGCCGACAGCCGATACGTGTCACGGCCGGTGCGCCGCCGCGCCGTCGCGGCCTGATTCAGCCGCCCCCGAGGCCGGCACCACCGCTGGCGCCGGCTGCGCCACCACCGGTGCCGCCGCCACCACCGGTCCCGCCGCCGCCACCGGTGCCGCCGCCGCCACCAGTCCCGCCGCCGCCCGCCGCGCCGGTGTTGCCGCCGGCGGTGCCGCCCCCGCCCGCCGCGCCGGTGTTGCCGCCGGCGGTGCCGCCGCCGCCCGCCGCGCCGGTGTTGCCGCCGGCGGTGCCGCCCCCGCCCGCGGCGCCGGTGTTGCCGCCGGTGGCTCCCGTGCCTGCACCGGTGGCGCCGGCATTCCCGCTCGCGGTGCCGCCTGCGGACGGCGCGGTCGCGGTGCCACCCGCCGCGGGGGGTGGGGTCGTCGACGCGCCCCCGTTGCCATAGGCAGTCGCGGTGCCGCCGGTGGCCGAGCCACCGGAGTGCTTGCGCTGATGGGGCGGGGTCGCGTACTCGCGCGCCTCGGTGGCGTTGATCTGGAGCGCCTGAGTCATGAAGTCGCGCCAGATCTCGGCGGGGAAGGTGCCGCCCTCCACCGGACCGCCATCGAACAGGTCGGTCATCGGCACGAGCTTGTCGGGAAAGCCGACCCAGACCGCGGTCGTGATCTGCGGCGTCCAGCCGACGAACCAGGCGTCGCCGTAGTCGCTCGTGGTCCCGGTCTTACCGGCCACGTCCACGCCGGAGATCGCTGCCGACTGGCCGGTGCCGCTGGTGACGACGCCCTGGAGCAGCTCATGGATCGTCGCGGCGTCACTGAGCGGGATCACGCGCCGGTAATGCGGCGTGTCGACGAGCTGGGGCTTGCCGTGGCACTTGCTCGGGCAGAAGATCTGGGCGATGCCGGTCGGCCCCTCGTCGGGGGCACCGAGGCCCGGGTCGTAGACGCGCCGACCGCCCTCGGCGATCGTCTCGTAGGCGTGCGCCATGTCGAGCGGACTCACGCCCTGTTTGAGGCCACCGATGATCATCGCGTAGTTCGTCGACACCGGCGAGCGGATGCCCATCGCCTTCGCCATCCTCGCCACCCGGGTCGTGCCGACCCCGGGGGAGAGTCCCAACTGCGTGAAGACGCTGTTGTCAGACTGGGCCGTGGCCGCTGACAACGTGATCGGGCCGGAGTACTCGTCGCTGAAGTTCTTGACGAGGTAGTGCTCCTTGCCGCCGCTGTTGGGCACGATCAGGTTAAGCGGCCTGGAGTCGAACACCGAATCGGGGCCATAGCCGTGCTCGAGCGCCACGGCGAGCGTGAACGGCTTGAAGGCGGACCCGGGCTGGCGGTACCCCTCGGTCGCCAGGTTGAATGGGTACCGGGCAAAGTCCGGCTGGCCGTCGACCAACGGCCCACCGACCATCGCCCGCACCTGGCCGGTCGCGTTGTCGATCGCCACCAGCGACGCGGTGGGCTCGTTGGGGCCACTGGGGAGATCGTCCTGCACCGCCTGCTGCGCCGCCTGCTGCATCGGGAGATCGATCGTCGTGCGGATCTTCAGACCTCCGTAGTACGCCCGGTACTCCGCGACCTGCGGAGCGATCCCCCGGCCGAGGCCCATCGCGGCGAGGATCTGTGGCCGCAGCCAGCTGGTGAAGTACGGGGCGGCCGGTGGCTCGGACGGTTGTTCGATGTCGCTGGCGGTGGGCAGCCGGGCGCGGGTTCCCTCGAGGTACTGCGAGTGCGAGATGTAGTGCTGGCTGAGCATGTCGGCGAGCACGAGATTGCGGCGCGCCTTGGCCGCCTGAGGGTGAGCGACCGGATCGAACGCCGACGGATTGGCCACCATTCCCGCCAGCAGAGCGGCCTCCCACGGCGCCAGCACCGATGAGCACGAACGCAGCGGAGCCTCGCCGCAGCCGCCCTCGTTCGCAGCCGCCGCGAGGTTCGGGTCGTAGCCGTGGATCTTGCCGAAATACACCCGCGCCGCGGATTCGGCGCCATAGGCCCCGTTGCCGAAGTAGATCGAGTTCAGATACTCGGTCAGGATCTTGGTCTTCTTCCACTCGTGGGTGAGGTGGTAGGCGAGGGCGGCCTCGCGCAGCTTTTCGAAGACGGTCCGGTTGTCCTCCTCGGCGAGCGCGTTCTTGACGAACTGCTGGGCGATCGTCGACGCCCCCTCGCGAGCGCTTCCGGTGACGTCGGCGAGAAGCGCTCGAGCGATCCCCTTGACGTCCACGCCGGGGTCGCTCCAGAACCGCTTGTCCTCGACCGCGATGATCGCGTCGCGCACCTCGGGCCCGATCTCCCCGTAGCTGTCGATCACCTCGTTGTTGGGGGGGGCCAGGATCCCGATCGGCCTCCAATGATCGTCGTAGAGATACGAGTTGGCGGCCTGCTTGTACTCGGCGCGGTTCTCGATCTGCGGCAGGTCGGAGGCGACCGCCATCATCATCCCGAAGATCGTCGACACGACGGCGAGGATTCCGAAGCCGACGAGGATCGAGAGCAGCCGGAGCTTGCGCACCTTCGGCTTGGCCGGCCGGCCGTCGTTGGAGCGGCGCCAGCGCCTGCGAGGTGGCGCGAACGGGATCGGCGCGCGCGGGTTGAGGTTGTGATCGTCGTCGTCGCTCATGCGATCAGTCCGGTGCGCCGGCGCGAGCAGCCGACCCTGGCGACGACGCGACGGCTGGTGGGAATGCCCGTGTCAGGACGGCTTGCGCGGCATACCCCAGGCGGCGGCGAGAGTCTAGCATTGGGCGGGATGGGCCCCGAGCCATCCATCCCGGCCCCAATGGTGGCGCCCGCGGCCGACGATCACGGGGTTCCCGCGGCCGATCACCGGCGGCGTCCGGGTCTCGGAGCGTCGGCGAGCGAGGCGGCGGCGTGGCTGAGCCGCGACACCGTTGACAGCCTGCCGAACGGGGATCTCGAACGCAAGCTGGCCGGCGGGCGGCAGGTGCGGGTCAAGCTGGGGATCGACCCGACGGCGCCCGACATCCACCTCGGCTTCACCGTGGTCCTGCAGAAGCTGCGGGAGTTCCAAGACCTCGGTCACAGGGTCGTCCTCATCATCGGCGACTACACGGCCCGGGTCGGCGACCCCAGCGGCCGCTCGACGACGCGTCCGGTGCTCGAGCCGGCCGAGATCGATGCCAACGCGCAGACCTTCACCGATCAGGCGCTCCGCGTCCTGCTGGCCGATCCGGAACTGCTGGAGGTGCGCTTCAACAGCGAGTGGCTCGACATGTCGATGTCCGATCTGTTCGTCCTGCTGCGGACCGCCAACGTCGGCCAGATCCTCGAGCGCGACGACTTCGCCAAGCGGTTCGCGGCCCACGAGCCGATTTCGGTGTTGGAGCTCCTCTACCCGCTGCTGCAGGGGTACGACTCGGTGGCGGTCAGGGCGGACATCGAGCTCGGGGGCACCGACCAGAAGTTCAACCTGCTGCTCGGGCGCGACGTCCAGCGCGCCTACGGTCAGCCCGAGCAGGTGATCATGACCTTGCCGCTGCTGACCGGGACCGACGGCGTCCGCAAGATGTCGAAGTCGTTCGGAAACTACATCGGCGTCACCGACAGCCCGGATCAGATGTACGGGCGGACGCAGAGCATCCCGGATGCCGCGCTGCCCGATTGGTACGCGCTGCTGCTCGGCGGTCTCCCCGACCCGCAGCTGTCGCCGCGTGACGCCAAGCGCGGTCTGGCGCGGGCGCTGGTCACGCGGTTCCACGACGCCGGCGCCGCCGCCGCGGCGGAGGCGCAGTTCGACCGGATCTTCGGCAGGCACGAGCTCCCCGACGACGCGGCGGTCGTCACGTGGCCGGCCAACGGCGACCTCGTCCACCTGCCGGCGCTGCTGGCGCGCGCGTTC
>CAVSVH010000016.1:497500-983526 GCA_963731395.1 uncultured Solirubrobacteraceae bacterium
CCCTTGTGGGAGGGAGCCGTCGAAGGTGGGGCTCGTGACTGGGGTGAAGTCGTAACAAGGTAGCCGTAGCGGAAGCTGCGGCTGGATCACCTCCTTTCTAGGGAGCCCTCCTCAGCGAGGGCACCGAATGCCGGAGACGGTCGCCGAGCTCTCGAGCTCCACGGCCCACCCTCTGAGCGCATTCGGTCACTAGCATGTCGACCGGACCTGGCAAGCCGCGGGTTCCCGCCCTCGGGCGGCGGATGACGTGGCCCGCATGCTGTTGAGTTTTGAGAGACCGGCGTGCCGCCGGCGCTCAGCGGACTTCGGTCCCTGGCCGTCATCGGCGCGGCTCCTCTTCGCGGACCTTGAAAACTGCACAGTAGCCAATGAAACGGGTATCACCGGGCGAGAACCGCAAGGTTCTCTCCCAACAAGATCACCGTCAAGATAGTAAGGGCACATGGTGGATGCCTTGGCACCAAGAGTCGATGAAGGACGTGAACGGCTGCGATAAGCCGCGGTTAGGCGCTGAATGGCCATTGACCCGCGGATCTCCGAATGGGAAAACCCAACGTCGGTAATGCGGCGTTATCCCGCGCTGAACACATAGGCGCGGCGAGGACAAGCGGGGGAAGTGAAACATCTCAGTACCCCGAGGAAAGTAAATCAACCGAGACTCCCCGAGTAGTGGCGAGCGAAAGGGGATCAGCCCAAACCCGATGCGTGTAAGCGGTCACGCGTTGCGTATCGGGGGTTGTAGGACATCTGGTCCGAGCCGTGACCGGCTCGGCGGAAGTTACAAAGTCGTGGGATAGTCGAAGCGCGTGGAACCGCGCACCAAAGAGGGCAATCGTCCCGTAGACGAAATCGCACGATCTTCCGCAGATGTTCCTGAGTAAGTCCGCTCCCGTGAAACGCGGACTGAACCTGGGGGGACCACCCTCCAAGGCTAAGTACTCCTTGGTGACCGATAGCGGACTAGTACCGTGAGGGAAAGGTGAAAAGTACCCCGGAAGGGGAGTGAAATAGTACCTGAAACCGCGTGCCTACAAGCGGTGGGAGCAGCCTCGTGCTGTGACCGCGTGCTTTTTGCATAACGAGCCGGCGAGTTACTCGTCTGCGGCAAGGTTAAGCGATGAGCGGAGCCGTAGCGAAAGCGAGTCCGAATAGGGCGTCATAGTCGTAGGCGGTAGACCCGAAGCTGAGCGAGCTACCCATGGGCAGGTTGAAGCGGGGGTAAGACCTCGTGGAGGACCGAACCGACCTAGGTTAAAAACTGGGCGGATGACCTGTGGGTCGGAGTGAAAGGCTAATCAAGCTCAGTGATATCTGGTTCTCTCCGAAATATATTTAGGTATAGCCTCGGATAAATTCCGTGGCGGCCGTAGAGCACTGTTTGGACTAGGGGCCCTACCAGGTTACCGAATTCAGGCAAACTCCGAAGACCGTCACGGCTACTCCGGGAGTCAGTTGCTGGGGGATAAACTTCAGCGTCAAGAGGGAAACAGCCCAGACCGCCAGCTAAGGTCCCCAAGTACTAGCTAAGTGGTAAACGATGTTTGAATGCACAGACAACCAGGAGGTTGGCTTAGAGGCAGCCACCCTTGAAAGAGTGCGTAACAGCTCACTGGTCAAGTGTTCGAGCGCGGACAATGTAACGGGGCTCAAGCTAGTCACCGAAGCTGCGGGTGCGTGAGGTCTTCGGACCGATCGCGCGGTAGGAGAGCGTTCCGGCGCCAGCGAAGCAGCGGCGTAAGCCAGCTGTGGAGGCTCCGGAAGTGAGAATGCCGGCATGAGTAACGAAAGAGGGGTGAGAATCCCCTCCACCGATTGCCCAAGGTTTCCTGAGTAAAGTTCGTCTGCTCAGGGTTAGTCAGGACCTAAGGCGAGGCCGAAAGGCGTAGTCGATGGCCAACGGGTTGATATTCCCGTACCACGTCGCGACCGTTTGACCGAACGGGGGGACGAGGAAGGCTATGGGATCCCAGGCGATGGTCGTCCTGGGGTAAGCATGTAGGGGTGGCTCTAGGCAAATCCGGAGCCGCATAACCTGAGGTGCGATGCCAGCTGGCTCTAAGCCGGCGAGTCCCGGAAGCCATGCCTCCAAGAAAAGCCTCTAGGGAGGTCGCGCGTGCCTGTACCAAAACCGACACAGGTGGGCAAGTGGAGAACACTAAGGTGATCGAGATAACCCTCGTTAAGGAACTCGGCAAAATCGCCCCGTAACTTCGGGATAAGGGGCGCCCCAGTAGGGTGAACCTCCTCGCGAGGGGAGCCCGAGAGGGCCGCAGTGAATAGGTTCAAGCGACTGTTTACCAAAAACACAGGTCTCTGCTAAGTCGTAAGACGACGTATAGGGGCTGACGCCTGCCCGGTGCCGGAAGGTTACGTGGAGGTGTTAGGGCTTCGGTCCGAAGCATCGAAACTAAGCCCCGGTAAACGGCGGCCGTAACTATAACGGTCCTAAGGTAAATTCGTTGCCCACCGTACTGGTAACAGTGCGGATTGCATTCGGCTATATGCTGGAAAACCCGAGTATCCGTCCGGTACTCGTCCTAGAATTCGTTCATGGACAGTGACAATCCGAACGGTGCGGAAAATCAGCAGGAAAGGCTGATTCAGTTAGGCTGGGTTATTGGTTTTGTAGACGGAGAAGGATGCTTCTCAATCGGCTTCGTCCGCCAGAGTGGCGGATCGAATCGGACGCCCTACAGGACCGGCTACCAGGTGGCTCACGAGTTCGCCGTAACGCAGGGCGCGCGGAGCGTTTCCTGCCTCCAAGAGCTCGTGGATTTCTTCGGCGTCGGGAATGTGATCGCCAACCGGCGATGCGACGACCATCGAGAACACCTGTACCGCTACGCGGTGCGACGAAGGAGGGATCTGATCGAAGTGATCATCCCATTCTTCCGGTCGTACCCGATGCGGACTTCGAAGCAGCGGAACTTCGAAAAGTTCGCCCGATGCGTCGAGATGATCGACGCGGGACACCATCTCTCATCGATGGGTCTGGCGGACATTGCGGAGATCGCTGAGACGATGAATCGCCAAAAGCCCAGGACTGATTTGATCAGAATCCTCAGAGGCCATACGCCGGACATCCATGACAGTGGATGATGAGATGGTCCCATCTGCATGGCGACATGCAGGGAAGGCGCGGTGCACACGAGGACGCGCCCTCCGCCAGCAGCGTTATCTGTTGACGCGAACGGCAAGAGCATAAGCGAAATTCCTTGTCGGGTAAGTTCCGACCTGCACGAATGGCGTAACGACTTGAACGCTGTCTCAACGAGGGGCTCGGTGAAATTGCAGTCTCGGTGAAGATGCCGAGTACCCGCGGCAAGACGGAAAGACCCCGTGAACCTTTACTACAACTTGGTATTGGGGTTCGATGCACCTCGCTCAGGATAGGTGGGAGGCTTGGAAGCGCCGGCTGCGGCTGGCGTGGAGCCGTCCTTGAGATACCACCCTTGGTGTATTGGATCTCTAACGGTGCGCCCTGAATCGGGGCGCCGGACAGTGACAGGTGGGTAGTTTGACTGGGGCGGTCGCCTCCCAAAATGTAACGGAGGCGCGCAAAGGTTCCCTCAGCACGGTCGGAAATCGTGCGTAGAGTGTAAAGGCAGCAAGGGAGCTTGACTGCGAGACCGACAGGTCGAGCAGGTGCGAAAGCAGGCCTTAGTGATCCGGCGGTAGCAAGTGGAAGCGCCGTCGCTCAACGGACAAAAGGTACTCCGGGGATAACAGGCTTATCGGGCCCAAGAGTCCACATCGACGGCCCGGTTTGGCACCTCGATGTCGGCTCGTCGCATCCTGGGGCTGAAGTAGGTCCCAAGGGTTGGGCTGTTCGCCCATTAAAGCGGTACGCGAGCTGGGTTCAGAACGTCGTGAGACAGTTCGGTCCCTATCTGCCGTGGGCGTTGGAGAGTTGAGAGGATTCGTCCCTAGTACGAGAGGACCGGGATGAACGCACCTCTGGTGTATCTGTTGTCCTGCCAAGGGCACAGCAGGTTAGCTACGTGCGGATCGGATAACCGCTGAAAGCATCTAAGCGGGAAGCCGGCCTCAAGATGAGCTCTCCCATCCCCATTGAGGGAGTAAGACCCCTGGAAGATCACCAGGTTGATAGGCCGGATCTGGAAGGATGGTGACATCCGTAGGAGACCGGTACTAATGGGTCGAGGGCTTGACGGATATTTTGATACCCGTTCATTGGCGCTGTGTGGTTTTGAGGGCCCGCAAAGAGCGGTCTCGCTTGATTTCCGGTGGCTATGGCGAGGGGGAAACACCTCTTCCCATTCCGAACAGAGCCGTTAAGCCCCTCAGCGCCGATGGTACTTGGCCCGCAAGGGCCTGGGAGAGTAGGTCGCCGCCGGTTCTTATCTGACCCCGCTTGTGCCGCTCCGGCGCAGGCGGGGTTCTTGTTGGCGCCTCAGAGCACCCGTTCGATCTTCAGCCGGCGCATCCCCCGGGGGGTGGAGACCTCCACGGTCTCGCCTGGGGCCTGGTCGAGGAGCGCCTGGGCCACCGGAGACTCCGCCGAGAGCTTGCCCTGGGCACGGTCGGCCTCGGTGGCGCCGACGATCGTCCAGGTGTGCAGTTCCCCGGTTGCCTCGTCACGGACCTCGGCGGAGCGGCCGAACGCGAACGTGGTTGCGCCGTTCGCGACGGTGTCGACGACCACCGCGTTGCGGAGTCGGCGACGTAGGCGGCTGATCCTCGTCTCCAGGTGCGCCTGGTCCTCCTTGGCGGCGTGGTACTCGGCATTTTCCTTGAGATCGCCGTGCCCCCGAGCGGTGAGGATCCGGGCCGCGATCTGGCGCCGGCCAACGGTCTCCAGCTCGCCGATCTCGGCCTTCAGGGCTGTCAGCCCTGCCTCGGTGATGGGCTCGCCGTCGTTGTCTGCTGTCGTCATCCGGGCATTCTGGCACGACTGCCCGATCCCGATCGTGCGGCTCCGGTCAGGACGACGGCTTCCCCTCCCCGCCGCGCCCGCGTCGCGCGATGGCATGTGGCGACTACTGCCTTTGCGATGCGATGAGCGCCGGCGGGGTAGCGTGTATGCGATGACGACCTTTCCTCGTCCTGTCGAGGTGCGCCGCCAGGCTGGATGGCTGCCGGAGGACCAGGATGACTTGGAGGCATGGCTGGACGGCCACCGAGAGCGGGTGGCGGCCAAGGGGGAGCAGGTGGCGCTTCATCCGGTGCTGACCGAGTTTCAGGAGTTGATCGACGGCGATCCCGTGGTGCGGATGTACATGAACCAGATGATCTCGCAGGTGCCGAGCACCCGGCCGTACCGCAAGCGCCACTTGGAGAGCATCGAGCAGATGCTGCGCCTGATCAACGAGGTGCTGACGATGGGGCCCGAGTTCGGCGAGACCGCGATGGTGGCCACGCCGCTCGGCGCGATCCTCGACTGGACGATGGGAACGCCGGCCGGCTTCGCCGCCTTCCGCGATCCGCGGATCAACGCGATGCTCAAGAAGATCCTGACCGCCTGGTGCGAGTTCCTCAGCAGTGGTGACTCACGTTACGTGCTCAACGACTCGCCGTCGGGCTGGCAATCGGCCGAGGCTCAGCGCAAGGTCGGCATCCACCAGTACGAGCACGACCCGGAGGACGAGTACTGGGGGTTTGCCTCGTGGAACGACTTCTTCACGCGACGCTTCAAGGAGGGCGAGCGTCCCGTGGCCTCGCCGGACGACGACAAGGTGATCGTCAGCGCCTGCGAGTCAACGCCCTACGGCATCAGCACCGATGTCAAACGGCAAGATCGCTTCTGGATCAAGAGCCAGCCATACTCGCTCAAGGACATGCTGGCCGATGACGATTCGGTCGATCGGTTCGTCGGTGGAACGGTCTATCAGGCGTTTCTGAGCGCGACCAACTACCACCGCTGGCACAGCCCGGTGGCCGGGACGATCGTCCGGGCGTTCGTTCAGGACGGCACCTACTACTCCGAGGCCGACGCGGAGGGCAGCGACGCGGTCGAGCCGACGAACTCGCAGTCCTACCTGGCGCACGTCGCGACCCGCGCGATCATCCTCATCGAGGCCGACGACCCGGTCATCGGGCTGATGGCGTTCGTCCCGGTCGGGATGTCGGAGGTCTCGTCGTGCATGATCGACCCGAAGATGAGGCCCGGCTATCACATCGCGAAGGGTGAGGAGCTCGGTTACTTTCAGTTCGGCGGCTCGACTCACTGCCTCGTCTTCCGCCCCGGCGCAATCGCCGGCTTCACCCTCGGGGCCATCCCGCAGCCGCACGATCCTGATGCGCCGCTGGTACTCGTCTGCTCGGAGCTCGCGACGGCCAACCCAACCGTCTGAGAGCCCGACCCCAGTGGCGCCAGAGCTCGAGCCGGCGCTCGGTTGGGTGCTGCCGGGATCGAGGTGATCCCGGCAGCCCCCAGCGGTTTTCAGGTTCCGGGACAGGCCGTACGGGTGGGGTTGGCGATCGTCCCGTTGGGCATGATCGTGTTGCAGAAGATCGTGCCGGTCGTGTTGGCACCGGTGAGGTTGGCGGCGATGAGCGAGGTTTGGCTCAGGTTGACACCTGAGAGGTTTGCGCTCCGGAGGTCGGCGGCGGTCAGGTTGGCCTCAGACAAGCGGGCTCCGGTGAGGTTGGCGGCGCGCAGGTCGGCGCTGTCAAAAACGCTTGAGCGTCCGTCTGCGTGCGAGAGGTTGGCGCCGCGGAGGTCTGCTCCGACTCCGACGGTGAGCCCGAGCGATGCGTGCCGCAGCGAGGCTCCCCGGAGATCGGCGTGGACCAGGGACGTGCCGCCGATCCGGATGCCGTCCAGGTGAGCACCGCGGGCGTCGGCGTAGGCGAGATCGCCGAGCTGGAAATTGGCGTCGCGCAGGTCGGCGCCGCGCAGGTCGGTATAGGCCAAGAATCCGCCCTGCAAGTCCGCGTTGCGTAGACGTGCCCCCCGGCAGCGGGTGAATGCGCGGATGACGCAGCCGTGCAGACTGGTTCCCGAGGCGGTCTGGCGCCCGTATTCCAGCGCGTACACGGCGGGGAAGAACGGGCTCGTGGCCGGGATCGTGATCGGCTTGGCTCCGGGTGGGGGCGTGGCGCCGTGCTGCCCGGGGCAGAGGCCCTTGCGCGGAGCGCGCACCTTGCCATCGGGCATCAGCGTCTTGCAGAAGATCGCCCCGCGCAGGTCGGCTCCCGCCAGACGAGCGCCGCTGAGGTCGGCGTTGGACAGGTTGGCATGGCGTAGGTCCGCGCCCCGGAGATCGGTGCCGTTCACGTCAGAATCGGAGACGTTCATGCCGCGCAGGTCAGCGCCGCGGAGATCCGAGCCGACGATCGCGCCGAAGTTCAGATTGGCACCGCGGAGGTCCGCCCCGCGCAGATCAGCGTTTGTGAAACCGGCGAACGTGAGTGTGGTGCGTCGCATGCTCGCGGCGGCAAAGTCCCCGTCGACCGGTGTCGTCCCGACGAAGCTCACGCCGGTCAGGTCGGCGGCGCGAAAGTTGGCGTGGGTGATGAACGAGGCCGCGAGCGAGCTGCCCGCCAGGTCGGCTGCCTGAAAGTTGCCGAACGGTACGAACGCTCCGCTCAGCTGCTGGCCGGATAGCTGCGCCGCGACGCACGACGTGTGGGGCACGAACGTACATGTCCCGACGCGCGCCCCGTAGGACAGCGTCTTGTTGCCTTGAGCGGTCAGAAGCGTCCAGTAGGGATTGCTCGGCGGCACCACGAGTTGGCGCGGGCCGGCCGCGACGGCAGGAGACGCAACCAGTACCGCGGCGCCCGCCACCGCGAGCATCGCGCGGGAGAAGATACGTGTGAACATCAGACTCCTTGTTCGTTGAGGCCAGGCCGCGATACGGCCGAGGCGAGAGGACGCGAGAGGTGCTGGTCCAGCCAGTCGAAGATTCGGGTTTCCCGCAGCGCGGAGCCCCGCGGCTCGCAGTGGCGACCGGCGCCCTCCTGGGCGGTGAACTTCACGAGCTGCTTGGCTCCGGGCAACCGGTCGTAGAGCTGCTGTGACTGTCCAGGCCAGAACTGCTCGTCCTCGGGGTCGGTGATCAGCATCGGCGTGGCGATCTGCGCCACCTCGTCGCCGAGCCGGTAGGACGAGACCGCCTCGTAGAGCGCGAAACGGGAGCCACCGTTGAGCCCGTACGGTTCTCCACGAAAGCGCAACGTGGCGGCGGTCGCTGGTGAGAACAGCTCGGCGAGGTGCATTTCGCGGTCAAACGCGCCCTGTTGTGCGTCCTTGAGCTGTTCGCGCATCGGCGGGGGCAATGGCTCCGTCCATGAGGTGGACACGTCGACGACTCCAGGGTCGGCGACGGCGGCGACGAACCGGTGCTCGAAGGCGAGCGCTCGGGGGATCCAGAAGCCGCCCTGACTGACGCCGATGACCGCGAGCCGTTGGGGGTCGACGTCTGCCCGCGCGGTCACAGCGTCCACCACTGGGGTCAGGACCGCCTCCCAGTCAGGTCGGAAGGGGATTCCCTGCTCAAACAGCGCGGCTTGCTGGCCGGGGCCGTCAAACGTCATCCAGTGATAGCCGCGCTCGCTGGCCGCCGCCCCGCCGTACATCCACATCTGGGAGGTGGCACCGTCGCTCCCATTGTTGATCACGACCAGCGGCCGGTCCTCCCCGGGCGCGGCGTCTGGCGCCCGGAAGAAGTACCCCGGCAGCGTCGTGCCTTCGTAGGGGATCTCAACGCGCTCGCCCGGGACCGCGAACCGATCGACGGCGTGATCCCAGCAGTCACGCTGGCGGCGCCAGAGCTCGAGCCGGCGCTCGGGCTCGCTGCAATGCGCGATCCGGTAAAGCGCGGTCGCGTAGTAGGTCGCCGCCCGCCGATAGTGAGCAAGCGCGCTGACCCGATGCCCGCTGTCGGCGGCCTGAGCGGCCATCGCCCACACCGCGCCCGCGGTCGCGACCCACTCCTCTACCCAGGAGTCGGCGTCACCGTCGTGGATTCGCTGCGCGGTGGCGAGCACCTCGCCGACGTCAGCAGCCCGCCGGTAGACCGCCCCCAGGGTGTTCTCCAGCCCGAACTGGAAGTCGTCGTCCGCGAACAGCGTGCCCATCATCGCACCCGACGCTCTCGGCCATCGGCGCCACTCACAGCGCTGGTGCGTTTCGCGGCCCACACGATCAGGACGATCGGTATCGCCCAGTTGAAGATCAGATTCGCGCGGTGCGTGT
Source organism: uncultured Solirubrobacteraceae bacterium (assembly GCA_963731395.1). Classification (GTDB taxonomy): domain Bacteria; phylum Actinomycetota; class Thermoleophilia; order Solirubrobacterales; family Solirubrobacteraceae; genus Palsa-465. The sequence continues at coordinate 506,664 of CAVSVH010000016.1, forward strand.
CGATCGCGCCGGCGATCACGTGCGAGGGGACCATCACGCAGAACACCAGCGCCCACATCAGCGTCAGCTGCCGGTTGACCTGCTTGAACCTCGCGGAGGACCAGAACTCGCGCGGAACTGACTCGCGGGCGTACTGCTCAGTGAACGGGGTGAACAGAAGTGACCCGAAGGCGATCAGCGCAAGCAACGCCGCGGCGATCGCCCGCGCGTAGCGTGCAACGTCGGCGCCCGTGGCACCGTCGGCAGTAAACGCAACCACGGTGAAGCCCGCGAAGGCGACGACGGCCCCGAGCTCCAACACCTTGGGCCGGCCCGCGGCGATCGAGCGGCCGGCGATCGCCAGCGAGCCGACCAACGCGACGACTGCTCCCGCCTTCAGCGTGCTGTGCTGCGCGATCAAGGTGAACAGTACCCACGGGACGAATGCAAGGTAGATCCCCATACCGGGTCCCGGATGATCACCGGACTGGTCGTGGGCGGTGGACAATCCTGCTGCTGACACGGTTCCTCCTGATTCGTCGGTCAAGTCGAGATACGCTCTGGTTCACACCCTGGACTATGGTGTGATCGCAGAGCTTGCCGGGAGACGCGATCCATGTCCTCAGTAGCCGACTACTGCAATCAGCGTTTCCCATCTACTGAGCACCGGGAACGTCGCGATGCGAGGCACAGGCGGCGGCGTTCCTGGGCTGCGCGAGCCGATGCTGCTGCCGTCTGACTCGGGGGGGGAATGGCCGTTGATCGGGCGCGTCAGCGAGCTCGAGCAGATCAAGCGCTCGCGCCGTGATGGCGGCAGTGGGATGATCGTGGTCGGGCCTGCCGGGGTTGGGAAGTCCCGGCTGGCGAGCGAAGCGCTGGCAGAGGCTCAGCGCGATGGGGCGACAACGAGTTGGGTTCAGGCGACCCGAAGCGCCGCGAGCGTGCCCCTGGGGGCGTTCGCCGAGATGATCCCGAACGACGTGCGCTCTGATGATCCGCTCGAGCTGATACGAATCAGCCTGCGCGCCTTGAGGGCCGCCGGGCCGGGGAAGCTGGTGCTCGGCGTCGATGACGCCCAGCTTCTCGACCCCCCCTCCGCCGCGCTGGTCCTCCAGCTCACGATCACGGCCACCGCATTCGTCGTCGCGACCCTGCGCACCGGCGAGCCGTGTCCTGACGCCATCACCTCGCTGTGGAAAGACGCTCGGGTACAGCGGCTCGAACTGGAAACACTGACCGAAGAGCAGACCGAGACGCTGGCCGAGACGATGGTCGGCGGGCCAATCGAGCAGGGCGCCCGCCGCTGGATCTGGGACACCAGCCGGGGCAACGCCCTGTACGTCCGCGAGCTGGTGTTGGGCGCCCTCACCGGCGGGGCGCTCAAGGAGGTCCATGGGCTGTGGCGACTGCCGGTCCGGCCGCCGGTGAGCGCTTCCCTCGCTGAGCTGATCACCGCTCGCATGACGGGGCTCGCCGGAGCCGAGCAAGAAACGCTGGAACTGCTCGCCCTCGGCGAACCCCTGCGCCTCTCAGAGATGATTGGACTGATCGGCGGCGAACCGCTCACGAGCATGGAAGCGCGCGGGTTGATCACCATCCAGAGCGCCTCGAAGAACGGTGGCGTAACGCTCGCGCACCCGCTGTACGGCGAAGCGATCCGCGCGTCCTTGCCGACACTCAGGGCTCGGCAAGCTCGCCTGAAGCTCGCCGCGACGCTCCAGCGGCGCCGTGACCCGGAACCTCAGGACTCGCTGCGAATTGCGCGCTGGCTGCTCGACGCCGACGAGTCGATCGCAACCTCGTTGCTCCTGCAGGCCGCGCGAGCGGCCAACCTCGCCGGGAATCCAGACCTGGGAGCGCAGCTCGCCACCCGTGCCATGGAAGCCGGGGCGGGCATTCAAGCCGCGCTGCTTCTCGCGCGCGCACACACGATTCAGAACCGCCATCAGGAAGCCGAAGCCGTCCTCGCTGCCGCCGAACCCGAAATCGACACGCAACAGATCGCTGTGGACTACCTGGAGCAGCGAACCGACATCCTCTACTGGGGGCTCAAACGGCCCGAGCAGCTGCGCGAGCTGATGGAGCGCGCGCAAGCCTGGTGGCCCGACCCCGGCTGGCAGCGTCGGCTGGATCCGCTGCGCCTGCGCCTCGCGTCGGCGCAAGGTCCGGGCGCGACCGTCTCGGTGTCGGCGGAAATCCTGGCGAGCGGGGATCTCGATCCGGAAGTGCGACGCCAGATAGAACCCGTCCACGTCGCGAGCCTTTTCTACAGCGGCCAAACCCGCGAGGCCTTCTCCCTCGCCCGCCGCATTCGTCCGGTCCTACCGCTGCGTGACCTGAGCGATGAACTCGCGTTCGTCCTCTGGAGCACGATCGCAATCGAGACCGGCGAGGGCTGGCAAGAGCTCGAGAGCTGGGCGACCGCCGCCCTGCAGGACAGCATCAGGCTGGGCGACCGCGCGGCGGCCGGCCGGGCGGCGCTTGGCCTCGGAGGCTTGCGTTTCTCCGAAGGACGCTTCGTCGAGGCCAGCAGGTGGCTGGCGGAGGCCGAACTCCAACTCGAGCACCACGACTCGGTCGGGCTGCTCGCGATCACCAACTCGATGCAGGTCGGAGTCGCCTGCTTCACCGGCGACACAGCAGCCGTCGGGCCCGCACTGGAGCGCTGCCGTGCTGCTCTGGGCGGCAAGGATCCGCTTCCCAACCAGCTGCCCTATTTCGTACGCGCCGAGGCATGGGCTGCCAACGCGGAAGGCGACCCCCCACGCGCCCAGCGGCTGCTCTTGGACGCCGCGGAGAAGCTTTCGGTGATGCCGATCTACGCCGCACGACTGACCTACGAGGCGATGCGCGCGGGAGCTCCCGCGCGTCGCCTCACCGGGCAGCTGGAGGGACTGCGGCAGCGCTGCGACGCTCGCCTGGTCGCCGCCTACGCTGCCCATGCCGCGGCTCACGCTGCCGGCGACGGTCAGGCGCTGCTCCAGACCGTCGACGAAATGGAAGCGATCGGCGCGCTGCGTTACGCGACCGAGGCCGCGGCCCACGCCGCCGGCGCCTTCGCCCGGGCCGGTCGTCACGACTCCGCCCGGCGTGCTGCGGTGCGCAGCCAAGAGCTACATGCCCGTGGTCAGGGCGGACTCGCTCCTTCGATCGATGGGGTCGACACCGCTGCCATCTCGCTCACTCCCCGCGAAACGCAGCTTGTCGAGCTCGCCACTCGCGGGCTCTCGAACAGCGAGATTGCCGATCGGCTCGTCCTGTCCGTGCGCACCGTGGAGTCGCATCTCTACCGCGCGATGCAAAAGCTGGGCATCAGCGACCGCCACGACCTGTAGCGCTCGTCGCCACCTGTCGCGGCATTCTTCAAGCTCAGAAAGTCGAACCGAGCGCGACACGTCAGAATCCTCTCGTGGCGCATGACCTGGACGGCGAGGAGGCAGTCCGTGGCGTCGGGGCGGCGCGCTGGTGGCGCGTGCGAGCGGCGGCGGCCGTTCCTCGCGAGTTGATCCGGATCGTCTACCGCGATCCCGAGCACGTGTGTGAGCGGATGACCCTGTTTGCCTCCGACAGGCTGGCCGAACCGACGCGCGAGTGGGTCCAGCAGACCCTCGAGGCAGATCCGGAGGCCGACCTCGGGGAGATCGTCGCCGCGCTGGGAGTTCAGTCAGCGCGGATCGCGCGGATCGAGGGCGCGGTCGCGGGAACCCCGTTTTATCTGGCGCTCGTGCCCGGCTACATGAATTACCTATGGCAGGAGATCCGGATGACGTTGCGGCTGGCCACGCTGTATGGCCGCGATCCCGCGGCGTTGCCCACCGCGGCCGAGGTGCTGTCGCTGCGCGGCGTCTATCCGAGCACGCAAGCGGCGCAAGCCGGGCTGCTCGCCGTGCAGGCCGCCCACTTGCCGGCCAAGCCCACCCAACGGCGATCGCTGCGGCTCTGGATTGGCAGCGGGCGTCGGCTCCTGGTTTTCGGCGGGTTTCTGTCGCCGCCGCGCGGGGTCCCGCGCCACGGCTGGCTGTCTTGGGTGCGCGATGCGGTCGGGCTGGTGGCGACCGTTGGCATCTGGGTGGTCACCTGGATCTTTCCGGCCACCTTCATGATCGCCATGGCGTGGGGGTGTCACACCCACGCCCGACGGCTGTTCCGGACCGCCGTCGAGTACTACTCGGGCGAGACGACTCCACCCCGGACCGCACGCGAGCGAGCCAACGACCTGGGCCACCATTCCAAGCGCGAGGTCGCCCACGGCGCCGCGCTCAGCGTCTCCATCCTGCTCCCGATCGGCTTCCTCGTCTACGCCACCCGAGTTCGCGATCGTGTCGGTCTCAACCCCATCAGCGCGCTGGGGCTCCTGGTTGCCGTTTCACTCGTCCTTGCCGCCAGCGTGTACGGCCGGCATCGCTGAGGGTCCGGGACAGACGGGCCGCGCCTCCGTGGTCGCGCGCAGCCGTTCTGTTTGGTTGTCGACGATCGTCCCCAGCCGGGTGAGGAAGTCGCTGATCGCGAGGAGCTGCTCGTCGGTGTAGCGGGCCGACAGCTCGCTCATCGCCTGGCCGAGCGGGGCGAACAGGGTCGCGAGCTCGTGTTGGCGGTCGGGTCGGGGGCGCAGCTCCCACCGGCGGCGGTCGTTGGGGTCACGGACACGTTCGACAAACCCGGCGGCTTCGAGTCGGTCGGCGACCCCGGTGATCGCACCTCCGGTCAGGCCGGTCAGTGCCACGAGGTTGCCCGGTGTGAGCGGCGCGTTGGTCTGGCGCAGCAGGTCGAGGCACTTGAGGTCGGTCACGCCGAGACCGAGACGTGCGGCCAAAGCGTGGTGGAACAGCACGGTCTTGGTGGCCAGGTCGCGACCGGTCCGCCGGCTGAGTTCGTCGATCAGCTTCTCGCGTCTTTGCTGCGCGCGGGTTGACAACGTCGCTCACTTCCTTTAGTTTCTAAATTACCTTAGTCCCTCAACTTTTTAGGCACTATACCATCTACGTCTCGAGATCCGGACTGACCACTTCCGTGATCTACGACACGACAGGAGGACGCAATGAGCAAGCGCGGTCGGAAGGGCAAGCGGGTCTGGCGGGAGCGAGGCCCGGCAGTGGCGCAGGAGATCTCCGAGCAGATCACCTCCGAGGCGACCGAGCGGATGAACGGCTGGGTCAAGCGCGGTCGCGTTCCGTGGTGGGTACGAGCCAAGGCAAGACTCCACGCCCGGCTGACGGACGCGCTCGGACGAGGTGGGGCTCACCGGCGTGCCCTCGAGCTCACGCCCAACCCCGCTGAGCAAGCCGGGCTCCGACGCGGGACCGATAGGGGCGACGATGTCGACTGAGGATCAGAAGCGATCCATCCACTCTCCTCAAGCGGCTACCGGTAGTCAGCCCCTGATGCTTTCAGCCGACCTTCCACTGCCCATCCACGCGGACGAGCGAGACGCTCTGGTGCAGGCGAGTCGCGGTCGCTCGCCCGGAGGCGGTTCGCGAGCCTGGGCTGCTCGGAGCGTCCCACGAGAAGTCGACCGTGGCCCGATCTCCATGTACCCTGGCGGAGTCGATCCGCAGCGCCTTGGCGGCCTGCCGTCGCTGACGCGCGATCACCACGCGCTCCAGGTGGCTCGTGTGCGGCGGGTGAGTGGATTCGGCCTGCGCGCAGGTGACTCGCGGTCCCAGCAAGCGGGCGTCGCTCTGGGCGCGGCGAAGCATCGCGGGCGCGAGCAGCGCGCAGTACGTGCGCCCATTCCCGTTGACGCTGGCCTCCAGCCACTGGAGGGCGACGGCCCGGGCGGCTGTCTCAGAGCTACTGGCCCCGCCGCACCCGCCGATCGCCACCACGACGAGCAGCGCCGCGATCTGCCTTCCAGCGGCCATGAACGAACGCTAGTAGGCCCCACCGAAACATTCCACCCCAAACGCGGGCCCTTTCAGGCGCAATGTTCCGGCGGGACCCACTAGCTCCTTTGGGCGGTGCGGCGCCGGCCGGAGGGCGCTCGCGGGTCCCAACCCTGGCACCATGCCTGAGGGCGAGCGGTGAAAAACTTCTTCCGGTCAAACCCGCAGGCGTTCATCCTGCTTCTCATCTGCGTCGTGCTCGGCCTGGGGACGTTCATCGCCGTCCTGGTCGCGCTCGCGCAATCGAGCAATGGCACCCCGAGCGGCGAACCCTCCGGGGTGATCATGCTCGTCGGCGGTCTTCTCCGATAGCCGCTGCTGGCGCGCGCCGCTCAGCGAACCCGGTCGCGCCGGCCGGGGTCGGCGCTGGGGCGGACGGGGGAGAGGCAGTGCGCTGGGCGGGGCGCGATCGAGCCGGAGCGGCGCGTCCGGTCGATCCGCACCGGCCGGCGGTGGGGATGCGGTACGGCCGGGGGCTCGGGGTCGCCGAGGACGTCGTCGACCAGCGTCAACAGGGCGCGGAATCGCTTGACTGAAGCCTGGAACATATGTTCGTAAGCCTAGATGGGGGCGCGGACGGAACCACTCGGGACGGGAAGCCGCTGAGGCCGGCGTGGCGCGGCGGTCAGGAGCCCGGCGACGACGCCTCGTCGAGCTCGCACCGCACCCGGTGAACGACGGCTGCGGTGAACTCCGTCGTCCCGGCATGACCGCCGAGGTCGGGGGTCTTGCACCCGGAGGCGATCGTCTTCAATGTTGCCGCGTAGATGGCGCGCGACGCCCGCGCGCACGCCGGACCATGGCGATCGGCAGCGTGGCGCAGCAGCGCTCCGCAGGCGAGGATCATCGCCAGCGGGTTGGCGAGATCCTTCCCGCGCAGCGCCGGGGCGGTCCCGTGGGGCGCCTCGGCCATCGCCACCGTCGTCTCGTAGTCGTCATCAAACGCCAGCAATACCGACTCCGCGCCGGCGATCGAGCCGAACATGGGGAGCACGAGGTCAGACAGGCAGTCTCCGTCGCGGTTGAGCGCCGGGATCACCAACGGCGCGTCGGTGGCCCCCGAGAGCAGCCCGGCGTACGTGGCGTCGATGAGGACCGGCTGGTAGGCGATGTCCGGGTGACGGGCGGCGGCGGCGTCGAGCTCCTCCTTGAGCATGCCTTCGTACACCGGCGAGACCGTCCATTTCGGCCCCCCGTAGACGCGCGCCCTGAGGGTCGTCGCGGTCCGGAACGCGAATTCGGCCACCGCGTGGCAGGTGGAGCGCGTGATCCGCTCGGTGCGGAGCGCGACCTCGTCGGCGGCTCCCGGCTCACCCTCACGGTGCTCGGCCGCTCCATACGCGTCGTCGACGGCCATCCGGACGACCGAGATCGGGTGGTGGACGCCGGCGATCGGAGCGACGCCGGGGAGCCGGCGGCCGGTGCGCACGATGACCTTGCCGTCGACCCGCTCGCGGAGGATGCGATTGGGAGAGCCGACGTCGCCCGCGCCCTCGGGAGTGATCGTCGCCGCCTTCAGGCCGAGCCCGGCATCGGCCATGGCGGCCGCCGCCTCGTCGACGATCCGATTGGCGGAGGCGCGGCGACGCTCGAGTGACAGGTCAAACCGGATCAGCTCCAGTTCGAGTCCGAGCAGCTCACCATCGAGGACCCGCAGCGACTGCTCGAGCAGCTCCTGGCCGGTCTCGTCGCCCTCCAGGACGACGATCCCGATCGGCGCCGACGCGGACACCGCCCGGCCGATCAGGAGCCGGCCGTGCGGGCGGCCTGCGCTTCGGGCTCCGCCTCGGCCGCGTGGTCTCCGGCGGCGGGCATCAGCACCTCCCGCTCGGCGGCGAGCGCCGCGATCACGATCCCCAGGTGCTCGTCGAAGTCGACGCCGAGGTCGGCCGCACCCCGGATCAGGTCGTCGCGGCTGACGGCGGCGGCGAAGCTCGGCGATTTCATCTTCTTCTTGACCGACTTCGGCGTCATTGCGACCAGGCCCTCGGGTCGCACGTACGCGCAGGCAAGGAGAAAGCCGCAGAGCTCGTCGACGGCGAACAGCGCCTTCTCCATGGGCGAGTCGCGGGAGACGCCGAGGTACGTGGCGTGGGAGGCGACGGCACGCACGAGCTCCGGGGGATAGCCGCGCTCATCGAGCTCGCGAAGCGCGTACCGGGGATGTCCGTCCTCAAGGTTCGGATAGCGCTCGTAGTCGAGGTCGTGGAGGAGCCCGGTGAGGCCCCACAGCTCGACGTCCCCGTCAAAGCGCGGGGCGTAGGCGCGCATCGCCGCCTCGACGGCCAGCATGTGCCGGCGAAGCGACTGCGATCGCGTCCATTCGCAAAGGAGGTCCCAGGCTTGCGCGCGCGAATGTGGGTCCTGCATGGCCGTTACCCTAGCTCACGATCCCGAGCCCGCCCGCCCCGAAAAGCGTCCCGCCGGCCGTGCGAAGCCCCCCGCCGTCACGGTACCGTCCCCTCCGGGACCGGCTAGGCTCTCGGACGCCCGACCACAACCCACGTCTGCGGGGTCGATACCACTGGAGAAATTCGTCATCGAGGGCGGCGTGCCCCTGTCGGGCACGATCACCGCCGCCGGGAACAAGAACGGCGCCCTGCCGATCCTGGCCGCCTGCCTGCTCGTCGAGGACGAGGTGATCCTCCGCAACGTGCCACGGATCAGCGACGTCGAGGCGATGGTCAAGCTGCTGCGGATGCTCGGGGCGCGCGTCGAGTGGCTTGGTTGCAGCGAAGTGCTGGTCGACTGCTCGACCGTCGACACGACCGAGGTCGATCGCTGCCTGTCGGAGCGGATCCGAGCGTCGTTCCTGCTCGCCGGGCCGCTGCTCGCCCGGTTCGGCTCCGCACGGATGCCCCCACCGGGTGGAGATGTCATCGGCCGCCGCCGGCTCGATCCGCATCTCGACGCTTTCCGCGCCCTCGGCGCCCGGGTCGATGACCGCCACGACGAGGTGGTGCTGAGCGCGCCCCCGCTCGGCTTGAGTCCCTGCGACTTCCTGATGGACGAGCCCTCGGTGATGGCGACCGAGAACGCCCTGATGGCGGCGGCGCTGACCCGCGGACCGACGGTCATCCGTAACGCCGCCTCCGAGCCCCACGTCCAGGATCTGGCGCGGATGCTCATTCAGATGGGGGCCGCGATCGACGGCGTGGGCTCGAACGTGATGACCGTCCACGGTCAGGCGGGCCTGCGCGGGTGCGTCTACGAGATCGCTCCCGATCACATCGAGATCGGGTCGTTCATGGCGCTGGCCGCAGTGACCGGCGGCGAGCTGATCGTCAAGGACACGCGCCCCGACGATCTGCGGATGATCCGGCTTGTGTTCGAGCGGCTGGGCCTGCGCAGCGAGGTCCACGGACACGACATCATCGTTCCCGGCGAACAGGAGATGTCGATCCGCAACGATCACGGCGACCGTAAGCCGAAGATCGAGGACGGCCCGTGGCCGGCGTTCCCGGCGGATCTCACCAGCATCGCGCTGGCGCTGGCCACCCAGTGCGCCGGCTCGGTGATCATCCACGAGAAGATGTTCGAGAACCGGCTGTTCTTCACCGACAAGCTCGTCGCCATGGGCGCCGAGATCATCATCTGCGACCCGCACCGGGCGATCGTCGACGGTCCCCGGCGGCTGAGGGGCGCCCGCGTGGAATCTCCCGACATCCGCGCCGGCATGGCGATGCTGATCGCCGCGCTGTCCGCCGACGGCGTCACCGAGATCGGCAACATCCGTCAGATCGACCGCGGGTACGAACGCATCGACGAGCGGCTGCGCGAGCTCGGGGCGCGCATCACTCGGCTGGAAGACGCGCCCGTCGCTGCGTGAGCCCGGTCCTCGCCGGACCACCCGCCCCTCGCGCGCCGCGGTGAACGCGCTCGCGTGAGCGAATCGGGACACTAGGTCGATGGTCGACCGCATTCCCAGCGGCACGCGCGACGTGCTGCCCGACGAGATGCGGGAAGTGCGGTCGATGACCGACCGGGTTCGCGACGTGTTCATCCGCGCGGGGTTCGGCGAGGTGCTCACGCCGGCGCTCGAGTACGAGCAGACGTTCTCCCGTGCCAACATCGGCGGGGCGCGGCCGGCGTATCGGGTGTTCGACGAGCACGGCAGCGTGCTCGTGCTCCGCCCCGACATGACGGTTCCCATCGCCCGCGTCGTCGCCAACCGCTACGCGCACGCGGAGCCGCCGATGCGCTTCTCCTACGTGGCTCACGTGTACCGCGGGGTCAGACCCCAGCGCGGTCAGTCACGCGAGTTCCTGCAGGCTGGAGTCGAGTTGATCGGCGCTGCCGGCGCACCCGGAACCGCGGAGGTGCTCGGAGTCCTGTGCGCGGCGCTCGACGCCGCCGGCCTGCAGAACTACCGGGTGGGCCTCGGTGACGCATCGCTGTACCCGTCGCTGTTGGAGGCGTTCGGCGTCGCCGCGGACCGCCGCGAGCTGATCCTCACCGAGCTCGCCGCCGGTGACTTCGTCGGCGCCGACCGTGAGATCCGCGCGCTCGGGCTCGCCGACGCGGATGCCGACCTGCTGCTGGCGCTCGCCCGGACGCGCGGCGGACCCGAGGTGCTGGAGGGCCTGTCCGGAGCGCTGCACGATGCGCTGGGCGGGATGCGTGACGTGCACCGATTGCTGGCGCCCCAGGTGGCCGCCCGCATCATCTTCGACCTTGGGCTGGTGCGGAGCCTCGGGTACTACACCGGCGCGGTCTTCCAGGTCTACGATCCGGCGTACGGCGTGCCGCTCGGCGGCGGCGGGCGCTACGACGAGCTGCTGGCATCATTCGGGCGGTCGCTGCCGGCCGTCGGGTTCGCGCTGAACGTGGAGCGCCTGCACATCGCATTGACCGGCGAGGAGCGCGGACGCCGGGGCGGGCGAAGCCGATGAGCGAGCTGCGCGTCGCCGTCCCCCGCGGGGCGCTGTTCGCCGACACGCTGAACCTGCTCGACCGGGTCGGGCTCGACACCCGCGAAGTCCGCGCGAACGACCGCAAGCTGCTGTTCGAGGACGTCCGGCATCGTCACGATGCGCCCGTCAGACGTTCCCACCTACGTCGAGGCGGGCGCGGCTGACCTCGGCATCACCGGAAAGGACGTGCTGATGGAGCAGTCCGAGCGCGAGGTCTACGAGCTGATCGATCTCGGCTACGGGCGCTGCCGCATGGTCCTCGCCGGAGTCGCCGGAGAGGACCGCGCCCAAGAGGCGCTGCGGCGCCTGGGGGTGGTCCGGATCGCCACCAAGTACCCGCGGATCGCCGCCCGGCACTTCTTGGAGACCGGACGTCAGGCGGAGATCGTCGAGGTCAAGGGGTCAGTAGAGCTCGCCCCGCTGACCGGACTGGTCGAGGCGATCGTCGACCTGACCGCCACCGGGACCACACTGCGCGAGAACGGGCTGGTGATCCGCGAGGAGATCGCCGTGTGCACCGCCCGGATGATTGCCAATCCCGTGGCACACAAACTGCGCGCGCCGGCGATCGATCGACTCCTGGAGCGGATCGATGCAATGTGAGCGGCTGACCCTGTCCGGCGATCCGGCCTCGCTGGCCCACGAGCTGCGTGCCCTGGTGGCGGCGCCGGAGTCGGTCTCTGCTCAGGTGGCGGAGATCATCGGGCGCGTGCGGGCCAGCGGCGACGACGCGCTGCGCTTCTACACCCGGGAGTACGACACCGGCGGGACCACACCCTCGGCGCTCCGGGTCCCGGATGCGGAGCTCGACACCGCGCTGGCCCGGCTCGACGATGGGGTGCGGCATGGCCTCGATCTGGCGATCGACAACGTCCGTCGCGTCGCCGAGGCGGGACTCGCCGAGGACCGCACGGTGTCCTTTCACGGGCACGCTGTCACGCTGCGAGAGGTGCCCGTCGATCGTGCGGCGGTCTACGTCCCCGGCGGACGGGCGCCCTACCCGAGCACCGTGGTGATGGGCGTCGTCACCGCCGTCGTCGCCGGCGTGGAGCAGATCGCGGTGTGCGCGCCTCCCGGCCCTGACGGGGAGGTCAACTCGGTCGTCCTCGGCGCGTGCCGGATGGCCGGAGCGTCGGCGGTGTACCGGATGGGCGGCGCGCAGGCGATCGCGGCGCTCGCATTCGGCACCGAGACGGTGACCCCGGTCGACGTCATCGTCGGGCCCGGGAACCTGTACGTCCAGGAGGCCAAGCGTCAGGCGTCCGGGCAGGTCGGCATCGAGGGCTTCGCCGGGCCGAGCGATCTGGTCGCGATCGCCGGGGCCGACGCCGATCCCGACGCGCTGGTCCTGGATCTGCTGGCTCAGGCGGAGCACGGGGAGGGCTCGCTCGTGGTTGGGATCTCCGACTCGGGCGAGTTGCTCGATGCCCTCGAGGCGCGGATCGCCGACGAGCCCGGCACCGACGCCGTCCTCCGGCTCGTCGCGGTCGGCGAGCCCGATCAGGCCCTGGCGATCGCCGAGGCGTTCGCGCCAGAGCACCTGCAGCTGGTCGGATCCGGCGCCGAGTCGCTGGCCGGGCGGATCCGTCACGCCGGCTGCGTGTTCGTCGGCGCCGCCAGCGGCACCGCATTTGGCGACTACATCGCCGGTTCCAACCACGTGCTCCCGACCAACGCCGCGGCTCGGTTCTCCTCCGCGCTGTCGCCGAGTCATTTTCGCCGACGCTTCAGCGAGATCCGGATCGGCAGCGACGCCGCGACGCTGGCGCGGGCGGCGGCGCCGCTCGCGCGGGCCGAGGGCTTCGAGCTGCACGCCCGGTCGATGGAGGCCCGCATTCGCGACAATGGCGCGACATGACCCGTGCCGCCGAAGTCGCGCGTCGTACCGCCGAGACCGACATCCAGGTAGCGCTGATGCTCGACGGCGACGGGCAGGGGGAGCGTCATACCGGCGTCGGCTTCTTTGACCACATGCTCGATCTGCTCGCCCGCCACGGCCGCATGGACCTTTCGGTGCGGGCGACCGGCGACCTGGAGACCGGCGCCCACCACACCGTCGAAGACGTCGGTATCTGCATCGGTCAGGCGCTGGACCGGGCGCTCGGTGACCGGGTGGGGATCGTCCGTTACGGCGAGGCGACGATCCCGATGGACGAGTCCCGCGCCGCGTGCGCGATCGACATCTCCGGCCGCGGCTTGTGCGCGTTCTCGTCGCCGCTTCCGCCGGGGGCGATCGGCAACTTCGATCACGAGCTGACCGAGGAGTTCTTCCGCGCGCTGGCGAGCAACGCTCGGCTCACGCTCCACCTCAGCGTCGAGGCGGGCACGAACGCTCACCACGTGATCGAGGCGCTGTTCAAGGCGTGCGCGCGGGCGCTGCGCGCGGCGGTCGCGGTCGATCCGACCGAGCCGGGCGTGCCGAGCACGAAAGGGACGTTGGGGTGACGCGACGGCCAACGATCGCGATCGTCGACTACGGGATGGGAAACCGCCGGTCGGTGCAGAAGGCGCTCGAGCACGTCGGCGCCGACGTGCGCCTCACCCGGCATCCCGATCGGCTGGGGGAGGCCGACGGGCTCGTCGTGCCTGGCGTCGGCGCGTTCCCGCTCGGGATGCGCAAGCTGACCGAGCTCGGCCTCGACGATCAGATCCGCACGGCCGCGCATTCGGGCATCCCGGTGCTCGGGATCTGCCTCGGGATGCAGCTGCTGTTCGATCGCTCCCAGGAGCACGAGCCGACCCCGGGGCTCGGGCTGATCCCGGGCGAGGTGAGCGAACTGCGCGCCGGCGGCCTGCGGGTCCCACATATCGGCTGGAACGAGGTGCGGTTCGAACGCGACTCGCCGCTGACGGCGACGCTCCCGGCGGCGGGCCGGCCCTTCTACCACGTCCACTCGCTCGTCGCCCGCCCCCGCGACCGCCGTGACGTCGTCGGGACGACCGCCTACGGCGAGCGGTTCGCGACGATCGTCGCCCACGACGGTGTGTTCGGGGTCCAGTTCCATCCCGAGAAGTCCTCGGCGGATGGGCTGGCGCTGCTGCACAACTTCATCGAGCTGTGTCGCGCCGACGCGGGGCGGGGAGCCGGTCGGGTGGGGCCGGTGTCCGTGCGCGCATGATCCTGCTGCCGGCGATCGACATCCTGGAGGGCAAGGCGGTGCGGCTGGCCCGCGGAGATTTCGCCCAGCGGACCATGTATCACGCCGACCCAATCGATGCCGCTCGGCGGTGGGTCCGAGACGGCGCGCGGGCGCTCCACGTCGTCGACCTCGACGGCGCTCGCAGCGGCAGCCTCGTGAACCTCGACCAGGTGCGACGGATCATCGCCGCGGTCAACGTTCCGGTCCAGGTTGGCGGCGGCCTGCGCACGATCGGTGCCGTGCGCGCGGTCCTCGCCGCCGGGGCGGCTCGGGTGATCCTCGGCACCGCCGCCTACAACGACATCGACCTCCTCGACCAGGTGCTGGCCGATCACCGAGACCGCGTCGTGATCTCGGTGGACGCCCGCCGGGGCCGATTGGCCGCCCAGGGATGGACCGAGCAGACCGAGATCCCCGCCGGGTCCGTGATCGAGGCGCTCGGGCGCCGGGGGGCCTCTCGGTTCGTCTACTCGAGCATCGAGCGTGACGGGATGCTGGCGGGCCCGGACCTCGCCGAGGTGAGACGGATCGCCGAGGTGGTGCGCGGCACGTTCCTCTATTCGGGCGGGGTGTCCTCGGTCGCCGACCTGACGGCGCTCGCCAGGCTGCGCCAGGTCAACCTGGTCGGAGTCATCGTCGGCTCCGCGCTCTACGAGGAGCGCTTCACCGTGCGTGATGGTCAGGCTGAGCTCGACGCGGCCGGCGCGACCGGGTTCGAAACGGACCATTAGCCAATGCACTACAAGCGCGTCATCCCGTGTCTCGACGTCGATGGCGGCCGGGTGGTCAAGGGGGTCGGCTTTCTCGACCTGCGCGATGCCGGCGATCCCGTCGAGCTTGCCGCGCGCTACGACGCCGCGGGCGCCGACGAGCTCGTGTTCCTCGACATCACCGCGACCTCCGACAAGCGGGCGACCGTCGTCGAGCTGGCGCGCCAGGCCGCTGACGAGCTGTTCATCCCGTTCACGATCGGCGGTGGAATCCGGTCGGTCTCCGACGCCCAGGGGGTGCTCGACGCGGGCGCAGACAAGGTCTCGGTCAACTCCGCGGCGCTGCAGCGCCCCGACCTGCTGGATGAGCTCGCGCGGACCTTCGGATCGCAGTGCGTCGTATTGGCGATCGACGCCAAACAGCGCGACAGCGCCGGCTGGGAGGCCTACCTCGCGGGGGGTCGCACGCCCACCGGACGGGACGCGGTGGCCTGGGCCCGAGAGGGGGAGCTGCGCGGCGCCGGAGAGATCCTGCTCACGAGCATGGATCGGGATGGGACCAACGCCGGCTATGACCTCGCGCTGACCGCGGCGGTGGCCCAGGCGGTCAGCGTTCCGGTGATTGCCTCAGGCGGGGCCGGGCGGCTCGAGGATCTGGCCGAGGCCGTGCGTGTCGGCGCCGACGCCGTCCTCGTGGCCTCGATCCTGCACTACGGCCACCACACGGTGAGCGAGATCAAGCACTATCTCTCCGGCGCGGGAGTCGCGGTGCGGCCAGAGGCGGGCGGCTGACGGCGCTCACGTCGTGACGTGACCGTCGGGACCGATTTTCGTGTGCGGTGAGGGGTGGGCGGGTGCCGACAACAGAGCCGCTTACGCGGCCTCTTCGACGTACCCCGCGGCAACGCACGTATCGCAGTACGCCGCAGGCGGGACACGCGGCTCATAACAGCCGGGACGACAGCAAGTCGACGAGCGCTTGGGCCGGCCCCGCCCGATGCGGGCGGCAGCGGCATCCTTGAGCTCCTCGCGCATGCGATCGAGCTCCGCCGCGTGGTCCGCGCAGAACCGGCGGCCCTTTTCGGCCGGCTGCTGACAGTGACTTCCACTACGACAACGCATACACCTATAATGATAGCAACTCGGCCGAAATCGGCCGCGTTTCCTGCTGGTTTCCTCCTTGGTGCCAGCGGTGGCGTACCGCGTGGGTCCCGACGCAACGAGCCCGCGAGCGCCAATCCCAGTGCGAGCCGCCCGAGGTTGGCCGGAAAGTGGCCTACAGGGACACTTTCACGCCAAGCCGTGCCGACGGCCGAATGCGGGGTTCAGCGACGCGGCTGGCTCTTGGCGCCGGTCCGTTCGTGGGGCTGGTGCCGGGCGGGCGCGCGCTGGTGCCGGGCCCGCCGGTGGCGGGCGCTCTGAGCTCGGGCGCGCCGGGCCCGGGCGCGCCGGGCCCGGGCGCGCCGGGCCTGGGCGCGCCGGGCCCGAGCCCGGGCGAGGGAAAGCGCGTGGAGCCGGGCCTGCTGAGAGCTGCGCGGGACGAGCTGGTAGATGGTCGCGTAGCCGTCGAGATAGATGGCGTGGTAATCGGCGATCACCGGCGTGAACGCCCCGTCGGAGAAGGAGAACACCTGCTGCCCGGTGACCGCGTTCAGGCCGATGGTCGTCTTGGTGGCGAGCACCGAGTAGTAGACGACGTTGCCGACGACCGTGGCCGCTCCCGAGATCTTTCCCCCGGACGCGTGACGCCATCGCACCGCACCCGACTGGGCGTTGAACGCGTACAGGTTGCCGTCGTAGGACCCGATGTAGACCGTCGGGCCCAGCCCCGCCGGGTCGGCGATCGCCGGGGACGCGTACACATAGGCCCCGGTGGCCGTGGCCCAGGCAAGCGCACCGTTGCGCGCCCCGAACGAGTAGACCCGGCCGTCGGTGTTCCCCATGTAGACCCGCCCGTACGCGAACGCCGGCGTCGAGTAGAACTCGCCCGAGCCAAACCCGAAGTGGGCGCCGTTGGTTCCCACCGCCCACACCTGGTGGCCGTTGCCCGCGCTGACCGCGTAGGCGTGGCCGGAATAATCCCCGAAATACAGCACACCGTCCGCCAGCGCGGGACCGCCCTTGATCGCCCCCTGCGCGTGGTAGGTCCAGTCGAGATGGCCGGTGGAGACGTTCCGGGCATACAGGGTGCCGCCTTGGTCGCCGAAGTAGACGGTGTTCTGATGCACGATCGGCGACGACTCGGTGCCTGGGCCGACGGGACGTGACCACACCTCTCGTCCCGTCTTCATCGACAGTGCGATGAACCGGCCGTTCCCGGGCGAGTGGCCGCTGATCGACAGGACCGGCATGAGCACGAGACCCGCCCGCGGGGCGATCGCCGGCGAGGCCGCCGACAGCATGCCGACCCGGTGATACCAGATGACGTGGCCGGTGCGGACGTTGATCGCTCGTGCCGAACCGTCGTCATCGAGCACGAACATCGTCTCGTGGTAGATCACCGGCGGGAACTCCAACAGGGCCCCGTCGACGAACTTCCAGCGGACCGTGAGCGGTGGGCGCAGTCGGGTCGGCCCGGCGAAGAAGCGAGTCCGCGCCGCGTCCAGCCCGTACCACGGCCACTGGAAGTTGTCGACGACGCGCTTTGCGCGAGGCGCGGGCGTCGTCGACGTCGTCGACGTTGTTGTCGTCGTCGGCACCGTGAACTGGAGATCGGGATGCGAGACGTTGCCCGGCGAATGCAGGAGCACGAAGGCAGCCGCGCCACCCGCGATCACGAGGACGACGACCACCGCGACGAGCCCGCGCCACAGCAGTCGCCGCGAAGCGGGACTGGGCATGGCCGGGGATGCTAGAGAGCCAGGGCCGACCCGGAGCATCCCCGCGACGGCGTTCGATCATGGGCGGCCGCCTGGCGACGCGCGATGATCCCGGCTGTGCCCGAGCCAGCGCCACGCGAGCTTCTGGCTCGCTTTACCGCGCTCCCGGCGGCGGGGCCGCTGCTGCGCCGGTTGCGCGACGACGACGCCGTCTACGTCGTCGGCGGAGCCGTGCGCGACCTGCTGCTCGGGCTGGCGCCGCTCGACCTCGACCTCGTGATCGACGGCGACGTGGAGGCAATCGCGTCGCGGCTCGGGACGTCGACGCGATCTCACGATCGTTTCGGCACGAGGACGGTCGTGGTCGACGGCGTGCGCTACGACCTCGCGCGAGCCCGGCGCGAGCGCTACGCGCGGCCCGGAGCGCTGCCGACGGTGGCGCCCGCGGCGATCGACGACGATCTGCGGCGCCGTGACTTCACCGCGAACACGCTCGCGCTCGCGCTGGGTGGTGACCGGCGCGGCGAGCTGCTGGCTGCCCCCGGCGGCGTTGAGGATCTCCGCGAACGGGTCCTGCGCGTCCTGCACGACGACAGCTTCGTCGACGATCCCACCCGCCTGCTTCGCCTGGCGCGGTACGCGCACCGGCTGGGCTTTGCCGTCGAGGAGCGGACGCGGATGCTGGCCGCCGCTGCGATCTCGACCGGCGCCCTGGCCACCGTCACCCGGACTCGGCTCGGCACGGAGCTGGGGTTGCTGGCGGCCGAGCCCGATCCGGTCGGAGCATTCCGGGCCCTTGCCGAGCTCGGTGTCGACGGCGCGATCGAGCCCGGCTTTGGTCTGCGGTCCGGCGCACAGGCGGACCTGGCCCGCCACGCCCTGGCGCTACTGCCGGCCGACGGGGATCCGGGTGCGGTCGTGCTGGCCGTGGCCGCGGCCGGCGTCGCCGCGCAACGGCGGGCGCCGTTCCTCGATCGGCTGGGACTGCGTGGCGCCCGCCGGGACAGGATCCTCGCCGCGGCGAACCGCGCATCCTCGGTGGCACGCGCCCTCGCGGCGGCCGACCGGCCGTCGCAGATCGCCGCCGCCGTCAGCGGCGCCCCGGTGGAGCTCGTGGCCCTCGCCGGCGCGCTCGGCCCCGCGGACGCAGCTCGCCGGTGGCTGGACGAGCTGCGCCACGTGACGTTGATGATCGACGGGCGAGACCTGCTCGACGCCGGCATTCCCAGCGGACCGGCGATCGGAGCCGGGCTGGCGGGCGCGCACGCGGCCAAGCTCGACGGCCGCGTGAGCGGACACGACAGCGAGCTCGCCGAGGCCATCCGCGTCGCCGGCGGCAACGGTTAGGCTGGGCGGTGTGGAGCCCCGGCCACCAGCGCCTTTCTACACCCTGGGGCCGCATTTCGCGGTCGACATCGCCGGGGCGCGGGTCGCCTTCTCGACGCGGCGTGGCGGACATTCCCGCGGCCCCTACCGGAGCCTGAACCTCGGCGCCCTCACCGCTGACGACCCAAAGAGGGTCGCCCGCAACCGCGCGACGCTGGCGGCCGCCGTCGCCGCGCCGCCGCTGAGCTTCGTCCATCAGGTTCACGGCAGCGACGTCCGCACGCTCACTGCCGACACCCCGACGCCGGCGCAACGCCCCCGCGCCGACGGGCAGGCCACCGATCTCCGCGGGGTCGCGGCGGGGGCGCTCGTCGCCGACTGCCTCCCGATCGCGGTGGCCGGCCGCGGCTCCGTTGCAATGCTGCACGCGGGCTGGCGCGGGCTGGCCGGCGGCGTGATCGCGTCCGGGGTGGCGGCGGTGCGAGAACTCGGAGCCGACGGCGAGCTCGTGGCCGCGATCGGCCCCGGCGCGGCACCGTGCTGCTACGAGGTGGGGGAGGAGGTCCACGCGGCGTTCGCCGATGTCGCGGACGCGCACCGAGGGGCCAACCTCGACCTCAAGGCGATCGCCCGCCGGCAGCTCGAGGACGCGGGCGTCGGACCGGTGCTCGACATCGGCATGTGCACGATCTGCTCGCCACCGCAGCTGCTGTTCTCGCATCGCCGAGACCACGGGATCACCGGCCGCCAGGCAGGAGTGGCGTGGTTGATCTGATCCGCGGACTGACCGCCGAACGCGTCGCGGCCAACCTGGCCCAGGTGCGGGAGCGGATCGCCGCCGCGGGACGCGATCCGGATGACGTCGAGATCCTCGCGGCGGTCAAGTACCTGCCGGCGACAGAGCTTCAGGCGCTCGCCGACGGCGGTATCACGATCGTCGGCGAGAACCGGGCGCAGGAGCTCGTCGCCAAGGCCGCCGCCGCGCCGGGCTCCTTCATCTGGGACTTCATCGGACAGCTGCAGAGCCGGAAGGTCCGCGACCTCGTGCCCCACGTCCGTTACATCCACTCGGTGTCCACCGATTCCGCGCTGACCCAGCTGGAGCGATACGGCA
Organism: uncultured Solirubrobacteraceae bacterium; assembly: GCA_963731395.1. Taxonomy (GTDB): domain Bacteria; phylum Actinomycetota; class Thermoleophilia; order Solirubrobacterales; family Solirubrobacteraceae; genus Palsa-465. Next base: position 526,547 of record CAVSVH010000016.1, read on the forward strand.
CCCCCGACACGCAGGTGCTGGTCGAGGTCAACGTGGCCGGAGAGCCCGGCAAGGGCGGGATCGAGCCATCGCAGCTGGACGACTTCATCGCGCGCTGTCCGGTCACGGTCGTGGGGCTCATGACGATGCCGCCGCTGACTTCGCGGGCCCAGGACAGCCGCCCGCATTTCGCGCAACTCAGGCGCCTGGCCGAGCGCCACCAGCTCCCCCATCTGTCGATGGGCACGAGCCAGGATTACGTCGCCGCCGTCCAGGAGGGGGCGACAATCGTGCGCCTCGGAACAATCCTGTACAGGGGCGCGCCATAATCTGCGGGAGGGAATCGCCGCCGCGGCGCGAACCCTGGAGACGCAGATGGCCTTTCGAGACACATGGCACCGCACCCTCGTCTACTTCGGGCTCGCCGAGGACGATGCGTATGACGACGAGGAGCTCGACTCCTACCAGGAGCCCGAGGTGGAGCTGCAGGACAGCTACCGCGAACGCCCGAACGTCCGCAAGCTGAGCTCACGCCGCCGTCGTGACGACATCGACGACATCTTCGCCGACGACAGCGGGAGCGAACGGCGGACGACATCGCTGCGGCCGGTCGGTGGCGGGCGTACCGCCAACGGGCGGGCCGGCAACGACGTCCGGGTGCACTTCGTGGCGCCCAAGAGCTTCAACGACGTGCAGGACGTCGCCGACAAGTTCAAGGACACGATCCCGGTGATCCTCAACCTGCAGGGCACCGACACCGATCTGTCCAAACGACTGATCGATTTCTCCAGCGGCCTCACCTACGCCCTCGACGGCGGGATGCAGCGGATCGCCGACAAGGTGTTCCTGCTGACGCCGCGCAACGTCGAAGTCTCCGCCGAGGAGCGCGCGCGGCTCGTCGAAAAGGGCTTCTTCAACCAGTCCTGATCGGGCCCGGCCCGACGCGGGTTCGCCCAAGTGTCGGGCGTCCATCGCAGCGCAGGTAGATTTCATCGGATGCGAGTCGGACTGATCGGATCCGGGAACATGGCGCGCGCGCTCGCGCGCGGCTGGGGCGATCCGGTGCTGTGCTCCGACACCGGCTCGGGCCGGGCGGCGGCCCTGGCCGCCGAGCTCGGCGGCCGAGCCGCGACCAACGTCGAGGTCGCCGAGCAATCCGATCTCGTCGTGCTCTGCCACAAGCCGTATCAGCTGCGGGAGGTGGCCGGTGAGATCGCCGGCGCGACCCGGGCGGTGGCATCGGTGCTGGGCTCGGCGACGATCGCCGAGCTGACCGCAGCGTATCCGGATCGTCCCGTGTTCCGGCTGATCCCCAACACCCCGGTCGAGCTTCGGCAGGGGACGACGTGCTACGCGCCGAGCCCCGAGTCCGATCCCGAGCGCGAACGCGACGTGATCGCGCTGTTTGAGCGGCTGGGGACGGTGGTCACCGTGGAGGAGCGGCTCCTGGGGGTGGCGTCATCGGTGTCCTCGCTCGGGCCCGCCTATCAGGCGCTGATCACCGAGGCGCAGGTCGACGCCGCGGTGCGGCTCGGACTCGGGCCGCTGGTCGCCTCGCAACTTGCGGTCGCGACGATGGCCGGGACCGCCGCCCTGCTCGAGGCGCGGGGCTATGACACCCTCGCGGTCAGGCGCGAGGTCACATCGCCCGGGGGCTCGACGGCCCGCGGGCTCGACGCCCTCGAACGGGGCGGCCTCCGCGGGGCGTTCCAAGCGGCGAGCGATCGTGTCTGCGGAGCCCAGAGCTGATGGCGCTGTTCGCCCTCAGCAAGGTTGACATCGCGAACTACGTCAACGCCCTGTTCGAGGTCTACATCGTCCTCATCTTCGTCTACATCCTGCTCAACCTGCTGTTGTCGTTCGGCATGCGCCTGCCATACGCGCGCTGGACCGACGGAGTGATGAGCTTCCTGCGCGATGTGTCCGAACCCTACCTGCGCCTGTTTCGCCGATTCATCCCGCCGCTCGGAGCCATCGACCTGTCGCCGATGATCGCCATCATCGTCCTGTACGTCGTGCGCGGACTCCTCGTCAGTGTCATCTAGGGCGCAACCGTCCACGAGGCCGATCGCCGATGGCGCCGCGGCGCAGGTGCGTCCCGCGCGGCGGGCGACGGCGTTCGTCCGCGCGGCCGCAGTCGTCGTGGTCGTGCTGATTGCCGATCGGATCACCAAGCACCTCGTCGTCAGCGGCATCACCGTGGGGGAGGTCCACAAGCTCGTCCCCGGGGTGAGCCTGGTCCACGTACGCAACACCGGCGTCGCCTTTGGGTTCTTTGCGGGGGGCGGCGCGCTCGTTTTCGTGCTGACCCTGATCGCGCTCGCCGCGCTCGTTGTCTACTTCGTGCGCCGACCGAACCGGCGTGGTCTGTGGCTGCCGACGGGTCTGCTCGTCGGCGGCGCGCTCGGCAACCTGATCGACCGGGTCCTCAACGGGTCGGTCACCGACTTCATCAAGCTGCCGCACTGGCCGGCGTTCAACGTCTCGGACATGGCGATCACGGTCGGGGTGGTGGCGCTGCTGCTCGTTTTGGAGGGCCCCGCCTCGCGGAACGCCGAGCCGGCGGCCGACAGGCAGGCGCAGCGATGAGCGGGGAGCGACGGTTAGCGGCGACCCGATCGAGCTGATCGTCCCCGAGACGGCGGCCGGGATGCGGCTGGACCGCTTCCTTTCGCAGCCGCTCGGTTCGCGAGCCCGGGCGCAGGCACTGATCGACGCCCAGCTGGTTCGCGTCGATGGGCGCGAGCGACCGAAACGCCACGCGGTGCGCCCGGGGGAGGTCGTGACGGTGGCGACGGCGCAGCCGGCGCCCGTCGCCGCCGAGTCGGCGCCCGCCCCATACGGCGTCGCCTACGAGGACCGGTTCCTGCTGGTCGTCGACAAGCCGGCGGGCGTCGTCGTGCATCCTGCACGGGGACACCGCACGGGCACGCTCGCCCAGGCGGTGGCGGGACGGGCCGCGGGCGGCGAGGACCCATGGCGCGCCGGGATCGTGCATCGCCTGGACCGCGACACGTCGGGACTGCTCGTGATCGCCAAGGGCGATGACGTCCACCGGCAGCTCAAGGAGCTGCTGGCCGAGCGCCAGCTGCGCCGTGAGTACGTGGCGCTCGTCGACGGAACACCGTCGGCCCGAACCGGGACGATCGACGCCCCGATCGGACGCGACCGCCGCGACCGCGTGCTGATGTCGATCGATACCGACGAGCCTCGCGAGGCGCGCACGCACTTCGAGATCGAGAGGCTGCTCCCCGCCAGCACCCTGCTGCGCGTCACCCTTGACACGGGGCGCACCCATCAGATCCGGGTTCACCTGGCGGCGATCGGCCACCCCGTCTGCGGCGACCCGCAGTACGGCACGGCAGCCGAGTACGGGCTGACCCGCCAATTCCTCCACGCCGCCCGACTGACATTCCCGCATCCCATCTCCAGGGTCACGATCGACGTCAGCTCGCCGCTGCCCGATGACCTCGCCGCGGCGCTGAAACGAGCGCAAGCCATCGGGTGACGATCGCCTGACGGGCGGACGGCGCAACCGCCCGGCCTGCACAAGGTGCGTAGACTCGGAGGACAACCATCCTCGACCCCGCCGATCGCGGATCGCGACCCTGCCCCGTTGCACCGGGGTGCGTGGCTCGTCCGGCGGGCAGCCATCACCACCATCACACAAAGGGAGCAGGATCAGTGGCTCAAGTAGGCATCAAGGAGCTGCTGGAGGCCGGCGTTCATTTCGGCCACCAGACGCGACGTTGGAACCCCAAGATGCGGCGCTTCATCTTCGGAGAGCGCGACGGCATCTACATCATCGACCTGCTGCAGACCGAGGCGCTGCTGGAGAACGCCCGAGAGTTCGCCTCGACCATCGCGCGGCGTGGCGGCACGGTCCTGTTCGTCGGCACCAAGAAGCAGGCGCGCGACGCGATCGCGGACATCGCCATGGCCGCCGACATGCCCTACGTCAACCATCGCTGGCTGGGCGGGCTGCTCACGAACTTCCAGACGATCTCGCTGCGGATCAGGCGACTGCACGACCTCGAGCGCTATGAGACCGAGGGACAGCTGCAGCTGCTGCCGACCCGGGAGCGGATGGCGGCGCAGGCTGACCTGGAGAAGCTCCGCGCCAACCTCGGTGGGGTCAAGAACATGGCGCGGGTCCCGGATGCGGTGTTCGTCATCGACCTGAAGACCGAGGCGATCGCCGTCCGCGAGGCTCAGCGGCTGCGGATCCCGATCATCGGGCTGGTCGATACCAACTGCGATCCCGAGGGCATCGACTACGTGATCCCCGGCAACGACGACGCGATCCGTTCGTGCACGGCGATCACCGGCGCAATCGGCGACGTCGTCTCCCAGGGACACAACCTCTTCCGTGCCGAGGAGGAGCGGGCCCGGCTCGAGCGTGAGCGCCAGGAGGCCGAGGAGCGCGCCCGGCGCGAGGCCGAGGAGCAGGCGCGGCGTGAGGCCGAGGAGGAGGCGCGACTCGCCGCCGAGGAGCAGGCGCGGCGCGAGGCCGAGGAGCAGGCGCGGCGTCAGGCCGAGGAGCAGGCCCGGCCGGCCGCCCCGGTGCCGCCCGCGCCGGCGACGGCTGCCCCGGCGACGGCTGCCCCGGCGGCGGCCGCGCCCGAGCCACCGGCTGCCGTCGAGCCGGCACCGGCACCGCCGGCGGAACCCGAGGCCACCGTTCCCGAGCCCGCGGCAGCGCCGGCGGAACCCGAGGCCACCGTTTCCGAGCCCGCGGCAGCGCCGGCAGAACCCGAGGCCACCGTTCCCGAGCCCCCGGCAGCGCCGGAGGCCCCGGCTCCGAGCCCGGACGAGGTCGCCGAGGCCGGAGCCGCCACGGCTCCGCCGCCCGCGGAACCCGCCGCGACGCCGGAACCCACCGCGACGCCGGAACCCACCGCGACGCCGGAACCCACCGCGACGCCGGAACCCACCGCGACGCCGGAACCTACCCCGACGCCGGAACCCGCCGCGACTCCGGATGCCGAGGAGCGGTCATGAGCGGGTTCTCCGCCCAGGAGGTCAAGCAGCTCCGCGATCGCACGGGCGCGGGGATCACCGCCTGCCGCGATGCGCTGGTCGAGGCGGACGGTGACCTCGACAAGGCGGTGGAGCTGCTCCGCGCGCGAGGCGAGGCTCAGGCGGCCAAGCGGGCCGGTGAGGAGGCTCGCGAGGGGGTTGTCCAGAGCTACATCCACGCCGGCAACAAGATCGGGGCGCTCGTCGAGGTCGATTGCCAGACCGACTTCGTCGCCCGCAACGAGCAGTTCATCGAGTTCGCCCGCGACGTCGCTCTCCACGTCGCCGCATCGAACCCGATCGCGATCACCGAGGAGGACGTGCCCGGCGAGGATCGCGAACGCGAGACGCGGATCGCCACCGAGCAGGCCGCCGACCGCCCCGAGAACGTGCGTGAGCGGATCGTCACCGGCAAGCTCGACAAGTGGCTCGACGAGGTCGTGCTCCTGCGCCAGACGCACGTCAACGAGGGCAAGCACGGCGGCCAGACGATCGAGGAGCTGCGCGCCGCGCTCTCGGCGGAGACGCGGGAGAACATCGTGATCCGGCGGTTCGCACGGTTCGCCGTCGGGGGCTGAGGTAGTGTCCGGGAGGTCGTGCGAGCAGCGGAGAGGTAGATGAGCAACGGGGACATAATCGACGAACTGCTCGCCGACGCCGGCGAGCGGATGGACAAGTCGGTGGAGGCGATGCGACACGAGTTCGGCTCGGTGCGCACCGGCCGGGCGAGCCCGGCGCTGCTGGACCGGATCTCCGTCGACTACTACGGAGCGGTGACTCCGCTCAAACAGCTGGCGACGATCACCGCTCCCGAGGCCCGCATGCTGACCGTCCAGCCCTACGACAAGAGCTCGATCAAGGCGATCGAGCGCGCCATCATGGAGTCCGATGTCGGCCTGACCCCGGGCAACGACGGCAATCTGATCCGGCTCAGCGTCCCCGAGCTGACCGAGGAGCGCCGCCGCCAGCTGGTCAAGGTCGTCCGCCAGATCGCGGAGGAGGGTCGCGTCGCGATCCGGAACATCCGGCGCGACGTCATGCACGATCTCCGTGAGCTCAAAGAGGCCGGGGAGACCGGTTCCGACGACGAGCATCGTGCCGAGGTGGAGCTTCAGAAGGTCACCGACGCGCGCGTCAACGAGCTCGACGAGCTGCTCAGGCACAAGGAAGAGGACATCCTGGAGGTGTAGTGCGTGGGCGCCGGACCTGATGATGAGCCGACAGGCCCGGCTACCGTCTCCGCCTTTCCGTTCCCGGCCGACCCCGAGTCCGACCGCGCCAGGGCGCGGTTTGTGGCGATCATCACCGACGGGAACGGCCGCTGGGCCCAGCAGCGCGGGCTGCCGGTGATCGCCGGGCATGAGGCCGGCGCCGACACCGTCAAGGCGAGGCTCCGGGACGCCGTCTCGCTCGGTGTCCTGGAGCTCACCGTCTACTCGTTCTCGACCGAGAACTGGTCCCGCGACGCCGCCGAGGTCGGGGCGCTGATGGACATGTTCGGGCGCCGGATCGAGGGCGAGACCCCCGAGCTGCACGACGAGGGCGTCCGGATCCGGTTCATCGGCCGCCGCGCCGCGCCGGTCGCCCCGGAGCTGATCGAGCGGATGGCGTGGGCCGAGGGGATGACGCGGGGCAACGACCGGATCACGCTGTTCGTGGCATTCAACTACGGGGGTCGGGCGGAGATCGTCGATGCAGCGCGAACCTTTACCGGGAGCACCGAAGCCGAGTTCCGCGAGCATCTCTACGCAGCCGACATGCACGACCCCGATCTGGTGATCCGCACGAGTGGTGAGCGCCGGCTCTCCAACTACCTCCTGTGGCAGGCGGCCTACTCCGAGTTCGTCTTCCGGGACGAGCTGTGGCCGGACTTCTCACGGGCGGCATTCGAAGCGTCCCTCGACGAGTTCGCTGCCCGGCGGCGGCGGTTCGGGGGCCGCTGATGTCGTCGTCGGGTCGTTCCTCGCGCCCGCCGAACCGCCGCGAGCGCCGGGCGCCGGCGCGGTCCGGCGGCGCCGCCCAGCGCCCGGCCGGATCGTCGCCGCGGTCGGGCAGCTCCGGACGCGGTCAGCCCGGCGCCGCCGGCGCGGGCCCGCGTCGCGCCCAGCGCGAGCGGGCAGCGCGGGACGGTCGGCGCACCGCTGGGCGCAGGTCCGATCTGCCGGCGCGGATCCTGATCGCGATCCCGGCGGCGATCGTCGCGATCGTGTTCGTCGACATCGGCGGAACCGCGTGGGCGCTGTTCATGATCGCGATCTGCTGGATCTGCATGAACGAGCTCTATCGGCTGTTGGCCCGGTGGAAGCCCGCTCCCGCGGTCGGCTTCGCCGCAGCGGTCGCGCTCGTGCTGGCGGCCCGCTTCGGAACCGAGCGGACCGTGCTGGAGGTGACCGTCATCGCGCTTCCGGTCGCGTTCCTGGCGGTCGTCGGCCGCGGACCCGGGAACGGGATGGCAACCGTGTCGATCGCCGGGACCCTGTTCGGGGTGTACTGGCTCGGCCTCGCGTTCGCCCACGCAATGCTGCTCCGGGGCCTCAATCACGGCGGCGGAATCATGATCGACGTGCTCGTCGGGACCTTCCTCGCCGATACGGCTGCCTACCTGGGTGGACGGATGTTCGGGCGCCGGCCCCTCGCCCCGAGCATCTCCCCGCACAAGACGGTCGAAGGGCTGATCTGCGGGATGATCGTGGCGATCGTGTCCCTGTTCATCGCCGGCTTGAACCAGCCGTGGATGCACCAGGGCAACGCCCTGCTCCTGGGGCTCGTGATCGCCGTCCTCGGGCCGGTCGGGGACCTGTTCGAGTCGGTGGTCAAACGGGAGGCCGGCGCCAAGGACTCGGGTCGCCTGTTCCGGGCCCACGGCGGCGCCCTGGACCGCCTGGACGCGGTGATCTTCACCGTCGTCGCCGCGTACTACGTCGCGGTCGGGTTCCTGCACTAGGCCGCCCCATCCGCCGCCTAGAATCGCGACGGTGCCGCGCCGCGTCGTCATCCTCGGCTCCACCGGCTCGATCGGGGTGCAGGCTCTCGACGTCGTCTCTCGCAGCTCCCCGGACGAGCTGGAGGTCGTCGGCCTCAGCGCCGGAACCGACTGGGAGGCGCTGATCTCCCAGGCGGCCGCGCACCGGGTCTCACGGATCGCGCTCGCCGACCCCGATGCCGCCGCCCGCGCGGCGGAGGCGTGGACCGACGGCGAGGTGCTGGCCGGTTCCGACGGACTCGTCTCGCTCATCACCGAGGCCACCTGCGATCTCGTCCTCAACGGGATCGTCGGATCGGCGGGGCTCGTCCCGACGGTCGCGGCGCTCGGCGAGGGGATCGATCTCGCCCTCGCCAACAAGGAGTCACTGGTCGTCGGCGGCGAGCTCGTCATCGCGCTCGCCGAGGCGACGGGCGCGGCGATCATTCCGGTCGACTCCGAGCATTCGGCGCTGCATCAGCTGCTCGCCGGCGAGGGTCCGGGGACGGTGGAGCGGCTGATCCTGACGGCATCAGGAGGTCCGTTTCGCGGCCGTAAGCCCGCCGAGCTTCAATCGGTGACGGTGGATCAGGCCCTCGCCCATCCCACGTGGACGATGGGGGGGAAGATCACGATCGACTCGGCGACGCTGATGAACAAGGGGCTGGAGCTGATCGAGGCCCACCACCTGTTCGGCACGGCATACGCCGACATCGACGTCATCGTGCACCCCCAGTCGATCATCCACAGCCTGATCCAGCTGTGCGACGGCGCGACGCTGGCCCACCTCGGCTATCCCGACATGCGGGTCCCGATCTCGTACGGCCTGCGCTATCCCGAGCGGGCCGATGTGCCGGTGCGGCCGCTCGACCTCGCCGAGCTCGGCGCCCTGACGTTCGAGCCGGTCGACATCGATACGTTCGCGTGCCTGCGGCTGGCGCGGGAGGCGGGGATCGCCGGGGGAACGGCCCCGTGCACCCTGAACGCGGCCAACGAGATCGCGGTGCACGCGTTCCTCGGCGGCCGGCTGCGCTTCCTGGAGATCGCCGAGGTGATCGAGGAGACGCTGAGCCGCCTGCCCGAGCGCCAAGTCCACTCGTTCGGCGCGCTCGCCGAGGCCGACGCCGAGGCGCGACGTCTGGCGACCGAGCTCGTGGAGTCATTCGCGCCGGCGTGATCGTAACGGCTCTTATGTGGCCTTGATCGCCGTCATCATCGCGCCTGCCACACTCGAACCGCTCGTATGTCCTACGTCCTCGCATTCCTCGGCTTCGCCGTTCTGATCATCCTGCACGAGGCCGGCCACTTCGTCGCCGCCAAGGCGGTCGGCATGCGGGTCGAGCGGTTCTCGCTGTTCTTCGGGCCCCTCGTGCTCAAGCGCCGGCGCGGCGAGACCGAGTACGGGATCGGCGTGATCCCGCTCGGGGGCTACGTGAAGATCACCGGGATGAACCCCAACGAGGACCTCCCGTCGGAGGTCCGGCCGCGCGCGTACTACAACCAGCCGGTGTGGAAACGGGTGGTAACGATCCTCGCCGGACCGGCGGTGAACATCGCGATCGCGTTCCTGATCGTGTGGGGGCTGCTGCTGTCCAGCGGCGAGACGACCTACACGCCGACGACGAAGGTCGCCGCGGTGCAGAGCGGCACTCCGGCGGCCGCGGTCGTCCGCAATGGGGACAAGGTCGTGTCCGTCGATGGGGTGAGCGGCACCGAGACGAAGATCCGCCGGCAGATCGACACCCACCGCTGCGCCGGGCAGCAGGTCAACGGCTGCACCGCGACGACCCCGGCGAAGATCGTCGTCCGCCGCGACGGCGCGCTCGTGACGCTGTCGGTGGCGCCCAGGTACAGCGCCACGGAGAAGCGAATGCTCGTCGGCGTGGAGTTCGGCTCCACGAGCCACACCACATATCCCGGCGTGATCCCCGCCGCGTCGGATTCGGTGAGCAAGCTGTGGGCGGTGACGACGCGGACGGTCTCGACGATCGCCCGGATCTTCGAGCCCCAGGAGCGCAAGCAGCTCAACGGGATCGTCGGCGGCTACACGGTGACGCAGGAATCGTTCGCCAGCAGCACCACCCAGGCGCTCGAGGTGCTGGCGCTCATCTCGCTGTCGCTCGGGGTGATCAACCTGTTCCCGTTCCTGCCCCTGGACGGCGGCCACGTGTTCTGGGCGGTGGCCGAAAAGGTCCGCGGCCGGCGGATCCCGTTCAGCGTGATGGAGCGCGCCGGCGTGATCGGCGTCGCGCTCATCGTCCTGCTGTTCGTGATCGGGCTCAGCAACGACATCTCGACGCTGAGCGGTAAGGGCTTCGGGGTGCACTGAGAGAGCGTCGCGGCGCCATCAGGCCGTTGCTCCTGCGGTAGCCTCACGCTCACAATCCGCCAGGCAGGCGCGAGGAGGAGACGATGGAGAGCATCACGACGGCAACCGCCGGGGGGGCCATCGGCATCGCGACCGTGGCGGAGGCCTTGCGCCGCACCGCTGCCGACCATCCCGAGATCATCGCCGTGCGCACGCCCGATGACGCCGTCTCCTATTCGTGGGGCGAGCTGCTGACGCGCGTCGACGCCTGTGCCGGCGGGCTCGCCGTGCTGGGGATCACCCGAGGCGACTGCGTCGCGATCATGCTCACCAACCGGCCGGAGTTCTCCGTCGTCGATCTCGCCGCGGTGACGCTCGGGGCCACGCCGTTTTCGATCTACGTCACCTATCCGGCGGCCGAGATCGAGTTCCTGATCAAGGACTCGGGGGCGCGCGTGGCGATCGTCGAGCAGGCTTTCCTGCCCAGCATGCTCGAGGCGCGCCGGAACCTGCCCGGGCTCGAGCACGTGATCGTCGTCGACGGCGCCGCCCCGGCCGGGGTGCTGACGCTGGCGGAGGTGGCGAGCGCCGCTCCGGACTTCGACGGTGCCGCCGCCGCGGCGCAGGTCGCCCCCGACGACCTGCTCACCCTGATCTACACGTCGGGCACCACCGGTCACCCCAAGGGCGTCGAGCTCACCCATCGCGCGGTCATGGTCACCGCGGAGCGGGTCCGCGAGCTGATCGGGTTCCCCGCGGGATCGCGGGTGATCTCGTGGCTGCCCCACGCCCATGTCGCCGAGCGGATGGCGCATCACTACATCCCGATCGTCCATGCCGGCAGCGTCACGTGCGCGCCGAACCCGCGCGAGGTTCTGTCCTATCTCCCCCAGGTGCGCCCCCAGTGGTTCTTCGCCGTCCCCCGGGTGTGGGAGAAGCTCAAGGCGGGCCTCGAGGCGATGCTCGCCGCCCAGCCGCAGGCGCAGCGCCGGCCCGTGGAGCAGGCGCTGGCGGCGGCGATCGAGCGGGTGCGCCTGCGCCAGCGCGGCGAGGCCGTCTCGCCGGAGCTCGAGTCGACCGTCGCCGCCGCCGACGCGCAGATCTTCTCTCGCATCCGGGAGATGCTGGGGCTCGATCAGCTGCTGGCGGTCAACGCCGGGGCCGCCCCGACGCCGGTCGACGTGCTGGAGTTCTTCCACGCGATCGGGATCGAGGTGGCCGAGCTGTGGGGGATGTCGGAGACGTGTGGGACCGGGTCGTGCAACCGCCCCGGTCAGGTCAAGATCGGGACGGTCGGGCCGGCGTCGCCGGGCGTCGAGCTCAGGCTCGCGCACGACGGCGAGGTGCTCTGCCGCGGCGGCTTCTTGATGAGCGGCTACCGCAACCAGCCGGGCAAGACGGCCGAGGCCCTCGACGGCGACGGATGGCTGCACACCGGCGACATCGGGACGATCGACGAGGACGGCTACCTGACGATCGTCGACCGCAAGAAGGAGATCATCATCAACTCCGCCGGCAAGAACATGTCGCCGGCCAACATCGAGGCGGCGGTCAAGTCGGGAAGCCCGTTGATCGGCCAGGCGTGCTGCATCGGCGACCGCCGGCCCTACAACACCGCGCTCATCGTCCTCGACGCCGACTTTGCCCCGCAATGGGCCGAGCGCAACGAGCTCGACGGGCGGACGCTGGAGGAGCTTGCGACGCAGCCGCGGACGATCGCGGCGGTCCAGGCCGGCATCGACGCCGCCAACGAGCGGCTGGCCCGGGTGGAGCGGATCAAGAAGTTCACCGTCGTGCGCGGTGACTGGCTGGCCGGCGGCGACGAGCTGACGCCGACGCTCAAGCTCAAGCGCAAGCCGATCGCCGAGAAGTACGCCGACGTGATCGAGGCGATGTACGCGTCGTGAACGGCTCGGTCAGCCCGCCGCGGTGGTGCCGGCGGCGTTGATCGAGCGCGCGAGCAGCTGCACCGGGTGGTGGACGGGCAGCGGGCAGCCGAGCTGGCGCAGATGCAGGTCCAGCTGGGCAGCGCAGCCCGGATTGCCCGCGGCGATCGCCTGGGCACCGGTGTCGATCAGGTTGCGCGCCTTGCGGGCGCCGAGTTCCGCCGCCGCCGCGGGCGAGACGAGGTTGTAGATCCCGGCCGATCCGCAGCACACGTCGCGCTCGGTGCCGACCTCGAGCAGCTCCAGACCCGGAATCGCCCGCAGCAGTTCTCGCGGAGCGCTGCGAACGCCCTGAGCGTGGGCGAGATGGCAAGCGTCGTGGTAGGCGACGCGCAGCGGCACCGGGCCGCGCGAGGCGCGGGCGCTCACCGCTCCGAGCAGCTCGGAGACGTCGCGCACGCGCTCGGAGAACGCGCGTGCCGCCGGCGTCCCGAGCAGGTCGCCGTACTCCTTCATCGCCGAACCGCATCCGGCGGCGTTGACGACGACGTGATCGACTCCAACGGCGGCGAACGCGGCGATCGTCTCCTGGGCCCGCTTCACCGCGGCCGGCTCCTCGCCGCTGTGGAACTCGAGTGCGCCGCAGCACCCGGGCAGCTTCGGGGCGACGACCTCGAATCCCTCCGCGGCGAGGACGCGGACGGTGGCGCGGTGCACCTCCGGATAGAAGACCCGCTGCACGCATCCCAAAAGCAGCCCGACCCGCCCGCGGGACGTTCCGACCGCCGGCGTCACCGCCGGGATTCCGGCCCTGGCGGCGCGGCCGGCCGGAGCCCGCGGAGCGACCCTGGCGACCGCCGCCAGCCGCTCCGGGAGCCGCCGCTCCACGCCGAGCCGGCGGCCGGCGGTCAGCATCGGGGCGAGCGCCCGCAACCGCCTGGGGTGGGGGAGGGTCTCGAACAACAGGCGCCGGAGCGCCCGCTCTCCGGGGCTGCGGCGGTGGTGGCGCTCGACCTGGGGGCGGACCCGCTCGATCAGCCGGTCATACTTCACGCCGGACGGGCAGGCGGTCACGCAGGCCATGCAGCCCAGGCAGCGGTCGAAGTGCGTCGCCATCTCGTCCGACATCGGCGCGTCGCTGTTGAGCCCGTCGTTCATGAGCACGATCCGGCCGCGTGGCGAGTCGGCCTCCGCCCCCCACAGCACGTAGGTGGGGCACGTATCCAGGCAGAACCCGCAGTGGACGCAGTCGTCGATGAGCGACTGCTCGGGGGGGCGATGCAGGTCGAACGCGCCCATCAGATGCCGCCGACGAAAACGCCCGGATTGCAGGTCCTGGCCGGGTCAAAACGCGCTTTGACGCGCCGCATGAGCTCGAGCGCCGCCGGATCGGCCGGGCCCCAGGGATCGACGGCGGTGGGCGTTTCCGGCGCGTCGAGGACGACGGTCCGGGCGGCGGCGGGCAGGCGCTCGCGCAGCCGGGGCAGCGTCGCCGGTTCGATCTCGACGAAGCTCGTTCCGAGCGCCGCGCGGCCGGCGAGCGTGCCGTCACAGGCGTCCGCGGCCGCCAGCACGTCGGCGAGCGCCGTCGGCGCGGCGGCGATCCGGACGAGCATCCGCTCCCGAGACCGCTGGCGGGCGCGTTGGCGCTCCCACAGCCGGTCGTCGTCGTCGCTGACCTCGGTGTCGCTGAGACCGAGCTCCCGCATCCGCCGGGCAGCGCGTTGCGCGCGGTGCACCGCACCTCGTCCGGCGCAGCGTCCGAGGACCTCGCCGCGGCCGGCATGCCAGGCGATGTCGAGGGCCTCGAATTCGACCGGGAACGCCGACACGGCGATGGCGGCGGCGGCGAGGACGGCCGGATCCGTGGCGGCTCCGAGAGCGGTGGCGCGGGATTCATACACCGGATGCAGGCGCACGTTGACCGCGAGGATCAGGCCGAGGGTGCCGAACGATCCTGAGAACAGCTTGGCGAGGTCATAACCGGCGACGTTCTTGATCACCTTGCCGCCGGCGTGGGCGATCGTGCCGTCGCTGAGGGCGACGGTCGCCCCGACGACGAGGTCGCGCGGGTCGCCGTACCGGTGGCGCAACGGGCCGCTGTCCCCGGTGGCGACGATGCCGCCGATCGTCGCACCTCCTTCGTCGCCGAGCGGAGGGTCGAGAGCGAGCATCTGCCCGGCGGTGGCGAACGTCCGTTGCGCAACCGCGAGGGGCACGCCGGCCTGGAGCGAGGCGGTGAGATCGCCGGCGTTGTGCTCGAGGATCTCATCCAGTCCCGAGGTTCGCAGCGTCAGGTCGGCCGTCGTCTGCGGATTGCCCCATCCGAGCTTCGTTCCCGAGCCGACGATCCGCACCGTCTGCTCCTCGGCGGTCGCCGTCGCCAGCGCCGTCGCGGCCGCCTCGAACGTCTCCGGAGCCTGACTTGTCGCCGTCGCCATGGGCCTCAGAAGCGCTCCGCGACCCCCGCCCGCTCGAGCGGATGCTGACGATAGGGACCGGGAACCTCTCCGCACAGCCGCGGGGTCGGCATGACCTTGCCGGGGTTGGCGAGCCCGTGGGGATCGAACGCGCAGCGCAGACGCTGGAACGTGGCGAGGTCGGGTTCCTCGAACATCGCCGGCATGTAGGCCCGCTTGTCGATCCCGACCCCGTGCTCGCCGGTGATGGAGCCGCCCGCATCCACGCACGCCCTGATGATCAGTCCCGCCAGCTCCTCGGCGCGTTCCGCCTCGCCCTCGCGCCCGGCGTCGTAGCAGACGAGCGGATGCAGATTGCCATCCCCGGCGTGGAACACGTTGGCGACGCGGAGCTGATACTCGTCGGAGAGAGCATCGATCCGGCGCAGGACCTCCGTGAGCCGGGTGCGGGGGATGACCCCGTCCTGAACGTAGTAGGCAGGCGCGAGCCGGCCCATCGAGGCGAACGCCGCCTTGCGGGTACGCCAGATGAGGTCGCGCTCGGAATCGGTCTGGGCGATGCGGACATCGAGCGCCCCTGCCTGCGCGCACAGCCCGGTCAGCTCCTCCAGGCCGGCGATGCACCGCTCGTGGGGCCCGTCGAGCTCGACGAGCAGCGCGGCGCCGGCATCGAGCCGGTATCCGGCGCCGGTGGCCTGCTCGGCCGCCTCGATCGACAGACGGTCCATCATCTCGATCGCGCCGGGAACGATGCCGGCATCGACGATCGCGCCCACCGCATCCCCGGCGTCGGCGGTGTCGGCGAAGAACGCGAGCATCGTACGCACCGTCTCCGGCGCCGGGATCACCCGCAACGTGATCTGCGTGGCCACGCCGAGCGTGCCCTCGGAGCCGACGAACGCCCCCAGGAGGTCGTAGCCGGGGTCATCGCGGCGCAGCGTGACCGCGGAGCCGTCGGAGAGCACGACATCCAGCGCGAGCACGTAGTTGGTCGTGAACCCGTACTTGAAGCAGTGCGCGCCGCCCGAGTTCTCGGCGATGTTGCCGCCGATCGAGCACACGATCTGGCTCGAGGGATCCGGCGGATAGAAGTGCGTCGGCGCGACCGCCCGGCTGATCGCGAGGTTCGTCACCCCGGGCTCCACGACGACGCGCCCGTCGTCGAGCGCCACCGCGAGGATCCGGCGCAGCCGCGAGAGCACGATCAGCACGCCGTCGGCGACCGGGAGTGCGCCGCCCGAGAGTCCGGTGCCGGCCCCGCGGGCCACCCAGGGGACCTCGGCCTCGTAACACGCCCGGACCGTCTGGCGGACCTGCTCGGCGCTCCCGGGCAGGACGGCCGCGACCGGGACCTGGCGATAGTGGAGCAGGCCGTCGGAGCGATAGGTCGCGAGCTCGTGCTGGTGGGTCAGCACGAACTCGCGGCCGCATATCTCCTGCAGGCGGGAGATCAGCCCGGGCGAGCCAGTGCGCATCACCCGGGAGTATCCCTCGATCGCCGGTCTAATGCACCTTGATCGTGAAGCTCCGGCTGTAGACGGTGGCGCCGAGGTCGCTCGCGGGCAGGAACGGATTAGCGTTCGGATACCTCCAGGCCAGGCGAACCGAGCCGCTGCTGGGGAACTTCGTGTTGATGTCGAAGTAGCCGCCGGCGCCGACGGTCACGGTCTTGATCGTCTTGTTGTTGAGCTGGATCGAGACCGTCTGCGGCCCGTTGCCGTCCTTGCTCATGAACGGCGCGGGCCGGACGGCGCCCCAGATCTCCTCGTTGGCGCTGCGCGAGAACGAGGTGTGCGGCATGTACACCGGCAGCCGGTAGGCGTCGTAGCCGGGCTTGTGCCTGCCGCCGTAGAACTCGAGCCCGCTGGCGAATCCGCCAATCGCGGTGGTCGGCGCCGGGTCCTGAAGCAGGTACTGCATGTAGCTCGCGATCCGCGATGACTTCCAGCTCAGATACTCGGCCCAGTTGATGTAGTACGCCGCGGTCGCGGGGGAGACGTAGCGACCGCCGGTCACCGGTACGACACCGCGGTTGGGTGGGTTCGTGATGTAGCCGTACTCGTCGTTGTAGATGCTGTACTTCTTGCCCGAGCCGTAGGCACCGTTGGCCCGGTCGAGTACCCGCTCCATGTTGCCGAGATCGGGGAACGCCGCGAAGTCCGGATCCGAGCGGCCGTCGGTCACCGGGTTCTGGTTGCCCGGGTAGGGATGATCGCCGACCCCGCTCGCCCCGAACAGGGCCGGGTTCTGGCTGCGGAACCTGCGCGACGCGCCGGCGCTCGTCGGGCACCCCTCGGCCTTTGCGAGGCTGCCGCGGAGCTGGCGGTAGCGGGAGTCGACGCAGTACAGCGTGCGGATGTACGCCAGCGGCTTGGTCTGCCCGCCGTTGCCGGGCAGGCCCTGCGGCCAGTGCCGGGTGATCCCGTGCTGCGAGCCGCGTGCGGCGAAGTCACCGATCAGGATCGTGTCGCGGGCGTGGCCGGTGGCGCGCAGCGCGCTCCACCCGGCATTGAGCAGGCCGCGATACATCATCGGCGCCACCGAGACCGTCGACCCGTTGATCGCCTGGGGACCGAGATCCTCGCCGAAGTTGGGCTCGTTGAAGATCGTCCAGAAGTGAACCGCCGGCAGCGGCGAGCGCGCGCCCTTGGGGGTGAAGCTCCCGTCATAGCGGGTGGCCACCGCGCGGAAGAACTGCCCGTACGCCGCGGCGTTCGGCTTCCACGCGAAGTACAGGGTGCTGGTGTTGGGCACGCCAGGTCCCTCGGCCCACCGCGGGGCGCCGCCGGTGACCACGAAGTCAACGGTCAGCCCATAGGCCTTGGCCGCCGAGACGATGTTGTCGTACGGGGCCCACTTGGACCGCGCGTACGCGTTGGGGTCCGTGGCGGTGAACGACGGCTTCTTCGTCGACTTCGGGCTCGGGGCGATCGTCGCCCACGGGACGATGACCCGGACCGTGTTGGCTCCGAGCTGCCGGAACTCCTGCATCGCCGCGGGCGCGTTCACCAGGTCGCTGCCGTCCTGGATGATCGCGATCTGGGAGCGGCTGGCGCTGGCGGTCGCCGGGAGGGCAGCGGCCGCGCCGAGCCCGAGGGTGGCGCCGAGCGCGAGCGTCGTCTTGCGGCGAAGGAGGCCTGTGGTCACAGAGAGAGTGGGCATGGTGTCGATAACAGCTCCCGGGGAATAGAGTTGCGGCGTCACCGGGGACGGGGAGACGCGGTCACGCGGACCGCTGGTGACGAAAGCCGGAGGCGGGTCCGGAGCGCTCAGGCTAGCGAAGGCTGATGTCGACGAGCCGGCTGAAGTCGGTGTTGCCGTGCGGATCGGTCCACGCCACCCGGACCTCGCCGCTACCCGGGAACGTCTGGCTGACCTCGAAATAGCCGTAGCGATCGGTGATCGGCACCCGCCTGACGGTCCGGAACGTGCCGCCAGAGGGGCGGAACTGGATCTCGGCGACCTGGGTCCGGCGAGTCGCCCGCGCGGCGTCCGGAGCGGGTCGGACACAGCCCCAGACGACAAGCGGATGGCCCTTCGCGGTCGTGGTCACCGGCAGGTAGAGCGGCATCCGCCAGGCGAAGTAGCTCGGCTTGGGCACACCGGAGGCGAACTCGAGGCCCGTCGCGAAGTGCCCGTTCGGCGGATCGGCCAGCAGGTACTGATCAAACGATTTGATCCGCGGATCAAGCCAGGTGAGGTACTCCGACCAGTTCAGGTAGTAGGCGGCGAGCTTGGGTGTGACCGTCCCGGCGTCGGGGTCCGGGGGCACCGTCTGGTAGCCGAACTCGGTCGACCAGATCGGGAACTCCGTGTCCGAGCCGTAGACGCGCTGCAAGCGATCAAGCGTGTGCTCGAGCTTGCCGATCGCCGCCAGCTCGGCGAAGTCGGGTTCGTCGGGGGTGGGCACATTGGGCGGGAGTCCCTGCGGATAGGGGTGATCGGCGAACCCGGAGGCGTGGAAGAGGCCGGGGTTCTGTGACGGGAACGCCTTCGTGCCGGCCGTGGTCGCCGGGCAGCCGCGTTGCACGGCGGCGGTTCCCCGGAGTGGTTGATAGTCGGCGTTGACGCAGTACAGCGCCCGGAGGAAGCGCAGCGGGGACATGACCGCGAACAGTCCGGGGGCGTCGCCGAATGTCGCGCCGGCAGGGGCCACCTCGCCGAACAGGATCGTGTCGTGGCCGTGTCCGGTCACCTGCAGGCCGTGCCACATCGCGTTGACGACGCCGCGGTAGAGGATCCCCGATTTCTCGATCTGGGTATGCGGCACCGCCTCGGGGCCGAGCTCGATGCCGAGGTTCGGCTCGTTCCAGATCGACCAGAAGTCGACGCGGGGCAGAGGCTTGCTGTCGCCGGGCGGGGTGTAGTGGCCGCTGTAGCGGGTTCCCACGGCCTGCACGAACTGCTCGAACTCCGCGTCGTTGGGGCGCCATCCCGGTTGGGTGTTCTTATTCGGGTCTCCGGTTCCCGTGCCCCAGATCGGTGCCGGCGACAGCAGCGCAAGGTCGATCGTCATCTGCCGTGCGGCGAGGCCGCGCACGATCGCGTCGTACGGGGCCCAGCCGGAAGCGGGGTAGGCCGACGGATCGGTGGCGTCAAAGTCCGGCCGGGTCCGCGACTCGGGGTCCGGAGCGACGTCGGCCCAGTGCAGGTACACGTGCACCCGATCGACGCCCAGCGCCTTGAGCTTCGTCAGCGTGCCGCTCGGGTCCGCGATCAGCTCCCCGGCAGAGGTGAACATCGGCTCGGGGCCGACGCGGCTGGAGTGAAGCGGCGGCAGCGCCGCGGTCGTGGTCGCTGCGCCGCCCCCGCACGCCGACAGGACGGCGGCGAGCACGATCGCGACCGCCATGGGGATGGCGACCGCGAGCACGCGGCGCGAGAGCCGCCGGGGGGACGTCGGAGGCGCGGGCAAGCGGGTGACAATAACGTCCACCCCGGGCGCCGGGCTCTGGTTGGGGTGGCGGCGGTGCGATCACCCGCCGAGGGCGGGTGCGGCCGGGGGTACACTGCCGCCGCATGCTCCTTCCGGCCCGCACGGGCGCCTTGACCGGGGCGCGCCCGGGCCGCCGGCCCTGGCCGCTGACGGCCCCGATCGCCACCCGGATCGTGATCGGGCTGACCGTTCTTTCGGTGATCGTCCGCTTCGCCCTGATCGACAGCCAGAGCTATTGGCTGGATGAGGCGCAGGCGGCCCACGAGCTCAGCCTGTCGTTCGGCGCGATGCTCGGCGCGTGGAGCCGCGCCGAGTGGAATCCCCCCCTGTACTTTCTCATCGCCTGGCCCTGGGCGAAGGTGTTCGGAACCGGCGAGCTCGGACTGCGCTCGCTGTCGGCGCTCCTCGGCGCGGGCCTCGTGCCGCTGCTCTACCTGTCGGGCCGCGAGCTCGTCTCGTCGCGCGCCGGCGTGGTCGCCGCCGCGCTGGCGTCGGTCAACCCGTTCATGATCTGGTATTCGCAGGAGGCTCGGGAGTACATGCTGCTCGTCGTCCTGTGCGCCGCATCGCTGCTGTTCTTCGCCCGCGCCTGGCGATCGCCGTCCTCGCGGGAGCTGGCGTGGTGGGCAATCTTCTCGGCGCTGGCCATGGTGACGCAGTACTTCGCCGGATTTCTCATCCTCGCGGAGGGGCTCCTGCTGCTCTACCGCGCGCGCAGCCGGGCTGCACTGATCGCGTGCGCCGTGCAGGTCGTGGTCGTCGCCCCGCTCATCCCCCACGTGATCCCGCAATTGCGCAGCCCGGCCGAGTTCATCACGAGCCAGCCGCTGTCGCAGCGGCTGGCGCAGGTGCCGGTGACGTTCGCCCTCAACACCCTCTACAAGGGCCCCGCGGTCTCCTATGGACTGCTCGGCGCCGCCGCGCTTGCCGCGGCGGTGATCGCGCTCCTCGTCATCGGCGGCGATGATCGCGAGCTGCGCGGCGCCGGGATCGCCGCGGTGCTCGCCGGGTCGGTGCTGTTGATCCCGCTCGTGGTGGCCCTGGCCGGTCACGACGACTACATCGCCCGCGGGCTGATGCCGGCGTGGCCGCCACTGGCGATCGTGATCGGCGCCGCGTGCACGACGCGGGGGGCGAAACTTCCGGGGGCAGCGCTCGTTGCCGTGCTCATGGGATCGTTCGCCTGGGCCGCGATCAAGATCGACACCGACAGCTCCTACCAGCGCCCGGATTGGCGGGGGGTCGCCACCGCCCTGGGGTCGACCGGCGCGACCCGGGCGGTCGTCGCCTACGACGGCCAGTTCGCCACCGGACCGCTGTCGATCTATCTGCCGCGGGTGGCCTGGTCAGGACCGGGCGAGTCGGCCGGCGCCAATGCGGGGCCGGTGACGGTCCGCGAGCTCGACGTCGTCGGCGAGACCTCACAGACGCTGGGCCGGCTGCCGCCGGGCACGCGGTTGATCGGGTCCCGGGCGGTCGACGGCTACCAGGTCGACCGCTTCTCGCTGGCGCGACCGTGGGCGACGAGCGCGCCGGCGATCCTGCACCGAGCGACCTCCCTGCTGACGCCCGTGCCGGCGGGAGCATCGGTCATCATCCAGCGCGGTTCCGCATAAGCTTCGCCGCGATGCGACGCTGGACGCACCTGATCGCGCTGCTGAGCGCTGCCGCGACCCTGGCCGTGGTGGTGGGCGGCGCCGCGCCGGCGCTCGCCGCGGGCGGCAACCCGGTGATCAACAACTGCGAGTCCCAGGGCCGGCTGACCACGACGTACTCGCTCGCCCAGCTGCAGCACGCGCTCGCGATCATGCCGGCCTCGGTCAAGCAGTACACGAATTGCTACGACGTGATCCAATCGGCGATCCAGGCCGCCAAGCAGCACAAGACCGGGACCGTCACCGACAGCTCGTCGTCGGGCGGATCGTTCCTGCCGACGCCGGTGATCGTGATCCTGGTGATCCTGATCCTGGCGGCGATCACGTTCGGGGCGATCGCGATCCGGCGCCGCCGCGCCGGGGCCGGCCCGGCGGGTCCCGGCGACGACGCGCCGCCGCCCGCCGGGTCGCCGTAGGATCGACACTAGACTGGGTCTCATGTCCTCCCAGCGTCAGATCCATGTCGGCAGCGTGCCGATCGGCGGCGGCGCCCCCGTCGCCGTGCAGACGATGACCAAGACCGAGACCGCCGACCTCGCGGCCACGATGGGCCAGATCCGCCGCGTCGCCGAGGCCGGGGCCGACATCGTCCGCGTCGCCGTGCCACGCGAGCAGGACGCCGACGCGCTGCGAACGATCGTGCGCGAGTCGCCGATCCCGGTCATCGCCGACATCCACTTCAACCACACGCTTGCCCTCAAGGCGCTCGACGCCGGAGCGCATTGCGTCCGCCTGAACCCCGGCAACATCGGTGGCCCCGAGAAGGTCGCCGAGGTGATCGCCCGGGCCAAGGAGCTCGGGACGCCGCTGCGGGTCGGGGTCAACTCGGGGTCGCTGCCCCGGCATCTGCGCCAGCTCGAGTACGACGACCCGGTGCAGGCGCTCGTCACCGCCGCCGTCGAGACGGTGGCGCTCATGGAGCGCCTGGATTTCACCAACTTCAAGGTGTCGATGAAGTCGACCTCGGTGCCGAACACGATCGCGTCGAACCGTCTGCTCGCCGCGAGGATCCCGTACCCGCTGCACCTGGGGGTGACCGAGGCGGGGACGAAGTGGTCGGGGTCGCTGAAGTCGGCGGTGGGGCTGGGCACGCTGCTCGCCGACGGGATCGGCGACACGATCCGCATCTCGCTCTCGACCTTCCACGCCGAGGAGGAGGTCAAGGTCGCCTGGGAGATCCTCAAGGCGCTCAAGCTGCGCGAGCGCGGCCCGGTGCTCATCGCCTGCCCCACCTGCGGGCGCCTGCAGTTCGACATGGACAGCGTCGTGGTCGAGATCGAGGAGCGCCTGCGGGCCTACGACGACCCGATCGAGGTTTCGGTCCTCGGGTGCGCGGTCAACGGCATCGGGGAGGCCCGCCACGCCGATTTCGGGATCACGGGCGCCAAGGACGCCGGCGCGATCTACTCGAAGGGCAAGATGCTGCGCAAGGTCAAGACCGAGAATCTGGTCGACGAGCTGTTCGCCGAGATCGACCGCTATTACGAGGCCGGCAAGCAGGTGGTCCGCGATGAGCGCGCCGCGGCCGAGGCCGAGCAGTGGCTGGCCGAGAACGAGGACGCGAGCGCGATGACCCCGGAGCGCCTGGCCGCGATCGAGGCCGCCGCGGCCGGTCAGGAGAACGAGGGGATCATGCGGGTCGTCGACCCGCGCCCGGCACGCCTCGACGAGGCGCAGTCGCCCGTGGCCGGGCGCCGGTTCACCCGCGCCTAGGCCTCATCTCACGGACGCCGCTCCGGGCCTGCATATCGCGACAAACCCCGGGTGCGGCTGCGGATCTGTCGCGTAGTGCATGACTGACCTGCATTCCGCGACAATCCCTGAAGCCGGGGCCGGCGTTGTCGCGCAATGCAGGGTCGAGGAGGCCGTCGGTGGCACGGGCGCGGCGACGGGTCGCTGAGACCGCCCGCCGCCGCAGTGAGAACCGGCTGTCAGCTGACGTGATCGAACGCGGCGGCGACGGCGGGCCAGTTGACCACGTTCCACCACGCGTCGATGTAGTCCGGGCGCTTGTTCTGGTACTTCAGGTAGTAGGCGTGCTCCCAGATGTCCACGCCGAGCAGCGGCGTGTGGCCGTCGGAGATCGGGTTGTCCTGGTTGGCGCTGGAGACGACCGCCAGGCCGGATCCGTCGTGCACCAGCCACGACCAGCCGGAGCCGAACTGGTTGACGCCGGCGTCCTTGAACTTCGCCTTGAAGTCGTCGAACGAGCCGAATGCCGACTCGATCGCCTGGGCCAGCGCCCCGTCCGGAGCCCCCCCGGCGCCGGGGGCCATCCACACCCAGAACAGCGAGTGGTTGAAGTGACCGCCGCCGTTGTTGCGGACCGCCTTCTGCTTGTCGGACGGCAGCGAGCCGAGGCTCTTGAGCACGTCGTCGATCGGCGTCTCGGCCCACTCGGTGCCCTCCAGCGCCGCGTTGACCTTGTCGACGTACGCCTGGTGATGCTTGTCATGGTGGACGCGCATCGTCGCCTCGTCGATGTGAGGCTCGAGCGCGTTGTAGTCGTAGGGGAGGGGAGGTACGGAATACGCCATCACACGGCTCCTTTGTGAGCTGAATTTGCGAGCGTTCTATCAGACCATACCCGCACGCTGGCGGTCGTCGGCGACGGGTACGCTAGAGGCCCGGATCCCCCGCCGATGACCCTGCTCTCCACCTACTTTCTCCCGACCGAGCGCGAGCCTCCGGCGGACGCGGAGGCGATCTCGCACAAGCTGATGGTCCGGGCCGGCCTGATCCGCCAGGTCGGCGCCGGACTGTGGTCGTGGCTGCCCGCCGGCTGGCGCACCCACCAGCGGATCGTGCAGATCGTGCGCGAGGAGATGAACGCGATCGGCGGGCAGGAGATGCTCATGCCGGTGCTGCACCCGGCCGAGCCGTGGCGGCGCACCGGCCGGTACGCGATCGAGGAGCTGTTCAAGCTCAAGGATCGCCGCGGCGCCGACATGGTGCTCGCGATGACCCACGAAGAGATCGTCACCGGCCACGTCGCGGCGGCGGTGAAGTCCTACCGCGACCTCCCGCTGATCCTGTACCACTTCCAGGTCAAGGAGCGTGACGAGCCCCGGCCACGCGCCGGGGTCCTGCGCACCCGGGAGTTCGTCATGAAGGACGCCTACACCTTCGATCGCGACGCCGAGGCGCTGGCCACCTCCTACGACAAGCACGTGATCGCCTATGACCGGATGATGGACCGGTGCGGGCTCGAGTGGTACCGGGTGGAGGCGGACGTCGGGATGATGGGCGGGTTCGGCGCGCACGAGTACATGGCGCCGTGTCCGGCGGGTGAGAACGACGTCGCCCTCGCCGCCGGGTACGCCGCCAACATCGAGGTCGCCTCAGCCCAGGCCCAGCCGGTGGCGGTGCCGGCGCCGGATGGGCCCCCGGAGCTCGTGCAGACGCCCGGCGCGACGACGATCGAGGCGCTCGTCGGATCCCTCGGGGTCCCCGCGGGGGCCCTCCTCAAGGCGTTTCCGGTCGTGATCGACGGCGGCGAGATGAAGCTCGTGATGCTCCGCGGCGACCATCGCGTCAATGAGATCAAGCTCCAGAACGCCCTCGGGCAGCCGTTCCGCGCCGCCCGCCCCGACGAGGTCGCCGAGCGCCTCGGGCCGCCGGGATTCATCGGTCCGGTCGGCGCCGAGCTTCCGGTCCTCCTCGACGCCGCGGTGACGCCGGGCGGCTACGTCACGGGCGCCAACGAGCTCGACGCGCACCTGCGCGGCGTGGAGCCGGGGCGCGACTTCAACTACGAGACGGTTGACGTCCGGACCGTGGTCTCCGGGGACACGGTCGATGGCGCGACCGTCCGAGTTGAGCCGGCGATCGAGGTCGGCAACATCTTCAAGCTCGGCACCCGGTACGCGGAGGCGCTCGGGGCCCGCTATCTCGACGAGTCCGGCCGGTCACAGCTCGTGTGGATGGGCTGCTACGGCTTCGGCCCCGCCCGCGCGGCCGCCGCCGCCGTCGAGCAATCTGCCGATGCGCACGGCATCTCGTGGCCCCGGAACATCGCGCCGTTCGACGTCGAGCTCGTTGTGCTCGGCAAGCCGGGCAGCGACGAGCGGGAGCTCGCCGATCGGCTGTATGCCGAGCTGCAGGACGTCGGGCTGCAGACGCTCTACGACGAGCGCGACGCAGGCCCGGGCGAGAAGTTCGCCGACGCCGAGCTGCTCGGGTGCCCGCTGCGCCTGACCGTGGGACGCCGGACGCTCGGGGCGGGCGAAATCGAAGTCCAGGTGAGGCGCGGCCGCGAACCCGTGACAGTCGCGATCTCCGGCGCGGCCGCGGCGGTGGCGGAGCTCTCGCAGGGGCTCCCCTGACCGAGCCCGGCGGGCTCAGGACCGCTGCACCGGGAAACCCGTGACCGAGCCGCTCAGCAGACGCCGCCTGTTCGGGATCGACCGCTCGGGTGGGCCGCCCCGGGCGACGCTCTCAGACCAGCCGTTGCGTCCGTGGACGATCCCGAATGCCATCGGGCTGCTGCGACTGCTCGGGATTCCGGTCTTCCTCATCCTCGCCCTCTCGAGCGACAACGGCGAGGACACCACGGCGACGATCTTGTTCTTCGTGATCGGCTGGGCCGACTATCTCGATGGGTTCGCCGCCCGCCTCACCGGCCAGTACAGCCGCCTCGGCGCCCTGCTCGATCCGATCATCGACCGCCTGCTCGTCGTGTCGGGCATGGTGGTCTGCTGGCACTTCACCCTGCTGCCCCGGTGGGCGATCGCCATCGTCGTCGCGCGCGAGCTGTTCATGCTCGTCCTCAGCCGCTACGGCCTGTCGCGGGGCGTGGAGGTGAAGATCAACTGGCCGGGCCGAATCGGAGTGGCGCCGACGATGGGGGCGCCGTTCTTTGCGATGGCCGGCGTGCACTGGCTGGCGCTCGTGCTCCTGTACGTCGGAATGGCCCTGACGCTGGTCGCGACCGTCCTCTACGTCCGCAGCGGCATCGCCCAGGCGCGCGCCTCCGACGCCCAGCACCGCGAGCAACCCGACCCGACGGGGTCTCAGTAGCGACGGACCGGCCGATTCGAGGCTCGGATGCGGAGCCGTCGCGAGAGTCTCAAGCTCAGCTTGACCCTCTGAGATATACTGTGGCATGTCCATCCCATCGATCGCGGAATGACAGCATGGATACTTTTCCAGATCTTGGCTCACTGAGTGACCAGGAGCTCAAGGACCTGATCAGGCAGCTGACCGAGGAGGAGATGGAGATCTCCTATCGGCGGCGGATCCTGCACGGCAAGATCGACATCCTGCGCGCCGAGCTGGTCAATCGCCTGCGCAAGAAGGACGAGACCGGCGAGTTGGTGATCTCGGGCGCGGATGTACAGCAGCTGACCGACATCCTTGCTGGGCGGGTGCCGTCCAGCGACCCGGAATAATCCGGGGAACGCCCAGATGGCCCAGCACTGCCCCGAGTGCGGATTCGCCAACGACGACGGCGCGAGCTATTGCCAGCGTTGCGGGGCGTTCCTGGCGCAAAGCGAGCAGCCCCCGGGGGCATCGACCGCCACCTACAAGGTCGGCGAGACCGGGGAGCTGGAGGTCGTGGAGCTCGAGGACGTGGTGGCGCGCGGGGCTGCTCTGGTGATCCGCGCCGGCGGCGGCCGGGCGGGGGAGAGCTTTCCGGTGCAGGGCGACCGGCTCACGGTCGGCCGTCGCCCCGAGAGCGACGTGTTTCTCGACGATGTCACCGTCTCACGTGACCACGCGCTCATCGTGCGCCGGGGCGATGAGTACTTCCTCGACGATTGCGGCTCGCTGAACGGCACCTACGTCAACCGCCACCGGATCGACTCCCACCGGCTCACCGACGGAGACGAGCTCCAGATCGGGAAGTACAAGCTCGCCTTCCTGAGCCGCCCATGAGCACCGATACCCCGACTCCCGAGCTGGAGCTGCCCGAGCCTCCGGCCACCGACGACCAGCGGCCGCGGCAGAAGGCGGTGACGATCGGCGCCGTCTGCAAGGCGCTGCTCCAGGAGTTCCCGGACATCTCGATCTCGAAGATCCGGTATCTCGAGGACCAGAAGCTGCTCGCGCCACGGCGCACCCAGGGCGGCTACCGCCTCTACACCCAGTCCGACGTCGACCGCCTGCGCACCATCCTCCGGCTCCAGCGTGACGAGTTCCTGCCGTTGCGGGTGATTCGCCAGGAACTCGCCGGCGGCCGTTCGGACCGCGACGTCGCCCCGCCCGCGGGGGAGCGGGTCGGTCCGCGGCGCGCCGGCGTCAACGTCCGCGACCCCGGATCGCTGTACTCGCTCGAGGACGTGGTGGAGGAGACCGGCGCCGACCCCAAGCTGGTGCGGGAGCTGGTGGAGTTCGGCGTGATCAAGGGCGAGACGCGCAGCGGCACCCACTACTACGACGAGACCGAACGCGAGATCATCCGCGCCGTGTCGGAGCTGGCGCGCTATGGCGTCGGTGGCCGCAACTTGCGGGTGTTCCGCAGCTCCGCCGATCGCGAGGCGCAGCTGCTGCAGAGCATCCTCGCGCCGGCGCTCAGGTCCCGGAACCCCGAGCGGCGTAAGGAGGCCATCGAGGCGCTGGAGAACCTGGCGTCGGTGACCACTCACCTCAAGCACCTGCTGTTGATCCGCGACCTGCGCAAAATCGCCACCTAGTGGCCGCTCACGCAAATACGCTCGCATTCGAGGCGTGCCTGGCGGCGCCTGGCTTTGTCCTCGGACCCTCAGGTAGCGCTGCTACCTGTCGGGTCCTGCGTCCTCGCCAGGCATCCACCAGTCACACCTCTCGGTGCGACCGTACTTACGTGAGCGACCACTAGGCGCCGACACGGTGGATCTGCGCGCCTTCGTTCGCGATATCCCGGACTTCCCGAGCCCGGGAATCATCTTCCGCGACATCACGCCGCTGCTCCTGGACCCCACCGCCCTCGACGCCGCGGTGGCCGCGCTGGCGGCGCGCGTGGAGGCCGAGCAGATCGATTTCGTCGTCGCCGCCGAGGCCCGCGGATTCATCCTGGGGGCAGCTCTCGCCCGGGAGCTCCGGGCGGGATTCGTGCCGGCCCGCAAGCCGGGCAAGCTGCCCGGCGAGACGATCGCCGCGCAATACGCGCTGGAGTACGGGATCGACGCGCTGGAAGTGCACGCCGACGCCCTGGCCGACGGAGCCCGGGTGCTCGTCCACGACGACCTGCTCGCGACCGGCGGGACCGCGGGCGCGCTGTGCGAGCTCGTGGCCGACCTCGGAGCCGAGATCGTGGGCTGCGCGTTTCTCGTCGAGCTCAGCTTCCTCGGCGGGCGTAGGCGGCTGGCCCACCACCCGGTGTACTCCCTGATCGAGTTCTCGGAGTAGCGTCGCCGCCGAGAAATGGCCGTCGCGCACAAGAGCGCAACCCTGCCGGCATCCCAGCAGCAGCTCTGGGAATTGATCGCCGACCCGCACCACATCCCGCGCTGGTGGCCCGGGGTGGAACGCGTCGAGGGGGTAAAGGAGGATCGATTCACGCAGGTGCTCAAGACCAAGCGGGGGCGGCCGGTGCGCGCCGACTTCCGAATCGTCGAGTCTCAGCCCCCGTGGGCACAGGCCTGGTCGCAGGAGATCGCGGGGACGCCGTTTGCCCGGGTGCTCTCCGCGTCGGTGATCGAGATCCATCTCGAGCCCGTCGGCGACGGGACGCGGGTGACGATCACCCAGCAGCAGAAGCTCCGCGGGTACTCACGGACCGGCGGGCTGATGCTGCGGCGGGCGACCGCGGCAAAGCTCAGCGAAGCGCTCGACGGACTGGCCCGGATCTCCGGCTGAGCGGCAGGCGCCGGACGGACCAGCCCGGATCCGAAGGCTGACCCGGGACGACCGGGAGTGCCCGACGCCGGGGGCTACAGCCCGGTCAGCGTTCCCTCGAGGATGATCGTGCCCGGCTGCTTGGGTGCAGCGGTGGTCTCGACCGTGACGATCAGCCGCTTGTAGCGCGCGGCGTTGCTCGGAATCTGTCCCGCGGTGGACAGCCGGCCGGTCTTGCCGACTCCCGGATTGACGAACCCCAGGCGGTGGGCATCACTCGACGAGTTGTAGAGCCACACGGCGTACGCGTTGGGCGGCCGCGTCGAGTTCGGCGCAACGTTCTGGGCGACGATCGCGACCGCTTTGTGGTTGCCCTCCCTGAGGACCTCGGCGATCCCCAGCGCCTTGCTGTGCGAGGGGCGCGGAGGCGAGAGGTTGATCTGCGCCACCACCCGGGCCGAGGTCGATGTGCCCGATCCGGATGCGCTCGATGAGGCCGGACTCGTCGCGGTAGCGCTCGCCGTCGGACTCGCGGATGTCGTCGGGGCGGCGGCGGTCGGATGCTTGTTCGGCGAGCCCGACCGCAAGATGAGAAACAGCACGACGGCCACGACGATCAGCGCCACTGCGATCAGGATGATTCCACCAAGCCGTGAGCTGCGGGGGCCTCCGGTCGGGCTCGTCCGGGCGCCCGTGCCGGGCGTCACCGGCGCGCCGTCGGCGGCGCCAGTCGACGAACCGGCGAGCTCGGTCGGGGCCCCGGCGGGTGAGTCGGCGGCGCCGGCCTGCGGATCCGGGGGCGACGCCGCATTGACCTCGGTCGGGATCTCCGGCATTGGCCCGGCCGCGACCGGCGCCAGCTCGGACGACAGCACCCGCGCCCACGCCCGCTCCCTCGGCGACTGGGCGAGCAGGCCCCGGACCTCGCCGAGCTGGCTCTCCGGCAGCTGGCCGAGGAGATAGTCGGCGAGCCTCCCGCGCCGCTCGGCGGGGACCGCCGTCACCGGCCCGAGCGTGTCGACCGCGGCGTGCGCACGCTCGCGCACGGCCGCGACGTCGATCGAGAGCATCCGCGCGATCTCGTCATAGCTGCGACCTCGGCCGAGCACCAACTGGAGCACCGCGCGCTGATCGCCGGGAAGCCTGTCCAACGCGGTCATCGCGGTCGTAGGGTAGAGGACACGCTGAGGCCGATCATCCCCAGGCTCTATTGTCCGGACGCGTGACGACCGAGCTTCCGTTCGCCCACGACGCCGGGTTCGACCGTCTGTACGGGCTCGAGGTCATCGAGCTGAGCGACGGGCTGGCCCGTGGCCAGGTGGACGTGCGAGACGAGCTCAAGCAGCCGGGCGGGCTGATCCATGGCGGCGTCTATGCCGCCATCGCCGAGAGTCTGGCGAGCAACGGGACCGCGCTCACGGTGATGGGTGACGGCGATGTCGTCGTGATGGGTTTGTCGAACCACACGAGCTTTCTGCGCCCGATCACCGAGGGGACGATCAACGCGGTCGCCCGGGCCCGCCATCGGGGACGGACGACATGGGTCTGGGAGGTCGAACTGACCGACGACGCCGGCCGGGTGTGCGTCCTCACCCGGGTGACGATCGCGGTCCGGCCGCGGCCGGAGCCCCGCGGCGTCGCCGGCGGCTGAGCGGTGAGCCGGCAGACGGCCCGGGGTGCTCCGGGAGGTCCGGCTCAGTCCACGGCGCGGACCGAGCGCCGGCCGGCCGGCCGGTGTTCCTCGGCCGCCGCCACCGCCAGCTCCTGAATCGACGCCCGCAGGTCGTCGCCGAGATCCTCGAGATCCGGCATCGCGTCGAAGTCGGCGTTGAGCCCGAAGTTGAGCTGGCCGTTGTAGCTCATAATGGCGATCCCGAGTGCCTGGTTCTCGGCCAGCGGCACCATCGGGTACGTGGCCTCGAGCCGGCGGCCGAGCATGTAGAGCGGGAGCTGCGGCCCGGGCACGTTGGTGACGACGACGTTGAACATGCGCTGACGGGCCTGCAGCCGGGCGGCCTGCGCCATGATCGTCGGCGGCGCAAATCCGGAGAGCTCGGTCAGCACCTGAGCCCCGACGGCCTGCCGTGACTCCTTGATCCCCTCCATCGACCGGCTGATCGTCAGCAGCCGCTGGATCGGATCGCGAATCCCCAGTGGGAGCGGCGCCCACATCGCGGCGACGCGGTTGCCAAGCGCGCCGCGCTCCACGTCGGCGCGCACCGAGATCGGCACCATCGCCCGCAGGACCATGTCGTCGGTCGCCGCGCCGTGCCGGCGCAGATAGCGGCCGAGAGCGCCGTCCACGGAGGCGAGCACCACGTCGTTGATGGTTCCGCCGAGGGCGTTCTTGATCGCCCGGAACTGCTCGAGATCGCCGCGCACCCAGGTGAAGCGCCGGTGGGGGCCGATCCGGACGTTCAGCGGGCTGGGAGGTGCGGGCGCCAGACCGGTGCGCGCCACCGCTCCGACCCCCTCCAGCGCGCGAGCGACCTGGCCGGCCACGGTGCGCGGCCCCCGCAGCGTCGCCTTCACGCCGCGGGCGATCTCCGACGGCACCGTCGCCCGTTCGAGCAGCGCGTCGGCCAGCAGTTGAGCGCTGCTCGGCAGCGGCCGCGGGATCCACTCGTGCTCGGCGGGAGCGACGGGCACCGGGTCCGGAGACGTGTCGAACAGCACGGTGACGATGTCCACGCCGGAGATGCCGTCGACGAGCGCGTGGTGGGTCTTGGAGAGGAGCGCAAACCGGTCTTCGGCGAGGCCCTCGACGAGCCACAGCTCCCACAACGGGCGCGAGCGATCCAGCGCCTGGGAGAACACGCGTCCGCTCAGCCGCTTGAGCTGCTCCTCGGCGCCAGGACTGGGGAGCGCGGTATGGCGGACATGGAAGGCGACGTTGAAGTGCGGATCGTCGACCCACACCGGGCGGCCCTGGTTCAGCGGGACGAACGCCAGCCGCTGGCGGTACCGGGGCACGAGATGCAGTCGCGACACGATGTGGGCGACGAGCTCGTCGTAGGTCGGCACCGGGCCGTCGAGCACCATGCACGCCGCCACGTGCATGTGAGCGGCGTCGCGCTCGAGGTGCAGAAACGAGCTGTCGAGGCCCGTCAGGCGGTCGCGATTGGCAGCCATAGGCTGATTCTGGCACCGATTCCAGCGTGACGAGGATCACACAACGCTCGCCGGTGCGATGCGAGCCTCCCGCACTTCGACATTTGACCTGCCGAGTCGTGCCCGCCCGGTGCGGGCACGAGCGGGGGACCCACTTCCGGGTGGCCAGGAGGGCACCCGGCGGGGCGAATCGATCACCCGGCGCACGCCGGCCGTGAACGTAGCGACCCCTGGCGGATGCCGTCCGGCATCCGGCGGGCGCCGCGAGCCCGACAGCTAACCCCGCAGGCACCCGGTCGACGTACGACAGGAGGTCCTCACCATGAGGCCCAGTTTCAGGGTGCGCAGGACGCGCTCAATCCAGCTGCTCATCGCCACGGCGATGCTGGCGGCGCCGGCGTCGGCGTACGCGCTCGCCGGCGGCGCCTCGGTCGCGGCGCCGAGCCGACCGCGGCCGGCGACGGCGTCCGCCTCGCCGAGCGCATCGCGTCCGGCTCCGGCCGTGGCGCGGTTCGTCATCCACCGCCGCCGGTTCGCGGTCCTCGGCGGGACGACGCTCCACGTGACCGGCACGCTCCTGCCGGCGGCGTCCGGGAGGACCGTGCGGCTGCAGGGTCAGATGGCAGCCGGCTGGCGGACGGTTGCCGTCGGCCGGACCGGCCGCCGCGGCGGGTTTCGCCTCGGCTACGCGCCGCCCAGCGGCACCCAGGGGCATCTCCGGGTGCTGTTCGGCGGCGACCGCGGGACCGTTCGCATCGCCGGCGACGCCGGTGCCGTGACCGTCTTGCGGGCGAGCGTCGCCTCGTGGTACGAGGACGCCGGCGGGACAGCGTGCGGCTTTCACGCCGGGTTCGGCGTCGCCAATCGCACGCTGCCGTGCGGCACCAAGGTGACGTTGCGCTATGGCGGACGGACGGTCACCGCGACCGTCGATGACCGCGGTCCGTTCGTCGCCGGGCGCGACTGGGACCTCAACCAGACGACCGCCGCGGCGCTCGGGTTCACCGGCGTGGGCACGGTGTGGACGAGCCGCTGACCTACCCGACGTGACCGACCCCCGCGGCCGCCCCATAGTGGCCGCGGGGGCCGCGTTCTCCGCGGCCACGTCTGCCGGATCGCGGATTAAAGTCCGTTGCCATGGCCGGTCGCTGCATCGCTCACGTCGACATGGACGCGTTCTACGTCTCGGTCGAGCTCAAACGCCGTCCGGAGCTGCGCGGGCGGCCGGTGATCGTCGCCGGAAGCGGGCCCCGCGCGGTCGTCACCACCGCGTCCTACGAGGCCCGGCGGTTCGGCGTCGGCTCGGCGATGCCGGCCGTCCGGGCGCGGCGGCTCTGTCCCGATGGCGTGTATCTGACGCCGGACTTCACGTACTACCGCGCGGCGTCGCGCGAGGTCATGGCGTTGGTGCGCGCCAGCTGCGACACGGTCGAGGTGGTCGGCCTCGACGAGGCGTACCTCGATCTCTCCGGCCTGCCCGCGCCGCGTGCCGAGATGCGTCGCCTCGCGCTGCGGATCGATGGCGAGACGGGCCTCGGCTGCTCGATCGGGCTCGGCCCGAACAAGCTCGTCGCCAAGGTCGCCTCGGATGCCGAGAAGCCGCGCGGATTCGTGGTCCTGACCAGGGAGCAGGCCTGCGAGCGGTTTGCCGGAGCGCCATGCGGGCTGATCCCCGGGATCGGGCCCAAGACCGCGGAGCGGCTGCGCCGGGCGGGTCTCGACACGCTCGGCAAGCTCGCGGCGGCGCCGGCCGAGCAGCTGACGCGTCGCTTCGGCGCGCGATCGGGAGCCGCGCTTCAGTCCCGGGCGCGGTTTGAGGATGCGGCGCCGGTCACCGAGGAGCGCAAGGTGATCTCGGAGTCGCGGGAGACAACGTTCGACCGCGACATCGCGGAGCCGGAGGCGCTCGAGGCGGTGCTCGAGCGGCTCACCGACCAGCTCTGCGCCGCCCTCGCGGGACAGGAGCGTCGCGGGCGCACGATCGGGATCAAGGTGCGGCTGGACGACTTCTCCACCCACACCCGCGCGCGCACGCTCCCCGAGCCGGTAGCCACCCCGGAGCAGGTGCTTCCGGTCGCGCTCGATCTGCTGCGTCGATTCGCGGCTCCGCGCCCGGTGCGACTGCTCGGCGTGCGGGTCGCCGGCCTCGAGGCGAGGCACCGGGAGCTCGAGGCGCAGCTGACGTTCGCCGTGTAACCGGCGCCCGGCGGATCAGTACAACGCGCTGGCGAGCCGCCGGCGTGAGTCGCGGGCCAGCTGGCTGTCGACTCCGAGCTCGTCGAGAATGCCGACGACCACCCGGCGGATGTCGTCGCGGCGTCCATCGGAGGACGGGAGCGCTCCGATCAGGAGCTCGAGCGCGCGCTCGGGATCGTTCGCGTCGAGCGCCGCGAACGCCTCCCGCACGTCGTCGCCGGGGTCGTCGTCCTCCAGCTTGATCCTCGCGCGCAGGCCATCGGCGGCAAAGCTGCCCGGGACCTCGCGGAGCAGCGCCTCGGCGCCGTCGGCGTCGCCGCGGCCGTGCAGCAGCCGGGCCAGCGGCACGGCGGCGTCGGCCCGGGAGGGCTCGAGCGTCACCGCTTGGCGCAGCGACTCCTCGTCGCCGCGGGCCACGAGCTGATCCGCCTCCGAGGGCAGCAGTGAATCGAGGAAAGTGTCGACGGCGGCCGGGGGCTGGGCGCCGATGAACTCGGCGGCGACGCGTCCGTCGCGGAACGCCTTGACCGCCGGGATGCTCTGGATGGCGAAGCTGCGGGCGACTGCCGGGTTGGCGTCCACGTCGATCTTGGCGAGCTCGATCTTTCCGCTGCGAGCGGCGACGGCGCGCTCCAGGACCGGCCCCAGCTGGCGACACGGGCCGCACCACTCGGCCCAGAAATCGACCACGACGGGAAGGGTGCTCGAGCGCTCGATGACGGCTGTCTGGAATGTGCTGTCGGTGACGTCCATGATGCTCCTTGATGGTAGCCACGGCCAGACGGTGCAGCGTGCGCTCGTGGTAGACAGGTCTCGTGGCCGAGTACGTGACCGAGCGGGGCGGGGTGGGGCTGGCGGTGAGCGACGCGGGGGAGGGGCCGGCGGTCGTGCTCGCCCACGGGCTGACCGCGACGCGTCGCTACGTGGTGATGGGATCGACGGCGCTGCAGCGCGGCGGGCATCGCGTGATCGCCTACGACGCGCGGGGCCATGGCGCGTCGGCGCCCGCCGAGGCTCCCGGCGCCTACCGCTACGAGGATCTCGGCCGCGATCTGGAGGCGGTGCTCGACCGCGCCGGAGTGGCGCGGGCGGTGCTGGCGGGGGCCTCGATGGGAGCTCACACGCTGGTGTGGCTGGCCCTGGAGCACCCCGAGCGGGTGGCGGGGCTGGTGCTCATCACCCCCGCGTTTGATGGTGGGTCAGATGAGCCCGGGCGGCTGCACCGCTGGGATGCGTTGTCGCAGGGGCTTCGCGATGGCGGGATCGATGGCTTCCTCTCGGCCTACGGTGAGCCCGATGTCCCCGAGCGCTGGCGCGAGACGGTCCTGAAGGTGACCCGCCAGCGCCTGTCGCTGCACGAACACCCGGAGGCGGTGGCCGACGCGCTGCACGCGGTGCCGCGCTCGCGCCCGTTTGCGTCGCTGTCGGATCTGGGAGCGATCGACGTGCCGACGGTGATCGTCGCCTCCGATGACGCGGTCGACCCTGGACACCCGCGGGCGGTGGGTGAGGCGTATGCCGCGGCGATCCCGGGCGCTGAGCTCGTCACCGACGAGCCCGGCCGGTCGCCCGTGGCGTGGCAGGGCAGCCAGCTGTCGGCGTTGATCGCCGGCGTCGTGGCCGCGGCGGAGCGTTGACGCGGCGGGCGACACGACGGCGGGCCTCGTGGTGACGCCCGGCGCGTCAGGGGGCGGCTACTCGGGGACACCGCTGCCTCGCAAGCTCGGGATCACCGCCGATGCCCGCCTGGCCCTCCTCGGCGCCCCGGACGGGTTTGAGGCGGTGCTCGGGGAGCTCCCGCCCGGGGTCGTCGTGCGCCGTCGCCTCCGCGGGTCGTGTGACGTGATCGTCGCCTTCTGCCCGAGGCGCTCCACCTTGGAGCGCCGGCTTGGGGGATGGCGGTCGTCGCTGGACGAGGCCGGCGGGCTGTGGGTGGCGTGGCCGAAGCGAAGCTCGGGCGTGGCCACCGATCTCACCGAATCGATCGTGCGCGAGCTCGGGTTGGCGGCGGGGCTGGTCGACAACAAGGTGTGCGCGATCGACGCCACCTGGTCGGGGCTGAGGTTCGTCTACCGGCTCGCCGACCGCGCGAGCTCAGGGCGCGCGTAGGACGTAGACGCGGGCGCAGCCAAAGCGACGCACCGATCGCACCGACGAGCCCAGCGTCCGCGTCAGATCGGCCGGGTGCCGACAGTCGGAGACCAGCAGCGACGCCCCGGTTCCGGCGACGAACCGGCGAGACGCGGCCGCCGACATCCGGCCGCCGAACAGACGGTCTACCGCCCGGGCACGGGCGGGGTAATCCCGGCTCCAGTACCCGTGCCCGACCCACACCGCGCGGCCGGTCTGGGAGGGGATGACGGCGGCGAACGGAGTCGGAGCCAGCACCCCGCCGGCGGGGGCCCGGTGTGCGACCCAATCGAGAGCGTCGGCGTCGGAGTGGGGGAGGTAGTACTGAACGACGTCACTGCGGGCGGTTCGGACGAATTTCCGCGCGTCAAACGCGAGCCCTGGGACCGTGAGCAGCCCGATCACCACAAGCCCGAGCGCCGGCGCCACCCGCAGGCGCTGGCCGCCCCTGACGATGAGCGCCGCGAGCGGCAGGCTGAGCCCCTGGAGGGCGTGGGGGGCAAACGAGCTGTTGACGACGTAGGTGACAAAGCAGCCGGCGATCCAGAGCAGCAGCGCCTGCTCGATCACGTCGTCGCCGGGCGGCGCAAGGCCGAGGATCGCGATGAGCGCGAGCGGACCGAAGCCGGCGAGGAGGACGAGCGGCGCAAACCGGGAGATGACCTCGTACTGGCCGGCGAGCTGCCACGCCGGGTCGCTGTGCGCGAGCCAGTAGTAGTAGATCAGGGGCAGGGCGGCGGCGATCGCCGGCGCCGCCAGCGCGAGCGGGTGGCGCCGCCGCTGGAGCACCGCGAGACCCGCGAAGATGAGCACGAGCGTGATCCCCTGCCAGGGGTGCAGCCATGACGCGAACCCGGCGGCCAGCGAGGCGACGATCAGGGGCGAGCGGACGACGCCGTGACCGAGCTTCCGGCGTCCGGCGGCCGGCCTGACGTCGGGATCGACCGCCCGCTCGGCGGCGAGGAGCGAGACCGGCACGAGGGCGAGCCCGATCGCGCTTGGCACGTAGCCCCACAGCTTGTTGGCGGCGAGCAGCTCGTCGCTGAGCAGGTAGAGGTTGAAGCCGAATCGACTCGAGCCGCCGAGCTGGGCCCAGCTGAACAGCGCCGCGATCGGGGTGCAGAGAAACAGCGACAGCGCCACGGTCGCCGCCCGCGCGGCGAGCTGGTCGGCGAACAGCCGCCGGGCCCAGGCGACCGCCGCCAGCGCCAGGATCACGATCGCGATCGGCTTCCACACGAGGTAGGCGACCGGGAGCGAGACCCCGAGCGAGAACAGCGCCCCGGTGATCGCGAACAGCGGCTCCAGGTAGACGTGGCCGCTCGGCGAGAGGCTGAACAGATCCGAGGCGAAGCCGCCGTGGGCGCCGGCGTCGCGCGCCCACGCGAGATATTGCAGCTGATCGGCGCCGAGGACGCCGTCGGCGCCGATCAGCCCGTCGGCGCCGGTGAACCGCGCGTGCGCCTCGGCGGCGTGGATGAGCGCGAGGACGAGCGGGAACAGGGCCCACGCGGCGAGCGCCGCGAGCAGCACGAACTCCGCGCGCGACACTCGCGGCCCTCGGTGTGGCATGGCGGGCAAGGGTATCCGCCCCGCTCGCGGCGACGCCGCCGGGGGCAGCGCCGGCCGGGACCGGATCGCCGCCCGGCTGCGACGGGCTCAGCCGGCGGTCACGCGATTGGTGACGCTGCCGGGCTGGAGGTAGCCGTTGCCGCGGTAACGGACGGTGATGGTCAGGCTCGCCGGGCGGCGCCCGCGCAGCCGCCGGAACGTCGCCGGGACCGAGAACCGGCAGTTGGCCGCGACCGGAGTGACGACGAACGCGACCTGACGGTGGCCGTTGTCGTAGCGGATCGCGACGGTGCCGGTGCACCGCTGCGGCGCCGGAATGAAGCCGCCTCCGCGCAGGCTCCCCGCGGTCGTGAACGTGTACGGCGCTCGCTTCGGTGCGACTGCTCTCGTGCGCGCGGTGAGCCCGGGGCGCGGCCGCTGCCACGGCTCGGTGAAGAACGTCGCGTCAGCGCCGTACGAGGCCGCGGCGCCGTGGTAGGCGACGATCCGGTAGTGAAACAGCGTTCGCGGCGAGATCCCGGCGAGCCGGACCGCGACCGGAACCGGCGTGCTGACCGCGGCGAGGGGAGCTCCGGCGATCGTCTCATAACCGTAGGGGGTCGGGCCGTACTGGACGACCCAGCTCGTCGGCGCCCCGTTGGGATTGATCGAGCCGGTCACGGTGGCCGCGGTCTTGGTGACGTCGAGCGCGCCGCCGGTGATGACCTGGGCGGGGGGGTGGCCGGTGGTCGAGAACGTGCGGTCGGCCCCGGTGCCCGTCCCCGACCCGTTGACCGCGGTGATGCGGTAGTGGTACAGGGTCCCCGGCGTCAGCCCGGCGATCGTCCGGGCGACGGCGACCACCTTGACTCCGCGCCCGGCGGAGTGCACGACCGTGGTGAGGCCGTAGGCGACGGTGGGACCGTAGGAGAAGACGTACTCGGTCGGCTGGCCGTTGGGATCAACCCGGCCGTTGAGCACCGCGCTCGTGTCGTGCACGCCGATCGCCGCCCCCGTGACCACGGTGGGAGATGCCGCTGCCGCGGCGACTCCGGTGATCGATACTGCGACCGCGACCGCCACAGCGGCCAGCGTCAGTGCGCGCTTCATAGCAACCTCCTTGCGAATTCGTCGCGTATCTATACCGGCCGCCGGCTGGAAGTTGCGGCCTCGTGCGGCCGCGATGACAGTCGATAGCTTCTCCTCGGTGATCTTCTACGAACCTGGCCGCCGTGACCGCGACCGCCTGCCACACGACCCGTTCAAGGCGCTCGTGGCGCCCCGCCCGATCGGCTGGGTCTCGACGGTCGCCGCCGACGGAGCGGTGAACCTCGCTCCCTACAGCTTCTTCAACGCGATCGGGGAGGCGCCCCCGATGCTCGCGTTCTCCAGCTTCGGCGCGAAGGACTCGGCGACGTTCGCCGGAGAGGTGCGCGAGTTCGTGTGGAACCTGGTCACGTTCGAACTGCGCGAGGCGATGAACGAGACGTCGGCGCCGCTGCCCCGCGGGCACAGCGAGTTCGAGCGTGCGGGCCTGACGATGGCCGCCTCCGAGCGGGTGGCGCCGCCCCGCGTCGCGCAAGCCCGCTGCGCGATGGAGTGCAAGGTCGTCGCCAACCTCGAGCTGCGCGACGTCGACGGGCGCCCCGCCGATCAATACCTCGTCGTCGGTCAGGTCGTGGGTGTCCATCTCGACGAGACGGCAATCGCCGACGGCGCCGTCGACACCGCCGCACTGCGCCCGGTCGCCCGACTGGGCGGCCCGGCCGACTATGCGGTCGTCGATCGGGTGTTCAGGATGGCGCGCCCGACGTCGTAGCCGGCCGACTCAAGCAGCCGGATGTGCGGACCCCGTCGCTCGCCCGAGTCGTCTCACGCTGCGAGACCTCGCGGAGCTATGGGCGGCCGGCATGCGGCGCGGGCTGTCCGGCGACCGCGAGCAGCCTCCCGGTGAAGCCGGGCCCGTCGCTCATCGCCGCCTCCATCCCATGCCATTGCGCAGCGGCGATGAACAGCGTCCGGCCGTCTGGGCCACCGAGCATGCACGCAAAACAACCTCGATCGACGGGTACGGCGCCAAGCACCTCGCCACCCTCCCGGACGCGCATGCACTGCCGGCCGGGCACGGTTGCGACCCAGATCGCACCGTCCGCGTCGGCGCAGAGGCCGTCAGGCGCGTGTTCGAGCTCCGCCCAGATGCGACGGCCAGACAAGGTAGCGTCATCGGCCACGTCGAAGGCGACGAGCTGCTGGGCGTGGGAGTCGGCGACCACGAGCGTGTGGCCGTCGTCGACCAACGCCATGCCGTTGGGCCACTTCAGTCCTTCGGCGACCTCGTGGACGGTGCCGTCCGATCGAGCCAACACGACGCTTCCGGCGCCTCCGTTCACGTACGCGTTGCCGGCGGCGTCGACGACGAGCTCGTTGTACGGTGCGGAGCCCAGACCGCTGAGGTCAGCGACCGTCTCGAGCGCTCCGTCTGCCTCCTGGCGCAGCAGGAGTCGCCGCGGCCCGTCGATCACGAGCAGCCGTCCGTCGGGCAGCCAATCGATGCTGAAGGGCAGGGCCCGCGCCGAGAGGCGAGCGATCACCTCGCGGTCGCCGTCGGCTGTCGCGGCGAGCACCTCGCCCGAGCCCCAGTTGCACACCCACACGCGTCCTTCATGCCACCGCGTTGACTCCGGAAACCCCAAACCGTCGATCACCAGGCGCGTCTCACCCATCCCGTCACCTCCCATGGTCGCTCGGTGCGTACGCCAGATGTGCGGGTCGCCGGAGTGGCTCGTAGGTCGCGAGGATCACGCCGGTCGTCGTGGGCGTGCTGCTCACCAGCCGCAACTCGGCGACGTGACCGTCGTGCTCGAACAGGCGCCGGCCGGAGCCGAGAACAAGCGGATGGATCATCAGCAGGTACTCGTCGATCAACCCGTGGGGCAGCAGCGAGCGGATCAGCTGGCCGCTGCCCATGATCGCGAGGGTGCCACTCGCATCCTGCTTGAGCTCGGCCACGGCGGCGGGGATGTCGCCATGCAACAGCCTCGAGTTGGGCCACTCGAGGCTCGTCGTCGAACTGCTCGAGACGACGTACTTGGTCGCGTTGTTCAGCGCGTCCTTGTACGGGCCGCCCTCGGCGTTCCAGGCGGCCAGCATGCCCTCGTAGCTGCGTCGGCCCAGTAGCAGCCCCGCGCCGGGCGTGCCCATCCGCTCGCCGATCGCCTGGGCCATGGCCTCGTCGTTTCCGGGGATCGCCCAGCCACCGTGGCGGAAGCCGCCGCGCGGGTCCTCATCGGGTCGACCGGGGGCCTGCATGACACCGTCGAGGGTGAGGTGGTTGATGACGGCGATGCGCATGGACGACCCCCTTGTGGGTAAGCTGCTCGAGCACGGCTGCAAACTAGACCGTACAGTACCGTGTAAGAACTGGACTGTCTAGTACCATTGGCGGGGTGCCCGTTCTCCCGGAGATCGACGTGCAGTCGCGATCGGATCGAAAGCGCGCGGCGATCCTCGCCGCCGCGACCGCCGCGTTCCTCGAGAACGGCTACCTCGGCACGAGCATGGACGCGATCGCCGCCCTGGCGGCGGTGTCCAAGCAGACCGTCTACAAGCACTTTGCCGATAAGAATCGTCTGTTCTCGGAGATCGTCACCATGACCGTCAACGAAGCCGCTGACCCCGTCCACGCCGAGGTCCATGGCCTGGCCGAGACCGCGAACCTGAAGCGCGACCTGCGCGAGCTTGCGCGCCGTCAGCTCCGGCTGGTCATGCAGCCGCGGGTGCTGAAGCTGCGCCGCCTGGTGATCGCCGAGGCCGGCCGCTTTCCCGAGCTCGGCCGCGTCTTCTACGAGCGCGGCCCCGGGCGCACGATCACCGCGCTGACCGGCGCCCTCGAGCGGCTCGCGGACCGCGGCCTGCTCGCCCTCGACGATCCGCGCCTCGCCGCCGAGCACCTCAACTGGCTCGTGATGTCGATCCCACTCAACCAGGCGATGCTTCTCGGCCACGACA
The DNA here is from genome assembly GCA_963731395.1 of uncultured Solirubrobacteraceae bacterium. Classification (GTDB taxonomy): domain Bacteria; phylum Actinomycetota; class Thermoleophilia; order Solirubrobacterales; family Solirubrobacteraceae; genus Palsa-465. The sequence continues at coordinate 568,466 of CAVSVH010000016.1, forward strand.
CCACGCCCAAGCAAGAGGACCTCGACCACTACGCCGATGCCGGCGTTGCCGCCTTCCTCGCCGCCTACGGGACCGGCGTGTCGTATTAGCGACGGAACTGGCCGATGCGTTCAGGTCTCCGGGTTTGAGACGAAGAGCGCCGCTGTCGCCGACATCGAGTTCAGTCGGCTGGCGATCGGGGCGCGAACGAGAACCGAGCGTCGTCGCCGGGCTGAACGATCAGAGCGCTGCCGGCCGGTACCTCCTGCCAGAGGCCGGGAAGATCGCCGAGCGGCTCAGAGACGATCGCTCGTGCGTCGTCGGAGAATCCGTGAAATCTTGGGTCACCGGGATAGAGCTCGCGCACCGCGCTGGCGTCAGCCGTCACATACAGCGAGTTGACGATCGGCCCACTCGCGTAACGAGCGGCGTACAGACGTTCACCGTCGCTGACCGCGACCGTCATCTGCAATGCCTCGGCGACACCGTGACGGCGACCGGTCTCCTCCACGAACCCGGCCACGCGCTCAAGAGCAGCGAGCGGCTCGTCCTTGAGCCCGAACGAGAGGGCGAGATGGAACATCAGCTCCGAATCGGTCGTGCCCTCGATCCCGCCGAAGAACCTCGGGTCCACCGCGAGCAGCAGATCGCGGCGCAGCCGGTGATAGTCGTCAATGAAGCCGTTGTGCATGAACAGCCAGCGGCCATGGCGAAACGGGTGGCAGTTGGTCTGCTCAATCGGGGTGCCGGTCGCCGCCCGGATATGGGCCAGGAAGATCGGCGCTTCGATCTGCCCCGCCAGCTCACGCAGGTTGCGGTCGCCCCACGCCGGCGCGATGCTGCGATACAGCCCCGGCGCGTCTCGGTCGCCGTACCACCCGAGGCCGAAACCATCGGCGTTGGGATACCCGCCCGCCAACCGGTCTCGGCGACTCTGCTCGACGAGGGAGTACTTGGTCTCGTAGAGCAACACCTCCGGCCGAATCGGATTCCCAAAGTACGCGACCCAGCGGCACATGCCGCCACTCTAAGCGATGACCTTCGCCTCGCACTCAGTGCGCTCGTGCCCCTCCCGAGCGCGCGCCCCTCGTCGTGCAGAGCGTGCCGGACCCGACGCGCGGGACCGGCGAGGTGATCGTCGACGTCGTCGCGGCGGGGGTGCTGCCGTCAGCCACGCCGCCCAAGCCAACGGCGGCTTCAAGCTCACCGCCGTCCGACCGGGTACCGGTAGCAACGGCCCGACACGTAGGCGGCTCACTCGGGTCCCCGCTCCGTGCAGCGGGGGTCGGATGGTCCGAGCGGATGCGCAAAGTCGCGACTGGCCATGATCAGCATCTGGTCGACGTGGGGAGTCCACGTCTTCCAGCTGTGACCGCCGGCATAGAGTGCCGAGGACTCGTCTGCGCCCGCGGCGCGCAGCGCGGCGGCCATGGCGGGGATCTGCGTGCGCCCGGACTCGTCGCGCCCCGCGTATATGAAGATCCGGAGCGGATACCGGTGAAAGGTCCGGGCCATTGTCCGGACGTAGTCGATCGGGCTGTTGTACGCCATCACGGCGCGGTCGGCGTGGGCGAACACGCCGTCGTGCGTCTCCCGGAAGTACCCCGACCACACCTGGACCAGGCCGAATGTCGCGTCCTGATGCAAGCCGATGTTGGCGGCGCCGTAGGCGCCCGCCGAGAGGCCGGCGATGGCGCGTTCCTGGCGGCAGGCGCGGGTGGCAAACCGGTGGTCGACGTCGGAGACGACGTCAAGGACGTAGTTCTCATAGTCCCCCGCGGGGGTGTTGGCCCACTCCGAGTCGCTCGACGTGCGCCCGTCGATGCGCCCATCGGGGAAGACGAGAATCATCGGCGCGATGCGGCGCTCCTTGATCAGCCGCTCGAGCCGCACCTCGACATCGGCGTTGACGGTGAACGCGAGGGGCCTGCCGGGCATCCCGTGCAGCATGTAGAAGACGGGCAGGCGCCGGCGGGGGCCGTATCCAGCCGGCAGGTAGACGAGGTAGTCCGCCTTTTTGTGCAGGGCGTCAGAGCGGAAGTGGACCGTCGTGAGCCTTCCGCCGGTCTCGCGGTCGATGCGGGCCTCCAGCGCGGGGGCGATCCGGCCGGTTGGCGGCGCGGCGAGCTGGGCATCGGCGTTGGTTGCGACGAGGACGATCACCGATGCGAGCGCGGCCGTGCCGAGGCCGACGAGCAGCGTCCTGCCACAACCAAGGCCGGGCCAGGTCACGCCACAAGGATGGCGTCAAGTCTCAGGCCGTTTGGTTACCAGATGACAAAGCTTCTGTTAGGCGGTCTATCCCGAGCGAGCAGCTCGCAGCGCCGCGGCCTCGGGCGCGACGCGGCCAGCGATGGTCTGCACGTCGCAGACAACGTCGGGATCGGCGCAGAATCCGAACGAGAGCTGGTCGGCGAGGGACATGACGGACACTCTCAGTGCGTGATGCTGGCTGATCTCGGCGATGGAGTACAGGGCGCGGACGCGGCTGGAGAGGACGCTGACAGGGTGGCGCGGACCAGGCACGTTGGACACGTTGAGCGCAAAGCGTCGCGGGCTGCGCTCGAGCTGCTCGGCGAACCGCTCCAGCCGGGGGGAGACGCCGGAGATCCGATGCATCAGCAGCTCGCGGCGCTCGGCGTCGCGAGCCTCCTTGCGGCGGCTGGTGCGGGCGTGAATCGTGCGCAGCCGGACCACCGGGTCGGCCTCATGCAGAGGAAGGCCGAGCGAGAACATCGAGTCGCGGTTGGCGACCGCGTCGCCCTCACGGTGCAGGCTGACCGGCACCTTGACCCGAATCGTTCCCAGCCGCCCGTGGTGGAGCTCGACCCAGTGGCGCAACGCGCCGGCGACGATGCACAGCACGGCGTCGTTGAGCGAGGCGCCGTCGGTCGCTTTCGCCGCCCGGCGCAGCGGGCCGAGGGCGATGACGGAGAACGCGACCTCCCGCCGCGGGCAGATCGGACCGTCGAATGGCGACCGCGCTCGCGACCGCCTGAACTCGCGGCGCAGGTAGCCGGCAAGGTGGCTGCGTCGCCGCGCATCGTCCGCGGCGTGTTGTGCGACGACCTGGGCCGGAGTCAGCTGCAGCTCGGGCGGGTCGTCCCACAGCAGGGCGCGAGCCAGGCGAGTGGACGCCGTGCCGTCGGCGAGGGCATGGTGAAGCCGCCACACCAGCGCCCGATCCCCATCCAAAAGCTCGATGACGTCGATGCGCCACAGGGGAAGGTCGCGATCCAGGCGTTGCTCGAACAGCCGAGCCACGCAGCGGCGCAGACCAGTGAGATCCACAGGATCGCCGTGATGGTGCTCGACGATCTGACGGTCGACCGTGAACCGGCGGTCGGGCACCCACACCGGAGAACCATCGGCCGCCTGGTCCAGGCGACGCGTGAGAGCGGGGGTGAGGTGGATGCGCTCGGCGATGCGCTTGCGCAGCTCGGGCACCCCGGGGGCGTGGACGCCCAGGCGGATGACCTTGCAGGTGTGGCCGGCGACGGTCGGGCTCTCCAGAGCGAGAATCGCCCGATCCTCGGCCCCGAGTGCCACGACTTCGCGATCACCGGAGTGCGTCATCTCGCTGAACGCTGACTGTCCGACATGTGGCCATTGTGCCGGGCGACGCAGGATGCGGCCAGAGCTGCGGTAATCGCGCAGCAATGCCCGGCCCACGTCCAGCGACCGCGTGAGGTACCGATGACGGGATCGATCAGCGCGGCAATCGAGGCGCGCCGGGGTGAGCCCGCCGATGTGCTGCGCTTCGTCGAGCCTGACATGGACATCGTCGTCGGTGCCGCCAACGGCGAGCCTACGCGGGTGATCGACGCGCTGGAGGCGGCCTGCGAGTCGCTGAACAACGTCCGCCTGCATCAGATGATCGCGTTGCGGGCGCGGTCCTACATTGATGGCCGGCGACCAAACCTGCGTCATGTCTCCTGGTTTCTGTCGCCGATGACGCGTGACGCCTTCCACCGCGGAGCCTGTGATCTGGTGCCCAACTCCTTCAGCGATGTCCCGCGGCTGATGCGGCAGTCCCTCGCGCCGCGGCTGGTGCTGGCCGCGGGGTCGGCTCCGGATCGCCACGGATACTTCTCGCTCGGCACCGACGCCGATTACACCGCGGCGCTGATCGGCGAGGTTCCCTTCTTCGTCGAGGTCAACCACCGGATGCCACGCACGTTCGGGGGCAACCAGCTCCACGTCTCCGACGTCGTCGGCTTCTGTGAATCCGACATCGAGCTCGCTGAGTTGCCGAGCCTCCGGGCGACTGATCGCGACCACCGGATCGCCGAGCTCGTGGCCGATGCCCGGGCAAGACGGTGACGACCGGCCGCGGCCTCGGCCGGGCCGCCGCCACGCCGCACAGGCACAGCAGCGGCGCCATCACGCCGATCACCCCAGCCAGTCCGCGGGATCGCAACCTCATCGGTGCCCGCCTTCCGGGATCGATTGACCGCCGACGCTCGGTGGGGGTGGGGCGATCGGGTAGCCGTGCGGTGTGCTCCGGGACATGAGCTCTCCTCCGATCAGGGCGGACACGGCGAAGCGCCGCCAGGAACCGGGCTCCTGGCGGCGCTTGCGGGGGAGGGTCTGCGCCCGAGTGTCGATGATGGGACCTACACGGCGAGTGTGACTGACCGAGACGAGACTCGACGGTGGCGGCCGGGATCACGGCGGGCTAGCGCGACGGCCCCGATGGCCACGACGGCGCCGGTGACGCGCTGCCAGGCCGCGAACCCGCCCTTTGCCGACCGCCGCCAGCCCGATCAACTCCGTCAGCTCATCAAGGCGCAGCGGCTCGCCGAGCGCCAGCAACTCGAGCACCTCACGCTCGGCTCCGTCGAGCTCACCGATCCGCGTCGCCACCAGCTCGAACAGCGAGGCACTGATCGGTGCGGGAGCCTGCATCCGCCACAGCTCACCAGCTCTGCTCAACGCGCCGCTGTCAAGCGCGCCGCGCACGAGCTCTCGCACGTACAGAGCGTTGCCCTGACTGGTGTCCCATACCCAGGTGCGCATCGTCGACCCGATCGCCAGCGGCCGACGACCCGCCGGCGCGAGCAGGGCCTCGACGGTACGGCGACACAGCTCGAGGGGATCGTCGGAGCGCACGTCGGCATCGATCGCGCCCGCAAACGCGCCGAGCGGTACACCCGCGGCGCTGACCGTCGCCTGAATCCGCGTCGTGGCGGCGCCCGCGTCCCTGAGCTGCTCGAGGGCCGCGCGGGCCAGCAACTATTTCCCCAAACCCGCCGGGGCGTTCACCACGACTCCATTCAGACCCTCGCCGCGCGCGCTTGTGATCTCCTGCGGCTCGGCAGCGCCAAGTCGACCGACGAGATCTTGTCGCCCTGAACCCAAAACCTACAACGCGATCGCAACGCTCCACCACGGCGGGGCGAACGTCCCCTCCGGCTCGGCTCTTGAACGCTCGATAATCGGGCTTATGTCTAGCGCACGGATTCGGGGCGCCCGACGATCTCACCGTCGCAGCGTGTGGAGTCCCACGCAGATGTCAGCGGGATTCCCGGTTGATGTCAGTGAATCGTCCCCCTCGTTTGTCAGCGAGCTGATCGGTGGTGCTGGGAGCTGGTAGTTGCCGTAGAGCGCGACGTGACTGGCTCGGTAGATGCCTCGGTCGAGGTCGAGGACTCGACGCTCGAGGAGCCTCGCGTACTCGTGGCGGTCGGCCTCCGAGAGGTCGTCGACCGCGACCAGCGGCGACGGCCGCTGAAGAGCATCGCCAGTTTGGGATCGGCGGGCTCTGTGGATCTCGAGGCTGCTGACGAGGTCGACGGTTCCCGTGGCTGCGGCTTGGAGGCGTGGGCTCTGGGCGCCGAGATCACGGACATGTTGCAGCGCGGCAGCGCACGAAGGATCGGCTGGGCGCGCGGCGGGACCGGGCAGCCGAGAATTTCTTCATCGGTCACCTGGGTGAGCTCGCGTGAGTAGTGGGGTTTCAAACTCGCGGTTTGAAGCGGTCAAGTAAGGCGGCGACAACGGCCGCGTCCTTCAGCGTCGCCTCGCGTGGCGCATCTATCTCGCCGGTCACGGGCACAGTGTGCGCGTGCTGGGGGTCGGAGTCGCGTTGCACCCGGCGTCTTGCGCGCCAGACCTCCGCTGGCGCAGCTCCGGTCGTCTCGACGTTCCCCGTGACGCCAGCCGTGGCTGCCGCTTCGGGTCCGGGACGACCCTGAGCAGAAGTGGCGATCTGGTAGCTGCTGGGGCGACGACGGGGGAGCAATGTGCTGACGGGGAAAGAGCAAAGGCGGGCGGCGTTTCGGCGTGCCGCGGACGTCGCCACGGCAGCGCGTGGACTGGAGTCAGTGCTGATCTTGTCCGGCCAAGAACTGCGTTGTGCGTGCCCACGCGTCAGCGGCGGCCGGTGGGTCATACCCCGGACGATCAACCGAGCAGAAGCGATGCCCAACGCCGGGGTAGGTGGTGACCTCGGCTTCGGGTTGCCAGGCGCGCAGGGCGACGATGTCCGATGCCGGGACCATCGGGTCTGCTTCGCCGGCGAGGATCAGCAGGCGCCCCGCGAGCGGCAGGCTGCCGGTCGGCTCAGGTCGAGACGCGGCGATGGCGGTTCCGGCAAGCCAGCCGGCGTACATCGCGACGCAGGCACCGAGATCGAGCTGCGCGGCGGCGAGCATTGCGACATGTCCGCCGAATGACATCCCGACGGCGACCGATGAAGCTCCTGGGTTTGCCTGGGGTTGGTCGCGGGCAGCGTTCAGCGCGTCGCGCACGTCGCTGACGAGCTCCAGACGGGTGAGTTGGTCGATCAGGGCGAGGCCCTGGCGCCGGCCTTCGTCGTCCTCCGCGAGCGGGCCGCCGGGCGCGCGGCGATGCAGCAGATCGGGAGCGATCGCGACATATCCCATGGCGGCGACGTGCTCGGCGGCGTCGCGTTGGACGTCGGTGAGCCCGAACAGCTCGCCGAGGACCGCGGCGGTTGGCCATCGTCGGTCGCCCTCCGGCCAGGCGATGAACGCTGGCATCGTCGTCCCGTCGAGCGTTGCGACGCTGGTATCAAGAGTGGGCATGCCTCAACCGTAGTCGCCCTTTTGCATGCCGGAGACGACTGTTCGGAATGACTAGGATTCCTGACGCTCATGGTGGATTACTCGTTTGGTGATCTCCGGGTGCTGCGCGCGGTGGCCGCGCGCGGTTCGTTTACGGCGGCCGCCGCGGAGCTTGGCTACACGCAGTCGGCGATCTCTAAGCGAGTCGCGGCACTAGAGCGAACGACGGGGCACACGCTCGTGATCCGCGAGCGCACGGGCGTCCGGCTCACCCGCGCTGGCGAAGTGTTCCTCGGCCACGCCGCGGCGGCGCTTGAGACGATGCAAGATGCCGAGCGCGAGCTCGATAGCGCGAACCCGGTTCGGGTTCGACCCGTACGCCTCGGGGCGTTTGCCAGCGCCGCCGCAGGGATCGTGCCCGGCGCGCTGGGCTACCTGGCACGCGATCGACCCGAGATCGTGGTCGCGTTGCGCGAAGGCACAAGCGCGGTTCTCACCCGCGCTCTGCGAGCCGGGAACCTCGACATCGCGCTGCTCGCCGGTGTGCCTCCCTACACGCCGCCCGATAACCGCGAGCCGGCTCTCGACATCGAAATCCTCGCCGAGCGACCCCTGTGCATCGCCGTCGGCGCGAGTCATCGCCTCGCGGGACGGACACACGTACACGCAGCAGAACTCACGGGAGAGCAGTGGGTGGTGGCACGCTCAGAAGGCCAGGAGCAGCTCCTCGGAGTGTGGCCCGGTACCGCTGGGCGGCCGAACGTGCCCTTCGTCGTGCGTGACTGGCTGACCAAGCTACGGCTCGTCGCAACCGGCGTGGCGATCACCACGATCCCCGACGTGCTCATACCTGCCCTGCCACCCGATGTTCAACACATGAGCGTCGACAGCGACGCGGAACGACGACGACTGCTGCTCGTCCATGCCCCCGGGCTCACCCAGCCCGAAACGAAAGACGTCACCCACGCGCTCCGCGCCGCCGCCGTGGCTACCCGAGTAGCACACCTGACGTCACCGAGCAGGCGCCCCAGTTGACTCGGGCCACAACGGCGAAATCTCACCACACGCCTCCCCCGCTGACCGCCCCTATCAGCGTCAGCAGCCGCCTCGGCGGCGCCGACTTCTGGTCTGGGTCTAGGAGCAACGAGAGCAGCAGCCAGCGGCGAGCTTCCGGACCGGCGACATTGCGGCAGTAACGATTGAACGCCACGGGGTGGCGCGACAGCTTCCCTCCCAGATCGGTGAACGACACGGTTCGTTGCTGACCAGTAAGCCCGGAGGGGAAGCTGCTTCGCACCTCGCGCGACCGATTATTGATCTCGATCTTGATCTGCTGCGATCCACGCGAGGACGACACGCCGGCGATGAGCGATGCACCAATGAGCAAGTCCCCTCATCGCCCCGCCCTTTCAAGCGCGCCGTGGAGCCGCTCAAATGCGGGCCCGCGTCCTTTTCGCTCAGTTGTCCTATGACAAGTACGTACATCGGTCTCCTTGTCAAAGTCGGGATTGGCGGGTGAGCTTCTTGTTCAGTTCACTGCTGCGCGCGTGAACGCGCGGATCGAGATCGCTGTCAGCGCGACTGCGTACAGCGCGACGATCGCGAGGCTCGCGAAGGCTTGGGTGGTCGGGTTGCCGGCGCCCCAGATGGCGTGTAGCCCTTGGCCGTGGGGGTCGATCAGTCCGTAGCGCAGCAGCGCCAGTGCGTGGGTGAGTGGCAGGAACTTGGCGATCGTGGCCAATACGCCGGGCATCGCACTGATCGGGTAGAGGGCTCCGGCGAAGAAGAACGGAAGGATCGCGACGGCAGGGACCGCGCCGACGTACTCCTCCGCCTTGCCGATCCGGGCGGCGAGCGTTTCCGCGACCCCGTACATGAATATGGTGAACAGCAGCCCGGCGGCGAGCGCCCAGTCGATGCCGGCGGAGGTGATGTGGAAGACTCCGCCGCGCAGCGCGGTCAGACCGACGAGCACGACCGCCTGCAGCGCTGACAGCACCACGGCGACGATCAGGTTGCCGAGCACGAGGTAGGCGCGGGGAATCGGCGCGGCGAGCAGTTCGCGTTGCGCGCCGGCGTGGCGGTCCACGATCACGCTCAGCCCGGCGAAGATGCAGCTGAGCGGGATCACGAGCCCGACGGCCCCGACGCCGGCGAATGACTCGTAATCGATCGCCGAATGCAGGCCGCCCGTCGCGACCTTCAGCGCTGGCGCGACGATCAGCGCGATCAGGGCCGGGCCAAGCAGCGGGACGAGGATCTGGCGGGGGTTGCCCGCCGTCAGCGCGGCGCGACGGCGTGCCAGCGTACTCAGGGCGCTGATGGGGCGCGCTCGGCGCGGGCGTGGGAGGGCGATGGAGGGTGCTTCGGTTATGGCCATTGTTGACTCCTGTGAGTGGTGGCGGGTTCAGGCTGCTTCGGGCAGCCGGTCTCCGGTGAGGCGCAGGTAGACGTCGTCGAGTGTCGGGGCGCGTGTGGTGATCCCCGAGGTCGTTTGGTTGACTGTGCGCAGCGACGCGATTGCCCGCTCGGCGGGTTGGCCGTGCAGGGGGACGGTGAGCGTCGAGCCGATCGCGAACGCGTCGCCGTTGGCGATCCCGCGGGACTGCAGTGCCGCCAGTGCCGAGACGCCGTCCCCATCGACACGTAACTCGAGGATCTCCTCGCCGAGCGCGCTCAGGAGCCGGTCGGGTGTGTCAAGCCCGGCGATGCGGCCCTCGTCCATGATGGCGACGCGTTCGCAGAGCCGACGGGCTTCCTCGAGGTAATGAGTCGAGAGCAGGACCGTCATCTCAAACCGGTCGCGCAGACTCTTGATCAGATCGAGCAGCTCGTGGCGGATGCGGGCGTCGAGGCCGACCGTCGGCTCGTCCAGGAACAGCACCTGCGGCCGTGATACGAGCGCACGCGCGATCTCGAGTCGGCGGCGCTGGCCGCCGCTGTAGCTGCCGACCGCGCGGTCGATCAGCTCCCCGAGCCCGAGCGCCTGCACGAGCTCCGCGATCCGGTTGTCGGCCTCCCCCACTCCGACCCCCCAGAGCCGGGCGTGCAGCTCGAGGTTCGTGCGGCCGCTGAGGCCCGCGTCGACGACCGCCTCCTGGAACACGACGCTCGCGACGCCTCGCGCGGCGATCGGGTCCCGCGCGACGTCGAAGCCGGCGAGGCGCGCGGATCCGCTCGACGGCACGATCGTCGTCGTCAGCATCCCGATCGTCGTCGACTTGCCCGCGCCATTGGGGCCAAGCAGCCCGAACACCTCGCCGGCGCCGACGTCGAAATCGATGCCCTTGACGGCCTCAACCCCGCCCGGATAGGTCTTCCTCAGCGACTGGACGTCGATCGTCATAGGACTGGAAGTTGCGGTCATTAGCTTTCACCTCGATGCTTTGTGTGTTCGCACGGTTTGACGGACAGCGGGGCGCAGATGTGACCGCGTCACATTCGCAGCGGCTCATCCGTCAATGACCTAGAAGGACCGACGCGATGACCGACTCAGACCTCTACGCGCTCCCGTTCGAGCAGCAGCGCCCGCACCTGCAGGCGATCGCATACCGGATGCTTGGCTCGATGAGCGAGGCAGAGGACGCGGTCCAAGAGGCGTGGCTCCGACTGACCCGCTCTGACACGGCAGCGGTCACGAATCTTGGTGGCTGGCTCACGACCGTCGTTGGGCGGATCTGCATCGACATGCTCAGGGCGCGGCGGGCGCGCAACGAGGAGTACGTCGGCACCTGGATCCCCGAGCCGCTAGTCAGCGACGACGACGCGACCGACCCGGCCCATCAGGCCGAGCTCGCGGACACGGTCGGGCTCGCGCTGCTCGTCGTGCTCGAGCTGCTGGCACCCGCCGAACGGCTCGCGTTCGTGCTGCACGACATGTTCGGCGTGCCCTTTGAGGAAATCGCCCCGATCGTCGATCGCAGCCCGGCCGCCGCGCGGCAGCTCGCCAGCCGTGCCCGCCGCCGCGTGCGCGGCGCCGCGCCGACCCCTGACGCCGACCTCGCCGGGCAGCGCCGGGTCGTCAGCGCGTTCCTTGCCGCCTCGCGCGCAGGCGATTTCGAGGCGCTGCTCAAGGTACTCGACCCCGAGGTCGTGTTCAGGATCGACACCGGCCGCGAGCATCCCTTCGCGCGTCCACCGATCGTCGGCGCCGAAAAGGTCGCGACCGCGGTCATGGCCCGCGGCCGGCCGTTTGCGCCCCAGGGACGACCAGCACTCGTCAACGGCGCGATCGGAGTGCTGGTCGGGCCCGCGGACGCACCGATCGCCGTCGCCGGCTGCACAGTCGCGCACGGGCGGATCGTCGCCCTGGACCTGATCATCGACCGACACAAGCTGGCCAGGATCGACATCGCCTAGCCGCCCACCAAGCCTCGCGCTGACCGGTTGCGCTACCTCATCCGCCGCCGCCCCGGCGCCGAAGAGGCCGCCGACCTGTTGGCCGACTCGACGCGCAGCTCGAGTCCGGAGAGCGGCTGGGCGCCGATGGTATGAGGACCGCCGATTCGTGGAAGCACCATCGGCCGCGCCGCCGCGGCGACGGCTGGGGCCTGCGGGCCGCCGCCCGCGCCTGGCGACGGCGTCAGCGCCACTGCAGTGCCCGTACCCAGCGTCAGCATCGCGATGATCGCGCCCACCACGCCACGATTCATAGACCGAGCATAGGTTCCGACGCACGCAAAGCGACGCATCAACCGGCGACCCTCGCGGGAATCGCGCTTTCCCTTTGGACTAAACGGAGCCGACAGACCTTTGTGAGATGGCCGCTGCACACACCAGGAGCCATCTCGCCCGCGCGCTGAGCGGCGCGCTCCGCTTCTGCTTTGGCTCCGGGAGCGGTCGATGCGACAGCCAGACCCAGCCCGCCCGTTGGCGACCGAGCGGAAGCGATACCCACTCCGCGCGAGCGAGCTGCGCCGCTGACGACCGGCCCGGCTGACTCGTTAGATAGGTAGTTCGCGAGGGAAGGAGGCGTCTTCCTCTGCCACGTCGCGATCGGACTCACTGTGCGGTAGTGGCTGGCCGTAGTAGATGGTCGCGCACTCATAGCACCTGGAGATCGAGCGCAGCGTGCAGCCCGATCGCGGGACTGCGCCTACCGAGAGCTTGCAGGCCAGTACGGTGGGCCCGTGGCCGCGTCGGTGTTACCGCAAAGCTCTGTGTTGGCGGCGCGTTTGGCCGCTCAGCGCCTGTCCGGAGCGCCCGCGGGCGACGTGGTCGAGATCGCGCGCCACCTGCTCGCCGTTCAGGCCCAGGATCCGCGGGGTGCCCGTCTCGCCGTTCGGGCACGTACTGCAACCGAGCACGCCTCGGCGGTCGACTACGCGCTGACGAACGAGCGGTCGCTGATCATCACGTGGGTCAACCGCGGAACGCTGCACCTGATCGCCGCCGAGGACGAGCCTCTCCTGCACACACTGACCACGCCGCAGCTGCGCAGCGCCAGCGACCGTCGCCTGAGACAGGAGGGGGTGAGCCCGGCGGCCGCTCAGCGCGGGGTCGCCGCGATCGTCAAGGCTCTGGGCGATGGCGGGCCGATGACACGCGTTCAGCTCCGCGCGGTGCTCGACAGCAAGCGCGTATCAACCGCCGGGCAAGCGCTGATGCACGTCCTATTTCGCGCCACACTGGACGGGCGTATCGTTCGCGGCCCCATCATCGACAGTGAGCACGCTTTCGTGCTCGTCGCCGACTGGCTGGGAGAACGTCCGAAGATCGACCGGGATCGCGCTCTGGCGGAACTCGCCCGCCGCTACCTCGTCGGTCACGGCCCGGCCGACGCGCGCGATCTGGCTAAGTGGGCCCAGCTGCCCCTCCGCGATGCGCGTGCGGGACTGACCGCGATCGCCTCCGAAATCACGGAACGCCCAGACGGTCTGGTCGACGTGCACCGCCACGAAGTAGCACCGCTGCCGCCGCCGCGACTGCTGGGACCGTTTGATCCGCTGCTGCTCGGCTGGCGCTCGCGCGAACTCGTGCTCGACTCCGCACAGGACGTCGTCACAGTCAACGGGATCATCAAGGCGATCGCCCTGATCGACGGACGCGCCGCCGGCACTTGGACAATGCCCGGCGGACATGTCGAACTTCACCTCTGGAAACAGCAAGACCCACCGACAGACGCCGCGCTCAAGCACGAGGCATCCGCGGTTGAAACCTACCTGGCTGCGGACTGAGGCCCGAGCCAGCCACGCACATGCTTGCCAATTGACGAAAGGAAGTGCCCAAGGGGACGGCGCTACACGGCTTCTCCTTCAGCCCTGCCGGCCCGAGAGCAGCAGCGCCAGCGAGACTGCTCAGCCGGCGACCGAGCGGAAGTAAGGACTGACCGGAGCAGAGCTCTGCTTTGACCCGGTCCTGAGCAACGGATCTGCGGCACGTAGCCGATGCGTAATCAGCTCGGCGTCGATCTGACACCAAGCGCCGAACCGACGCCAAACCATAACCGCTGGAGGGCTATGCGCCGGGGAGACACACCCGCACCGCGTGTCGGAGCTTCGCGTTGGGGGACTGCAACCAGAAGATCGTCACAGTGCCGCTTCGCCTTACCTGCGCGCGGAGACGTCGGGCATTTCTGAGCACCGCGGCCTCCAGCCGCTGCGCTTTGGCGATGTTGCGGTAGAAAGCGATCAATGCCCCCTTGGGCAGATACCCGGCGATCAGCTCACCGTCAGGACTGTTCGCGCCGGCCAGACCGGGCAGGACGGCACTGCCGATCGCCCGCACACCGTGCGAGGTCAGGCATACCTGCGCTGACTCGATCGACGCGGTCACCCGCCGCACGGCAACGCTAAGGCGCAGCGGCGCGATCGTTCGACACGCCGTAGAGCGCTCGAGCGAGCTGGCGGTCTGCACCACCTGCGCGAAGCGCTGCGGACAACTGAACCGCCGACCGTCTGCGAGGGTGAACACGCAGGACGTCCTCAGAGGCTTCCCGTTGGCCTCGCCCGTCGCGCAGCTGCCTTCCGCCACCTGCGCGTAGCTAACGATGCTTCTCGCCGACGTCGCTTCGGTCGCGTTCGAGCGATTCGCAGCAGCGCCACACCCGCCAGCGACGATCGCTACGAGCCCGCCCAGAGCCAACCGGCTGAAGGAACGCATCCAGTGATGATCTCACTGCCACTGATTGCGCCGCGCTGCAACCTATTGACGAGAGAAGGGATCTCGTGCTCCATCCATGACGGAGCCCAGTCCCGCGTTCAGGAACGACGGGGCGCGTCAGCCGGCAGAGATGGCGGAGTCCTCCCTGCCGCTTCGAGTCAGTCCCGACCGAAGCGGAAGCCAGCAGACGTGGCCGGTACGGCGACCAAGCAGAGCGGGCACACGGCGCGAGACGCGAGGGATGGACTCTGACCGGACTCGTCCGTGGCCAACATGGACTGTCCCGATGACGATCACTCGCTAGGGACAGCTCGTCAGTCCACTTCTTGACCGGGCGGCGTCGGGTCCTGTCCAAGGGCCACGCGTCTGGCTCTCGGCCCAAGCGTGGTCTCGCGCAGAGGCCGTCGACCAGCTGAGGACGATGCGGGTCGCCAACTCGACGCGCTCAGGGCTCTGGGCGGATCGTGTGCCTTCGAAGCCGTGTTCGCCGGTCGCGCGCTTCTGCGCGCGACCTCTGGCAGCGAGGCTTGACCGCGGTTGCCGCTCGCAATACGGTTGGCTCATTGTGTGGATCGGCGCGCGCCGACTGGGGGGAGGGCTTGCCGTTGCGGCGGCATTGATGCTGCTGCTCCCAGGTGCGGCGTACCGATCGTCCATGCCGAGCAGCGGCGTCGTTGCACCGTCAGCAGCTCTCGTGGTGGGCCCACCGACGGCGACGATCAATGCTCCCGCGGACGGCAGCATCGTCAGGCTGGGTGCGTCGATCGTGACGAGCTTCGCGTGCAGCGATAACGTCAAGGGACCCGGAATCAGGTCGTGCGTTGACTCCAACGGGGCGACGGTGGCCGCCGGGGCGACGGTGGCCACTGGGCGCCTCGACACCCGGAGGCTTGGCCTCGGCACGTACACGGTCGTCGCGGCGAGCAGCGACGGGCAGACCGGCACCGCCACGATCCACTACAGGGTCAACCGGACCGGACGTGGGGTTCGGCCGGTCGTCAAGCTTCCCGCTCGGCTGCTCAATGCGGCCGTGCAACCGTGCGCGCTGATTGCGTGCCCCGGCAACCCGGGCCCGCATATCAACCTCATGAACGCGATCGGCAATCAGCCCAGTGACTACTGCACGATGTACGCCTGCAGCCCGATGGATCTGATCCCCGACCACGGCCTCGATTACAACTTGTTCCCGTATGACCCTGACTGGGCGTACTTTGCGCAGAATAGCCAGCTTCCCGATGCGCTCTCCCTCTGCAACGGGTACAACGGCAGCGCGCCCTACCTTGGATCCCCGCCGTGTACCAGCCAGCCGATCACCGAGGACAATCCCAGCCCCGACTCGTTCAGCCATTACATCTGCAAGCATGGCCGCCATCCGCTGGACGCCTACCACGGACACGTCAACTACGAGCCCGCGACCTATCAAGGCATTCTGCAATGGTATGAGAAATCGGACCCGGGGTCTGACGACGAGTACAGCCTCGACCTGCATCCATCGCCAACCCTCGACGGGGTCACGGCCGGCAACAACAACAGCAATTCGATCCACATCGAGTTCGACTCAGACGAGACGGTCGACCACTTCGACGATAATGCCTGGTGGAACAAGTTCCATACCAGCGTGGACCGCGGCCACGCCGTGGACTACAACGGCGGCACCTACGTCAACGGTCGCTTGGCCGTGGTCACGGGCTTGGTCGGGATCGACACCGTTCATGGTGCCTCCGCCGAGTTGCACCCCGTGTATGCGATCGCGATTCGGACCACGCCCGAGTATGCGCCGCCAACCTCAGGACTTCCCGCGGATCAGTGGGCGTTCTTCGCACGCAACTTCGGCGACGAGGGTTACTGCAGCAGCAACGGCCACCCGTTGCCCGACGGCCCGCTCAGAGTGCTCATCCCGTGGCGCCAGGGTGCCACAGGCGTCAGCGTAAATCCCAACAGCGACGTGTGGAGCAATATCAATCCGCAGGCGAGCGCCGCGGTGATACCAAATGTGGGCGTTCTGCTGACGTTCCCCCTGACGCCCGCCTCCAACCAGCCGCTCTACTGGGGCACGATCGACCTGCGATGGACGTTCCCAACGGCACCCGGGTCGGTGGACGCTGCGACATTGGGGCCAGCGCAGCTCGGCGCAATGTTCGGCGCCCCGGTCGGACCAACTCGCCAACCGATCGCCGGTCGGCCGAACGGCGGCGACAGCGCAGACGTCGAGGGACATGTGGGAAAGCTCTGGCAGCAACTGCCGCGAGGCAAGCGCATGCGGGCGCTCGCCCATCTTCCCCATCCAATCGCCCATCTACCCCACACCACGCGGGTGCGGATCGCCATGGCGCCCCCACCAAGGGGGCTGCTCGCCCCGCCGGGTTCATTTGTCTTCCCCCGGCACGCTCCTGTCGTCGTGAAACGCGCAACCGCAGAAGCGCAGAGCTTGTGCTCGGCGTACGGAAACATCGTTCCGGGCCTCCCGAAAGCAGCGTGCCCGCGATCTCGTGGTGCGGCGGCGCATCTGGACTCGGGCATCCGGGGACGCGTTCTCTATGGGCCGACTTGTCCGGTGCAGCGCCCGGGCTTCAGCTGCGAGCGTCCCTACCAGGGGTCGATCGCGATCAGACGCGAGCCCACCGGAACGCTGGTCATGCACGTACGCTCGGGGGCCGGCGGCCGGTTCACGGCGTACCTCGCTCCCGGCGCATATCTGCTCGTGCCGCGAGACGGACGCCCCTACCCGCGCGCGCGCGGGCAGGCGGTCTCGGTCCGTCGCGACGCGTTCACCGCCGTGACGATTCGCTACGACAGCGGGGTCCGGTAGAGCCCGGACCCCGCCCTCGTCAGCTAGAGGGACAGATCGAGCACCCGGGTCCCCCAGTTCCGACGCCCGTCGGGAGTCTGACTCGCCTTCGGCGGTATGTACTCGGTCGCCATCCAGACCGAGTTGCCCGACGGGTCGAGGATCGCCCATGAGTAGTCGCCCCACCGTGTCGCGGTGGGATCGTAGTTCGTCCTCCCATCGGCGGCGATCGTCACGTCCCCGAATGCGGTCGCCCCCTTCCCGAGCACCGAGTAGGCGGCGCTCGGGAAGTGGCCCTGGCCCGAGAGGGTCACGACCATCGCTGTCCTGCCCGATGGCGCCGCCTGGATCGCCGGATACAGCAGGTAGTTGCCGGGGACGGAGACGTATCCCTGGCGGTGGATCGGCGCGGCGGTGATCACACCGCTCGCGCCGCTGCCGCTGACGGTCGGCCGAACGTCGAACCATGCAGCCCCAGCGCGCGCCGCCGGGTCGTTCGGGATCGTGACCGAGGTGTCAAGCGCTCCCCAGAGGTCGCCGTTGAGGAACTGAGCCTGCTGCATGCGGTCATCCCCGGCGTCGAGCAGGCTGGTCGAGCCCTTCTGCACCGCGCCCGGCGGAACGCCGTAGGCCTCGGAGGTGACCACCATGCTCGAGAGCGTAGGCGTGCCGCCGGTGGCGACCACGGCGCGGTTGGTCATCGCCCAGACACCGATCCGCTGATCGAACGTGCCGGTCGGATCTAGCGAGTTGAGGAAGAACTCCGCCTGCGGATCGCCGCTGGTGATCGCGGGCTGCACTGACGTGGCGGGAGCGCCGCCGATGGTGAGCTTGTCGAAGTGAACGAAGCGCGGCAGCACGCTGCTCGGCGGACCCGGCTGCTCGAGATCGCTCTTCGCGATCGCGTAGATCTGCGCGCCGTTGAACTGCGGGCCGAGGATCGAGAACTCGTTCGTGCTGACATAGACGTTGAACCGGTCGATTCCCAGCAGAGGCTGATCGCCTAAGCATGGGCAGCCGGGATGTTTGGGTCCTGTCTTCCCGCCCGTGTCGGTCGTGTTGATCTGGTACGTCGTCCAGGGCTTCGTTGGGTCGCCGGAAGTGTTGACGGCAATGTCAACGCGCGAGCTGGTGTTGTCGCTGCTGATGAAGAGGATCGTTGCGAACCATGTGTGCGTTGCAGCGTCGTACTGGCACCGAGGGTCGCTCGTGAACTCGGTCAGGCCCTCGTCAAATGGCCCGTTGACGTTAAACGGGCCTGTGACCACGCTTCCGTCGGGCTTGTAAACGGTGTAGGCAGAGTTGACCATCTCGACGACGTACCCATTGCCGACGCACAGGCCTTGGTCCGGCGGCTCGAACTCGGCGCCGAAATTCGTCACGGCGCTGTCGCGGCTGCTGACGCCGTTGAAGTTGGCAAGAAGCGACGGCGGGGCGCTGGCCAGCGCTTGCGCGCCGGCCACCGGAGCAGCCACTGGCGCCGCCAGACTCGAGACGTGATGGGGGATTCGCCGCGCGCCGCGGATCGGCGACGCAGACGGCACCACGTCGGCGGCTGCCCGTGCACGGTGCTGCGCGTCGACGCGGACGAGCGTGCCGATATGGGCGCTCGCGTACGTCCTCGTTGGGCGGGCGAGTGCTCCTGGGCCGAGCGCCAGCCCAGTGACAGCGACAGCGACCAGCACCAGCCAACAGCGACGGGCGCGGCTCCGCATGACATTCCTCCTCCGCAGTGAGATCCGGTCGGGCCGATCCTATGTCAGCAGCGGTCCGGAGCGCAATCCGGCTAACCCGGTTCGCTCGCGTTTGTGAAGCTGGTGCTCCTGCCTGTCTCACGTGTGGCGGCGTGGCGGCGTTACCAGGGAGCTGGTCGGCGCGCCCTTGGAGGGTGCCGATGGGCCATCCTTGCCGATCGTCGCGACGCTTGCGATGACCTCGGCGCCGGCGGCGGCGGCGGGCGCCGCGCCGCCGCCGCCGCCGCGATGAGGTCGGTGGTGGTGTATCCCGGCTCGACCACGTTAAACTTGATGGCGCGTAGGGCCTTGGCGTACTGAACGGTGAACATTGGAACGCAGCTCTGCTCGCGCCGTAAACGATAAAGGCTCACGACTGGGGCCACTCGGGGTTCGTGACTGTCCAGAACGAGCCAAGGGTGCTGATGACGTTGACTACGACTGGGTTGTCGGACCTGTGCAGCAGCGGCAACGCGGCTCGGGTGACACGGATGACGCCGACAACGTTGATGGCAAACACCGCGAGCCCGGTCCCGGCAGTGATCCTGACGGCGCCGACGGTGCCGTCCTCGATGCCGGGTGGTTGATCAGGACATCGATGCGCCCGTCGCGGTCGTCGATCGACGTCACGGCGGGCCTGCACGGAAGCGTCGTCGGTGACATCGACCTGAACGAATCGGCCGCCGAGCTCGAAGGCGTCCGTCCTCGTTGAGGGCTGCGCGCGCCCATGTAGACGTGTGCCCGGCGCCGATCAGCCGAGGGCGATCTCGTAGCCGAGGCTCTTGTTTGCTCCGGTGATCGATTAGCCCGGGCTGCAGGAGGCCGGGGGCCGGCCGAATAGCACGTAGCGCACGTCCGTCCGGGCGCCGGACGCCGGCGGCGGCGCCGTTGTCAGGCCGTAGCCGAACGCCGCGAACAAGTTCCCTGGGTCATCTCGGGTTGCCGGCGCGTTGCGAATGGTCACGTAGTCGCCGAACCGGCTCGTACCGACCGTGCTGTTGGTGGTGAGGTAGACCTGGAAGTCGCCCCAGAAGCCGACGGCGTTGTTCTGGAAGCGGCCGCCTCCGCCGGTTTCCAGGGACATGGTCACCTCTCCCGTGCATGGATTCGTGGCTAGCGACGGATACCCGAAGGCGAAGCCGCTGTTCCAGATCTGGACCTGCTGGACGCGGGCGAAGTCGCGGCTGCGGTCGAGATCGACCATTTCGATGTGTGGCTGGGCGAAGTTGCGGTCCGTTCCCGCGTCCCAGGCAAACCACAGCTGGTTGCCTGAGCGGGTTCCACCGAGGACGGCGTTGCCGGGGAACCCCCCGCTTCCGGCGAGCCAGTTCTGGCCGTCGGGTGTGGTGGAGGACAGGGTGTTGTTCGCCCAGCTCGATACGTCGACGTCCCGCCAAGAGTACGTGTTTGACCCTTCGCGAAGCGAGAACACGCGCATTTGGCTGGTCGAGGTGTGCCCCGCCCAGAAAATCTCGTCGCCCGTGTCCTGCATAAGGTGGCTGCCCCAGGCGACGGAGCTGTCCCCCGGATGAGTGTAGTCGAGAGATATTGTCCCCCCGGCCTGGATAGCGCTCAGGGCGATCCGAGACACCTGCAGGCCTGTGCGACAGCCGGCGGGGCATCCGGGGAACCCGTTGTCCCAGCTCAGATAGAGCGCGTTGGTTCCGACGGAGACGTCGGGGTAGTCCAGGCCGGTGCCGCTCGGCTGTCCAAAGAGCGTCGAGGGGAGGTTCCAGTAGGTCCAAGCGGTGCCTCCTGAGCTGGCGACGCTGGCTGGGCTGGCCGTGGCGAGCCGATCGCCGTTGGTGCCCTGCAGCAGCCAGATGAAGCGATCGATTCTCGGAACGTACTGGATGATTTGGTCGCAACAGAACCCGATGCTGTCGTTGGGAAAAATGGTCGTCGGATTGAGCTGAGTGAAGGTGGCGCCGCTGTTCGTGGAGTACGCGGCGAACCAGTTGCCCGCTGCGAACACGACCGAGCCGGCGGTGGCGCCCGTGGGCTCGGCGACGGTGCTCGCGTTTACCCCCAGCCCGCGATTGGTCCGGAAGATCACCGTGCCGCCTTGACTGGCGTGCGCGGCCGTCGACGACGCCGCCCGACCGGTCGAGGTCGTCGTCGGCGTCGGTGTCCCGAGCCGGGCCGGGCCGGTAGGAACCGTCCAGCGGGATCCGTTGACGTTCTCCGTGTCGAAGCGGGGTCGGCGGGGCCTGAATGGCGCGCCGGAGACCTTTTGGGCGGGCGCCGTCGCCACCTGTACGGAGGACTCCCCGGGGGCGGGCGGCGCCAGGCGCAGCACCGGTCGCAAAACAAAACGCCGCTCGTGGTGTCCGTGGTGCCGCGACCGGTAGGTGCCATTCATCACGAGTCGGTACCGCCGTCGCAGCAGAGGCTTGCGGCTCCGGAAGCTCAGCCGGACGATCACCGCGCCGCCGCGGGAAATGCGTCGCACGGACAGCCGCAGACGCGTCCGAAGCCGCGTCCCGGCGACCCGCGCGGCGCGGACGCGCACCCGGAAGGCGGTGTGCCGACCCACGTTAGTGAGGCGGCCGGCGACCCGCAGCACGTTGGAAGGCTGAACCGCAGCACCAGGCGCGAGGAACTCAAGCGGCGACCGTGCTGCGACGGTGGACGGCGCGGCCAGGCTTGCTACGACGCCGCCCGCCAAAAGCAGCTTACGGAGGTGCAATGGTGCCCGTCACTTTGATGTGGCCTTCCTACCAGCCGACGTGGCGAACGTACGGGCTCCCGCGACCTGGTGTCATCGCCCGATCGTATAAATGGAGGCTGGCGGCCCAAGCCGACATCTTTTGTGCTGCCGCCGGACTTCACGCCCGCCGCCGCCGGATCCCCGGCCGCGTCGGCTCCGGCGGAGTCCGGCTCGTCGCTGGGCCGGCGAGGACCAGGGTCACGACCGCTGAGCGGCGGACCGGCATGGCCTGAAGGTTTACCGCGCCCGGCGGGCGGATGGGGCAGGTGAGGTGCCCGAGCACATGCGCCTCAATTTTAAACGCGGTTGTCAGTTGACACGTCGGCAGCGGCCGGAATATGTTTGCGCCGTCCGAATAGATATTGGGCGGACACCGGGCCCGTCCGGAGGGAGGTTTGCAGCATGCGTAAATGTTTCTTGCTGCTCTCGCTGTCGCTGGTGGTGGTCGGCGCTCTCGCAGAAGTGGGGGTGGCCAGCGCCAACACCATCTACCCCCAGGCAGCGCCAACGTTCGTTGGACCTGCGGCCACTGGGTGCGCGCGCGGCTGCTCGCTCTTGACCGGACCGTTCACCACGGCCTCTACCGCGTCTGTCTCATCATCGAGCCTTGCGGCGGCCAGGCTGAAAGCCGCAACCGCGTTGTCCCGTCCGCACGCGATGCCTGGCCCGACAACCGGCAGCCTCGCGCCGGGGTCGGTGGGCTTCGGGGCGGCGGCAGCCGCCGCGGCCCCCACCCCGGTGATCCCGACAGTCAGGTGCCAGCCGCTGGGTGCGGGCTGCGACAGCATCAGCACCTCGGCAGGCGGCGCCACCGGCGTCAAGGGCCTGAACGCGGTCGACAGCGCCTCGCTGGCCACGAACCCCCTGGGGGACATCGAGCCGCCCGACCAGGGCCTGTGCGCGGGCAACGGCTCCGTCGTCGAGACGAACAACATCGGCGAGATCCTGGTCTACAACACTGCCCTTCAGCGCCAATCCGCTCCGATTCCGCTCGACACGGTGATGGGACTGACCAGCCAGGGATATAGCAGCGGCGGCGACCCGTCTTGCGAGTATGACTCGAGCAACGGAGGGCACTGGTTCTTCACCGAGATCGTCTCGAAGAACCCCGAGGCCGCCGGCGGCGCGTTCACCGGCTGCTTCGCGGGCGTGGCTAACGGGTGCGCCGAGGGCATCGCCGTGAGCAAGGGCTCGAGCCCGTTCGGTCCCTACAACGTGTATTTCCTGAACGCCGACTACAACCCCGCCGAGCCGGGTTATCCCTCCCTGCTCAACGACTTCGCGAAGATCAGCGTGACCCGGGACGCATTCCTGGTCTTCTACGACGAATTCCCGCTCAACGGCTCGCTGCCCGGGTTCGGCGGCGGGCTCTTTAACGGCGCGCAGCAGTTCGCCTTTGACAAGACCGCGCTCGAGCAGGGGCGTCAGGTCACGCTGTCAAACGGGTCGCCAAACCCCAACTTCAACGTGGCGCACCAGAACATGGGCCTGCTGCCCACCCCGGACGGGAACTGCGATGGCACCAACGGCGGTACGGCGGGCGTCACCTGCTGGGTGGCGGTGATCCCGGCGCAGCCGGCCGACGCCGGCCAGTACGACAACCACAACGGCGGGTCGGGGTTCATGATCGACGGCCTGGACTTCAACAGCTTCGCCACGTTGCCCTCAGGGGGCGACAACCGGATGGCGACGTGGGCCTGGACCGGGCTCCGCAACCTCAACAGCAGTGGCTGCGGTACCTGCAGCGGCATCAATTTCGGCGGCGAGCTGTTCACCGGCACGGCCCCGTACTACAACCCAGAAAACGCGGTCGGAGATGGGATACTCGCTGCCCAGAAAGTCGGGCCGATACCGCTGGGTGACGAGTGCGGTGCCGCCGGCCTGAGCACGGGGAGCCCGCCGCCCAAATCATGCCCCGAAAACGGCCTTAACACCAACGGCGACTTCATGACCCAGGCCTCGCAGGCCCAGGGCCAGGTGTGGGCCGCGATGTCGACCCAGGTCAACCAGACGTTCGGGACCAGCTCGGAGCTGCACATGGGCGCGGTCTACTGGGTGGTTGACACCGGCTCGTTCGATCGGACGGGCCAGTTCACTATCACCAACCAGGGGTACGCCTCGGCGACCCACGAAGACCTGAACATGCCGGCCATCACCGCCGAAGGCACCGGCGGCAACGGCAAAGCCATCATGCTGTTCACGCTGAGCGGCAATGGCGGCCCGGCCGCCGGCAAGAAGGCCGGCTTCTTCCCGAGCACCGCCTACGGCCGGATGACCGGCACCTCGCTCGGCTTGAGCGACTCCACGATCAACATCGCGGACGCCGGCCAGTCACCCCAGGACGGGTTCAGCGAGTACCAGGGCTACCCCGGCCTGACCCGGCCCCGGTGGGGCGATTACAGCTGGGGGATCTACCTCCCCGACGGCAGCAACCGGTTGTACTTCGCCAACGAGTACATCCAGTACCCGAACTGCAAGGGAAAGGCGTTCACGCTGACCATCGGAACCTGCGGCGGAACCCGCGACGGCCTCGCCAACTGGGGAACCTCGGTCAACTACGTAGTGCCGTAGTAGCGCGCCCCCCCGGGGGGGCGCTCGGATAGCAGGCCGCAGGGCGCGGGCCGACCAGATACGGTCCGCGCCCTCTGGCGCACCAGGTCATCCTCCTCCCCGCGCCGTCGGGACGTCTTCGACGTCTTCGCGCTCGTCGCGGTGGACGACTCGCCATTCCGCCATCCGCCGGTACGCCCTGTGGGCTTGCTCGGGTCGCTCCGTGGGTCTTCGCATGCCGGTCATCGACATCGACCTCGGCGCCATTCGACGAGCTTTTTCTGGACCTCCGTCAACCGGAATCCACCGGCGTGTACGAGGCGCAGAATCGCTCCAGGCCATAGCTAGCCGAGGCGTCCTCGCCGGATGCTGGTGATCTCGGTCCCTGCTCCCCTGTGCGGTCTGAGAGGGCGTCGCGGTCAGGCTTATCGACGCGATTGAGGGCGGCGAGATCGGCGTCATTGAGCTCGAGCTCGGGCCAGCGGAGGAGCGTGTGCCTCGGCCGTCATCAGCGGCGAGTGCCCCTTCCGTTTCGCTAAGAGCGCTCCCCAAGGACCCCCGGCCTTGGCTGCCCGAACACTTCCGCATTCAGCAGGCGCTTCGCCGCCCGGTCCGCGACGGCATGGACTTCTCCGACGGCGCAGCCCGCAGGCGGAGCGGCGGTCGCTGGTCGGGCGAGCAGGTGCTTTTGTCCGCAAAGCCGGCCTGGACGCGTCGGACCGCTTCGAAAAGCCCATGAGGCGGTCGCGCAGCCGGTCGGTTCAGAACCGGGGGGTCGCCTTCCTGGGTCGCCGACGCCATCCCCGGCGCTGCCTCTTCTCCTTCAGATGCATCATGCGGATGGTGCCCATGTCAGAGGATGCGCTGAGCCGCACCACGGGAAAGCCCGGGATTGGCGGCCCGAGGGTGCTATTGACAGCGCCGCTCCTCCCGACTTGTCGGACGTCCAGACCCCGAGGAGCGATGATGGTGATCGACCCCATAGTGGTGTGGACGACGATCTCGACGTCCCAGTCATCGAACTCGGCTTCGTTGAGATCAATGGTCACGGCGCCCATACCGGTGTCGATCTTGGTGAGACGCCCCACCTGCCAGCGGCCGGTGAGGCGAACCTCGCCCATTGAGGTGGAGATCTCGAGCGGCTCTTGACGCCGCCGCGCCGGCGGCGTGAATTCGACGAGGGGCGGCAGGCTTTGAAACACGGAGGCGACGTCGGCATGGGTACGGGCGCCCAACAGCCGGTCGAGGGCTGCCTGAAAGCGGTCGAGATCCACCTTGCTGCTGGCCAAGAGCCCCTGCAGTGAGTCGATCCCGCACTCCCGCACGTCCTCAGAGATCGGAAGGTCAGTCTCGACTGGGAGCCTGCCGTCGCTCACACCAGCACGATATCGCCTGATGCGCGTGCTGCCGCAAGCGCCGGACGCGTGCTCGGCCTCGGGTACATGCACTTCACGAGGTTCGGGGGCGCGGACAGCACATCCCACCCGCTCGACCGGCCGCAGCGAGAGACCCCCCAAGCACCAGCAGGTATGACGCCGGCACGAGGACGGCCGCTAAACGCTTCTCCTTTGGCCCAGCCGACCCGGAAAGCAGCGGCGACGCCGAGACTGCTCAGCCGGCGACGAAGCGGGAGCCAGAACGGAGCGCCACAGAGTGCTGATTCGACCGATCGTTAGCAAGGACCCTGCTAGCAGGCGGACCGAGGCGTACTCGCTTATTCCGCGCCTTGGATGGACTAACCCGGAGTTGGGGCGACACTCGGGGTGAGGGGGCTGGTGGCCGGAAGGGACGGTTTGGGTGCCCTTCCTCTTTCCCAGCTGGTTTTAGCCGGGTAGACGCAGGCCGCCGTCAGGCGGCCGAGCACACCCGGCGTTGGGTTGATCTGCGGCTTGACGTGAAGACGGCCCCGCGGTTGGCGGGGCCGTCCGAGCGTCTGCTCAGGCTCCTTCTTGTCCGCCAAGACAACGAAGGAGAGCAGTCGCCGTGACAGAGCATGACGTGCTGGTCGGCTATCGCCTGAGGCTGTTCACGCTGGCCGATGAGCTTCAGAACGTGGCGCAGGCGTGCCGGCTGATGGGGGTTCATCGCTCGACCTACTATCGGTGGAAGCGTCAGGTCGACCGGTGGGGGCTTGAGGCGCTGAATGTCCGGGAGCGCCGCAAGCCGAGGATGCCTAATCAGATCGGTCCGCATCTGGAGCAGCGGATCATCGCCGTCTCGCTGGCCCATCCGGGGTTCGGGCCGCGGAGGATCTCAGCGGAGCTGGCCCGGGAGAAGTGGGGCGGGATCCGGATCTCAGAGCACGGTGTCTGGCGGGTGCTCTGCCGGGTCGGGCTGAACACCCGCGGGCGGCGCCTGGCGCTCATCGCGCGCCACCGCGACCCCTACGAGCGGATGCCGACCCCGCCACCACCACAGCAGCACATCGACGCTTCTGCGCCCGGAGAGATCGTGCAGATGGACTGCTTGTTCATCGGCCGGCTATCCGGCAGCACAGGCTCGGTCTGGCAATACACAGCAATTGATGTCGCCTCCGGCTACATCTGGGCAGAGCTGCACTCCTCAGAGCGCAACCCCCGCTCCCGGCACTGCCAGACGATGCTTCACCGCCTCTGCCACGAGCTCACCATGGCCGGCTGGAAGCTCCAGACCGTCACTACCGATAATGGGTCGGAGTTCACCAACAAGGACTTCGGAAAGACCGTCCAGACCGCCGGCGCCCGGCACCGACGCATTAAGGCCGGCCGGCCCACCTCAAACGGCTGCGTCGAACGCGTCCAACTGACCATCCTCGAGGAATGCTGGCGAGCGAGCTTCGCCCGCTCGCTCGTGCCCAAACTCACCGCCCTCAGACGGGATCTGGACGAATACCTCGACTACTACAACACCGACAGAGCACACACCGGCCGGCTCACACGCGGACGAGTACCCGCCGAAATCGTCTACGGTGCCCGCAGATGGGAGCAACGCGATGACCTGTCGCGTCCACCCGGGATTAGCGCAGCCTAGGAGGGCCGCCGGGCACGTGAGCCAAGAGAGCGCGTCCGGAAACCAAAGCACGTCCGGACTGCGATGATCGCGGTCGTGGCCGACGCGAACCGTGCCATCCCAATGGCTTCTCCTTATCTGTGCAGGGTCCCGCTGTCAAGTGCGAGTCTGGGTTGAGGGGTGAAACGTCTTGGGCGGTCGGTGGGGCGTGTGCGCGGTTGGCGGTGCGGGTGGTGTGCGCGCGGGCGCCCAGCCTTATCTCGGTCCACGATCCGGGTTGGTTCCGGGTCGGCGACATGATGGTTGATGGGGTGATCCCGCTGGGGGAAGCGTTGCGGCCGCTCTGTCTATGAAGGCCGTCCACTGGCTGGTGGCGGCAGGAGCTTGCCGGGAGCTGGCCGCGGCGCATCTGGGTGACGAAGGGCTTAGCGCGCACCGGCGAGGTCATGCGGGTTGCAGTGCCTCCTCGCCGAGCTCGCGCAGCGTGTGGTAGCTGCGCTTGAGCAGTTTGCGCGCGACCGCGAGACAGGCGCGGTTGCCGCCGAGGCGCTCCGCCGCCTCGAGGTAGTAGGCATGGTCAGGCGAGCTGCGTCGCCGGGCGCACTGAGCGGCTTCAAACAGCGCCCAGCGCAGCGCGGGCGGTCCTTGGCGGGAGAGGCGCCCGGGGGCGCGGCGTTGGTCGGACTGGTGCACGGTGATGTCCAGTCCGGAGTAGCGGACGGCTTCGCGGGAGGAGGAGAAGCGGTTGGGGTCGCCAAGCTCGGCGAGGATCGTGACCGATGTGATCGGCCCGATTCCGTAGTGCGCGAGCAGCGCCTTGCAGCCGGGCTGGCGGCGCGCATACGCGCGCAGCTCCTGATCCAGCGGGGCGATCTGGATGTCGAGCGCTTTGATCATCGCGAGCGCGATGCTCACCTGTTCGTGGGCGCACGCTTCCAGCGGCTGAGCGGCGAGCCACGCGATCCCGTCACGGTTGATCAGGTCGCCGCGCTGTGGGCAGCCGTGGTGATAGAGCACGGATTGGATCCGCTGCTGCCACTCGCCGCGCTGCTCAGAGAGGCGTGTGGCGCAGGCGCACGCGGGCGCGGAGATCGAGAATGTGAGCAGGCGGGATCCACGACTCCGGGAGTCGGTCGGCCATCAGCAGCTGCCGGAGATGGCGGGCGTCCGCGCGGTCGCTCTTCGCGCGCTTCTTGTTCCCTCGCAAGGCTGATGTCTCTGCCGGCTCGGCCAGGTGCACTCGCACCCCGACCGCGTGAAGCTCCTCGACGACAAACCGCCAGCCGGTTGTCGCCTCCAACGCGACCTCGAGTTCCTGGCCGACGAAGCGCTCAAGAAACCGGCGCACACCAGCGCGGTCCGCCGGCGACACCCGCGCCCGCGAGATCTCGCCAGTCTCGGTGTCCAGCCACTCCGTCGTGATCTGCGCTCGATGCTGATCGCATCCCATGAGGATCGTCATTGGGGCCTCCTCAAGCTCCACGGTTTGTAAGCCTGCGCGGCCCAGCGCCGCGCTTGAGCTGAGGAGGTCCCTACACGTCGGCCAGGACAGATCTAGGTGGCGCACTGCACATGCCATCTATGTCAAGTGAGAATCGCTATTTGCGGGATTTCAACGGACGCATGGCATGAGTCCTGGCGCGCCGCCGGCGATCGCGCTGGTCGGATTGGGGGTCGTGAATGCTGCGCTCTGACGGGATTCGCCGGGATCGGGGTGGGATCGGGGCTGTGTGAGCCGTTCTGAGGATCTCGGCGAGGGTCGCCAGGGGTTTGGGTTGTCGGATTTTCGGCTGGCGTGGCGCTGTAGAGCACGCGCCAGATGCGACGCGCGACGTGACGCTTGAGGCAGCGGATTGCTTCGCGCTTGGTTTTGCCTTCGGCGTGTTTGCGGTCGAGATAGACGCGGGTTTCGGGGTCGGTGCGGACGCGGGAGAGCGCGATGATGTGGATCGCGCGGTTGAGCTGGCGATCCCCGCCGCGGTGCAGACGGTGACGTTGGGTCTTGCCGCTGCTGGCAGGGATCGGTGCGGTGCCGGCGTGACGCGCGAAGTGCCCGTCGGTCGCGAAGCGTTGCGCGCCGGCGGTGTGGCCCACGATGATCGCGGCGGTCACGGTCCCGCAGCCGGGCTGGTCTAGCAGGTGCGGCGCGCAGGCTTGCCGCAGCGTGGTGAGCTCGGCTACCAGCTCGCGTTCTTCGCGGACGGTCTCGGTGATGCGCCTCAGCAGCGCGCGAGCGACCCGGAGCTGCGGGCTGGGGGTCAGCCGGGCAAGCTGACGGGTCAGCCGAGCGCAGATCTGAGGGCCCTTTAATGCGGCCTGGCCGATTTGGGCCTCGAGCTCGGGGGCGATCGTGACCAGATGCCACCGCAGGCGATTGATCATCCGGGTCCGCTCGCAGATGATCTGGTCTCGGTAGTCGCACAGGACGCGGATCTCCAGCGCGTGCTCGTCGCAGAACGCGACCGGGAAGCTCTGCACGCCGTCGCGCACGACCGCCAGCGCGACCGCTCGCGCGTCGATCGGATCGGACTTCCCTGCTTGGCGGGAGAGCTTGCGGGTCTGACTGGTCATCGCGGCCGGCACCCGGATGACCCGCTCACCGGCCGCCAACAGCGCGCGCTCCAGCCGGGCTGAGACGTGGCGGCAGTCCTCGATCGCCCACACTCGATCCGTGTCAAGCTCGATAGCGAACCGCAACGCGTCCAACGCTCCCGCGTCGCTAGCTGCGATCGCCAACTGCCCTCGCGCAGCGCCGGTCTGCCCGTCGACCGCGACCAGCGTGTGGTTGCGCTTGTGGATGTCTGCCCCGACCACGATCATGAGCCGTGTCCCTTCGTTTGAGATGGTCTACGAAGCCGACCATCGGCGGACACCGCTCAGTTGGGGCGCTGCCACGCTCCTATCAAGTCACGCCGGCGGTCCTCGGTCGGCGACGGGCGACACAGCCAAAGTCAGTCAGACCACTTGGTCGACAGCGACAAAGAGAGTCAGCCCGCCGTCGACCGAGAGCCAAACCGACCGGCCGGACAGCACCGATCCGAACCGCAGCCTCTCACTGAGCGACAAAGCGGGTCAAGGTAGATTGAGTGCATGGCTCGACTCGGCAGGGAGTGGGCGTCACTGGATACACGATCGTGCTCAGGTCCTCGCCGTCCGTCGGGTGTTGGCCCCGAACAACGTTTAGGAAGGTCTACCAAGCGGCGTGCTCCGGGCTGGCCTCACGATCACTTGCAGGTCAAGCGATCGTGAGGCCGCCGTCGACCGCCATGACGGTGCTCGTCACGTAGCGGGCATCGATGGGAAATCAGCCGGCAAAAGCGACCGGCTCGCAAGGGCTACTGACTCATGGTGGATCGTCGGCCGTCGGATCTAGGGCTTGGTGGGCCAGAATCCATCGGCCGCCCTGACCGTCGCGACCCGTTGTTCGGCAGCGGTGCTCGGCGGCATCTTGCCGGTTGGCGCCGGCTCGGGGCGGCTGTCGTCGCTTCGCCGTCGTCGGCGGCGAGGGATGGTGAGGCCGTAGATGCCGGTGTTAGGCGCCGAAGTGGCAGATGTCGGAAGAACCCCGACCGTGACGGATCAGCCGCCCGCTCCCTCCGGCTGCGCGCGCACCGGCCTGCTGTTGGCGCCCGACGTCCAGGTCGACGGCCCGCTGCTCGGCGTCACCCTGCCCCGTCGCCCCACCCCGCCGGTGCGGCCTGGCTGCGGCTACCGCGTCGACCCGGGGGATTCGAGCTCGTCCAGGTGGCGCTGCCCGAGTGATCACTGCGTCTGGGGGCGCTCCCCGATGTAGCCGCCCTCGGTGATCATCCGGAACAGCCCGCGCCCGCCCTCGCCGAAGATCATGCCCGGGCGCGTCGTCGCGTAGGCGTAGGCGACCGCGCCGTAGCGGCTCTGGATGAGGTACTGGATCGTCAGCAGCGGCCACAGCTCGTCGGCGTCGGGCGGCAGCACCCGCTGCAGACGGCTGATCCGGGTCGCGCGGTCCGAGAGCTTCTCGACCTCGGGCGGCCGCACGTCGTCGGCGGCGTCGGATCCGATATGAGCGTCGACATCAGGCGGTCCTGCGATGTCGGAGAACGCCACCGTCATCGTGGCCAGTATCTCGGGCGGCGTGTCGGGCTTGGTCTCGCGAAGCGCCCCGGTCAGGATGATTCCCCCGATCGGCGCCACCCGGGCGATCTCGAGCGCCCCCTGCTCGACGCTCTGCGGCGCGCCGGGAGCGTTGGCCGCGAGCGTCCCGATGTCGACGAGCTCCATCGTCAGCGGAAGGCGCATCTGGAACACGAGCGGGTCCTTGCCCTCCCGTGGGACCGGCCAGGTCCGGAGGGGACCCCAGCCGCCCTCGGCGTGGATGCGGTCGGCTTTGCGGTTCCAGAAGGTCCGGATCGGATTGAGGGTCATCCGCAGGACGGCTCGGGGCTCACGTGGTGCTTGATCGCGTCGCTCGTGGGATCCCGGACGACGTTATCGAAGCCGATCGCCACGGGGCGTCCGAGGTGGATGGCCCGTGCTGCCGTCTTGGCCGCCAGGGCCTTGGCATCGGCGATGGCCGCGTCACGGCCGGCCTGGCTGGTCAGGCGAAACGGTCTGCCGAGCCCGGGAACTCGCCGTCCGGGAACGACAATTGCTTGGACGCGACCGGATTGAGGCCGATGTCCTGCCAGGAGTTGAAGTTCTTCAGCTCCTCCAGCCCTTCGTGGGCCGCCTCAGCCTGGCGCTCGCCGACGCCGAGCGCGTTTCAGAACTGGTCTCCGAAGGTCTTGACTTCCGATCGGCTGTCACGTGCACGCGCCCGTCGCGTAGCTCGACGTAGATCGTCTCAAGGTTGGCGCACTCAGATCGCAGCGCGAGCGGCCGGAAGCCTCCGGCGCAATCGAGCTCCGCCTGCAGGCGCTCAAGAAGACTGCGTACGTCAGCGGTGTCCACAACGGCGTCCAATCATGAACTCCCGGAAGATGTTCGGGCGGCGCGCTGTCACCGAAGCCGCGCCAGGCACGCGACCCGCGCCCAAGCTCCGACGGCCTATTTCGCCAGTAAGAGGAGGAAGGCATCGTGAAACCCGCCCCCCACCTGGAAGCCAAGCTTCGCTTCTTCCGGGATCTCAGCGTCGCTCAAATCGCTGGGATATGCCCGGGAAATTCTCCTCGGCGTCGTGTGGGCGAAGTACGTATCGCCCCGGGACGGCATGTGGGGGGCGATGAGTGGCGTATACATCGCGGCGCTGCCAGTGGTCCCGGTGTTCGTTGCCAGCCAGACCGAGTTTGACCTGGGCGGCCTTTCGGTGGCGCCGAGCTGCCCCTCCGGGATGGCGTACTGCGGATAGCGCGCGCTCATGTCCGTGCGCGTGGTCAGGCGCACCGTGATGTCCATGGCCGTCTCCACGGCGGTGCCGCACACCTCGCCATCGCCCATGGCGGCCTGGGTGTCACGAACAGTCCGGCTATCACGTCTGCACCGGCATCGGCGCGGACTTCATTCAGGCCACGCGCGAGGCAGTGAGGGAGGTGGTGGAGGTGGTGGTGGCGCGCTACGGCCATGGCCCCCAGGAGGCCTATGCGATCGCCTCGGTCGCCGCCGACCTGCCCGTCCATGAGGTCGTCGACGTCCCCAACTCGGGCAGCGACGGGGGTGACGCCGCAAC
Organism: uncultured Solirubrobacteraceae bacterium; assembly: GCA_963731395.1. Taxonomy (GTDB): domain Bacteria; phylum Actinomycetota; class Thermoleophilia; order Solirubrobacterales; family Solirubrobacteraceae; genus Palsa-465. Next base: position 600,987 of record CAVSVH010000016.1, read on the forward strand.
GGGTGGCCCGGGCATCGATCGCGGCGACGGACGCGATCCGCTCCCCCGCTTTACCGGCAGCGGCGGCTACGGCGCCGACAAGGAGGCTCAGGGCCTGCCGGACTACGCCGACGTGACGGGACGTGATGCGATGCCCGACCATGTCCAAGCAAAGCTTCCCGACAGCCCGCAGGGCCGCTTCTACGACAGACTCGCAATCAAGCCGAACGGCACACATGAGGGGATCGAGGTCAAGGGCGGCACCGCTGCGCGTAACGCCACGCAGCGGGCTTTCGACGGTAAGGTCAGCTCGTCCAATCCGGCCACTGCTACCTTGGGCGGCACGGAGATCAAGATCACCTCAGTGCGCGTCATCACGGCCCCCTGATGCCCGACGTCACCCACGCCATTACGATCGACGACCACACCTCTATGGAGGCCGCACCGTACGACTCGACCGTCGAGGCGGCGATCGAGCGCGCCGTCCGGATGCTCGACGGCGGCCGCCACTTCGCTGTCAGCCTGTGGGCGCTGCCCGCGGGTACGCCGATCGACCTAGTAAAACACGACGAGTGGCCGCAGGAGTACATCCAGGCTGCCGGGGAGGACGGTCGGCGGCTCACCGCCGAGCTGCGTCAGCGCGATGAGGCCGGCGGCTACGAGCAGTTCGCGATCGGACGCTCCGAAACGAACTCGGAGGCCCTCACCGAGACAATCTCTTGGCCGGGCGGAAGCTCTGCCGTAACGCCGAGCGAGGTGCTCACGACCGATGAGGTCATCGATCTCTTTGTCGCCTACTACCACACCGGGACCGTGCCGCCGGCGTTCTCGCGCCGCCCGCTCGCCGCGCCCACCCGGCAATAGCGCACTGCTTAGCGCACAGGTCGCCGGGGATGATCGGACGGTCAAGTGGAGAGGTGACCTTGACGTTCTCCTTGTCCTCCCCGTGGAGCTCGAGGTTGCAGCCCACGCCGCAGAGCCGACGAGCGCGTTGGCCGCCTGCTTCACTCGTCGACTCCCTCCTGGCAGGGCTGTTGGAGGGTCCCAGGCGTCGCCAGCGACAGAGCGGGCTGGCGAGCTCGAGCCCGCTTAAACAGACCTGCTTCCACGCACGAGGAGGTTGTCCCGGGGCTCGTAGAACTTTGAGGTGACGGCGGTCCCTCCCGGCCGCGTCCGCTCTCGATGGGAGCGTTCGCGGCGATCGACCAAGATCTAAGGAGGAACCGCCGTGAGTAGCAACGTACCGGGCGCCGAGGCGACCCGTGATGAGGCCGTGCTTCCCGAGCGCGTGCAGGAAGCTCTGGGGCAGCTGGTTGGGGCAGCGAAGGAGGGCCTGCTGGCGCTGAGCGTCGGCGTCGGGCTCGGCGTGCTGACCGAGTTGATGGAAGAGGAGGTTGACGATGTCGTCGGTCCGAAGGGCAAGCACAACGCCGAGCGGATCGCGGTCCGGCACGGTCACGAAGACGGCGAGGTGACGCTCGGAGGCCGGCGTGTCGAGGTGCAGCGGCCGCGGGTCAGGACCGCGGGCGGCGAGTCCGAGGTGCAGCTTGCGACCTATCAGCATTTCGCTGACCGCGATCCGCTCGGTCGGGTCGTCTTGGAGCGGATGCTCGCCGGCGTCTCCACGCGTCGGTACCGCCGCACGCAGGAACCGGTCGGCGAGCAGGTCGAGGTGCGGGCGCGGTCGACGTCGAAGTCGGCGATCTCGCGCACGTTCGTGGAGCGCACCCGGACCGGGCGCTGGGCGAGCTGATGAGCCGGCAGCTCGCTGATCTGCGCCTGGCGGTGATGATGCTCGACGGCCTGGAGCTGAAGGGCCGGATGATGATCGTCGCCCTCGGGATCACCACCGAAGGCGTGAAGATCCCGCTCGGGCTCTGGGAAGGCAGCACGGAGAACGCGACGGTCGCGACCGCGCTGCTCTCAGACCTCGTCGAGCGCGGGCTCGATCCTGAGCAGGGGATGCTGTTCGTGCTCGACGGCTCGAAGGCGCTGCGCAAGGCGGTGCGCTCTGTGTTCGGCGAGGTGCCGGTGCAGCGCTGCCTCTGGCACAAGGAGAGAAACGTGATGCAGCATCTCCCCGAGCGTGACCGGCCACCTGTCAAGGCCAGGCTGCGCAAGGCGTGGCGGGAAACCGACTACCACCGAGCGCTCGAGCAGCTGACCCGGCTCGCGGACGAGCTCGAGCACACGCATCCCGGCTGCGCCGCCTCGCTCAGGGAAGGGATGGACGAGACGCTCACGGTGATCCAGCTCGGGATCAAGGGCAAGCTCCGGCGCACGCTCGAGTCGACCAACCCGTGCGAGTCGATGATCGACACCGTCCGCGCGACCCAGCGCAACGTCAAGCACTGGTCCTCCGGGGAGATGGGGCTGCGGTGGACGGCCGCCGGGATGCTCGAAGCCGAGAAGCAGTTCCGCAAGGTGATCGGCTACACCGAGCTCCCGCGCCTCGCGGTCGCGACGGAGCGCCGACTCCACCTTCAACAGCCCAACCCCCCCACGAACCAGGAGGCCGCGATCACAGTCACTGTGTAACGATCACACCCGGACCGTCGTCACGGAAGTTCCACGGCGGCCGGGGCAACCTCCCGACCCTACATTTCGTGACTAAACCGTAGCGCTGCGATCGATTCGATCATGGCGGCAGCCGAACCGTGCCGTGCCGTGCCGGGTGGCGGTCAGGCAGAGTGGCTCGGGGACGAATCACCGATCACTGGCCATCCGAGCGGATGATCGCGCAGGATGCCCACGTATGCAGCTGCTCGGCGGCGGTCCTTCCGTCGCATACCGGTGCGCGCAATGTGCTCCAGGTGAGGCAGCAACCGCTCGGTTAGTCCGAGGGAGCCGATGGCGCCCGGGGGCCAGGGCTCTTGAACGAATCGCTCGGCCGCCTTCAACTCGCCGCCGAGCTGCGCAACGATCCGCTCGCCATGACCCTCGGGCGCGTCGTGCCATAAGAGAAGGACGAACGCCGCCATCCGGACCCGTTTGTCGGGATCGTCAAGCGCCCTCAAGAGTGGCTCGCGCACCGCGTCGCGGTTCGTGCCGCTCAGGATCATCAGGCCGCTGGCACGCTCCTCAGGCGAGTCGCTCGACAACCAGGCACGTCCCCGATCAAGGCGCTGGGCGTCAGTCTCAGCAGCGGGACCCTCCAACAGACGCGGCCTGGCCACATACCAAAGCGCTTCCAGATCAGCTCACGACGCCGCGGCTGACCGTGAGCGGGCTCCTCAGCCATCCAAGAAGGTTATGCGAGTAGCGTCCTCTTCCGGGCGGGCATCTTGTGCCATCCGGCTACCGACGTAGGGTCACGAAAATGGACAAAAGCGTGATCATTTGGCCACCGCCGACGGAGGTCGCGCTCTCGTAAGCGGATGGCTGAGTGGAGCAGGTCGGCCTCTACGGCGGTCCGCCGGCGCCCCAGTAGAACGGCCCCTTGGTCGCTTGGACTCGGATGTCCCAGCTGAGCCGTGCCAGGCGCCGTTCGAGTTCAGTGGGGGTGTGTGGGACTTTGACGGCTTGATAGGCAGTGCCGTCGTTGAGCCGGCGGCGGATGATCACCGACGCCTCACCGTGGATGAGCTCGTCAGGCGTCCGGTAGGCGTCGTCGGCAAAGAAGACCCGGCCGTCGGGCGTCAAGCAATCGGCGACGAGCGCCCAGAACGCGGTGAAGCGTTCGAGGGGCACGTGTGAGAGCCAGAACCCAAAGAAGACCACGTCGTAGCGCCGTTGCGGGCGCCAAGCGAACAGGTCGGCGAGAACAAAGCGGACGCGATCGTCGTCGCCGATCCGCTCACGAGCGAGCGTCAGCATCTCGGGCGAGCCGTCGACCGCGGTCACCGACGCGGCGTAGCGCAGCAGATGTGGCGTCCAGCTACCCGGGCCGCAGGCGAGCTCGAGCACGTCGCCGCTGGGCGCGAAAGCGTCTAAGGCGGCCTCAAGTTCTTCGCCGCCCGGGAAGTCGAGAGTGCCGTCGAGATACTCCGGCGCCCGGGCTCGGTAGTACGCGAGCTGTTCGGCCAGCAGCGTCGCGAGCGCGTCATCGACCATCGCGCGACGATACCCAGCTACGCCGACTCGCGGAGACGGGCGCCGTCGGGCTGAGCGGGCCAAAGGACGTGCTCCCCGATCGCGACGCTTCTGGTTTCACGCACCAGCAGGCGTGTCGCCGCGCGATTCGCGGGGGTTGAAGACTTCCGGTTCGGCGCGGCCGGCCAGGAGAGCAGCAGTCGGGAGCACATGGCTGGTCCGGCGACGAAGCGGAAGTCCTCGGTCGACGGCTGCGATGCAGCGCGGAGCGGGGAGCGCGCTAGTGCCAACGGGTAGGACTATTGGCTGGATCAGGAGCAACCCGCGACCGTCTCGGTGGCTTCCGCAGCCGCTCGCGTCGACGGTGTGCGAAGCTCACCTGGGGTGCTTGATGCAGAGGGCGGCGAGGTCGATACCGTAGACCCCATCGATCTGGCAGCCGATTCGCGCGGAGAACAGGTCGTGGCTGGATAGGTTGCCGAACGCGACGAGCGGGGCGGCGTTACGGGCTAGGTCCGCGTCGAGCCGGGCGTAGGTCAGGTAGCGCTCGGCGCCGGTGAGCCGCGCGGCCGCGGCCAGCCGTGCGCGGGAGGTCGGGTCGTCGAAGGTAGGGAGGACGGTGTTGTCCTCGAGTAGCGAGTTCAAGATGGCGGCCGGATCCAGATAGTCGGGCAGCCATCCGTCCCAGGCGAGGTCGAACGGCTCGCCGGGCGTGGCGAGCTTGGTGAACAGTGTGTCCGTGGGAAAGGCCTTGACCTCGACCCGGAGACCGATGGCCGCCAGATCGGTCTTGATGATCTGTGCCTGCTGGTCGCACGGCGAGACCTCGCAGGTGTAGAGCACGGCGGCTGTGCGTGGGTGCCCCTTGGCGAGCCGTCTCGCTCGGGCCAGGTCCGGGGTGAGCGGGTAGATGTGCACGTTGCTGTACCCCGGAACGCCCGGCGGCAGGTAGTGGTCGGTGGGATGTTCGGGCACTGGCACGAAGGCGTCGCCGAGGCGGGCCAACGTGGCGCGGTCGATCGCGTAGTTGACCGCTCGCCGGAGTCGCACTTCGGCGAATAGAGGACGGTGGGTGTTCAGCGCGAGAGAGTCGAGTTGTGGTAGCGCGTTGACGAAATACTGCTGCCGGCCGCTCTTGGCGGCCGGGCTTCCAGGGCCGTAGCGAGCGGCGAGCATGGCGGCGCTACTGTCGACCTCGTCGTCGCTGGCGTAGTCGGCGGTGCCCGCCAGCACCTGGGCGACGGCGCGCTGGGGGGAACTCCGACGGCGACCTCGATCCGTTCAAAGTGGTGCGGGCGGCTCCCGTGGTAGTTCGGGTTGCGCGTCAGCACGACACCCTGACCGGGGGCATAGGACGCGACGCGGTACGGGCCCGCGGAGGGGATCACTCTCACGCCTCGCGGTTCGATCGGAGTGTTGGACGGTACCGCGCAGAAGGGGGGCTCCGCGATCCGCGCCAGCAGATCCGGCGCGGGGGCGGTCAGGCGGACCGTCAAGGTGCTCCCTTGCGCGATGACGCCCGCGATGTGGGTCGACTTGCCGGCCATATAGGCGCGGGCGCCGACGATGTCGCCGAACTCGCTGGCGACCGGGCTGCGCATTCGCGGGTTCAGCGCGCGCTCGATCGCGTACTTGAATGTCTGGGCGGTGACCGGCTCGTTCGACGGCGGCGAGAACCGGAAGCCTTGGCGGATCGTGAACGTGTAGCTCCTGCCGTCGGCTGAGCGCGTCGGCAGCGCCTGCGCGACCTCGGGCACGAGCTGGGACCCCGCCAGACCGGCCCTGTCGGGGTAGTTCAGGAGCATCGCGCAGGTCGCGTACAACACCTGCCACGGAGTGTTGGCCAGAGCCGGGTCCATGGAGCTGACGTCGAATGCGGAGTCGACGCGTGCCGTGCCGCCAGCGGCGACCGCCGAGGCCGAAATGGTCTGCGCGTCGACCGTCACCCACGCGCGGTCGCCGGCGACGGTGATCGCCTGCGGGCTGCCACCCACCGGGATCGTCGCGATCGCTTTCTCGGTCTTGGGATCGATGCGCGTCACGGTTCCGTCGCCGCTGTTGGCGACCCACACCGAGCCCGCACCGATCGCGACGCCCGCCGGCGCGTGCCCGACCGGGATCGTCGCCGTCACCGCCCCGGTGTCCGGATCGATCCGGACAACCGAGTCGTCGCTCGTGTCGGCCACCCAGACGCCACCTTCGCCGACCGCGATCCCGCTCGGGCCGTGACCGACTGGGAGCGAGGTCACCAGGCCCGTGGGGTCCACCCGGGTGACGTTGTGGGCTTCGCTGTCGGTCACCCACACGGTCCCGTCGGCGCCGAGATCGATCCCAGTGGGGCTGGCGTTCGGGTCGCGGTGCTGAAGGATGCGCCCCGTCGCCGGGTCCAGTCGCGTTAGCTCACCCGAGGATGGGGCCACCCAGAGCGCGTCTCCTCGCGCGGCGAGCGCTGCCGAGCTGCCGGGCACGACTGTGCCGATCCGGAGGGCGAGGTCAAACACATCGAACTGTGCGTCGATGCGCCTGACCGAGACGGAGGTCGCCGTCGGCCCAGCACTCACAACCCACACTCCGCCACCGGCGACGGCGATCCCGGTCGGAGGATCGTCGACCTTGATCGCTCCCACCGTCTGCAGCGTCCTCGGGTCCACGCGTGAGATCGTCTGATCATCGACGTTCGCGACCCATAGCGACCCCGAGCCAAACGCGATCGCGCTCGGCCGGGCGCCCACCGGAACCTGCCCGACGACACGGTTGGTATGGGTGTCGATCGCCGCCAGCGAGTTCGGCGCCACTCGCACGCTGCTCGCGCCAGAGCCGGCCAGGCTCACCGCAACCCCGATGAGGACCGCGAGCAAGAGCGCCCCACCAGCGGCGATCAAGAGCCCGCCGCGCCGCCCCCGACCACCGCTCGTGCCAAGCCCTCGACCGGCGCCCCGGGCCGGTGGCTCCAGCCCAGGATCCTGGGACAGGATCGCTCGCTCGAGCTGCTGAAGCTCGCGGCCGGGCTCGAGCCCAAGCTCCTCGACCAGCCGGCCTCGCGCGACGCGATACGTCTCGAGCGCGGCAGCCTGGCGACCGGATCGGTAGAGCGCGAGCATCAGCTGAGCGGTCAGGCGCTCGCGGAGCGGATGCTGGTGGACGAGCCCCTCGAGCTCGCTCACTAGCTGCGCGTGCTCGCCGAGCGTGAGCTCCGCGTCGATCCGCTCCTCGAGCGCCCCCAGGTGCGCTTCGTCCAACCGCGCGATCTCCGATTGCGCGAACGACTCGTACGCGAAATCGGCGAACGGTGGACCGCGCCACAGCCCGAGCGCCTCTCGCAGCCGCTCGGCCGCGGTTCGCGGATCGCCCTCATGCGACGCGGTTCGACCGGCCGCGAGCAGCGACTCGAAGCGGTCCGCGTCGAGCTGGTCAGGCTCGGTCTGCAGCAGGTAGCCGTGCCCGCGGGTGGCCAACAGCCCGTTGCCGAGCGCCTTGCGCAGGTTCGAGACGTACCCCTGAACGATCTTGTTCGCGCTCGCGGGTGCCTGCTCCCCCCACAGCTCATCGATCAGGCGGTCCGACGCGACCTGTTCGCCGTGATGCACGAGCAGCACCGCCAACAGCAGCCTCTGCTGGGGGCTGCCGAGCGCCATCGGGCGGTCGTCTTGGACCACCTCTAGTGACCCCAGGATTCGGAACTCGATCACTTCTGCGCCCAACGGCCAACGCTAGCACCACACGCTAATCCCTGAAGGCGCTTGCTCTTACGGGGGCGTTTACCAGTCGTAGACCGCCGTCGACCGACGCTCGACCGGTGCGACGCAAGGTTCTCCTGATCGGATCGCGGCCAGCGGACCGGACAACCCGAGGAGGAAGCCATGACCACCATCCACCGCATCAGCGCCGGGCTCGCGCTCATGCTCGCGCTCGCCGTCCTCGCAGCACCGGCTTTCGCGAGAACGTTCGATCTCAACGCGAACGGCTCGTACGTCCCGTCCGGAGCGGCGGGCACTCAGGCCAAGCCAAGCCATTCCGTGAGCCCTCCCGCAGTGATCGTGCGTGTTGCTGCGCCCGGCGGTTTTGACTGGAGCGACGCGGGCATCGGCGCCGCCGGCGGACTCGCGCTCGCGATGGTGGGCGTCGGCGGAGCGGTTGCCGTGTCGCAAAGCCGTGCCCGCCGCACCCGCCGCACGAACGCCCTTCACAGCTGACCAGCACCGCAACGGCACGCTCAGCTGAGTACTCCGCGTCCGTTGTCCGATAACCCCAGAGCAGTAAGGAGGAGTAATGAGTTCAACATCACCAAGGGTCCGTCTCCTGACGCGGCTTGGGATCCTGTCCGTTCTGCTGATGGCTGCGCTCGCGCTTGCCGGCAGCGCGGCGGCTGCGTCGCAGACGGTGTTCGCGACGGGTCTGAACAACCCGCGCGGGCTGGAGTTCGGCCCTGACGGGAAGCTGTATGTCGCCGAAGGAGGCCTCGGCGGAACGCTGACAACCACTGCTGCGCAGTGCGAACAAGTGCCGCCGATCATCGGCCCTTACACGGGCGGCTTCACCGCCGACATCGTCCGCTTCGCACCGAACGGGACAAAGACGGTCGTCGCTTCCGGCCTTCCGTCTGACCAGACGGGCCCGGCGCGCAGCTTCAGGAGCGGCGTTGCCGATGTCGCGTTCATCGGCCACCGGTTGTACGCGCTGATCGCCGGCGCCGGCTGCTCGCACGGCCACATCGATGCCGATAACGGGATCAGCCGCGTCAACAACGACGGCACCACGACACAAGTCGCAAACCTCAGCGCCTTCATCAAGGCAAACCCCGCAGCGAACCCCGATCCCGCGGACTTCGAGCCCGACGGCACCTGGTACTCGATGGTCGCAGCACGCGGCGAGCTCTATGCGGTGGAGCCGAACCACGGCGAGGTCGACCGCGTCAATCCCTGGACCGGCGCGATCCGCCGCGTAGTCGACGTGTCGGCGAGCCAGGGTCACATCGTCCCGACCGCACTGGCCTACAAAGGCAACTTCTACCTCGGTAACCTCGGCGAGTTCCCGGTCGTACCGGGCAGCCAAACGGTCTTCAAGCTGACCCCAAGCGGTGAGCTGAAGCCCTGGGCGACGGGACTAACGACGATCCTCGGACTCGCGTTCGGCCACCGACACCGGATGTATGTGCTCGAGACGTCCAACCACGCCGGCGCTCCAGCGCCCGGCATGGGAGATATCGTGCGGATCGACCCCTCTGGCGCGCGCACGACGATCGTCTCTGGGCTGACCTTTCCGACCGGGATGACGATCGGCCCGGACGGCGATCTCTGGGTCTCCAATCAAGGGTTCGGCCCGACGCTCCCCGGCTTCGGACAGATCCTGCGAATCGACCCAAACTAACTCGACCGGCAGCCGGCCGGACGGCTTTCCGCCAAGCCGAGACGCCCGATCCACCGGGGCTCCCAGACCTGTCGCTTTGTGCACGGAGCTCAAAGCCGGCAGATCTGCGATCCCCGGCCGGCCGGACTTCGGATCACGTGGACTGACATACCTAGCGCGGCCCACTCGGCTATACGAGAGTCGTCTCGCCTGGTCCTGGCCTGGTCGCTCTCTGCCGCTTATCAACGCAGTCCGCGCCACGGCTGATCGTGCCCGAGGGCCCACCCGGACAAATCTCGGCGGTGCAGGAGGATCCGAGCGCGCTGACCGTCAGCAATGTGCGGTCCACCGCCTACACAACCTCCAGCCCAAGCTGCCCCGCCAGAGCACGACCGCGTCCGCTTCAACTACTGGAGCGCACTCAACGATGGAAGCGTAGGTGTCAACGCGCGGGTCGGCAGGTCCGCTGCGCCGACCCCGCATCGAGTCCAGTCGACCCGGCTGCACTGAGAGACCTGCTTCCACGCAAACGTAGGGGCCTCAACCGCCGCCGCCACGGCTCAAAGGACTTCTGGATCCCGTCGGAAGCAGCAGCCGAGCACGGCCGCGGAGCCGCTGTCATTCGACCGACGATCTACATTGCAGCGTGCCGGCTGCTGCCACTCGGGCGCTCTCACGCAGCAGCGCCAACGATCGCAGATCGTCTTTCGCCCCCATCCTGCGCCCGCTACGCCAGGGGACTACCCCAAACCAACTGGGTGCTCCTCGCCGGGATCGGCCACTGCCCGCAGCTCGATGTCTCCGCCGAAGCCGCACAACTGATCCTCGGGTTCACCTGGTAACGAACCGACTCAACGGCACCCCACCCGACGGCGTACGAGCATCGGGCTGACGCGGAGCGCGCTCCCCTGGGACGATCCAGAAGCTTCTCTGCTGTAGGAACCGCTGCTCCTGTCGTCCGCAGCGGCGACGCGACCGAGAGGGCGGAGGTGCCGCGGCGAGAGCTCCTCTCGGCCGGCTGGATGTGGGCGGTCAGGCTTCATCTTGCTCGCCGGCGTCTGCCGCAGGTGACGAGGCGGGGAACCGCGCTCAGCTGGCCGCCTTCTTCACAAGCCCGGCGATCTTCTTCTCCTCGGCAGATGTCAGTTGGTTCAGCGCGAAGTAGGTGGGCCACATGTTGCCGTCGTCGAGGTCCGCCTTATCGCTGAACCCGAACGTCGCATACCTCGCCTTGAATTTCGCCGCGCTCTGGAAGAAGCAGACCACCTTGCCATCCTTGGCATACGCCGGCATCCCGTACCAGGTCTTCGGCGAGAGGGACGGCGCGCTCGCCTTGACGATCGCGTGGAGCCGCTCGGCCATGGCGCGATCCGGTTCCGGCATCTCGGCGATCTTGGCGAGCACTGCACTCTCCTCGTCCTCGCCGCGGGCCGCTGCCTTGCGCTCCTGGACGAGCTCCTTCATCGCGGCGCGCTCCTCGGCCGTTAGCGCAGTGGACGACTCACGTGACGCGGCGGAGCGCTTGGTGCGCTTCGGTGTATCGGTCCGTTGGCTCATCGGAACCTCTGATGCTGTTGGGGCTTGGTGGCGGACGCCTCACGGGGCTGGCCGCAGCTACTCGGCGACAATGGTACACGTCAATCATAGTCCTCGTCCAGTGAATCTGGGACACTCGAGCTATGGCAGAAGCGGTCTCGACTGACATCGAGGTGACTGAGTTCGCCGGCCAGCTGCTGTTCCGGCTCTGGCGCGCGTCGCATACGCGTACCGCGCAGGCGCTGGGCTCAGTCGGCCTCACGCCGACTGTGTTCGCGGTGCTCAACGTGCTTGGCGCTCGCGAAGGCACGATCCAGCAGCACCTGAGCACGGACATGGGTATCGATCCGAGCGCCATGGTCAAGCTGATCAACGAACTCGAACAGGCCGGGCTGGCGGAGCGGCGACGACGCCCGAACGACCGCCGCGCATGGGAGGTCAAGATCACGCCAAGAGGTCGGCACACGCTGCAGCAAGCGAAACAGCTGGCCTCAGACGTCGAAGACGAGATCCTCGGCGGCCTGACAGCCGCCGACCGCCGACAGCTCCTGGCGCTCCTGCGCCGAGCGCTCGCCTCAGCGCCTCCCCAGCCACCATGGCGCGCAGACGAGGAGGACTGAGCCGACTGTCGCTCCACCTCGAGGTGGAAGCCCGGCACCGAGCCACCACCAGTGCCGGGGGACCAGCAGCAGCTACCGCATGGCCACCGCTGGCTGCTCCAAACTGCGATTGCAGAAGTACCTCAAGTCGCCGGCACCGGCGTCCGAGGAGCGATCATCACTGCCGCGATTACGCACCAGCAGGCTTTGACACGCCTCGGCCCGCGCCGGCGGCACCCGACCGTCCGCTGCTCCTGGTCGACCAACCAGCGAAGCGGAAGCCGCGGCAATCGCGACGAATGTTGGGATTTCCCACAATGTCCGTAATAGGAGTACTGTCGGTTGTGGTGCTGGCCCTGCGGCCGGAATTCTCAGCCCCAGCTCGAATGCCACCAACGGCGCGAACTGCGCCACGAGGCGGGAGGCGGGGGTTACTGGTTTTGACTGCGGGGCCGGGAGCCAAGCTCGTGATCTCGGGGCCCGGTCTCCTTTACTTGTAGTCAGCTAGAGTAAAGGGATGGCGAAGGTCTCCTCAAAGAACCAGATCACGCTCCCCGTCGAGGCGATGCGAGCCGCTGGGCTGCGTCCCGGTGACGAAGTTACTGTCCGTCCGGTTGGCGACGGCGAGGTGCTGGTCGCGGCGCGTGGCTCGCGGGTCAGGCGTCATGCCGGCGTCGCAACCGGGATCTATGAGCCCGGCGAGCTCGAGCGCTTACGCGACGAGTGGGAACGCTGATCCTCGACGCCAGCGTCCTGATCGGACTGCTGGACACATTCGACCCACACCATCTGACCGCCATCGAGGACGTCGAAGCAGCCGATCAGCCGGGGCGAGCGTTGCAGACGCCGGCCAGCGCCTACAGCGAGGCGCTGGTCGCGTTCGCTCGGGCTGACCGGGTGCTGGACGCCCGCCAGTCCGTCGCGGGGATGGGGATCACCGTCGCGCCGTTGACGGCGCCGATTGCTGAACGCGCCGCCAGGCTGCGGGCGGAGCACGAGGGGCTGCGGCTCCCCGACGCGCTGGTGCTCGCGACCGCACGTGAGGTCGACGCCGACCTGCTCACCTACGACACCCAGCTCCGGAGAATCGCGAAGCGCGACTGACCACGCCCGGCGACCAAAGCAGCGGCCGCCCGCTCGCCGCTGGTCAGACCGAGTCGGGTCTGGGGCTTATGTGTTGGAAGCCGAAGCGGCCTTTGATACACAGGTTGCCGCGTGTGATGTCGTGATCATCTGGACTGCTGACCTTGACGATCTGGTTGTCTTTGGACGTGCAGGGTGAGGTTGCAGCCCACACCGCAGTAGGGGCAGATCGTTTCGGAACGAGCGCGTTGCGTCCTGCATTCGGGCGCGGGTGAGGCCCGTCGCGGCGACATCGAGCGCCTCCTCCCAACTCGCGGGCGAAGCATCCCGTTCTCGCGCACCAAAGGCTCCGTCAGCCGGCCACGTTGCTTTCGCATCCAATCACCTCCCCCCACTCAATCAGGGCCCGAAGGCCACGGGACGAATTGGTCCAGAGCGTAGAAAAGGCGGATCCCCGCACACCCCCCGTGGTCGGCGCTGAGACCACGGACCCGCCGATCCAAGCATTACAGCCTGGAACTGGGTCACGCACCCAGCTCCTGGACGGCCTCCCACTTCTCGAACGCCTCGATCACAACCATCACGATCGCGCGCAGGTCCTCCGGATCCTCGACGAACTTCGGGACCGTGAACTCGGCCGACTCCCCGTCATCCCGAACCACCGGGACGGTCACCGACTCGGATTCGTGATCGTGGCCGAAGGCGCCGTAACTCCAACGCTCAACGCCGGGAACCGGGCTGACCCGTCAGGTCCCGGAGCCTAGCCCAACGGGAGACTCCTCGCTGCTCTTGACCACGGGCACAGTCACACGCCTGCAACAACCGACGATCTACAGCACCGAGAACGCGTCGGCACGTCGTCCGGCGGCTGTCACAGTCGGGGTGCAACTTCCACCTAACAGGGCAATGAGCACAGCCGATCGCTCCAAGCGCGCCTTTGAGAGGCTCTACGAGCGGGCCAGCAGGCGACTGCTGATCCATCTCGCGCGCCGCCTGCACGACGTGGAGGCGGCGACCGAGCTGTGGGCCGAGTGCTGGGCTGCGGCGTTTGCGGGCTGGCCGCGCTGTCGAGCGACCACTCCAGCCGAGGAGGAGGCGTGGCTGTTTGGGATTGCGCGCCGCCAGCTTGCCGCCTACTACCGCACGGGCGCGATCCGCCGGCGTGCGCTCGAGCGGCTGCGCTGGGAGGCGCCCGTCCTGGTCGATGCCGATGAGCAGGAGGAGCTCGAGCGGATGGCCGAGCTTGAGGCGCTCAGGCCAGTGCTCGCACAGGCACTCCGGGGGCTGGCGCAGAAGCGCCGGCGGGCAGTGGAGCTGCGGATCGTGGCCGGCCTGCCCTACGAGCAGGTCGCGGCGCGGCTGGGCTGCTCTGAGCAGGCGGCGCGAGCGAGGGTCTCGCGTGGCCTGCGCAGCCTCGCGACGCGACTCGACGAGGCAGCACCAATCGCACTCACCAAGGAGGTCTCCGATGACCGACGCGCCCGAACATGACGATCACTCTGTGCTGGCGATGATGCGCGAGCAGATCGCCGCAACGCCGATGCGGCCCGCGCCCCGGCGGCTCCCAGCGCGCTTCCTCCGCGGGCGATCCCGGGTGCTGGCCGGTGCCAGCGCGGGCATTGCGGCCCTGTCTGCGACGCTGGCGCTGGTCTTTGCCGGCGTCTCGAGCCCGCCGGCGTTCGCCGTCACGACCGATCCCGACGGGACGACGACGATCACGCTCAACGCGCTGAGCGCGGTCGGCGCCCTCAACGCCAAGCTCGCCGCAACGGGCGTCCACGTCAGGGTTGCCCCGGTCGTGCCGGGCTGCAACGCCCCCGTCCACACCACCGGCTCAGACGCGCCACCCGCGACGCTGCAGGCCCAGCCGCAGGCCCGGGGCGACAGCATGCAACTCTCGCCAACCGCGGACCCGGGATCAGGCGCGCACCGCCTGACCAACGTCCCGGCAGGCCGGACGCTTGTCCTGGCGGCGTCCAAGTCCGGACTCCAAGTCGTCGCCCAAATCAACCAAAGCACTGCCCCGGCCTGCGTCGGGCTCGCCTCTGGGGCCGTCAGCTCTCCGAGCTGACGGCGGCCAACTGGGCGAGCATGCTGCGGGCGGGTGTAACGGGTCCCCAAAAAGCGTGTTGGGCGGCGCGGCCGGAGACGCGATAGGTGGCGGCGAGGTGCGGGGGTAATGGGTCCCAAGCGCCGATGTCGCGGATCCACGCGCCGTGCGCGTCGCGCCATACGAGCAGATGGGATAGGGCCCTGCCGAGGAAGTGGCCCTGATGGGTGGTGAGCACGATCAGCGCGATTGGCTCAGCTTCGGGAGGGAGGATCAGTACAGCGGTCGGTCCCGCTCCCGACCGGTAGCGGCCACTGAGCTCGGCGACCGCTTGGCGGAGGTCGGTCTGCTCGTCCTCGGAGCGGGGGCTGATGAGAGTGGTGCAGGTGACATAGCCGCGGGTGAAGATGGGTGATCGCGGCGTGGGCGCGACGACCTCGATCTCGAAGGTCTGCCCGAACAGACCACCGCTGCGCACCGCGGTGAACCGGCCAGCGGCGCTGGCGATGTCGGGCCAGCGTGCGGGATCCGCGAGCAGCCCCAGAGCCGCGCCGGGAGCCGCCAGGCTCACTGGATCGTAGGTCGCCCAGTGCTGCTCGTCGGGCGTCATCAACGGCGGGGTCAGCGGACCAAGCGCCGCGTGGCGCAATCGCCGTTCCGGGCTGAACGCCTCGCGTGCGCCCGTGGTGGGGAACGCGATGCCGTGCGCGCGGCGTCGATCGTCGGTCCACGCCTCGGCAAACCAATCTCCGACCAGAGCGCGAGCACCGGCAAGCAGCGCCCCGCGGTCAAGTCGTCCCCGTCTGCGGAGCCGCAGCCGAGCGTAGGCGCGATGCAGGGCCACGACGTCGCCCGCCGGTCATCCGCGCAAAGCGAAGCGGGCCCGGCAGGCGGCGCCAAGGTGCCGAAGAATGCTCACCCATGACGACGCCTCAAACCCGATGGTCTGCGACGAACGCCACTGTCAACCTGTGCGCGCGGCCCATCGTCGGCCAGCACCCTACTCACAGCCGCCCCACCATGCCGCGTCAGCATCCGGACGCATGATCTCGACTCTTGACTCCGCAGCGCTCGTGCTGGCTGGGACTGCAGCTGGCCTGATCGGATCGGCCGGCGGCATCACCTCGCTGGTCTCTTACCCTGCGCTGCTCGCGGTCGGCCTGCCCGCACTCCCGGCCAATGTGGCCAACAACGTCGCTTTGGTTGGCTG
Organism: uncultured Solirubrobacteraceae bacterium; assembly: GCA_963731395.1. Taxonomy (GTDB): domain Bacteria; phylum Actinomycetota; class Thermoleophilia; order Solirubrobacterales; family Solirubrobacteraceae; genus Palsa-465. The sequence continues at coordinate 616,822 of CAVSVH010000016.1, forward strand.
TTGGCCAGGCTCGGCTCTGGCGTCCAAACCCGAGCTGCACGGAAGAGCATCGTGGCTGCGGCGCTGGACGGTGGTCGCCGTGGCGGGTGGAGCGGCCGGTGCGGTACTGCTGTTGCTCACCCCGTCGGGCGTCTTTGCGCACGTCGTCCCATTGCTGGTGGCTGCGGGATCCTTGGCGCTGCTGCTCGAGCCTCAGCTCACCGCGTGGCGCCAACGCTACGGTGGCGAGCAGCACCGGCCGGCGCTCGCGGCCGGGCTCGCGGCTTTGTCGGTCTATAACGGCTACTTCGGCGCTGGATCAGGCGTGATGATCCTGACGCTGCTGCTGGTCCTCGTCGACCGCGACCTTCCCAGCGCCAACGCGTTGAAGAACATGTTGATCGGCGCCGCGTCGGCCGTCTCGGCTGTGATCTTCACGCTCTGGGGGTCGGTCGACTGGTCAGCGGCGGTCCCGCTGGGCATCGGAATGCTCGCCGGGAGTCGGGTCGGGCCGCTGGTCGCACGACGCCTCCCCGCCACCGTGCTGCGCTGGCTGATCGTTGCGCTGGGAATGGCCCTGGCCATCGACCTCTGGCTGCATCCCAGGGCGTGAGCCGGACGGTGAGGCGCAAGCCACGGCTTGCGACGGGCGCGGGCGACTCGTCAAGCTCAGAACAACTCGCGCCACGTGAACTCGGCCTGATAGCCCAGCACCCGGCGCGCCTTGTCGATGCTGAGCAGCGTCCCGTGCTCCGGCACGTCGTCTGCGACGGGCACGCCCGGAAAGACCTCGTTCATCAGCTCGCGACTCGGGGTGCGCATCACGGTGTCTCGCGCGGCGATGATGAACGACTCTGCCCCGGTGACCTCGGCATCGAGTGCCCGGCGGACGCCCTCGGCAACGTGACTCTCATCGACGTAGGCCCACAGGTTCCACTGGCGCAGCGCAGGGTCGTCCCAGAATCCCGGGAACCGCTCGTAGTCGTGGCGCTCCATGATGTTGGAAAAGCGCAGCCCGATATGCGGGATCCGGTTGCGGCGATTGAACTGCCTGGCGGCCTCCTCGCCCAGAACCTTCGACAGCGCATAGGCGCTCTCCGGGCGCAACGGGTGCTGCTCATCGACCGGCGCGTAGTCGGGCGGCGTGTCGAACGGGAGCCCCAGCGTCGTCTCGCTCGAGGCCCATACCACGCGCTTGAGCCCGAGGCGCTCGGCCGCCGCAAACACGGCGTAGGTGCTGGCGATGTTCGTTCGGAAGATCAGGTCGGGCGTCGCGTGGACCGGCGAGGGGATCGCGGCGAGATGGACCACGGCCTCCAGTCCGGGCAGCCAGTCGCCCCCGCTCAACGCCTCCAGCGTCTGGCCATAGTCGGTCAGGTCGGCGTACAAGAACGGAGCCGGGGAATCGGGAGCCGACGACTCGGCCGAGGGCACGCGATCGATGTTGACCACGTCATGGCCATGCTCGAGCAGGTCGCGCACGACCGCCCGCCCCGCCTTTCCGCTTCCCCCCGTCACCGCGATCTTCGCCATCGAGCAGGCTCCTTTCGTGCCACACGCCGCACGCGCCATCTGCCGGTTGATGGCACCACCTTAGAGACGCACCGCGACGGCCTGGTGCTGGGACATCGCCGCGGTGACGACAACGGCGGTATCCGTTTTCCTGGACACTGGCGTGTCATGCGAGGCGGCATGGCCCGTGCTGTGGACGGATGGTCGGGACCAGCCCCGTGGGAGCGGACGAGATGAGCGCCGACCCGGTGGCCGATCTCCTCTGGCTGCTTGACTGGAGACGGACGATCAGCGAGCTCTATGCCGAGATCCGGGCGACGCCAAACAAACACGCAGCCTGGCACCGCTGGCGCGAAGCGCGGGTCCGGCTGTTTGCAGAACATCCACAGTCTCCGGTTCCGGCGTCTGAGCGGCGCGACTACGCGGGTCCGCACCTCTATGACTACGACGCCGCATCGAGCGCGCTGGCCTCGGTGGAGGCGGTCGAGGCCAAGCACTTCGAGCTACCGACGAGCAACGTCGACACGATGGTCTTCAGCCGCTTCGGTGTCGCGCACTTCACGCTTGCCGGGGCCGGGCTGGCGCTCGAGCTGTACTGGCTCGAGGGGTACGGTGGAGGCTTGTTCGTCCCGTTCGCGGATGCCACCAGTGGGCAGGAGACGTATGGCGCAGGCCGCTACCTGTTCGACAGCATCAAAGGAGCGGATCTCGGCCAACGGGACGGCCAGCTCCTGCTGGACTTCAACTTCGCCTACCAGCCGTCGTGCGCCTACGATCCGCGCTGGACGTGTCCGCTGGCGCCGCCGGCCAATCGCCTTCCGGTGCCGGTGCGCGCCGGCGAGCGCCTGATCGGCTCGCCTGCGTGACTCGATGTTGAGCGCCTTCCAGATGTAGTTTGTGTTAAGTGGCCGGGGGCGCGGGGCGGAAAACACGGGTCGGGCTTGCCCTCCGTCTGGACTCGGCACTACTGTTCCGCCACCGGGTGACCGACAGCCCGGTCGACCCAGAGGAGGACGACACATGAGGATGCGCGCCAAGGCGATGAGGGGTTGCCTGGCTGCTGTCACGGTGCTCGCGGTGGCGGCCTGCGGAAGCAGCAGTAGCAGCAGTAGTAGCAGCAGCAGTTCCGGAGGGGGCGCCGCCTCGGGCTCGAGCGGCAAGACGATCGACATCTACTCGAGCCTGCCCCTGCAGGGGGCCTCGACAGCCCAGACCGATCCGATGGTCAACGGGATCAAGCTCGCGCTGTCGCAGGCCGGTAACAAGGCCGGGCCGTTCACGGTCAAGTACACCTCGCTCGACGACTCGACGGCCGCCGCCGGCGAGTGGGATCCCGGGCAGACGGCCGCGAACGCCCGCAAGGTGGCCGGCGATCCGAAGGCCGTGTACTACATCGGGGAGTTCAACTCCGGAGCGAGCGAGATCTCGATCCCGATCCTCAACCAGGCCGGCATCCCGATGGTCAGCCCGGCCAACACGTATGTGGGGCTGACGACGAACCTCCCGGGTAGCGCGCCGGGTGAACCGCAGAAGTACTACCCGACCGGCAAGCGCAACTACCTGCGGATCGTGCCGATCGACTCGATTCAGGCGGCCGCCGACCTGATCGCGATGAAGCAGGCGGGGTGCACGAAGGTGGCCGTGGCCAACGACAAGGAGGCCTATGGCGCCGGGCTGGCGAAGCTCCTCGAGCTCGAAAAGGGCGACTATGGAGTGACGATCACCAGCAACACGGGCATCGATCCGAAGTCGCCCAACTTCCGCTCCTACGCGAGCACGATTGCGGGCCAGGGCGCTGACTGCTTCCTGTTCGCGGGCATCGTCGCCAACGGAGGGGTGCAGATCACCAAGGACGTCCACTCCGCGTTGCCGAAGGCGAAGATCTTCGGTCCCGACGGAATGTGCACCGACACCTGGACTGCGCAGAAGAAGGGCGGCGTCCCGGCCACGATCGACCCGTTGATCCAGTGCACGGTGGCCACCCAGGACCTGAGCGCATACCCGGGCGGCAAGCAGTTCCTCGCCTCCTACAAGGCCAAGTACGGCGACGCCAATCCGGACCCGTACGCGATCTACGGCTACGAGGATATGGAGCTCGGGCTCAACACGGTCGCCAAGCTGGGGTCCCAGGGCGACTCCAAGTCGGCCGTGCTCAAGGCCCTGTTCGCCACCAAGAGCCGGAACTCGGTGCTCGGCACCTACGGGTTTGACGCCAACGGCGACACGACGCTGAAGGCCTACGGGCTGTACAAGGTGGGGTCCAACGGGGAACCCGTCTTCTTCAAGACAATCACGCCGACCAAGACGGTCAGCGCCGGCTAGCCGCACCTGCGTGGGGAGGGCGCTGACCGCGCCCTCCCCATAGTCTTCATCGCCCGTGGAAGCACAGTCACTCACGCCGCGGATGCCCGCCCAGGCGGTGCGGCCGCTCGATGCCGTCCGTCGCTTCTCAGGGCGCTGGGGGCTGATCGTGGCGCTGCTCGCGCTCCCTGTCTACTACGGGATCCGCGATCTCACCCACGGATATCAGGCGGGGGTCATCGCCGGCCACGCCGTGATCCATCACGACCTCACCCGGTTGGGGTTCAACATCGCCCAGGGCCTGTCCAACGGCGCGATCTGGGCGCTGATCGCGATCGGGTACACGCTCGTCTACGGGATCATCGAACTGATCAACTTCGCCCACGGCGACGTGTTCATGATCGGCTCGTTCACCGCCGCCGGCTTCTGGTCGACGATCGGGCTCGGCTTGACCACCGGTCCGGTGGGACTGATCGCCGGGCTGGCGCTGACGCTGATCGTCTCGATGCTCGTGTGCGGATCACTCAACGTGCTCATCGAGCGCGTCGCCTACCGGCCCTTGCGCGGCGCTCCCAAGCTCGCCCCCCTGATCACCGCCGTCGGATTCTCGTTCATCCTCCAGAACGTCGGACTGCTGTGGCTCGGCGGCTCGCCGACCGGCGTCTCGGACCTCATCCACCAGGGTGAGACGGTGTTCACGATCTTCGGGGTGCCCATCGTCCGGGGCTACCTCCTGGCGATCCTGGTGATGATCCCGCTCGTGATCGGGCTGGGGTGGTTCATCTCCAACACGCGCCCCGGCCGGGCGATGCGGGCCACCGCCCAGGACCCCGAGGCCGCCCGGCTGATGGGCATCAACGTCAACCGGACGATCTCGCTGACCTTCCTGCTCGGGGGCATGCTGGCCGGGGCCGCGGGACTCATCTACGCCCTGTATGAAACGAACATCTGGTACTTCCAGGGCTTCGAGGCGGGGCTCATCGCCTTCACCGCGGCGGTCATGGGCGGGATCGGCAACGTCCGCGGCGCGGTGCTGGGCGGGCTCATCATCGGCGTCATCCAGGGACTGTCGGACTCCCGCATGGGTCCGCAGTGGACCGAGGCGGTCGTGTTCGGCTACCTGATCCTGATCATGATCCTGCGGCCACGGGGGTTGCTCGGCGAGGAGATCCGCGAGGCCGGATGAGCGAGCTCAACGCCCAGCTGACCGAGTGGCGGGAGGCGATCTCGCGCCGTCTCCCGCCGTGGTGGCGACGTGCGGCGATCGGGCTGCTCATCGTGATCGGGATCGTCCTCCCGTTCCTGTTCGCCACCGACAGCGGCTTCATGAACGCGACGATCATCGCCATCGCGTTCGCGGTGATGGCGCTCGGTCTCAACGTTGTCGTCGGGTTCGCCGGACTGCTCGATCTCGGCTACGTCGCGTTCTACGCGTTGGGGGCGTACTCGCTCGGGTGGTTCGGCTCGGACTTCTTCTTCAAGGCGCACGTCCACCTCGGCGTGTCCGGCGTCGCCGCCTCCGAGATCGGGATCCACTTCAACTTCCTGCTGATCCTCGTCTGCGCGGCGGCGATCTGTGCGGTGGCGGGGATCCTGATCGGCCTGCCCACCCTGCGCCTGCGCGGCGACTACATCGCGATCGTGACGCTGGCCTTCGGCGAGATCATCGGCACGGTGGCGATCAACGGCCAGAGCGTCCACATCGGCGGTGGGATGACGCTGACCGCCGGCCAGCTCGGCATCAGCGCGGTCGACCCCCCGTCCTTCCCGGGGATCGGCGTCTTCAACCTCCTCAACCTGCGACCCTGGTACTGGCTGATCCTGGCGATCCTGCTGCTCGTCCTGTTCGTCAACCTGCGGCTGCGTGATTCGCGCCTCGGCCGCGCGTGGGTCGCCCTGCGCGAGGACGAGGTGGCGGCGGTGTCGATGGGCATCCCGTCGGTCCGGACCAAGCTCTCGGCCTATGCGATCGGGGCCATGTTCGGCGGCATGTCCGGTGCATTCCTGGGCACGTACTACACCGAGGTCAACGCGGGCCAATTCCAGTTCGGATTCTCGATCTTCGTCCTGGCGATGGTGATCATCGGCGGGCTGGGGTCCATCTGGGGTGCGCTCGTCGGCGGCCTGCTGCTCGGGTACATCAACAACTGGCTGATCCCCGACGTCCTCAACGGCCTGCCCGGCAAGCTCGGGCTCAACTTCCAGCTCACCGAGATCGAATTCGGCATCTTCGGCTTCCTGTTGGTGATCGTGATGGTGCTCCGGCCGCAGGGCCTGATCCCCGAGCGGCGGCGACGGATGGAGCTGACGGCGGAGGTCGCCGCCCAGGACGCCGAGCTCGTCGAGGGAGGTCCACCATGAGCGCCACCAGCGTGCCGCCGGAATCCGCCCGGACCGCGGCGGCGTTCGCGCTCCAGGTCGACCGCGTGACGAAGGAGTTCGGCGGGCTGGTGGCGGTCAACGACGTGTCGCTGGCCGTTCCCGAACACGCGATCGTGTCACTGATCGGCCCCAACGGGGCCGGGAAGACGACGCTGTTCAACATGCTCACCGGCCTCTACAAGCCAACCTCCGGCCAGATTCTGTTCGGAGACCGAGACATCAGCCGGATGCGTCCGGATCGCATCACCGGTCTCGGCGTCGCCCGGACGTTTCAGAACATCCGCCTGTTCGGCGCGATGACCGCAGTGGAAAACGTGATGATCGGCCGCCACGCGCGCATGCGGGCGGGACTGCTCGGTTCGATCGCGCGCCCCCCGGGGGTTCGTCGGGAGGAGCGAGAGGCGCGAGAGCGCGCTCGTGAGCTGCTGCGCTATGTCGGTCTGCGCTCCGCCATCGCCGAGCAGGTGGCCGCCCAGCTCTCCTACGGCGACCAGCGCCGGGTCGAGATCGCGCGGGCGCTCGCCAGCGACCCATCCCTGCTCCTCCTCGATGAGCCGACCGCCGGCATGAATCCCCGGGAGTCGGCGCGGCTGACCGAATTCATGCGCACGATGCGGGCGGACCTGAGCCTCACGATCCTGCTCATCGAGCACGACATGAAGGTCGTGATGGGAGTCTCCGAGCGCGTGTGGGTCCTCGACCACGGCGAGAAGATCGCCGAGGGACCACCGGCGCAGGTGCGCGAGGACGCGCGGGTCATCGAGGCCTATCTCGGTAAGCAGGACTGACGATGGCCCTGCTCGAGGTGGATGACATCCATGCCCACTACGGCGCGATCGAGGCGCTCAGGGGCGTGTCGCTGACGGTGCAGGACGGTGAGGTCGTCACCTTGATCGGCTCCAACGGCGCCGGCAAGTCCACGACGCTGCGCTCGATCTCCGGGCTCACCCCCGCCAGCGCGGGCCGGATCAGCTTTGCCGGGACGGACATCACCCGCGTTCCCGCGCACGAGATCGTCACCTACGGCATCGCGCTCGCGCCCGAGGGGCGCCACTGCTTCCCGCGCATGACCGTGCGCGAGAACCTCGATCTCGGCGCCCATTACCGGAAGGGGCCGGAGATCGCGGCGGACCTCGAGCGCGTCTTCGATCTCTTTCCCCGCCTCAGCGAACGCGCCAAGCAGAAGGCCGGGACGATGTCCGGCGGAGAGCAGCAGATGCTCGCCATCGGTCGGGCGCTCATGGCGCGGCCCCGGTTGCTGATGCTCGACGAGCCGTCGATGGGGATCGCGCCCATCCTGGTGCAGCGCATCTACGAGACGATTGGAGAGATCAACCGCTCCGGCGTCGCGATCCTGCTCGTCGAGCAGAACGCCAACTATGCCCTCGACGCCGCACGTCGCGGCTACGTGATGGAGACGGGACGGGTCGTGCTGGCCAACGCGTCCGCGCAGCTGCGCGACGACCCCGAAGTGCAGCGAGCCTACCTGGGGGCCTGATGGCGATCCTCGCGACGATCGGCTCCACGGCCCTCTACCTCCTGTTCCTGTGGCTCCTGTCGGCGGCGATCGCCGCGTGGATGGCGGAGCGCAAGGGCTACACCGAACGGGTCGGCCTCACCTTCGGTCTCGTGCTCAGTGTCGTCGGGCTCGCGATCGTGATCCTCCTCCCCAGCCGTCCGGGCTCGGCATGGAAGGAGGAGGGTCCCATCCCCCGTCGCCGCCGCTCCCGCGCCGAGCGCTCCGGGCGCGAGGGCGACACCTGAGGGCAGCGCTGGGCCATGCCAGCCGGATGCGCGCCCCGATAGGAGTGGCCGTCACTAGACTCCAGGAGCAATGCCCAAGCAGCAGCGAACGATGCGGGTCGAGCAGCGCAGCCAGCTGGCAGCGATGCAGCAGCTCGAGAGTCGCAGCGACGAGGAGCTCGAGGCCGAGACCAGGAACAAGGCCGCCGCGCAGGCGATCCTCGGCGCCCGCGCCGCGGAGCGCTACGACGCCAAGACCGCCCGCGCCCACTTCCAGCGCGCCATCGCGGCCGCCCGGCCACAGGAGCGACTGCAGCTGCGCCGGATGGCCGACGCCTCACTCGCGCTGGCAGAGCGCCGCGCCGACGACCTCAAGCGGGCGACCGAGCGTCTCGGGGTGCAGGCCCCAACGAACAAGCAGCTGCGCGGCCTGAAGTTCATGGGCCTGGTGGCGCCGCCGAAGAGCGCCGGCGCCCTCGCCCGCATCCGCGGCATCTTGATCGTCGTGGCGCTGGTCATCGCCGTCCTCGCCATCGCCTTCGGCATCATCGACCTCATCTCGCTCGCCGCCGGCGGGGTCTCCCTGGACCTGCGGATCTTCTGGAGCCTCGTCCTCGTCGTCGTCGCGGTCGGAGTGCTCGCGTTCTTCGGGCGCCGGCGGCAGCGACGAGCCCAGGCCGAGCGCGCCGAGCAGATCGCGGCGCGCTCGCGCTGAATTACGGAGCCGCCGCGGCCATGTGCGGGCGCTACACCCTGGCGGCGCCGGATCCCGCCGCGATCCGTGCCCGGTTCCCAATCGGCGAGTCGCTCGCCGTCCGGCGTCGCTTCAACGTCGCTCCCGGCGATGACGTACTGGCGGTGACCACCGATCGCGACGGCCATCGCCGCGGCGAGTTGCTGCGCTGGGGCCTGGTGCCGTCATGGTCGGAGAGCCCGGACACCGGCCTGAAGATGATCAACGCCCGCCTGGAGACGGTCGCCGAGCGACCGGCATTCCGCCGCGCGTTCGAGCGCTACCGCTGCCTGATCGTGGCCGACGGCTTCTACGAGTGGCGCGTGACGCATGGCGGGCCCAAGCAGCCCTTCCACATCACCCGCGTCGATCGGGAGCCGTTCTCGTTCGCCGGCCTGTGGTCGATCTGGCACGGCGACGCGGGGCGCACGCTGCGCACGTGCACGATCCTGACAACGGCGGCCAACTCCACCATCGCGTCGCTGCATGACCGGATGCCGGTGATCCTCGCTCCCGAGGACGAATCCGCGTGGCTGGACACGGCGACGTCGGACGACGCATTGCCCGACATCCTCGCCGGGCTCCCGGCGGCCGAGACGGCGCTGACGGCGGTGGGACGAGTCGTCAACGATGCCCGCTACGACGGGCCCGAGTGCCTGGCACCCCCGGAGCCGACCGGCCAGACGACGCTGTTCTAGCGGGGCTCATCCCGTCGGCCCGCACATGCCCCTCTCCCCTCTGCTCCAGGCCTACGACCATGTGCTGATCGACCTGGACGGGTGCGTCTGGGTGCAGCAGACGCCGACGCCGCACGCGCGCGAGGCGCTGGCGCAGCTGCGCGTGGCCGGCAAGACGATCGCCTTCGTCACCAACGACACCCGCCTGGCGCCCGAAGGCTACGTGCGCAAGCTGTGGTCGATGGGTCTCCAGGCATCGCTCGAGGAGATCGTCACCGTCGGATCCGCAATCCAGTACGTGCTCGCCGGCCAGCCGCGAGGCACGCCGACCTACGTGATCGGGTCGCCGGCGATCTTTCGCCACGTCGCCGATGCGGGGCAGCTGGTCGTCAACGGCACCGACCGCGCGTCGGAGGCGGAGATCGTCGTCGTCGCGGGACACGACGCATTCTCCTTCGCCGAGCTGCGCACCGCCACCCAAGCGGTCCTCAACGGCGCCGAGATGCTCGCGGCCGGCCGTGACCGCACCTATCCGGCCGCCGACGGGCACTGGCCGGGCACGGGTGCGATCGTGGCCGCGCTCGAGTACGCCACCGAGCGCACCGCGCGCAGCGTCGGCAAGCCCGATGTCCATCTGTTCGAGACGGCGCTCGATCGTCTCGGCCCCGGCCGGTCGCTGATGGTCGGCGACCGACTGGACTCCGACCTCGGTGGAGCGGCCGCCGCCGGCCTCGACGCGGCGATCGTCCTCACCGGCGTCACCACGCGCGCGCAGGCGCAAGCGGCGGAGGATCCAACGCCGGTGGCCGTCGCCGAGAACCTGTACGCGCTGGTGACCGGGTGACGCTGTCGCTGATCGTCAACCCGTTCGCGGGGCGCGGCCGGGCGGGGCGGAAGCTGGGCGAGGTCGAGGCGACCCTCTCCGGGCTCGGCCTGGAGCATCACGTCGAGCCGACCCGGAGCCTGTCCCACGCACGCGAGCTGGCCCGGGCCGCGGCCGCGGCCGGCGAGACCGCGGTGGCGTTCGGCGGCGACGGCCTGATCGGGGCGGTCGCCGACGGGCTGCGCGACGACGACGGCGTGCTCGGGATTCTCCCCGGAGGCCGGGGCAACGACTTCGCCCGCATGCTCGGGATCCCGCGCGACGTCGCGAGCGCCTGCAGCGTTCTCGTCGGCGGCCGCGAGCGGCGGCTCGACCTCGGCCGCGTCGACGCCACCACCTTCATCGGCATCGCCAGCTGCGGATTTGACTCGGTCGCCAACCGGATCGCCAACGACACGACGTTCATCGCAGGCAATCTCGTCTACGTCTACGGCGCGCTGGGCGCGCTGCTGCGGTGGCGACCCGCGACGTTCACGATCAGGCTCGACGACGGCGCACCTAGAAGCGTGACGGGCTACACGGTGGTCGCCGCGAACTCCAGGTACTACGCCGGAGGCATGATGATGGCGCCGGGGGCGGCCCTCGAGGATGGCCTGCTTGACGTCGTGATCATCGCCGACATGCCGAAGGCCACCTTCGCCCGACGCCTCCCAAGCGTCTTCCGGGGCCGTCACGGACGGTACCCACAGGTGGAGATGCTCCGGGGCGCGAAGCTCGAGATCGCGGCGTCGCGGCCGTTCACCGTCTACGCCGACGGTGACCCGATCGCTGAGCTCCCCGCCACGATCCGCGTCCTGCCCGCCGCGGTGCGCGCGATCGTGCCCGCGCCCCCGGCGACGACGTGAGCGTCATCTGGCACGACCTCGAATGCGGCAGCTATGCCGAGGATCTGCCGTACTGGCGCTCGCTGGCGCAGCGCACGGGGGGCCCGGTGCTCGACGCCGGCGCGGGCACCGGCCGAACGACCCTCGAGCTGGCACGCGCCGGCTACGCCATCACCGCGATCGATCGGGACGTCGAACTCCTCCACGCACTGCGCGCCCGGGCACGCGACCTGGATGTCACGACCGTGGTCGGCGACGTCCGGTCGTTCGCGATCGACAGCCGGTTCGCCCTCTGCATCGCGCCGATGCAGACGATTCAGCTCCTGGGCGGCCCGTTGGGGCGCCGCCGGTTCCTGGAGTGCGCGCGGCGTCATCTGCGGCCCGGCGGGATCCTCGCGCTCGCGATCGCCGATGAGCTGGAGTTGTTTGACATCGCCGACGGGGCCATCGGCCCCACGCCCGACGTGGGCGAGATCGATGGGGTCGTGTACAGCAGCCGGCCGACCGCGGTGCGCGCCGAGGGCGACGGGTTCGTGCTCGAACGCCACCGCGAGACCGTCACCACCCGAGGGGAGCTCTCGACCGAGCGCGATCTCATCCATCTCGACCGCCTCGCGCCGTCGGCACTCGAACGCGAGGCGAGCGCAGTCGGTCTGAGACCGGCGGGTCGCGACGCGATCCCGCCGACCGCCGACTACGTCGGCAGCACCGTGGTCGTGCTCCATGCCTGAGCGTCGCTGACGCCCAGGCGCGGCACGTCGCCGGTGCCTGGCCACTAGGATCGCCTCCGCTGCATGACGATGTTCTCGCCGCGTCTCGCAATCAACGCCGGTCGTCTGCTGACGATGGGGGTGATCGCGCTGGGCTGCGCCGCCTGCGGAAATGCCGGCACGAGCACGACAACGGTGGGTCGACCCGGGCGCGCGTCGGTCTCCGGATCAGCGACGACGCGGACCGTGCCCGCGACGAGCACCGCCGCATCGACAACGGCACCGGCGGCCACGACGACGACGACGGCGACGCTGCCGGGCACCGGTCGACCCGCGATCACCGTCGGCGACAAGAACTACACCGAGCAGTTCGTGCTCGGCCAGCTCTACGTCCAGGCGCTCCGCGCCCAGGGGTACACCGTCAACATCAACCAGAACATCGGGCCGACCCAGGTGACGGTGCTCGCGCTCAAGGCGGGCACGCTCTCGATGTATCCGGAGTACTTGAATGTGTTCAACGCCGCCATCGCCGGCGACCGCCGTCACTTCCCGAACGTGGTGGCCGCGTATCAGGCGGCGCAGCAGTACGCGATCGTCCATGGCCTGCAGCTGCTGGCCCCGACGCCGTTCAGTGACACCGGGGCGCTGGCCGTCACCGACGCCTACGCGGCGGACAACCGCCTGCGGGCGATCGGGGACCTGCGCCGCGTCGCCGCGACGATGACGCTCGGTGGACCGACGCAGTTCCAGCAGGACCCGGCCGGGCTGCCGGCGCTGGGCTCGGTCTACGGGGTCACTCCGGCCGCGTTCAGGGCACTGGCGGTGGGCGACCAGTACGCGGCGCTGAACAGCGACGCGGTGCAGGCCGCCGATGTCAACACGACCGACGGGCAACTCGCCAGCGACGACTACCGGCTGCTGCGCGACCCCCGCGGCGTCTTTGGCTTGGGCAACGTGGTTCCGGTGGTGTCCGCGGCGGCGGTGGCCGCCGAGGGCCCCGTGTTCCGCGACACGATCGAGCGCGTCGATGCGATGCTGACGCTCGCGACGATGCGCGAGCTCAATCAGGCCGTCGACGTCTCGCAGCTGAGTCCGGCGGCGGTCGCCCGACAATTCCTCGAGACCCACGGCCTGCTGACGCCGGCGGCGTGAGGCCGCCGACCGCCGATCTCGTCAGCTCCCGCTGGAGCCGAAGCCGCCCGTCCCCCGCTCGCTGACCGTCAGGTCGGCAACCTCGATCGGCACCGCCGGCTCGACCCTGACGAGCACGAGCTGCGCGATCCGCGCCCCCGCGGCGATCGCAAACGGCTCGTGAGGGTCGGTGTTGAGCAGCAGGACGCGCACCTCGCCACGATAGCCGGCGTCGATCAGGCCGGGAGCGTTGACGAGCGCGATGCCGTGGCGGGCCGCCAGACCGGAGCGCGGCAGCACCAGGCCGGCTTGACCGGACGGGATCTCCACCGCGATGCCGGTGGGGATCGACGCCCGCTCGCCGGGCGCCAGCACGGCCGGCGCGAGCGCGTGCAGATCCAGTCCGGCATCGTCGGGGTGGGCGCGGGTCGGCAGCAGGGCGCGCTCGTCGAGACGCGCGACACGCAGGTTCATGCCGAGGCGGGCAGCGACCAGGATCGAGGCGCCCCGGCCCCCACTAATCTCCGCCCGGGACGCTCGAGGAGAGCGCGAACGGCGCATAGCGGGCGGCGATGCTCGCCGGCAGTCGCACCAGGACTCTGACCCCCTCCGGCGTGTCCTCGCGCTCCAGGTCACCCGCGATCTCGTGCAGCTCGGCCATCCGGCCACCCTCGCCGTAGGGGACGAGCAACTCGACCTCGGACAGCTGGCGCGCAAATTCGGATTCGACGCGCTCGATCAGCGCCGGAAGCCCCTCGCCGGTGACCGCCGACACGAGCAACGCGCCGGGGTGACGGTGCGCGAGCTCCGCGCGACGCTCGTCATCGATCCGGTCGGCCTGGGCCAGCACGAGCAGCCGGGGCGCCTCGTCGGCGGCGATCTCGTGCAGGACATCGTCGACCGCACGGATCATCGACACCAGCTCCTCCTCCGGCATCGAGGCGTCGACGACGTGCAGCACGAGATCGGCGCGACGGGTCTCCTCCAGCGTGGCGCCGAACGCGTCGACCAGCTGATGGGGAAGCTTGCGGATGAAGCCGACGGTGTCGGTGAGCAGGTAGTCGCGCCCCCCGGCGCGCAGCACCCGCGTCGTCGGATCCAGGGTGTGAAACAGCCGGTCGCGGACAGGGACGGTCGCCCCGGTCAGCGCGTTGAGGAGCGTCGACTTCCCGGCGTTGGTGTAGCCGGCGAGCGCGATCTGCGGCAGGTGCGCGCGCTCGCGCTCGGCGCGCATCACGGACCGGTTGCCGCGGACCTGGGCGAGCCGGCGCTTCAGCGCGGCGATCCGGTCGCGCGCCAGGCGGCGGTCGGTCTCGATCTGGGTCTCGCCCGGTCCGCGGGTGCCGATGCCACCACCGAGCCGTTCCAGGTGCGACCAGAGCCCGCGCATGCGGGCGAGGTTGTACTCGAGCTGGGCCAGTTCCACCTGGAGCTTGCCCTCGGCTGTATGCGCGTGCGCCGCAAAGATGTCGAGGATGATCGCGGTGCGATCGATCACCGGAACGCCGAGCGCGGACTCGAGGTTGCGCTCCTGGCGAGGTGACAGCTCGTCGTCGCAGGCGACGAGGTTGGCGTCGGCGGCGGCGATGTCGGACTTCAGCTCGTCGAGCTTGCCCGTGCCGAGGTAGGAGTTCGGGTGCGGCTGCTCGCGGCGCTGCACCATCTCGCCGACGGTCGCGACCCCGGCGGTCCGGAGCAGCTCGGCGAGCTCGTCGAGATGGGCGTCCTCCCCCCCGGGCACCGCCGTCACCATGTAGGCGCGCTGCCGGGCGCGCCCGCCCGGTCGGAGGGGACGCTGGCCGTCCTGGCGCGAAGCCCGGCTCCCATTGTCAGTGGCGTTGAACTCGGCCACGCCCCTGGATGGTAGCCGTGGCGGCGACGGGTCACCCCGGTCAGAGGCGGCTGAGACGCTCCACCGCCTCCAGCAGGCGATCGTCGGGCGTCGTCAGCGAGATCCGGAAGAACCCCTCGCCGTTCGGGCCGTACGCCCCGCCCGGCGTGATCACGACCGCCGCCCGCTCCAGCACGTGCTCGCAGTACTCCGCGGCGGTGGCGAAGCCGGCGGGCACCGGCGCCCAGATGTAGATCGTCCCCAGGGGCGGAGTGACAGCCACCCCCGCCTGCGCCAGGGCGTCGCAGACGAGATCGCGCCGGCGCTGGTAGACGGCGTTCATGGCCCTGACGTCGGCGTCGACCTCGGGGGCCAGCGCCGCGGCTCCGGCCAGCTGGACGGCCTCAAACAGCCCGGAGTCGATGTTCGACTTCAGTCGCCAGTACTGCGCGATCGCCGCGGCATTGCCGACGATCGCGGCGCAGCGCCAGCCGGTCATGTTGTAGCCCTTCGACAGCGAGAAGACCTCGACCCCGACGTCGCGCGCGCCCGGCGTGGCCAAAAACGACGGGGCCACGTAGCCATCGAACGTGGTCTCGCTATAGGCGTTGTCGTGAACGACGAGCACGTCGTTGGCGGCGGCGAACTGGACCGCGGTTTCGAACAGCCCGTCGGGGAGGACGGCGCCCGTCGGGTTGTTCGGATAGTTGATGAACATCAGCCGGGCACGGCGGCGGGCTTCGGCGTCGATCGCGGCGAGGTCGGGAGCGAACCCGAGCTCGGGCACGAGCCCCATCAGGACCGGCTCGCCGCCGGCGAGGCGTGGCCCGCCGGTGTACACCGGGTACCCCGGGTCGGACGCGAGCGCGACGTCGCCGGGATCGAGGAACGCCAGGTTGAGGTTGAAGATGCACTCCTTGGCGCCGAGCGCGGGCATCACCTCGGTCTCGGGGTCGATCACGACCCCGAACCGCCGGTCATAGAACGCGGCCACCGCTTCGCGGAACTCGGCGCGGCCCCGGTTGGTCGGGTACGTGTGCGTGCTTGGATCGGCCACCGCGCGCTGGGCGGCGGCGACCACCGCCGGGTAGGTCGGGGTGTCGGGATCGCCGATGCCGAGGCTGATCACGTCGACCCCGGCGGCACGCTTCTCGGCGACCCGGCGCTCGAGCTGCGCGAACAGGTACGGGGGGATTTGCTCGAGGCGCCTACTCGGTCTCATGCAGCTCCTTGACGAAGTCATCAGAAAGCGTCCCGGTGAACACCGGTACCGCCCAGCCGCTCAGATTAACGTGGAGGTCCTCTCCCACGTCGACCTCGAGCTCACCGCCGTCGAGGACGACCGTGACCGGCGGCTGCCCGCCTGCCAGCACGTGGGCGACCGCCGCGCCGGTGGCGCCGGTGCCGCTGGCCGACGTCTCGCCGACCCCGCGCTCGAAGATGCGCGCCCGGATTCGGTCGGGCCGCTGCGGGGTGTACCACGAGATGTTCGTGCGGTTGGGAAACAGATCGTGATGCTCGATCGCGGGACCGATCCGCGGGAGATCGAGCGCGGTCAGCTCGGTTTCGCCGCCGACCCGGATCGCGCACTGCGGATTGCCGACCGCGACGTGCCGGAAGCTCCACTCCCGACCGCCGGCGGTCAGTCGGCCGGTCCCGTCGTCGGCGCCGGCGGGAAAGTCGGGGGAGACGAGCCGGGCCCGGCCAATATCGAGGCGCGCCGTCGTCGGCGAGGTGATCGTCGGGCGGATCGTTCCCGCGGCGGTCTGGATCGCGAAGCTGTCGGCGCGCGTCCAGCTTCGCCGGCGCAGGTAGAGCACGGCCTCGCGGGCGCCGTTGCCCGACAGCTCCGCCTCCGAGCCGTCCGGATTGAAGATCCGCAGCCGGGCGACGTGGTCGGGCGCATCGGCGGGCGAGAGCAGCAGGATGCCGTCGGCGGATACGCCGGTGTGGCCCACGCACAGCTTCCGGATCCTCGCCGGAGTGAGCGCGAACGGGAGCGCCGCCTGTTCGACGATCAGATAGTCGTTGCCGAGGGCTTGCCACTTCTCGAAGTACACGCGCGCGCCAGTCTATGTGTACCGTCGCGGCGGCCATGACTCGGATTCTCGGGGCGCTCCATCGCGTCCGGACATCGGCGCGGGCGCCCCTGATCGCGCTCGGCGTCGTCTCGCTCCTCTCGCTGGCGGGACGCGGGCTGCTGCTCGACGAGCCGTGCCAGTCGCCGTGCACCCAGGCGGTGCAGCACACGCTGATCTTCGACGAGGCCTACTACGTCAACGCGGCACGGGTGATCGCCGGGATCCGCCCCCCGTCGGGCGATCACTACTCCGATGCCCCGCTCGGCACCGATCCCAATGCCGAGCATCCGCAGGGCGCGAAGCTGATCATGGCCCTGGCGATCGACATTTTCGGCGATGGGCCGTTCGCGTGGCGCATCGGAAGCCTGCTCATGGGCTCGATCGCGATCCTCGGCATGTTCGCGCTCGTCCGCAGCGCCGGCGGCGGTCGGTGGTCGGCGGTGGGCGCGGCGACGCTGATGGCATGCGACAACCTCCTCCTCGTCCACGGGCGGATCGGGACGCTCGACATCTACGCCGTCGCGATGATGGTCTGGGGGGTCGCCGCCTACCTGTGGGGACGGCCGATCGTCGCCGGCCTCGTGCTCGCCGTCGCAGCCTGCTTCAAGGAGGTCGCTCCGTACGCGCTGATCGTGCTCGGCCTGCTCGAGCTGGCGCGGGTCCTCGCCCGGGCGCGCGATCCGGCGATGCCCCCGGAATGGCGGCTCGGGCCCGCGGCGAGGCGGCTGGCATGGACGGTTGGCGTCACCGCCGCCGGCTTCGTGGGACTGCTCGAGCTCATGGATCAGATCGCGACGCCCTATGCCGACGCAGACGCGAAGCTGATCACCGGTGGGGCGCTTGACCACATCGCCCACATGATCACCTACGCCGAGCACCTGACCAGCCCCCACGGGCCGACCGGCATCGCCTCCTACCCGTGGCAGTGGCTGATCGACCTCAAGCCGATCGTCTACCTGCGGATCAACCCGTCGCTGCCCGGCCACGGCCTGTACGCGATCCACCCGGTGTCGGCGTTCATCGGGATGATGAACCCGCCGATCATGCTGCTGGCGCTTCCTGCGCTGGCGTTTGCCGCGTACCGCTTCGCGGCCCCCGCGACCGCCGGGGGCAGCCCCACGCCCGCCGACCGGCAACTCGCGATCGTCGGCGTCGCCTGGTTCATCGGGACATGGGTGCCGTTCGCGTTGCAGACCCTGCTCGATCAGCGCACGAGCTACATCTACTACATGATCGTTGTGATGCCGGGGATCTACGTCGCAACGACCTATCTCGTCGCGCACGGCTGGCGTCGCCGGAGCGTCTGGCTGTCGGCGCTGACGCTGGCGTGGGCGGTCGCGGTGGTCACCGCCGTCGTCGTCATGTATCCGTTTGTCGCGCTCTTTTAGACGTGGCGGCGATCCCGCGGGCGGGGTTGGGTCACCCGAGCCAGAGGGCGAGCACCCGCGCGGCGACGTCCTCGGCGCCCCGGTCGGTGCGGTCGATGACCGTCACCCCGGCGAGCTTGCGCATCCAGGTCAGCTGGCGCCGGGCGTAGTTGCGCGTCCGCCGCTGCATCGCCGTGATGTCGCCGCTCAGGAGCTCGTCGAAGCCGAGCGCCTTGCGCGCCGTTGCCGACGCTCCCGCCGCCTGCGCGCGGCGGACTTCGTCCTGCGCCCCGTCGGCAACCATGCGGTCGACCCGCGCGTCGATCTGGCGGTACAGCGACTCGCGATCGCTCACCAATCCGATCAGCAGCGTCCTGCGGCGCATGTCGGCGGTCCACAGCTCCGACACGCCCGCCGGAGGCTCGAGCTCGCCGCCGTCCAGGAGCTCGAGCGAGCGCACGATCCGCTGGCGGTCGGCGGGGTCGACCTCGGCGGCCGCCCACGGCGCGCGTTGGGCGAGCACCGCGTGCAGGGCGGCCGGTCCGCGCGCCTGCAGCTCGGCGATCCAGCGCTCGCGCACGCCCTCGGCGGGCGCCGGGCGCAGGCTGAGGTCGGTGAGGGCCGCCCGGAGGTAGAGGCCGGTCCCGCCGACGACGATCGGGCGGCTCCCGCTCGCGATCAGCGCGTCGATCTCGGCGTGCGCGAGCGCGGCGTACTGACCGGCGCTGAACGTGGCGTCGACCGGCAGGAACGACAGCAAACGGTGCTCGAGCTGCCGGCGCTGCTGCGGGGTGGCGGCGCCGGTCAGCGTCTCGAGCCCGGCGTACACCTGCAGGGCGTCCGCCGACACCGCCACCGGCGTCTCCCCCATTCCCCGGAGCCGCCGCGCCACGGCGATCGCGACATCGGTCTTGCCGACTCCCGTGGGACCGAACAGCGCGATGACCTCAGCCCGGGGCACCTCGGCAGTATCGTGCAGCGATGAGCGCTGTCACGGGATGGTCGCGGTGAAAGCCGGAGCGGGGATCTCCACCGAGCGCCACCCCCATTCCGGCGCCCGGGAGGCCGCGCGCGCCGCGGCCGCCGGGCTCGACGGCGCCGAACCTGACTTCGCGTTCGTGTTCGCCAGCGGGGCCCATCTCGTCGAGCCCGAGGCGACGCTCGCCGCGGTGCACGCCGAGCTGGAACCCGAGGCACTGATCGGGTGTGGCGCCGGCGGAGTGCTCGGCGCCGGCCGCGAGCTGGAGTCGCGCACTGCCGTCGCGGTGTGGGCGGCAGCCCTCGAGGGTGGCCAGGCGCGACCGTTTCACGCGACGGTCACCGGCGAGTCCGACACCGGAGTGCTTCAGGGAATGCCCGAGCTCGGCGCCAATGCCGCCGTCATCCTTCTGTCGGATCCGTACTCATTTCCCACCGACGCGGTGCTGGACGGCTTCGCCCGCGAGGCGCCCGGGGTGCCGGTGCTCGGTGGGCTCTCGAGCGGCCGCTCTCCGGTCGACGGCGCGTCGCTGTTCACGGGTGACCGCGTGTGCGACGCGGGGGCGGTCGGCGTCTGCTTCAACGACGTGGAGATGCTGCCGTGCGTGTCCCAGGGCGCGACCCCGCTCGGTCGCGAGATGACGATCACCGCGGCGGAGGACAACGTGATCCACGAGCTGGCGGGGCGCCCCGCGGTGCAGGCGATCGAGGACGCGATCGGCGAGCTGCGGATCACCGAACGGGCGCTGGTGTCCGCGGGGCTGCTGATCGGGATCGTCATCGACGGCGGCAAGCCAGAATACGAGCACGGCGACTTCCTGGTGCGCGGAGTCCTCGGGGCCGATGCCGAAAGCGGCGCGGTGTCGGTCGGTGCGCTCGTCGCCCCGGGTCAGGTCGTCCGCCTCCACGCCCGCGACGCGCGCTCCGCCGACGATGATCTGCGCCGGGAGCTCCGGCTCCGGGCACAGGCGCTGGGCGGCCGACCGCCGGCCGGGGCACTCGTGTTCGCCTGTAACGGGCGCGGAGAATCGATGTTCGGCGCGACCGATCATGACGCCTCCCTCGTCCGGGATGAGCTCGGCGGCACCCCGGCCGCGGGCTTCTTCGCGGCGGGGGAGATCGGCCCCGTCGGCGGGCGCAGCTTCCTGCACGCGTTCACCGCCACGCTCGCGGTGTTCGCCGGCTGACCTGGGTGGCCGGCGCTGCCCGCATCCAACTGGCCGGCAGCACCGTGCTGCTGACCGGGGCGACCGGCGGGCTCGGCCGGGCCATCGCCCACGCGCTCGCCGCGCGCGGCGCCCAGCTGATCCTCACCGGGCGACGGCGCGACGACCTGGCGGCGCTCGGCGCTGAGCTCGCAGCGCGGACGATCGTCGCCGATCTCGCCGTTCGCGCCGACGTCGACCGGCTCGGCGACGAGGCGGTGGGCGCCGGCGTCGACGTCCTGATCGCCAACGCCGCCCTGCCCGCCAGCGGGCTGCTCGTCGATCTCACCCCCGCCGACCTCGACCGGATGCTCGATGTGAATCTGCGGGCGCCGATCGCGCTCGCGCACGCTCTCGCCCCCGCGATGGTCGCCCGGTCGCGCGGCCATCTCGTGTTCCTCTCATCGCTGTCGGGCAAGGCGGCAACGCCGGCCTCGTCGCTGTACTGCGCGACCAAGTTCGGTCTGCGGGGGTTCGCCCTCGCGCTGCGGCAGGATCTCCGCGCCCACGGAGTCGGCGTCTCGCTCGTCGCCCCCGGCTTCATCCGCGACGCCGGGATGTACGCCCGGGCCGGCGTGAAACTGCCGCCGGGGGTCGGTACCCGGTCGCCCGCGCAGGTGGCGATCGCGGTCATCGCCGCGATCGAGCGCGACCGGGCCGAGCTCGAGGTGGCGCCGCTCAGTCTGCGCCTGGGAGCCTCGATCGGGGCGGTCGCGCCGGGGCTGGCGGCGTGGGGCGCCCGCGCGATGGGCTCGGGCCGGATCGCCGGCCAGTTCGCCGAGCGCCAACGCGATCGGCCGTGACCCCGGCCCGCCGGCGGCGCCCGGTCACCCGCGAGCGTTGGCGGACTCGTGCTCGCTGGTCACCGACGACAGGGCGGAGATGATCTCGTCGGCGAGCTTGGCCCCCTCGTCCGGCAGCTCCGGCGTCGCCTGCACGCGGACCATGACCTCGTCGCCGTCGATCTCCTCCAGAAGCACCGTGGCCGGTTGTCGGGTCGGGGTGGAGACCTCCTGATCGAGGATCGCCTGCACCTGGCTTGGTCGGACGCCCGACGTGAGCCGGACCCGGACGTCGACGGACTCGGGTTCCTTGAGCGGCATGACGGCCGCCGCGAGGACGACGTTGTTGGGGATCAAGATCTGGTCCGCGCCGCGGGCGAGGGTCGTGTACAGCAGCCCGAGCGAGCTGACGACGCCCTCCACCATGCCGCCGACGGCGCCGGCCTGCAGCCGGACGCGCTCGCCCACCCGGAACGGCCGCGCGCTCAGCAGCACCATTCCGGCGATCACGTTGCCCAGCGTCTGCTGCGCGGCAAGACCGAGTACGACCGCCGTGAACGCCCCCCCGACGGCGAGCGTCTGGAGGGGCACGCCGGCGACGCCGAGGGCCACGACAAGCGCGACCGCCATCGTCGCCAGCCGCACGACGAACCCGAACGTGCCCGCGGTGGCCGGGTCCATTCGCCGCATGAACGTCGGGCCGGCAAACTTCCCGATCGCCCGCGCGAGGGCCCAGCCGAGCGCGAGCACGGCGATCACCGCGACGATCCGGATCGGCGTCGCCAGCGATCCCAGCCCGGCCTTCCTCAATACCTTGGCGTGGTTGTTGAGGACGTGGTGGGCGGCGATGTCGACGAGGATCAGCAGCGGCACCAGGACGATCGCCTCGCGCCGCGCGCGCTGCACCGCCCGCTGGTTGACCTCGAACGAGAGCCCCACCTTCTCCCACGCATCGCTGCGTGTCTCGAACATCCCGTCGGGGATGAGTTCCTTGGCGGGCTTGAATTGCCTGGGCATGTGATCGGTGGCTATCGGTTGTCGGTAGAGATAACGCGGGCGGCCCGCGGAGGTTTCACCCTGAGGTCAGCTCAAAGAGCGACTCCTGGCTCGGCTTGCGCGCCCGAGGCGCGGGCTCGGGGGCCCGTACGAAGGCGCCTCTTCGCCGCTCCGCGGGCGCCAGGTCCGGCCCACTGACGAGCTCTGACAAGCGCTTGCGCTCCTTCTGGGGCGCGTATGCGCCGCCGCGATACAGCTCACGATAGCGCGGCACCAGGTCGGGACGGTGGTCAGTGAGCCAGTCCAGGAACAATCCCCGGACCTCGCCGCGCAGATGGAGGGCGATCCCGCTGATGTACGCCGCCCCGGCGTCGCCGGCAATCTGCAGGATCTCGGCCACCTGCTCGGGGGAGTCGTTGATCCCGGGCATCAGTGGCGCGATGAGCACGCCGGTCCGGATCCCGGCGCGCGTCAGCTCCGCCACCGCCTCGAGCCGCGCCCGGGGGTGCGGGGTGTGGGGCTCGGTCGCCCGCCAGGCACGTTCGTCGATCGTCGGCACCGACAGGGCGGCACTGAAGTCGGCGCGGGACGCCAGCTCCCGCATCAGCGGCAGGTCGCGCAGCAGCAGCGGCGACTTGGTCAGCACCGAGCTCGGGTTGCGGGCGTCGATCATCGCCTGCCAGATGCCGGGCATCAGCTTGTAGCGGCCCTCGACCCACTGGTAGGGGTCGGTGTTCGTCCCGAGCGCGATGTGCTCCCCCTGCCACGACGGCCTGGCGAGCTCCACGCCCAGTCGCTCCGGCGCGTTGACCTTGACCACGATCTGGCGCTCGAAGTCCTCGCCGGCGTCGAAGTCCAGATACGTGTGGGTGGGCCGGGCGAAGCAGTACACGCAGGCGTGACTGCAGCCGCGGTAGGGGTTGATCGTCCAGCGAAACGGCATCTGCGACGCCTTGGGGACGCGGTTGAGGATCGACTTGGCGCGGATCTCGTAGAAGCGGGTCGAGATCGCCCCCGGCGCGTCGAAATGACGCACCACCGCATCCTCCCGGTATCCGGGAAGCCGCGCGCGCTCCTCGACCTCCATGCTCAGGTTGCTCCACCTCATCGAACGTATGTTCGCACACTGGGCGGACGCCACCAATCTACTCAAGTCCCGACAGCACCGACCCTCATCCACCACCTCGGCCGCATCACCGACTCCGAGCCCGTGTCGCACCCTTGAGCAGACGCGCGGCCCGGCCCAGGGCCGGCGGATCCCACACCCCCCGCTCCTGCGCCGGCCACACATACGCCGGCACCCCGTCAGCTGATCAGATACCGCAATCCGGGCTGACCGAGCTCCTCGGCCGACCACGCGTACAACTGCGCCAGCCGCGGCTGGATGACCGCATAGTCCAGCATCCGGCCCAGGCCCTGCTCGATCGACAAGAGCTCCTCAAGCCGAGTCGTCACAGGGTAATGAGCGGGCAGTACCCGACCCAGCGACAAAAAGGCCCCCGCCATCCCCAACCGCGGATCACCCAGCACTGCGCCCAGCGCCGCCCACTGGCCAAGCGCTAACTTCGGCGCGCCCACGAGCGCATGCGCGTACAGGACGCGCAACAACACGACGTTCAAGAAGAACCGCTCCGTCCGGTTCTCGGCCTCCGCCAGATCGCGGTGCTCCAGATACGCCGCGACGATGCTCGCGTTATGCGCGCGATACCAGTGTCGAGCCGTCGGCTTGCGCACGAACGTCATCCAGAACTCGATCGTCGACGACGACAGCGGACCTCCATGGCCACCCGCGCGCGCGACCGCCTCGCATCCATCGCGCAACAGCCGCTCGTTCAGCGCTCGCCACCATCGGCTGCCCGGCCGACCACTCTCGATCGGGTTCAGCGCCCCGCGCAGAACCTCCCACCGCATGAACGACAACGCCGCACGCCGGAACGGAAGATGCCGTGGCGCCCGCCCCGTCGGCCCGCGATACGTCAAACCTGCCAGCGCCAGCCGCCCCGGAGGATCATCGCGCACCGCCGCCACCTGCCAGGCTGCTACCGCGATCGCATCATCGACCCGATCGGCCTCCAAGATCCCGAGCTCCGAGATGCCGTTCCTCACGCCGAGGATTGTGAAGCCGCCGCGCCGGTTCCGACGACGACAGGGCCCCGAGCGTCACGGCTCACGACCACGTCGCGCCCGGCGGACCGTCGTGATGCCGAGGCTGCTCGCCGCGCGAGCCGCAGCACTCAGGCGCCGTTGTCCTGCGCCCGCGCGACGTCCGATTGATCGGCCATCGTGGCTTGCCGCGCGCGGCGATACTCCTCGACGACGATCTCGTTGAGCTCCTCGAGGCTCGTCTCGGCGGTCGGCTTGTCCAGCGCGATGACGCCGTCCTGGATCAGGCTGACCCGGTCGCAGGCCTGAAACACGTGCACGTAGTTGTGCAGGATCATGATGATCGAGACCCGGCCCTCGGCTTTGAGCCGCCCGATCAGATCCAGGATCAGCGCACCCTCCTTCGCCCCCATTGCCGCCAGCGGCTCGTCGAGGAGAATCACGTCGGCATCGCCGGAGATCGTGCGCGCGACCGCGATCGCCTGGCGCTGACCGCCGGAGAGACGAGCGGCCGGCACGTCGAGCCGCGGAATGTTGATCCCGGTCTCCTCCAGCGCCTGGCGCGCCCGTTTGCGCATCTCGCGATTGGCGAGGAACGGGATCGGCCGCTTCACCAGCTCGCGGCGGAGGAACAGGTTGTTGTAGACGGTCAGCTCGTCGATCAGCGCCAGGTCCTGGTACACCGTGTCGATGCCATGCGCGCGTGCGTCGAGCACGCTCTTCGGCGCGTAGGGCTCTCCCTTCAACCACATCGTGCCCGAGTCCTGCCTCTGGAAGCCGGACAGAATCTTGATCAGCGTCGACTTGCCGGCGCCGTTGTCGCCCAGCAGCCCCAGCACCTCACCCTGACGCAGGTGCAGGTTGATGTCACGCAGCGCGGTGGTCGGCCCGAAGCTCTTGGTCACGCCCTCGACCCGCAGCACGTCGTCCTCGGCGGCGTGCGGACCGACGACGTAGTCCTGGGTGACCGGCGCGTCAGGCACGTCCGGACCCGGTTCGCACCCGCGAGACATAGGTGTTGAACGCCATCGCGATCAGCACCGCGAGGCCCAGATAGAAGAGGAAGTAGTTCGCACTGACGCCCTTGATGTTCAGGCCCTCCTGGAGGATCCCGAGGAAGATCGCCCCGATGAACGCCCCGACGACGGTGCCGGAGCCGCCCCGCAGCAGCGTGCCGCCGATGACCGCCGCCGCAATCGCCTGGAACAGGATCGCGTTGGACCCCGACGGGTCCGGTGTCGTGGTGCCGGCGCGCACCGCCTCGAGAATTCCGACGAACCCGGCCAGACCGGCGCACATGACGAAGTTGCGCGTCAGCACGAGCTTGGTGCGGACACCCGCCTCGGACGCGCCGAGCCGGTTCCCACCGATCGCGACCGTGTAGATCCCCCAGCGGGTGAACGACAGCGTGAGCTGAAGGACGATCGTGATCCCGATCGCCCAGAACAGCTCCGAGTAGGTGCCCCCGCCGAAGATCTGGGCGAACGTCCCCGTCTTCACGATCGAGGTGCCCGGGGTGGTGACCTGGGTGGCATGCGAGATGATGAGCGTTAACCCGTCAAGGGTGAACAACGTGCCGAGGGTGGTGACGAACGACGAGATCCCGACCACCGATACGGCGAGCCCGTTGAACAGCCCGATCAGCATCGACACGAGCAGCGAGACGATCATCGCCGGGACCAAGGACAGCCCCACGTTGACGTTGAGCTTGTAGAAGATGAACGGCGTGAACAGGTACACGGCGCCGATCGAGAGGTCGATCTCGCCGTTGATCATCACGAACACCTCGCCGGCGGCCAGGATCGCGAACGGCGCGAAGTACGGCAACAGCGACCGCAGGCTCGATCCGGTCAAAAACCGGGGGGTGGTGATCGCGAAGTAGGCGAACGCGATCAGCGTGACCACGATGATGCTGCCCTCGCGCAGCGTCAGGAACCGCTGCGCGAGGCTCAGCGCGCCGCCGCGGCGGGCCCAGCCCTTGGCCGGGCCCTGCGGTTCGGCGCTCGCCGGAGGAGTGCTGTCAGACGCGACAGCCATCGCTACATCGTTCTTCCCGGTCTACGACTTCGCAACCCCGGCCGTGGTGCTGGTGCCCTCGTACCGGCTCTTGGTGGAGTTGTACGGGGCCACGGTCGACTTGTCGAGGAACTTCAGGCCGGTGTTGACGTCGGCGATGCCGGTCAGGGTCTTGGACGCCTTGTACTGGTACAGCTGGAGGATCGGCAGGAAACCCTGCAGGTAGGGCTGCTGGTCGATCGTGAACTGCAGCGCCCCTGAGGCGAGCGTCTGCTGGGTGACCGGCGTGAGGTCATAGCCGCCACCCTTGACCCCCTTGGCGGCCAGGCCGCCTTTCTGGATCACCTGGCCGACGTACTGCGTGCTGCCGCCGTCGACGGCGAACAGCCCCTTCGTGCTCGGGTGGGCGCTGACGTAGGACTGGATCGTCGACAGCTCCTGTGGGAGCGCCGCCCCGGTCGCGACCACGTGCACCTTGATGCTGGGGTGGGCCTTGAGCGTGTCCTGGACCCCGTTGATGCGCGGCTGGAGGTTCCCCGATCCCGGCGTCGCGATGAACACGGCGACGTCACCCGATGGCACGAGCTGGGCGATGCGCATGCCCACCTCCTGACCGGAGACGAACAGGTCCTGGCCGATGTAGCTCAGCCGCGGGTTGCCGACGGCGTCCGCGTTGTAGGCGACGACCGGGATGCCCGCGGAAAGCGCCTTCTGCACCGGTCCGTTGAACGCGGTCGTACTGATCAACGCCACGCCGATCCCGTCGACGCCGGCGCTGACCGCGCTGTTGAGGTCGTTGACCATCTCACCGATGTTGCTGTTCGCCGATCCGGTCCACTGATACGAGCAGCCGAGCAGCTTGCACGCGTCGGCGGCGCCGTTCTGCGTCGGCGTGAAGAACGGGTTGGTCGTCACGTGGTTGACCAGCGTGAACTTGTAGCTGCCGCTCGTCCCGAAGATGCTCGCGGCCGCGCTGCCGCCGCCGCTGGTGGCCGCCGAGCTGGAGCTCGTGCTCTTGCTGCTCCCACACGCCTCGAGGATCAGCGCGCCGATCCCGGCGGCTCCACCGGTGAGCGCGGTGCGGCGGGTGAGCTGCCGCCACTTCTTGTAGGGAGTGTCCTCCGCCTTGCGCTCGTCCCATTCCAGGCGTTCCACCGCGTCGTGGACCATGTCCTCTTCTGCCATCTCCGCATCTCCTCCTGTGGTCATTGGACCCGGCATCCGACATCTGCAGAGGTCAAGGTTCGGCGGCGCTGTCCGCGCACCTTGACCGCGCGTCATCTATTGCACATAAATTGACACGGCGCAAACGACTGCCCGAGTATCCCATCCGAGATCACGTGCGCACGCGTTGTGGTAATGGTCTGCCTCCCCTCCTCTCCGGCACCGGGTGCGAACGTGGCGGCATGTTAGCGATCACAAAAGCGCGGTGTCAACCGGGAACCGATGCTCCGGTGCTCGACCGAACGATCAGCGCCGGATGCACGTCCGCGTCGGCGGCGAGCCGCCGTCCGACGCTCATCGACCGGAGCAGCAGCCGTACGCCGCGGGTCCCCAGCTCGTCGAAATCCTGACGCACGGTGGTCAGCGGCGGCGAGAAGAATGCGGCCTCCGGAATGTCGTCGAAGCCGACGATGCTGACCTCGCGCGGGATCCCGCGACCGCGCTCGTGCATCGCGCGCAGCACGCCCAGCGCCATCTGATCGTTGGCGGCGAAGATCGCGGTCACCTCGCCATTGCGGCTCAGCGACCGCCCGAGCTCGTAGCCGGACTGAGCGCTCCAGTCTCCGAACAGCGGTTCAGGCCGCGGCGCCCCGGCGGCCGTGAGCGTCGACTCCCATCCCTCGAGTCGCCGTTGGGCCTCGAGCCAACCTCGCGGACCGGCGACGTGCCAGACGGTTCGGTGGCCGAGATCGAGCAGATGCCGCGTGGCGAGCGTCGCGCCGACGATGTGATCGACCGCGACCACCGGCACGTCTGTCGGCGGACCGGCTTCGACCGCCACGAGCGGGATCTCGGCCGGCGCGCTGCGCAGGGCGTCGGCGGCGTCCTCCTGTGGCGCGATCGCCAGGATTCCGTCCACTCCGTGCAGCCGCAGTCGGTCGACCGCTTCTCCGACCGAGACGCGATCGAGCGCTTTGAGGCTGGCCACGATGATGAAGTAGCCGGCCTCGTGCGCGGCCCGCTCGATCCCGCACAGCGTCGCCGCGGGGCCGTAGAGAATCGTGTCGAACGTCACCACCCCGAGCGTGCGCGAGCGACCGGTGACGAGCGCCCGCGCGACCGAATTCGGGCGGTAGTCGAGCTCGCGCATCGCGTCCAGGACCCGCTGGCGAGTCTCGGGCCGGACGTGCCGGCTGCCGTTGATCACGCGGGAGACGGTCTGGTGCGACACCCCGGCGAGACGGCCCACGTCGGACATGACAGCGCCGCGGCGCCGGCGGCTCAGCGGCCGGCCGTCCTGGTCCTCACTGGGACCCGCCTCCATCGTCACTGTCCCCTTTCCCCGTATCCGAGCGGGCGTATGTTAGCGCTAACGCAGCGCGCCGGAAAGAGGGGTTGCGGGCACGCCACCCGCGGCTCAGCGCGCTGGCGCGTCGGTTGCCGCGCGGCGCGCGGCGTGGGCGAGCAGCGGGGCCTCGCCGCTGAGCGTCTGGCTGGTGGCGGCCGTGATCGCGACCGCGACGAGATCCCCGGGCGCCGAGAGGCCGTCGAAGTTCACGACCTTGTTGTGCCGCGATCGTCCGCGCAGCCGGCTGGGATCGGTCCGCGATGGACCTTCGACCAGCACCTCGAGGGTGCGTCCGACGAACCGTTGCGCCCGCTCCCGGGCGCGGCGCTGGATCACCTCCACCAGCCGTTCCATCCGCGCCACCTTGATCTCGTGCGGCAGCTGATCGGGCATCGTCGCCGCCTCGGTCTCACGGCGGGGCGAATAGATGAATGTGAACGCCCCGTCGAAGCCGACCGCATCGGCCACATCGAGGGTCTGCGCGAAGTCCGCGTCGGTCTCGCCGGGGAAGCCGACGATGATGTCGGTGGTCAGGGCACAGTCGGGCACGTGCTCGCGGATGAGGGCGACGCGATCCAGATAGCGCTCGCGGCTGTAGGTGCGCCGCATCCGCTTGAGCACCGCGCTCGAGCCCGACTGCAGCGGAAGGTGGATGTGCTCGCACAACGACGGCAGCTCGGCGTGGGCGCGGATCACGTCCTCGCGCATGTCCTTGGGATGCGGGCTCGTGTAGCGGATGCGGTCGATCCCCGGCACGGCGTCGACCTGGCTCAGCAGCTCGGCGAAGCTGATCCGGCGCTCACGCGGGAGGTCGCGGCCGTAGGAGTTGACGTTCTGGCCGAGCAGCGTGACCTCGCGAACGCCGTCGGCCGCAAGCCGGCCGATCTCTTCCACCAACTCACCCGGCGGCCGGCTGACCTCGTGCCCGCGCGTCGATGGGACGATGCAATAGGAGCACACCGAGTTGCAGCCGACGCTGATCTGGACCCAACCCTGGTAGTCGCGGGCGCGCTTGGCGGGCAGATGACCGGTGAAGCCGTCGAACTCGAAGTACCCCTGGGCGGTCAGCGAGTCGCTGGTCAGGAACTCGGCGAGCTTGGGCACCTGCCCGGGGCCGAACGCCACGTCGACGAACGGGAAGCGAGCGAACACCTCCTCCTTGACCGACTGGGCCCAGCACCCCCCGACACCGATCACCCGTGCGGGGTCCTCGCGCTTGAGTCGCTTGGCTTCGCCGAGGTGGGCGACGAACCGGCTGTCCGCGGCCTCGCGGATCGAGCAGGTGTTGAACAGGATGAGGTCGGCGTCGGCACGGGTCGGGGACTCGGCGTAGCCGAGCGAGTCGAGCATCCCCTTGATCCGCTCGGAGTCGTGCTCGTTCATCTGGCAGCCGAACGTCGTCACGTGGTAGCGCTTCATCGCCGTCTCAGCGTACCGGCCATTCCCAGCGCCATCCACAGCCGAGGGTTGGCGGGAAAGTGTCCTCACAGGACACTTTCCGGCCAACCCTCGGCTGGAGTGGCCCGACCGGACACACGCTCGGCGAGGCCACCGCTAGCGCGCGTACTCGACCGCGCGCGACTCACGGATCACGGTCACCTTGATCTGGCCGGGGTACTCGAGCTTGCGCTCGATCTCGCGGGCGATCTCGTGCGACAGGAGGGTGGCGGCGTCGTCGTCGATGTCGCCGGGGGCGACGATCACCCGGATCTCACGACCGGCCTGCATCGCGTAGACCTTGTCGACCCCCTTGTGCCGGGTGGCGATCTCCTCCAGGTCGCGCAGGCGCTTGACGTACTGCTCGAGCGATTCGCCGCGGGCGCCGGGCCGGGCGCCCGAGAGGGCGTCGGCGGCCTGGACGATGACCGCCTCGATCGTCTGGGGCTCGACCTCGTTGTGATGGGCCTCCATCGCGTGAGCGACCGCCGGCGTCTCGCCGTATTTGCGCGCCAGGTCACCGGCGACGAGCGCGTGCGGGCCCTCGATCTCGTGGGTCACCGACTTGCCGATGTCGTGCAGCAGGGCGGCCCGGCGGGCCGTCTTGGCGCCGGCGCCGAGCTCCTGGGCCATCATCGCCGCCAGCTGGGCCACCTCGATCGAGTGCGCGAGGACGTTCTGGCCGTAGCTGGTCCGGAAGCGGAGTCGTCCGAGCAGCTTGACGAGCTCCGGGTGCAGACCCTGGACGCCCGCCTCAAATGCCCCCTGCTCGCCGAGCTCGACGATGTGCGTCTCGAGCTCGGACCGGGTCTGGTAGTACATCTCCTCGATCCGGGCGGGATGGATCCGGCCGTCCTGGAGCAGCTTCTCCAGGGTGAGCCGGGCGACCTCGCGCCGGACGCCGTCGAATCCCGACAGCACCACCGCTCCAGGGGTGTCGTCGATGATGAAGTCGACGCCGGTCAGGTTCTCGAGGGCGCGGATGTTGCGGCCCTCCCGGCCGATGATGCGGCCCTTCATGTCGTCGGCGGCGAGCTGCACGACCGACACGGTGGTCTCGGCGGCATGACCGGCGGCCAGCCGCTGCATGCACACCGAGAGGATGTTGCGCACGCGCCTTTCGGCGTCGCGCTTGGTCTCCTCCTCGATCTGGCGCAGCCGGCGGGCGCAGTCGTGGCGGGCTTGCTCCTCGACCTCCTGGAGCAGGAGCTCCTTGGCCCGGGCACCCGAGATCCCAGCGAGCCGCTCGAGACTCTGCTCGACCTCGCTGCTGCGCTGCGCGAGCGTCTCGCGCTGGGCGACGAGCTCGGATTCGCGGCGCTCCACCGCGTCCTCGCGTCGCTCGAGCGCGCCGCTGCGCTCCGCCAGCGCCGTCTGCAGCGCCGCGGCGGTGACGGAGTCTTGTTCGCTGGGACCGGCCGAGGTGCCGCCATGCCCGCGCCCATAGAGAATCGCGGCAAGCACGATTCCGACCGCAATGAGCGCTGCGGCGACGATGATTTCCATGCTCGTTCCTCTCGTCGGCCCGGGAGGCCCGGACCACATCCCACGTATTGGCTTTTGAGAGCGACCGAGCGGCCCGTGCGAGGCACGGAAAGCCAGTCCAGTTAGCGGCAGTCAGTGATCCGGTCTCAGGCGGCTAACTGAGGGCAGCCCGCGACCGATCTGGACCGTCGCTGCGGTCCCTGGCAAGTTGGCGTCAACACTGGAGATCTCTGTTCGGTATCTGGAGATTTGCTGGCGTTTTCCGGTCGTGAGGACCGTTCGTTCACTGCGTGAATCCTAGTACCGAGAGGTTGCGCGCGCAACGCTTTGGTCACAACCGGTGACCACCGTCCGGGTTTTGGGCGGCTGAACTCCGGCGACCGCGACGGGCGATCAGTCGTCGCGCGCGTGGGCCATGACGGCGTCGAGCGCCACCTCGCTCGCGTAGCCCTTGCGCAGGAGCAGCCCGAGGGCGCGCTCACGATCGCGGCGGTCCCCCGGCGGGATCGGGAAGCGCCGGCGCAGCAGCGCGAGCGCTCGACCGAGCTCGCTCTCCGGCATCTCGCCGGACGCCGGGTCGTCCACCGTGGCCTGCACCAGGTCACGATCGATCCCGCGCGACAGCAGGCCGCGGCGGATCCGCTCGCTGCCCCACTGCTCCAGCTCGCGCTTGTCGGCGACGAACAGCCGCGCAAACCGGGTGTCGTCGAGAAACCCCTGACCGGTGAGGGTGCGGATCACGTCCTCGGTGCACGCCGCGGACACCCCCCTGCGCTCCAGCGCCAGCCGGACCTCGCTCACGGTCCGCTCGCGGCGATTCAGGTACGCGTAGCCAATCTCCAGGGCGTGCTGGAGCGGTGCATCGATGTCGAGCGCCACGACCCGGCCTCGGGGCTACTAATCTAGGCCGCCGGCGCGACCGCGGCCAGCGGGATGTCGTCGTGCTCGATCTCCTTGACCAGATCCCGGCCGATGCCGAGTGCGGTGTAGATCTTGGTCTCGATTTCGCTCGCCAGCTCGGGATGCTCGTCAAGGAAGGCCTTGGCGTTGCCGCGGCCCTGTCCGAGCCGCTCGTCGCCGTAGGAGAAGAAGGAGCCGGACTTGGTGACGATGTTGTGCTCGATCCCATAGTCCAGCAGGCAGCCGGAGGTCGAGATGCCCCTGCCGAACTCGATGTCGAACTCGGCCTGCTTGAACGGCGCCGCCACCTTGTTCTTGACGACCTTGACCCGCACCCGGTTTCCGACTGCCTCGGTGCCGTCCTTGAGCGTCTCGATCCGGCGGATGTCGAGCCGCTGGGAGGCGTAGAACTTCAGCGCGCGACCGCCGGGCTGGGTCTCGGGGGAGCCGAACATCACCCCCACCTTCTCGCGGATCTGATTGGTGAACAGGCACAGGGTCTGGGCCCGGTTGAGGTTGCCGGCCAGCTTGCGCATCGCCTGAGACATCATCCGCGCCTGAGCACCGACCGTCTGATCGCCCATCTGGCCCTCGAGCTCGGCCCGCGGCGTCAGTGCCGCCACGGAGTCCACCGCGACCAGGTCTACGGCGCCCGAGCGGATCAGCATGTCGACGATCTCCAGCGCCTGCTCGCCGTAGTCGGGCTGCGAGACGAGCAGCTCGTCGATATCGACCCCGATCTGCTGCGCGTACAACGGATCCATGGCGTGCTCGGCGTCGACGAACGCACATACCCCCCCGAGCTTCTGAGCCTCGGCGATCACGTGATAGACGAGCGTGGTCTTCCCCGAGGACTCCGGGCCGAAGATCTCGACGATCCGCCCGCGCGGCACGCCGCCGATCCCGAGCGCGATGTCCAGCG
Organism: uncultured Solirubrobacteraceae bacterium; assembly: GCA_963731395.1. Lineage (GTDB taxonomy): Bacteria > Actinomycetota > Thermoleophilia > Solirubrobacterales > Solirubrobacteraceae > Palsa-465. The sequence goes on from CAVSVH010000016.1 coordinate 650,312, forward strand.
ACAGGGCGCCCGTCGGGATCGCGTCGCAGTTCACGCGCGCGCCGGGATCGCCCATTCGCATCACGGTCCCCTTGCCGAACTGCCGCTCGATCTGGGTCAGGGCCCCCTGGAGGGCCGCCTGACGCTTGACGTCAGCCTTGGGGTCAGGCTTGACGTCAGCCTTGGGGTCAGACGCGCCGACGGTTGCGCCTCTCTGGTTCTCGCTCATGCTCGCGTGGCTCCTTTGTCTCTGCGCGTTGAACCCGTCACGGTAAGACGGCTGGCGGACGGAACGCACGCTAGATCGAGCGCCTGTGGAGGAACAAGACGCGTCGGTGACGAAAGCGCAACGAATGCGTGCCGGATGATGCACCCGGCAGCGGACGAGCCCGATGCCGCGTTGCTGCCTGAGATCAGGCGCCGGCGAGGGCGACCGTCGCCAGCGCCTCGTAGCGCGCCGGGCCTGATCCGAGCCGCGAGCGATACAGCGTCACCCGCGTGGCGTCGAAGGGCAGCCCCTCGGGTGCCGGGAGCGCCGTCGCGCCGCCGCGGTGGCGGCGGTCGGCCGTCCGGCCGACGCGCCCCACGGTCACGTGCCCGAGGAAGGGGCGATCCTCGGGCTCGTAGTAGCCCCTCTCGCTCAGCGCTGCCGCGAGCGCGGATTGCACCATGGCCAGCGTCCCGCGCTCGTCCGACAGCTCCACCGCCACGACGCGCGGGCGGCGGCGCGGCAGCCACACGGCCTTGCCGAGCGTCAGCGTGGCGACCGGCAACGCCGCGGCGACCCGGCAGGCGGCGGCGATCTCCCCCGCCTCGGCGGCCGGCCGCGACCCGAGGAAGCAGAGGGTGACATGCAGCGACGGCGCTGCGACCGGTCGCACCCCCGGCAGCCCGCTCAACTGCTCATCGGCCCAGTGTGACAACGCCCGCCGGACGGCGGCCGGCAGCTCCAGCGCGACGAACAGCCGCGCGCGTTCAGTGACCGCCGGCGGCGGCAGCCGCGTCGTCTCCCGCTGTCGCCGGCGCGTCGGACTCCCCCAGCAGCATCCGCCGCAGCAGGTGCATCGCCACCGTGACCGAGCGATCGCGGATGTCGGCGCGGCTCCCCGGCAGCACCGTGCGCCGCGTCAGGAGCCGTCCCCCTCGATTCCAGACCGAGAAGCAGACGAGCCCCACGGGCTTGTCCGCGGTCCCGCCGCCGGGGCCGGCGACGCCGGTGATCCCGACCCCGAGATCGGCGCCGAACCGCTCGGCGATCCCCTCGGCCAGCGCGTCCGAAACCTCCGTCGACACCGCGCCGAATCGCCCGATCAACGCGGGATCCACCCCGGCGAGGTCGATCTTCGCCTCGTTGGAGTACACGACCGCGCCTCCCAGGAAGTAGGCCGACGAGCCCCCCCGGTCGGTGAGCCGGACGGCCAGGCCGCCGCCGGTGCACGACTCGGCCACCGCGACCGTGTGCCCGGCCAGCAGCGCGGCCAGCTGCTCGTCGATCGTCGACCCGTCCTCCGAGTACAGCGTGTCGGCATGGCGCCGGCGGATGAAGGCGAGCAGGGCGTCGTAGTCATCCTGGGCGGCGGGCTCGTACTGGGTGGCGACCTCGATCTCCCCGCGGCGCAGACAGGTCGTGATCTCGAGCGGCGCCAGGTGCAGACCGTCGTCGCCGGCGGCGCGGAGGGTGTTCGCGATCTCTGACTCGGGGATCCCGAACAGGCGAACGATCCGCCGCCGGTACTCCACCGCGCCGGGAATCGCCGCCAGGAAGGCGGGGGTCCGACGGGCCGTCTCCCACATCGGCTGCAGCTCGCGCGGGGGGCCGGGGAGGACGACCACGGTCGGTCCGGCGGCGCCGTCGCGCGGCGCCACCACGAGGCCGGGAGCCGTTCCCACCGGCTCAAGGATCGTCGCCCCTGCGGGGATCACCGCCTGCTTGCGATTGGAGGCGCGGATCGCGTCGGCGTCGAGGCCCGGCCAGCGTCGCATCATCGGCGCCAGGATCTCGCCGATCCGCTGCTCGAGCGCGGGGTCTAGCACCATGTCGCGCCCGCAGAAGCGCCCGACGATCTCGGCGGTGAGGTCGTCGGCGGTCGGTCCCAGACCGCCGCTCGTGATGATCACCGCCAGGCCCTGATCACGCATGAACCGCAGCGCGTCGAGCAGATCCGCGGGGCGATCGCCGACGATCTGGATCGTCGCGGTGTCGACTCCGACCTCGCGGAGGCGCTCTGACAGCCAGGGGCCGTTGCGGTCGGCGATGATCCCGGTGAGGACCTCGGTGCCGGTGACGAGGATCCCGGCGCGCGGCGGCCGGCTGGGCTCGCGGCTCATGTGCAGCGTGGTTGGGCGGTCGCGGAGAGGGATGTGTGCGATGCCGGCGTGAGCAGGTAACCGATCGAGCTCGCCGATGGGGCCACGATCACGGGAGCGCCGTTGACCTTCATCTTCACCGATGCGTTGCCGAGGGTGAGCAGCAGCTTGCTCGCCGTCTCGGTCGGGATCGTCTGCCCGACGTCGAATATCTGTCCTCCGATCAGCTTCTTGCCGGTTCCGTCGACCAAGCAGACGTACACCGGTCCGGTCGGCGTGAGCTGGAGCTTGACCGTTGTGGGAGAGGGCTTGGTCTTCGCTGCGGCATGATGGTGGCGCCGGTGCGGGGCGTGATGGGTCACACCGGCGTGGGTCGTGGTCGAGGTCGTCGAGCCGCCGCCGCCCTTGTGGATGCCCACGAAGTAGAGCGCAACCACCACCGCGACGAGGACGGCGCCGATCAGCAGCCACGGCGGGATCAGCGGCCCGCGGGGAGCGCCCGGCGGTCGCGCCGGGCGTCCGCTGCGCAGGCGGCGGTCGCGGTCGCGGCGCAGCGGCGCGACCGTGCGCGTCTCATGATCGGACGGCCGCTCGGAGCGACGCCTGTAGTCATCGATCAGCTGGCGGCTGTCGAGACCGAGGAAGTCCCCATAGGTGCGCAGGAAGCTTCGGGCGTACACGTCGCCGGGCAGCAGGTCCCACTCCTCGTTCTCGATCGCCCGCAGGTACTTCGCCCGGATCTTCGTGCGCGTCTCGACCTCGTTGATGTCGATCTTGGCGCGCATACGCGCCTCTCGCAGCGTGGCGCCGATCTCAGCCATCGTCGAACAAGGCTACCGGCGGCGGGCGACCCGCCTACCCGTCGGGATCCCGCGGATCTTCGGGTGGATCGAGGTCGGCCGCGGGGGGTGGCGATGCCGATCCGCCCGCTCCGGATTCGGCGAGATGCGCCAGGACGCGCGGCACGTCGGCCTCGGTGATCAGCACCTGGCGCGGCTTGGAGCCTTCGTAGCCGGAGATGATCCCGCGCCGCTCGAGCATGTCGATCAAGCGCCCGGCGCGGGTGTAACCGAGGCGAAGGCGGCGTTGGAGCATCGATGTCGACGCGGTCCCCATCTGCGCCACGAGAAAGATCGCCTCCTCGAGCAGCGGGTCCTCGTCGGCGTGCAGGACCTCGTCGTCCTCGGCGGCCGGCGCCTCGGCGGCGACCTCCTCCAGCAGCTCCTCGTGAAACTTGGGCTCGCCCTGGCGCCGCCACGCCTCGGTCAGCTCCAGCACCTGCCCCTCGTCGATGTAGGCGCCCTGGATGCGCTGGAGCTTGGAGGACCCGACCGGGGAGAACAGCATGTCTCCCTGTCCGAGGAGCGCCTCGGCGCCGTTGTGATCCAGGATGACGCGGGAGTCGGTCTGGCTGGAGACCGCAAACGCGATCCGGGAGGGGACGTTCGCCTTGATCATCCCGGTGATCACATCGACCCGGGGAGACTGGGTGGCGAGCACGAGATGAATGCCGACGGCGCGGGCCTTTTGCGCCAGGCGGATGATCGAGTCCTCGACATCGGCGGGAGCGACCATCATCAGGTCGGCGAGCTCGTCGATCACGCACAGGATGTAGGGCAGCGCCGGCTCGCCGCGCTTGTCGCGGGCCCGGTTGAGCTCGGGCAGGCTTCGCGTCCTCGCCAGCGACATGACCGTGTAACGCTGCTCCATCTCCTTGACCAGGTTCTGGAGCGCGTTGGCCGCCATCCGCGGGCTGGTGATCACCGGGGTGAGCAGGTGCGGCACCGACTCGTAGTGGTTGAGCTCCACCTGCTTGGGATCGACGAGCACGATGCGAACCTCATGAGGCGTCGCCCGCAGCAGGATGCTGGACAGCATCGCGTTCACGCAGGCCGATTTCCCGGCGCCGGTGGTTCCGGCCACGAGCAGGTGGGGCATCTTCGCCAGGTCGGCGCCGATCGCCCGCCCGGCGATGTCCTTGCCCAGCCAGACGGTCAACGGCGACCAGTCCGGCGGCGGTTCCTGGTAGACGTCGCCGAGATGGACGATCTTGCGCCGGGCGTTGGGGACCTCGACCCCGACCGCCTGCTTGCCGGGGATCGGAGCGAGGATCCGGATGTCGGTGGCGGCGAGCGCGTAGGCGAGATCGTCCTTGAGCTGCGCCACCTTGGCGACCTTGATCCCGGGCGCCAGCCGGATCTCGTAGCGGGTGATGTGCGGGCCGGTGACCCGGCCGATTACCTTGGCGTCGATCCCGAAGTGGCCGAGCGTCTCGAGCAGGGTGCGCGCCACCTGCTCCTGGCCCGCCGTGTCAGGCCGTGCCGCCTCGGCGCTGGAGCGGGTGAGGATCCGCGTGCCCGGCAGACGCCACTCGAAGTCGGGATCGTCGGTGACCGACTCCCGGTAGCGGCCCTGCGGGGTCAGCTGGGCGGCGGTGATCTCCGGTCGCGGCGTGCGGCGGATCTCGATCTCGTCAGCCGCGCCAGGCGCCGGCTCCCCGGGGCCGGCGTCGCGGTCCCCGCCGACGTCAGCGCGGCCCTCGGGAAAACGCGGGGGATCCACCTCCGTCTCGCCGGCCGGCGACGACGCCCCGACGGGCTCGTCGTCGACGTCGCCCGCGATCGGCGGCGCCTCCACGTGCGTTGCCCGGATGATGAGCTCGGCGGTGTCGGGCTCGGCCTGCGCCCAGTCGGGCAGCGCAAGCGCGGGGGTGAGATCGGGATCGTCCGGGGCCTCGCGGTCCTCGTGCGGGCCCGGGTCGATCTCGGCGCCGTATCCGTCTGCGCTGCGCCGGCGCGAGCTCGCCGCCGCCGTCGCCGCCGCGGATCCCGCCCATCCCAGGGTGGCGCCGAGGCTCTCACCCGACCGCCGCACAGCGCGACCGGTGCCGGCGACCCCGGCTCCGGTGAGGCGCAGGACGCTCGCCAGGGTCGCTCCGCTGACGAGGATGAGACCGGCGATGAGCAGGAACACCGCGAGGATGTCGGCGCCGAGCACAGACAACAGGTGCGAGCTGACCCAGAACTCGGCCTGCCCGATCACGCCGCCTCGTCGCTCGAGGACGTGCGCCTGCCAGAAATGGTCACGCGGCGCCGGCCCGGGCCCGATGCCGAGCGTTCCGGCGGCCAGCCCCAGGGTCAGTGCCGCCACCAGGCACACCGTTCCGGTCCGCAGCGGCCGGGCCGGCGGACGCAGATCGCGCATGAGGATCAGGCCGCCCCCGACGACGAGCGCCACCGGAACCGCGTATCCGACAGCGCCGAAAACGAACCGGACGGCACGGACGCTGCCGCCCCCGAGCGTCCCCCCCGCCCAGTGGCCGTAGGCGACGCCGCCGAGGAAGATGCCGACGGCGATCAGCGCCAGCGCCACGATGTCGATCTGATGGGGCTCCAGCGCCGCCGCGGGCAGCGACGGCCGATGGGCGAGCAGCGACCTTCGGGCCCGCCGCGGCGGCGGCGGGCGCCGCGGCTTGGGCGTGGATCGGGGCTTGCTACCGGTGGCCATGTCCGAAGGGTTGACTTCTACGAGCGGGCCCCGGCTCCTGCCGGATAAGCGGCCGATCAAGCGTCCTGAAGGATCGCTGCGAAGCGGGGACGGACGGACGTGGGACCCGTACCATCTTCCCGGAGCGATGGCCGATTTCGAACGTTCCCCCCGAGTGCTCGTCGTCGAGGACGACGACGCGATCGCGCAGGTCCTGCAACGATCGCTGCGGATGGAGGGTTACGAGGTCCGCGTCGCCGGCGACGGCCCGACCGCGCTCGACGGAGCGCATGCGTTCCTCCCCGATCTCGTGATCCTCGATCTCGGACTGCCGGGGATGGACGGGATCGAGGTGGCCAAGCGGCTGCGCCACCAGGACGACGACGTCCCGATCCTCGTCCTCACCGCCCGCGATGCGATCGAGTCCCGCGTCGCAGGCCTGGATTCCGGGGCCGACGACTACCTGGTCAAGCCGTTCGAGCGCCAGGAGCTGCTGGCGCGGCTGCGCGCGCTGTTGCGCCGCCGGCCCCCCCGCGGCCAAGCCAACCTCGCCGTCGGCGATCTCAAGCTCAACCCCGATACCCACGAGGTGATGCGGGGCGACCGCCACGTCGACCTCACCCAGCGCGAGTTCGAGCTGCTGGAATACCTGATGCGCAACGAACGGATCGTGATCTCGCGCCAGCGGCTGCTTGACGAGGTGTGGGGCTATGACCCGTTCTCGATGACGAACACGATCGAGGTGTTCGTCTCCAACCTACGAAGAAAGCTGGAATCCGGTGGCGAGCCTCGGCTCCTCCATACGATCCGCGGCGCGGGCTACGTACTCCGCGTATAGGACGGTCCCGATCCGGTGGCGCCTGGCCGGAGGCTCGGCGGCGCTGACGTTCGTGATCCTGGCGTGTTTCGCTGCGATCGTCGGGGTGCTCACCAACCGTCAGGTCCGGGCCCAGTTCGCGGACCAGCAGAGCTCGGCGGTCAACCAGCTCTACGGCGAGCTCAATGGGAAGCTGGCGTTCAAGGGCCTGTACCTGAATTGGAAGCACACCAGGGTCTCCCTCTCAGATTTTGCCGGCGCCGACCACGCCCAGATCCGGATCTTCGACTCCAGCGACGGCTTCCGGCTGGCGACCCAGCAGCAGATCTCGATCAAGGGCGCTAAGGCACCGGTGACCGGGGGCCTGTTCGCGACCGCACCGACTCGCCTGTCGGGCCATTTTGAGCAGTCGGGCTATCGCGTCGACGTGCGTCAATTGCAGGTCAAGCCTGCGGGCAGCGGCACAGTGACCCTGCTCTACGCGGTGCCGCTGTCCGACGTCGATCGCACGATCGGTCGGGTCGAGGTCTTCCTGCTGCTCGGGGTGATCGGCGGAACCGTGCTGGCCCTGCTCGCAGGACTGTTCGTCTCGGCGCGGGCGATGCGCCCGATCGTGGACCTGACCGACGCAGCGCGTGAGATCGAGCGTACCCGTGACGCCAGCGGCCGGCTCCCGCACCCCGAGGCCGACGACGAGATCGCGGAGCTCTCGCGCACCCTGGGCGGCATGCTCGCGGCGCTCGATGCCGCCCGCAACGACACCCAGGTGATGCTCGATCGCCAGCGCGAGTTCGTCGCCGACGCGTCGCACGAGCTGCGCACGCCGCTGACGAGCGTGCTCGCCAACCTGGAGCTGCTCACCGAGGAGCTCGGCGGAGAGCAGGCCGAGACCGCCGAGGCCGCGCTGCGCTCCACCCGCCGCATGCGGCGCCTCGTCGGCGACCTGCTGCTGCTGGCGCGGGCGGACGCCCGCCGCGTCCAGCCCCGCCGCCCGACGGATCTCGGCGCCGTGATGATCGAGGCCGCGTCCGAGCTCGGCCCGATGGCTGAACAGCACGAGCTGTCGATCAACGCCGAGCCGGCCATCGTCGAGGGCGCCCGGGACGAGCTGCACCGGCTGGTGCTCAACCTTCTGGAGAACTCCGTCCGCCACACTCCGCCGGCGACCCGCATTCGCGCCGCGACGGAGGCCAGCGACGGCGAAGCGATCGTCGTCGTGGAGGACTCCGGCCCGGGCATCCCGCCCGAGCTGGCCGATCGAGTGTTCGAGCGGTTCGTGCGCGGCGGTCGCGACGGCGGCAAAGGGTCCGGGCTCGGACTGGCGATCGTGCGGTCGGTGGCGCAATCGCATGGCGGCACGGTCGCTCTCCAGACGCCGGAGTCCGGCATCGGCACCCGGTTCGTGATCCGGATCCCGGCGGTCGTGACCGCGCCGGCGCCGGTCGCCGACGGGGCCGCGCGACCGGGCGATCAGACCTCGACGACGACCGGCAGAACCATCGGGCGGCGACGCAACCGGTCATAGACGAACGTCGCGAGGTCGTCGTGCAGGCTCTGCTGGAGCAGATCGATCTCGTGCGCTCCGTCCCTCGCGGCGACGATCAGCGAGCGCTCCACCTCGGCACGGATGTCGGTCACGAGCTCATCGGCCTGCTCGATGAACGGGACCCCGCGGAAGATGACCTCCGGGGGGACAACGGACTCACCGGTCTGCTCGGACACGGTCGCGACGACGATGAAGATCCCGTCCGCCGACAGCATCCGCCGGTCGCGCATCGCCGCGTCGGCAGGATCGCCGATGTCGACGCCATCGACGAAGATCATGCCCGCCGTCTCGCGTTCGGCGACGTGCGCGCCGGACGCGTCGATCTCCAGCGGGAGCCCGTTCTCCAGCTGGAACACGGCGTCGGGATCGATGCCGACCGCATCGGCGAGCTGCGCGTGGAGGCGGATGCGCTTGTGGTCGCCGTGTACCGGCATGACGTAACGGGGACGGACGAGGTTGAGCATCAGCTTCAGCTCCTCGGCGAAGCCGTGGCCGGAGGCGTGAATCGGGGCTTCGCGAGGGGTGATCACGTGGCACCCGATCTGGTAGAGCCGGTCGACGGTCTCGTTGACCGCGCGCTCGTTGCCCGGGATCGGCGTCGCCGAGAACACGACCGTGTCGCCGTGACGCAGCGTGACCTGGCGGTGATCGTTGTAGGCCATCCGTCGCAGCGCCGACAGCGGCTCTCCCTGGGAGCCGGTGGAGATCACGACCAGCTTGTGATCAGGCCAGTCCTCCACCTCGTGCGGCTGGATCATCATCCCTTCGGGCACCTCGATGTGCCCGAGGGAGCGGCCGATGTTGACGTTCTTGCGCATCGAGCGACCCACCAGCGCCACCTTGCGGCCGAGCACGGCGGCGGCGTCGATGACCTGTTGGACGCGGTGAATGTTGGACGCGAAGCTGGTGACGATGATCCGGCCCTCGGCGCGGCCGAATACCTCCTCCAGGTGGGGGCCGACGTCGCGCTCGGAGGGCGAGAATCCGGGCCGGTCGGCGTTGGTGGAGTCGCCGCACAACAGCAGCACGCCCTCAGAGCCGAGCTCGGCCAGCCGCGAGACGTCGGCCGGCGGACCGTCCACGGGGGTCTGGTCGAACTTGTAGTCACCGGTGATCAGCACCGTGCCCAGCTCGGTGGCGAGGGCGACCGCGCACGCGTCGGGGATCGAGTGGGTCATGTGGATCAGCTCGAGCTCGAACGGCCCGAGGGAGATCTGCTCTCCGGTGGGGATGTCCTCGAGGTCGACCTCGCGGAGGTTGTGCTCGTCGAGCTTGGACCGGGCCATCGCGATCGTCAGCGGGCCGCCGAGCACCGGCGGCGGCTCCCCGGAGCGCAGCGGGGCCAGCTCGCGCAGCACCCACGGCAACGCCCCGAGATGATCCTCATGACCGTGGGTGATGACGATCGCCTCGATGTCGCGCGCGCGGTCGCGCAGGTAGGCGAAGTCGGGCAGGACGAGGTCGATCCCGAGCATGTCCGCCGTCGGGAAGCGCAGGCCGGTGTCGACGACGACGATCCGGTCCTCGTACTCGACGACCGTCATGTTCTTGCCGATCTCGCCCAGGCCGCCGAGCGGCAGGACCCGGAGGGTGGAGCCGCTCACGCCGCAGCGAGCATGCCGTGGCGCTCGAGCATCGCGCGCACGACCGCGAGCTCATCGCCGTCGAGCTCGACATAGGGCAGGCGGGGCTTGCCGACCGGAACCCCGATCATGGCGAGCGCCGCCTTCAGGCTGCATGCCGCCGGGGCGATCGCAAAGTCGCGGTAGACGTCCTGAAGCGACGCGTGGATCTCGCGACGATGCTCGGGCTCGTCGACCATCCGACGCATCTCCTCGCCGAACAGATGGCTGCCGGTGAGGATGCCGCCCGGCTCCCCAAGGTCGAGGACATCGACCAGCATGTCGTCGTTGCCGGCGTAGACGACCATGCCGTCGATCGGCGCCAGATTCGCCGGATTGGCCTGCTTGACGCCGACGATGTGGTCAAGCTGGCCGAGCTCGGCGACGAGGTCGTTGCACAGATCGGCGCCGGTGCGCTGGGGAATGTTGTAGAGCAGGATCGGGAGGTCGGTGGCGCGGACGACCTCACGGTAGTGAGCGACGATTCCGCGGCGGCTCGGGCGGTTGTAGTAGGGGTTGACCGACAGCAGCCCGTCCGCCCCGAGCGCGGTCGCCCGCTCGGTCAACATCACGGCATGCCGCGTGTCGTTGGAGCCGACGCCCGCGATCACGGTGCACGTATCACGCATCTCGCCGGCGACGAGCCCGATCATCCTGAGGTGCTCCTCGTCGTCGAGCGTCGTGGCCTCGCCGGTGGTCCCGCAGACCACGAGGCCGTCGGAGCCGTGGTCGACGAGATGGTGCATCAGCGTGACCGCCGCGTCCTCGTCGATGCGCCCGCGTTCGTCGAACGGGGTGACCATCGCGGTCAGGATCGCGCCGAAGTCCGGAGCCATGGGGGCCATTATCGCAGGGACACAGGCGGCGCGGACGGCGGCGCCGAGGGGACGGCATCGGGCTCCAGCAGGCGTTCGTAGACCCGCCAGCGCTTGACCAGGCGCCCGCCCATCGCCTCCAGCCCGCGGTTCATCGACGTGTTGATCTCCAGGATGAAGCTCGCCTCGCCGGTCTTGCACCGACTGCGGGCGGCGGCTTCGAAGTGCGCCATGTACAGCGCCGCCGCGACTCCGGTGTGCTGGTACTCGGGCAGCACACCGAGGAACCCGACCCGGACGCGATCGATGATGCGGGCCCGGTTGAGGTAATACCACCAGCCGAGCGGGAGCAGGCGGCCCTGCATCTTCTTGTAGATCTGGTGGATGTCGGGGATCGTGATCGCCATCGCGATCGTCTGACCGTCGGCCTCGGCGATCATGAACCACTCGCGTGAGTACACGAGCTGCATGTCGATCGCGAACGCGTCGAGGTCGGCCTTCGAGTAGGGGACGAAGCCCCAGTTGTGCGACCAGGCGGCGTTGTAGACCTTGGCGAACTCATCCATCTCCCGACGCAGGTGTCGGCGCGACATCTTGCGGATCGTGACGCCGTACTTCGTCCGGGCGCGCTCGGCGACCCGGGGCAGGATCGGGTTCATGCGCTCGCGGTCCTGGATCGACAGGTCCCAGCCGAAGAGGTCCATCGCCTTGAGGAGTCCGGCGGCCTCGCACCGCTGCTGGTAGTAGGGCGGGTTCCACGGCTCCCGGATCAGCGGCTCGCGGGCGAAGCCCTCGATGAGAACGCCCGCCTCGTCGTTGATCTGGAAGTTCATCGGGCCGACCATCCGGTCACAGCCGTGGCGCCGGCACCACGCCTCGGCGGCGGCCAGCAGAGCCTCCAGCGTCTCGTCGTCGTCCTCGAAGTCGAGGAACCCGAACATCCCCCACCGGCTGCCGTGAAACGTGTTGAACTCGAAGTCGATCTGGGCGGTGATCCGGCCGACCACCCGGCCGTCGCGGCGAGCGAGGAAATACGCCGCCTCGCCATGGGTGAAGAACGCGTTGAGCTTGTGGGTGAGGAATGCGTAGCGCTCGAGCTTGAGCGGCGGGATCCAGGGAGTGCCGGCGTGCAGTGCAAACGGGAGCGCCACGAACGCACGAAGGTCTGCGGGGCTCCGGACGGCGCTAACTTGGGTCGGCATCGGCCGCAACCGTATCTAAAGGAAAGGACAGTTGAGCTCAGCCGACGAGGCTGCCGGGTGGTCGTTCCCGCGGCTTGACCACGTCCAGGTCGCCGCGCCGCCCGGATGTGAGGCGGCGGCTCGAGCGTTCTACGGCGAGGCGCTGGGCCTGCCGGAGATCGAGAAGCCGGCGCCGCTGGGGTCGCGCGGAGGTGTCTGGTTCGCCCTCGGCGACGGCGCCCAGCTGCACGTCGGCGTGGCCGATCCGTTCGCGGCGGCGCGAAAGGCTCACCCGGCGCTGCGCGTCGGCGACGCCCATCTGCACGCGCTGGCCCGCCGGCTCCACGATGCCGGCTCGACCGTCACCTGGGACCACGAGCTTCCCGACGTCCGCCGGTTCTTCACCGCGGACCCGTGGGGCAACCGGCTGGAGCTCCTGTCGACGGACGGCGCGGGCAGCGCCGGCGGCGCGGGGCCGTAGCCGTCGGTGACGAGGAAATCGCCGACTACGACGGTGTCTTGAAAGAGCGCTCCTGCGGAGCGCCCAGGTACGAGCGCCGCGGGTCGTCGAGGGAGCGCCGGAGCGGTTCGTCCTCTGGCGGTAGCTCGAGGCGGCCGTTGAGCAGGCGGACGAAGAGGACGCTCGCCACCATCCAGATCGCGCCTGCCACCGGTCTGGTGATCAGGAGCACGATTCCCAACATCACCAGAGGAAGCAGCCAGGGGGATAGCCAGCGCTTCACGTGCGGCCTACGACAGGAGCCGCTCGAGGCCGACGACGGGCGAATCGGGGAGGTCGGCGACCCGCCGCACCGCGAGCAGGACGCCCGGCATGAACGACTCGCGGTCGATCGAGTCGTGACGGATGGTGAGGGTCTGCCCGACGTCGCCGAGGATGACCTCCTGGTGGGCGACGAGACCGGGGAGCCGGACCGAGTGGATCGGGATCTCCGGGCCGTCGGCTTGCATCCCGGCGGCTTGGCGCATCAGCGCCGCGGTGCGGGCGGCGGTGCCACTCGGCTTGTCGAGCTTGCCGTCGTGGTGGAGCTCGATGATCTCGGCACGCGCCATGTACCGGGCGGCCTGTTGGGCGAACTGCGTCATCAAGACGGCGCCGATCGCGAAGTTCGGCGCGATGAACACGTTGGCGGCGGCTCCACGAAGATCGTCCAGCTCGCTCAGATCAAACCCGGTGGTGCCGATCACGACATGCACCCCGGCGGCCACCGCCCGGCGCGCGTTGTCCACCGCGGTCGAAGGGATCGTGAAGTCGACCAGCACCTGGGGCGCGGCGCGCAGGGCGTCGGCGAGGGAGGTGTCCAGCGACGGGTCGGCTCGGGCCACCAGGTCCATGTCGTCCGCGCCGCTGACCGCGCGGCAGACCGTCTCGCCCATCCGCCCGGCCGCGCCGGCGACAGCGACGCGGATCGCGGAACCGGCCACTGCGCTCAGCGGGCCCCGCCGGCGGCGGGCGCCGGGACGACCGCGGCGAGCGCCTCGTCGAAGCGCTCCGCATCGGGTCCGATCCCGGCCGCCGACAGGCGCTCGGGGTCCCACATCTCCTCGACGAGGCGGGAGAGGTCGTGCAGCGACACTGCCTCGATGCGTTCGACGACCTCGTCGAGCGGCATCAGCGGGGTGCCGGCGAGGATCTCAGAGCCGAGCCGGTTCATCCGGGCGCCCGTCGACTCGAGCGCGAGCACCACCCGCCCCTTGAGGTTCTCCTTGGCGCGGGTGAGCTCGTCGTCGCTCACCGGTTCGGAGCGCAGCCGGTGCAGCTCGCAGCCCACGACCGAGAGCGCCTCGACGAGATTGTCGGCCCGGGTGCCGACGTAGAGGCCGATCTGGCCGGTGTCGGCGAACGCGCTCGTAAACGAGTACACCGAGTAGGCGAGCCCGCGACGCTCGCGGATCTCCTGGAACAGCCGGGACGATGACGTGCCGCCGAAGATCGTGTCGAGGACCCGCAGGGCGAACCGGCCGTCGTCGTGGCGCGAGAGGCCGGTCGTGCCCAGGCAGACGTGGTACTGCTCGGTGTCCTTGCGTTCGAAGCGCCGCTGGGCAGCCGTCGGGAGGCCCGGCGGCGACGGCTGCGGTACGCGACCGTCGCCGGCGCCCGGGGGATCGACCCGGTCGGCGGTGAGCGATACGAGGAGGTCGTGGTCGATCGCGCCCGCGGCGGCGATCACGATGTTCTCCGGCCGGTACCGGGCGCGGTGAAAGCGGGCGATGTCGGGCGCCGGGGTGCCCGAGATGACGCTCGCCCGGCCGATGATCGCCCGGCCGAGCGGGTCGTCGCCGAACACCGCCTCGCCGAGCATGTCGAAGACCTTCTCCTGAGGATCGTCCTCGTACATCGCGATCTCCTCGAGGATCACCTCGCGCTCGGACTCGATGTCCGAGAACGAGGGTCGGAAGACCATGTCGGCCATCACATCGAACGCCTCGGGAAGGTGCTCGTCGATGACCCGCGCGTACACCGACGTCGTCTCCTTGCCCGTGCCGGCGTTGAGCTCGGCGCCCATGGCGTCGAAGATCTGATCGATCTGGAGCGACTCGTACTTGGCGGTGCCCTTGAACAGCAGATGCTCGAGCAGGTGCGAGAGGCCGGCTTGGTCTTCTGCCTCGTAGCGCGACCCGGTTCCGATCCAGAAGCCGAGCGCCACGGATCGGACGGAGGGCATCGCCTCCGTCACGATCCGTACGCCGGAATCGAGCGTCGTCAGGCGGTGGCTCTGATCCACCGGTTCACGTCAGGAGCGCGGACGGTCGGGGTCTCGATCGCGGACACGGCCGCGATCGCGGTCACGACCAGCGTCACGTCCGCCGCGGTCGCGGCTCCCCCGGTCGCGATCCCGGGACTCTCGATCCCGGCCCCCGCCCGAACGCTCACGGCGCTGGCCGCCGTTCTCGGCGGCGGCGATCTGCGCCAGCTCCTCCGGATTCTTGCCCTGGATCTCGGGGTCCTCGGCGAGGCGCAGGCCGATCCGGCCACGCTCGCGGTCGACCTCGACCACCCTGACGGCCACCTCGTCGCCCTTGTTGAGGACCTCCTCGACGGTCGCGATGCGGCGACCGGGAGCGACGTTGGAGATGTGCAGCAGGCCGTCGGTGCCCTTGGAGAGCTCGACGAAGGCGCCGAACTGTGTCGTCTTGACGACCTTGCCGGTGAACTCGTCACCGACCTCGACCTCCTTGGTCATCGAGCGGATCCGGTCGACGAGCGCGTCGCCGCGCTCGCGATCGGCGGCGTAGACGAGAACCATGCCCTCGTCGTTGACGTCGATCTGGGACTCGAACTCTTCCTGGAGGGCGCGAATCGTCTCGCCGCCCTTGCCGATGAGCAGGCCGATCTTCTCGGGATCGATCTGGACGGAGGAGATGCCCGGCGCGTACTTGGACAGCTCCGACCGTGGCGTGTCGATGACCTGGCCCATCTCACCGAGGATGAACTCCCGCGCGACCTTCGCCTGCGCCAGGGCGTCGCGCAGGATCTCGAACGTGACGCCCGTGATCTTGATGTCCATCTGCAGCGCCGTGATGCCGTCCTTCGTCCCCGCGACCTTGAAGTCCATGTCGCCGAGGTGGTCCTCGACGCCGGCGATGTCGGTGAGGATGACGTAGTCGTCCCCTTCCTTGATCAGGCCCATCGCGATCCCCGCGACCGGAGCCTTGATCGGGACGCCGGCGTCCATGAGCGACAACGTCGAGCCGCACACCGAGGCCATCGATGACGAGCCATTGGATTCGAGGATGTCCGAGACGACGCGGATCGTGTACGGAAACGCCTCCTGGCTCGGGATCATCGGCACGAGGGCTCGCTCGGCGAGCGCGCCGTGGCCGATGTCACGGCGCTTGGGTCCGCGCATGAATCCGGCCTCCCCGACCGAGAAGGGCGGGAAGTTGTAGTGATGGAAGTAGCGCTTGGTCGTCTCGAGCCCGAGGGTGTCCAGGCGCATCTCCTCGCGGGTGGTGCCGAGCGCGACGACGCTGAGCGCCTGGGTCTGGCCGCGGGTGAACAGCGCGGAGCCGTGGGTCCGCGGGGTCACGTCGACCTCGATCGAGATCGGCCGGATCTGGTCGGTTCCGCGCCCGTCGGGGCGCTTCTTCTGGACCGCGATCCGCTCCCGGATCAGTGTCTTCTCGAGCTTCTCGAACGCCCGCAGCGCGTTGCTGCGGTATTGGGCGTACGTCTCGGCCGCCGGGTCGCCGGAGTAATGCTCAAGGATCTGCTCCTCGACGGCCGCCGTGGCGGCCTGGCGCTCGAGCTTGTCCTGCACCTGGGTGGCGGCATCCAGGGCGGCGCCGTGGGTGCCCTTGATCTGCTCGTAGAGCTCGGCATGGACCACCGGGATGTCGACGACCGTCTTGGGCTTGCCCGCCTTCTCGGCCAGCTCGCGCTGGGCGGCGCACAGCTTCTTGATGTTGTCGTGGGCGATGTCGAGCGCGTCGAGGATCTCCGCCTCGGGGATCTCGTTGCCACCGGCCTCGACCATCAGGATGGCGTCCTCGGTGCCGGCGACGATCAAGTCGAGATCGGTGTTGTCCAGCAGCGACTCCTCGTCGGGGTTGACGACGAAGTTGCCGTCGATCTTGCCGACGCGGACCGCGCCGACCGGCACGGGAAACGGCACGTTGGACAGCATCAGCGCCGCCGAGGCGCCGTTCATCGCCAGCATGTCGTAGGGGTTGACGTGGTCAACCGACATCGGCAGCGCGACGAGCTGGGTCTCGTGCCGCCAGCCCTTGGGGAACAGCGGCCGGATCGGGCGGTCGATGAGCCGCGCGGTCAGGGTCGCCTTCTCCCCCGCGCGACCCTCGCGCTTGAAGAACGAGCCGGGGATCTTCCCGGCGGCGTACATGCGCTCCTCGACATCCACGGTGAGGGGCAGGAAGTCGACGTCGCGGAGATTCCCCGCGGTCGCGGTACATAGGACCATGGTGTCGCCCGCTTGGACGACGACGGCGCCGGAGGCCTGCTTGGCCAGCTTGCCGGTCTCGAACGAGATCTCTTTCCCCTCGATCTCGACGGAGACGCGCGTAACGGCGTCAGACATATTCAATTCCCTTCTGCTCCGCCCTTCGGTCGGCGGAGGGCTTTCTCTCTGATTTCGTTCCGAACGGCGTTGATGCTAGCGGGTCGACCGGTCGCGATCGCGCTCAGTTGACCCTTCCCGACGGCGCCGGCGCCCGGGACCTGTAAACGGACCGACTGGTCCGCTTGTGCTACGGTAAGCGGACCGAAAGGTCCATTTTACGTCTGTCCGCCCCCGGACGCAGGAGGATCGGCATGAGCGCCACCGCCGCCCCAGGCCCCACCGTCGTCGAGTCGCCGCACCGCCACGTCAACCCGTGGCTGGTCCTCGTGATCGCGTGCCTGGCCCAGTTCATGGTCGTCCTCGACGCGACCGTCGTCAACATCGCGTTGCCGTCGGTGCAGCGCGGCCTGCACTTCTCGGCGGCCAACCTGCAGTGGGTGGTCAACGCGTACACGCTCATCTTCGGCGGCTTCCTGCTGCTCGGGGGTCGCGCCGCCGACCTGCTCGGGCGCAAGCGCCTGTTCGTGGCCGGCGTGATCCTCTTCTCGGCGGCATCGCTTCTCAACGGGCTGGCGCAGAGCTCGGGGATCCTGATCGCCGGGCGCGGCCTTCAGGGGCTCGGCGGCGCGCTCGTCTCCCCCGCGGCCCTGTCGATCGTGACGACCACCTTCAGCGACGGCGCGCAGCGAACGAAGGCGCTCGGGGTGTGGAGCGCGATCGCCGCCAGTGGCGCCGCCGTCGGGCTGCTGATGGGCGGGGTACTCACCGACATCGCCTCCTGGCGCTGGGTCTTCTTCGTCAACGTGCCGATCGGGGTGGCGACGGTGGCGCTTGCGATCCGCTACGTCGCCGAATCGCGCGTCGCCGTCTCGAGCAGGTCGTTCGACCTCGCCGGCGCGGTCACGGTCACCAGTGGACTCGTCGTGCTCGTCTACGCGATCGTCAAGGCCCAGGCGTACGGCTGGGGATCGGCCCGAACGCTCGGACTCGGCGCGGTCGCCGTCGTCCTGCTCACGGCGTTCCTGTTCATCGAGCGCCGCAGCCCGGCGCCCCTGATGCGCCTGAGCATCTTCCGCATCCGCGCGCTCGCGGTCGCCGACACGGTGCTGCTGCTCGTCGCATCGGCGATGTTCGGAATGTTCTTCTTCGCCTCCCTCTACGTCCAGGAGATCCTCGGCTACAGCCCGCTGCGCGCCGGCCTCGCGTTCCTGCCGGTGACCGGTGGGATCATCATCGGCGCCGGATTCAGCCAGCAGCTGATCCGCCGGTTCGGCGTCCGCGCCGTCTCCCTGGTCGGACTCGTCTTCGCCACCGTCGGGATGGTGATCCTCACCGGGCTCCCGGTCGACGGCAGCTACGTCGGCGATCTGCTCGTCGGGCTGCTCCCGCTGAGCTTCGGCATGGGGCTCGTGTTCGTCCCGATCACGCTGATGGGGACCAGCGGAGTGAAGGGCGAGGACGCGGGTCTCGCGTCCGGTCTGTTCAACACCGCGCAGCAGGTCGGGGGCTCGCTCGGGCTGGCGATCCTGTCGACGCTCGCGGCCAGCCGCACCAGCTCACTGCTGCACGGCGCGGACCTGGGGCACCCACTGCAGGCCACCGTCGGCGGATACCACGTGGCGTTCCTGGCGGCGGCGGTCATGCTCGGCCTCGGCTTCGTGGTCATGGCAGCCGGCCTGCGGCGCAGCCACATGCGGGAGGTGGAGCGGGAGCTCGAGTCGGCGGGCGCCCCGGCTCCCAGCGTCGCGTGACCACGACTCGCCCACCTGACGGCGCATCCGAGTGACGGACGTAGAACAATTCCCCGCGATGGAGGACGAGCCCCGGCGGCTGCGTGCTGATGCCGAGCGCAATCGGCGGCGACTGCTCGACGCCGCGACCGAGATGTTCGGCGAGCGCGGTCTCGAGGTCGGCGTCGGCGAGATCGCCGAGGCGGCCGGGGTGGGACGAGGGACGCTGTTTCGCAACTTCCCGTCCAAGGAGCACCTGATCGCGGCGATCGTGGTGGAGCGGATGAACGAGTCGATCAGCCGCGGCCGGCACGCCCTCCAGAGCGCGGACCCCGGCGGGGCGCTGTTCGAGCTGATTGACGAGTCAGTCGGTCGCTCGCGTACGGATCGCGCGCTGTTTGACTCGCTCGACGACGCCTGGCTGACCAATTCGGAGATCCACGCCGTCCACACCGAGCTGCTCGCCGTCCTCGATTCGCTCGTGCGGCGAGCCCAGGAAGCGGGCACCGTCCGCCCCGACATCAGCGCCGTCGATGTCCTGATGCTGATCAAGGGCGTGTGCGAGGCGGCGTGCGCCTTCGCGCACGTCAACCCGGATGTCGCGCTGCGCCAGGTCGACCTGGTGCGGGCGGCGATCAGTGCTCACGCTGACGCGCCGTCCCTGCGCGGTCGGCCGCCCGCAATGGAGGATCTGGAGCACAGCCTGCCGGTGACGGCGACGGCGGTCGCGCCGGCGGCCACCGCCTAGCCGGCGCTCGGCAACGCGTACACATCGACTGGTGTATCCTGAGGTGCGTGCGGACCAACATCGAGATCGATGACGCCGTGCTCGACGAGGCGCGACAGCTCACCGGCTTGTCGACCAAGCGAGAGACGGTCGATCTCGCGCTGCGGGAGCTCGTCGCGCGCCAGCGTCGGCTGGGCGTGCTCGACCTGCGCGGCAAGGTCCACTGGGACGACGACCTCGGGGCGTCGCGTCGCGGACGAACCGACGCGTGATCGTCGTTGACACGAGCGTCTGGATCGACGTCCTCAACGACGTCGACGCGCCCGCGGCGCGAATCTGCATCGAACTGATCCAGCGCGGCGATCCGGTCGCGCTCACCGACGTGATCTTCGCCGAGATCCTGCAGGGTCTGCGCGACGATCGAGAGGTGACCGATGTCGACCGGCATCTGCGCGCGTTCCCCGTCTTGCGGCTGCAGTCACTGGACGATTTCGCGCTCGCCGCCGAGCTGTATCGGGCGGCGCGGCGCAACGGCGTGACGATCCGCAAGACGCTCGACTGCCTCATCGCCGCCCCCTGCGTGCGGACGAATGCTCCGCTGCTGCACGCCGACAAAGACTTCGACCGGCTCGCCAGCTGCACCCCGCTTCGCATTTACGCTCCCGCTGAGCAGCCGCGTTAGCGGCAGCCGGGCGGGCTGCTCGGTTATCTGCGGCGACTGCCCCGGCCACGCCGCAGCTCGCTGACCACCGGGGCGACGCTCGCACTTGACCCGTCCGTCAGCGCTCCCTACCGGAGTTGTCGCCGAACGCATCAGAGGCATGGACAGCGCGCCAAACGCAAACCGGACCGCGGTCTCATCAGGGGCCACCGTCGAGCTCGCGCTCGAGCTCGGCGAACTCGACCCGCTCCGCGCTGCCCGCGCGCCACCTGAACAGCGTCGGCGTTGTCACGACTCCGGCCCGGATCCCGGACCGAAAGTCCCGGCTGACGTGGGCGCGGACGTCATCGCTGCGGCGGTCGGCGTCGAAGCGGTCCACGTCGAGCCCGAGGTCGCGAGCCCGGGCCCACAGATGCGGATCCTCGAGCCGGGCCTGGTCGGCGAAGAGCGCGTCGTGCATCTGCCAGAAGCGGTCCTGGCGTGCGGCGGCCTCGGCGGCGCACGCCGCCGGCCAGGCCCGTGGATGACTGGAGCGGACCGGGAAGTGGCGGAACACCGTGCGCGCCGGGAGGTGACGCAGACGGAGCTCCAGCGCTCCGCAGTGCGGGCACTCGAAGTCGGCATAGACGATCACGATGGGCGCCTGCGGCGGGCCGCGGCGGTGATCGTCGTCGCTGGGCTCCGGCACCGGCGCGGAGCCGAGCCCGCTCATCTCCGGTGGGCGGGTGGGCGCCGAAACGTTCCGCTCAGCGCCCGAGCGCGTCGAAGATCAGGTTGGCCCCCGGCAGGTCCCCGGGCGACGGTGCCTGATAGCTCCACTGCACGACATTGTCGGGACCGACGATCATCAGCGCGCGCTGGGCGAAGCCGCCGTCGTGGTAGGCGCCGAACGCGCGGCACGCGGCCCCCTTGGGCTCGAAGTCCGACAGCTGCTCGATCGTCACACCGAGCTGCTCCGCGAACGCCGTCTGCGAGTACGTCGCGTCGCAGGAGACGCCGTAGAGCGTCGCTCCCTGCTCGCGGAAGTCGTCGAGGACCTCCTCGTACAGGTTCAGCTGGTCGGTGCACACCGGGCTGAACGCGAACGGATAGAAGACGAGCACCGTCGTGCTGCCCTCCAAGTCGGCGCGGGTGAAGTCGCTGCCGTCGCCGCGTTTGAGCGTGAACTCGGGGACCGCAGTACCGGCTGCGATCACCGGCGCAGGCCGAGCTCGCGGATCACCGTCCGGTAGCGCTCGAGATCTGAGCGCTGGAGGTAGTTCAGGAAGCGGCGCCGGCGGCCGACCAGCATCAGCAGCCCCCGACGCGAGTGATGGTCCTTGCTGTGGCTGCGCAGGTGCTGGGTGAGCTCGTTGATGCGCTCGGTGAGGAGGGCGACCTGGACCTCGGTCTTGCCGGTGTCGCCATCGCTGTCGCCGAACTGGGCGACCAGCTCCCGCTTGCGTTCCTGGGTCAGAGTCATGCGGCCGGTGAGGCTAGCAGAGCGCCGGGAGCTCACGGGGGCGAGCTGGCCGGAGCGGCGATCAGTGACAGTGGGCGCGCGCCTGCTCGACGTCTGCCTGCATCTGCGCCACGAGCGCCTCGACGGTGTCAAAGCGGCGCTCCCCGCGCAGCCGAGCGACGAAGTCGATCCGCATGACCCGGCCGTAGAGGTCCTCGTCGCGGTCAAGCAGGTACGCCTCGACGAGCACCGCGCGCCCGGTACCGAAGGTCGGCCGCACCCCGATGCTGACCGCCGCGCAGGCACTGTCGGCATGGGCGGCGTAGACGCCGTGGCCGGGACAGACGAGCTGCTCGTCGGGAACGATGTTGGCGGTCGGGAACCCGAGCTCACGGCCCCGCCGGTCGCCGCCCACCACCTCGCCGCGGATCTGAAACGGCGACCCCAGAAACCGAGCGGCGCGCTCGACATCGCCTGCCGAGACGAGCGCGCGGATGTGGCTGGAGGAGACGATCTCGCCGTCGACCTCCACCAGCTTGACGACCCGCAGCGCAAACCGCGGATCGGCCTCCAGCATGTCGGTGTCGCCGGCCGCGCCGTTGCCGAAGCGGAAGTTCTCGCCTACCGAGACGTGCGTGGCGCACAGCTTGCCAACGAGCACCTGGTCGATGAACTCCTGCGGCGTCTGAGCGGCGAATGTTGCGTCAAACGGAATCACCACCAGCTCCTGGACGCCGAGCTGGGCGATCAGCTCGATCCGCGCCTCGAGGCTGAGCAACAGCTTGGGCGCCGCCTCCGGACGAATCACGGCCAGCGGGTGCGGCTCGAACGTGAGCACGGTGTCGTTGCCGGCGATCACCGCGCGGTGGCCGAGATGAACGCCGTCGAACTCGCCCACCGCCACCCGGCGCGGACGCGGTGCCGCATCCCCAAGCATCGTCACGTGCATGGCTGCAAGCCTAATCTGCCGCGCTTCGGTATCCGGTCGCGACCGGTTCAGCGGAGTCCCACGATCGGTCGCAGCAGGGTCGGGTCGCCCTCCACGGGGCGGGCGAGCGCGATCAGCCCGTCGTCGCCGACGAGCCGCACGACATCGCGCCACTCGCCGCCGAAAGCGGATGCGATCCCGCCACGCGCCGGGTTCGCCGCCGCCGACGCCGCAACGGCCACGCCGTGCGCCGCTCGCCGAGCGTCGGCGTCACCGAGCCTGACCTCGGGCAGGAACCCGAGGGCAGCCGACAGGTCGACCGGGCGCTGCGCGTCCGCGTCGGCGACATCGAAGTCGCCGATCCGCGTCCGCCGTAACTGCTCGCAGTACGCGTCGCCGAGTCCCGCGATCAGGCTGCGCACGTATGTCCCCGACGAGCACTCGATCGCGAAGCGCCGCCGGTCGCCCCGATGCCAGAGCTGCTCGAAGCGGTAGACCTGCACCTCGCGTTCGGCGAGCTGCACGCTGACACCCTCGCGGGCCAGCTGGTAGGCGCGGCGTCCGGAGACCTTGACCGCCGAGTAGGCGGGCGGACGTTGGCGCAGAGCACCAACCGGGAGCGCGAGCTCCTCCGACGGGACGCGCCCCGTCTCGGTGATCTCTCCCTCCGGGTCGCCCGTCGTCGAGACGGCGCCGAATCGCGCCACCACCTCATAGCGCTTGGGGAGCGCCATCAGGAACCGCTGGGCGCGGGTGGCCCGGCCAACGAGGACGAGCAGCAGCCCGGTCGCGAACGGATCCAGCGTCCCGGCGTGGCCGACCTTGGTCTTACGCGGCAGCGTCCGGCGGACGGCGGCGACGACGTCGTGGGAGGTCATCCCCCCCGGCTTGTCGCAGATGAGGACGTAGCCCGCTCGGTGAGGCGGCGCGGAGCTCAGAGCTGTGCGGCGAGCTGCTCGCGCAGGAACCGCACGAGCTCGTCGTGGGAGAGCTCGGTGGTGAACCCGGCGGCCTGGCGGTGGCCACCGCCGCCCTGGGCGCGCGCGATCGCGGAAACGTCGATGCCGTCGTCGCCGGCGCGCAGCGACACCTTGCGCGGCCCGGCGACGGTGGCGCCGCTCAGCCGGTCGCGGACGACCGCCGCGATCCGTGTGCCCTTCACCGCCCGGAGATGATCGACGACGCCCTCCGAATAGCTCTCCTCCGCTCCGGAGTCGGTGAAGTCGCCGGTGGTCAGCGAGGTGATCGTCAGGCGGCCGTCGTCATAGCGCTCGACGTTGCTCAGCCCTCGCGCCAGCAGCGCCAGCTTGCCGTAGGGCATCCCCTCGTAGACGCGCCGGTAGATCTCGTGGACGTCGACGCCGGCGTCGATGAGGTCAGCGGCCATCAGGTGCGCCTGACGCCCGGTGTTCTCGTACATGAACCGGCCGGTATCCGTGATCAGGCCGACGTACAGCGCGTCGGCGACCGTCCGCGAGGGCGAGACGTCGAGGACCTTCATCAGATCCCAGATGATCTCGGCGGTGCACGACGCGTCGGGTACCACCAGGTTGACCGTGCCGAAGTGGGTGTTGTCGTGGTGGTGGTCGATGTTGAGGATGTGGAACCCATCCCGCCCGCCCTGGCGGAACGCCTCGGCCGGATTGCGCTCGATGTTGCCGCAATCCAGGAACACGATCGTCCGCTCCTGCACGTCCGCGGGCGGCTGGGACACGAGCCCGTGCAGGGGGAGCAGCCGGTACTCCTGGGGCAGCGGGAACTCCCGCTCGTCGATGAACATCAGGCAGTCCTTGCCAATCGCGCTGAGGATGCCCTGCATCGCCACGAGCGAGCCGAGCGCGTCTCCATCCGGATTCTCATGCGCGACGACCACGAACTTATCCGCGGAGCGCAGCTCGAAGAGCACGCGGTCTCGGGATGAGCGGTCGCCGTTGGTGTTCACTGGTCTCCTTCCTCTCGGTTAGTTTCGTCCAACAGTCGCGAAATCCTCATGCCACGGTCGACGGATTCGTCATATTCGAAGGTCAGCGACGGCGTGTGCTTGAGCGTCAGCTCGGTCGCCAGGCGCCGCTGAAGATAGCCGTGCGCCGAGCGCAGGCCGTCGATCGTGGCGCTGCGGTCGGGATCGTCTCCGAGCACGCTCACATAAACGCGAGCGTGGCGGAGATCGGGGCTGGTTTTGACACCGGTGACGGTCACGAAGCCGATTCGTGGGTCCTTCAAACCTTTGGTGATCGCGTCGGACAGAACCTCTCTCATCGCCTCGTCGACGCGACGCATGCGGCTGCCTCGCATCCTATCCACCGCACAGTCGTTCGCGCTGCGTGCTCATCCGCGGAGATCCTGCACCGAGGCGATCAGCCGCTCCACGCGTGCCCCCTCGGGGCAACGAGCGAGGATCCACCGCTCGGCATCATCGGCCGCGGCCCCCAGCCGGCGCAGCGAGCCGCCGGTGATCGCCGCGGTCAGCGTCGCGCGCTGCCACAGGTCGTGGTGGCCGGTCTCGGCGACCGTCAGCCCCAGCCGACCATGGAGTTGCGCCTTGATCGAGGACAGCTCCTTCCGTTTGCCCTTCAGGCTCCCGGCCTCCGGAAAATGGAGCTCGATCACGAGCACGGCGATGAATCCATCGGTGGCCATGTCAAAATCGGTACCTCGACCGCGGCAGCCGGGACCCGGCCGCCGGGCCCGCCGGCGGCTCAGGCGAGTTCGCGCTCGACCT
Organism: uncultured Solirubrobacteraceae bacterium; assembly: GCA_963731395.1. Taxonomy (GTDB): domain Bacteria; phylum Actinomycetota; class Thermoleophilia; order Solirubrobacterales; family Solirubrobacteraceae; genus Palsa-465. The sequence continues at coordinate 675,313 of CAVSVH010000016.1, forward strand.
GGCGGGTCGTGTATGTCTCGAGCACGTCGCCGTCCTTGACGTCGGCATAGTCGCGCAACACGACGCCGCAGTCAAAGCCGCTCGCGACCTCGCGAACGTCCTCGTTGAAGCGCCGGAGGCTGGCGATCTCGCCATCCCAGATCACCGTCCCGTCGCGCACGAGGCGCACCCTGGACCCACGGGCGATCCGGCCCTCCGTGACGTGGCAGCCGGCGATCGTGCCGACCCGCGAGGCGCGGAAGATCTGGCGGACCTCGGCGGAACCGAGCGCCTCCTCCACCTCCTCGGGGGCGAGCATGCCCTGCATCGCGGAGCGCAGCTCGTCGATCGCCCGGTAGATCACCGCGTAGTGGCGAATCTCCACGCCCTCACGCTCCGCGGCGGCACGGGCGTCGCCGACCGGGCGGACGTTGAATGCCAGAATCACCGCGTCGGAGGCGGCGGCGAGCATCACGTCGGACTCGGTCACCGCGCCCACGGCGCGGCGGATCACGTTCACCGACACCTCGTCCTGGGGCAGCTTGGCCACTTCGTCCTCGATCGCCTCCAGCGATCCGGCGACGTCGGCCTTGACCACCAGGTTGAGCTCCTGGAGCCCGGACCCGAAGATGTCCTCGAGCGAGACGCGCTTGCCGCTGCGGCGGGCGAGCGACTCGGCCTTGAGTCGGGTGGCGCGCTCCATCGCCAGCTGCCGGGCGCGGCGGTCGTGCTCCACGGCACGGACGTGCTCGCCCGCCTCCGGGACGCCGTCGAAGCCCAGCACCTCCACCGGCTCGCCGGGCAGCGCCTGGCCGATCCGGTTGCCGAGGAAGTCGTGCATCGCTCGCACCCGGCCCCATTGCGCGCCGGCGACCAGCGCGTCGCCGACCTCCAACGTGCCGCGGCTGACGAGGATCGTGACCACCGGGCCGCGGCCGGGATCGAGCTTTGACTCGATCACCGTTCCCGACGCGGCGGCGTCCGGATTGGACTTGAGCTCCTCGACCTCGGCCATGACGATGATCGTCTCCAGCAGGTCGTCGAGGCCCTCCCGCGTCTTCGCCGACACGTTGACGAACTCGGTGTCGCCGCCCCACTCCACCGGCTGCAGGCCGAGCGCGGTCATCTCGGTGCGAACCCGGTCAGGCGCAGCGCCCTCCTTGTCGACCTTGTTGACGGCCACGAGCATCGGGACGCCCGCCTCCTTCGCGTGATCGACGGCCTCCTGGGTTTGGGGCTTGACGCCGTCGTCGGCTGCGACCACGATCACCGCGATATCGGTGACCTTGGCGCCGCGGGCGCGCATCGCGGTGAACGCCTCGTGGCCCGGGGTGTCCAGGAACGTGACCATGTGGTCGTCGTGATTGACCTGGTAGGCGCCGATGTGCTGGGTGATCCCGCCCGCCTCGCCAGCGGCGACCTGGGTCTCGCGGATGGCGTCCAGCAGAGACGTCTTGCCGTGGTCGACGTGGCCCATGATCGTGACCACGGGAGCGCGCTCGACGAGATCCTCCGCGGCGTCGTCGAACACCGGCTCGGCGACCTCCTCGTCCTCGGAGTGGACGATCTCGATCTCCTTGTTGAGCTCGACGCCGAGCAGCTGGATCGTGTCGTCGGACAGGGTCTGGGTGAGGGTTCGCATCTCCCCGAGGGCCATCAGCTTCTTGATGATCTCGGAGGTGGAGACATTGAGATATTCGGCGACGCCCTTGACGGTCGAGCCGGAGTTGATCTGGATCGCGCTCGGATCGGCGATTGCGGTGCGGGTCGGACGCGACTCGGCCTCTTCGTCGTAGACGCCGCGGCGGCGGCGGCCACGCCGCTGGCGGCGGGGCGGCTGGTTTGACTGCGGCGGTCCGCCTTGACCCCCGGCGCGGCGAGACGCCTGCGAGTCGATCACGACGCGCCGGCGGCCCCCCGCGGTCCCCGGCGTCCGCTCGCCCTGCAGAGAATCACGGGTCGGCCGCTTATGGGCGCCATCGCCTCCGGCGGACACGCCGGCTGCCGGGTCCGACGCCGGCGCGGCGGCGTCCGCGCTCGCCTCCACGGCCGGCGCGGCCGCGGGCGTCGCCGGCGTCGCCGTCGCCGTCGCCGTCGGCGCCGTGGCCGGTGCAGGTGGACGCGCCGCGGGCGCAGCCTCGGGCACCGAGGCGGGCGCGGGCGCGGTGGCGGCGCCGTTGCCGCCTCCGCCTCCGTTGGACAGCACGCGCGAAGCGACGTCCACGTCGACCGACGACGACGCCGCCTTGACATTCACGCCCGCCGCCTTGAGACGCGCGAGAACGTCCTTGGCGGGAAGGCCTCGCTCCTTTGCGATCTCGTGCACGCGTTTGTTCATGGCTACCAAGTCAGTGTACGTCGCCTACTGGCTGGCGCTGTCGGGAGCTGGAGTGCCGGCCGCCCCATTGCTCGGAGCCTCGGCCTCGACCTGATCGGTGTCCTTGCCGGCGAGCGCCTGGTGGGCCTCGATCCCGCAGTAGCGAGAACCCGGCAGCGCGGCGTTCGGGCAACGGCGGCCGTTGGACAGGATCGCGGCGCAGCGACCCTGGGACTCGTCCTCCTCGTAGCCGTGCGCCGCCTCCTCGGCGGCGAACTCGGTCTCGGAGCGGATGTCGATCCGCCACCCGGTGAGCCGGGCCGCCAGCCGCGCGTTCTGTCCCTCACGGCCGATCGCCAGCGACAGCTGGTCGTCGGGCACGATCACCGTCGCCTGCTTGCCGGCGTCGTCGACGAGCACCTCGCGCACGCGGGCGGGCGACAGCGCCTTGGCGACGAACCGTGCAGGCTCGTCGTTGTAGGGGATGATGTCGATCTTCTCGCCGCGCAGCTCGGAGACGACCATGCGCACCCGGGAGCCTCGCGGCCCGACGCAGGCGCCGACCGGATCGACGCCGTCGACGTAGGAGACGACCGCGATCTTCGAGCGGTAGCCGGGCTCCCGCGCGACGCCGGTGATCTCCACCAGGCCGTCGGCGATCTCGGGCACCTCGAGCTCGAACAGCGACTTGATCAGCTCGGGATCTCGTCGGCTGACGATGATGCTCGGGCCCTTGGTCGAGTTCGAGACGTCCTTGATCACCGCCTTGATCCGCTGCGAGTGGTCGTAGCGCTCACCGTCGACCTGCTCGGACTTCGGCAGCAGCGCCTCGACGCGCTCGCGCAGCTGGACGAGCGTGTAGCGCGAATCGGACTGCTGGACGATGCCGGTGATCAGCTCGCCGACGCGATCGCGGTACTCCTCGAACATCATGTCGCGCTCGGCCTCGCGGATCCGCTGCAGAATCACCTGCTTGGCCGTCTGCGCGGCGATCCGGCCGAAGTCGTGGGGCGTGACGTCCTCGACCTCGATCTGATCCTCGTACTCCTTGAGCTTCTCGAGGTCGATCTCGGGCTCCGGCGCCTCGCGCATCTCCCCCGTCTCGGGATCGACGGTCGGCTGCTGATCCTCGGTCGCCTCGACGAGCAGCTGCTCCTCCAGCTCCGGCGGGATCTTCAGCTCCCAGACGATGAAGTCACCGCTGTCGCGGTCCATCTCGACCTTGGCGTAGGGCGCCGATCCGGGGGTCTTCTTGTAGGCCGACAGCAGCGCGTCCTCGAGCGCCTCCATCAGCTTGTCGTGCGAAATGTTCTTTTCCGCTGCGAGGCCCCGTACGGCCTCGACGATCTCCTTGGACATGGACTCAGTCTCCGGGTACGAGGTTTGAGCGGACGATCTGCTCATACGGGATCGTGAGGACCCCGTCGCCGGCGGCGATCGTGATGTCGCGTTCCGAGGCCCCCACCAGCTCGCCGGTCAGCTGCTTGTGGCCCCCGGGAGCCTCGCGCAGGCGAACCCGGGCGCGGCGGCCCAGGAATCGGGTGTAGTGCTGGGGCTTGGTGAGCGGGCGATCCCGCCCCGGCGACGAGACCTCCAGCGAGAAGCGGTCCCGGTAGTCGGTCAGATGCCCCGAGACTCGCTCGCACACGGCCAGGCTGACCCCGTCGGGGTGGTCGATGAACAGGCGCAGAGTGGGGGTGGGTGGTCCCGATGTCTCCACGAGCAGCACCTCGACCTCAGGCTCGACGCCGGCGAGTCTGGCTTCGATCTCGGTCTGCAAGGGGGTGCTCACTCCAACTCCTTTAGTCATCAACCTCATAAAAAAAGCGGGCGGGCGCCCACTTTCGAACTACGGCACCGGGAACGCCCGGCCGGGAAAGCTGTGACTCTCAGGTTAGCACCGCACACCAGACGTGGCGGCCCGTGCAACACCGATCCTCGGCGGCCGCCCGACCCCCGCCGCGGGTCGCCTACGCCCCCGGCGTCTGCTCCGCGCGAGCCCGCGCTCGGTCGCGGTAGACCTGGTAATCGTGGCGTTCCGGCTGCAGGCAGGCGGCGAGGGCGAGCGGTTGCCGGGCCTCGGCGTGACGGCCCATCAGCTGCAGGCAGCGGCCCAGGCAGAAGAGCGCGTAGTCGTTGGTCGGCGCCCGGTCGGTGACGGCGCGGAACTCTCGCGCCGCCTCGTCGTAGCGCTGGATGTGAAACAGGGCGCGACCCAGCGCCTCGCGGACCGAGCTCTTGTCGGGAGCGAGATCACGAGCCCGGGCGAGCGGGATCGTCGCCTGGTGGTGGTGTCCGGCCTCGAGCAACTCGGTGCCGCGGCGATACAGGTCGTAGACGTCTTCCACGACCACGAGTCTAGGGCCGCGCCGGCGGAGGATCGGTCCGGCGCCGGCGCGTCCGCAGCCGCGGCGGGAGCGCCCACAGCGCGCGCAGATGACCCATCGTTCCCAGCCCTCGGGCGAGCTCGCGGCGCAGCGCCCGGCGCTCGCCGGCGCTGGGAGCGCGGGCGGCGCCGCCGTAGCGGGCCATGCGCAGCGTCCGCACGTAGCCGGCGGCCTCGGTGTCGGGACCGAGCCGCCGCTCGAGCGCGTTCAGCGTGACCCCGTCGCGCAGTGGGCGCCGGGTGCGCGCCAGCGCCCGTTCGAGCTCGGCCAGCGGGTCGTCGCCGCGCCGTCGCCACATCCCCCGTCGCCACAGCAGCCATCCCAGTGCTCCGCCGGCGGCGACGCCGAGGACGATCAGCCATGGGCTCACGTCAGCGCCGGAGTGGTGTCGGGCGGTGGAGCGCGACGTGGTCGGGGCGCCCACGTCGCGCCGCAGCGCGCTCGTCGTCGACGATCCGGTGGAGCCGTCGCCCTTGATGATCGCGGGAGCCGTCGTGCCGCCGCGGGCGGGCGCGCTCGCCGGTGTGGGGTCAAAGCGCACCCATCCGTACCGCGGAAACCAGGCCTCCACCCAGGCGTGGGCGTCGGTGTCGCTCACGACCCAGCGGTGGCTCGGCCGATCATATGTCCCGGTGGTGAAGCCCGAGGCGACGCGTGCCGGCACCCCGCCCATCCTCAGCAGCATCGCCATCGCGCCCGAGAACTGCTGGCAATAGCCCAGCTTGTCGGTGAGCAGGAAGCTCTCGAGCGGAAAGGCTCGGTTGGGCGGGTTCTCGTCATACCTGAACCCGTGGGCGAGGTAGTGCTCGACATCGGCGACGAACGCATACGGCGTCCGGGCGCCGGCGGCGAGCCGGCGGGCGACCGTGTAGGCGCCCGCATACGGCGTCTGCGCGAGCGCCTGGGCGGCAAACGCGTGCGCCGCCTGGGCTGTGAATCCGCGTGCGGCGAGGGTCGGCCGCGCGCGCGTGTGGAAGACCGGGAACGCGACCTGGGGAATGCTGGCGACCGGTGACCGGCTCGCCGGGATGCCGAGGGTGAGGTCGGGCGCCAGAGCCGTCGCGGGGTAGGTCTGCGCGCTTCCGGCGCGGGCGAGCTGCTGCGGCGACGGGTGCGGTGAGTACGTCGACACGTCGTAGGTCGTGCCGGGGCCGAGCGCGCGCCCCGCGATCCAGGTTCCGGCGTCGGCCCCCCGACGCAGGCCGCCCGAGATCGCGGATGGCGCGCCGGCATAGCCGGCGGCGACGACGTCGGAGGTCCGCAGGCCGAGAATGCTGACGCGCAGCGTCTGCGTCCACCGGTCGACGGCGTCGGCGCTCGGCGGGGGCAGCGCCGGCTGGGCCGTGGCCGTGCCGGAGGCGACGATCCAGCTGTATCCGTCAAACGTGTCGAGGTTCGCGGCCTTCCAATAGTCGGCGGCGCGGGCCTGGACGGTGAGCACCTCGTGCCCGGTTCGCGGCCAGCGCAGCGGGCCGTACGTCTGGTTCCAGTTGAAGGTGTCGATCCGCGCGTGGACGAGTGTCCCCGCCCAGGCGCGGTAGTTCACCCACGGCCGGCCCTGGTCGATCCGTGGCGCGATGATCGCTCCGGCCACCCCGGCGACAGCCACCATGCCCACCGCCGCTGCGACCCCCTGACGTCGGACCCGCTCGCCCCACAGGAATGCGGCCAGGAGCACGAACAGGAGCAGGCCCTGGACGTAGGGCCATTGCGGTGCGACGAGCGTCGACGGAACGATGGCGAGCGCGGTGAGCGGCAGCGCGGCGGCGGCGCGGCGGCCATCGCGCAGCGACGCGGGCGAGAATGCGAGCACGGCGGCGGCGTCGAGCAGCAGGACCGCGCCGCCGAGCACGATCACCAGCTCCACCGCGTGGCTGGTTCCTAGGTAGGGCACGAGCGCGTTGGGCAGCGCCTGCAGCCCGGAGCCGATCCGGTCCGCGCTCACCGCGATGCGCACGTGGGTGAACCACTCCCACCGTAGGCCTGCCACCGGGAAGGCGAGCAGCAGGAGCGCAGCCGCGGCCGTCGTTCCCGCCGGGCGGCTGCGGCGCAGCGCCACCGGGATGGCCCCGGCGAGGGCGACGGCGACGACCAGCAGGCCGACGAGGCGCCAACCCGGCGCGGGACGCAACAGCGTCCCCCAGCGTTCGAGCCCGTAGCCGGCGAGCGCCGTGAACGTCGTCAGCCGGACCCACGGCCGGACGCGTGACGCCGACGCCTGATCCCGGCGCCGGACGCCGTTCCAGGTTCGCTCGGCCGGCGTGACCAGGGACGCTCCGGCGCTCACGCCACCGACCTCTGCGCCGGGGTAGCGTCGCGGGTGCGTCCGGCCCCGATGAGGAAGCCGCGGCAGCCGCTGACCGCCAGCGCGGCGAGCAGCGCCCCGCGCGTACCCCGGGGACGACCGGCGACGAGGCTGTCGCTCGGCACGACGAGCACGGTCGGGCCGCGGCCGGGCGCCGTCAGGATCGCCCCCAGCCGGTCCACCGGCGACGCCGCGACGTAGATGAGCGCGCCGGACCGGACGGTGGTGGAGCTCAGCGCGGGGGCGCGCGTCTCAGGGCCTCCCTGCACGAGCGCCAATCGCGCGTACGCCGCCGGCCAGGCGCCCAGCTCGCGGTCGATTGCCGTGGGACGCTGCTCGCCGGGCAGCAACAGACCGCACCCTCCGCCCCGTGCCAGGTCGAGGACGAGCGACGCCGCCGCCCGGACGGCCGCGTCGAGCAGGTCAGAACCGGCCTCGCCCGACGACGCGGGAAGCCGGGCATCGAGGACCACCAGCGGACGGGCGTCTCCGTCGGCGGCCAGCCGGCGCTCGATCAACCCCGCCCCGCGCGCGACCGCCGGCCAGTGGATGCGGGACGCCGGGGTGCCCGGGCGATAGGGCCGCAGGCCGTCGAGGTCGACGGCGGCGAGCGCTTCGGAGATGACTCGCCCGTCGGGCAGCTGCAGGCGACGGCCGGGCCCGGAGCGCGCCCACCGCACGGGCTCGGTCCGCGGCAGCACGAGCAACTGCTGGACGGCGCCGGCCCCGTCGCTTCGGGCGGTCGCCAGCTCGAGCGGATCGCTGACCGTCAACGACGGCGGCGGGAGGCGATGCGGGCCGCGGTGGGTGAACCGGGTCACCACGCGGACGGCCGTTGAGCGCTGGGTGGACGGTGTCATCCGCTGGGCGAAGTCAAACCGCGATCCGGTGAACGGGTCCGCGACCTCGAAGCGGCCTCCCCCGCCGCGGCCGAGCCACCCGCGCCGGACCGCGATGATCGCCTCCAGCGGCTCGTCCTCGATCACCCGGTCGGTGGTCAGGTGTCGCTCCGCCCGAGCGCCGCGGATCGTCAGCCACACCCAGGCCGGCGCCGCCAGTCCGGTTGCGGCGAGCCCGACGGCCACAACGAACAGAGGCGCGGCGTCGAACACCAGCGCCAGCAGCCCGAACACGCACCCGGCGATCGCCACCCCCGCCGCTCGCCCGACGGCCATCCGCGGCGGCGCCGTCGGTCCTGTCGGAGTCGGTGTCGTCCGCGTCGGCAACGACATCGTCGGCTACAGGGCGCGGGTGGAGCCGACCGCGTCCAGGATCACGTCCCGGGCGGCCGCCCGCGGGGTCTCGGGGGCGAGGACGAGGCGATGAGCGAGCACCGGGACGGCGAGCGCCTGGACGTCGTCGGGGAGCGCGTGGTCGCGCCCGGCCATCATCGCGTGCGCCTTGGCGGCGCGCAGCAGCATCAGTCCGGCCCGGGGGCTGGCGCCGAGGTCGACGCGCGGATCCTCACGGGTGCGCCACAGCAGCCGAACGATGTAGTCGCGCAGCGGCGCGGTGGCCCGCACCCGCGCGGCGGCGTCCTGGGCGGCGAGCACCTCGGCGGCCGTCACCACCGGACGCAGTGCCATCACCTGGTCCCCGGTCTCGTGGGCGGCGAGCATCCCGGCCTCGGAGGCGCGGTCCGGGTAGCCGAGCGACAGCCTGACCATGAAGCGATCGACCTGCGCCTCGGGCAGCGGGTAGGTCCCCTCGTACTCGATCGGGTTCTGGGTCGCGAGGACGAGGAATGGCCGCGCCAGCTCGTGCGTGTGGACGTCCACGGTGACCCGGCGCTCCTGCATGCACTCGAGCAGCCCCGACTGGGTCTTGGGCGAGGCCCGGTTGATCTCGTCGACGAGAACGACGTTGGCGAACACCGGCCCCGGCCGGAACTCGAACCGCTGCTCGCGCTGGTCGTAGACGTTGGTGCCGACGACATCGGCCGGCAGCAGGTCCGAGGTGCACTGCACCCGGGCGAACTGGCAGTCGATCGAGCGGGCCAGTGCGCGCGCGAGCGCCGTCTTGCCGACACCGGGATAGTCCTCCACGAGCGCGTGCCCCTCGGCGAGGAGGGCGACGAGCAGGTGGCGCAGCGTCTCGGGCTTGACGTGGACCGCTTTGTCGATGTTCGCCGTCAGCGCCCGCCCGACGGCGGCGAACGAGTCAGGCTCCTGGGGCGCGAGCGGGATCTGGTCGGATGGGTCGATCGTCTGACTCCTTGGCTAGCAGCTTGTCCACCTCATCGAGGACGCCCTCGGCAATGCGCTCCTTCCGGGCCCGGGCCAGTCGGCGCTCGCCGCCGGCGGCAAGCACGACGGTGACTTCGTTGTCGGTCACGTCGAAACCGATACCCGGCGCGGAGACGTCGTTGATCACGATTGCGTCGAGCCCCTTGCGCGCCAGCTTGTCCCGGCCGTAGGCGATCGCGCCCTCGCCGTGCTCGGCGGCGAACCCGATCAGCACCTGGTCGGCCCGGCGGCGCGGCGCCAGCGTGGCGAGGATGTCCTCGGTGGACTCGAGCTCGAGCTGGCGCGGGGTGGCCGGATCGGACTTCTTCAGCTTGCCGGCGGCGGGGTCGCGCGGGCGGAAGTCCGCGACCGCCGCCGCCATCAGCAGCACGTCGCAGTCGGCGAAACGAGCCTCACAGGCGGCCGCCATGTCGGCGGCGGTGACCACCGGCACGACCTCGACCCCCCGCGGAGCCGGTCGCGACACGTTGGCCGCGATCACGGTGACGTCGGCGCCGCGGCGCGCCGCCTGTCCTGCCAGCGCGAATCCCATCCGACCCGACGACCGATTGCCGATGTAGCGCACGCTGTCGATCGGCTCGCGGGTCCCGCCGGCGGTCACGAGCACCCTGCGCCCGAACCACGTCGCGGCGTCCCCGCCGAGCCGCGCCTCGATGGCCGCCAGCAGCTGCTCCGGTTCCGGCAGCCGTCCGACGCCGTGCTCGCCGTGCGACGCCAGCGCGCCCTCGCCGGGCTCGATCACCGTCACCCCCCGCGCCTCGAGCACCTCCAGGTTGCCTCGGACCGCCGGATGCCGGTACATCCGGTCGTTCATCGCAGGCGCGACGACGAGCGGGCAGGCCGCGGCCAGGGCCGCCGTGGTCACGAGGCTGTCGGCGGCCCCCTGGGCCAGCTTCGCGATCGTGTTGGCGCTCGCCGGCGCGATCAGATACAGGTCGGCGTTCTCGACGAGCGCCAGATGGCTGATCGGGGCCCGGGCGGCAACGCCGTCTCCGGGATAGGCGCCGCGCAGGGGGTCGTCCGCGAACTCGCTGCAGAGCACCGGCGCACCGGTGATGGCGGCGAACGACGCCGCGCCGACGAACCGGAGGCTCGAGGGCGTCTGGACGACGCGGACGGCGTGACCGGCCTTGATGGACAGCCGCGCAGTCTCCAGCATCTTGTAGGCCGCGATCCCGCCGGTGACGCCGAACAGCAGGCGGGACACCGGCGCTACCGCCCGCTGATCAGGTGGCCGAGCCTGGGCGACACCGGTTGAGAACTACCGGTAGTGGTACTTCAGCTTGCCCTGCGCAACCTCTTCCAGGGCGATCGTCAGGTAGTTCTTCGAGCGCGTGTCGACCATCGGCGGCGGGAACTCGTCGAACGTCCCCTCGCCCAGATTGTGGTAGTACGAGTTGATCTGACGGGCGCGCTTGGCGGCCACGAGCACGCTGGCGTAGTCAGAATCGACGTGGTCCAGCAGCTTGTCGATGCGGGGTGAGATCACGATTTTCGTCCTTCGTCGGGAAGATCAAGAGTAGCGGCACCCCCAATGGTCGTCGGTCCACCGCTTTTCGGAGCCTTCGGCTCGACGCTCGGCGCATCGGCCAATCTCGCGCCGACGATCCGCGTCAGCTCGTCGGCGGCGTCCTGCAGCCTGTCGTTGACGACGACATGGGAGAACTCGCGCTGGGCCCGGAGCTCGTCCTCGGCGGTGCGCAGACGCTGCTCGATGTCCTCCGACGCATCCGTTCCGCGGCTCGCCAGGCGCGCGCGCAGCGCGGTGCGTGAGGGCGGGGCGATGAACACCTGTACCGCCTCGGGCATCGCCTCCCTCACCTGGCGGGCTCCCTGGAGCTCGATCTCCAGCACCACCGGCTCGCCGCGGCTCAATCGAGCCTCGAGCTCGGAGCGCAGCGTCCCGTAGCGTCGCCCGGCGTAGGTCGCATGCTCCACGAAATCCCCCGCCGCAAGCCGGCGATCGAACTCCACGGCACTGAGAAAATGGTAGTCCACGCCGTCGCGCTCCCCCGGCCGCGGCGGGCGCGTCGTCGCCGACACCGCGAGCCCGAGCGCGGGAATGCGGTCGCGGAGCTGGCGGATCAATGTCCCCTTGCCGACCCCGGACGGGCCGGTGATGACGAAGACTCGGGCCACCGTGTCAGGGGATCGTCGCCCCGCCCGCTCGGTGAGTCAGCGGCGGCGCAGCAACGCGACGAGCTCTCCGCGCTGACGCTCGGAGAGGCCACCAAGGGTCTTGCTCGGCGAGATCCGACACTGCGACAGGATCTTGTTGACCTTCACCCGGCCGTACTTCGGGACCGCCAGCAGGAGGTCGAACACCTTGGCGGTCTGCAGATATTCCGGCGGCGCCAGCAGCAGCTCGTGGATCGGCTGACGGCCCGCCTTGAGGTCGCGCTTGAGCTGGGCGCGCCGGCTGCGGATGTCGTTGGCGCGCTGCAGCGCCTCCATCCGTTGCACCAGCGATCGCTCGGGCGCGGCGAGCGGCTTCGAGAACGATTCGCTGACCGGCGGCATGGGCGGCGACTATACATCGTGGGCCGGGGCGATCAAGGCCTATCCACCCAATTTCGCTCGACCTCAGCTTGAGCTTTAGCATTGTCGAGCCTGGTTCTGGCGATCCGCTCGTTTTGCAGGCCCTTTTACCTCATTATGGCTACTTCGCGCGATCGAGGGTGAACTCACCCGAGACTCGCCACCGGGTCCCGTGATGTCGAGCGCAGCACGGCGAGCTCCGCGGCGATGCGCGCACCCGCAGCGGGGTCGCGAAAGCTCTCGGTACCGACTGCGACGAGCTTGGCCCCGGCCCGCAGCAGCTCGAGCGCGTCGCGGCCGCGGCTGACCCCACCCATCGCGATCACCGGGATGGTGACCGCGGCGCACACCGACTGGACCTGGCCGAGGGCGATCGCCCGCACGGCGGGCCCCGACACTCCGCCGGTGGTCCCCCCGAGCCACGGCTCGCCGGTGACGGGATCCAGCGCCATTCCGCGCAGCGTGTTGATCAGCGACACCGCGCTCGCGCCCGCCTGCTCGGCGGCGAGCGCCACCGCCGGGACGTCGGAGGCGTTGGGGGTGAGCTTGACGATCAGGGGCTTGGCGGTCAGCGGCCGGACGGCCCGCAGCAGCTGGGTGACCTCGTGTGCGTCGGCCCCCATCACGAGCCCGGTTTCGACGTTCGGGCACGAGACGTTGAGCTCGAGCGCTGCCACGTCGTCGTGGGCCGCGAACGCGCTCACGAGCTCGGCGACCTCGTCTCGGGTGAAGCCCATCACGTTGACGATCAACGGGACCGGGAGCCTCGTCAGCTCGGGCAGGTCGTGCGCGAGATAGCCGGCGAGCCCCTTGTTCGGCAGCCCGATCGAGTTCATCAGCCCGGCGGGGACCTCCCACAGGCGCGGCGGGGGATTGCCCTCCCGCGGGTGCAGGGTCACGGTCTTGGAGACGAACGCGCTGAACGGAAAGCGGGCGACGAGCGCATCCCCGAACGCCCGGCGCGCCGCGATCGCGTCGAACGTCCCCGATGCGTTGATCACCGGGTGCGCGAGCTCGATCCCGCAGAAGCTGACGCTCAAGGCGCCCCCTCCGGGTGCAGCGCGGTCCGCAGACGGGACGCCTCCACCACCGGGCCGTCTACGCAGATGCGAATGTAGCCGTCGGTGGTCGCAGCGACGCAGCCAAAACATGCGCCGAAGCCGCAGGCCATTCCCGCCTCGAGCGCGAGCTGGGCGGGGGTGTCGCGCTGCGCGCACAGCGCCCGGACCGCCTCGAGCATCGGTGGCGGTCCGCAGGCGTAGACCTCCGCGTGCGGCGCGGCGTCGAGCTCCTCGGCGAGCAGCTCGGTGACGAGGCCGGGGTGGCCGACGCTCCCGTCGTCGGTCGCGATCCGCGCCTCGCGCAACAACTCCGCTCCCGGAGCGTGGGCGGCGTCGCGAAAGCCGAGCAGCACCCGGGCGTCGCCGTTGCACTGGTCCTGCCAGATCGCCAGCGGCGCGATTCCCACCCCGCCCCCGGTGAGCAGCGCCCGGCGGCCGGCCCGCGGCGCCGAGAAACCGCGTCCCAACGGTCCGACGAGGGACAGCTGCGTGCCGACGTCGAGCTCGCTCAGGCGGTTTGTGCCGGGCCCGACGTCCTCGATCAGGAACTGGAGCTCGTCGGAGCCCGGCGGAGCACGCAGGACGCTGAAGGCCCGGGGCAGGTAGGGTCGCTCGGACTCTCCTCCCCCCACCGCTGCGCCGCCATCAGCATGTAGAACTGCCCGGCGGCCGGACGCGGCCCCTCCGGGTCGGAGCAGCGCAGCACGATGTAGGCGCCGTGGCGATCGCGCGCCGTGACCGGTGCCCGGCGGGCGCCGAACGGGGCCTGCACGCGATCAGCGGCGGTCACTTCGTGACCGGGATCGCCGGGCGGCTGCGGTGCAGCTCCTGAAGCGAGACGACGGGGGGCTCGCCGCGCCGCGCCGCGATGATCGCCCGGGCGGCGGCGACGCCCCCGGACATCGTCGTGATGCAGGGGATTCCCCGAGCGATCGCCGCCGAGCGGATCTCGTAGCCGTCGGTTCGGGCACCCGCACCCGTCGGCGTGTTGATCACCAGGTCGACCTCGCCGCGCTCGATGCAGTCGACGACATGGGGCGAGCCCTCGCCGAGCTTGTTGATCCTCGTCGTCGGGATCCCCATCCGCTCGAGCGCCTGGGCGGTGCCGCGGGTGGCGATGATGGCGAAGCCGAGGTCGTGCAACGCCGTCGCGATCCCGGTCGCGGCCGGCTTGTCGCGGTCAGCGACGGTCATGAACACGGTGCCGGTGCTGGGGAGCTTGGCGCCCGCCGCCGCCTGGGCCTTGGCGAACGCGGTCGGGAAGTCCGGGGCGATCCCCATCACCTCGCCGGTGGAGCGCATCTCGGGCCCGAGCAGCGAGTCGGCGCCGGCAAAGCGGCTGAATGGGAGCACCGCCTCCTTGACGCAGACGTGCGCGGGACTCATCGGCTCGGGCAGGTCGAGCTCGGCGATCCGCTCGCCGAGCATGATCCGGCACGCGAGCTTGGCGAGCGGCTGACCGATCGCCTTGGACACGAACGGCACCGTGCGCGACGCGCGCGGGTTGGCCTCGATCACGTACAGGCGGTCGTCGCCGCGGATCGCGAACTGGACATTGAGCAGCCCGATGACCCCGAGCGCGCGGGCGATCCCGGTCGTCTGCTCACGGATCCGGCCGAGCATGTCGGCGCCGAGCGTGTGCGGCGGCAGGACGCACGCCGAGTCGCCGGAGTGGATCCCGGCCTCCTCGACGTGTTGCATGATCCCGGCGATCCACACCGCGTCGCCGTCGCACAGGGCGTCGACGTCGACCTCGATCGAATCCTCGAGGAACCGATCGAGGTAGATCGTCGGGTGGTCGGGATCCGCGCCGGCTCCCGACCGGGTCAGGTAGTCGTCGAGGCCGTCGACGCTGTAGACGATCTCCATCGCCCGGCCGCCGAGCACGTAGCTGGGACGAACGAGGAGCGGGAAGCCGACCTCGGGCGCCCGCGCGAGCGCCTCCGGAGCGCTCGTGGCGGTGGCGTAGGGCGGCGCGCTGTAGCCGAGACGACCGAGCAGCGCCCCGAACCGCGCGCGGTCCTCGGCCAGGTCGATCGCGTCGATGCTCGTCCCGAGGATCGGGATCCCGGCGCGGTGCAGCCCCGCCGCCAGCTTCAGCGGCGTCTGGCCGCCGAACTGGACGACCACTCCTTCCGGGCGCTCCAGCTCACACACGGCGAGGACGTCCTGAAGCGTCAACGGCTCGAAGTACAGACGGTCCGAGGTGTCGTAATCGGTCGAGACGGTCTCCGGATTGCAATTGATCATCACCGCGTCGCGGCCCTGCTCGCGAACCGTCTGGGCGGCGTGGACACAGCAGTAGTCAAACTCGATCCCCTGGCCGATCCGGTTGGGGCCCGAGCCGAGGATGACGACGCTCGGCCGCTCGCCGCGGGTGACCTCGTGCGTGGGGTCGCGGGGATCCGCGGCGATCCGCTCCCATGCCGAGTAGTAGTAGGGAGTGCGGGCCGCGAACTCAGCGGCGCAGGTGTCGACCGCCTTGAAGGTCCGTTCGCCGGCAAACGGACCGGGACGGGTGTCGTCCACCAGCTCGGCCAGCTCGCGCAGGAACCAGGGATCGATGCTCGTGCGGCGCCGCAGCTCGGCGATCGGGGTGCCGCGACGCAGTGCCTCGAGCAGGTGGTCAAAGCGCTCGGCGCCGGGGACCTCGACCAGCGCCAGCAGCGCCGCGTCGTCCTCCGGAGAGACAGGGCGGGTGTCGAGCTCCCGGGAGCGCAGCGCCTTGCCGAACGCCTGCTGGAACGTGCGCCCCAGCGCCATCGCCTCGCCGACCGACTTCATGTGCGTGGTCAGGCCCGGCTCGGCGCCCGGGAACTTCTCGAACGCGAACCGGGGCCACTTGACGACGCAGTAGTCGATCGCCGGCTCAAAGCTCGCCGGCGTCGCCCGGGTGATGTCGTTGGGGATCTCCTGCAGCGTGTAGCCGACGGCGAGCCGGGCCGCGATCTTGGCGATCGGGAAGCCGGTCGCCTTGCTCGCCAGCGCGCTCGAGCGCGATACCCGCGGGTTCATCTCGATGACGACGATCTCGTCGGTGGCCGGGTTGACCGCGAACTGGACGTTCGATCCTCCGGTCTCAACGCCGACGGCGCGGATCACGGCGATCGCCTGGTCGCGGAGCGCCTGGTACTGCTTGTCGGTGAGCGTCTGCTGAGGAGCGACGCAGACGCTGTCGCCGGTGTGCACCCCCATCGGGTCGAGGTTCTCGATCGAGCAGACGATCACCACGTTGTCGGTGTGATCGCGCATCACCTCGAGCTCGAATTCGCCCCAGCCCAGCACCGACTCCTCCAGCAGCACCTGACCAATGGGCGAGGCTGCCAGGCCGCCGCCGACGAGGCGGTCGATGTCGGCCACCGAGCGCACGACTCCGCCGCCGGTGCCGCCGAGGGTGAACGCCGGGCGGACGATGAACGGCAACCCGATCTCGGCGACCGCCGCCCGCGCATCGTCGGTCGTGTGGGCGATCGCCGAGCGGGGCACCCGAAGTCCGGCGGCGGTCATCGTGTCCCGAAACCGCTCGCGGTCCTCGGCGCGGTCGATCGCCTCGTAGTCGGCGCCGATCAGCTCGACGCCGAACTCCCGAAGCGTCCCGTCCTCGTGCAGCGCCTTGGCCAGGTTGAGCGCGGTCTGCCCCCCGAGCGTCGGCAGCAGCGCATCGGGTCGCTCGCGCTCGATCACCTGGGCGACCGGCCCGGGCAGCAGCGGTTCGATGTAGGTGGTGGTCGCCACCTCGGGGTCGGTCATGATCGTCGCCGGGTTGGAGTTGACGAGCACGACCTCGTATCCCTCGGCCTCAAGCACCCGGCACGCCTGGGTCCCGGAGTAGTCAAACTCGGCGGCCTGGCCGATGACGATCGGACCGGACCCGAGCAGCAGGATCTTGTGGATGTCGGTGCGCCGCGGCATCGCTGGCTCAGGCCGCGGGCAGGCGGGATCGAATCTCGTCCACGAACCGGTCGAACAGATACAGCGAGTCGTGGGGCCCGGGGCCGGCTTCGGGGTGATACTGAACGGTCGCGCCGG
Organism: uncultured Solirubrobacteraceae bacterium; assembly: GCA_963731395.1. Classification (GTDB taxonomy): domain Bacteria; phylum Actinomycetota; class Thermoleophilia; order Solirubrobacterales; family Solirubrobacteraceae; genus Palsa-465. The sequence continues at coordinate 692,175 of CAVSVH010000016.1, forward strand.
GGACGTCGCGCAGCGTCAGCCCTTCGACGGTGCGGTCATAGAGGTTGATGTGGGTCAGCTCGGCGGTGCCGAAGTCGGTCTCCCACCGGACCGGCTCGTCCTCGTCGATCGTCCGGGCGCCGCCGGGTCCGAGAACCGCGAACCCGTGGTTCTGGCTGGTGATCTCGGTCCGTCCGGTGCTGAGGTCCTTGACGGGATGATTGGCGCCGTGGTGGCCGAACGGCAGCTTGTAGGTCTCCAGGCCGACGGCGCGGCACAGCAGCTGATGACCGAGGCAGATCCCGTACACCGGCAGGGTGCCGACGAGCGCGCGGACCGTCTCCACGACGTCATCAAGCGCGCCCGGGTCGCCGGGCCCGTTGGCGAGAAACACCGCGTCGGGCTCGGAGGCGAGCAGCGCCTGCGCATCCGCATGGCGCGGGTGCAGGGTGACGGTCGCGCCGCGGCTGCGCAGGTTGCGCAGGATCGAGAGCTTGACCCCGGTGTCGATCATGGCGATATGCGGCCCGGACGCGGGTCCGGGGCCGCCGATCGGATCGAGCACGATCGCCTGCTCGCGGCTGACCTCGCCCGCCAGGTCACGGCCGGCCATGGGCGGCTCGGCGGCGATCAGCTCACGCGCGTCGCGCTGATCGATCCCGGTCGCGAACACGCCGCCCCGCATCGCCCCCCGGTCGCGGATGTGGCGGACGAGCGCCCGGGTGTCGAGCTCGGTGATCGCGGGCACGTCGCGGCCGGTCAGCCAGGTCAGCCAGCCCGCCTCGGCGCCGGGAGCGTCGTCGCGATCGACGGCCGCGCGCATGATCGCGGCCCTGGCGTGGACCCGGTCTGACTCCATCGCCGCGGGGCTGGCGCCGTAGTTGCCGATCTGGGGGTAGGTGAACGCGATCAGCTGGCCGGCGTAGCTCGGATCGGTCATCGCCTCCTGGTAGCCCGACATCGAGGTCGTGAACACGATCTCGCCGACCGCGGGCCGGTCGGCTCCGCAGGCGATGCCGTCGAAGCGGGCACCGTCCTCGAGCAGGACGTATGCGGTCGCCGGTGTCATCGTGGTCGTCGGGGTCATCCTCAGTCGGCCTGCGCCCGCGCGACCGCGCTGACCTCGGGCTCGGGCTCGCCGCCGTCGTCTCCGACGAGCATCGGGCGGCGATAGGCGACGGCTCCCGCCGCGACCGTGAGCAGCACCCGACCGGCGAGCGTCCGGCCGTGAAAGGCGCTGTTCGCCGACCGGCTCACGTAGCCCTCTTCTCCGACCGTGTGCCGCGCCCTGAGGTCGACGAGGCACAGGTTGGCGGGCTCGCCGACTGCGATCAGCGGGGTCGGGAGCGCGTAGCACTGCGCGCCGGCGCTCAACCGCTCCACGACAGTCGCCAGCGCCAGCTCGCCGGGGACGACGAGCTCGGTGTAGAGCGCGGCGAACGCCGTCTCCAGACCGGTCGTGCCCATCGGCGCCTGCTCGAACGGGACCTCCTTCTCGTGATCGGCATGCGGGGCATGGTCGGTGGCGATGCAGTCGATCACCCCCGAGCGCACCCCGTCGATCAGCGCCCGGCGATCGGCCTCGCGGCGCAGCGGCGGGTTCATCTTGAAGCGGCTGTCCAGCGTGCGCACGGCGTCATGGGTGAGCGTCAGGTGATGCGGGCTGGCCTCGCCGCTCACCCGGGCCCCGGCCGCCTTGGCCGCCGCCAGCGCCGATACCGACTCCACCGCGGACAGATGCTGAAAGTGCACGCGGGCGTTCTCGTAGAGCGCCAGCGCCCCGTCACGGGCGATCATCGTCGACTCCGACAGCGACGGGATGCCGGCCAGGCCCAGCCTCGCCGACACGGCGCCCTCGTGCATGACGCCGTCGAGCGACAGCGCCGGGTCCTCCTCGTGCAGCGCGATGATCCCCCCGCACAGCCGCTGGTACTGCAGCGCTCGGCGCAACATGCCGGCGGATACGACCGGCTTGCCGTCGTCGGTGAAGCCGACCGCGCCGAGGTCGCGGAGCTCCGCCATCTCGGTGAGCTCCTCGCCACGGAGGCCGCGGGTGATCGACCCCAGGAAGCCAACCGGCACCTGCGCCTCGCGCCGGGCCCGCTCGATCAGCGACCCGAACACCGCCGCCGTGTCGACGGTGGGGTCGGTGTTCGGCATCGCGACGACCGCGGAGAAGCCGCCGGCGGCGGCCGCGGCGGTTCCGGTGCCGAGATCCTCCTTGTATTCCTGCCCGGGCGTGCGCAGATGGACGTGGGGATCGAAGAAACCCGGGAACAGGTGCTTGGCCTCGGCCTCGATGACGTCGATGCCGTCGTCGCCGGGGATCGATGCCGGCGCCCCGATCTCGGCGATCCGCCCGGCGCGGATGAGCACGTCGTGGGCGGCGTCGAGGTCGCCGCGCGGGTCGAGGACGTGGGCGCCGCGGATGAGCAGATCGACGCCCGCACGCGGCACCGAGAACAGTCGCTCCGGCGCCATCACGCCACCGCCGCGAGGACCGGGGACCCGACGAGGAGCTCGTACAGCACGGCCATCCGGACGGCGACCCCGGCCTTGACCTGGTCGCCGATCAGCGCCTGGGGCGAGTCGATCGTCGCCGCCGACAGCTCGACGCCGCGGTTGACCGGGCCCGGGTGCATGACCAGCTGCCCAGGGGTGAGCCGCCGGTCGTTGATCTGATAGCGCGCCGCGTACTCGCGCAGCGAGGGCACGAACGCCTGGCTCATCCGCTCGTGCTGCATCCGCAGCACGTAGATGACGTCGGCCTCGCCGACGCGATCCAGCGAAGCGGTGGCGCGGCAGCCGAGCGCCTCGATCTCCCGCGGGATCAGGGTGGGAGGCCCGCACACCGTCACGTCGGCCCCCATGCGCGTGAACGCGAGGATGTCCGAGCGAGCGACGCGTGAGTGAGTGACGTCGCCCACGATCCAGATGTTGAGCCGGTCCAGCGAGCCGAACCGGCGGCGCAGCGTGAACACGTCGAGCAGCGCCTGGGTCGGATGCTCGTGCTTGCCGTCGCCGGCATTGATGACCCCGGCGTCGGTCCAGCCGGCCACCAGCCGGGCGGCCCCGGCGTACGGCGAGCGGATGACGATCGCCGCCGGGTCATACGCCGACAGGGTGCGCACCGTGTCCTTGAGCGACTCGCCCTTGTCGACGCTGGAGCCGGCCGAGCGGATGCTGACCACGTCGGCGGACAGGCGCTTGGCAGCGAGCTCGAACGAGCTGCTCGTCCGGGTGCTCGCCTCGTAGAAGAGGTTGACGATCGTCCGCCCGCGCAGCGCCGGCACCTTCTTGATCTCCCGGCCGGAGACCTCGGCAAACGATTCCGCGCGATCGAGGACGCGTTCGATCCCGGAGCGGTCCAGGTCGTCGATCGAGATGAGATGGCGGGGCATGGGCACGGTCATGCCGCTGCGACCTTGCTCGCCGAGGCCGGCGCGATCGTGACCTCGTCGAGCCCGTCGACCTCCTCGATGGAGACGTTGACCCGCTGTTGCTGGGAGGTCGGCAGGTTCTTGCCGACGTAGTCGGGCCGGATCGGCAGCTCGCGGTGGCCGCGGTCGACGAGCGTCGCCAGCTGCACCCGGGCCGGACGACCGTAGTCGAAGATCGCGTCGACCGCCGCCCGCACGGTGCGGCCGGTGTAGAGCACGTCGTCGACGATCACGATCGTGCGGCCATCGATCGGGAAGTCGAGCTCGGTCGCGTGAACGACCGGCGAGGCAGCCCCCGGCGCGGGCGGAGGCGTCCGAATCCGCAGGTCGTCGCGGTAGAAGGCGATGTCGACCGACCCGAGGGGGACGAGCGAGTCCAGCAGCTCGCTGGTCAGCGCGTGCAGCCGCCGGGCGAGATAGGCACCGCGACGATGGATCCCGACCAAAGCGATCGCCCCATCCGGATTCTTCTCCACGATCTCGTGGGCGATCCGCACCAGCGTGCGGCGGATGTCATCGCGGTCGAGGGCGACCGTTACAGGTTCCAACGTGCTCCTTCCTGGCCTCACGGGACCGGATTAAAGGGGCGACAGAATGCTGCGGCGGAGCCTAGCAGCGGCCCCGGCGGCAACTGCCGGCGCGGGCCCGGAGGCGCGAAGCGGCGGGGGGGCCGAGCCGTGGCGAGAAACGGGACCCGCAGTCCCGAAAGACGCCACGGTCATGGCGGGGACGCCGCGGCCTCCTGCACCGCGGCCCGCGCATCCCAGCGGACGAGGGTCGGCTCGCCGCGCTCGGCGAACGGGATCTCGATCGTGTCGAAGTCCCGCGGGACGACGGTGGCGGGGAAGATCTCGCGGGCCTCGTCGCGCAGCTGGCCGAGCGGATGCCGCGTCGAGACGTGATTGAGCGCCAGCAGCTCGACCTCGGCCTCGCGGGCGATCATCGCCGCCTGCCGCGCCGTGGAGTGGCCGTTGCCTGCGGCGCGGTCGCGCTCCTCCTCCGCGAACGTCGCCTCGTGCACGAGGACATCGGCCCGGTGGGCGGTGATCCGCAGCGCGTCGCACGGACGCGTGTCGCCGGAGAGCACGAGCTTGCGGCCGGGGCGCGGTGGCCCGAGGACCTGGTCGGGCGACACGCCGCGGACCGTCTCGCCGCGCTGGACGCGCCCGAACTCCGGCCCCGCCTCCAACCCGAGCCCGAGCGCCGCGGCGGGATCGAACACGCCGGGACGCTCGTCCTCGAACAGGACGTACCCGACCGCCGGGCCGCGATGGGAAACGGGCACCGGGGCGATTCGGTAGCCGTCGCGCACCAGCACGTCGCCCGGCTCGAGCTCCCCCACCTCCAGCTCGAACCCCACTTGACCGGCCATCCGGAGCACGAGCGCCAGCAGGGCGCGCAGCCCGACCGGGCCGTGAATCGCCAGCGGCTTGTCGCGCCCGCGCAGATCGAACGTCTTCAGCATCCCGGGCAGCCCCAGCCAGTGGTCGGCGTGGAAGTGGGTGAGGAAGATCTCGGTCAGGTCGGCGAGCCCGACGGAGCTGACGAGCTGGCGCTGGGTGCCCTCGCCGCAATCGAACAGGATCCGGTCCCCGCCGCGGCGGACGAGGATCGACGGCAGGCCGCGGCGCGCGGTCGGAATCGAGCCGCCGGTTCCGGCGAAGAAGATCGAGAGCTCCATCGTGCCTGAGTCTGCCAGCCGAGCTCGTCGAGCTCGAACTCAATGTCAGTCGAGCTCGACGAGCTCGAACTGAAGCTCGTCCCCGGCGCGAGCAATGCCCATCGTGTAGCGCGGCTGGCGCCGCCTGTCGGTGGGGCTGCCCGGATTGAAGATCTGAAAGCCGTCGGCTGCCCGCTCGTGCAGCGGGATGTGCGAATGGCCGAAGATGACCGCGTCGGCATCGGGAAACCGGCGTCGCATCCGGTCGCGCCGGCGCGCCGCCGGCCCGGCGTCGTGGACCACCGCGATCCGCCGCCCGCCCGCCGTCACCGTCGCGGTCGCCGGCAGCGCCGCGCGGACAGCGGCGTCATCGACGTTGCCATGCACCGCGACCACCGGACCGAGCGACCGCAACTCGTCAAGCAGCGACAGCGTCGACAGGTCGCCGGCATGAACGATCAGGTCGGCGGTGGCCAGCCGGTGCACGCAGCCGGCCGGCAGTCTCCGCGACCCGCGGGGCAGGTGGGTGTCGGAGATGATCGCGATCATCACGGTAAGCTCGGCGATTGAGATCCTCCCCGATCGCAAAGCGCCCGTAGCTCAGGGGATAGAGCGTCCGCCTCCGGAGCGGAAGGTCGCAGGTTCAAATCCTGCCGGGCGCGCTCCCGGCCCTCCGTGCTCGTGTCGGCCTCGCTAGTGGTCCCCACCGACTAGATGGGCCGCGGGTTCGGGTCCGGAGGCAGCGGGTTGGGCCCCGGGCTCGGACTCGGCGGCGCCGGATCGGGACCTGGCCCCGGGCCGGGACTCGGTGGCCGTGGATCAGGTCCGGGCGGTCCGGGCGGCCCCGGCCCCGGGATCTCGGCGGTGATGGTGGCGTCTAACGGCATCGTGACGTCGGTTCTACCCGCCGAGCGCCCCGGTTAGCCGCCTTGCCGCCACGGGTACCTCCAGGACGTGAAGATTCTCGTTCTCACCTCCGAACCGGTGTCCGCCGAGCAGCTGCGAGCGGCGCTCCCCGGCGAGGCGGATCCCACCGACGCCGAGGTGATGGTCGTCGCCCCGGCGCTGCACAAGAACGCGCTGCGCTTCTGGCTATCGGATGCCGACGACGCGATCCAGCGGGCCGACGACGTCCGCCACGAGAGCGTGGAACAACTCGGCGCGGAGGGGGTGTCGGCGAGCGGGGACACCGGCGAGAGCGACACCGGTGACGCGATCGAGGACGCGCTGAAAACGTTCGCGGCGGATCGCATCCTCGTCTTCACCCATCCTGACGGGGAACAGCGCTACCGCGAGGACGTTGACGCGGACGAGCTCCAGAGCCGCTTCTCGATTCCGGTGACGGAGTCACGGATCTCCTCGTCTGACTGACGGCGCGTTCTCCGGATCGGCGCGGCCCGTCGACCCCGAGCCTGCGGGCCAGGAGGCGTGCGTTCGCCGGCGCAAAGCCCTCCCAGTCATTGTTGAAGTAGGCATAGACCGTCTCACGGCGGCGCCACTGGGCGATCCTCCGCGCCCAGGTCTCGATCTCGGTGACCGAGTAGTTGCCGCGCCGCCCGCGCGTCCCGTAGTGAAAGCGGACGAAGCGCCACGACGCCGTCGCCGCATACGTCTGAAACGGGCGATCGGGATGGTCGCCGATCGTCAGCGCCACTCCGCGGTCCCGCAGCGCCCTCATCACGGAGGGCACGAACCAGCTCTCGTGCCGGAACTCGATCGTGTGCAGGCCGTCCGGAAGCGACGCCAGCCAGCCGTCGAGGCGCGCGTCGTCGCGCCGGAAGTTGGCCGGCAGCTGCCACAGCACCGGACCGAGCCGTCCGGCCTCGATCAGCGGCGCGAGCGGCTCGTAGAAGCGGGCGATGCCCTCTGAGTCGGCCAGCCGCCGGATGTGGGTCAGGTAGCGGCTGGCCTTGACCGCGAACGTGAACCCAGCGGGCGTCTGGCTGACCCACGCGGCGACCGCGTCGCGGCGGGGCAGGCGGTAGAAGGTGTTATTGACCTCGACCGTCTCGAACCGCTGCGCGTAGAGCTCGAGCCACCGGCGCTGGGGCTCCCCCTCGGGATAGAGCCGGCCGCGCCAGTCACGGTAGTTCCAGCCCGAGCATCCGATGCGTGCTGATTTCATCGTCTGGGTAGATCCTCCACTAGCTCGTGTCGCTCTTCGACGAAGCCCTCCCGCCTCCGCCCCCGGTTCCCGATCATCTCAGCGTCACGGCCCTGCGGGAGGCGGCCCAGGAGTGCCGCGCCTGCGAGCTCTGGGAGGCAGCGACGCAGGCGATCGTCGGCGAGGGGCGCCCGGACGCGCGGCTGATGCTCGTCGGCGAGCAGCCGGGCGACCGCGAGGACATCGAGGGACTCCCGTTCGTCGGGCCGGCCGGTCAGGTGCTCGATCAGGCCCTCGAGCGCGCCGGAATCGTCCGCAGCGATGCGTACGTCACCAACGTTGTCAAGCACTTTCGCTACAAGCTGCGGGGTCAGCGCCGGATCCACCAGACTCCGGAGCGGGTCCACGTGGTCGCCTGCCGCCCCTGGCTGCAGGCCGAGCTGCGGCTGGTCAAACCGGAGGCTCTCGTGTGCCTGGGGGCGACCGCCGCCCAGGCGCTCCTCGGGCCCCACGTGCGCATCGGCCGCGACCGCGGGCGGCCGATGGAGTCCGAGCTCGCCGAGCTGGTCACGCTGACCGCGCACCCGTCGGCGATCCTCCGCCAGCGCGACGAGGACGAGCGCGGTGCCGCGATGGACGCCTTCGTCGCCGACCTCACCGCCGTCGGCCGCTGGCTGGCCAGGCGCTAGGGGGTTGTCCATGATTCGTTTACGTACCCGTGCCGGATTTCCGGCAAGCCGGAGTGGACGGGACCGGTCGGCGGCTAGAATCGCCCGCCCCGTCCGAGAACGGAGATGTGCCTGTGGTAGATCAGAACACCCAGCCTGAGACCTTCTCCCGGGACCGCCAGCCGGCCTCATCGGCCCTGGAGATCTCCAACGCGATCTCCCGTCTGCACAAGGAGTTCATCGGGCGCGGCCCGACCAACTCCCGCACGACGCTCGATGCCAACCTCGTGGTCTGCGTGCTCGAGGGCGGCTACACCCGCGCCGAGCAGACGCTCGGGACCAGCGGCAAGTCCGAGCTGGTGGCCGCCGGCCGGCTCGGACTGCAGGATGCGATGCGCGAGGCCATGGTGGCTGCCGTGGAGCAGACAATCGGGCGGCGGGTCCAGTCGTTCATGAGCGCCAACGATCTCGAGCGCAACCTCCAGGTGGAGATCTTTGTCCTCTTTCCGGCCCGGACCGGAGCCGACACCCTCCCGGACTGATCGTCCGGCTCTCCGGCTGATCGCCGGCCTGCGAGTCAACAGCCGACATCTGCGGCTGACTTCTGCGACGGCCGGCGATATCATCCTGCGGGCTCCGATCACGTCCGCTCGGCGTGGCGGGGATGAATCTGCATCGATGGGAGGCAGACGGCGACGCCGCCGGCGCAGACCGTCGCGGAGGGTTTCTTGATCGAGAGATGAGCGTTGCCAGATCTCGCCCCCATCGTCCGCGCGCGCCGACGGCACGCGCTGTGACCACGCACCCTGATCCCGCGATCGGCCCGTCGACCGAAGAGCTGCTGCGCAGCTATCGCGACGATCCGGATCCGGTTGCGCTCGAGGAGATCGTGCGCCGCTTCGAGCCCCTCGCGCGAAGCGTCGCTCGGCGCTACCACTCGCGCGGCGAGCCACTCGAGGACCTCACCCAGGTTGCGATGGTTGGCTTGATCAAGGCGATCAACCGGTTTGACCCGGACCGCGGCTTTGCCTTCACGAGCTATGCCACGCCGACCATGCTGGGGGAGCTCAAGCGCTACTTCCGAGACAGCGGCTGGGCGGTCCACGTCCCGCGCGGGGTCAAGGAGCGGGCGCTGGAGGTCGCCAGTGCGACCGATCAGCTGTCATCGCGCCTCGGGCGCTCGCCATCGTTGGCCGAGCTGGCGGTGGCGATCGACGCCAGCGAGGAGGCGACGCTCGAGGCGATCGAGGCCTACCACGCGCGGCACGCAACGCCCCTGGAGCACGGACCCGACGAGGACGAGTCGGGTCCGCCGCAGCTCGCGCAGGTGCTCGGCGCCGAGGACGAACGCCTCGAGCAGGCCGAGTACCTGACGATGATCGCCAAGGGCGTGGAGACGTTGTCGGAGTCAGACCGATTGATCCTGTACCTGCGCTTCGGCCGTGACCTCACCCAGTCCGAGATCGCCAGCCGGATCGGGACGTCGCAGATGCAGGTGTCGCGGCTGTTGCGAGCGGCGATCGAGAAGATCCGGAACGTCAGCGGAGACGTCGGCGAGGCGGTCGACGAGTAGGACTACGGGCCTTAGCGGTCCACCTAGGACTTCTTGGCGTCGACGGCGCGCTGGAGCTGCGCCTTGTTCATCTTCGAGCGGCCCTCGATCCGGAGCTTCTTCGCCTCGCCGTAGAGCTGGTCCCGAGTGCGCCCCTTCTCGCGGTTGGTGCCCGAGCGCAGGCCACCCCGCCGTGAGGAGGAGATGTCGTCGGTGGACGTCTTCGATCGCTGACGCGACTCGCCGCTGCGGGCACGCGCCTTGTTGACGGTCCGAGCGGCGATCTCCTCGGCCCGGCTCTCGCCGGCGCCCTGTTTTTTCTCGCTCTGCTTGATCGCCTCGTACTGCCGGGCACGCTTGGTGCCCTGTTTCACCCCCCGCGGTGGCATGCTCATCTCCTTCGATCGGCTGTCTGGCGGTGGCCATACCCCGCGGCGCCGCGATCAAACGGCACCGAACGCCGGCCGTTTTAGGGGCGACAGAGCGCGACGACTACCCTTATCTGCATGTTCGGATTCCGCGAGAAGTCCAAGATGGTCGACCCGGAGCGAGCGCTCCCCGGTCGTGAGCAGGAGATGCCGGTGGCGGATCGCCACGCGGTGCTCGGGACGCCGATGAAGCCGCCGTTCCCCGAGGACTTCCAGCAGCTGGTGGTCGGTATGGGCTGCTTCTGGGGCGCCGAGCGCGTGTTCTGGCAGGCACCGGGCGTCTACACGACGGCCGTCGGCTATGCCGGTGGCCACACTCCCAACCCCACCTATGAGGAAGTGTGCAGCGGGAGCACCGGCCACGCCGAGGTGGTTCTCGTCGTGTTCGATCCCGCCAAGACCTCCTACGCCGAGATGCTGAGGCTGTTCTGGGAGAACCACGACCCGACTCAGGGCATGCGTCAGGGCAACGACCGGGGGACGCAGTACCGCTCGGCGATCTACTGGGACACCGACGCTCACCGTCAGGCAGCCGAGGCGTCGCGCGTCGCGTACAACGAGCGCCTACGGGAGACGGGCTACCCGGAGATCACCACGGAGATCACCAAGGCGGGCCCGTTCTACTACGCCGAGGACTACCACCAGCAGTACCTCCACAAGAACCCATGGGGGTATTGCGGTCTCGGCGGCACCGGAGTCAGCTGCCCCGTCGGGCTTGCCGTCCCCGCTCAGGTGGAGGTTGCCGTCCCCGCGACGAGCGAGTAAGTGGTTCGTTTCGTAAATGCGGCGACACCGAGAGTGGTCGCCGGCGGATGGCTGGCGAGGACGCAGGAGGCGACGTGCAGCAGCGCTGCACGAGCCTCCGAGGACAACGCCAGGCGCCGCCGGAGGCCGCTCGAATGTCGTCGTATTTACGAAACGGGCCACTAAGGCCGCCGTCCGCTCTGGGTGGCGTCGCGGGTCGCCCTGAGCGGGCGTTCCCTCAGCCGCCGGCGACGGCCGGAAGGATCGTCACCTCGTCGCCGTCTCTGACCTGGGTGTCGAGACCCTCGAGGAAGCGGATGTCCTCGCCGTCGACGTAGACGTTGACAAACCGGCGCAGCCCGCCGTCCTCGGCGATTCGGCTGCGCAACTCGCCGAAGCGCTCGTACAGGGAGTCCAGCACCTCGCCGACGGTCGCGCCGTCGACCGTCGCCGATGCCTCCCCCTCGGTGGCGGCCCGAAGCTGAGTCGGGATCTTCACGCTGACGGCCATCGGCGCAATCTTATGCGAGTGCGGCAACGCGCTCGTTCGCGCTCTCAAACGACGCCACCGACGGATCGATCTCCCACGCCGCAAACGTCCCGCGGATGGCGTCGAGCGTCTTCAGGCCTTCGCCGGTGATGTAGACGACGACGCGCTCGTCGGGGGCGATCGCGCCGCGCTGGGCCAGCTTGGCGAGCACGGCGGTGGTCACTCCGCCCGCGGTCTCGGTGAAGATCCCGGTCGTCTGCGCCAGCAGCTTGATCCCGTCGCGGATCTCGTCGTCGGTGACGGCGTCGACACCGCCGCCGCTGGTCCGCGCCAGGTCGAGCGCGTACGGGCCGTCGGCGGGGTTGCCGATCGCCAGCGATTTGGCGATCGTGTCCGGCTTGACCGGCCGGCAGAAGTCCCGGCCGTCGGCGAACGCGGTCGCGACCGGAGAGCAGCCGGTTGCCTGAGCGCCGTTGAACACCGGCAGGTCGCCCTCCACCAGCCCGATGTCGATCCACTCCTGGAACCCGCGGGCGATCTTCGTGAACAGCGATCCCGACGCGATCGGCGCCACCACGCGGTCGGGAAGCTCGAACCCCAGCTGCTCCGCCGTCTCGAACGCGAGCGTCTTGGACCCTTCGGCGTAGTAGGGCCGCATGTTGATGTTCACGAACGCCCACTCGTGCTCGCCCGACAGCTCGGTGCAGAGCCGGTTGACATCGTCGTAGTTCCCGCGCACCCCGACGACGTTCGTGCCGTAGACACCGGTCGCCAGGACCTTCTGCTCCTCCAGGTTGGAGGGGATGAACACGTAGGACTCCAGTCCGGCGGCGGCAGAGTGGGCGGCCACGGCGTTGGCGAGGTTGCCGGTCGAGGCGCAGGCGATCGTCTCGTAGCCGAGCTCCCGGGCCCGGGCGAGCGCGATCGAGACGACGCGATCCTTGAACGAGTGCGTCGGGTTGGCCGCGTCGTTCTTGATCCAGACCTCCTCCAGTCCGAGTCGCTCCGCCAGACGGTCGGCGCGCAGCAGCGGCGTCCATCCGGCGGGCAGCGCCCCGCGGGGCGGGACCTGCACCGGGAGGAAGTCGCCATAGCGCCACAGCGAGTGTGGGCCGGCCTGGATGCGCCGGCGCAGCGCGGCGGGATCGGCGTCGTCACCGGCCGCGTAGGCGACCTCGAGCGGGCCGAAGCACTGCTCGCAGACGTACCGCGCGTCGAGCGGGTAGGTCGTGTGACATTCCTTGCAGCGAAGAGACTCTGGCGGCATATGTGAAAAACCTCCGCCGGGGTCTGTGGTCGGAGGCCATGCGAAAACCGCCTTGCCACATCTCCCAGGCCTTTTGTGGTTGGAGCCTGATGGAATTGGCACCGTTCCCTTGCGGGAGGTTGCCGGGGTTTCGTAGGGCCATATCCCTCCACCCCTCTGGATGCGTACTGCTATGTGCCGGGCAGTATACCCCGGGTCGGGGGGCCATCGCGCACGTAACGACGCCGGCGCCGCGGTGTTGACGGATGTTGGGATGGCCACCGCCTCGACCGATCCCCTCGCGCGCCTGGAGGCGATCCTCGCGCTGGAGGGCCCCGACGCTCCCAGCCGGCGCATGCTCGTCATCATCAATCCGTACGCGACGACGGTCTCCGGGCGCCTCAAGAACCTCGTCGTCTACGCGCTGCGGGGCCGCTACGACGTCGTCGCCGTCGACACCGAGCGGCGCGATCACGCGACGGAGCTGTGCCGGCGTGCGGCCGGCGAGGGCTTTGACGTCGTCGTCGCGTTCGGGGGCGACGGGACGGTCAACGAGGCCGCCAACGGGCTCGTCGGCTCCGACACGCCGCTGTGCTGCCTGCCCGGGGGCCGCGCCAATGTGTACTGCCGGATGCTGGGGATCCCGGCCGATGTCATCGACGCGACCGAGCACCTGCTGGGACTGGCGCACGACTGGCACCCGCGGCGCGTCGACCTGGGCCGCGTCAACGAGCGGTGCTTCCTGTTCTCGGCCGGCGTGGGGCTCGACGCCAGCGTCGTCGAGACCGTGGATGCTCGCCCCCGGCTGAAGGCGCGCCTCGGCGAGTGGTACTACACCTGGTCGGCGATCTCGACGTTCACTCGCCGCTACCTGGTGCATCCGCCGGGCTTGCGCGCCGAGCTCGGGAACGAGACCGTCGACGGGGTGACGGCGATCATCCAGAACAGTGACCCGTACACGTACTTCGGCGATCGCGCGGTGCGCATGGGGGAAGGCGCCGCGCTGGACAGCGGCGACCTCGCCGGGGTGGTGCTCACGCGCGCCAACCCGATCGACATGCCATCGATCTCGTGGCGAGCCCTCTCCGGCCGCTCCCCGCTCACCGGGCACCGCCGGATCCACGGCTACAGCGGGCTGACCGAGCTCCGGATCGCGGCCACCGGCGACCGCGCCCTGCCACTCCAGGTCGACGGCGATTACATCGGCGAGCTGCGCGAGGCGGTGTTCCAGTGCCTGCCGCGGGCGATGCTGGTCGTCTCCTGATGCGCCGCGCCACGAGCCGGCTGCGCCGGCACGTCCCGGCGTTGGCCGGTGGCGCCGTTGCCGTCATCGCCACGGTCGCCGCCGCCGCCGCCGCCACTCCCCCCCGATCCCCGACGCTCCCCGGTGCCCCCCATTGCCCGGTGTTCCCGCCCACCAGCCCATGGAATCAACGCGTCGATCGGCTTCCCGTGGCCCGGGACTCGGCCCGATTGATCGCGCGGATCGGGCTGGCCGACCCGGTCCACCCGGACTTCGGCACGACCTACGACGGCGCGCCCAACGGCATCCCGTTCACGATCGTCTCGGACCGCACTCGCCACATCCCGGTGCGGTTCCAGTACGCGTCCGAGTCCGACGGGCACGACTATCCCCTGCCGCGGGGGGTGGCGATCGAGGGCGGGGCACGGTCAAGCGGCGATCGTCATGTCATCGTCGTCGACCGCTCCACGTGCCTCGACTACGAGCTGTACGCCGGCTATCCGCACGATGGCGGGCGGCGCTGGACGGCCGGCTCGGGTGCGATCTTCAATCTGCGCTCCAACCGTCTGCGGCCCGCGGGATGGACCTCGGCAGATGCGGCCGGCCTGCCGATCCTGGCCGGCCTCGCCCGGTATGACGAGGTCGCCGCCGGAGCGATCGACCACGCGCTGCGGTTCACCGCGCCGTGCACCGGCAGCCGCTACATCTATCCGGCGCGTCACGACGCCGCCAGCTGCACCGGGCCCGATGCGCCGCCGATGGGCCTGCGGGTCCGCCTGAAGGCGAGCGTCGACATCTCGCGGCTTCCGGATCAGGCGCGCGTGGTCGCCCGGGCGATGCAGCGCTACGGGCTGATCCTGGCCGACAACGGCAGCCCCTGGTTTGTCTCGGGCGCCCCGAACCGCCATTGGAACGACTCGGCACTGCACCAGCTCGACCAGCTCCATGGGCGCGACTTCCAGGTCGTCGACACCCGCTCGCTGCCGCATCCCGGGCTCTGATCGCGTCGCGGGGGCGAAACTCGCCGGTCCGGAGGCTAAGACTCCTATGGGCCTCCAACCGCCCCCACCCAGCCGCGCTCCCCGCGCCGGCTCGGTCCAGATCACGGATCGCGACCGCGTCCTGCTCGCGTTCGCCGCCGAGCAGCGGTTCGTGATCGCCGACCAGATCGCCGTGCTCCTCGGGGTGAGCGTGACGACCGCGGCCGGCCGTCTTCGGGCGCTCAGCGGCGGCGGATACCTGCACCGGGAACGGAGGCTCCATCTCCAGCCGGCGTGCCACCGGATCACCCGCGACGGGCTGGGCGCCGTCGGCAGCGATCTGCCGGCGCCGAGACGAGTCGACCTCGCGACCTACCGCCACGACCTCGGGCTGGGGTGGCTGATGCTGGCGGCACACCGGGGACGCTTCGGCGCTGTCGCCGAGGTCATCTCCGAGCGCCACATGCGGTCCCACGACGGCCGCGCGTCCGAGCGCTGCGACCGGTTCGGCATCCGGCTCGGCGGCACCGGCCCGGGCGGTCGGCAACGACTGCACTACCCGGACGCCGTGCTCGTGACCGCCACCGGGCACCGAGTGGCGCTCGAGCTGGAGCTCTCCACCAAGGCGCGTGACCGCCGCGAGCGGATCCTCTCCGCGTACGGCGCCGACCGGCGCATCGACGCGGTCGTCTATCTCGTCGACCGGCCCGGGGTCGGCGCCGCCATCGAGCGGTCGGCCCGGCGGGTCGGGGTATCGGGCATCCTGCGCGTGCAGAGGGTGACGCTGGGCGGAGCCGAGGCGGCCGCGGCCGGTGGACAGAGCGCCGCGCGCCAGCACCGCCGCGGGGCGGCGCCGGCCGGTCCCGGCGTCACGGTGACGGGGACCGCGCGGTGAGCGGGTCGAGCGCGCGCCGATTGGTTTCACTGATCCTGTGGGCGGCGGTGCTGATGGCGCCATCGATCGCGGTGGCCGGCGGGCTGCTCGCCGGCGGGACGGCGGTCATGCTCGCTCCGACGCTGTGGCGGTTGGGGGCCCGCCACCGGGAGGCCAGACGCGCGGACCCCCGCCTCGGGGGGTCGCCGGAATCGGGGCCGTCGCCCGACGGGGAGGTCCTGCTCGGTCGTGACCCGGCGCGGCGCTCGGTGACACTGACCGATCGTCAGCTGTCGGCACACGCGCTCATCGTCGGCGCCAGCGGAGCCGGCAAGTCGACGACGATGCTCGGGATCCTCGGGGCGCAGATCGCCCGGGGACACCCGGTCATCGCCATCGACATGAAGGGATCGGCCGCGTTCGCGGCCGAGCTTGAGCGAGCCGCCGCCGCGTCCGGACGGCGGCTCCGGACGTGGACGCCGGACGGGCCCGGTCACTGGAACCCGCTCGCGCACGGCAACGCGACCTCGCTGAAGGACAAGCTGATCTCCACCGAGCGCTTCACCGAGCCCCATTACCAGCGCGCGGCCGAGCGATACGTCCAGATCGCCCTCCACGTGCTCCACGCCTCGCGCCCGGATCGTCCCGCCGAGCTGCACGAGGTGGTGGAGGTGATGGAGCCCCGCCGTCTGGCGGCAAGGTTGCGTCACGTGCCGACGCCGCTCGCCGAGCGGGTGCAGGACTACCTCACCGATCTGACCAGCGACCAGCTGAGTGCCGTCCGGGGGCTGGGAACGCGGCTGGCGCTGCTCAGCGAGTCCACGGCCGGGCCGTACCTGAGAACCGGCGGCGGGCCGGCCGGAGCGAGCGTCGATCTGCGCGCCGGCGTGGAGGGCGGCGACGTCATCCTGCTCAGCATCAACTCGAGCGTGTACGGCAGCCTGGCGGCTCAGCTGGGCGCACTGGCGATCCAGGACCTGGTCAGCGCCGCCGGCCAGCGGCTCACCCCGGACGCCGCGCATCGGGGCACGCCGCCGGCCACCGTGGCGATCGACGAGTTCTCGGCGCTCGGCGCCGATAACGTGCTGGCGCTGCTGGCGCGGGGACGCGAGGCGGGAATCAGCGTCCTCGTCGCGACCCAGGAGATGTCCGATCTGGAGCGCGCCGGCCGGGGCTTTCGCGATCAGGTGCTGGGCATCGTCGGGATCAAGATCGCCCACCGCCAGGACGTGCCCGCATCGGCTGAGATGATCGCCCAGATGGCGGGGACCGAGCGGGTGTGGGAACAGACCGAGAACATCCGCGGAATGTTCGCCGGCGCCGGCGCCAGCCGCGGCACCCGGCGGCTCGTGGAGCGGTACACCGTGCACCCGAACGAGATCAAGACGCTTCCCACCGGAGCGGCCGTCGTTCTCACCAAGCTGCCGGCGGCGAGGGTGGAGCGGGTGTGGGTGGCGCCGCCGCCGGCTCGAGCCGCCGCATCAACCCCGGCTCGCACCTCGGGTCGCGCGATGCCCTCGCGCCGGGGCCGGGCGATCGGACGGCCGTCGACGGACGCGCGTGCGTCGCCTCGGGGCCGCGAGGCGTCGATCCGCGGGAACCCGCGATCGCCGGGACGCGACGGAGATCAGCCGGCGCCGGGGGTGACGCGGTAGGCGTCGAAGACGGCGTCGATGTTGCGCAGGCGGTTGATCGCCTGGTCGAGAGTGCGGGTGTCGCCGACCTCGACGACGAACCGGTTCTTGACCATCGGGTGGTTGACCGTGCAGTGCGCGTCGAGGATGTTGATCCCGGCCTCGGCGAACGTCCGCGACATATCCTCGAGCAGGCGGTGGCGGTCCCAGCCGTCGACCTCGATCTCGACCCGGAAGCCGGTCTCGGCATCGCCATCCCAGGACACCTGGGTGAACCGCTCGGGGTCCTTGCGCAGCACGGCGACGTTGGGGCAGTCCTCGCGGTGGATCGTGATCCCGCGCCCGAGCGAGATGTAGCCGACGATCGGGTCGCCGGGAACGGGGCGACAGCACTTGGCCAGGCGCAGCATGACCTCGTCGATCCCTTCGACCGCGATGCCGAACTGCGACGACGAAGTCGTCGGCCGGGTGCGCCGGCGGCTCGTCTGCAGCAGATCGTCGGCCGCGGTCGGCTCCGAGCCCGCGGACTCCCCCTCCTTGAGGCGCTGCATCACCTTGTTGACGACCGTCTTGGCCGAGATCTTCGCGGCCCCGAGCGCGATGTAGAAGTCGTCGCCCTTGCGGAAGCCCATCTCCCGGATGACGTCGGCCAGCAGGGGCGAGCCGACGAGCTTCTGGGCGGGCAGTCCCTGCTTGCGGAGCGCCTCTTGGAGCAGCTCGCGGCCGGTGTGCTCGGTGTCACGCCGCGACTCGGCCTTGAACCACGCCTTGATCTTGTTGCGGGCGCGCGTCGTCTTGACCAGCGCCAGCCAGTCCCGCGACGGCCCCCGCTCGCGCTTGGAGGTCAGCACCTCGACGATGTCGCCCGACCGCAGCTGATAGGACAGCGGCACGATCTTGGCGTTGACCTTGGCGCCGACGCAGCGGTGTCCGACATCGGTGTGGATCTCGTAGGCGAAGTCCAGAGGGGTCGAGCCTGCGGCGAGCGACTTGACCTCGCCCTTGGGCGTGAACACGAACACCTCGTCCTCGAACAGGTCGACCTTGAGGTTCTCGACGAACTCCCGGGGATCAGCCATGTCCTTCTGCCAGTCCATCAGCGAGCGCAGCCACTTCAGCTTCCCGTCGGAGTCGCTGGTGGCCGCGCCGGCGCCCCGCGCGCCCTCCTTGTACATCCAGTGGGCCGCGATTCCGAACTCGGCCAGGTCATGCATCCCCCGGGTGCGGATCTGGATCTCCAGGGGCCGCCCCTCGGGGCCGATCACCGTGGTGTGCAGGGATGAGTACATGTTGAACTTCGGCATCGCGACGAAGTCCTTGAACCGTCCCGGCAGCGGCTTCCACAGCGAGTGGATCACTCCGACGGCGCCGTAGCAGTCCTTGACCGAGTCGACGATGACCCGCATCGCGGTCAGGTCGTAGATCTCGTTGAACTCGCGCCCCTTCTTCGTCATCTTCGAGTAGATCGAGTAGAAGTGCTTGGCCCGCCCGGAGATGTCGGCGTCGATGCCGAGCTCGGCGAGCTCGGAGGCGACGATCCCGCCGGCCTCGTTGACGTAGCGCTCGCGCTCTCCGCGCTGCTGGGCGACCAGGCCCTTGATCTCGTTGTACTTGCGCGGGTGCAGCGTCTGGAACGCGAGATCCTCGAGCTCCCATTTGATCGCGTGGATCCCGAGGCGGTGGGCGATCGGCGCGTAGATGTCCAGCGTCTCCCGCGATTTCTCGATCTGCTTCTGCTTGGGCATCGCCGAGATCGTGCGCATGTTGTGCAGGCGATCGGCGAGCTTGATCAGGATCACGCGGATGTCCGAGGCCATCGCCACGACCATCTTGCGGTAGTTCTCGGCCTGGGCCTCGTCGCGCGACTGGAACGTCAGACCCGTGAGCTTGGTGACGCCGTCGACCAGGCCGGCGATCTCCTCGCCGAACTCCTGGTCGATCTTCTCCAGGGAGGCGCTCGTGTCCTCGACGGTGTCGTGCAGGAGGGCCGCGCACAGCGTCTCGGTGTCGAGCCGCAGGCCGGCGCAGACCTTCGCGACCCCGATCGGGTGGATGATGAACTCCTCGCCGGTGAGGCGACGCTGATCGGCGTGGTGGGCGCAGGCGAAGACGAACGCCCGCTCGACGCGGTCTCGGTCGATCGGCAGCGACTGATCGGCGTGCTCCTCGACGATCGCGAACAGGTCACCCAGGAGGCGCTGCTGCTCGGGGGAGAGGTCGGCGCGCGCCACCACCGCGGGCGCGTGCTCCCCGACGACCCCGTCGACGCGCGGACGAGCGCCGGCCAGCGCCGTCGTGGTGCCGTCGCCGTCGCGGCCGGGCGTGTCCTTGGCTGATCGGGTGCTGCCCACGTCACCGCGGCCGATCGCCCGGCTCAGGCGACTGCTCGAAGGTTTGCGCTGCTCAGGTATCGCTTGCCGTCCTCGTATCGCTGCGAGTAGACCCTGAACGATGGCGAGCGATCGAGCGCCGTCGGTGCTCGGCCCGCGATCGCCAGGGCGGGCAGATCCCGGTTGAGGCTGACGAGCTCCAACTCCGCGAGTACCCGGACCAGCCTGCCGGCGAGTTGTGCCGATCGACCATGCGGACCGTCACCGCGAAGCAGGCGCTCGAGCTCCTCGCCGACCGCCCGTTCCCGCGCCCGGAGGGCCCGGTAGAAGGCGACGAGCGAAGCACGGAGTCCGTACTCAAGCTCATGCATCTGCTCTGCAAAGCGTAGCTCAGGCTCGCCCCAGGCAAGCTGCGTCACGCCGGGGCCCGTGCGGATTGCGGACGCGGCGGCACCGCCGTTCGGTGGATCGAGCGCGACGATGTTGGCGAAGCGCCGCGCCCGCCATGGGTCGCGTTCGAGTTCGGCGTATCCGCAGATGGTGAACCCACCGACCCGGGCGCGCAGGCCGGCGAGGCGTCGCGGGACGTCGGCGCAGACGGCGAGCACCGGCTCTCCGGCGGCGACCCCGTCGACGAGCACGGCGAGAGGGCTGGCGCCCCGGCGATCGACGATCGTGCGGACCGCGTCGTCCCGGACCGCGTCGTCCCGGACCGCGACGGCCGACGCGGCGGCCAACGCTGAGCCGGCGGCCGCGCCCGGTGAGGACTCGAGTGGAGCGTCGACCTCCGCCAGGACCGACCGAAGATAGTCACCGCCCGCGTCGAGCACCGCGATCTCCGCGGGCGCACAGGGCTGGGCGTGGCGGAGCACGAGCCGGGGCTCGACCGCCCCATTCCAGGCATTGCGATCCAGCTTGAAGGTCGCGTCCAGCGGCTGGCCCGGGTCCTCGCTCACCCGGCCGTCACAGCCGAAGGCGACCGCCCGCGCCCGCACCCCGCCGGAGGTGACCGAGAAGCGCGCGTGCCGCCCCTCCTCCCCCATCGGGCGGACGTCCCCGAAGCGGGCGCCGGGGACGAGCAACCGCGGCGCGGGATTGCCCATCCCGCACGGTTGCAGCCGCTCGAGCTCCTCGGCGAGCGCCAGCCCGAGCTCGCTGCCGGAGATGACCGCGTCGACGCGCTCCACCGGCTCCAGCTGCTCCGGGGTCAGAACCGCCGCGGCATGCTGCTCGAAGGCGGCGCGGAGGTCCGCGATCCGGTCGGGAGCGATCGTCAGGCCGGCGGCGGCGCGGTGACCGCCGTAGCGGCCCAACCACTGAGCGCAGGCATGCAGACCTGCGAGCAGGTCAAACCCGGGGATGCTGCGTCCCGAGCCGGTCGCGGGGTCTTCGCCGAGTGCGATCAGCAGGGCGGGGCGGTGATGGCGCTCGACGATCCGGGAGGCGACGATCCCCACCACTCCGGGATGCCAGTCCGCGCCGGCCAGGACGTAGGCGCTGCGTGGGCCGAGCCGCGCCACCTCGGCCTCGGCCTCCCACTGGATGCGCTGCTCCACCGCGCGGCGCTCGGTGTTGACGGCGTCGAGCTCCGCGGCAATCGCCTCCGCGCGCGCCCGGTCCTCGCAGAGCAGCAGCTCCAGTCCGGCGTCGGCGCGGCGCAGGCGTCCGGCGGCATTGATCCGCGGGGCGAGCCGGAAGCCGAGTGTCTCGGTGTCCAGGGCGCTCGGGTCCGCCCGCGCCACCGCCATCAGCGCGCGGAGTCCGATCTTCGCGGTGGTCGCCAGCGCGGCGAGGCCCTCGCGCACGAGCCGGCGGTTCTCACCGGTCAGCGGGACCAGGTCGGCGACCGTCGCCAGCGCCACGAGATCCAGGTCCTCGCCGGCGGTCGGAGCGCCGAGGGCCTGAGCGAGCTTGAACGCGACCGCGGTGCCGCACAGAGTGCGACAGGGATAGTCACCCACCGAGGGGTGGACGATCGGGCACTCGGGCAGGACCCCGTCAGCGCGCGGGGCATGGTGATCGGAGATCACGATCTCGATCCCGGCCGCGCCGGCGGCGGCGACTTCGTCCACCGCGGTGATCCCGCAGTCCACGGTGACGATCAGCCCGGTACCCCGCTCCGCCAGACGCCGCACCGTGGCCGCCGACACGCCATAGCCGTCCTCGGTGCGGCTGGGGAGAAACCAGCTCGCGTCGGCCCCGATCGCCCGCAGCGCGCGGATCATGATCGCGGTGGCGCACACGCCATCGACGTCGTAGTCACCGTGAACGACGATCCGGCTGCCGGCGTCGACGTGGCGCCGGATCGTGCTCAGCGCCGACTCGATCCCGGTGAACGCGCTTGGGTCGTGGGCATCGGCGGCGCGCAGGAATTCGTACGCCTGTCGCCGGTCACCCAGTCCCCGGCGGACGAGAATCTGAGCGAGCACGTGGCCGATGCCGAGCTCGCGCTCGAGCGTCAGCGCCGCCATGAGGTCGTACTCGGGGATCTGCAGCCGGGGGCGGAGTCCGGCGCCGGGGTGCATCGCCACACGGTATGGGCGGCGGCGGACGCATCCGCCTGTCGCGGCGACTCGCCTGGTGGGCTTCGTTCGTGGGCCCTAGAGGCGAACGGGCCCGGGGCCGCCCGCCTTCTCCTGGCGGAGGCCGAGGAGATAGATCAGCCCGATTCCGATCAACGCTCCCGGGATCGCCTCCAGCGCCGTCCCGATGGTGGTGTCGCCGCGGCCCGGGATCGAGAAGCCGTTGACGATCAGGCCGAACAGCGCAGCGCCGAACAGCGCGCCGAGAAACGCGCCGACGATTCCGGCCCAAAAGCGGTCGGGCAGCCAGATCGTGAAGTGCCAGATCGCAAGTCCCATCACCACCCAGGCGAGCATGCCCATCAGCGACGTCTCCCGTGGCGGCGGTTGCGCGAGCGTGACTTGGCCGGCCGGGCTGGCTTCGGTGACCGAGCGACCGCGTCGTCCTCGGCTTCGTCGGGGGCGTGGCGGAAGCCGTCGTCATCGCCGGACGCGGGGGTGAGATCGTCAGCGCCGGCACCGGGCGCTGCCTGCCCGCCGTCGGCCCGGAGCGGCGGGGCCGGCTGCGGTGGGGCCGGCTGATCGCTGCCGCCGCTGGACACGGCCTCGTCGCCGCGGGCGTCGTCAGCGGGCGGGGGGGCCACGGGGCGATCCGACGGCGCGGGGCGATCCGAGGGCCCGGGCCGATCCGAGGACCCGGGGCGATCCGGCGTCTCGCGGGGAGTGGCCGTCCGCTTGGCGCGCCCGCGGCGCACCGGCTTGGCCGGTGCCGGTGGCGGTGCCTCGGTGTCGTCCTCGGTCGTGTGGGCAAGTCGCTTGACCAGCGTCGAGGTGCGCTGGGTCGGCTCGTTTTCGATGTCGAGATCGCGCTTCATCTGCTCGAACTCGGCCGACGACACGGTCTCCGGCTCGGGCTCGGTCACCCGTCCGGCCCGCCGGCGCACCCGCTCGCGGGCGGGCTCGACGTCGGCGCCGACCGACGCGTAGGCCGGGACCGCCCCGTACTCGGTTTCGATCCGCTGGCGGCGGTGGCGGTAGATCGGCTCGCGCTCCTTCCAGTGGGTGAGCACCGGAGACGCGATGAAGATCGACGAGTAGGCGCCCGACGCGACGCCGATCAGCAACGCGAACGCGAAGTCCTGGAGCGTCGAGCCGCCGAACAGCAGCAGCGCGATGATCGGCAGCAGCGTGCACGAGGTGGTGGCGAGCGACCGCGTGAGCACCTCCGACATCGAGCGGTTGACGATCTGGGAGAACGCCGCGCGCGGCATCCGCGGAATGTTCTCCCGCACGCGGTCGAACACGATGATCGTGTCGTAGAGCGAGTAGCCCAGGATGGTGAGCAGGGCCGCGACCGTGTCGACCGTCACCTGCCTTCCGGTCAACGCGTAGACGCCCGCGGTGATCAGCAGGTCGTGCATCAGGGCGATGAGCACGGGAACCGCGAATTTCCAGTCGAAGCGGAGCGCCACGTACGCGGAGATGACGAGCAGCGAGGCGATGATCGCGATCACCGCACTGTGGGTCACGGAGGCGCCGAAGGTCGGACCGACTGATTGGCTGCCGAAGCTGTGCACGCCCCAGTGGGACTGCAGCGCGGTCTGCACGCCGCTCGTGCCGGAGCTCAGCGGCTTGGAGGAGATCTGAAACTGGGTGCCCTTGTTGCCGATCTCCTGCACCACCGGACCCGGCACGCCCGCCCCCGAGACGACGCCGCGCACCTGCGCGGATGTCGCGGCGTGATTGAGCGTCACGTCGATCCGCGCGCCCGAGGTGAAGTCGATCCCGAGGTTGAGGCCGCGACCGCCGATCGCGAGCGCGCCGATGAGCAGGATCACACCGGAGAGCGTGAAGAAGTAGCGCGATCTCCCCATGAAGTCGATCCGCCACTGGTGCTTCTTGCCGCCGGCGCCCAGCGCCGACGGGCGCGCGATCACGCGCGAGTCGGCCATCGTCATCAGGATCGCCTGGGTGGCGAGGATCGCGGTGAACAACGACACGATCACCCCGATGCCGAGCGTGAACGCAAAGCCCTGGACATCCGAGGTGGCGAGCACGAACAGGATGAACGCGGTGATGATCGTCACCACGTTGGCGTCGATGATCGCCGTCAGCCCCTTCTTGTAGCCGGTGGCGATCCCGGCGCGGATCGATCTCCCGGCGCGGATCTCCTCCTTGACGCGCTCGAAGATCACGATGTTGGCGTCGGCGGCCACGCCGATCGTCAGGATCAGGCCGGCGATCCCCGCCAGCGTCAGCGTGATCGGGATCAGCTTGATCAACGCGAAGAAGTACAGGCCATAGACGGCCAGCCCGGCGACCGCGATCAGGCCCAGCAGCCGGTAGTAGAAGATGAGGAACAGGCACACCACCAGGAGCCCGACGGCGCCGGCGATCAGGCCCTGATGCAGCGCCTGCTGGCCGAGGGTGGCCGACACCTGGGACTCCGAGATCCGCTTCAGGGTGATCGGCAGCGCCCCGAGGCGCAGCTGGGTCGCGAGGTCCGAGGCTGACTGGGTGGTGAAGCCTCCGGTGATATCGGCGCCGCCGCCGCCGACGATCCCATCCGGGTACTGGCGGTAGTCGATCTGCGGGACGGTGACGAGCTGGTTGTCGAGCGCGACCGCGAAATGCTGATCGAGGGTCTGCCCGGGGATGACGAGATTCGCCCCGCGATGGGCGATCTGCCCCGTGACCGTCTGGAACTCGTTCTGTCCCTTCGACGTGAAGCCGAACTGGACGTCGGGGCTGCCGCCCTGATCGGTGCCCTGCTGCGGGTTGGTGATGTCCTTGCCGAGGATCGAGACCCGGTCCTTGAGCACGAAGAACTGCGCGTCCGGGCTGTCGGGGGGCACGTGATCGCTGGCGGTCAGATTGGCCGCCTGGAGGACCACCGTGCCCTGGGGGACGGTGAGGAGCTGGCCGTCGGCCCGCGTCACCCCGGACGGCAGGCCCTGATCGAGATCGGCGAGGCTGCTGTCGGGCCCGGAGAGCAGGCAGCGATCGCCCTGCACCACGGTCGTTCCGTTCGCTTTCGCGGCGGCGGCGCAGGCCGCGCTCCCCGGGGCTCCGAAGAGGTAGTACTGAGGACCCTTCCGGGAGAGCGTCGGGGAATCGGGCGCCGCCGGCTGCTGGGACGCGAGCGTCACCGCCTGGTAGAGCGAAACGCCGCCCGCGCCGGGAACGCCGGGGCCCGACCCGGCCCCCTGGCTGATCGTGAGCGCCTTCGGGTCCTGGGTCTCGAGCTGGCTGGCCACCGTCTTGCCGTTCGGCGTCAGCGCGTTGGCCTCCCAGTCATAGAAGAACAGCTCGGCCGTCTGACCGACCTCCTGCTCGGCCCGGCCCACGTCCTTGACGTCTGGCAGGCCGACAGTGATCTGGTTGCCGCCCGAGGTCTGGATCTCGGGCTCGGAGACGCCAAGCTGATCGACGCGCGAGCGCATGATGTCGACCGCTCGGTTCAGCGAGGCCTGGTTGACCGGGCTCTGCGGCGTCGCCTCCCCCTGGTAGACCAGCTCGACCCCACCCTTGAGATCGAGACCGAGGATCGTCTTCTGGGTGGTGATGACGAACACCGACGCGGCGAGCAGCCCCGCCACCAGCAGCAGGACGAAGCCGTGACGCTGTCGATCGGACATCAGCAGTTGACGATGCTAACGGCCCGCAGCGGCCGGAGAGCCTGTCGCGGCGAGGCTCACGAGACTAGTTGTGGTTGGCGGGCGTCAGCACGACCAGGACCCCGCCCTCGTCGTCATCGTATGCGGGGAAGATGTCCGCCACGGCACGGGCTGGAAGGTCGTGTTCGGCATTGACCTGGACCGGCTTGCCCTGCACCCGGACCTCCCATTCCAACGCGGTGCCGACGTGATCGCCACCATCGTCGAAGCGGAGCCCGAGGACGTCGCCGACCGGCCGGCCGATCGCTTGCTCGGTCTTGATCCCGGTCAGCTCGAACGACCCCCGCCCACAGTCGACGACGCGGCCGTCGGAGTCGCAGGCGAAGAACGCCGCGTTGGGCGCCGGATAGTAGTCGTCAAGGAGCTCGAACAGGTAGGCAAAACCGCACTTGTCACAGCCCCGCGCTTCCTGGCGGAACCCGGCGTTGCGACCGGTGCCCATCGACCGAGTCCCGCAGTGGGGACAGATGAAGTAGTGCTCACGACTCATCCGGCGCCTGAGGATAGAGGGAGGCAGATAAGAGTCAGTGAGGAACTCAGATGAGGCTGCCCTGGGCGGGTGGGCCGGGACCCTCCAGGCCGAGATGGGAGAACGCCCGGCGGGTGGCGGCGCGGCCGCGCGGCGTCCGTTCGATCAGGCCCTGTTGCAGCAGATAGGGCTCGTAGACGTCCTCGATCGTGTCCTGTTCCTCCCCGACGGCGACGGCGAGCGTGGACAGCCCGACCGGGCCGCCGCCGAACTTGGCGCAGATCGCCCGCAGGATCTCCCGGTCGAGCCGGTCGAGCCCCGCCTCGTCAACTTCGAGCAGGTCGAGCGCGGCGTCGGCGACCGACTCGGTCACCGTCCCGCCGTGGCGGACCTCGGCGTAGTCGCGCACCCGTCGCAGCAGCCGGTTGGCGACCCGGGGGGTGCCCCGGCTGCGCCGGGCGATCGCGACCGCCCCGGCGTCACGGATGTCGACCCCGAGCAGCCGCGCCGAGCGGACGACGATCCGAGCCAGGTCCTGAGGTGAGTAGTGCTCGAGCCTGTGCTGGATCCCGAAGCGGTCGCGCAGCGGCGTCGTCAGGAGTCCCGCACGCGTGGTGGCGCCGATCAGCGTGAACGGCGGCAGCGTCAGCGTGACGATCCGGGCGCCCGCCCCCTCGCCGACCGTGATCGGCAGCTCACCGTCCTCCATGGCGGGATAGAACGTCTCTTCCAGCGCCCGCGGCAGCCGGTGGATCTCGTCGACGAAGAACACCGCGCGTGGCTCGAGCGCGGTCAGAAACGATGCGATGTCCCGCTTGCGCTCCAGCGCCGGCCCCGCCGTCTGCACGAACGGCACCTCGAGCTCGGCGGCGATGATCTGGGCCAGCGACGTCTTGCCCAGGCCGGGCGGCCCGGCGAGGAGCACGTGATCGAGCGCGTCACCGCGGCTGATCGCAGCGGCGATCGATACCGAGAGCTGGTCGCGGACCCCCTCCTGCCCGATGAAGTCCTGAAGTCGACGCGGCCGCAGCGACCGATCGAGCTCGTCGCCGGGAAGCTCGGCGGGATCCGGCAGCCGCGGGGTGGCGGCGCTCACCGCTGGGCGCTCCGCAGCGCGTGGGCGATCAGGTCCTCGGGGCGTTCGGCGGCGGCCCCGTCGAGCAGCTCGTCGATCTCAGCGGGCGCGAAGCCCAGCCCGAGCAGCGCCTCCCGGGCGACGCTGAGCGGATCATCCGCGGTCGCGCGGTGCACCGGGTCGCCGGGGACGGCCGCTCCGACCTTCTCGCGCAGCTCGACGATGATCCGCTCGGCGGTGCGCTTGCCGACCCCCGGAGCCGCCTGGAGGCGCGCGACGTCGCCCCCCGCGACCGCGGTGAGCAGGTCGCGCGGAGGGGCGCCCGAGAGCACCGCCAGCGCCACCTTGGGCCCGACCGACTGCACCGCGAGGAGCATCAGGAACAGGTCGCGCTCCTCCTCGGTCGCGAACCCGTAGAGAGCGAGCACGTCGTCGCGAACGACGAGATGGGTGTGCAGCATCACGTCGCGGCCGGCGGCCGGCACGTGCCGGAGGGTCTCGGCCGAGACCGCCAGGCGGTAGCCGACCCCGCCGCAGTCGACGACGACGTGATCGTTGCGTCGCACCGCGACCGTTCCCGAGACGAGGGCGATCACGCCGTCGCCCCCGCCACGGCCCGGGCCAGCGGCGACCGGTTGAGCTCGCAGATCGCCACCGCGAGGGCGTCGCTGGCGTGGTCGCGCGCCGGGACGGCCGACATTCCGAGCAGCCGCGCGACCATGCGGGCGACCTGGTCCTTGGGCGCCCGGCCGTTGCCGCACACGGCCCCCTTCACCTGCTGGGGGGTGTAAGAGCGCGAGGGTACCCCGCGCTGCCCCGCGGCGAGCAACACCACTCCCCGCGCCTGCCCGACGGCGAACGCGGTCCGCACGTTGGCGCCGAAGTACAGCTCCTCGACCGCCATCACGTCAGGCCGGTGCTCGTCGAGCAGGGCACCCACCCGCCCATGGATCTCGGCCAGCCGTCGTTCCAGCGCAACCCCGGGGCGTGTCTCGATGACCCCGGCCTCGACCGGCTGCAGCCGCGATCCCGTGCCGCAGATGAGGCCATAGCCGGTGCTGGCCGTGCCTGGGTCGATCCCGATGACGAGCATTGTCCTCAGACATTCTCCGCGGGCGCTCGGACGCCTTCCGCGGGTCGATGCCCGGCCTGCAACATCGCTGCCCGCCGCGCAAACGGCGCAACCTCGGGCCCCTTCAGCTGTTCTAGGGGTGTTCCTCGTACGTCGTCTTCAGTCCGCTGCACCGGGGCGGGGCGCAGGGCAGTCATTGCTCTGGCCGGATGTCTGCTGGCCGCAGTGACCGTCGCATCCCCATCGTCCGCGGCCGCGCGCCGGGTCCCCACCCTGGCGCCCAACAACTCCGTGATCGACGGCCCGAGCCCTGCGATCGTCGGTCTCGACGGCATGTCGATCGCCCGCGACGGCTCCGGTGGTCTCGTCTACACCAAGGATGTCGGCGGCGTGGCGCATGTGTTCGTCTCGGTGCTGGTCAACGGCAGCTATCAGGCGCCGATCCAGGTCGACGCCGGGCTGCCGGGACCCTCATCGCAGCCGGTGATCGCCGCCGGGCAGGCCGGACTCCTCCTCGTGGGGTTCATCAACGCGGGCGCGCTGTACATCGCGCAGCGCACCACCGTCGCCGCGCCCCTGTCCGCGCCGTCGCTGGTCTATGCCGGCGCGGCCAACCCGTCGCTCTCACTGTCGAACTTCGGCAAGGCGTATCTCGCGTTCACCGCCACCAGCGGTGCCGGCGGCGGCGATGTCAGGACGGCCTTCTACTATCAGGGACGCTGGGCGCTCGAGCCGAGCCCGCTCGACGCCAATCCGGCCGACGCGGCGGGGACGGGAAGCGGACGGCCGGACGTGATCGCCGCCGGCGACGGCGTCGGGATCGTCGTGTGGGGCGAGAACGGACACATCTACTCGCGCCGGGTGACCGGGACGACGCCCAGTGTCGTCGACGAGCAGGCCGACGTCCCGAGCCTCGGCGGCTGGCCGGAGGTGTCCGCCGGCGATCCGGAGATCTCCACCGGCGGCGACTCCTCCTACGCCTCGGTCACGTTCCAGGAGGAGCTGGCCAACGGCGCCGGCCGGCAGTCGCGGGTGCTGATGAACCGCCTGCACGGCTCCCAGTACGACGGGATCGGGCAGGGGGACGGAATCGCTGTCGGCGGCCCCGAGGGCGCCGATCAGCCGGAGACGGCCATGACCGAGTACGGCGAGGGGTTCGCGACCTCCGAGCACGATCAGACGCATGAGCTGTTTGCGACGACGCTCGGCTCCAATGACAGCTTCGGGGCGACCGAGCGCGTCGACAGCCTGACCAACGGCTCCGCGCCCGATGCCGTCCCCGCGGCCGCCGGGCTCGTCTCGACGTTCATCGCCTGGCAGCAGACCCCGGGGGTGGCCGGCCTGCCCGAGATCCGGGTCCGCTACGCCCCCGACGGCTTCGATCTCGGCCCCGAGGAGGTGGTGTCGTCGCCGGCGTTCGGGCCCACCGACGCCGACGCCGGACTGGCGGCAGGCGGTGACGTGTCCGGCGACGCCGCGATCGCCTGGACGCAGGGCACGACCGCGAGCCGCTCGATCGTCGCCGCCCAGCTGTACCAGACCCCGGGAGGCTTCGTCCCGGCGCACAGCTTCAGCTACTCCACCAGCGCCCGGCCGCTGCTCGCCTGGTCCGGCGCCGCCGAGCTATGGGGGCCACCGCAGTATGTGGTCAGGCTCGACGGGGTCCCGATCGCCCAGACGACGGCGCTGCAGGCATTCGCGCCGGCACCGGTGCGCGACGGCCGCCATACCTACCAGGTGACCGCGGTCAACCAGGCCGGCCTCAGCACCGCGGCGACCCCCGCGACGGTGTTCGTCGACACCGTGCCCCCGCGCGCGTCGTTCAAGCTCACGGGGGTACGCATCCCCCACGGCCGGCTGCGGCTCACCGTCACCGACAGCGACCCGGCGCCGCGAGGGCTCCCCGGGTTCGACGCCTCCGGTGTCGCCACGGTGACAGTCGCCTGGGGCGACGGTCACCAGGCGACGGTCCATCGTCGCACCGCCGTCCATGCGTACACGCGCAGGCGCACCTACCGGGTGACCGTCACCGTCACCGACAAGGCCGGCAACCGGACGGTGCTCAGCCACCGGCTCCAGATCAAACGCAAGCCAAAACCCAAGAAGAAGCGGACGCACAAGCCCCCGCGCGGCAAGACCCGGACGGGTCACGCGGCCACCTGGCGGTCCGGCACGGAGGGGCGCCCATGAGGCCCATGCTTTTTAGCTCAGCGGCCGACGCACGTCGTCGGCAGCCGTGGGTCGGTCACCCGCACCACCCGCCACGGTCCGGACTGGACGACCAGCGCCACGTTGGTCAGGCGCGGGTCGACCGGAGCGGCCTCGCCGTCGGCGCCGTTGTGGGGCCCGATGAAGTCGAGGCCGGGGGCGTGCATCGTCGTGCCGATCCGCTCCAGCGTCACGTGCAGCTTCCACGCGAGCGCGGTCTGGACGCCGTGGTTGACGGCGGCGAAGCTCGTCTTGCACGGAAACACCCCGTCGTGACCACCGGCCGCGGCGGCCACCCGGGTGAGCTGGTTCTCGGTGGTGACGGCGGCGTCGGCGGCGGGGAAGGCGGCTCGTGCCTGCGATACCTGACCGGTCGTGGCCGGGATCGAGACGGCGACGAGGAGCGCGGCGACCCCGACCGCGACGGCGGTCCCATAGGTCGTGAACGCGCTGCCGGCGAGCTGGGCCAGCCAGGTGATGCCGACGCCGCCGAGCACGCAGGTCGCCGCCGCCGCCGGGAGGAAGAACCGCTCCAGGCCGGGGTAGCCGTCGAGGGTCATGGCGACGACCACGATCCACCACGCGACGACGAACCCGCCCATGGCGAGCACGACCCGATTACGATCGCGAAACCAGCCGATGACCACCGCGGCGATCGCCGCCAGCAGCGCCGGCAGCACCTGCAGATCTCGGCCGCGGGCGACGACGGTCCTCAACGGGTCAGAGCCGAGGTGACCGTTGTACTCGGCGGCATGCGTCGCCGCCAAAAACGGCTGGCCCGACCCGGCCCACGGCGGGCCGAACCACAGCACGGGAAGGCACGCCAGCCCGGCGAGGATGAGCAGCCGCATCGGCCAGCTGCGGAACTCCGGCTCACGGAACCACAGCCACAGCGCGTAGAGGCCGATGAACGGCCACCATTCGGGCCGGATCAGCCCGCCCGCCACCGCCAGCAGGAAGGCCTGGGTCTTGTGACCGTCGAGGAAGCGGTCAAGCGCCCACAACGAGGTTCCGATCAGCACCACCTCCGACGCCCCGTGCAGGAAGTAGTAGAACCAATCCTGGGTGAGGAGAACGCCGATCACGGCGAGCGCTCCGGAGAACATCCCCCACCGACCGCCACCCACGAGGCGGTTGGCCAGCCGCCACGCCGCGACGAGCCCGAGCAGCCCGCCGACCCGGGCGGTGATCACCCACAACGTCGGGGCGGCGCCCCCGAACAGGCCCCACACCGTCGTGAAGATGAAGGGAAGCGGCTTCCACGACGGACCACCGCTGACGACAAAGCTGAGATGCGGGTCGGTGACCTCGCGGCCCCACACGATCCACGACCACGGGTCGTAGCTCGGGACCGTCGGCAGGACCGCCGCCGACAGCCCCGCCAGCACGATGCACGCGACCACCGAGATCACCGCGCTGGAGCGCGGCGCCCGGCGCAGCGAGCGAGCCAATGAGGCTCCGTGAGACTCCCCGGAGCCGGCGGAGCCGGTCGTGGGCGGCCGCTGCTGCGGCGGATCGACGACTGACATCGGCGGGCGATTGTAGCGGCGCCCGGACGCGTCTCACCGGCCTGCACGGATCTGGCGCGGTCCGGGCCCTCTGGGTTCTCATCCTCGCGGTCACGGCGGCGACGGCGCTGCTGACCGGCGGCGCCGCGCCGGCCGCGGCGCAGACGCCGGCCTACGCCGCCACCCCGCCCACGCAGGGCGCGCTCTATCGCGACGGGGCCAACGACCGCTGGCTGCTCGGCGGAGCCTGGCTGTACCGGGGTGACCCGGCGAACATCGGGCTGACCGACGGTTGGTGGCGCAATGTCTCCAGCAGCGCCGGCTGGGCGCCGGTGACCGTGCCCAACTCGTTCAACGCCGGCGACTTCTCGAGCGCGAGCATGGCCGGCTCCGTCGGCTGGTACCGGCGTGACTTCACCGTGCCCAAGGGTGCCTTCGCCGCCTACGTTCCGAGGCGCTTTCGCAGCTGGATCATCCGCTTTGAATCGGTCAACTACACGGCGACGGTGTGGCTGAACGGGCGCAAGATCGGCAGCCACGCCGGTGCCTACCTCCCGTTCGAGTTCGATCTGAAGGGCGTGCGCAGCGGGGTCAACCGCCTGATCGTCCGCGTCGACGATCGCCGCACCGGAGCCGACCTCCCCCCCGGCCCGGGCGGCGGCTGGTGGAACTACGGCGGCATCAACCAGGAGGTCTACCTGCGCTCGGTTCAGGCGGTCGACATGTCCCCGGTCGTGATCCGGCCGATCCTGCCGTGCCCGACGTGCACCGCCACCATCCAGGAGCAGGTCTCGGTGCGCAACCTCACCGGGAAGCCGCAGACCGTCGTCCTGCAGGGCACCTACGGCAGAGCGAAGCTGCGGTTCGGCGGCCACACGCTGGCCCCTGACTCGACCTGGACCGCCACCGCGTCAGTGCCGATCCACTCCCCCCACCTCTGGGCGCCCGACGACCCGTACCTGTACCGGGCGACGCTGACCGTCTCGGACGCCCACGGACGTCAGCTCGAAGGCTACGTCGACTACAGCGGAATTCGCAGCATCACGGTCACGCCGGCGGGACAGCTGCTGCTCAACGGCCGCGTCCTGGACCTCCGCGGCTTTGATCTGCACGAGCTCAACGTCCAGACCGGCGGCGCCCTGAACCCGACCCAGCTGGCGGCCCTCGTCGGCTGGGTCCGCGAGCTCGGCGGGACGATCATCCGCGCTCACTACCCGCTGAATCCGGAGATCGAGGAGCTCGCCGACCAGGACGGAATCCTGCTCTGGTCCGAGGTCCCGGTGTACCAGGTCAGCACGACCTACATGACGCGGCCGGGGTGGCTGAGCGCCGCCCACACGCTGCTGCGCACGAACATCCTGACCAATGAGAACCACCCCTCGATCCTCTTGTGGAGCATCGCCAACGAGCTGCCCACCCCGCCCAACGACGCTGAGGCCCGCTATATCGCCGGAGCCGTCGCGCTCGCCCACCAGCTCGACCCGACGCGGCCGGTGGGGATGGCGATCTCGGACTGGCCGGGGGTGGCCTGCCAGTCGGCCTACGCGCCGCTGGACGTGATCGGCTTCAACGACTACTTCGGCTGGTTCGACGCCGGGGGCGGGGCGACCGACGATCCCGATGCCCTGAGTCCGTTCCTCGACAGCCTGCACGCCTGCTATCCGAACAAGGCGCTGATGATCACCGAGTTCGGGTTCGAGGGCAACCGCAACGGCCCGGTCGAGGAGCGCGGTACCTACCAGTATCAGACGGCCGCGGCCACGTTCCACCTCGGCGTGTTCGCCTCCAAACCGTACCTCTCGGCCGCGATGTGGTTCGCGCTGCAGACCTTCGCCGCCCGCCCCGGCTGGGGAGGCGGCGATCCGTTCCCCGATCCGCCGTTCGTGCAGAAGGGCGAGATCGACCTCTACGGCAACCCGGTGGCGCCCTTGTTCTCCACGATCCAGTCGATCTACCGGTCGACGGTCCAGATCGGGCCACCCGCGACCGTGGCGCGCCGGCGGACTACGAGCCCGAACCGGCGCCGTTGAACCGGCAGCGCAGCAGCGTCCCGATCACCCGGAAGCCGTCGCGGGCGGTGAGCTTCTTGCCCTCGTCGGTGGCCCGAGCGCGGTAGTGCACCGGGACCTCGAAGATTCGCTCGCCGCGTTGCACGAGCCGTGCGGTGATCTCGGGCTCGATGGAGAATCCCGCCGCGTGGAGGCCGAGGCCCTGGAACACGTCGGTCCGGATCATCTTGTGACAGGTCATGATGTCGTGCAGGTACACGTTGAACAGCATGTTGCAGGCCAGGGTGACGCCCTTGTTGCCGAGCACGAACAGGAACGAGTGGCTCGTGTAGCCGTCGAACGCCCGCACCCCGAAGCACGCGTTGGCCCGGCCGTCGAGCAGGGGCGGCATGAGCAGCGCGAGGTCGGCCGGGTCGTATTCCAGGTCGGCATCGAAGATGCAGGCGAACTCGCCCCGGGCCTCGCGCAGCGCGGTCTGGATGGCCGCGCCCTTGCCCTGATTGTGCTCGTGCTCGATGAGCCGGACGGTCTCGCTCCACTGGCCCTGGCGCAGGATCTCGCGGGTGCCGTCGGTTGACCCGTCGTCGACGACGATCAGCTCGAAGTCACTCGGCAGCTCGGTGTCCAGCACCTCCGCGATCGCCTGGGCGACGCGTTCGCGCTCGTTGTAGACGGGCATGAGTATGGAGAGCATGTGCATAACTCCGGGTCAGCTGAACGGACACCGCCAGGCAGGTGCCCGCGAGGCGGCTCGATCCTAGCGAACGTCGGAGCGTCTCACCGGCGTGGCCGCGGCTAGGAGACGTTGTGCAGGTCGATGACGAAGACGAGCGTCG
Source organism: uncultured Solirubrobacteraceae bacterium (assembly GCA_963731395.1). Lineage (GTDB taxonomy): Bacteria > Actinomycetota > Thermoleophilia > Solirubrobacterales > Solirubrobacteraceae > Palsa-465. The sequence goes on from CAVSVH010000016.1 coordinate 726,923, forward strand.
AGTTGGCCGGGATCTTGGCCTGCGCCTTGGACCCGTAGGCCAGGCTGGGCGGGATGATGAGTTCCCGGCGACCGCCGACCCGCATCCCGGGGATCCCCCGCTGCCACCCCGGGATGACGCCGGTGAGCGGCAGTGAGACCGGCTGACCGCTGGCGTCATTCCAGGACGCGTCGAACTGCTTGCCGTTCTTGTAGAGGACGCCCACGTACTGGACGTCGACGGTGGACCCGGCTTTGGCCACCGGACCGGTGCCCTTGATCAGGTCCTTGACCACGAGCGTCTTGGGCGGCGCGCCCTTCGGCGGCACGACCTTGGGCTTCGTCTTGAGCGCCGATGGCAGCGGGACGCTGCTCGTGCTCGTCGACGAGGTGGTCGACGAGGCGCTGGCCACAGCGGTCGTGCTGTCGGCGGTCGCCCCGGCGGAGGGCGCGAGCTGAACGCCCGGCGCGGTCGAGGTGCTGCTGCCACAGCCCGCCACCGCCGCGGCGAGACCGGTGACGGCCAGGATGAGTGTCGTCGTCTTTCGCATCGATGGGCGAGAGTAGCGAGCGCGGCGAAGAACCGCCGAAGGACCGGTGAGTGCCGCTAGGAGGCGATCCGCTCGAGCACGGCGGCGTCCACGTCGAAGTTGGCGTGGACGGCGCCGACGTCGTCTGACTCCTCGAGCGCATCGATCAGCTTCAGCAGGCGGGCGGCCTCGGACTCCTGCACCGGAACCCGTGACTTGGGCTGCTGGGTGATGTCGGCGCTCTCGATGTCGACGCCGGCTTGCCCGAGCGCGGCTCGCACCGCGACGAGGTCACCCGGCTCGGTGATGACCTCGAAGACATCGTCGTCGCGGGTGATGTCCTGCGCGCCGGCGTCGATCGCGACCATCAGATCGTCCTCGTCGTAGCGCGAGGCGTCGACGACGATGACACCGCGCTTGTCGAACAGGTAGGAAACCGATCCCGGCTCGCCGAGGTTGCCGCCGTGCTTGGAGAGGGCATGGCGGACGTCGGCGCCGGTGCGGTTGCGGTTGTCGGTGACGGCCTCGATCAGCAACGCCACCCCGCCGGGGCCGTAGCCCTCGTAGACGACGTTCTCGATCTGGTCGGCGTCGACGCCGGCGCCGGTTCCCTTGGCGATCGCGCGCTCGATGTTGTCCTTCGGCATCGATGCGTCGCGTGCCTTCTGGACGGCGAGGGCCAGCGCCGGATTGCCGTCGATGTCGCCTCCGCCCTCGCGGGCGGCAACCGTGATCGCCCGCGTCAGCTTGGTGAAGTGCTGACCGCGGCGCTGGTCGACGACCGCCTTCTTGTGCTTGATCGAGGCCCATTTCGAATGACCGGACATGGGTCTAACTATAGGCGCAGACCCAGCGCGTCCGGGTGCGCTCGATACCAATCGATCGTCTGCCGCAGGCCCTGCACCAGGTCGATCGCCGGCGCCCATCCGGTCAGCTTTCGCAGCTTGCCGGCATCGACCCACTGGCGGTCGATCTCCCCCGCCGGCGTGCCGTGGCCGCGGATCTCGGGCGCGATCGTGGCGCCGGCCAAGCGGCAGACGAGCGCCACCACGTCGCGGACCCGGCGAGGACGTCCGCCGCCGGCGTTGAAGGCCTCCCCCCCACCCCGGCCGCTGAGCACGAGGCCCCAGACCGCCAGGTAGGCCGATACCGCATCCTCCACGTAGAGAAAGTCACGCTCGGGCGACCCGTCGGAGCGGATCACCGGCGCGCGCCCGGACAGCGCCGCCGCCACGGCCTCAGGCACGAGCCGGGAACGATTGGTATCGCCGCCGCCGTACAGGTTGGCGAAGCGGGTGACGGCGACCGGAACCCCGAACGTGTGCCAGTAGGAGCGCGCGATCGCGTCGGCCGCCGCCTTCGAGACGTCGTAGGGGAATGTGGCTTCCAGCGGGTCCGATTCTCTGTAGGGCAGCTCCGGCCGGCGGCCGTAGGCCTTGTCGGAGGAGGCCACCACCACGCTGCGCACGCCGTGGGCGCGGCATGCCTCGAGCACGATCCAGGTGCCGCGGACATTGGTCTCAAACGTCGACCGCGGGGAGTGATTGGCCGCGCCGACCAGCGTCTGGGCGGCGAGGTGGAAGACGCTGTCGACCCCGTATTCGCCGAGTGCCCGCGCCACCAGCCCGTCCTCGCAGATGTCACCGCGCACCGTGTCGACTCGATCGGCGAAGCCGAGCAGGTGCAGCGCGGAGACGGCCGGCTCGTCGCGCCGGATCACGACGACGCGCGAGCCGGCGGCGAGCAATGCCCCCGTCAGCCATGATCCGAGCAGGCCGTCGGCGCCGGTGACGAGGACCGAGTGGCCGGCGAGCCGCGGCCGCGCGCTGAGTGGTTCGAAACGGGCCACTCAGCTCCAGAGCTTCCACGGTGGGGGCCGCTCGCCGGCCCACAGGTCGTTGAGCAGCACCGCGTCCTTGTAGGTGTCCATGCAGTGCCAGAAGCCTTCGTGCCGGTACGCGCGCAATCCGCCGGTCGCGGCCAGTCGCTCCAGCGGCTCGCGTTCGAGGACAGAGTCGGGCGCCAGCAGCTCCAGCACCTTGGGCCCGAAGCAGAAGAAGCCGCCGTTGACCCAGTCCGCGCTGCGCGGCTTCTCGCTGAATCCGCGCACGATCGCGTCGCCGTCGAGACGGGCGACGCCGAACGGCAGCTCGGGCCGGACGACGGTCATCGTCGCCGCTGCGCCGAAGCGACGATGGGCCGCCAGCAGCGCGCCGAGGTCGATGTCGGCGACACCGTCGGCGTAGGTGAGGCAGAACTCCTGCGCTGCCAGCGCGCCCGCCGCGAGCGCCAGCCGCCCTCCGGTGGGCGTGTCCTCGCCGGTGGGAAGACACGCGATCTCCGCCTCTGGCGGCCACGCCGTGGCGGCGACGAAGTCCTGCACCTGGTCGCCGAGATAGCCGGTCAGCAGCAGGAAGCGGCGAAACCCCTGGGCCAGGTAGATCTGGAGGACGTGCCACAGGATGGGACGGCCACCGATCTCGATCATCGGCTTCGGGATCGACCGGGTGCGCTCCTGCAGGCGAGTCCCCCGGCCGCCGCAGAGGATCACCACGCTCGGTCTCACGCCGGCGGATTATCCGGCATCATCATCCCCGGTGTCCGAGCTGGCCCACCCCGAGGTGTTCAAGGCCTATGACGTGCGCGGCCTCTACGGCGAGCAGCTCGACGCCGGCGTGGCGCACGCCATCGGCCGCTCGTTCGCGCAGGTGATCGGGGCGATGGAGGGGATCCCGACGGCCGAGCTGCGCCTCGGCCTCGGCCGTGACATGCGGCTGACCGCGCCGGATCTGGCCCGTGCCTACCGCGACGGCATGATCGCCGAGGGGGCGACCGTCCTCGACGCCGGCATGGTCGGCACCGAGATGCTCTACTACCTCGTCGGCTCGCGTGATCTCGACGGCGGGCTGATGTGCACCGCCTCGCACAACCCGAAGGCCTACACCGGAGCCAAGCTGGTGCGCCGCGGGGCACTGGCGCTGTCGGGCGATGCCGGTCTCGGCGACGTGCGCGACCGGATCGTGGCGGGACTCGGCGACGCGCCCGGTGGCGGCACCGCCGAGGCGGTCTCGATCTACGACGCGTTTCAGCGCTCCGCGCTGGCGTTCATCGACGCGCGATCGATCCGCCCGCTGCGGGTCGTGGTCGACGGCGGCAACGGGATGGCGGGTCCGATGGTCGGCCCGCTGCTCGAGCGGCTCGGGCTGGATCTGATCACGACCTACTGGACGCCCGACGGGAATTTCCCCGACCACGAGCCCAATCCGTTGCTGCCTGAGAACCGGGCGTTCATCGTGAACGAGGTGGTCCGCCTCCAGGCCGATCTCGGGATTGCCTGGGACGGCGACGCCGACCGCTGCTTCTTCATCGACGAGCGGGGCGACTTCGTCGACGGCGATTTCCTCACCGCACTGCTGACCGAGTCGATGCTCGCCAGGCATCCCGGCGGCCGAGTGCTCTACGACGTGCGCGCCAGCCGGGCCGTCGCCGACATCGCGCGCGCCGCCGGCGGCAGGGCGCTCGTCAACCGCGTCGGCCACGCCTTTTTCAAGACAAGGATGCGTGAGGAGGACGCTGTGTTCGGTGGCGAGGTCTCGGGCCACTACTACTTCCGCGACTTCTACTGCGCCGATTCCGGAACGCTGCCCGCGCTCCTCATTCTCGAGCTGCTGTCTCAGCGCGAGGTCCGCATGTCGCAGCTGCTCGAACCCCTGCGTCGCCGGTATTTCATCTCCGGCGAGATCAACACGGTGGTCGACGATCCCGCGGCGGCGATCGAGGAGGTGGCCGAGCGGTACGCCGACGCCGACCAGACTCGCCTCGACGGGGTCTCGATCGACTACGAGGACTGGCATTTCAACCTCCGCCCGTCCAACACCGAGCCGCTGCTGCGCCTGTGCCTCGAGTCGCTGCACTCGGCCGAGCACATGGCGGCCAGGCGCGACGAGGTGCTGACGATGATCCGCTCGTGAGCGCCGAACCGGACACCACCCGCGACGAGGTGCTCGCGCCGGACCTTGCCGGCGACGCGGGGATTCGCCCGATCTCGCTGCCGACGCCGTTCGCGATCGGCCGGGTCAACTGCTACCTGATCGAGGATGATCCGCTGACCCTGGTCGACACCGGCCCGAACTCTGGGGACACGCTCGACGAGCTCGAACAGGCCCTGCGGGCGCGCGGCCACCGCATCGAGGACCTTGGTCTGATCGTCATCACCCATCAGCATCTCGACCACCTCGGGCTGCTCGAGATCCTCGCTCGGCGCTCAGGCGCCGACGTGGCGGCATTTGGCCTGCTCGCGCCCTACCTCGCCGACTTCGCCGCCAGCGCCGCGGCCGACGACGAGTTCTCGATCGCGATGATGCGCCGTCACGGAGTTCCGGCGCAGGTCGCCCGCGCGCTCGGAGCGGTCGGCGCGGCGTTCCGCGCGTTCGGCTCGAGCGGCCGCATCACGACGCCGCTGCGCGACGGCGACGAGCTCAGGCTGCGCGATCGCACGCTGACCGCGCTGCACCGTCCCGGCCACAGCCCGTCGGACACGTTGTTCTGGGACGAGCCGCGGCGCATGCTCATCGCGGGCGACCATCTGCTCGCCCGGGTCTCCTCCAATCCGCTCATCTCACGCCCGCTCGACGAGGCCGCCTCGCCGGACGACCCCGTCGCGCATCGCCCTCACGCCCTGGTGCAGTACCTCGCCTCGATGCGCCAGACCCGCGACCTGCCGGTGCAGATCGTCCTCGGCGGCCACGGGCCGCCGGTCCGCGACCACGCGGCGCTGATCGATGAGCGATTCCGGATGCACGAACGCCGCGCGCGCAAGCTGCGCGCGATGCTCGAGCCGGGGCCGCTGACCGCGTACGACCTGGCGACCCAGATGTGGGGCAACGTCGCCGTGACGCAGGCGTTTTTGACGATCTCCGAGGTCCTCGGCCACCTCGACCTCCTGATCGCCGATGGCGAAGTGCGCGAGGACGCCGACGGCCCGGTGACCCGCTTCGCCGCGATCTGAGTCGCCGCAGCGTGATCGTGGATGTCCCGGCAGACGGGCGAACCGCGGACGCGGGCGTGGCACTATCGCGTCAGTGAGCACCGAGCTGCGGCGAACCGAGCTGGAGGCCGATGTCCTGCGCGCCCGCCTCGAGCAGCACGATCCGTTCTGGGGTCCGCAGCTCGTGCTGGCCGCCGCCATCCTGCTGCAGTTCTCGCTGGCGGAGAAGCTGACCCTCGGGCCGAGCTGGGTGACTCCCAGCCTCGAGGCGCTGGCGCTGATCGGCCTGATGATGGCCTCGCCGCGCCCGCGGATGCGCCACTCGCCGCTGCGCCGCAGGCTGTCGCTGACGCTGATCGCGCTCGTGAGCGGCGCCAATGCCCTCTCCCTGGTGCTCCTCGTGCACTACCTCCTCGTCGGTGGGCGGTCCAGCGGGCGGGCGCTGATCGGCTCGGGGATCGTGCTCTGGGTGACCAACGTGCTCCTGTTCGGCGTCTGGTACTGGCAGCTCGACGGCGGTGGGCCGTTGGCCCGCGCGACGCAGCGCCGGCCGCATCCCGACTTCCTGTTCGTGCAGATGACCGAGCGGGAGTTCGCGCCGCCCCGCTGGGAGGCGCGTCTCATCGACTACCTGTACACCTCGTTCACGAATGCGACCGCGTTCAGCCCGACCGACACGATGCCGCTCACCCCGATGGCCAAGAGCCTGATGGCCGGGCAATCCGTGGTCGCGCTGGTGACGATCGGTTTGGTGGTCGCCAGAGCGGTCAACATTCTCAGCTAGTGGGCCCCACCGAAACATCGCACTAGTGTCCGTCCCCGCGCAGAACTCCCCCGGTCCGGCGGCTCTCACGGTGGACCGCCCGCCCGGCACGCAACGTCCCCGTCGCCGCCGTCAGATCGACTGGGAGCTGATCACATGCGGGCTCAAGGGTCACGTGCTCGTCGGCCGCGATGCCGCCACCGCCCGCGAGCAGGACGCCCTGGTCGCCTCCGATCACGATGACGTCCGGTGGCACCGTTGCCTGCGCTGTGATTGCTGGGTCGCGCTGGACCCGCCGGCGCAGGCGACGCGCGACCATCCGCCGGACCGCTCGGAGATCGAGGTGCCGCTGCGCGGCAAGGCGCTGCACGACCGCATCGTCCTGCGGCTGATCGCGCTCGACCGGGTGACCCATTTCCTCGTACTCGGGCTTCTCGGCGTGGCGGTGCTGGCGTTCGCCGCCCACCGGACGAGCCTGCGGGACGAGTTCTACCGCGTGGTGACCGCGATCCAGGGCGGGGTGGCCGGAGGCCCGGTGGTGACCAGCGGCCATGTCGGGATCGTGCACGACTTCGACCGGCTGTTCGCGCTGCGCCACGGAACGCTGCTGGCGGTCGGCGTCGCGTTGCTCGCCTACGCGGCGCTCGAGGGCGCCGAGGCCGTCGGCCTCTGGTTGGGCAAGCGCTGGGCGGAGTACCTGACGTTCGTGGCGACCACGATCCTGCTGCCGCTCGAGATCTACGAGCTCATCCACGGCGCCACCCCGCTCAAGGTGATCGGGTTCCTGATCAACCTCGCGGTCGTCGTCTGGCTGCTGCTGCGCAAGCGGCTGTTCGGGCTGCGCGGCGGGGGCCGGGCCGAGGCGGCCGAGCGTCGCGAGTCGATGAGCTGGGAGACGATCGAGCGGGCGACGCCCAGCACCCCGGGACGCCCGAAGCGGGTCGAGGTGGGCCGCCCATGAGCCGCTGGGGCTGCCCCGATGCGCGGCGGCCGCGATGGTGAGCGCGACCGTCCCGGAACCCGACCCGCGGGTGGAGAGCGAGCTGCGGGAGATCGGCGAGCAGCTCGCCGCATCGTTTCCGTCCGCATCGCGCCGGCCGCTGCGGTCGCTCGACGCCCGCGCGATGGAGCTGGCCTCGGGCGACCGCGAGCTGCGCGCCGCCCTGTTTCGCTTCGTCGACGTCGTCCCCGCGTGCCGATCGCTCGACGATCTCGCCCGTCACCTCGCGGGCTTCCTCGACGAGGTTCCGGACGCGCCGCTCCCGCTCGCCGCGGCGATGCGCCTGTCGGGCAACCGGGCCGGACGGGCCGCTCTCGGCGCCGCCGCGGCCGGCGGGGTCAAGCACCTGGCCCACCGGTTCATCGTCGGCGAATCTCCCGCGGCCGCGCTCGGGACGTTGCGTCGTCTCTGGGACCAGGACGTGGCCAGCTCGGTCGATCTCCTCGGCGAGGCGACCGTCACCGAGGCCGAGGCCGACCGCTACGCCGCCCGCTGCCGCGAGGCGATCGTGGAGCTGGCGCCGGCCACCGCACGCTGGCCGGCTCGGGACGTGCTCGAGGCCGACGCCGCCGGTCCGCTGCCCCGCGCCAACGTGTGCGTGAAGGTGTCGGCGCTGACGCCGCTGCTGCGCCCCGACGCCCCCGAGCGGGGTGAGCGCGACGCCGCCCGGCGCCTGCGCCCGCTCCTGCGGGAAGCCCAGCAGGCGGGAGCGCACCTCCACATCGACATGGAGTCGCTGGACTCTCGCGAGGCCGTGCTCGAGCTCGTGCTCGGGGTGCTCGACGAGCCGGAGTTCCGGACCGGTCCGTCGGCCGGTCTCGTGGTGCAGGCGTATCTGCGTGACTCGCCCGCCCAGCTGGACCAGATCGTCGGCTGGGCCCGCGCCACTCACCGCTCGCCGCCGGTGACGGTCCGCCTCGTCAAGGGGGCGTACTGGGACCACGAGCTCGTCGAGGCCACTCAGCACGGCTGGGAGGTGCCGGTGTTCGTCGACAAGCACGAGTGCGATCGCAACTTCGAGACGCTCACCCGCCGGCTCCTGGAGTCACGACCCGCGCTCCGCGTCGCCATCGCGTCGCACAACCTGCGCTCGGTCTCGCACGCGATCGCCTGCAACCGCGCCGGCGGCGGCGAGGATCGCGACCTCGAGCTGCAGGTGCTCCGCGGCCTGGGCGACGAGCTCCAGCACGCCCTCGCCGTCAACGGCCACCGGGTCCGCGCCTACTGCCCGGTCGGCGACCTCGTCGCCGGGATGGCGTATCTCGTCCGTCGCCTGCTCGAGAACACGTCGAACGAGAGCTTCCTCTCCGAGCAGGCGCGCGGCGTTCCCGTGGAGCAGCTGCTGGCGGCGCCATGACGTCGCCGTTCGCCAACGAGCCGATCCTGGAACTGCGCCGGGCTCCCGTCCGCGCCGGCCTGAACGATGCCCTCGCCCGTGTCGATCGCGAGCTTGCCCTCGACGTGCCGGTGTGGATCGGGGAGGACACGCGCTCCGGATCGGAGCTTCAGTCCACCGACCCGGGAACGCCGGATCGCGTCGTCGCCCGCGCCGCCGCCGCCACCGCCGACGATGTCGACGCCGCGGTCGCGCAGGCCGGGCGCGGAGCCGGCGCGTGGCGGTCCGCCGACCCGGTGGCGCGGGCCGCGGCGCTCCAGGCGGCGGCGGCGTGGCTGCGGGAGCGCCGACTTCAGATCGCGGCGCTCGAGGTCCGGGAATGCGCCAAACCCTGGCCCGAGGCCGACGCCGACGTCTGCGAGGCGATCGACTTCCTCGAGTACTACGCGCGCGGCGCGGTGGAGCTCGGCCGGGGCCGGGAGCTGTTGCAACCCCCGGGTGAGCGCAACGAGCTTCGCTACGCCCCGCGCGGGGTCGTCGGCGTGATCTCGCCGTGGAACTTCCCGCTGGCGATCCCGTGCGGGATGACCTCGGCGGCGCTGGCCACCGGCAACGCCGTCGTCCTCAAGCCCGCTGAGCAGTCCCCCGCGCTTGCCTACCGGCTCGTGGAGGCACTGCGCGCCGGCGGAGTGCCGCCGGCGGCGATCTCGCTCCTGCCCGGGGAGGGCGCGGCCGGCGAGGCGTTGGTCCGCCACCCCGGCGTCCACGCGATCGCCTTCACCGGATCGCTGCCCGTCGGCCGGCAGATCGTCGCCGCCGCCGCCCAGGTCGGCGACGGCCAGCGCCACTTCAAGCAGGTCGTGGCCGAGCTGGGCGGCAAGAACTGCGTGATCGTCGCCGCCGATGCCGATCTGGACGAGGCGGTTCCGGCGATCGTGACCTCGGCGTTCGGCTACGCCGGACAGAAATGCTCGGCCGCCGCACGGATCCTCGTCCACGAGGCGATCGCCGAGCAGCTGCTCGAGCGGCTGGCCGGCGCCGTCGAGACGCTCGTCGTCGGGCAGGCCGAGATCCTCGGCACCGACGTGCCGCCGGTGATCGAGCGCGACGCCCAGGAGCGCGTCGGCCGGTACGCCGAGGTTGCCGAGCGCGACGGGCGCATCGTCGCCGCGGCGCGGCCCGCGCAGGACACCGGCTGGTTCTGCCCGGCGATGCTCGTCGCCGGGCTCCCGCCGGAGTCGTCCGTGCTCAGCGACGAGATCTTCGGCCCGCTGCTGGCGGTGCAGACCGTCCGCGACGTGGAGGACGCTTGTGACCGCGTCGATGAGCTCGCGTTCGCGCTGACCGGCGGCCTGTTCAGCCGCGATCCCGGTGTCGTCCGGCGCGTCCGCGAGCGCTCGCCGGTCGGCAACCTGTACGTCAACCGGGGGATCACCGGTGCGATGGTGGGCCGCCAGCCGTTCGGCGGCAATCGCCTGTCGGGCACCGGGCTGAAGTCGGGCGGCCCCGACTACCTGCTGCAGTTCGTCGAGCAGCGCGCGGTGAGCGAGAACACGATGCGCCACGGCCTCGAGGTGTGACGCAAACCATGGCGGCGGGCTTGATTTCCTGTCTGCTTGCCCGGATCATGGCAGGGCGGTGGTGGTGACGCCGACAGTCCTCTGCAAGCTCGTCCTCGCCGTCCTGCTGATGGCGGCGATCCTCGCGAGCGCGTGCGTCCGGGCCCCGCGCCGGTCGCCGCAGCCGGCGCAGCTGCGGCGCCTGGTGGGGTACGCCCTCGTTCTCTATGCCGTCGGCGGCCTGGCGTCGATGACCCACCACGCCGTCCTCGCCGGGCTCGCCTACGGGGGCGGGATCGTGGTCGCGGCCCTCGCCGCCTGGCTGTCGCGCGGACGCGACCAGGAGGATCCACCCGGCGGCGACGACCCGGTCCGCGAGCCGCCGCCCGAGCCCGACGGGACGGCGCCGCTCGACTGGGCGCGCTTCGAGCGCGATTTCCGCAACTACGCCCGCAGCCGTGGTGGACGGGGCTCCGCTCCGCACGTCGCCGGGCGCAGTTGAGGGGTCGTCAGCCTCGCGTCACCTGCCGCCGGCGAGCAGCAGCTCGTGCAGGCGGATCTCGCCCGTCAGCTCGGGATGAAACGAGACGGCGATCACGTTCCCCTGACGGATCGCCACCGGATGACCCTCGACCTCGGCGAGGACCTCCACCCCAGGGCCCGTCTCGGCGACCCAGGGCGCTCGGATGAACACCGCGTGGACCGGGCCGCCGGAGACCGCCGACACGTCGAGGTCGGCCTCGAACGAGTGCAGCTGACGGCCGAACGCGTTGCGGCGGGCGACAATGTCGAGAACGCCGAGATGATCGCGGTCGAGCATGATCATGCCGGCGCAGGTGCCGAGCACCGGGGTGCCGGCGCCGACGAGGCGCCGGAGCGGATCACCCAGGCCCTCACGCTCGATCCCGAGCGTCATCACGGTCGACTCGCCACCGGGCATGACGAGCGCGTCGAGGCCGTCGAGGTCAGCGGGAACGCGAACCTCCCGGGCCGCCGCGCCGAGTCGTTCCAGGATCCGGGCGTGGGCCTCGAAGTCCCCCTGGAGGGCGAGGACACCCACCACCGGCGCGATCCGCGCCGAGTCGTCGGCCACGCCTACCAGCCGCGGGGGGCCAGCAGCTGCTCTGACTCGAGCTTGGACGTCTCGAGACTGACCATCGGCTGCCCGAGACCGGTGGACGCCGCGGCGACCCGGGCGGGATCCCGGTAGTGCGTCGTCGCCTCCACGATCGCCCGGGCGCGGGTCTCCGGATCCTCTGACTTGAAGATGCCCGAGCCGACGAACACGCCCTCGGCGCCGAGCTGCATCACGAGCGACGCATCGGCCGGAGTGGCAATCCCTCCGGCGCAGAACAGGACGACGGGCAGCCGGCCGTCCTCCGCCACCCGGCGGACGAGCGGAAGCGGCGCGCCGAGCTCCTTCGCGGCGCTGGGCAGCTCCTCGGCATCGAGCACGCCGAGCCGCCGGATCTCGCGGCGGATCATGCGCAGATGGCGCACCGCCTCGACGATGTCGCCGGTCCCGGCCTCGCCCTTGGAGCGGATCATCGCCGCCCCCTCGCCGATGCGCCGCAGGGCCTCGCCGAGATTCGTCGCGCCGCAGACGAAGGGAATCTTGAACCGCCACTTGTCGATGTGGTTGGCCTCGTCGGCGGGGGTGAGGACTTCCGACTCGTCGATGTAGTCGACCTCGAGCGCCTCCAGCACCTGCGCCTCGGCGAAATGACCGATCCGGGCCTTGGCCATCACCGGGATCGTCACCGCCTCCTGGATGCCCTTGATCATCGCCGGATCCGACATCCGCGCCACGCCCCCGTCACGCCGGATGTCCGCTGGGACGCGCTCGAGCGCCATCACCGCCGCGGCGCCCGCATCCTCGGCGAGCTTGGCCTGTTCCGGTGTGACGACGTCCATGATCACACCGCCCTTGAGCATCTCGGCCAGGCCCGCCTTGACGGTGAACGTGGCCTCGTCGCGGGGGGTGTCGCCGTTGCGCTCCATTCCGGGGGAGTGTAGCCGGGCCGCAGGATCCGTCGTGGCTGAAATAGGTTGTAGCGGATGACCGGCGAAGCGATCTTTATCCAGGATGACGACCGTTTCACTCCCACCGACCTCGCGGTCGGGCCGTGGGACCCGGGCGCGCTGCACGGCGGAGCGCCCGCCGCGCTCCTCGTGCACGTTCTCGGTGCGCACCCTGTGGACCCAGCGCTGCGCCTGGCCCGGATCACGTATGACTTCGTCCGCCCGGCGCCGCTGAGCGAGCTGACGGCGCGGGTAGAGGTGGTTCGGCCCGGGCGCCGGGTGGCGGTATTGGACGCCATGCTGCGCGACTCCGATCGCAACGAGGTCACGCGGGCGCGGGCGCTCCTCGTCGCCCCCAGCGAGCTCGGCGAGTCCAACCGGGAGCCGCTCCCGTTCGCGGGGCCCGAGGCGGCCACCGGCAACGACTGGCAGAGCCCCGCCTCACGCGGGTTCGTCGCCAATGCGGTCGAGATCCGCTTCGTCGCGGGCCGGTTCGGCGAGCCCGGCCCGGCCGTCGCCTGGTTTCGCCTGCGATACCCGCTGATCGCCGGCCGGCCGATCGCCCCGCTGGAGCGCGCCGCCGCCGCCGGCGACTTCGGCAACGGCATCGCATCGGTGCTGACGTGGGACGAGCACGTGTTCATCAACCCCGACCTGACCCTGTACCTCGAGCGCGAGCCGGTTGGCGAGTGGGTGGCGATGCAGTCGGTCAGCTCCGTCAGCCCCGGCGCGATCGCGACGTCGCAGAGCGTGCTCTGGGATCAGACCGGGCGGATCGGCTGGGCCACCCAGTCGCTGCTCGTCGGCCGTCGCTGACCCGTCCGTCGCCGGCGGTCATCGGCGGCGCCTATTTCAGGCGAAACGCCTTGATACGGACGTCGTACTGCTGCGCATCGCGCGCGTAGACGCCATAGGCGAGCGCCTGGATCAGCGACAGCAGGGCCGTGTGCGAGCGCACGAACGCGGGCGTGTTCGACGAGTAGTACAGGCGGATCCGGGCCAGGCGAGCGACCTCGGAGAGGGTCGCGTCGGTGATCGCCAGCGTCGGCGCCTTGCGATGACGAGCGAGCTTCATCGTCCGGGTGATCAGCGGATGGGGCCGCCCGGCGGACAGCCCGACGACGAGCGTCGTCGCGTCGATCCGGCTGAGCCGGCCGAGGGCCTCCTGCGACGGGCTGGCGACGATCTCGGCGCGCAGGTCGAGCAGCATCAGGAGGTGGCGGAGATAGCTGGCGAAGAAGGCCATCTGGTCGGTGCCGGCGATGAGAACCTTCTCGGCCGAGACGATCGCGTCCACCGCCGCCTCCACGTCCGAGCGTGACAGCTTGTGGGCGGTGTCCTCGACGTTGACGTGGTCGGCGGCGAGCGCGGCCTCGAACTCGGTGTGATCCAGGGAGAACAGCGGCGCGGTCGCGGTCAGGGTCTCGGTGGCGAACCCGGCCCCGCCCACGCGGCGGCGGTACTCGTCCCGCGCCGCCTGCTGGAGCTCGGGAAAGCCCTCGAATCCGAGCGCCTGCGAAAAGCGGACGACGGTGCTCGACGATGTGTTCGCGCGCCGGGCCAGCTCCTCGGCGGTCTGGAACGCAGCCTCGTCGAGATGGTCGACGATGTACTGGGCGACGTCCTTCTGGGAACGCGAGAAATCCTCGAACCGCGCCCGGATGTAGCCGGAGAGGGCCTGGTGGCCGTTGGTCGGCGCGGGAACGGTGGTCGGAGCGGATGACTGCTTCATCGGCAGCCCCCTGTTTCGACGCCGCCTACCGGCGTTCCTTCAGACCGCCGTCACCAGACTGACGCCACCGCGCGCTCGCGGCGCCGCCGGCCGCGGCGATCAGGGCATCCGCGACTGCTGGGACCGGCCCATCCGCTCCTGGTTGTGGCGACGCTCAGCGAGCACCTGCGCGACCGCGTACACGATCAGCAGATTGGCGATGAGCCCGATCCCGAGGAACGTGATCAGCAGGGCGAGCGTCTGACCGAACGAGCTGATCGAATGGCCGAGACCGAGGATGTCGCCGACGAGGATCATCTCCCGGAGATGTTACCGATCGGGATGGCAGCGCCGACCCGGTCTCCCGCTGCGCCCGTGACCGTAGCGCGCTGAGCCGGTAGCGTCCTGACCACGCCGGCCCGGTAGCTCAGTTGGTCAGAGCAGCGGACTCATAATCCGTCGCGCGCAGGTTCGAGTCCTGCCCGGGCCACTGGTGGGAAGGTCCGCGGTCGCGAATCGTCGCGCCGACGCCTTTCGGAAAAAGATCATCATCCGTGGCGTCGCTTGACCGCGGCTCGTCGGCGGTATAGAACCTCCCCCTTGACATCGTCCACGGATACCGAGCTCGGAACGGGCGGGGCCGCCGGGGGCGGTGAGTCGTCCGGCGGGATGCGCGCCGAGCTCAGTCTCGTCGACGCGGCCGCCTTCTCGGTCGGCCTCATCGGTCCCGTGGGGGCGATCGCCCTGTTGGGAACCGGCGCCGCGCTCATCATCGGACGGGCGGTGACGCTTTCGTTCGTGTTCGCCGTGATCGGCGTCGCACTCGTCGCCTACTGCTTCATCAAGCTCTCCCAGCACATCTCGCACACGGGTTCGGTCTACGCGTTGGTCGGGGTGACCCTCGGCCCGCAGGCAGGATTCTTCGCCGGCTGGGCGCTGATGGGCGCCTACATCGCGATCGGTTGCGGCTCGACGATCGAGATCGGGCTGTTCGGCGGTCAGTTCCTGAAGGACACCGGGATCCTGACGACGACGCAGTGGTGGTGGATCGCCTTGATCGGGCTGCTCGGCGTGTCGGCGCTGGCGTTCACAGAGATCCGGGTCATCACCCGCGCCCTGCTCACCTCCGAGGTGATCGGAGCGATCCTCGTCACGATCCTCAGCGTGGTCATCCTGGCCAAGGTGATCTTCAGCCACGGGCCGACCGGTCAGACGTTCACCTGGAAGTTCCTGGCGCTGCCCTCGGGCAGTGGCTCGGGCACCATCGCCAAGGCGGCCGTCTACGGCTTCCTCGCGTTCGCCGGCTTCGAGGGCGCGGCGGCGCTGGGCGAGGAGACGGCGAACCCGAAGAGCGAGATCCCGCGGGCGATCAAGACCGCGGTCATCGTCGTCGGCGCGTTCTATCTGTTGACCGCCGCCTCGCAGTCACTCGGCTACGGCGCCACCGCCGCGGGGGCCAAGGCCTACGGCGCGGGCCTTCCGTTCTCGGACCTGGGGGGCGGCTACATCGGCAAGTGGTACGGCGACATCCTGGATCTGATGGCCACGATCAGCCTGTTCGCGATCTCGCTCGGCGTGGCGAGCGGCGCCGCCCGAATCATGTTCGCGCAGGCGCGCGACGCCACCGGCAAGCACACCGGCCTGGCGGGTCTCTCCAAGCACGGGGCGCCGGCGACCGCCCTCGTCGTCGTGCTGATCATCATCGGGGTCAACCTGATCGCCCAGCAGCTGGTCGGAGAGACCGTGACCGACGCCACGTTCCAGGCGCTTCAGGTCGGCACGGTGTTGATTCTCGTCGCCTACGTCCTGGTCACCGTCGGCGCGATCCGCTTCCTGTTCTTCAGCGGCAAGGCGAGGGACGTGCCGCTCTGGCAGATCGTGATCCCCCTGCTCGGCGGAGCATTCGTCTGCTACACGATCTACCGCAACGTGTTCGTCGGGCAGACCGGGTATCTCGCCCACATGCCGTACATCGAGGTCGTGTATCTGATCGTCGGATTGGGGATCGTGTTCGTGGTGCCCGGGTTGGCCAGGCGTGTTCGCGCCGGTCTCGCTGCCGGCGTGACCCCGTGAGGCCGTGACGCGCGTCGCGTGTCAGCAGCTCGCGCCCACGTTCGGTGATCTGCCGGCGAATCGCACCCTGTGCCGGGACGCCATTCGCGAGGCCGCGGATGCGGGAGCGCACGTCGTGATCCTCCCCGAGCTCGTCACCTCGGGCTACATGTTCGAGGCGCCCGAGGAGGCCGCCGCGGCGGCGATCACCTGCGACCACGAGCTCCTGCGCGAGTGGGCGGCCGAGGCGGCCCGGGCCGGAATCGTGCTCGTCGGCGGCTTCTGCGAGCGCGGCGACGACGGCGCGGTCTACAACAGCGCCATCGTCTTGGATCCGAGCGGGGTGCGCGCGGTCTACCGCAAGCTGCACCTTTGGGACCGGGAGAAGCTGGTGTTCACGCCGGGCTCGGAGCCGCCGCCGGTGCTCGAGACCCCGGTCGGTCGGATCGCGGTCCTCATCTGCTATGACCTCGAGTTCCCCGAGCTCACCCGCTCGGTGGCTCTGGCAGGGGCGCAGCTGCTCGCCGTGCCGACGAACTGGCCGCTCGTGCCTCGGCCCGAGGCGGAGCGTCCGCCCGAGGTCGTCATCGCGATGGCGACCGCTCGCGTCAATCGGATGGCGGTCGCGTGTGCGGACCGGGTCGGCACCGAGCGCGGCCAGGAGTGGACGGGAGGAGCGACCATCGTCGGCGTCGACGGCTGGGTCGCCGCCGAGACCCGCCGCCCCGGGCTGCTCGTTGCCGACGTCGAGCTCGAGCCCGCCCTCGACAAGCGGCTCACCGAGCATGCCGACGCCTTCGGCGACCGCCGTCCCGAGCTCTACCAGGGGGTCACGGCGAGGAGCGGCTGAGCGTGGACGAGCCTCGCTACCTCAAGCGCCCGCCGGCGACGGCGCCCGCGGGCCCCGACCCGGCGGTGGCCGCTCGCGTCTCGGAGATGCTCCTGCGCATCGAGCGGGGGGGCGCCGGCGCCGTCCGCGCCTACTCGCAAGAGCTGGACAGCTGGGATCCGCCAAGCCTGGAAGTGTCCGCGGCGCAGGTCGCCCAGGCCGAGGCCGAGCTCCCCGAGGCGCTCAAGTCAAGCATCGCGTTCGCCCAGGAGCAGATCGGCAGCTTCGCCTCCCTTCAGCGCGCGACGCTCACCGACTTCGAGGCCGAGACGCTCCCCGGCGTCTTTCTCGGCCAGCGTCAGGTGCCCGTCGCCTCGGTCGGCGCCTACTGTCCAGCCGGGCGGGTCCCGATGCTCGCGTGCGCGTTCATGACCGTGCTCGTGCCCAAGGTCGCGGGCGTCGAGAACGTGATCGCGTGCTCGCCGCCGCGCGCCGGCGCGCTCCACGCCCCGACGCTCTATGCGATCGCCACCTCCGGGGCCGACCGGATCGTCGCCCTCGGCGGCGTGCAGGCGCTGGCCACGATGGCCTTCGGGATCGAGGACATCGGTCCCGTCGACATGCTCGTCGGCCCGGGCAACGCCTTCGTCGCCGAAGCCAAGCGCCAGCTGTTCGGCAGGGTCGGGATCGACCTGCTCGCCGGACCCTCAGAGGTGGCGGTGATCGCCGACACGACCGCCGACCCTGAGCTCGTCGCCGCTGACCTGCTCGCGCAGGCCGAGCACGGTCCAAGCTCGCCGGCCGTCCTCATCACGGTCGATGAGGCCTTCGGGCATGCCGTCATCGCCGAGATCGAGCGCCAGCTCGACGCGCTCGGCCGCGCCGGCGCCGACGACACGGCGCGCCACGCCTGGACCGATCACGGGATGGTGGTGGTGGCGGGCGACCGCGAACACGCCGCCGCCGTGTCCGATGCGGTGGCTCCCGAGCACCTGGAAATCCAGACCTCCGACGACGCCTGGTACCTGGACCGGCTGCGCAACTACGGCTCGATCTTCGTCGGCGCCCGGGCGACGGTCGCGTTCTCCGATAAGGCGATCGGCACCAACCACACCCTGCCCACCGGCCGCGCCGCCCGCTTCACGGGAGGGCTGTCGGTGGCCAACTTCCTCAAGACCCTCACCTATCAGCGGATCGACACTGACGAGGGGGTCCTCACCGTCGGCCCGCATGTCGCCGAGATCGCCCGCGCCGACCTGATGCCCGCCCACGAGGCGAGCGTGACCAAGCGCCTGGAGCGGCTCGCCTCCTGACGGGCGGGTGTCTCGGAGCTTCCTGCGCGACGATGCCGATCACGCCGGTGACCGCAGGCAGCGGATCCAGGCGCGCCGCACGGCGACTCGTCATCACGATCGCCGCGGTCGTGGTGGCACTGGACGCCGCCACCAAAGCGATCGCGGCCCACGCGCTGGCCGGTCGGGGCGTCGTCAACCTGCTCGGCGGTCACCTTCATCTCGAGCTGTACCGTAACTTCGCCGGCCCCGGCAACATCCTTCCGGGGCACCCCGTGCTCGTCTCGATTCTCAGCCTGATCGCGGTCACGCTGATCGCAACGGTGGCGTGGATGGTGCGTACGCCCAGCTTTGCGGTGGCGCTCGGACTGCTGCTGGGTGGCGGGATCGGGAACCTTCTCGACCGTCTGCTCCGGGCGCCTGGCCCCCTGCGCGGGGGCGTCGTGGACTGGATCAAGCCGACGCTTTCCTCCGGCAGTCTCAATCTCGCCGACCTCTCGCTCAACGCTGCCGTGATCGCGCTGCTGGTCGCGCTGGCGATCGACTGGCAGCGGCAGCGGCGAGACGGAGACCTGGCGCCGCGCGAGCCGAAGGTCGAGCCACACTGATGGGTCCGAATGGATCGTGACGACCTGTACGGGGCGCCGTTGGAGCGGTTCGTGACTGAGCGAACCGCCCTCGTCCGCGAGCTCCGTGGCGCCGGGCGCCGCGACGAAGCCAACGAGGTCGGCGGGCTGCGCAAGCCCTCGATCGCCGCGTGGGCCGTCAATCAACTCGTGCGCACGCAGGAGCGGGCGCTCAGCCGGCTGTTCACCGCGGGCGACGCGCTGCGTGACGCGCAGGCCGCGGTGCTGGCGGGCCGCGCCGACGCCGGATCGCTACGTCGGGCCGCCGACCACGAGCGCGCCGCCGTGGACACCTTGCTCGACGCGGCGCGCGGGCTGCTCAGCTCAGAGGGTCACGAGCTCAGCCCGGTGGTGATCGACCGCGTCGCCGAGACGCTGCACGCGGCGGCGACCGACGAGGAGGCTCGTGAGTTGATCGCCAGCGGCCGTCTGGAGCGCGAGCTGCGTCACGTCGGGCTGGGAGCGGCCCTCAGCGCTGCGCCCGCGGTCGCGCCGGCGCAGGCGTCGTCGGATGAGCCGTCGCGCGAGCAGCCGCCGGCGCCCGCGCGGCGGGCCGAGCGCCAGGCCGCCCGGATCCGGGAAGCCGAGACCCGGCGAGCCGCGGAGCGCGCCGCGAAGGCGCTACAGGCGGCGCAGCAGCGGCGCGAGCGGGCGGCCGACACCCTGCGCCGGCGAGACGAGGAGCTCGCCGCCGCGGAGGCCGATGCCCGGACCGCCGCCGAGGCCCATCGTCGCGCCCGCGACGAGCTCGATGCGCTGGAGGGCGGCTGACCCGCGGTCTCGCGCCACCCGGCGCGCCCCGTGCACCGGTCAGCTCGGCGGGAGCCGGGCGTCCTCGAGGTCGAGGTCGCGCTCGATCGTGCGCATCGTGGTGACCCCGATGCGGCCTTGCGTGCGCAACTCGGCCAGCCTGCGCCGCTGCACGGCGACGAGGTCGTGGCGCAACGCCCGTTCGGCGTCCACCCGAGCAGCGACATGGTCCTCCAGCTCGTCGTCCTCGCCGGTCTCCAGGCGGGCACGGCGCGCGAGGTACTGGACCCGGAGGCCGTCGATCAGCTCCGCGGACACGCCTTGCGAATCGGCGGCCGCCTGGAGGTGATCGAGCACCGCCGCGGTCAGCGCCAGCCGGGTGCGGCGCTCGGCGTCGGCGACCGAGGGATGTTCGGTCAGCCCGAGACGCTTGACCAGGACCGGAAGCGTCATCCCCTCGCCGACGAGGGTGACGATGATGACGGCGAACCCGAGGTAGATGATGTCGTCGCGACCGGCGAGTGGGTGGCCGGCACTCGTCGCCAGCGGCACGGCGAGCAGCGCGGCGAGCGTGATCGCCCCGCGCATCCCCGACCAGCCGAGGATCGTCCGCTCGCGCCATCCGCCACGCGGCGCGCCACCCTGGCGGCGCAGCCGGATCAGCCACCCGGAGCTCTCCATCCACGCCAGTCTCACCGTGACCACGGCAGCCACCACGGCCGCTCCGGTGAGCAGGAGCCTTCCGATCGGTCCTCGCGCGTGCGCGGTGAAGGTGTGAAACGACAGGCCGACGAGGACGAACAGGGCGGCGTTGATCAGGAACACGAGCGTCTGCCAGAACGCGGCGGACTGCAGCCGGCTGCGCGCCGAGAATGCTCCCCCGCTGCTGTGCCAGCCGAGATACAGGCCGGCGGTCACCGCCGCCAGCACTCCGGACGCATGCACAGCCTCGGCGGGCACGTAGGCCGCATAGGCGAGGAGCATCGACCCGGCGATCTCGATCGGCGGATCATCGATCCGGTTGCGCAGCCGGCGTCCGACGATCCCGACCGCCAGGCCGATCGCCGTCCCGACGACCGACGAGTAGACGATCGACCCGGCGGTGTGCAGGATCGAGAAGTTCCCGGTGCGGGCCGCGGTCACGGCCTCGGTGTAGAGCACGAGCGCCGTCGCGTCGTTGAACAGCGCCTCGCCCTCGAGGATCGCCAGGAGCCGCTGAGGCAGCCCGAGCCGGCGGGCGATGCTCGTGGCGGCGGCGGCGTCGGTCGGCCCGACCGCGGTGCCGAGCACGAACGACATCGGCCATGACAGGTGGCCGACCCAGTGCGCGACTGCGGCGACCGCGAACGCGGTCGCCACCACGAGACCCACCGCGAGGAGCCCGATCGAGCGGGCGTTGCGGGCAAACGCGGTGGGCGACGACGTCACCGCGGCATCGAACACCAGCAGCGGCAGCAGCCCGAGCAACACCGCGTCGGGCTCGAGCGAGACGTCGGGCACGAACGGGAGAAAGCCGATCACCAGCCCTGCCACGACGAGGACGACGGCAGTCGGCACCCCGACCCGGCGGAGCACGGCGACCGCGAGCAGGGTGACGACCGCGACGGCGATCACGATGAGCAGGTGATGGGTGACCACGAGCTAATCCTGAACGCTCAGCTGCCATGTGGTCGTTCCGGACGCGCTGGCCGCCCGAGGACCCACCCGCGATCGTGTCGGCCACCCGAGGACCCAGCCGGGTTGCTCAGAAACCGGCCCCCGGCGGACCGGCGGGCGGCGGGCGCCGTCGGACCCGCTCCGGTCGCCGCCCACTGACGGCCGGCCGTGATTGGGATAATCCGTGCCGACTCAGTCGCGCCCCAGGACCGGACCATGACCGCTTCGACCTCGTCGCCTCCCGCTCGACGGCGGCAGTTTGCCGTGTGGGAATGGCTGCGCGCGCACGATCGTGGATTCAGCGCGCTGCGCCGGGCGACCCGGGCGGCGTTGATCATGCCGGCGGCGTTCGCATTCGGCGCTCACGTGCTCGACAACCCGGTGCTGGCGACGTTCGCCGCGTTCGGCTCGTTCGCGATGGTGCTGCTGGTCGACTTCCGCGGATCGATCCGGGACCGGCTGCAATCCCAGGCGGCGCTGGCGCTGGGGTGCGGGGCACTGATCTGCGTCGGGACCCTGGTGTCACGCACGACGTGGCTCGCCGCGCTGGTCACCGCGCTCGTGGCGTTCGGGGTGCTGTTCGCCGGCGTCGTCAGCTCTGTCCTGGCGAGCGCGACCACGACCCTCCTGCTGTCGTTGATCCTCCCGGTCTCGCTGCCAGGAGCCGTCTCGTCGATCCCTGACCGGCTCGCCGGCTGGGGCATCGCGTCCGGGCTGTCGCTGCTGGCCATCTCTCTGCTGTGGCCGGCCCCGCAGTATGACCCGGTGCGAGGGACGGCGATCGACGCTCTCCGCGCCCTGGCGGCGCGATTGCGCGCCGACGTCTCGTTCGTGCTCGCCGGGCGCCCGGACGCGCTGCGGGCCGAGCACGCCCAGGCAGCCGCCGACGCTGATGCCGCCGTCGACGCGCTCCAGCGCGGGTTCTTCGCCACTCCATACCGGCCCACCGGGCTGACGACGTCAGCACGGGCGATCGTACGCCTGGTCGACGAGCTGCGGTGGCTGAACACGATCGTTCTCCGTTCGGCACCGACCCATCCCGGAACCGGCCCCGGGCCGGAGGCGTGCGGCGTCCGATCGGCGGCGGCCGAGGTGCTCGAGCGCTCAGTGGCGCTGCTGGACGCGCCGGTCGATGCCGGCGAGTCACTGCATACCGCGACCGACCGGCTGCGGCGGGCGGTGGCAGACCTGGAGCGGACGAGCACCGAGTCGCTGCCCGCCAGCGCCATGGACGGCAACGGCGCCGGGAACTCCGAGCGCGGGATCGACGGGGATCGCGCGAAGCGGATCGTGTCCTCGCTTGACCCCAGCTTCCGCGCCCAGGAGCTCAGCTTCGTCGTTGGCCAAATTGCGGCCAACGTGGATTTCGCCGCCCAGGCCGACCGCCGCAGTTGGCTCGAGCGGCTCCTCGGACGCCAGCCGGCGGGATTCCCCGGCTTGCTCAGCGCCGCCCAGGAGCGGGCGGTCTCGTATGCCGAGCGTCATTCGCTGTGGCTGCAAAACAGCGTCCGCGGTGGGGTGGGACTTGGTCTCGCCGTGCTCGTCGCCGACCTCGCGACCGTGCAGCACGGATTCTGGGTGGCGTTTGCGACCCTGTCGGTCCTGCGCTCGAGTGCGCTGGGCACCGGCCAGAGCATCGCCCGGGCGCTGTTGGGCACAACCGCCGGGTTCGTCATCGGCGGCGCCTTGGTGGCGCTGATCGGGACGAACACCGCCGTCCTGTGGACGCTGCTGCCGTTCGCCGTTCTGCTCGCCGGGCTGGCGCCGGCGGCGATCTCGTTCACCGCGGGTCAGGCCGCCTTCACCCTGACGCTGCTGATCCTGTTCAACCTCCTTGCCCCCGCCGGGTGGCGGATCGGCCTGGTGCGAGTCGAGGACATCGCGATTGGCTGCGCCGTGAGCTTGATCGTCGGGCTGATGCTCTGGCCCCGCGGTGCCGGCGCCGCGCTGGGACGGGCACTGTCGGCTGCCTACACCGACAGTGCGGCGTACCTCGCCGAAGCGGTCGCGTACGGGCTGGGACGCTGCGACGCGAGCACGCCGACCGCGGCGGAGCCGACGACCCAGGCCGCGAGCGCCGCCGCCGCGGCGCGGCGACTCGACGACACCTTCCGCGGCTATCTGGCGGAACGAGGGGCCAAGCCGATGCCGCTCGCCGAAATGACGGCGCTCGTCACTGGGATCGCCGGGCTGCGCCTCGCCGCCGACGCCGTCGTCGAGCTGTGGCAGGGGGATCGTGCCGACGGGGGCGACCGCGCGGCCGCCCGGCGCGAGCTCCTCGCCGGGTCCCAGACGGTCAGCGGCTGGTATGACCGCTTCGCCGACAGCCTGGCAGGCCGCGGGGATGTCCCGCCGCCGGTCGAGGCCGATTCGGTCGCGGACGGACGGCTCGTCGACGCGGTCGGCCACGATCTCCGCGACCCCGAAGGCCAGGCCACCGCCACCGCCGTGCGCGTGATCTGGACCGGCGATCATCTCGACGCCGCGCGGCGGCTTCAGGGAACATTGGTCCCGCCGGCGCGACAAGCGGTGTCGCAGCGGGCGCTGGGCTGAGCGGCGTCGAGCTACGGCTCGGTCGTCAGGCCGAACGGAGTGCCCTCGCAGTCGCGGCAGATCGCCCACCGTTGTCCCGGATGGACCACGGTGCCGCCGAGCCCCGGAACCCGTTCCAGTGCGGCCGGGAGATCGGCGACGGCGAAGTACGGCAGCGAGAACGTGTCTCCAGGACCGCGGCCACGCTCGTGCACGCCAATCGATGGGTCGCCTGCGGACGTCTGCCAGCCCTCGCCCTGCGACCCGTCACGCGGGCGCAGCGGGCTCCCCAGGAGCTCGGCCCAGAATCGTCGCGCCCGCTCGGGGTCGTCGGCGGGGAACTCGATCAGGGTTGGGCGCGCGTCCACCGGGCACACCTTACCCACCGCACCCGGCGGCGGGCCCGGTTTGGGAGCGCGAGCCGACTACTGTGCCGGCGCGTCGGGATCGTCGGGGTCGGCGCGAACCTCCGTCGGCGCATCGGCTCGCGTGACCGCGGGGCGGTCGTCATCGACAACGTCCTCACGGGGCGCCGTGTCCTCACCGGCGACCGTCTCACGGGGCATCGCGTCCTCACGGGCGACCGTCCCCTCACGCGGCATCGCGTCCCTAGGGCCGACCGTCTCCTCACGCGGCATCGCCTCCTCGCGCGGCACCGTGTCCTCACGCGGTAGCGTCTCCTCACGGCCCGCGACCGGGGCGGTGTCATCCCGGGTCGCCACTCCCTCCCGGGGAGCGGTCTCGTTTGCGGCGGGCTGTGCCGCGGTATCCGCGGCGGGTTGCGTGACACGGGTCTCCGCGGTCGGCTGAGCCGCCGCGGCCGAAGCCGGCGAATCTCGGGCGGCGGTCGCCTCGCGGTCACGCGCCGCGACGGCGCCTGGTGCCGCCCCGGTCCTCCCGACGGTCCCGCGACCGACGCCGTTGTCGTCGGCGACGACAACCGTGCGGCGCCGGCGCGGAAGGAGCGTGTTGAAGAGCAGGATCACGGCGCTGGCGCCCCACAGCAGCTCGGTCCACCCGTTGGCGGACGCCATCCCGAGGACGTTGCCGCTGATCACCGAAATGACCGTGGCCGCGCCGAGCGCGACCCCGACGATCAGGCTCATCGTCTTGGCGAGCAGGTGCTGTGCTGCCCCGAACAGCAGCAGCGCTCCCGCCACCGCGGTGAGCATCCCCGTCCAGCCGTTGGCGGCGAAGATGTTGAAGAAGAACTTCCCGTCCCTCGGCGCGTGACCGTTGGGGAGGTTGGAGAACTTGGGGAAGGTGTGGGCCTTGTACAGGAGATAGAGCCCCGCAGCGGTCAGAATCGTTCCGAGGACGAGCGCCGGCCCCCGGGCGAGACCCGCCCCCTTCTCGGTCCTCGTCGTCTGACCGGTTTCCGTCGGGTACGCCTGGGTGGAAGCATTCGCCATGGCCTCCCTCTACCTCGGCGGGGGGCCGGGCAAACACCTGGCAGCTGGTGGGTCCCGTCGCAACCTTGTGCTCGAAAGGTGCCAGGCGGCTGTCGCTGAACGAGATCTTCGGCCCCGAACCTTGCCATCGGCCCCGGCGACCGCGGGCGTTTCGGTGCAAGCACCGCCCCACCCAGGCGAGCGAGTCCCGCCGGTCCCGGGTTCCGGGCGCAGCGGTGCGAGCTTGCGCAGGTCGTGACCGCTTGCACCGATACGCCCGCTCCGACCATCCCCCGCCCCTCATGCCCTCCGAGAGCAGCGACCCGCCCACTGGTGGGGCCCACTAGACGCGGTAGCGCTCCAGGGCCTCGCGGCGGGCGTCGGCGTGGTCGACGATCGGCTTCGGATAGTCGGTGCCGATGCGGCACCGAGAGTCCTCCTGAACGTCGCTGGGCATCGTCCACGGCTGCGCCAAGTACGTGTCGGGAACGTCTCGCAGCTCAGGCACGTAGCGGCGGACATAGGCGCCATCGGGGTCGAATCGCTCCTGCTGGCGCAGCGGATTGAAGATCCGCCGAAACGCGGGCTGGGGATCGACGCCGACCGATGCGATCCACTGCCAGTTGCCGTTGTTGGACGCCTCGTCGCCGTCGAGCAGCCACCGCATGAACCACCGCTCGCCCCGGCGCCAGTCGATCCCCAGGTCCTTTGTCAGAAACGAACCCACGAGCAGACGGGCGCGGTTGTGCATCCAGCCCTCGCGGCGCAGCTGCCGCATGGCGGCATCGACGACCGGGTAGCCGGTCCGGCCCTCGCACCAAGCCTCGAACTGCTTGCCAGACCGGCTCCAGCGAATCGTGCCGCGGTAGCGCTGCTGGAACTCCGAGTGCGCGTTGGCTGGAAAGTGGCCGATCACGTGGGCGTAGAAGTCCCGCCAGCACAGCTGGCGCCGGTAGGCCTCGGGTCCGGGACCGGGCGGGAGGCGATGCTCGATCTCGCGCGGCGTGATGCAGCCGAAATGAAGGTACGCCGACAATCGCGAGACCGCGGAACCCTCGAGCATGTCGCGGTCGTCGGCATAGTCGGCGATCGGTCCGGCGAGATACCGGCGCAGCGCCTCGCGCGCCGCGTGCTCACCTCCCGGGGCCGGGTCGCTGCATTCCTGCTCGAGGCCGAGTTCGGCGAGCGTGGGGAGCCTGCCCGCCGCCGGTGCTCGAGCCGGCGACGGGATCCCGCGGGGGGCGCCGAGCACGTCGCGCCGCGGTTGCCCACTCCAGTTGCGATAGAAGGGCGTGAACACGGTGTAGGGGTCACCGCCCTGGGTCCGGATCGACGCCAGCCCATCGGCGGTGAACAGGCCCGGGTGCGCCCGCACCCCCACGTCCACCGCGCCGAGCGCCTGCTTGACCTGCTCCTGGCGCCGACGGGCGAACGGGCTGACGTCGGCGCTGAAGTGGACGATCCCGGCCCCGACCTGGCGCGCGAGCGCCGGCAGCTCCTCCTGCGGGCGGCCCGTCCGGACGACCAGCCGGCTCCCCCGGGCGCGCAGCCCCTCGTCGAGGTCGTGGAGAGACTCGAGCAGAAACTGGGTCCGGGAGCCCGAGGCGTGGCGCCCGCCGAGTAGTCCTTCGTCGAAGCAAAACACCGGGATGACCGCGTCCGCCTGATCCAGCGCTGCCCGCAGCGCCGGATGATCGTGCAGCCGAAGGTCGCGTCGCAGCCAGACGAGCGCCCTCATCGTCTGATGCAGCGGTGACGGTGGTGCCAGCGGCGGGAGGGGCCGCGCCGCTGCCGGTCGACGAAGCGCCCGCCGGGGATGGTCACGATCGGCTGAGCACGTCCGCGAGCGCCGGATCCAGGTCGGGGTGGCGGAACGTGAACCCCAGTTCTCCGAGCTTGGCCGGCACCGCTCGCTGCCCCGTCAAGACGATCTCAGCCATGTCGCCGTAGAGGAGCTTGAGCGCGAGTCCGGGAACGGGCAGCACCGCCGGGCGACCGAGGGCGTGACCGAGCGCGCGCGAGAGCTCGGCGTTCGTGACCGGCGCGGGCGCGGTGAGGTTCACCGGCCCCTGCGCCGCCTCGGTGTCAAGGCAGTAGATCATCGCTCCAACCACGTCCTCGAGGTGGATCCAGGGGACGTACTGGTGGCCGCCGGCGACGGGGCCGCCGATCCCCAGCTTGAAGACGGGGAGCATCTTCTCCAGCGCGCCGCCGTTCGGTGAGAGCACGACGCCGGTCCTGGTCACCGCGACGCGCATGCGGGGCTCGGCGATCGTCGCCTCTCCCTCCCAGGCCACGACGAGCTGCGCCAGGAAGTCATCGCCGGGCGGCGCCTGCTCGTCGAGCGTCTCCGCGCCGCGTGGGCCGTAGTAGCCGGTCGCCGACTGCGAGATGAGGACACGCGGCCCTTCCTGCGGCGGTAAGGCGTTGAGCCCTGACACCAGCGAGCGAGTGCCGCGCACACGCGAGTCCCGGATCCGCTCGCGAGCGGAATCGGTCCACCGCTGGGCGATGGTCTCGCCGATGAGATTGACGACGCCGTCGACGCCCTGCAGCGCCGGCTGGGGCGGCGGCTGCGCGTCGGGGTGCGGCCAGCCGTGGACCTCCACCCCGTCGCCGAGCACCCGCTGTCCGCGCTCGGGATCCCGGGACAGGGCCACGACCTCGTCACCGCGGGCCCGCAGCGCGTCGGTGAGGGCCACGCCGATCGCGCCCGTGGCACCGGTGATCAGGACCCGCATCGCGTGTCTCCGCCGCTTCGATGCAACCCTCCGTCGTCGCCCATGTCAGCCCTCATCACCCGTTGGAGAAAGTTCAACACGTTGTATCGTTTCCGCATCGCCGGCGTCGCAAACCACGACCTGACCACCGCCCAGCTGTCCGAGCGCACGGGTCTATCCGCCGGCACGCTGCGCATGTGGGAGAACCGGCACGCGTTTCCGCGGCCGAACCGGCTTCCCGGCGGTCATCGCCGCTACTCGGACCGCGATGTCGAACAGGTGCAGGAGGTCGTCCGGCTCCGCCAGCAGGGGCTGTCGCTCCCGGCGGCGATCGAGCTCGTCCGCCGTGACCGCGGGCCGCAGGTGGCGTCCATGTTCGCCGGGCTGCACCGTCAGCGACCCGACGTCACCCCGATGGTGCTCACCAAACCAGCCCTCCTCGCGCTCACCAGGGCGATCGAGGACGAATACTGCGCCCGGGCTACCGACGGGATCCTCATCGGCTGCTTTCAGCGCGAGCACTTCTATCGCGCGTCGCAGCACCGGTGGAGGGAGCTCGCTCGGACCGCGCGGTTCGCGGTTGCCGTCGCCGACTTTCCTGAGCGGGCCGATCCGGTCGACGCCGCGCTGGAGCTCCCGATCCAGCGGGGTCACGCGCTCGCGCGCGAGTGGGCGCTGCTCGTCAGCGCGCCGGGTGCCCAGGCCTGCCTCGCCGGGTGGGAGCGCCCGAGCGTGTCCGAAGCGCCCGATGACCAGCGTCGCTTCGAGGTGCTGTGGTCGTTTGCGCCGTCGGTGGTCGCCGATGCGGTCGAGGTCGCGGTGGCGCTGCTCGAGCCACTCGACCCCGAGCTCGCCGGGCGCGTCGCCACGGCCCGGGAGCAGACGCCGCCGACTCCCGAGGTGGCGCTGGACCACGGACTGGCGCTCGCGCACCGGATGATCGGCTACCTGGGGGCGATCGTGGACGCAGCGGGTGGCCGGCCGCCGCGGCCGACCGCGGCCCAGCCTCCTCCCGGGTAGCCAAGCGGAGCCCGGCGTGCAATTCTCAGTCGCGGTCAACCTGCGGAGGCGACATGGGGCTCGACGGTCTGCACCACATCACGATGATCACGGGCGATGCCCAGCGCACCGTCGACTTCTACTCCGACCTCCTCGGGCTGCGTCTGGTCAAGACGACGGTCAACTTCGATGCGCCCGAGGCCTACCACCTCTACTTCGGTGACGAGACCGGGACCCCCGGGTCGATCCTGACCTGGTTTCAGTTTTCGGGGGCGCCGCGGGGACGCGCCGGCAGCGGGATGATCCACGAGATCGCGCTGGGCGTCAAAACCGCGGAAGCACTGGACTTCTGGGCCACCCGGCTTCGTGACCACGGCATCTCCACCGAGCCGTCCGAGGGCGCGCTGCGCTTCCGAGACCACGACGGCCTCGGTTTCGCGCTGACGGTCGCCGCCCCCGACAACCCTCCCCTGCCCGCGAGCCATCCCGAGGTGCCGCCCGACTTCGCGATCGTCGGTCCGCAGGGGGCCCGCGCGTACGGCCGCCAGCCGACCGCGTCGGCCGCGCTGCTCACCGGCACCCTCGGCTTTGCGGCGCAGGGCGGGGATGCCTACCGGCTGCGCGGCGAGCACCGGGGGTTTGACTGGGGCTATGACCCGCCGCCGCCGCACGGCGGTCGTCAGGGCGCCGGGACCGTTCACCACATCGCGTGGGCCTGCCACGACGAGGACCAGCTCGGTTGGCAGCAACGCGCCGCGGACGCCGGAGCGCTGGTGACCGACGTCCGCGACCGTGACTACTTCCGGTCGATCTACTTCCGGGAGCCCGCGGGCGTCCTGTTCGAGATCGCGACGCTCTCGCCTGGGTTCGCGGTCGACGAGGACTTCGACCACCTCGGGGAGTCGCTGCAGCTTCCGCGGATGCACGAGCATCTCCGTCCACAGCTGGAGCGCACCCTGACCCCGATCATCAATCCGCGGGCTCGGCGGCGCGCGCAGATCGGCGCCTGAGACCGCCCGGCGATCACCCGGGTCCAGCACGCCGGCCGTAGCCGACGAGGGTGGCCGCGGCCAGCGCAGCCGCCGCGAACAGCACGAGCGCGAGGCTTGCCTTGAGCAGCAGCGCGCCCAGCACCGCGCCGATCAGCATCGACGCGACCGCCGTCGTCCGCCGCGCCGTCCCGGCACCGCTGCCGCCGAACAGCCGCGAGTCGGCGGCGAGCCCGGTGAGCGTCATCGTCAGCACGGTGGTCGTGAGATCGGGCACCGACAGCGTGCGCACGGTCGCGTTGCGCGTGCCCATGCCCAGGGCGAGCAGCGCGATCACGAGGTCGCCGAGGAACGTCGCGGGACGGACATCGGCGACGACCGCGATCACCCCCGCGACCCCCACGAGCGCGGTCTCGATTCCCAGCGCCGCCACAACGTGCAGTCGTCGTCGATTCCCCAGGGCGCCGGCCAGCCTTCCCCCCGCCCCAGCGCCGAGCAGAAACGCGCCGAGCGACACCAGTGGGGCGACGACCGGCAGCCCGCCGGCGCCGGCGATCCCGAACCCCAGCAGAACGACGTTGCCGGTCATGTTCGCCGCGAATACGCGGCCGAGGCCGAGGTAGCTGGCGGCGTCGACCAACCCGGTGGTGAGGGTCAACAGGATGAGCGCCCGCGTCAGGGGGTGCCGGAGCGATCGGACGGTGAGCGCCGGCGACGGCGGATCGGTGAGACCGGTGGCCGGGGGCGTGTCGGGCATCGGCTACCTCGGGCCGGGCGGGAAGGGATCCGGTCTGCTGCCGCGGACGTCGACCAGCGCCTCAACCCCATACAGGCCGCCGACCAGGGCCGCGACCAGTGGACCGGCCGGGCCCGGCGGCGCAACCGCCGGCGGGAGCTGAGCAGACGCATCGCCCACCCAGCAAGTATCCCTGCGCGGCGGACGCGCGCCTGATTGGATACGCCGCCAAGCGGGACACGCCGACATGAAGGAGAGCCGATGGCGCAGAGAGCAGCGATCGTGACGGGAGCTTCCAGCGGGATCGGGTTCGCGATCGCGCGGATGCTCCTCGAGGAGGGCTACGGCGTCACGCTCGCCGCCCGCCGCCCCGAGAAGTTGGCAGCGGCCGCCGAGCAACTCGCCGGCGGGGACCGGGAGCTGCACTCGGTGCCCGGGAACATGGCGTCCGAGGAGGCCGTGTCCCAGGTCGTGGCGGAGCATCGGGAACGGTTCGGCCGGCTCGACGTTCTCGTCAACAACGCCGGCGTCGGCGTCGGCGCCGCGGTGGCCGACATCGACACCAAGCGCCTCGACATGCAGCTGGCGGTCAACCTCCGCTCGATCGTCCTCTTCTACCGCGAGTGCGCCGGAATGCTGCGCGTCGCCGGGGGTGAGCACCGCAGCGCGCTCGTGATCAACATGTCCTCGATCTCCGGCAAGGCGGGTGAGCCGTGGTTGTCGGTGTACTCGGCGACGAAGGCCGGCGTCGTCGGCTTCACCGAGGCGATGAACAAGGAGCTCGGCCGCGACGGGATCAAGTCCTGCGCCCTGTGCCCGGCGTTCGTGGACACGGCGATGGCGGACTTCATCAAGGAGGCGGTGCCGGCCGAGAACATGATCCGTGCCGACGACATCGCCGAGGCGGCGCGGATGCTGCTGCACCTCTCGCCCGCGTGCGTCATCCCTGAGATCATGTTCCAGCCGCCGGGGGCGGTCCCGGACGGCCTGCCGGTCAGCGGGTGACGCGGGGCGTGCCCGGCTCCGAGACGAGGCCGAGGTGGCGATGAAGCTCGGCGTCAACGTCGGCTACTGGGGCTTCGGCCTCGGGCCCAAGGATCAGCTTGACGTCGTCCGGGAAGCCGAGCGGCTCGGCTATGACTCGGTGTGGGCCGCCGAGGCATACGGGTCAGATGCCGCCACCGTCCTCGCCTGGCTGGCGGCCGGAACGAGCACGATCATGCTCGGATCCGCGATCTTCCAGATGCCGGGGCGGACGCCGGCGCTGACGGCGATGACCGCGGCGACGATCGACGAGCTCTCGGGCGGGCGGATGATCCTGGGAATCGGCTCGTCCGGGCCCCAGGTGGCGGAGGGGTGGCACGGACAACGGTTCGCCCATCAGCTGCAGCGCACCCGCGAGTACGTCGCCGTCGTCCGCCTGGCGCTCGCCCGGCAACGTGTCGAGTTCCACGGTGAGACGCTCGAGCTGCCGCTGCCCGACGGTCCCGGCAAGGCCCTCAAGCTCATGATCAACCCGGTGCAGGAGCGGATACCCATCTACCTGGCGGCGATCGGTCCGCGCAACACGGCGCTCGCCGGTGAGGTCGCCGACGGCTGGCTTCCGACGTTCTTCTCGCCCGAGTTCGTTGCCGACTTCCGCGCGCTGTTGGACGAGGGCGCCCACCGCGCCGGTCGATCGCTGGATGAGTTCGAGATCGCGCCGACCGTCCAGACATATGTCTCCGACGACCGCTCGCGGGCGCGCGACATGATGCGCCCCGGCCTCGCGCTGTACATCGGGGGCATGGGGTCGCGCCGCCAGAACTTCTACAACAGCCTCGTGCAGCGTTACGGATTCGAGGCGGCGGCCCGCGAGGTTCAGGATCTCTACCTGGAGGGCCACAAGACCGAGGCCGGGGCGGCGCTGCCCGACGAGCTCATCGACATGATCACGCTGTGCGGGCCGCGGGAGGTCGTGCGCGAGCGGATCGATGCGTTTCGCGCTGCCGGCGTCGGCACGCTGATGGTGATGCCGATGGCGTCCACCCGGGAGGAGCGGATCGAGCAGCTGCGCGCGGTCGCCGAGCTCGCAGCTTGAGCCGCCGGGCGCCGATGCGGATCTTCCTCGGCGCCTTCGGCCAGCCCGGCCACGCGTTCCCGATGCTGGCGCTCGGCACCGAGCTCGCGAGGCGCGGGCACGACGTCACCTACGAGACCTGGTCGCGCTGGCGCGCCGCGGTCCAGGACGGCGGGATGCGCTTCCAGGCGGCGCCCGAGTACCCGGTGTTCCCGACCGGCGAGCGGCCGCTCAGCCCCTATGAGGCAGTCGTCAGAGCGACCGCCGACACCCGGCCCCGGCTCGCCGCCGCCGCGCCTGATGTCGTCGTCCACGACATCCTGACGCTGGCCCCCGCGCTGGCCGGAGAGCTTGAGTCCGTGCCGGTGGCCACGCTCATCCCGCATGTCTACCCGGTCGGCCAGCCGCGCTTCCCGCCCTACGCGCTCGGTGCCCGGATGCCCCGGACTCTGCTCGGCCAGACCCTGTGGCGGGCACTGGACCGGCCGGTACGGGGCGGGCTGGACCGGGGACGGGCCGAGCTCAACGACGCACGCCGGCGTCTCGGGCTGCCCGGGGTCGGCGCGTTTCATGGCGGCCTCAGCCCGCGCCTGACGATGGTCGGCACCTTCCCCGCGCTCGAGTATCCGCGGCGCTGGCCGGCCCATGTCCACGTCGTCGGCCCGCTGATGTGGGAGCCCCCGTCAGAACCCGTCGAGCCCCCGCCGGGCCGCGATCCGCTCGTGCTCGTGGCGCCGTCGACCGCGCAGGATCCTGACCACCGGCTGCTGCGCGCAGCGGTGGCGGGCCTTGCCGGTGAGCCCGTCCGCGTCCTCGCCACCTGGAACCGCCGCCCGTTGCCGGGGCCGGTACGGGTTGCCGCCAACGTCCGGCTGACCGAGTGGGTCTCCTACGCCCAGACGATGCCGGAATGCGCGCTCGTCATCTGCCACGCCGGTCACGGCACGCTCGTCCGAGCGCTGCATTGCGGCTGTCGCGTACTCGCCGTGCCGCACGTCGGCGACATGGCCGAGAACGCCGCGCGTGTCGACTGGGCCGGCGCCGGCGTCCGACTGCCGTGGCCGCTGCTGCACCCGCTGACGCTGCGGCTGGCGGTGGCCCGCGCGCTCGCGCTCCCGGCACTGGGCGCGCGCGCGGCGGCGGTGGCCGCCTGGTCGGCGCGCCACTCAGGTCCGTCGCGGGCGGCGGACCTGGTGGAGCAGCTGGCGGCAAGGAAAGGTGAAGCCGATCTGAGCAGTGGCTAAGTGCGCGAGCCGCCACGCGGAGGTGCAGAGCGGGGTGCGTTCGCGTGTCGTAGAGTAAATACGGCGGCAACGGCCGCGTCGGTGACAACGCAGTGGATTGATTTACCATAATCCGGGGTAGCTCAACCGGCAGAGCGAACGGCTGTTAACCGTTAGGTTGTGGGTTCGAGTCCCACCCCCGGAGCTTGGCCCACCGGCACCGAAGGCGGGCATCGATCAGAGATGCGGGTGATGCTGCGTCGCGCGACCGACTTCGACGTCGTCCGAGGTCCGTCACCCCGAGCAGCGGACGGAGACGGAGCGCGGGTTTCAGATCGTGCGCTCCAGCCGGGCCACGACCGCTCGCATCTGGTCGCGCAGCACCTCGCGGTCGCGCGCGAGCTCGCTCGTGCCCACCGCCTCGGCGCGAGCTCGGACGATCGCACGCTCCATCCGATCGAGCTCGAGGACGAGACGGGCGTGCTGCAGGCGGTCGGGGCTCGGGTCGGGCACGCGTCCGGCGAGGTCGACGAGCCCACTGACGGCGCGGGCAAGCTCGTCGTCGTCTCCGGGCAGCTCGCTCAACGGAGCGCGGATGCGGCCGGCGAGATGCCGTGCCGCGCGCCGGAGCACGGTGCCGGTCAGCAGCTCGTCGGAGTCGATCTCGCCCAGGACGGTGCCGCCGAGGTCGGGAAGCGCGATGCAGAGGGCGAGGAAGAGGCGCTCTGACCGCATCGCCTGGTGCGCGCCCCCCGCGCCCGTGCTCGCGCCGGTCGGGCTCGCCGCGCCCGAGCCATTGCCCCGCGCGACCGCCTCCCCCTGAGCCGACCGGGCTGCGGCCGGCCTCGCGGCTGCCAGCAGCGCTCCGAGCCGCGACTCGGTCAGCTCGAGCCGCCCGGCGACCTGTCGCAGGAGGTCATCCCGGAGCACGCTGGCACCGAGCGCGTCGAACACGGGCGCCAGCTCGCCGAGAGCGCGATCGCGCCCCTCGGCGCTGCGCGTATCGGCGCGGTCGAGGATCCGCGCGACGTTGAAGACGACGAACGGGACCGAGCTCTCCACCCGGCTGCGCAGCGCGGCGGCCCCCTCTCGCTCGATGAGATCGGCGGGGTCGGCGCCCTCGGGGAGCTCCACGACCCGCAGCGCCACGTTGCGCCCGGCGGCGCTGCGCGCCGCCCGGAGAATCGCGTCCTCGCCGGCGCGGTCGGCGTCGAGGCAGAGCTCCAGCACCTTGACCACGCGTTCCAGCTCGCCGATCTGCTCCTCGGTGAGCGACGTCCCCATGATCCCGACCGCGTTGCGGATGCCGGCCTGGTGCAGCGCCAGCACGTCGGTGTAGCCCTCCACGAGGATCATCCGTCCCGCCTTGGCCGCGGCGGCGCGCGCGAGGTCGATTCCGAACAGCGCCTCGCGCTTGTGGTAGAGCTCGCCGTCGGAGGTGTTCAGGTACTTGGCGCCGTACTGGTTATCGCGCATCCGGCGAGCGCCAAAGCCGTGCACCCGTCCGCGGGCATCGACTGCCGGGAACATGATCCGCTCGCGAAAGCGGTCGTACACGCTGCCCGGGCGCTGCCGGGACCGCTGCACCAGTCCGACCGCGAGCAGCTCCTCGTCGCTGTAGCCGGCGCGCCGCGAGGCGAGCAGGATCCGATCCCAGGCGCTCGGGGCATAGCCGACCCGGAACTCGCGCAGCGTCCGCTCGTCGAGGCCGCGTCCGAGCAGATACTCGCGGGCGGGGCCGGCCTCGCGCGCCTCCCACAGATACCGCGAGTAGTACGCGGCGGCGCGGTCCAGCAGCGAGTGCAGCCGCTCGCGCCGCTCCCGGCGGGCTG
This sequence comes from uncultured Solirubrobacteraceae bacterium, assembly GCA_963731395.1. Classification (GTDB taxonomy): domain Bacteria; phylum Actinomycetota; class Thermoleophilia; order Solirubrobacterales; family Solirubrobacteraceae; genus Palsa-465. The sequence goes on from CAVSVH010000016.1 coordinate 762,495, forward strand.
CGGCGCCGGGATCCTCGGCCTCGGTCTCCAGCGAGACGCCGAAGCGGTCGGCGAGCGCCTCCATCGCCTGCTTGAAATCCACCGCCTCGGTCTGCATCACGAAGTCAAACGGATCGCCTGACTCCTGACAGCCGAAGCAGTGATAGTGCTTCTCCTCGGGGCGAACGTGGAAGGAGGCGGTGCGCTCGTCGTGAAACGGACAGATTCCGAAGTAGCTGTTGACGCCTGCGCGGCGCAGGTCGGTCTGACTCGAGACCAGGGCGAGCATGTCGACCGCCGCGAACACGCGGTCCCGCGAATCGGCGGTGTAGCGGCTCACGGCTCGAATGAGACCGGCACGGTGAGCTGCTCGAAGGCGCGGATGCAGAACCGATCGGTCATTCCGGCGAGGTAGTCGGTCACGCGCGTCGCGAGTGCACCGCCGGGGATCGACTCCGACATCTCCTCGGGGTGGGCGCAGTAGTGGTCGACCAAGGAGCGGATGACGATGTTGATCTTGACGTGCTCCCGGGTGGCCACCGGCCCGAGGTAGACGTGCTCGAACATGAACGCCCGCAGCTGCGCCATCGCCTCCCCCACCCGCCGGCTCTGGACGATGTCGCCGGCGGCGTCGGAATGCTCGACGAGGTCGTGGACGAGCATGTCGATCCGCCGCTGCCCGGTCGGCCCGAGCACCGCGATCGGCTCGGCAGGCAGATCGCCGGCCGACAGGACCCCCGCCCGCACCGCGTCGTCGATGTCGTGGTTGATGTAGGCGAAGCGGTCGACGAGCCGGACGATCCTGCCCTCGAGCGTCGCCGGCTCGGCGGAGCGCCCGGAATGGCTGACGATCCCATCGCGGACCGGCTCGGTCAGGTTGAGGCCCGCCCCGTCTCGCTCGAGGACGTCGACGATCCGCAGCGACTGCTCGTAGTGGCGAAAGCCGGTCTGAAAGCGCTCCTGGAGGCAGCGGTCGAGCGCGTCCTCGCCCACGTGGCCGAACGGCGAGTGACCGAGGTCGTGGCCGAGCCCGATCGCCTCGGTGAGGTCCTCGTTGAGCCCAAGCGCCCGCGCGACCGTCCGCGACACCTGGGTGACTTCGAGCGTGTGGGTGAGGCGGGTCCGGTAGTGATCGCCGAGCGGGGCGACGAACACCTGGGTCTTGTACTTGAGCCTGCGAAACGCCTTGCAGTGAACGATCCGGTCGCGGTCGCGCTGAAATGGCGTCCGCAGGCCGCAGCCGGCCTCGGGTGTCGCGCGGGTCTGGGGATAGGAGCGGGTCGCTAGCGGTGACAGGTCGCGCTCCTCGCGCGCGGCGATGCGCTGGCCGAAGGCGTCGGCGACCGGGCCGCTCGGATGCTCGTACCCGCTGGAGGTCGTCGGCTGCGTCACCCCTCCGATTCTGACAGCGCACCGGCGGTTCCCGACGGAGTCGTCATGCACATGTCACACCGATGAGTCCGCTGCGAGCGACTCAGGTGAGCAGCAGCGGCCGCAGGCGCACGTGGGCATGGTGCTCCGCGGTCTCGCCGATGGCGCGCTCCACCTGACGCAGGATCAGCTCCGCCCCGTGGGGAGCCGCGGCCAGCGGCGAGCCGAGGGCACCGACGAGGAAGCGGTAGGCGTCCTGCGAGAGTGGGAACGAGGCGGCCTCACAGGCGGTGCAGACGACGCCGCCCGCGGCGCCCGAGAACCCGCGCAGGTGGTCGGTCTCGCCACAGACGACGCAGGCCGCGAGCTGAGGCACGATCCCGGCGGCGAGCAGCAGCTTCAGCCGGAACGCGAGTCCGTTGCCGGGCCGGGCGTGGGCGACGTCGGCGTGGAGCAGCGCGAGCTCGTTGGCGAGCAGCCGGAACACCTCGGGATGGGGATCGGTGGTCTCGAACAGGCGCGCGACCGCGTCACACGCGCGCGAGGCGGCGTCGAGCGTCGCGGCATGGTCACGCAGACCGGCGTGGGCCTCGATCGTGTCGACACCGGTCACCGTCAGCAGGTCGCTACGCCCCTCGTGGAGCATCGCGCGAACGTGGAAGAAGGGCTCCAGCCGAGCCCCGAAGCGGCTGCGCGCCCGCCGCGCCCCCTTGGCGATCGCGCTCAGGCGGCCGTAGCCGGGCGTGTAGAGATGGAGGATCCGGTCGGCCTCGCCATAGCGGATCGACCGGAGCACGATCGCCTCCGTCCTCAATGGGCCGGGCAACGCTCTGCCTTCCGGCGGACCCGGGCTATCGTTGATGAGGTCATGAAGCCGATCACCGTCTACACCACCGATTACTGTCCGTACTGCGCCAGCGCCAAGTCGCTGCTGGCCAAGCGCTCGATCGCATACGAGGAGATCAATCTGGCACGCGACCCGGACGGCCGCGCCAAGCTGTCGGAGCTGACCGGCATGTTCACCTTCCCGCAGATCGTCATCGACGGCGAGACGCTGGGCGGCTTCCAGGAGCTGCTGGCGGCCGACCGCGCCGGGCGGCTGTCAGAGCTGATCGCCGCCTGATCGGGCCGGGATGGGCGACGCCGGACGCCGGCGCCGCGCCCTCGGCCGCGGCTGACAGTGCTCGCACACGTAGGTGCCGCGACCGCCGACGACGAGCTTGCGGATCGGGGTGCCACACACCGGGCATGGCTCTCCCGCCCGCTGATGCACCTGGAACAGATCCTGGAACGAGCCCTGGGCCCCGTCGACGTGGCGAAAGTCGTCGATGGTCGCGCCCTTGGCATCGATGCCGGCGGCGAGCGTGTGCTCGATCGCACTTCGTAGCGCCTCCAGCTGCGAGAGCCGGATCGTTCCCGCAGGGCGCAACGGGTGGATGCGGGCGCGGAACAGGGCCTCGTCGGCGTAGATGTTGCCCACCCCGGCGATCCGGCGCTGGTCGAGCACGAACGACTTGACCGGCGCCCGCCGACCGCGCGCCATGTCCCGCAGATGCGCGGCGGTGAACCCGGGAGTCAACGGCTCGATTCCGAGTCGCTCCCCCAGGTAGGCGTCGCGGCCCAGCGCGTCGCTGACGAGGTGTCCCGTGCCGAATCGGCGCGGGTCGTTGTAGACGAGGCGGTGGCCCTCGTCGAGGGTGAAGCGGACCCGCGTGTGCGGCGGATCGACGGGCGGATCGAACAGCAGCGCCCCCGTCATCCGCAGGTGGATGAGCAGATAGCGCTCGCCGGTGAGCCGCCAGACGAGATACTTGCCCGAGCGGCCAACCTGCTCCACCACCCGCCCTTCGAGCTCCGCCTCCACGGCCCGCGGCGCGTCCGGGCGTGTCCAGCGCGGGTCGAGGATCGCGACGGCGAGCAGTGTGCGCCCCTCCAGATGGGGCGCCAGCTGGCGGCGGATCGTCTCGACTTCGGGCAGCTCGGGCATGGTCGCTGCCCAGACGTTAACTAAAAGGGTTCTCCGGGGAGATCCGGCGCCCGGGCGCCCGTGAGCCACGCCAGCACGCTCGCCCCGACGTCGGGAAGCGACCCGTCGTGGCGGCGCGACCCGTGGCCGGCGAAGTGGGCCAGCAGCGGCGCGTGCTCACGCGTGTGGTCGGTCCGTGGTGACGCCAGGTCGCATCCGTGGTCGGCGGTCAGGATGAGCATGTCCTCGCCGCGCAGGAGCTCGAGCCAGCCGGCGACGGCTTCGTCGATCACGGCCAGCGCCCCGGCGAAGCCGTCGAAGTCGTGGCGGTGGCCGTAGATCTGGTCGGTCTCGATCAGGTTGGTGAAGACGAAGCCGTCATCGAGGGAGGCGATCAGCTCGGTCGTCTCGGTGAGCGCCCGGCGGTTGGTGGCGCCGGGGTGCTCGACGTCGACACCGACGCCCGCGAAGAGCTGTCCCACCTTCCCCACGGAGTGGACCGCGATCTCGTGGGCCTGGAGCACCTGGAGGTAGCTCCGCGTCGGGGGCGCGAGCGCGAAGTCGCGGCGGCCGTCGGTGCGGGTGAACCGTCCCTCGGCGCCGGAGAACGGCCGGGCGATGACGCGGCCGACCGCATGGGGACCGGTTGTCCGCCGGCGCACGTCGGCGCAGATCGCGTAGAGCCGCTCCGGGGCGACGACATCGACGTGGGCGGCGATCTGGAGCACCGAATCCTGGCTCGTGTAGACGATCAGATCCCCGCCGGCCAAGTGCTCGGCCCCGAATTGCTCGATCGCCTCGATCCCGTTGTCCGACCGGTTGCAGATCACGCCGCGGCCGCTGGCCGCCCGGACGCACTCGATGACCTCGGGAGGGAACCCGTCCGGATAGGTGGGAGGCGGCTCCCGGGCGACCACTCCCATGAGCTCCCGATGTCCCGCGGTCGAATCCTTGCCGGGGCCGAGCGGCCGCAGTCGCCCGTGCAGGACCGGTGCGGTCGCCGGAGCGACCCCAGGCAACGGCAGGATCGACCCGAGGCCGAGGCCCTGGAGCGTGGGCAGCGCGAGGCCGCCGAGGCGTTGCGCGAGGTGCCCCAGCGTGTTCGTGCCGGCATCGCCGTAGGCAGCGGCGTCGGGAGCGGCGCCCGCGCCGCACGCGTCGAGCACGACGACGAACGCGCGCCTCATCGCCGCGCAGCCGCCGGGATCGGGGGTGGCGGCGACGATCGCGGGGAGACGAGCACGCCGGCGATTCTGCCAGCCGGCCCTGGCAGATCGGCTCGTCGTGTGCGTCGTCCGCGGCCGTTCGCGTCAGTCCTCGCCGTCCCAGTAGTCCAGGCGCTCGAGCCGCGCGATCAGCTTGACGCCCCCGAACCCGATCTTGTTCGAGCGAGGGTAGTAGCAGAGATCGGCGTCGTGGCGGGTCCCGTAGGCGAGGTAGGTCAGCCCGCTCCCGGCGCGAAACACGTGCGACACGCCAGTGCCGCTCGGGCGCCCGACGACGGTTCCGGGTGAGACGGGCGTCTCCTCGTCGTCGAGCCCGAGCGTCCCGTCGCCGGCCAGGATCACGAAGATCTCCTCCTCCAGGGAGTGGCAATGGGGAGGCGCTGACTCCTTGCCTGCGGCCACCTCGACGTACTGGAGCCCGGAGTGGCGCGAGCCCGCGGCCCGCCCGAGGTTGCGGCGGGCCCGCTCGATCCGCGGGCGACGTTGCCAGCGGGGGTCGACCTCGTCGATGTTGACGATCGTCTCAGGGCGCGGACCGGGCGCGGGCGGAAGCTCCGGGGGTCCGAGGTCGGCCTCGAGCGCGTATTGCTGGGGACCGGCGCCAGGAGGACCGCTGGTCGAGTGCACCGCCCGGTCGCGGAGCATCGACAGGCCCAGCCGCGGGAGCGCGAGGCTCTCGTCGTACTCACGCATTCCGAACGCGAGCACATCGAGGTGGTCGTCGGCCCGCACGGCGTGCGCGCCGCTGCGCGGGTGATAGACGATGCAGTCGCCGGCGCGGATCGCCGCGGTCTGGCCGTTGTGCCACGAGACGCCACCTCCCGCCAGGACGTAGAAGATCTCCTCGGAGCGTCCGTGCTCGTGCACGGGCGTCGACCAGCCTCCGGCGGAGATCTCGATCCGGCGTAGCCCGATGGTCTCCGAACCCACGGCGTCGCCGAGCAACGTCCAGCGATTGCGGAGATGACCGAGTGCGTAGGCGCGCACCGGCGCCTCGTCGAGGTGGGTGAGACCCATGATTACGTGTCGTCGGGCTCCGTCCCGATCTGGGCGCGGGGATGAGCGTCGAAGTACACATCGCGCAGTCGGTCGGCCGACAGGTGGGTGTAGATCTGGGTCGTGCCGATGTCCGCGTGCCCGAGCATCTCCTGCAGCGACCGCAGGTCGCACCCGCCCGCGAGCAGGTGGGTGGCGAACGTGTGGCGCAGGGTGTGCGGGCTCATGCGGTGCGCGAGTCCGGCGCTGCGGGCATGGATCTGGACGATCCGGTACAGGCCCTGGCGGGAGAGGCCCGTCCCGCGCGCGTTGACGAACACGTGCGGCTCGTCGCGCAGTCCGACAAGCCGCGGACGGCCCTGGTCCAGATAGCCGTTCAGGGTGCTCACCGCCTTGCTGCCGACCGGCACGAGCCGCTCCTTGGAGCCCTTGCCGTAGGCGCGGAGCATCCCGGCCTCGAGGTCGAGCTCGGAGAGCTTCAGCGTGATCGCCTCCGACGCGCGCAGCCCGCACGCGTACATCGTCTCCAGGAGCGCGCGGTCACGCAGCGCCACCGGCGACATCCCCCGCGGCTGGGCGAGCAGCCGGTTGACCTCGTCGCGGCTGAGGACCTTCGGGAGGCGGCCGCCCGAGCGCGGCGGGCGCAACTCGGCGGTCGGGTCGTGGTCGATGATCTGCTCGCGGCGGAGATGACGGTAGAACGAGCGCAGGCACGCGATCTTGCGTTGGAGCGTGGCCGGCGCCACCGGTCGACCGCCGTCCTGGCCGTCGGCAAGCTCGGTCACGAATGCGGACAGGTCCATGGGCCCGACCGTGAGCGGGTCCTGGCCCTCGGGCCGGCGGCGAGCGAGGAAGCGGCCGTACTGCTGCAGGTCCGAGCGATACGCCGCCAGCGTGTTGCCCGACAGTCCCCGCTCGAGTTCCAGAGCGGCGAGGAACTCGAGCGTGAGGTCGCTCAGGCGGCGCTGAACGGCGGAGGCGTGCGCGATCGCCATGGCCGCGTATTCGCCTCGTCTCAGGGCACTCCTGCGGCTGGCCGCCGCGGTGCAGGCTGGATCCTCAGCTCGTCGAGAGCTCGCCGCGCTCGCGGGCGAGGGCGAGCCACAGCAGCGCGATCAGCGTCTTGGAGTCCTCGGTCTCGGCGATCGCCCGGTCGATCTCGGTCAGCCGCCAGGGCACGATCTCGATCCGCTCGTCGTCTTCGGCCTCCGCCCCGCCGGGGCTGTCGGAGAGGTCGGTGGCCAGGTAGCACCAGACGCGCTCGTCGCTGAAGCCGGGGCTGGTGTAGAACTCGCGCAGCGTCCGCCAGGTACCCGCCAGCTTGCCGATCTCCTCGGCGAGCTCGCGCTTGGCCGCCGCGAGCGGCGCCTCGCCGGCAACGTCGAGCTTGCCCGCGGGGATCTCGAGCGAGGCGGTCAGGCCGGCCGTCTCCCGCGGCTGGCGGGTCAGCCACACGTGCTCGTCGTCGACCGTGAGGATTCCGACGGCGCCCGGGTGCCAGACCTTGTCCCGCGCGACCACGGCGCCGTCGCCGTGCCGGAAGTGCTGGACCCCGGCATGGACGATCCGACCGTGCCACATGACCTCGGAGCCGATCGTCTCAAATCCACTCATGCCACCTCCAGCTCCGTCGCGGATTCATCCACGAGCGTGAGCGCGATGTCCAGCATGCTCTCCAGCGCCGCCGCGCTGATCCGCTCGCCCGGCTCGTGGTTGCGTTCGGTGCCATCGGCCAGGCAGGTGCAGGAGAACCCCGCGGTCTGCAGCGAGTTGGCGTCCGAGGCGCCGCCGGAGGCGATCTCGGTGGGCTCGTAGCCGCAGGCGCGCAGGGCGCGTTGCGCCACCGCCAGTTGCGGTGCCCGCGGCTTGCAGCGGTAGCCGGAGAACATCTTGGCGACGCTCACGTCGAGATCGCATTCGCCGGCGTTGACGGCGTCCTGGAGATGGTCGACCGTGGCGGTGGTGACGGCGGCCGCCCGCTCGGCGTCCAGGCTGCGGACCTCGGCCTCGACGCGGCAGTGCTCCGGGATGACGTTGATGGCGCTGCCCCCGGCGATCATCCCGACGTTGGCGGTCGTCTCGGCGTCGACGCGGCCGAGCTCCATGGCGGCGATCGCATGCGCCGCGGCCACGACGGCGCTGCGCCCGGCCTCGGGACGCACCCCCGCGTGCGCCGCCCGCCCCCGCAGATCGGCGACGATCCGGTAATGGGTCGGCGAGGCGATCACGACCTCCCCGATCGGCGTGGCGTGGTCGAACACGAACCCGAACGCGCTGCGCAGCCGGGAGACGTCGAACTCATGCGAGCCCCGGAGCGACACCTCCTCGCACACCGTGAACAGCAGCTCGATCCCGATCGGCGGCGGCTCGGGCCCGGCGGTCAACTGCCGCGCGAGCTGCAGGATCACGGCGATCGCCGACTTGTTGTCGGCGCCGAGGATGCCCTCGTTGGCGTTCTCCCACGCCCCGTCCACGAGCACCGGCTCGACGGGGGCGGCGAGCGGCACCGTGTCCATGTGGGCACACAGCAGCAGGCTGTGAGGGTCGCGGCCAGGGATCCGCGCCAGCAGGTTGCCCGCGTCGGAGCCGGCGGCGGGTCCGCTTCCGTCCTCTTCCACCTCGAGGCCGATCGCCCGTAGCTCCGCAGTCAGCCAGTCCGCGCACGTCCGCTCGTGGCCGGACGGGCTCTCGATCCGGCACAGCGTCGTGAAGGTGTCGTGCAACCGCTCGCGCTCGGCCGCGCCGGCCCGCCTCACGAGCCGGCGGCGCGCGAGATCGTCATGTCGCGCTCGGCGGCCGGCGCCACCGCTGCCGCCGCCGGCTGGCTCTCGGCACGCTCCAGCGCGGCGCCGACGAAGGCGCGGAACAGCGGCGCCGGGCGTTCCGGGCGGGACTTGAACTCCGGGTGGTACTGGGACGCGACGAAAAACGGATGGGTACTTCGGGCGAGCTCGATCGCCTCGACGAGCCGGTCGTCGGGCGACGTTCCCGAGCAGATCAGGCCCACCGCCTCGAGCTTCTTGCGCAGATGGTTGTTGACCTCGTAGCGGTGACGGTGGCGCTCGTAGACGACCGCATCTTCGTAGAGCTTCCGGATCGCGGTGTCCTCGTGGAGCTTGACGGGGTCGGCCCCGAGCCGCATCGTGCCTCCCAGGTCGGCGATCTCCTTCTGCTCGGGGAGCAGGTCGATGACCGGAAACGGCGTCTCCAGATCCATCTCGGTGGAGTTGGCGCCCTCCATGCCGGCGACGTGACGGGCGAACTCGCTCACCGCGACGTGCATCCCGAGGCAGATCCCGAAGTAGGGAATCTGCTCGGTCCGCGCGATCCGGGCCGCGGTGATCTTGCCCTCCCAACCGCGACCGCCGAAGCCGCCGGGGATGAGGATCCCGTGGGCGCAGCGCAGGCGCTCGATGACGGCGTGGTCGCCGACGGTCTCGGAATCGACCCAGTCGACCTCGACCTCGGCGTCGTGATGGATGCCGGCGTGGCGGAGCGCCTCGGCGACCGACAGATAGGCGTCCTCGAGCTGCACGTACTTGCCCACGAGCGCGACCCGAACGTGCCGGTGAGCCCTCTGGGCCCGCTGGGTGATCGACTCCCACCCCGAGAGGTCCGGCGGATCGGCGGCGACCCCGAAGTGCTCGTCCAGGATGAACTCGTCGACGCCCTGGTCGTTGAACACGAGCGGGATCCGGTAGACGTCCTCGACGTCGTAGGCGGACACGATCGCCTCGACCGGAAGGCTGGCGAACAGCGCGATCTTGCTCCGGATCTCGGTCGAGAGGCGGCCCTCGGAGCGGGCGACGACCATGTCGGGCGCGATCCCGATCCGCCGCAGCTCGTTGACCGAATGCTGAGTCGGCTTCGTCTTGAGCTCGCCCGCGTGCCCGATGTAGGGAACGAGCGTGAGGTGGATGAACATGCACCGCCGGCGCCCGACGTCGACCGGGAACTGCCGGATCGCCTCGAGGAACGGCAGCGACTCGATGTCGCCGACTGTCCCGCCGATCTCGGTGATGACGAAGTCGACGTCGCTGGAGTCGGCCATCAGCTTGATCCGCTGCTTGATCTCGTTGGTGATGTGCGGCACGACCTGGACGGTGGCGCCGAGGTAGTCACCGCGGCGCTCGCGCCGGATCACCGTGTTGTAGATGCCGCCCGCGGTGACGTTGGAGGCGCGGTTGGTGTTGGCGTCGGTGAACCGCTCGTAATGGCCGAGGTCGAGGTCGGTCTCGGCGCCGTCCTCGGTCACGAACACCTCGCCGTGCTGGTACGGCGACATCGTTCCCGGGTCCACGTTGATGTACGGGTCGAACTTCTGCAGCTGGACCGAGAGTCCGCGGGCGACCAGGAGTCGCCCGATCGAGGCGGCGGCGATGCCCTTGCCGAGCGAGGAGACGACCCCGCCGGTGATGAAGATGAACCGCGTCTCGCCCTGTGACATCAACGAGGGTTGAGTCTAACGGGGGGTCCGGCGGGTCCTCCGGCGGCCGTTACGCCGCCCGCAGCAACTCGCGCGCGTGGTCGTTGGCGGCGCGATCCTCCACTGCGCCGCCGAGCATCCGGACGAGCTCGCCGACGACGTCGTCGCCGGCGAGCGCGGTGACGGTCGTCGTCGCCGGAGTGACGGTGGCGTCCTTGACGATCGTGAAATGACGGTCCGCCAGCGCCGCCACCTGCGGCAGGTGGGTGATGCAGAGGATCTGACGACCACGCGACAGCTGGCGCAGGTGCTCGCCGACCGCGCGGGCGGTGTGGCCCCCGACGCCGGCATCGATCTCGTCGAACACGAGCAGCGAGCCACCCGCCCCGGCGCCGGGCGCTTCGCCCTCGGCCGTCCCGCCGCCGGTCTCGCCGCCATGGGCGACGCTGAGCAGCGCGAGCATCACCCGGGAGAGCTCGCCGCCGGACGCGACCTCGCGCAGCGCACCGAGGGCGCCGCCGCCATTGGGGGCGATCAGCATCTCGATCGCGTCCGCTCCCCGCGGGCCGCATCCGTCGGGGCGCGGCGACAACTCGATCTCGAACCGGGCCTCGGCCATCGCCAGCTCGGCCAGCCGCTCGCGGACCGCCGCCGCCAGCCGCGGCGCCGCCGTGCGCCGGGCCTCCCCCACGCGCCCCGCCAGCCGCTCGAGCCCGGCCCGAGCCTCGCTGAGCTCGGCCTCGACGGCCTCCAGCTCGCTGTCGGCGTGCTCGAGCTCGTCGCGGCGATCCCGGCACCGCTGGGCGTGGGCGAGCACGGCGGCGACGGTGCCGCCGTGCTTGCGCTGCAGGCGCGCCAGGAGCGCGAGCCGCTCCTCGAGCCCCTCCAGCCGCCGGGAGGCGTCGGCTCCCCCGTCGGCCTCGAACTCCTGGAGATAGGCGTGCAGCTCGCCGGCGATGTCCTCGGTCTCGTAGCGCGCCGCGTCGAGGCGCTCGGCGAGGGCCGCGAGCCGGTCGTCGACGGCCGCGACCTGCTCCAGCTGCCGCGCGGCCGCCGCCAGCCGCTCGCTCGCCCCGGCGCTCGCGTCCGGTCCCGGGCCGCCGGTGATGCCCTCGGCGGCGACGCCTGCCGCATGGGTGAGTGCCTCCTGATGGCGAAGCCGGTCGCGCTGGGCGGTGAGCTCGGCGTGCTCGTCCTCGCTGGGGTCGGCCGCCTCGATCTCCGCAAGCTCGAACGTGAGCAGGTCCAGCTCCCGATCCCGTGCCCCCGCGAGCTCACGCAGCTCCCGGCTGCGCTGCTGCAAGCCGCGCACCCGCTCGTAGGCGCGGTGCAGCGCGGCGCGGAGCTCCAGCTGGCCGGCGCCGGCGTACGCGTCGAGCAACTCCAGCTGGGCCGCCGAGAGCATCAGCTTGCGGTGCTCGTGCTGGCCGTAGAACGACAGCACCTGGCTGCCGAGCTCGTGGAGGTCGGCCTGGGTGGCGGCCCGGCCGCACACATAGGCCCGCGTCCGCCCGTCGCGCGATACCCGCCGGGCGAGCACGAGCTCCTCGGTCCCGGCCGGCAGGCGCTCGGACCCCGCGAGCGCCGGTGGCAGCGCGAACACTCCCTCGACATACGCCTCGGCGGCCCCGGGGCGGACGATCCCGCGCCGCGCCCGACCGCCCAGCAGCAGGTCCAGCGCGTGCGCCAGCAGCGTCTTGCCGGCGCCGGTCTCGCCGGTCAACATGTTCAAGCCGGTGGCGAGGCGCAGCTCGGCGGACTCCATCAGCAGCAGGTTCTCGACGCGGAGCTCGTACAGCATGATCGGGGTGTACCAGCCGCCCCCGACGGATCCGGCAGACTCGCGGCGTCGGTCAGATCGGGGTCGCCAGTCGCCCGAACTTCTGGCGCAGGCGCTGGTAGAAGGTCGTGCCCGGGACCTGGGCGAGCGCCCCCTGGTCGATCACGAAGCGGGCCTCGAGCCGCTTCCCGGGCTCCAGGACGCCGACCGGGCGCCCATCGACCGTGATGTCGACCGGTTCCTCCTGCGAGCGGTTGTCGACCGCCAGGCGGTCGGCGGGGGCGACGACGAGCGTCCGCGCGGTGAGCGAGTGGGGCGAGATGAACGACACGACGTAGCCGTGCACCCCCCAAGCCATGACCGGGCCGCCGTTGGCGAGGTTGTAGCCGGTCGATCCCGCCGGCGAGGAGACGACGAGGCCGTCGCAGCGCACGCGACCGACGTCGTCCCCCCCGACCGAGTACTCCAGATCGGCCACGCGCTTGCCCGGCTGGCGGTGGATCGACACGTCGTTGATCGCCAGCGCGCGGGCCCCCCCGCCGGAGACCTCGATCCCGGGCAGCGAGAGCACCTCGAAGTCGCCGGCGAGCGCCCGCTGGGTGCCGACCCACGCCTCCTCGCGGTCGACGGTCGCGAGGAAGCCCATCTCACCGAAGTTGATCGCGAACACCGGCACGCGCGTCCCGGCGTAGCCGCGCAGCGCGTTGAGGATCGTCCCGTCACCCCCGAGGGCGAAGCAGAGGTCGACGTCCCGGGCCAGGGGAGCGTCGCGCACGACCAGCGGATGCTCGCCCAGCCGGTGCTTGGCGGTCTCCTCGGGGTCGAAGCGGAGTGTCACGCCCGCGCCCTGGGCGAGCTCGAGCAGCATCGTGAGCGCGCCGGCGGTCTCCGTCGGCCGCCGGTGGGTGAGCACGGTGGCGGCCCGGATCCGCCTCACGGCTCCACCTCCCGGGCGGCCCGCTCGAGGTCGCGGACGCCGCCCCGCGGCCCGTCGGCCAGCCACACGAAGCTCTCGAGGTTGCCCTTCGGGCCGGGCAGTCCCGATGACGCGTACCCAAGCACGGCGGCGCCGAGCTCCAGGGCGGCGGCGCCGACCGCGGTGAGCGCGGCGCGGCGCAGGTCCGGATCGCGCACCACCCCGCCCTTGCCGACGCCCTCCCGACCGACCTCGAACTGCGGCTTGACGAGGGCGAGGCAGTCAAAGCGCTCGGCGGCGGCGCCGAGCACGGCGCCGAGCACCTTGGTCGCCGCGATGAACGAGACGTCGATGACGATCAGATCGGGGGCGTAGGGAAGCTCGCCGGGCACCAGCGAGCGAGCGTTGACGCGTTCGATCACGGTGACCCGGGGGTCGGTGCGAACCCCCCAATCAAGCTGGCCGTAGGCGACGTCGAGCGCGATCACGTGCGCGGCGCCCCGCTGGAGCAGGCAGTCGGTGAACCCCCCGGTCGAGGCGCCGACGTCGAGCGCGCAGCGACCGGCGACATCGAGCGCGAACGCGTCGAGCGCGTTGGCGAGCTTGACCCCGCCGCGCGACACGTACGCCGGCATCGCGGCGAGCTTGAGCTCGACGTCCTCGGAGACGAGCTGCCCCGGCTTCTCCGCTCGCCGGCGCCCCGGCCCCAGCAGCACCTCGCCCGCCAGCACCGAGGCGGCAGCCCGCGAGCGCGACGGGAACACCCCGCGCTGGGAGAGCAGCTGGTCGAGCCGGACGCGCGTCATCGCGCCCGGAACGGTACGGGATCGCCCGCCGGAGCTGAGGGTCCGTCGGGACGGACCCTTACGCCACTGTGCTGCGCTCGGCCACGGCGGCTTCGATCCGCTCGGCGATCCGCTGGCCGGTGAAGCCGACCTCTTCGTGCAGGAGGGCCGGGGCACCGTGGGTGACGTAGCGGTCGGGCAGGCCGACGCGGAGGATTCGGACCCCGCCGGCACCACCCGCGCCGAGACCGGCGTCCGACAGCGTCTCCCACACCGCGGAGCCAAAGCCGCCGGCGAGCACACCCTCCTCGACCGTCACGAGCAGCTCGTGCTCGGCGGCCAGCTGCGCGGCGAGCCCGGCGTCGATCGGCTTTGCGAACCGGGCGTCGGCGACGGTGGCCGAGATGCCGTGCTCCGCGAGCAGGTCCGCGGCCTCCAGCGCCTTGCCGACGCCCGATCCGTAGCCGAGCAGCGCGACCCGAACGTCGCCGCCGGAGCCGCCGGCCTCGCGGAGGATCTCGCCGGTGCCGATCTCGATCGCCTCCGGCCGGCTCGGCAGCGCCACGCCAACCCCGCCGCCGCGCGGGTAGCGCAGCGCGATCGGCCCGTCGTCGTAGGTGAGCGCGGTGTGGAGCATGTGGACGAGCATCGCCTCGTCGCGCGGCGCCATCAGCACGATGTTGGGCAGGCACCGCAGGTAGGCGATGTCAAACACGCCGTGATGGGTCGGTCCGTCGTCGCCGACGAGGCCGGCCCGGTCCATGGCGAAGACGACGTTCAGCCTCTGCAGGCACACGTCATGGACGATCTGGTCAAACGCGCGCTGCAAAAACGTGGAGTAGATCGCCGCCACCGGCTTGGCGCCCTGGAGGGCCAGTCCGGAGGCGAACAGGATCGCCTGCTGCTCGGCGATGCCGACGTCGTAGTAGCGGTCGGGGAGCTCGCGCTGGAGGATGTTCAGCCCGGTTCCGGAGTTCATCGCCGCCGTGATCCCGATGACCCGCTCATCCCGCCGGCATTCCGCCACCAGCGCCTCCCCGAATACCTGCGTGTACGCCGGCGGGGCCGGCTTGGCGTTCTTGGCCTTGACGGCGGCGCGCGCCGGGGCGCCGTTGGCGATCGACTTGGGCTTGGCGGCGTGCCACTTCTCCATTCCCTCGAGGCCGCCCTCCTCGGCGGGAGCAAACCCCTTGCCCTTGACGGTCGCGCAGTGCACGACCACCGGTCGCTGGGCGGCCAGAGCCTCGCGCAGCGCCCGGCGCAGCTCGCGGACATCGTGGCCGTCGATGACGCCCATGTAGGCCCAGTCCAGCTCCTCCCACCACAGTCCCGGCGCCCAGAACGCCTTGAGCGACTCCTTGAAATGAGGGCCGATGCGCTCGAACGCGTTGCCGATCCCGACGGGAAGCTTCGTCAGGCCGCCCTCCACCTCCTCGCGGGCGTGCCACAGCTTCGGATTGAGGCGGACGCGGTTGAAGTACCGGCTCATCGCCCCGACATTGGGGGCGATCGACATCCCGTTGTCGTTGAGCACGACGACGATCGGGGTGCTCTCTCCCCCGGCCTGATGGACCGCCTCGAAGGCGACGCCGCCGGTGAGCGCGCCGTCTCCGGCGACGGCGACGACATGGCCATCCTCGCCGCGGCCGCGGCGCATCGCCTCCTTGATCCCGACCGCATAGCCGATCGCGGTGGAAGCGTGTCCGGCGCCCATGATGTCGTGCACGGACTCGCCGATCGAGCAGAACGGCGCCAGGCCGTGATACTGGCGGATCGTCGCCAGCTGGTCGCGGCGACCGGTCAGGATCTTGTGCGGGTAGGCCTGGTGGCCGACGTCCCACAGGATCTTGTCGCGCGGCGAGTCAAGCAGCGAGTGCAGCGCGACGGCGATCTCACACGATCCGAGGTTGGCTCCGAAATGGCCGCCGATCTCCCCCACTGTGTCGATGATGCATTCGCGCACCTCCTGGGCGACCTGCGCCAGCTCCTCGTCGGTCAGCCCGTGCAGGTCCTGGGGGCGATGAATCCGCTGCAAGATTTCTGACATCAACTAATAACTCCGGGTTGCGATGAAGTCCGTGATCCGCTCGAGCTCGGAGGCCTGATGCGGTGCCGCCACGGCGAGCGCCTTGAGAGCTCGCTCGCGCGACTCGTCGGCCAGCCGGCGCGCGCCGTCAAGACCGAACTCGGTCACGTACGTGCGCTTTCCCAGCCGCTGATCTGAGCCCTGCTGCTTGCCGAGTGTCTGGACCGACCCGGTCACGTCGAGGATGTCGTCGACGATCTGGAACAGCACGCCCAACTCGCTGGCAAAGGCGCGGAACGATGAGAGTGTGGCAGGTTTGGCCGTGCCGTCCAGGAGGAGCACGCAGTCGATGCTGGCGGCGATCAGGCAGCCGGTCTTGAGCTCATGCAGCCGCCGCAGCCCGATCGGCCCCTCCGGCGCGGTGCCGGCGACATCGAGATACTGGCCGCCGACCATCCCCTGAACGCCGGTCGCGGCGGCGAGTTCCGCCGCGGCGGCCAGGACGTGGCGCGGCTCCCCTTCCTGCTCGGTGAGCAGCAGCCGGAACGCCTCGGCGTAGAGTCCGTCGCCGGCGAGGATCGCCACGTCGTCGCCGAACACCTTGTGGCAGGTCAGCCGGCCGCGGCGCAGATCGTCGTCGTCCATCGCCGGCAGGTCGTCGTGGATCAGCGAGTAGGTGTGGATCAGCTCGATCGCCCCGGCGAGCGCCAGGAACTCGCTGCGGTCGCGGCCGAGCGCGTCGGCGGTGGCGAGGGCGAGCACCGGCCGGATGCGCTTGCCCCCGGCGAGCAACGAGTAGCGCATCGCCTCCTCGAGCCCCGAGGTGGCGAACTCGGTGGAGAACCGGATCGTCTGCAGGTACCCCTCGACGTCGGCGCGCAGGTGGTCCGGATAGGCCGGGCGGAACGTCGACGCGGCGGGCAATTAATGCACCGGCTGCCTAGGCCGCCGGGAGCGGAAGCTGACCGGGGAGGTCGGGCAGCGGTTCGAGCGCGGCGCGGGTCCGCTGATCGACCTGCGCGCTGGCCTCCGACGCCAGCCTCGCGCACTCCTCGATCAGCGCCAACGTGGCCTCCGGCTCCAGGTCACCCGCCCGCAGCAGCTCCGCCGTCTGATGCAGTCGCGCGCTGAGCTCGATAAGGGAGTCAGTCACGGTGACAAGACTATCGACCCGTCGCCGCGGGGCCCCGCTTCGCCGGGCCTTCATCTGATCGCAACCTCTCAGACCACCAGGACAAGCCGCCGGCCAGGCGACTTCGACCGGCTCAGCCCCCGTCGAGGGCGTGGTTGACGAGCGTATCGGCGCGAGCGTTCTGCGCCCGCGGGACGCTGCGGATCGTCCAGGCATCGAACCCTCTCAGCGCCGACATCGCCTGCGCGTGAAGCGGCTTCATCGCCGGATGCTTGACCTTGTAGGCGCCGGTGATCTGGCGGGCGACGAGCTCGGAGTCGTTGACGAGCTCCACCTCGCGGGCGCCGAGGGCCGCCGCGCGCTCGAGGCCGCGCAGCAGCGCCCGGTACTCGGCGACGTTGTTGGTGGCGACGCCGATCGGCTCGGCCAGCTCGTCGAGGACCCCCCCATCCGGCGCGGAGACGACAACGCCGATCGCCGCCGGGCCGGGATTGCCGCGGGCGCCGCCGTCGACATGGATCACGAGCCGCGTCGCCGCGGGCGGGTCGCCGGCGCTCAATCGCTCGCGAGCTGCGGGAGCTCGCCGGGGACGCGGGGACGGCGGCGGTCGCGGAGCTCCCGCTTGCCACCGCCGGAGGCCGCTTCGCGCCGCGAGCCCTTGCGGCGGTCGACGATCACGGTGACGTTCGGATCGTCGGCGTAATAGCGCGTCAGCTTGGCGAGCAGGTCACCGCCGAGCGCTTCCGGGACCACGCAGTAGATCATTCGGGCGATGCTACCCCGCAGCTCCGATGGCCGACCATCGTCCGTCCGTCTACTGATCGCCGCCGCCACCCCGGGGGGTCAGACGCCGAGGTCGAGACGACCTCGCTCGTCGGCCTCCGCGTTGCTGCGCAGCTCGATCTCGCTCAGCTCGGTCAGCTCATACCCCTGGGCCGACACCCGCACCGTCGGGAACTCGTCGGACAGGTCGACCTCGTAGCGATACCAGCACAGCTCCCACGCGACGATCAGGTTGACGACGGTCGCGTTCGCATCCGCGGGATGCACCGACACGTCGGGAATCCCCAGCGACCGGCCGATGCCGGCGACCGTGCGCGGGTGCTCGGAGTCGTTGAACAGCGACACCGCGGAGGAGATCTTGTGCTCGATGCTCGTGGGCACGGCGCGCACGTGCCGCGGCTCGCGTCCGGCCAGCCCGAACCGTCCGGCGGCGCGGGCGACCGGATCTGGCCACGCCGGCGACCTCGGCCGCTCCCGTGAGTCCGGTCGGGGCCGCGGTGCCGGCAGCGCGGTCGGCTCGTCCTCGAGGTCCGGTCCCGCGTCGGGCTCGTCACCGGGGCCGTCCCGGTCGCGCGCCGGATCGCGCTCACCCCGGTCGCGGCGGTTGCGCCGCCGCCACAGCAGCGTTCGCCGCTCGTTGCGCGAGCTCGACTCGTCGTACTCCGGGACGTCGCCCTCCCGGACCCAGCCCCCATGCAGGGCCCGAGAGGTGCACAGCTCGCACACCGAGCGGCGCGCGCCGCCGCTCAGGTAGATCTCGGCTCGCTCGCCGCGCAGCAGCGTCCGGCCGCAGATATCGCAGGCAGCCTCGGTCGTCGATGTGCGAATCGCCCTGGTATTCACGGCTATCTGAGCCTACTACGGACCGCGGGGACGCCGGCGTGCGCGGTCGCCGGGATCATGCCTTCACCGCTTCGCGCTCGGCGCGGGCGTTGTCGACGACCTTGGCGGCGAGATGTCCCGGCATCTCCTCGTAGCGCTCGAACTCCATCGCGAACTCGCCCTGGCCGCCGGTGATCGACCGCAGGTCGGGGGCGTAGGAGAGCATCTCGGACATCGGGACCTCCGCCTTGATCTCGGTCATCCCGGCGCCGACCGGCTCCATTCCGAGCGGCCGGCCCCGCCGCGAGTTGAGGTCGCCGATCACGTCCCCGACGGCGGCCTCGGGCGCGTTGACGCTGACCAGCATGATCGGTTCCAGAAGCACCGGCGCGGCCTGCTCGAGCGCCTGCTTCATCGCCTGCGACCCGGCCACCTTGAACGCCATCTCCGACGAGTCGACGGTGTGGTACGAGCCGTCGTAGAGGCGGACACGGACGTCTTTGACCGGGTAGCCGGCGACCGTGCCCTCCTCCATCGCCTCCTGAACGCCCTTCTCCACCGCCGGGATGAATCCGGTCGGGATCACCCCGCCCTTGATCGCGTTGACGAACTCGAAGCCCGTGGCGTGGTTGGGATCGTTGAGCGGCTCGATCTCAATGTGGCAGTCGCCGAACTGACCCCGTCCGCCGGTCTGCTTCTTGTGGCGCCCGTGGGCCCGGGCCGAGCCCCGGATCGTCTCCTGGTAGGGGACCCGCGGCGGCTTGAGGGTGACGTCTGCCCCGAATCGCGAGTGCAGACGCGCGACGATGACCTCGACGTGGACCTGAGACAGGCCGGCGACGATCTGCTCGCTCGTCTGGGGATCGCGGTGCAGGTCGATCGTCGGGTCCTCCTCCTGGAGGCGGCGCAGCGCCGTGAACACCTTGTCCTCGTCGCCCTTGGCCTTGGGCTCGATCGAGAACGCCATCACCGGAGCGGGCAACTTGATCGACGGCATCGTGATCGGCTCGTCGCGGGCGGCCAGCCAGTCGCCGGCGCGGGTCTCCTTGAGCTTGGCGACGGCGCCGATGTCCCCCGGGCCGAACTCGTCGGTGTGGGGGTGGGCGGGGGCCGTGTTCCTGGCGTCGAAGGTGACGAGCTGGCCGATCCGCTCCTTGTTGTGGGTGCGGGTGTTGAGGACCTGCGAATCCTGTGACATCACGCCCTGGTAGACCCGGAACAGGTTGATCCGCCCGGCGAACGGGTCCGCACGGGTCTTGAACACGTAGGCGAACAGCTCCGCGTCCTCGATCGGCTCGAGCGTCACGTCGCCGACCTGAAGGCCGCCGTGCTTGACCGGCGACGGGAGGTCCTCGACGATCGCGTCGAGCAGCCGGTTGGTGCCGAGGTTGCGGGTGACCACGCCACAGGTGACCGGGTGCAGTGACCCGTGGTTGGTGCCCTCCTTGAGCGCGGTGACGATCTCGTCGTGGGAGATCTCGTCGCCGTCGAGGTAACGCTCCATCAGCGCGTCGGAGGTCTCCGACACCTCGTCCATGAGGCGTTCGCGATACTCCTCCGCCTGGGCCTGGAGGGCGTCGGGGATCGGGATCTCGCGGCAGCCGCCGCGAACCGCGCCGTCGTACTCATACGCCTTCATGTCGACGAGATCGATCAGCCCGGAGACCTCGTGCTCGGCGCCGATCGGAATCTCGGTGGCGACGACATGGCTGCCGAACGCCGCCTTGCACGACTCGAGCGTGCGGAAGAAGTCGGCCCGCTCGCGATCGAGCATGTTGACGAACACGAGCCGCGCGAGGTCCAGCTCAGCGGCGCGCTGCCACAGGCGCGTGGTGTGGACCTCCACGCCCATCACCGCGTTGACGACAAACACCGCCGACTCGCAGACGCGCAGCGCACCAAGCGCGTCGGCGATGAAGCTCGAGTCGCCGGGGGTGTCGAGCAGATTCACCTTGCGCTCCTGCCACTCAAACGAGTTCAGGGCGAGCGAGATCGACATCTGCCGGGCCTTCTCGTCCGGATCGGTGTCCGAGACCGTCGTGCCGTCGGTGACGCTGCCGAGGCGATTGATGACCCCCGCCTCGAACAGCAGGGCCTCGTGCAACGAGGTCTTTCCACTGCCGCGGTGGCCGACGAGGGCCACGTTGCGGATCCGATCCGCGGCCTTGTGCATCGCTGGTCTCCTCTCACTCGGAAGGCAAAAACCGACCTTACCGCTTAGGGTCCGTCGGGAGATGAGTTGCGGGATCCGGCGAGGCGCCAGGCGCGTCCGGACGCCGGCGGAACCGTGAATTAATTGTCCAACGGACCCTGAGCGAAGTTCGGGTTGGCGCATGCGCCGAGCGTCGGCGCCTATGGTCAAGACGCGGAACGGATCCCCGCGGCCGTCCTTGGGCGATCCGCGACACGCGGGCATCGCGGTTCGCCTGCGGGCGGGGCCCGGAGCGGGCGTCTCGGTGCAAGCACAGCCGCAGTTGGGCACGGGTGTCCCACCGGTCCCGGGGGCCGGGCGTTGTGGTGCAAGCGCCTCGGCGGACGACACGGCTTGCACCGAAACGCCCGGCTCGTGGGCCTCACCGAAACATTGCACCCGAAATGGCGGGATGCTCCGGCGGGACCCACTGGGCCTCAATCCAGCTCGTCGGCGAGCTTGGAGCGCAGCCGCAGCACCGCCTTGGTGTGCAGCTGGGAGACGCGGGACTCGGTCACCCCGAGGACCTCGCCGATCTCCCGCAGGGTCAGGTTCTCGTAGTAGTAGAGCGCGACCACGAGCTTCTCCCGCTCGGGCAGCGCCGAGATCGCGGTGGCGATCCGCTCACGCAGCTCGGATTCGTCGACGAGCCGCTCGGGGTCGGGGGCCCGGCGATCGGGCAGCGTGTCGAGCAGCGAGATCTGATCGCCGCCGCCATCGGACACGTTCCACATCTCGTCGAGAGCGACGATCGTCGAGTTGGAGATCCGCAGCAGCGTCTCCTGGAGCTCGTCGACGGAGATGTCGAGCTCGTCAGCCATCTCCTCGTCGGTCGGGGCGCGCTGGAAGCGGGCCTCCAGCTTCATGTTGACGCGCTCGAACTCGCGAGCGCGCGCGCGCACCGAGCGCGGTACCCAGTCGAGCGTTCGCAGCTCGTCGATCACTGCCCCGCGGATCCGGGTGATCGCGTAAGTCTCGAACTTGATCTCCCGCGACAGATCGAAGCGGTCGATCGCGGAGATCAGGCCGCCGAGGCCGTAGGAGATGAGATCGGATTCCTCGACATGCGCGGGAAGCCCCGATCCCATCCGTCCCGCGACGTATTTGACGAGCGGGGAATAGGCGACGACGAGGCGCTCCCGGGCGCGATCGTCGCCGGATGTCTTGTAGCGCTTCCAGAGATCCTGGAGCTCGATCGCCTTGACGTTGGTTTCCAGTTTGGGACCCTCCACTCCTCGGTATCACGCCCGCGGGTGCGAACTGGCATAGGCCTGGCGGAGGCGCGCCGACTCCACCCGAGTGTAAACCTGAGTCGTGGAGATGCTCGCGTGGCCGAGCAGTTCCTGGATGGCTCGCAGATCGGCGCCGCCCTCGAGCAGATGCGTGGCGAAGGAGTGACGCAGGGCGTGCGGGTGCGCGTCCGCCAGCGCCGGCGCGTGGCGGGCTGCGAGCCGGGCCCACGTCCGCAGACGCCGGCGCACGTCCGACGTGCTCAGCCGGCGCCCGGACTTGGACAGAAACAGCGCCTGGCCGCCCGGCATGCGCTCGACGGCGAGCACCGGGCGCCCGCGAGCGAGATACCGATCGAGGGCGCGCAGGGCGTGCTCACCGACAGGAACGAGCCGGGTCCGCCCGCCTTTGCCCTCCACCCTGACCGTCTCGACGTCGAAATCGACCGAATCGGCGTCGAGGGTGATGAGCTCCTCGGCGCGCAGCCCGGAGGCGTACGCCAGCTCGAACAGGGCGCGATCGCGCAGCGCCAGCGGGGTCGTGGCCGGAATGTGGTCGAGCAGCGCCGCCACCTCGGACGCCTTCAGCACGCGGGGCAGCGTCTGCGAGCGCTTCGGCGAGCTCAGCAGGTCGGCGGGGTTCTCGGTTCGCGCACCGATCTGGACCTGGTTGTTGAACAGGCCGCGCAGCGCCGCCAGCTTGCGCGCCACCGTCGTGGGGGCGTGGCCCCCCTCGGTCAGGCCGGCGACGTAGCGACGCAGGGCACGCACGTCGATCTCGGCCGGCGCCGCCCGCCGGGCGCTCGCCCAGCGGGCGAACTGCAGCGAGTCGATCGCATACGCCCGGCGCGTCTTGTCGGCGACAGCGCGGCGGCGCAGGTCGGCGGCGAAGGCGTCTAGCGCCGCCTGCCAGTCCGCCGCCACCTCAGGATCGGCTGCTGACTCAGTGGTGGCTGTGACGGGAATCGTCATCGACGCACCCGGCTATTCGCCGTCCGCGCGGACAGACCTGTGAACCGGCGAGGCCGGCTCAGGGCCCTCAGGTGACGTGGACGATGGTCCCGATCGGCGTGTAGGGGTAGACCTGCGCGGCGTTGGCGTAGGGCATCTCGACGCAGCCGTCGCTCTGGGGGAACCCGTAGGACGCCCGGATGTAACCGTGGAGGGCGTCACCGCCGTTGAAGTAGCTGACGTCGGGGATGCCCGGGTCGGAGTACGTGCTGCCATCCGGGTTGGTGCCGCTCATCGTCACCGACGGAGCATGCTCAAACACCGCGAACGTCCCCTGGGCGGTGGGGGTCGCCGGGCCGCCGGTGTTGACCGCGGAGGTGGCCACCACCTTCCCGTTGTGCCACACCGACACCGACTCGGGCGATCCCTCGCTGACGTCCGCGAGCGTGTAGCCGAAGGTGTTGCGGTGCCCGCGGATGACCGCGTTGATCAGCGCGGTCCACACCGTCGGCCCGTCGACGCCGTCCGCAGTCATGCCCATGGTGTTCTCAAACGCCATCACGGCGCCCTTGGTCAGCTCGCCGTAGCTCCCGGGCGCCCACTCCGAGGCAAACCACGACGGGATGTTCGACCAGCGCAACACGAACCTGCCGGCCGGCGGCTTGACGGCCGCCGCCTCCTGGGCCGCGGGCGTCCGGACAACCCCGGTCGAATGGGCGTAGTCGAACTTCAACGGCAGGTAACCGAGCACCGACAGCAGCTGCTGGAGCCGGGTCGTGGATCCCGGCGGCACCGTCCAGGTGGCGCTGTTGGCGGAACCACCCGGCGCCGCGTTCGACAACCGGACGCCGTTGGGGAGCGGGATCTGGACCTTGGCCCCGAGCCCGTAGCCGTAGTCGCGCGGGCGGAACTGGATCGTGTGGCTGTTGAGCGTGTGCCAGGCGCCCGGCGTGTTCGGGGAGACCGGCGGCAGATGAGAGCGCAGGACGCCGCTGACCGGCCGGGAGAAGGTCAGCGTGATCGGCGTGCTGGGGGTGATCTTCGTTCCGGGAGCCGGACTGGCGACCGCGACGGCGGAGCTCCCCGGCGGAAACCAGCTGACCGCCGATGCGTGGGCGTTCTCCCAGACGCGTGGGGACGCCGAGACGAACTGCGTCCCGGCGGCGCCGTTGTGCGGCACCGTGACGGTCGCGGTCGGAGCCGGCAGCACGGTGTGATGGAGGTGCCCGGGCGTGGGGCCGTACGCGTACGCGCTGATCGGCTGCTTGAAGTGCAGCCGCAGCGTCCCGTGGGAGATCGTGATGAAGTGCGAGCGCAGGCTCGCCGCGGGCGCGATCACGGTGAGGTTGAGCCGCTGCGTCTTGCCTGCCAGCCAGGCGATCCAGCCGGGGCGCTTGACGATGACCTGCACCTCCATCCGGCTTCCGACGGGCACTTGCCGGGTGGGAAGGATGACCGAGCCGTGGCGCACCTGCACCGGAACCGGCTGATCGCTGCGCCCGGCGAGAACGGTCACGCTCTCGATCGTGCCCCCACCGAGGGGCATGCCGATCTTGGCGATTGCGCTGGAATCAGCCGTCAGCGAAGCCTTGGCCGAGGCGAACAGGATCCCCCCGACGACGACCACGGCGACCACCGCGACCATCGCGCCGGCCAGCACGAACGGGCCGCGCCCACGCCGGCGTCGCGCCGTGCTTAGACCGTCGCCGCCACTCTTCGGAGCCCCTCGAGTATCGGCGGCGCGTAGATACGAGACGTTCGCCACTGCTGGCATGGTACAGATGCCGGTCCCCTGATCAAGAACTCGTTGTTAACGGTTGACTATGCAACAGACGTTGCAGACGGCCTGTGCATTTTCGCCATACGCAGGGACGATCCTGCGTCCGGAAGACGAACGCCGGCAGCACGAGGGACGCAATCAGCGGCAGACGGCGCCGTGCGCCGCGCTCGAGACCAGGCGCGCGTACTTGGTCAGAGCGACCCCGGCAGCGGGACGGGGCGGTGGCTCGTAGGCGGCCGCGCGGGCGCCGAGCTCGGCCTCCGACAGGTCGACGTTCAGGGTGCGAGCGTCGACATCGAGGGTGATCAGCTCGCCGTCGCGAACGAGGCCGATCGGGCCCCCGCGGATCGACTCGGGAGCGACGTGGCCGGCCATCAGGCCATGGGTGGCGCCGGAGAACCGACCGTCGGTGATCAGCGCGACGTCCTCGCCGAGGCCCTCACCGACGAGCGCGGCGGTGACCGCGAGCATCTCGCGCATGCCGGGACCGCCGGCCGGCCCCTCGTTGCGGATCACGATCACGTCGCCGGCGTTGATCGTCCCGGCGGTGACGGCCGCCATCGCGTCCTCCTCGCCCTCGAACACCCGGGCCGGCCCGGTCTGGCGACGGCGCTCGTGACCGGCGAGCTTGACGACACAGCCGTCGGGGGCGAGGTTGCCGTGGAGGATCGCCAGCCCGCCGTTGGGCTTGATCGGATCGTCGAGCGGCCGCACCACCTTCTGACCCGGAGTCTCGACGGCGGCGTCGGCGATCTCGCCGATCGTGGCACCGGTCACCGTCACCGCGTCGGAATGAAGCAGCCCGGCCTCCTGGAGGCGCTGGGCCACAAGCGGGACACCGCCCGCCTCATAGAGGTCGGGAGCGACGTAGCGTCCGCCGGGCTTGAGGTCGCAGAGCAGCGGGGTGCGGTCACTGATCTCGTCGAAGTCGTCGATGTCGAGATCGATTCCCATCTCGTTGGCGATCGCGAGCAGGTGCAGCACGCCGTTGGTGGAGCCGCCGCTGCAGGCGATCGCGGCGATCGCATTCTCCAGGCTGGGGCGGGTGATGATCGCGCTCGGACGCAGATCGCGCGCCAGGATGCTCATGACCATCTCACCCGCCAGTTCGGCGACCTCGGCCTTGCGGGGATCGACCGCGGGGACCATCGAGAATCCCGACGGGGAGATCCCGAGCACCTCGAACGCCATCGCCATCGTGTTCGCGGTGAACTGGCCGCCGCACGCCCCGACCCCGGGGGAGGCCACGTCCTCGATCTCGGTCAGCTCGGCGTCGGTGATCCGGCCGGCCGAGCGGGCGCCGATCGCCTCGAACACCTCCTGGACCGTGACCCGCTCGCCGTGCAAGCTGCCCGGCAGGATCGAGCCGCCGTAGAGCATCACGCTGGGAATGTCGAGTCGGCACAGCGCCATGACTGTCCCCGGGATCGTCTTGTCACATCCGCTCACGGCGATCACCGCGTCGAACATGTGCGCGTCGACGACGAGCTCTATCGAATCGGCGATCACCTCCCGGCTGACGAGTGACGCGCGCATCCCCGGTGTCCCCATCGTGATGCCGTCGGAGATCGCGATCGTGTTGAGCTCCATCGGCGTGCCCCCGGCGGTGCGGATCCCCTGCTTGATCTGGGCGGCGAGGGCGCGCAGGTGAAAATTGCACGGCATCGTCTCGATCCACGTGTTCGCGACCGCGATCAACGGCTTGGCGAGCGCGTCGTCGTCGTAGCCGATCCCCTTGAGGTAGGCACGGGCCGCGGCGCGCGACGGGCCTTCGGTCAGGGCTCGACTGCGGTGCTTGAGATCAGGCTCTGAGACGGTGCTCATCGCGGGCCGGACTGTAGCGCCGCGGCGCGCGTCTCGCGGTGGCGGTGGCGAGCCGACGTCGGAGTGGCGCGGCTGGTCAGCCCGAGCTGTCCAGCGGACTCTCGGTGGGGCTCTGCGCGGCTGCGTCGCGCATCCGCGCCCGCTCCCAGTGGCCGAGCCGCCACAGGTCGCGCTTGACGCGCGTCGGATCGAGCTGGCGGCCGGGGAGATGCATGTTGGCGGTGGAGATGAGGCGCTCTTCGTCGCCGGTGAGCGCCATCCACTTGGCGAGAACGTCGTCGGAGTCCGGGAGCCGCGCGCTGCCGTAGGGTCGGGTCTCGTCGGGAAACTCGACGCAGTACTCGTTCAGCAGCCGGTGCGTCTGCGCGAGGTAGGCGACGATCGCGCGGTGGGGATAGATCAGGTAGGCGTAGGCGGCGCCGCCGGTGGAGTCGCTGTCGACCGGGCCGTCGGACTGGGTGCCCCACACCCGGATGAAGCCGAGATCCCGGTACATCGACCACTCCTCGTCGTTGACGCAGGAGCGCAGAAGGGCGCGCGCGCGCTGCTCGGCCCGTCGCTCACGCCCGGGGTCATACGGTGTCGGCGGCGCGGCGCGCCGGCGCGCCCGGTGGCGCTCCCACAGCTCTTCGAGCCGCGGCAGAAGCTCCTCGGACAGCAGCGCGACCGCTACCAGCGCGGTCGCAGCGAGCGCCAGCAGCACCGGGCGCCGGCCGCCTACCGGCCGCCGGCCGCGCGCGGGAAGAAGATCACGCGGTCCGCGTCGCGAGGGACGTCGTCGAACGTCTTGACCATGTGCGCCTGACGCCGGCCGATCCCGTCGGTCACCGGCACCGCGGCCCACAGGCCCGACTCGAGCTGTCGGCGGAACTCCTGCACGAGGCGAAGCTCGTCCTCCGCCAGGTCGACATCACCTTCCGCGATCAGAACCTCTCCGTGGCCCGGCTTCATCCTCAGGAAGCGCACGCGAGAATTATGTCACGCCCAGGACGTCCACCGGACCGGGTCCCGTCCCGATGTCGGTCAGCCCGTCGCGCACCGCCTCCGCCGCCCGCCGCTTGGCGGTGCGCGCCGCCTGCAGTGGCGAGTCGCCCCACGCCAGGCGGGCCGCCAGAACCGATGAGTGGGTGCAGCCCGAGCCGTGCGCAGCTCCGCCGGGATGGCGCACGCCGGCGAGCTCCACGAGCTGCGATCCGTCGAAGAACACGTCGGTGGCCTCCTCGCGATGGCCGCCGGTGACGACGACGATCGCCGGGCCGAGCTCGCGCAGCGCGCGGGCGAGCGCGGGGGCGTCGCCGCCGGCGGTGTCGGCGGCGATCGGCGGATCGGCCGGGTGCCCCGGGGCCGCGGCCACGAGTGCGCGGGCCTCGAGCAGGTTCGGTGTCACCACGGTGACGCGGGGCAATAGGCGGTCGATCAGCGCCAGCCGCGCCGATCGCTGGAGGAGCTCGGCCCCGGACTCGGACACCATCACCGGGTCGAGCACCACCGGGGTCCCCGGATCGAGCTGGTCCAGGGCGGTGGCCACCGCTTCGATGCTTTCCACCGTCCCCAGCATCCCGATCTTCACCGCGTCGACGCCGATGTCCTCCGCGACCGCCCTGACCTGGGCGACGATCGTCGCGGGCGAGATCGCCTCCACCGCGGTCACCCCGAGCGTGTTCTGGGCGGTGATCGCGGTGATCGCGGTCATCCCGTGGACCCCGCACGCGGCGAACGCCTTGAGGTCGGCCTGGATCCCGGCGCCGCCGCCCGAGTCCGAGCCGGCGATCGAGAGCACGCGAGGGATCCCGGGCCGCTGGCGTGCCGCGCCCCGCCGGGGCGTTGCGCCCGGCCCATCCGTGCCGTGTCCGGAGGCGCTCATCGAGTGGCGGAGCTTAACCGCGTGCTCAACCGACGATCGTGAAGCGGCCTCCCGGTTCGCGCCGGATGTATCCCTCCAGCTCGAGCGCGGCCAGCGCCGCGAGACCGGCGGCGATGTCGATCCCCGCCTGTGCGAACGCCTGCGGTGGGTCGTAGCCGTCGGCGATGGCGTTGAGCAGGGGCTGGAGCCCGGGTGCCGCAGACCGGCGACGTGCCGCCGCCGGCCGGCGCGCGTCGGCTCCGAACAGGGCGACGAGGACGTCCGCGGGCTCGGCGACGAGCCGGGCTCCGGTGCGCAGCAGCTCGTGCGGCCCCCACGACAGGGGCGCGCTGACCGGGCCGGGGACGGCGCCCACGAGGCGGCCGAGGCTGAGTGCGTCTGCGGCGGTGATCATCGCGCCCGATCCGCGCCTGGCGGCGACGACCACCGTCATCCGGCTCAGCGCGGCGATGATCCGGTTGCGGGCGGGGAACATCCACCGGCGGACCGCCACGCCGGGACCGAGCTCGGACACCACCGCGCCGGCGGCGAGGATCCGCCGGTGCAGGGGGCGGCGAACGGTGGGATATGCGCGCTCCGGCGCCGCCGCCAGCACGGCGAGCGTCGGGCCGCCGGAGTGCAGCGCCCCCTCGTGGGCGGCCGAATCGATCCCCAGCGCCATCCCGCTGATCACGGTCACCCCCGCGGAAGCGAGGCCGCGGCCCAGCGACCGCGCGCACTCCAGCCCGTACGGGGACGCCGCGCGCGCGCCGACGAGCGCGACCGGCTCCTGCTCGGCCAGCGCGCGGAAGCGACCGAACCCACCGGCGACATGGAGCACCGCGGGCCCGGCGGCCAGCGAGGACAGCGCCCGCGGATACGCCGGATCGCAGCGGCAGACCGGAGTCACCCCGGCGGTGGCGCAGCCCGCATGGTAGGCGTGGGAGTCAAACCTCCCCCACTCGCCGCGGATTTCGCCCGCCGCGCCTGCGGCGACGGCGACGGCGTCGATCAGGTCTCGGTCTTCGAGCTCGAGCAGCGCCCGCGTCCGGCTGCGCACGACATCGAGGTGGCCCGACAGCCGCGCCAGCAGCCAGCTTCGCCGCAGGCAGGCCGCGCACGCCCGGGGCGCGGTCACGGCACCGCGGGGACCGCGGTCCCGGAACGCTGGCGCAGACTGAGCGCGAGCAGCACGTCGTCGCGCGCGACGCCGTCGCGGCCGGCGAGGTCGGCGATCGTCCGCGCCACCCGCATGACCCGGTGACGGCCGCGGGCGCTCAGCATCCCGAATTCGTACGCCCGCGTGAGCTCGTCCGCGGCCGCCCCGTCCAGCCGGATCCGCGCACCGACCCGGGTGGCGTCGAGCTCCCCGTTGCCGCCGGCGCCGGTGCCGGCGAGCCGCCGCCGTTGCCGCTCACGCGCGTCGGCCACCCGCGCCAGCACCTCGTCCGAGCTGGCCCGTGGCGGCGCCCGCAGCTCGTCGCTCGCCGGCCGGCGGACGTCGACGAGCAGGTCCATCCGATCGAGCAGCGGCCCGCTGAGCCGACGCCGGTGGCGGCGCAGATCCACCTCGCCACAGGTACAGCGATCATCGACGCCCGCGTAGCCGCACGGGCATGGATTGGTGGCGGCCACCAACATGAAGCGGCTCGGGAACCGCAGCGAGCGCTGGCCGCGAACGACGGTCACGCCACCGTCTTCCAGCGGTTGGCGCAGCGCGTCGAGGCTCGCGCGCTGGAACTCGGACAGCTCGTCGAGGAACAGGACGCCGTGATGGGCGAGCGTCGCCTCGCCCGGACGAGGCGGCGAGCCGCCTCCGGCGAGACCGGCCGGCGAGATCGTGTGGTGAGGCGCGCGGAACGGACGGTCGGAGATCAAGCCGTCGGCGTGGACGCCGGCGACGCTGTGGATCCGCGTGACCTCGATCGCCTCCGACCGCGTCAGCGGCGGCAGGATCGTCGGCAGGCGCCGCGCGAGCATCGTCTTCCCGGTGCCCGGAGCCCCCTCCAGGAGCAGATTGTGACCTCCCGCCGCCGCGATCTCGAGGGCGAGGAGCGGACCGGCATGCCCGCGGATGTCGGCGAGGTCGGGGGCGGTGCGCGGGCGGTGCGCGCTCGGCGGCGCCCCGGGGAGCGGCGGGAGCGAACCGCCGTGCAGCACGTCCGCGGCGGCGCGCAGACTCGACACCGCCACGATCGTCAGGTCCTCCACGAGCGCCGCCTCACGGGCGCGCGAGCCCGGGACGATCAACCGGGCACAGCCGGCTCGGCGGGCGCCTTCGGCCACGGCGAGCGCGCCCGGCGAGTCGCGCAGCTCCCCTCCGAGGGACAACTCGCCGAACACCGCGCACGTCTCCAGGCCGGAGCTCGGGACCTGACCGCTGGCCGCCAGCAGGGCGAGCGCCAGCGCCGCGTCGAAGCCGGGGCCGGCCTTGCGCAGCGATGCCGGAGCCAGGTTGGCGGTGATCCGGCCGTCGGGGAACTTGAACGACGAGTTGAGGATCGCGGCCCGGATGCGGTCGCGCGACTCCCGGACGGCGGTGTCGCCGAGGCCCACGATCGTGAACGCCGGCAGCCCGCTCCGGATGTCGACCTCGACCCACACCTGACGCGGCGAGACACCGTCGATCGCGAACGTGGTCACCCGAGCGAGCACCACCGGGACGCTACGCGCGATCGTGTCACGGGTGGGTCACGCACTGTCACAAATCTTCGACTTTTCCAGGACTTTTGTCACCGAAACGGCACGCTTGGCCACCCACATGTCACATGATCGGGCGTAGCGTTGGCGGCGATGAGCGACCCGATCGAAAATCGACTCGGACCCGTCGGCGAGCAGCTCGCGGCCGAGCATCTCCGCCGCCTCGGCTACGAGATCCTGGAGCGCAACTACCGCACGCGCCGCGGCGAACTGGACATCGTCGCGCGCGCCGGTGCCATCCTCGCGTTCTGCGAAGTCAAGACCCGGCGCGCCGGTGGCCGCGCGGGAGGGGCGATCGAGGCGGTCAGGCCGGCGAAGCAGGCGCAGGTGCGGCGGATGGCGAGCCGCTGGCTCGTGGAACGCCGCGACCGGCCGTATGCCTCGGTGATCCGCTTCGACGCGATCGGTGTCACCGTCGACTCCGCCGGGCGGCTCGTCTCGCTCGAGCACTTGGAGGGGGCGTTCTGACCGCGCGCTGGACTTCGCTCACCGGCCGATCGCCACCGTCTTGAACGCCGGCTGCCGCGCCTACGACGCCGAGCCGACGCGAGTCGGTCGGGTGAAGGTCCGGCTGGACGGTCGCGTCCAGCCTCTGGCTGGTGCAAACGGGTTATCCGAGCGCGAGTTGCTGGTATGCCGTCGACTGGAACGACAGGCGATGCAGCGGGGAGACCCCGAGGCGCTCGATCGCCTCGCGGTGCTCCGGGGTCGAGTAGCCGACGTGCTGGGCAAACTCCCAGCCGGGATGAGCGGCATCGGCGCGGCGCATGTACCGGTCCCGGGTCTCCTTGGCAAGGACCGACGCGGCCGCGATCGCCGCGCTCTTGGCGTCGCCGCCGATCACCGCCCGCTGGTCGTATCCGAGGCCGGAGACCGGAAAGCCATCGCTGAGGCAGATGCAGCCATCGCAGGCAACCTGCGCCAGCGCGTCGCGCAGCGCCGCCAGGTTCGTCTTGTGCAGGCCGCGGGCGTCGATGCCCGGCGCGCACCGCGTCACGATGCAAGCGCGAGCGGCGATGCCGAGGATGACCGGATACAGGGCGGCTCGGCCGTCCGGCGTGTGCTGCTTGGAGTCATTGAGGGCGCCCAGGGCGCGGGCTTGCGCAGGCCCCAGCCGGTCGAGGTCGAGCAGCACGGCCGCAGCGACCAGCGGTCCGGCCAGGCAACCGCGGCCGGCCTCGTCGGCGCCGGCGACGAACCGGACCCCGAGGCCGCGGTCAAAGCCGAGCAGGCGACGGCCGGGACGGGGCGGGCGGCGGCGGGCCGGGCTCGTGGTCGTCAAACCGCTAGAGCGTGCCGATCCGGTCGGGGGGCCAGTAGGTGAAGAAGGCGACCCCGATGATCCATTTGTCGGGGACGGGTCCCCAGAAACGGCTGTCGTCGGAGAGACCACGGTTGTCACCCATCATGAAGTAGTCGCCGGGCGGAACCGTGATCGGCCGCCGGAAATTGCACGAACTGTCGGTGCCGCACGGGCGGGCGTAACTGTCCTTCTCACGCACCCCGTTGCGGATGACGTGGCCGTCGGCGATCGAGATTCGGTCGCCCCCGACGGCGACCACCCGCTTGATGAACGTCTGGTTGGATTCCGTCGCCGTCGGCTGATCGCACGCCTGTGTGTGCCCGGTCCCCTGGGCCGAGTTGCCGCACACCGGGCTGGCGAAGTCCGCGCCGTGCGGGGGATGGAACACGACGACGTCGCCGATGCTCGGGTGAGTGCTGAGCCGATTGGTCAGCACCCGCTGGCCGGGAATCAGCGTCGGCACCATCGACGGGCTCGGGATCCGGTACGGCTTGACGATGAACGCCTGGATCAGGATGGCGAGGCCGACCGCGATCGCGACCGTGACGACCAGCTCGAACACCGAGCTCAGGGGCGACTTGCGCTTTCGCTTCGGATCCGACACCGACCGGCGGTTGCGACCAGACACCGTCCTGCGACCTGACATCGCCATGCCGACAGACGGCTAGTGGGTCCCGCCGGAACATTGCGCCTGAAAGGGCGAGGTCCGGGGGTCGTCAGGCAAGGACGCAGGAGCCGACGCGCAGCAGCGCTGCGCGAGGCTCCGAGGACACAGCATGACGGCCATCCGGGCCCGCCATTTCGGGTGCAATGTTTCGGTGGGGCCCACTAGAGGATGCCGACGCGGTCGGGGGGCCAATAGGTGAGAAACGCCTCGCCGATCAACCAGGCTCTGGGAACGGGTCCCCAGAATCGGCTGTCGAGGGAATCGGGACGGTTGTCACCCATCATGTAGTAGTCGCCCTTCGGAACGGTGATCGGCTGGTGGAAGTTGCATTCTCCACCGCCGTCACACGGAATCGTGGACGAGTCGCTCTCGGGGACGCCGTTGCGGATCACGCGCCCATTGTCGATCCAGAGCCGATCACCGGGCAGCCCGACGACACGCTTGACATAGGTCTGCGAGGACTCGCGCGTCTGCGCAACGTCGCAGGCCGCGTGATTGAAGTCCCCGAGCGCGTTCTCGCCTTCCCGGGGATCCGCACACGTCTCGCTGGCGGGCGGATGAAAGACGTAGATGTCGCCGACATGAGGGCTCATGAAATGCGTGCCCACCCGGTCGACGAGGATCCGCTGGTTGATGCGCAGCGTGGGCAGCATGGACCCGCTCGGGATCTCGTAGGGTTTGACGACGAAGGCCTGGATGGCGAGCGCCAGCCCGAGGGCGATCACGACGATCACGACCAGCTCCGCCGCCGAGCGCACCAGCGGCTTCGGCGTCTTTGTCACACCTACTCGTCGTCCGCGGCCGGCTCTTCCTCGCCCCCGCCGGTGACTGCAGCGGTGGGCTCAGGCGCAGCCGGGGACTCGGGAGCCGCGGCGCCGGCGATGGTCTCCGCGGCAGCGGACTCACCGTCGGCCTGAGTCTCGGGGGCGGCAGCCTCGCTGACGGTGTCGGCGGCGGTCACGCCCTCGGCGTCGACCGGTTCGGTGACCGCGGCGCCATCGTCCATCGGGCCGTAGAGCAACTCGCGCTGCACCGCAACCTCGGGCCGGGCCGAGCGACGCTCCCGAACGCGGGCCCGCTTTCCGATCCGGCCGCGCAGGTAGTAGAGCTTGGCGCGGCGGACATCGCCGCGGGCGGCGACCTCGATCCGCTCGATCTTCGGCGAATGCAGCGGGAACGTCCGCTCCACGCCGACCCCGAACGACTGCTTGCGCACGGTGAACGTCTCGCGCGCTCCATGACCCTGGCGCTTGATCACGACGCCCTCGAACACCTGGGTGCGCCGGCGCGTACCCTCGATCACCTGGAAGTGCACGCGTAGGCGATCCCCGGCGTCGAACGCCGGGACGCGGCGGAGCTGAGAACGCTCGAGGCTTTCGATGACTGTGCTCATAGGACTGAAGGGGCGCCCGCAGATCGCACGGCTGTCGCCTCTGCGCGGCCTGCGGCCGGGCCGGACGCACGCGCAGAGCGGCGGGAGCCCATGCGGCGGCCTATGGTAGCGGGTCGTCGTCGACACGATGTTGGCCGTCGGCTCAGGGATTTTGCTCGTCGTTGCGAACGGGGCCACCCGGGGAGGCCGCCTATGGCTTTGGTGATCTCGGCGCGTCGGGCCGCTGCGCCCGGGCGCGGCTCTGGGCCAGCCGCCACTCGGCGATCCGGGCGTGGTGACCGGAGAGAAGCACCTCGGGGACCCGCCAGCCCCGGTAATCGGCGGGACGCGTGTAGTGCGGGTACTCGGGTCCGCCCTCCAGGGGGGCACTGAAGGACTCCTCCAGCGCCGAGCGCTCGTCGCCGAGCGACCCGGGAAGCTTGCGGAGAACGGCATCGCAGACCACCATCGCCGCGAGCTCTCCGCCGGCGAGCACGTAGCGGCCGATCGACACGCGGTCGGAGGCGAAGTGCTCGACGATCCGCTCGTCGAAGCCCTCATAGCGCCCCGACAGCAGGGTCAGCGCCGGCTCTGCCGCCAGCTCGTCGACGAGCGCGTCGTCCAGCAGGCGGCCGGCGGGATCAAGCGCGATGACGCGGCGCTGCGCGGCCAGGTGCACCGGGTCGATCCCGTAACGGGCGCGGAGCGACGCCTCGACCACGTCGACGCGCAGGACCATTCCGGCGCCGCCGCCGAACGGGGTGTCGTCGACCTGCCGCCCGCTCAAGGGAGTGTGATCACGATAGTTGACGCGGTGCAGCTCGTGGCCGGCGGCGAGGGCGTTGGCTACGTGCCGTTGGGCGGCGAACCACGCAAACGCCTCCGGGAACAGGGTGAAGACGTCGATCCGCATCAGCCGGCTTCGCCGAGGAACCGGAGATCGACATCGATCACCCGCCGCTCCACATCCACCTCACGGACCGCGTCGCGGACCAGCGGGACGAGCAGCTCGGGGCGGGTGGAGTCGTCTGTCCGCGTGACCTCGAGCACCTCGCACGAGGGCAGCCCGAGCAGGCGCGTCACCACTCCGACCGCGCGGTCGCCGTCGCGTACGGCACAACCTTCGAGGTCGGCGGCCCACCACTCGTCCTCCTGGAGCACCGGAGCGGCCGCGCGCGCGACGAGGATCTCCGAGCCGCGCAGGCGCTGCGCGGCCTCGCGGTCCTCGCACCCGTCGAGTCGAACGATCATTCGCCGCTCGTGTCCCGCGAGCCGGACGATCTCGCGCCCAATCGCCTCGACCCGCACCACGGTGCCGAGCTCAAGCAGCCCCGCGACCGGCTGCATGACATGAAAGCTCCCGTCGAGGCCGTGCGGCCGTCCGACGATCCCGGCGCGGAGCCAGTGATCGGCTGCGCTCACACTCCGTCGCGCCCGACACGCCGGGTCGCCGCGGCGCCCGCCGCCCAACCGGTCACGCGTCGACGATGTCGACGAACACCCGCCGCCGCTCGTTGACGGCCGCGGCCTTGATCACGGCGCGCAGCGCCGACGCGGTGCGCCCACCCCGGCCGATCACGCTGCCGTAGTCGTTCTCATCGACCGACAACTCCAGCACGAGGGTACCGTCGTCTTCCTGGACCTCGGTGACCCGCACCGCGTCGGGATGCTCGACGAGTCCCCTCGCCAGGTACTCGAGCAGATCCCTCACGAGCTCAGGATCAGCTGATGCCCTGGGTGCGCAGCAGCTTGCGAACGGTCTCGCTCGGCTGCGCCCCCCGGGCGAGCCAGTCACGAATGCGCTCTTCGTTGAGCACGATCGTCGACGGCTCGGTCTGGGCGTTGTAGTGCCCCACCGTCTCGATCACGCGGCCATCGCGCTTGGAACGCTGGTCGGCGACGACAACGCGCCAAATGGGGTTCTTGCGTCCCCCGATACGTGTTAGACGAAGTCTGACTGCCATGTGCGAGCGATGAGGTTAGCGTGCCTGACGGATCATCGCGCCGAGGTCGGGCATTCGGCCCTGGGAGACCTGGCGCATGACCTTGCGCATCTGGTCGAACTGCTTGATCAGCTGCTTGACGGCCTGGACGCTGGTGCCCGACCCGCGGGCGATCCGCAGGCGTTGGGAGCCCTTGATCAGCTCGGGATGACGGCGCTCCTGGGGCGTCATCGAGAGGATGATCGCCTGGAGCCGGTCGAACTCGCGCTCGTCGAGCTTGACTCCGCGCAGCTCCTTACCGATCCCCGGGATCATCCCCAGCAGCGACTGCAGCGGGCCGAGCCGGCGAACCTGGCGCATCTGCTCCAGGAAGTCGTCGAGGTCGAACTCCTGCTTGCGCAGCTTGCGCTCCAGCTCGGCCGCCTGCTGCTCGTCGTAGCTGCCCTGCGCCTTCTCGATCAGGGTCATCACATCGCCCATGCCGAGGATCCGCTGCGCCATCCGGTCGGGATGGAAGCGCTCGAACTGATCAAGCTTCTCGCCGGTGGATGCGAACAGGATCGGCTTGCCGGTGATCGCCTTGACCGACAGCGCCGCGCCGCCGCGGGCGTCTCCGTCGAGCTTGGTCATGACGACGCCGTCGAAGTCGACGACCGCGGCGAACTGCTCGGCGACGTTGACCGCGTCCTGGCCGGTCATCGCATCGACGACGAGCAGGATGTCGTGGGGCTTGACCGCCTTCTTGATCTCGGCCAGCTCGTTCATCAGCTCGGTGTCGACGTGGAGCCGCCCGCTGGTGTCGATGATCAGCACGTCCTTGCCCTCGGCGCGCGCCCGGTCGGCGGCCCATGTGGCGATCTGCACCGGCTCTGAGTCGGTTCCCTGCTCGTACACGTCGGCCCCGGCCTGCTGGCCGACCTTGATCAGCTGCTCCACCGCCGCCGGCCGGTAGACGTCGCACGCCGCCACCGCCACCGAGGAGGTGTGTTGCTCGCGCAGGTAGCGCGCCAGCTTCGCCGTGGCCGTCGTCTTCCCCGAGCCCTGCAGCCCGGCCATGAGGACGATCGTCGGGGGACGCGGCGAGAACGACAGGTCGCGCGCCGCGCCGCCCATCAGCTCGGTGAGCTCGTCGGAGACGATCTTGACCACCTGCTGGCCGGGGTTGAGCTGGCCGATCACGCCCGCGCCCAGCGCCCGCTCCTTGACCGTGCTGGTGAAGCTCTTGACGACCTTGAAGTTCACGTCGGCCTCGAGCAGCGCGAGGCGGATCTCGCGCATGGCGCCGTTGACGTCGTCTTCGGTCAGCGTGCCATGGCCGCGAACGTCGGCCAGGGTCGCCTGGAGCTTCTCGGCGAGGGAGTCGAACACGCCTACGAGTCTAGTGTTCTGAACCGGGAATTCGGATGCAGGATGCGCGACGGCTGGGCGTGGCTGATGGGAATTTCTGAGTCAGGACACGTGGGCTATGACACCAGAGCCCGGGCGAATTCGGCGGCGTCGAAGGGCCGCAGATCCTCGAGCTGCTCGCCGACTCCGATCAGCTTCACCGGGATCCCGAGCTCCTGGGCGATCGCCAGCGCGATTCCCCCCTTGGCGGTGCCGTCCAGCTTGGTCAGCACCAGGCCGGAGACGTCGATCGCCTCCGAGAACGACTTCGCCTGGCGCAGGCCGTTCTGGCCCGTGGTGGCATCGACCGTCAGCAGGGTCTCGTGCGGCGCCTCGGGGATCTGCTTGGCGATCACCCGGCGGACCTTGGCCAGTTCGGCCATCAGGTTGTCCTGGGTGTGGAGGCGACCCGCGGTGTCGATGAGAACGACGTCGGCGCCGTCGCGCCGAGCGATGTCGATCGCGTCGAACGCGACCGAGGCCGAGTCGGCGCCGAGACCGCCCTTGACGAAGCCGACCTCGGCTCGCTGCGCCCATAGCTCCAGCTGCTCGACCGCGGCGGCGCGGAACGTGTCGCCGGCGGCCAGGAGGACGTTGCGATGCAGCTCCTTGCTCAGATGCCAGGCGAGCTTGCCGAGCGTCGTCGTCTTGCCGGTGCCGTTGACCCCAGCGACGAGGATCACGGTCGGCTCGGGCCGCAGGTCGATCGTGTCGTCGCCGGTCCGGGCGATCTCGGTCAGCAGCTCCACGAGCCGATCCGACAGCTCCTGGCCGCCGGAGAGCTTCTCCTCGGCGGCCTCCTGCTCCAGCTGGGACACGACCTTCGCCGTCGTCTGCGCGCCGACGTCGGCGTAGATGAGCGCCTCCTCGAGCCGCTCCCAGGTCTCGTCGCTGAGATCCGCGAACAGGGTCGCCTGGATCTCGGTCTGGAGGGCCTGACGCGTCTTGCGCAGGCTCTCGCGCAGCCGGCGGAAACGGCCCATGCGTCGGTCCGGCGGCTCCTCCGACGCGGGCGCCGCGCCCTCAGCGCCGTTCAGAATGAACAGGTCTCGCCAGTCGCGCGCCATGACGGCGGCGACGTTATCAGCGGTGCGATCTTAGGCGGCCTCGGCGGCGACCGCGGGAAGCCGTCGCGAGATCACCTTCGAGATCCCGTCGGCGCCCATCGACACGCCGTAGAGCGAGTCGGCCGCCTCCATCGTCCGCTTCTGGTGGGTGACGACGATGAACTGAGCGCGCGAGGAGTACTGGCGCAGCAGCGCGAGGAAGCGGTCGATGTTGAGGTCGTCGAGCGCCGCCTCGACCTCGTCGAGGATGTAGAACGGACACGGGCGGGCAAGGAAGACGGCAAACAGGAAGGCCAGCGCGGTCATCGACTTCTCACCGCCGGAGAGCAGCGACAGGCGCTTGCACTCCTTCCCCGCCGGGGTGACCTCGATCTCGACCCCGAGCAGGTCCTCCTCGGAGAGCTCCTCGTCAGCGAGCGCGTCGTCGCCCGCCGCCGTGTCAGCGTCGGGGTCCGAAGCGGCGGCGGGCGGCCGCTCACCGCCGATCACCGACGCGGGGCGGGGGGACCGGTCCGCCTCCGAGACGAGCGCCAGGCGCCCACTGCCGCCCGGGAACAGCTGCGCGGCCAGCTCCTCGAACGCGGCCGCGGTCGCGGCGAACATCTGCTCGAACGTGGCCCGGATCTGGCGGTCGGTATCGGCGATCAGCTTCTCGAGCTCGCGCAGGGCGGTCTCCAGGTCCGCCCGCTGGGCCTCGAGCTCCTCGACATGGGCGACGGCGTGCGCGAACTCCTCCTGAGCCAGTGGATTGACGGGACCGAGCTGCTCACGACGCCGCGCCACGCGTTCGGAGCGGGCCTCGAGCGTCTGGCGCACCGCGGCGCCGAGCTCTGACTCGGCCGGCTCGGCGGCGAGCTCGAGCCGGTGCGCCAACCGGCTCAGCTCGGCGTCGGCGTCGGCCGCCTGGTCACGGGCGCGCTGGAGCGCAACCTCGGCGGCGGTCAGCGCCTCGTTCTCGCGTCCGAGCCGGGCGTGGAGCTCGGCCTCCTGCCGGGCACACGCGCGCAGCTCGCCGGCGACATGCTCGCCTGTCTCGCGGTCCGCGGCCAGCGCCGCGTCGAACCCCTCGCGCTGCTGTGAGATCGCGCCGGCGGCATCCGCCAGGGCGGAGATGACGGCGGCGAGCTCCGGCACGAGCTCGCGATCCCGTGCCGCCGCGCCACGCAGCTGCTCCAGTCGCTGGTGGCGCTGAGCGCGTTCGCGCTGCGCCCGCTCGAGCATTCGCCGCTCCGCGGCGAGCTCCGCGGCCAGCTGGGAGCGGCGCCCGGAGACGAGCCCGCCGACCTCGTCGTCGGGAGCGGTGCGCCGGCGTTCGATCAACGCCGCGAGGCGCCGCTGCTCCTCGCCGGCCTCATCCAGCGCACGGACCGCGGCGCGGTGCGCGCTCGTCAACCGGTCGCGACCGAGATCGGCCTCCGCGACGACGGCGGTGGCGCGTTCCAGCCCGGCGCGCGCGTCGGCCTGCGCCCCGGCCGCCGCCTCGGTCGCCCGGAGGAGGTGCTCGCGCCGGTTGCGCTCGGCGAGCACCCGGTCCTCTCCGACGGCCGG
This sequence comes from uncultured Solirubrobacteraceae bacterium, assembly GCA_963731395.1. Lineage (GTDB taxonomy): Bacteria > Actinomycetota > Thermoleophilia > Solirubrobacterales > Solirubrobacteraceae > Palsa-465. The sequence continues at coordinate 802,507 of CAVSVH010000016.1, forward strand.
AGCCTGGCGGAGCTCGCGCGTCCCCGCCGACCACACGCGCCCGTCCGGGGTGACGGCGATACCCCGGAAGGCATCGCTCACGCGATCGAGGTCCTCGATCACCCAGCTGTCGCGCAACAGGATCCGCGCCAGGGCAACGGTGCCGGGCGCTCCGCGGACGTGATCGAGGAGCCGCTGGGCTCGGGGATCTGGGGATCGCGCGCCACCGGGGTCCTCGGTGGCGGCGGCATCGTCGTCGGCGACCAGCACGTGCCCACCGTCGCTGCCCGCGCGGTCGAGCAGCGTCCCCGCGGCGTCGCGACTGGCGACGACCGCCGCGTGCAGGCGACCGTCGAGCGCGGCGGCCACGGCCAGCTCGTACCCGGGATCGACCCGGAGCTCGTCCGCGAGCGACGCGGCGCCGCGGAGGGCCCCGGCTTGGTTGCGCAGGAACTGGTTGACGGCCGCCAGCTCGCTACCGACCCGTGCCGCCTCACGGCGGCCCGTCTCGACGGCTCGCTCGGCGTCCCGCACCCGCCGGCGAGCATCCTCGGCCTCAGTCTCTCCGGCGGCGCGCTCCCGCTGGCGGGCGGCGACGATCTCGGTCTCGGCCGCAACCCGGTGCGCGGCCGCGGCGAGCTGCGCTTCGAGCTCTGTCAGCTGACGGGCCAGCTCCTGCGCCCGGTCGCGGTCCAGTGCCGCCAGGGACTCCTCCAGGCCGGCGATGCGCCCGGCGGCCTGGGGATCGTCGTGATCGGAGGCGACCTCGGCCGCAAGCACGGCGACGAGCTCGTCGCATCGCGCCACGCGCGCCTCGATGGAGGCCTGGGCGGCCCGGGCCGCGTCGGCGCGATACGAGATCCGTTCGGCAGCCCCGCGGGCGCCGTAGGAGCGGCGCGACAGCTCCTCGCGCTGGGCGCTGCGGGCGGCCAGCGCCTCCTCGGCGGCCTCGCGCCGCGCAGCGACCTCGTCGAGCTGCGCCTGGAGCATTTGGCGGCGCTCGCGGACCTCGCCTGCGGTCGCCTCCGCGTCCGTCTTCGCGAGGCGCAGCCCGCGGGCGTCGTCGCGGATCAGCTCCCAGCGCAGCTCGAGCGCTTGGCGCTCGAGCCGATCGTGGAGCTCTGCCGCCTCCGCCTGGCGCTTGAGTGGCCGCAGCCGAGAGCGCGCCTCGCGCTCGACGTCGAGCGCGCGGTCGAGGTTGTCCTGGGTCCGCGCCAGCTTGAGCTGGGCGCGGCGCCGGCGCTTGCGGTGCTTGCCGAGGCCGGCCGCCTCCTCGATCAGTAGCCGCCGATCCCGCGGCTTGGAGGTGACCAGCGACTCGACCCGCCCCTGCGAGATCACCGAATGCATCTCCTTGCCGAGGCCGGTGTCCGACAGCAGCTCGACGATGTCGACGAGGCGGCAGCGCGCCCCCGCCAGGCGGTACTCGCCGTCGCCGGCCCGATCCAGTCGCCGGTAGATCGAGATCTCCGGGACGCCCAGCCCGAGGCTGCCGTCGCCGTCGTCGAGCACCAGCTCCACCTCGGCATGGCCGGCGGCCTGCCGGCCGGGGGCGCCGCCGAAGATCACGTCCTGCATCGACTGGCCGCGGACCGCGACCGGAGACTGCTCGCCCAGCGCCCAGAGAACGGCGTCGGTGACGTTGGATTTGCCCGAGCCGTTCGGGCCGACGACGACGCTGACGCCGGGGCCGAACTCGAGCCGGGTGCGATCCGGGAACGACTTGAAGCCCTTGACGGTGACCGACTTCAGGTACACGAGCTCGACCTCATGCGGTCATCGAGTCCAGGGCGGATTGGGCGGCGCCCTGCTCGGCATCCTTCTTGCTGCGCCCGACGCCGCTGCCGATCTGCCGACCGCGGATGGTGGCGGTGACGGTGAAGGTGCGGTCGTGGGGCGGGCCCGACTCCTCCACCACCGTGTAGCTGACGAGCTCGCCGCGGCGGGCGAGCCGTTCCTGGAGCGCCGACTTGTAGTCGACGGAGTGCTCGAGGGCGTCGTTGATCTCGGGCTCGAAGGCAGTCACCACTGCCTCGGCAGTCGCGTCGTAGCCGAACGTCAGGTAGCACGCCCCGATCGCCGCCTCGATCACCGACGCGAGCACGCGCTCGGTGGCGAGCAGCGGCTCGATCCCGGGCGCCGCCGCCGGCGGCGCCGCATCCCGGAGCCGCCTGGGGACTCCGAGACGCTCGGCGACCGCCCGGCACGATCGCCCCGACACCGCCTGGGCCCTGATCTTGGTCAAGCGACCGGGTCCGAAGTGATCGGCATCCAGGCGCGGGAACAGATGGGTGCTGACCGCGAGGCCGAGCACGCTGTCGCCCAGAAAGGCGAGTCGCTCGTAGGAGTCCGACCGCCGCGTCGTCCACGACGAGTGCGTGAACACGGAGGCGAGCAGCTCGGGTTCGAGGCGGTCCAGCATCTCCGCCAGCGTCACGGCCCGGCCGGCCGTCGGGCGAGGGGTCCCGGTTTCCGGCCCCAGGCGCTGTCGATCTGGTGTCACTCAGTGTCAGGGCCCTGGCTCGCGGTCGCCGGCTGGGCGCCACTGGCGAGCACGAACTCGACCGCCTGACCCACGGTCAGGATCCGGCTCGCCTCCTCATCGGAGATCCGCACGCCGTAGGAATCCTCCAGCTCCTGCACGAGCGTGTAGAGATCGAGTGAGTCGGCCTCGAGATCCTCTCGGAAGCGGGTCGACTCGGTGATCGAGTCGGGATCGAGCTCGAGCTCGTCCGCCAGATGGGCGCGGATGAGCGAAAAGACGTGCTCTCGGTTCATCGGCACGACACCGTAGCCGCCGTCCCGGACGCGCAATCAGACATTGCCGTTCTCCTCTCCCCCGTGCACGGGGCTTCGCAGTGCGCCCGCGGCCGCCAGGGCGGCCCGCGTGGCGGTGATGACATCCTCCTCGACCGCCCGGGCGGCGACCTCGATCGCCCGGGCAAAGCCCTTGCGGGTGAACCGCCCGTGGGCGACCACCCCGACCCGGCGCAGCCCGAGCATGTAGGCGCCCCCGGGTCCTTCGGGATCGATCTCCTGGCGGACGCTGCGGATCGCCGGGGCCAACAGCCAGCCGCCGAGCTTGGCCCGGGTCGACGTCATCGCCGCGTCCCGGATCACCCCGAGCGTCCGGCCCGACACGCCCTCGATCAGCTTCAGCGCGATGTTGCCGGTGAACCCGTCCATCACGACCACGTCAGCGGCCGCGTCGAACACCTGGGTGCCCTCGATGTTGCCGATGAAGTTCAGGCCGGTGCCCCCCTCGCCGGCCAGCTGGGTGTGGACCTCGACGAGCTCGGGCGTGCCCTTGACCGCCTCCTCCCCGTTGGACAGCAGCGCCACCCGGGGCGCGTCGATCCCGAGGACTGCCTGGGAGAACGCCGATCCCATGTGGGCAAACTGAACCAGATGCTCCGGGCGGCAGCTGACGTTGGCCCCGACGTCGAGCAGGAGGACGGGCCGTCCGCCGGGGACGGGCACCGGCAGCGCCAGCGCCGGACGGTAGATCCCGCGGTCGCGGCGCATGTTGAACAGCCCGGCGGCGAGCGCCGCGCCGGTCGAGCCCCCCGAGACGAGCGCATGGGCGCGCCCCGAGGCCACCGCCTTCGCGGCCTGGACGATCGACGCCTCCGGAGTCGCCCGCACCGCGTAGGCGGGATCGGCCGCCTTGGCGATCGACACCGGGGCGTCAACGACCTCGACGCCGTCGGGCACGCCGCCGATCTCGGCCGCCGGCCCGAACAGGATCACGCGGGCGCCGGCGGCGACGGCGATCGAGGCTCCGGCGGCGACCTCGGCGGGACCCAGATCCGCCCCGCCCGCGTCCACGGCGACGGTCACCATCGCGGTGACGGTCTAGTGGGCGAGGCCCACTAGACCGACTGCTGGCCGGTGTCGGCGATGACCTCGCGACCGCGGTAGCTGCCGCACACCGGGCACACCCGGTGTGGCCGCCGAGGGCTGTGGCACTGCGGGCATTCGTTGTACGTGGCCGCGGGCACCTTGTGCTGGGCACGGCGCTGCGCGGTGCGCGCGTGAGATTGCTTCTGCTTGGGGACCGCCATTGCGACGCACGAGGCTAGCAGGAGGGTCGATCGGAGCCCGGCTCGTCCGGGCGGCCAGCGGCGGCGCGGCGTCAGTCCAACCGCAGCTCGGACAGCTTGGCCCAGCGCGGGTCGGGCTCGGGCTCGTGCCCGTGGTCGGCCCCGGCGAGGTTGAGATCGCTACCGCACACCGGACACAGGCCGGCGCAGTCCGGGCGACACAGGAGCTGCGCCGGGAGCACGAGGGCAAGCGCGTCCCGTGCCCAGGAGCGTAGATCGAGGACGCCATCCTCGACGTAGGGCGATTCGAGCTCCTCGCCCGCCCCCGGCTGGGAGACTTCGCGCGCCGTCACTTCGAACCCGGGCATCGCCGGCGACAAGCACCGCGTGCACGGTCCGGTCACGGTCGCGTGGAACCTCAGCGACAGGGCATAGCCGGCGCCGGTGGTGCGCGATATGTCGAGCGCAACGGGCACCAGGTCGGGTTGCACGGCGTACCGTTGGCCGCCGAGATCGAAGGGCTCGATCGCGACGTCAAGGCCCAGCCGGCGGCCTTCGCCCGCGCTCAGCCGAAGTCCCGCAAGGTCGAACGTGTCGGTGCGAATCGCCATCATTTGAATGTAGCCGTGGCCGCCGCAGATCAGGCCGACCGGCGATGATTACCGCGTGTCGGACTGGTTTGCGACCTATGGCTTCGCCGAGGTGCACGACGACCTGCTGATCGGCGCCTATCCGCTCGACGCCGAGGACGTCGGCAGGCTCCAGGCGAGGTCGGTGGCCCGCGTCCTGAACCTCGTCGAGGATCAGGAGTATCCGGCCGGCCAGAGGTCCGTGATCGAGGCCGCGCTGCGGCACGCCGAGATCGACGAGCACCGCATGAGCCTGACCGACTTCGGCGGGCTGCCCGCGGATCGGCTCGAGCCGGCGGTCCAGACGGTCGTCGGGTGGATGCGTGAAGGGGCCGTCACCTATGTCCACTGCCGTGCCGGGTGGCAACGTTGCGCCGCCGTCGCCGCCGGCGCGGTGGCGGTCCACAACGGGCTCGGCATCGACGATGCGCTCCGCTCCGTGCACGAGCGCAAGCCCACGGCCGACCCGCTCCCCCATCAGCGCGAGGATCTGCGCCACTGGTGGATGGTGCGCAGCGGGCTGCATCCGCGCCGCTAGCGGCGAGCCCCACCAATCGGTGGCGGCCGCGCTATTCGGCGGCGCGCAGGCGTCGCGGCCGGACCACGTCGCCGGCGAGATCCGGGCCCAGGTCGAGCTGCAGCTCGGCGGCGTGCACGGTGCGCGCGCTGACCGTCACCGGCTCGAGCTCGGGGAGCTCGCTCCCTTCGGAGATCGCCCCGTGGTCGGCGAACCGCCGCGCGCTCGGGAGAACCCGCGCCTCATACGAGCCGATCGCGTCGTTGTAGGCGCCGACGGCGCGGTTGAGCCGGGTGCCGAGAGTGGCGAGGAGCGTCGAGAGCTTGACCAGCCGCCCGTGAAGCTCACGGCCGAGCTCGGAGATCTCCTGCGCGGACTGCGCGACCCGCTCCTGCTGCCACCCGTACGCGACCGAGTGCAGCATGGCGAGCAGGGTGGTCGGCGTGGCGATCAGCACTCGTTGGGCCATCGCGTCCTCGAGTAGCGCCGAGTCGGCGTCGAGCGCGGCGCCGAGCAGGGACTCGCCCGGCAGGAACATCACGACCATGTCGGGGGTGCAGTCCAGCCGAGCCCAGTACGCCTTATCGGCGAGCGCCTTGACGTGCTTGCGCAGGAGACGCGCGTGGTCCCGCAGGAACTGCTCGCGCTCGGACTCGTCGCGCGCCGCGTGCGCGTCGAGCAACCCCTGCAGCGGGGACTTGGCGTCGACCACCACCCGCTTTCCGCCGGGTAGGTTGATGACCATGTCGGGACGCAGCGTCGACTCGTCGCCGGCATAGGAGTGTTGCTCGGTGAAGTCACAGTGCTTGAGCATCCCGGCCGACTCGACCACGTTGCGCAGCTGCATCTGGCCCCACTGGCCGCGCGCGTTGGGCTTACGCAGAGCGGTGACGAGGGCTCCCGTCTCGGTTCGCAGCCGGTCCCCCGTCTCGACCAGCGTGCGCAGCTGGGATTCCAGCCGGCCCCGGGATTCCCGCCGCTCCTGGTCGAGTGCGAGTAGCCGCCCGTCAACCCGCCCGAGCTGCTCCCTGAGCGGCGCCACGAGCTGCTCGACTGCCTGCTGGCGCTTCTCCAGGTCGCCCTTGGCCTCGCTCTGGGCCGTCTGCAGCTGCGCCCGCGAGAGCTCGGCGAGCTGGGACATGCTCGACTGCAGCGCCTCGGCGCTCAGCGCCCTGAACGTCGCCGACAATCGCTCCTGGGCATCGCTGATCGTCGCCAGCCTCTCGGTCGCCCGTTCGCGCTCGTGGTGCAGATCGGTCCGCGCCCGGACGAGCTCGCGCTCCAGCTCACCGGCGCGCGCCGCCTCGGCGGTCAGCGAGCGCAGGCGCGGCCGGACGGCGACGGCGAGGACGCCGGCACCGATGATCACGCCGAGTGCGAGCCAGAGAGCGTTCATGTCGCGGACGAGTGAGCATGGCGCGGACCGCGGACGGAAACGCGACGCGGGACAATGGGACCGATGACGGCGGGGACGATCCGCACACACCTGGTGATTTGCGGGAAGGTGCAGGGTGTTTTCTTCCGCGACTCGATCCGCGAGGCGGCGGCCAACGAGGCCGTCGCCGGGTGGGCCGCCAATCGTGACGACGGTGCGGTCGAGGTCGTGCTGGAGGGGCCCGAGCGGGCGGTGCGGGCGGTCGCCGAGTACTGCCGGCTCGGGCCGGTGTCCGCCCGCGTCGATCGCGTCGACGAACGCGACGAGTCGCCCGAGGGTCTCAGCGGATTCGAGATCCGCTAGGAGACTTCGGCCGGCTCGTCCTTGCCGGCGAGGCGATCCCGGCCGCGCTGGACGGCGGCGATGAACTTGCTGAGGTTGACCTCGAGCGTGTTGAGGATCTCGTCGGCATAGTCCTCGGCCCCCAACCGGATCTCCCGCTCGCGGGCGCGGGCATCCTCGATGATGTCCTCGGCGGCGCGCTCGGCCTGCTTGGTGATCTCCTCCTCCGAGATCAGCCGTTCCTGGCGCTCGCGGGCCTCCTTGACGATCCGCTCGGCCTCGCGCTTGGCCTCGGCGAGCATCTCCTGGCGCTCCTTGACGATCCAGCGCGCCTGCTTGATCTCCTCGGGGATCGTCGCGCGCATCTGGTCGAGGATGTCGTAGATCTCCTCCTTATCCACGCGGACCTGGTCGGTGAGGGGCACCGGCTTGGCGTTGTGGACGAGGTCGTCCAGCTTGTCGATCAGTACCAGAACATCCATCAGCGGCTCGATTCAGTCACTTTGCGCACCTCTGTTTCGTCATCGGGCGACCCGGTCCTTCAAGTGCCGCGCAACCTCGTCGGGGACCAGATCATCGATGTCACCGCCAAATGTCGCGAGCTCCTTGACGCCGCTCGACCTGAGGAAACTGTACTTGGGCGAGGCCATCAGGTAAACGGATTCGATATCGGGGGCCTGTCGGCGGTTGAGCTGGTGCATCTCCAGCTCGTACTCGAAGTCAGAGATCGCCCGCAGTCCCTTGACGATCGCCATCGCCTGCTTCTCGCGCGCGAAGTCGACCAGAAGGCTGCTGAACGGCTCGATCTCGATGTTCGGCAGGTCGCTCGTGGCATTGCGCACGAACCCCATCCGCTCGGCGGTGCTGAACATGGTTCCGCCCTTGCGCCACGGCAGGTTGACGACCGCGACGATCACCGTGTCGTACATCGCGGACGCGCGGCTGATGACGTCGAGATGGCCGTAGGTGACGGGATCGAACGTCCCCGGGCAGATGGCGGTGCGGTTATCGAGCGGCATGGATCTGGATCAAGGTGTCGCCGTAGCGCCGCTCGTCGAGCAGATCGAGCTCGAGCCCCAGCGGGCTGCGGCGATCACTCTCGGCCACGACTCGGGCATCCGCCCCGAGTACCGGCCGCAGCGCCGCCGACAGCTCCAGTCCGAGGGTGCGTGCCTGGCGGTATGGAGGGTCGAGGAAGACCAGATCGTATTGACGTGCGTCGCGGCGTGCGGCCCCGAGGAAGCGCAGCGCGGGCCGACGGACCACCTCGGCGTCGATTTCCAGCGCCTGGAGATTGCTCGCGATCGCGGCGATCGCCGCCGCCGAGGAGTCCACCAAGGTCGCCGCGGCGGCCCCCCGCGACAGCGCCTCGATCCCCAGCGCCCCCGAGCCGGCGAACAGATCCAGGGCCCGCACCCCGTGCAGCGGGCCCAAGATCGCGAACAGGGCCTCCCGCACCCGGTCCGACGTCGGCCGCGTCGCGGTGCCGCGCGGCGCCACCAGCTCACGTCCCCCATAGATGCCGGCGATCACGCGCATCGCCAGGGTTCTATCCACCGTGGCGAACCGTCGCGATCGCGGGCCGCCGACGGGGCGTGAGGCGGGCCCGGCGTCAGGCCGGACGCCATGCGTTCCGCGACAAATCCGGATTGCCTGATCGGCCTTGTCGCGCAATGCATGCCTACGATGCGTTCCGCGCCAACCGAAAACGTGCGGAGTGGGTTTGTCATGTTTTGCAGGTCCGCAGGCTCGCCTCGCGGGTCGGCGGGTCCGGGGACTGATGACGCGTCAGTGCGTCTCGACCTCGGCCAGCTCCCCCGCCCGATCGGCCGAGCGCGTCAGCACAAGGACCGCACCGCGGGCGATGTGGGCCAGCCGCCGCGACGTGCTGCCGTGGACGAGCCGGCCGATCGGGCCATAGCTGCGGGACCCGACGATCAGCAGGTCGACCGAGGCGCCGTACAGCGCCAGCTCCTCGGCCGCTTCCCCGAAGGTGGCATGCGGCTCGACGTCACCCAACGCGGCGAGCCGCTCCAGAGCGTCCCCGACGACGCGGTTGACCGTCGCCGTGTTGCCCTGGTCGCCGAACATCAGCGACACCGCACGGAACGCCGACAGCTTCGCTCCGGCCTCGCTCGCGAGCCGGCGTCCCACCCGCAGTGCGTGCTCGCTCTCCGGCGAGCCGTCGTACCCGACTCCGATCGTGCTCAGCCCGCCGGGTCGTTGCGCATACCCCCCCGGCGCCACCGCCACCGGGCACGCTGCGCCGTTGAGCGCCTCACGCAGGTGATCGCTGAGCGTGACGCGCCCGAACATGCTGTGCCGGTGCGAGCCGAGGACCATGAGGTCCGCCCCGTGATGGGCCACGATCTTGTGCAGGCCGTGACCGACCGAAAGCGATCCGACCGACAGCAGTTCGGCGTCGATCCCCGCCTCCGAACGAGTCGCTTGCAGGAGGGCACGCGACTCCGCGCGCTCGGCGGCTCCGTAGTCGGGATTGACCTCGAGCGTCCGGGGATCGCCGGCGTGCACGTGCGCGAGCGCAACCGTGCCGTCCCGGTCGAGGAGAAGCCGGGCCAGAGCGATCGCGTCCTGAGCGCGCGTCCCATCGTCCACACCTACGACAGCGTTGTGGAACATCTGACCACTCCTCCTCGGCCGTTTGGGTTCGCATCCATGTCTCTTGATCGCCGATCGCGGTCGCGATCTCCGGCGCTGGATCGTATTCGCTGCACCGCAACGAGGGAAGTTACGGGCCCTTAGGCCCGGATCGGGGCCCGCGCCTCCGACCCGAACACGTCGGCGAGCGCGTCGGCGAGGAGGGCGTGCTCCGGGGACGCCAGCGTCGGGTCTTCCAGGTCGATGCGCTCGGCGCGCATCCGGGCGCGATCCTGGAGCTCGCGGTCCCGCGGGAGCTCGGCGACGCGGAACTGGGCCAGCCCGCTCTGGCGCGTGCCGACGAGCTCTCCCTCGCCGCGGAGCTCGAGATCGATCTCGGCGAGGCGGAAGCCGTCGCTGTGGTCGGCCAGCGCCCGCAGCCGCGCCGATCCCTTGGGCCCGAACAGCAGGCACAGCGAGGCGTGCTCGCCACGCCCGATCCGGCCGCGGAGCTGGTGCAGCTGGGAGATCCCGTAGCGGTCGGCGTCCTCGACGAGCATCACGGTGGCGTTGGGCACATCGATCCCGACCTCGATCACCGACGTGGCGACCATCACGTCGGCGGCGCCGGAGGCGAACGCCAGCATCACGTCGTGCTTCTCGGCCGCAGTGAGCTGCCCGTGCATGAGCACCACGCGGAAGTCGCGCAGCTCGCCGGCGCGGAGCCGCTCAAACTCCGCCGTCGCCGCTCGCGCCGCCAGCAGCTCGGACTCGGACACCAGCGGGCAGACGACGAACGCCTGGCGTCCGGCCCGCAGCTCCTCGCGGATCCGGTCATAGGCCCGCGCGCGCTCGCGCTCGGTGGAGCAGACGAACGTCTCGATCGGCCGGCGACCCTGGGGCAGCTCGCGCAGAACGGTGAAGTCGAGGTCGCCGTACTGCGACAGCGCGAGCGTCCGCGGGATCGGCGTCGCCGTCATGTGGAGGACGTGGGGGCTCTCGCCCGCCGGCGCCTTGGCGTCCAGAGCGGCCCGCTGACGCACCCCGAAGCGGTGCTGCTCGTCGATGACCGCGACCCCGAGCGACGCAAACCGGACCGGGTCCTCGATCAGCGCATGGGTCCCGACCACGAGCGCCAGCTCGCCGCTGGCCAGCTTGCCGAGCAGATCCGCGCGCCGCCGGCCCGGCGTCGACCCGGTGAGCAGCCCGATCGGCACGGCCTCGCCGGGCATCAGCGCCTGGATCGTCGCGAAGTGCTGCTCGGCCAGCGGCTCGGTCGGCGCCATCAGGGCGCCCTGATGGTCCTGCTCGATCGCGCGCAGCAGCGCGAACAGCGCCACCACCGTCTTGCCCGAGCCGACCTCGCCCATGAGCAGCCGCTGCATCGGGCGCGGGGAGGCGAGGTCACGATCGATCTCATCAATCGCCCGCAGCTGATCGCCGGTCGCGGTGAACGGCAGCATCTCGCCCAGCCACCGGGCGCTGAGCGCGCGCGCGCCGTCCAGCGACGGCGCCATCGCCTCCTGGTGGCGCAGCCGCCGCCGGCGCAGCAGCGCCAGCTGGACGAGCAGCAGCTCGTCGAACGCGAGCCGCCGCCGCCCCCCCGCCTGCTCGGCCTCGCTTCCCGCGTGGGCCGCCGTGAGGGCGCAGCGCCGTCCCGGCAGCCGCTCGCCGACCCGCAGCCGCGCCGGCAGCGGCTCGGAAACGTCGGCGAACGCGCCGGCGTGCGCCCTCACCTGGGCGAGGATCTGCGTCGAGGACAGGCCATCGGTGGCCGGGTAGTGCGCGACGCCCTCGGCATCGGCGCTCGCCTCGGTGGTGCGGGCGTGACCCTGAACGCGGAAGCGGTTGCGCGCCTCGTACTTGCCGTGCAGGACGAGCCGGCTGCCGGCTGGATACTTCTGCGCCAGCCATGGCTGATTGAAGAAGGTCGCCTTCATCGCTCCCGTGCCGTCGGCGACGGTCGCCTCCACGAGCGGTCGCATCCCGCGGCGGCGCACCGGACGCGAGGCGATCGCGCGCACCTCGACGACCACGGTGGCCGTCTCCCCGGGGGCCAGCTGGGCCACCGACCGCGCCTCGCGGCGGTCCCGTGGCAGGTGCTCGAGCAGATCGCCGACGGTGTTCAGGCCCAGTCCGGCGGCGCCCTGCGCCGCCTTGGCGTTGTCGAACCGCAGGGGGCGCGCAAGCGCGGAGGCACTCGGGTAGCGGATCGGAGCTTCGGCGAGCTCGGCGCGGGTGAGCGGCCGGCTGCTGGCGAACGCCGTGGCGGACACGGGCAGATGATGAACCCGCCGGCTGACGGCGTCAGCGGACGGCGATCACTCGGCGCAGAGCAGCCACCAGTACCGCGGCTGGCCACCCTCGGACAGCTCGAGCTCGGCGTCACCGTCGATGAGCGCGGACACGACGGAGTCGTCGAGCGGGGCATCGGCTCCGCGCAGGCAGGTGATCAGCTCGGCGTCGCGGCCCAGCTGCTCGAGCACCGTCTGCAACGTGTCGCGCGGCGATCCCCACGCGATCAGCTCCTCCTCGACGAAGCCGACGGCGTCGCCGACGCGGAAGCGCCCCTGGATGTCGTCGCGGGCCGCGGGCGCGACGGCGCCGGTGCGCACCCGGCGCATCGCGTCGTCCATCGCGGCCGCGTTCTCGTCGGCACGGCGGGCGGGGTCAAGACTCACGGCGGCCGCCAGCCCGGCCTGGGGCGAGCGGGACGCGACGACGGCGACGGTCTTCTCCGACAGCTCGGCGGCGCGCTCGGCGGCCATCACGACGTTGGCGCTGTTGGGCAGCACCACCACCTCCTCGGCGGGGACGTCATGGATCGCGGCCAGCAGGTCATAGGTCGACGGGTTCAGCGTCGGACCTCCGTCGAGCACCCGGACCCCGAAGCCGGCGAACAGCGTCGCCATCCCCTCGCCGTTGACGACCGCGAGGGCTCCGCACGTCGTCGGCAGGTCGATCGCGCCCACCCCCTCGAGCCGCTCGTCGCGCCGGTGGACCTGCTCGCGCATGTCGGCGACATCGAGGTGGGAGACGGCGCCGACGTCGGCGAACAGCGCCGTCGCCGCGTTTGGATCATCGGTGTGGACGTGAACCTTGAGCGTCGCCGCATCGCCGACCACGAGCACCGAGTCGCCGAGCGACTCGAGCGCGGCGACGAAGCGGCGCTGCTCCAGGCCGATGCCGGTGACGGCGAAGTTCGTGCAGTAGCGGAAGGTGACGGAGGCGTGCTGCGGGTGGGTCACCCGCGCCGCGCGATGGTGATCGAGCTCGGGCGGCTCGCTGCCGCGCAGCGCGCCGACGATCCCCGCCAGCAGCACGGTGAGCCCGTAGCCCCCGGCGTCGACGACCCCCGCCTCGCGCAGGATCGGCAGCAGGTCGGGCCCCCGGCTGACCGATTCCTGGCCGGCGGCGAGCGCGCTCTCGATCACCTCGGCGATGACGCGGTCCTGCTCGGCGGTGGTGGCGTCGGGACCGAGACGGGCATCGAACCGGTGCGCGATCTCGGAGGCCACCCGATGGGCCATCTCGCGGACCACGGTCAGGATCGTCCCCTCGGCCGGGTCGCGGACCGAGCCGTAGGCCTGGTCGGCGGCCCGCGCGAGCGCGGCTCCGATGAGGACCGGGTCGACAAGCTCTCCCGGACGGCTCGCGAGCTCCTCGGCGGCGCCCCGGATCAACTGGGAGAGGATGACGCCGGAGTTCCCCCGGGCCCCGAGCAGGGCGGCACGGGCGACGGAGGCGACGATCTCGTCGCGGCCGATCTCGTCGATCGTGCGGCCCTCGGAGGCGCCGGAGAGCCGGTCGAGCTCGGCGAGCACCGCCCGCAGCGTCAGCACCATGTTGTCGCCGGTGTCCCCGTCGGCGACCGGGAACACGTTGAGGTCGTTGACCTCCTCCCGGCGGGATTCCAGCGCGGCGAGGCCAGCCTCGACGAGACCCCGGAAGCGCACGATGCTCGGATCGGACACTCCGGTCTGGTCGGTCGCTCGCCCGGGTGCGGCCACGCCGAAACTCAGCGGGCTTTGGTGATCTTGCCGGCTTTGAGGCAGCGCGTGCACACGTACACGCGCCGGGGCGTGCCGCCGTCGTCGATCCGAACCCGCTGCAGGTTCGGGTCGAAGCGGCGGTTGGTGGCGACCATCGAGTGGCTGCGGTTGTGGCCGAACGACGGGCCCTTCGCGCACACGTGACAGATCTTGGACATCGCGGGCAGTATAGGAGACCTAGCCGCGCGGTCGTCGGCTCGCTGTCTGCGCTGGTGGGGTCGGCACGGCGTAGGTCTGCGTGGTGATCCGGGTGCGTCGCAGGGTCAGGACCAGCGTCGAGGTGGTGCGCACCCGGTAGGTGCGATCCTTGAACGCGGAGCGGGACAGCGCAAGCGTCACGGGCCCGCAGTGAAACCCCTGCGCTGGACAGTCGTGTCGTGTCGCGGCAGTCGCCAGCCTGGTGGAGGTCGGCGGACACGGCACCGTGAAGCTGTTGCTGGCCGGCGCCGCGCACGTCGATCCCAGCCCCATCCCCCTGACCGCTCAGCCCGAGCGCGGCCAGGAAGTCACGGTAGGGACGCCGCGCCGGCCCTTCGGCGGTGACATAGATCTGTCCGCCCCGCGCCGAGCCGGCAGTGACGTGGATCGTGCCGTACCGACCGCACGCACCAAGCGGCCCGCACGTCAGCGGATCACGCGAGGCGCGAACCCGCGCGAGCGCGCCGCCGCGGAGGCGTTCCGTACGGTAGGCGACCGTGACCAGCCTCATTCTCTGACTCCCCGTCGGACCCACCCCGGGTTCCGGAGGCCCTGATCGGTCGCACGGCCCAGCGCCAGCACCAGGCTCGAGCGCATCGTGCCGGCAAAGCCGTGGGCGGCAAACGCGCAGGTCCCCCAAGGTCCAAAACGGCGTGGGCGCGCACAACGCCTCGCACGCTGACCGTGGCGGTCGGGGGCGCGGCCGCCAGATCAACGTCGAGCGGACCGGCGCACCGCGTTCCCGGCCCCGCAGACGCCACGCGACCGCTCACATCGCGCCGCTTCCGGGCTGCGCTGGGGCAGGCGGACCGAATCTCGAGACAAGGCGCCCCGCCCCTCCGGTTTGCCGCAGCTCGCGCGCGCCGATCGCGCCGGACCTATCTATGTCGGTCCATTCCTCCCATTTCGTGTGTCCTGGCGCCCACAACTGCGTCCGTGACCCGTACCATCCCCGTTGATCGTGGATCTGGCACGCGCGAGCAGGGTATTGCACCGCCCCGATGAGTTCTCGTAGCCACGAGCGGACGCAGCCGGCCGCGGTGACGCTCCCGGATCGCTACCGAGCCCGCCGGCACCTGGCGTCGGGCGGCATGGCCTCGGTCTGGTGCGCCGAGGATCTCCTGCTTGGCCGCACGGTGGCGGTGAAGGTGCTGTCCGAGCGCTTCACCCACGACGAGATGGCGGTGCGGCGCTTCAAGCGCGAGGCCCGCGCCGCCGCACAGGTCTCGACCCACCCCCACGTGGTGACGATCTTCGACGTCGGCGACGTTCCCACCGACAACGGGAGCCCGGATGGGCGGGCGTTCATCGTGATGGAGTATCTCGCCGGCGGGACGCTCGGGGACGCGATCCGGGTCGGCGCGGTCAGGCGCCAGGAGGCGATCCGCTGGGTCCGGGAGGCCGCCTCCGCGCTCGACCACGCCCACGCCCGCGGCATCGTCCACCGAGACATCAAGCCGGGAAACTTCCTGTTGGACCGCAGCCGCGTTCTCCACGTCGCCGACTTCGGGATCGCCCGAATGGTGAGCGAGGACACGATCACGAGCGCCGGCGAGCTGTTCGGCACGGCGGCGTACCTGTCGCCCGAGCAGGCGCTCGGCCGCGAGGCCACCGGGGCCAGCGACCGGTACGCGCTGGCGGTGACCACGTTCGAGCTGCTCACCGGAGAGCGGCCGTTCCTCGCCCAGCACTTCACGACGCAGGCGCGCCAGCACATCGAGGCCGCCCCTCCGTTCGCCAGCGAGCGCGATCGCACGCTGCCCTCCGCCGTCGACGAGGTGCTGATCCGGGGCATGGCGAAGGACCCGGTGCAGCGCTTTGCGACCGCCGGCGCGTTCGTCAACGCGCTCCAGACCGCGCTCTCCGAGATCCCGAGCACCGCCGCGGCCGCCGGCCATGGCCGCCGCCGGGACCGGAGCGCGCGTCGCCCGATGACCGTCGGTTCGTTCTCCCCGGCGCGCCGTGCCGGGGGCGCCGTGGCGACGTGGACTCCCGCCGACTCCGTGCAGCGGGGCTCAGGGCGCCGGGACGTGCGGCGGGTCGTCGCCCTCGGAGCGCTGCTGGTGGCGATCGTCGGGGTCGCCGCGTTCGCGCTCGCCGAGGTGGGCGCCGGCACCCACCATCCCGCGCCGGTCGCCGCGGCCCCGCGCGCGACGGCCACCCAGGTGGCTCGCGTCCACCACGTTCTCCGATCCCACCACGCCGCTCGGAGGCCGGCGGCGGCGACCACCCCGCCCGCGACCACCCCGACCCCGACCTCTGCGACCGCCGCCCTGCCGCCGACATCGGCCGCCGAGCTCCAGCTGACCGGTCATCAGGAGATGCTCGCCGGGAACTACCCGGTGGCGATCGCCACCCTGCGTAAGGCGGTCTCCGCGGCCGCCCCGGGCAGCCCCACGTACGCCTACGGGCTCTACGACCTCGGTCGTTCGCTGTATCTCTCGGGCAATCCCGGCGGCGCCGTGCCGATCCTCGAGCAACGGCTGAAGATCCCCAACCAGACCGGCGTCGTCCGCGTGGCGCTGGACCAGGCGCTTCGGGCGAGCGGACAGGTCCCGGCGCAGATGACGCCGTCCCAACCCGCCACGACCCCCTCGACCCCGACCACCCCGACCACCCCGAGCATCCCGACCACCCCGACGACCTCGACCCCGCCCGGTGCCACCAAGCCCGCCCCGGCGGGAAAGTCCGGCACGGCGGGCAACGGGCGCAAGGCGCGGTCGGCCCCGCCCGTCCGGGGCGGGCCGGCGACACCGGGCAAGGCCGGCAAGGGCGCAGCGGGGAAGGCCAACCACGTCTCGGGGGGCGCCGGGCTCGTGCCGCCACACGCGCACAGGGCGAGCGACGAGCACGCCCAGTTCATCGACTAGGGCGATCAGACGGCGAAGCCGGCCGGCCCACGGCGCCGCGCCAACTCGTCCTTGACGTCCAGTGACGCCAGGACCGCCTCCACGGCATGACGCCCCGTGTCCCGTTTGGACCCCCCCATGACCCGGTCGAGCGCCTGCGCCATCGTGTCGACGGTGAGCACCCCGAAGCCGCACGGCACTCCGGTCTGAAGCTGGACCCGGGCGATCCCATCAGCCGCGCTCGAGCACACGTAGTCGTAGTGATCGGTCTCGCCCCGGATCACCGCGCCGAGGCAGACGACCGCGTCGAACCGGCCCGACTCCGCCACGTACTTGGCGATCAACGGCAGCTCGAATGCGCCGGGCACCGTGAACCTGTCGATGGTCTGCACCCCCGCCTCGCGCAGCGCGGCGCGCGCCCCCTGCTCGAGCTTGTCCGCCAGCTCGGCATAGAACCGGGCGACGCACAGCCCGACCTGGCGCTCAGCCATGGCGGCGGCGGCGATCCTGCTCGTGCTCGAGCTCGAGCATCTCCTCGTCGAGCGCGAGTCCCTGGTGGTGAAGAGTGTGGCCGAGGCGCTCGGCCTTGGCGCGGAGGTACGCCTCGTTGTGCGGATTGGGCGCGTGCTCGATCGGAATCTGATCGGAGACCGACAGCCCGTAGCCGGACAGACCCGAGATCTTCTTCGGGTTGTTGGTCAGGATGCGAATCCGGGAGAGTCCGAGGTCGACGAGGATCTGGGCGCCGATCCCGTAGTCGCGCAGGTCGGCCGGGAGCCCGAGCCGGAGGTTGGCGTCGACGGTGTCCAGCCCCTCCTCTTGGAGCTTGTACGCCCTGAGCTTGTTGAGCAGGCCGATGCCGCGGCCCTCCTGGGAGAGATAGAGCAGGACCCCGCGGCCCTCGCGCTCGATCATCGCCAGCGCCGACTCCAGCTGCTCGCCGCAATCGCAGCGCAGCGAGTGGAACACGTCGCCGGTCAGGCATTCGGAGTGCACGCGGACCAGGACGTCCTGACCTTCGCTGATCTCGCCCTTGACGAGGGCAACGTGATGCTTGTTGTCGACGAGCGACCGATAGCCGTAGGCGACGAAGTCGCCGAACGCGGTCGGCAGCTTCGTGGACACGACCCGTTCCACCAGCTTCTCGTGCCGGCGGCGGTAGGCGACGAGGTCGGCGACCGTGATCATCTTCAGCCCATGCCGCTCGCAGTAGGGCTGGAGATCGGGCACGCGGGCCATCGTGCCGTCGTCGTTCATGATCTCGCAGATCACGCTCGACGGGTTGAGCCCGGCGAGCCGCGCGAGGTCGACCCCCGCCTCGGTCTGGCCGACGCGCTCCAGCACCCCGCCCGCCTTGGCCTTGAGCGGGAACACGTGACCGGGCTGGACGAGCTCACGAGGGCTGGATCTGGGGTCGATCGCGACCTGGATCGTGCGGGCGCGATCGGCGGCCGAGATGCCGGTGCTGACCCCCGATCTGGCCTCGACCGACACGGTGAACGCGGTCTCGAACGCGGACTCGTTCTTCGCCGCCATGAGGTCGAGGCCGAGATCGTCGCATCGCTCCGGGGTCAGCGCGAGGCAGATCAGGCCACCCCCCTCCTTGCGCATGAAGTTGATCGCCTCCGGGGTGACGAACTGCGCGGCCATCGTCAGATCGCCCTCGTTCTCCCGGTTCTCGTCGTCGCAGACGACGACCATCTTGCCCTGGCGGATGTCCTCGATCGCGTCCTCGATCGTGGCGAACGCCGACACCGTCTCGCTCATCGGGTCGGCGCCAGCCTCTCGACGTATTTGGCCAGAACGTCCACCTCCAGGTTGACTCTCGTACCGGTTTGGGCGAAGCCGAGGTTCGTCCGCTCCAGGGTCTCCGGGATCAATGACACGGTAAACGATGCATCGCCGATGCCGGCGACGGTCAGGGAGACCCCGTCGACTGCGACCGACCCCTTGCTGACGACGTAGCGCAGCAGATCAGCCCCGGCCTCGATCTCGAGCCGGCGGGCGAACCCGTCGGCCAGGACCGAGCGGATGGTGCCGACGCCGTCGACGTGGCCCTGGACGACATGGCCGCCGAGCCGGTCCGAGGGACGCAGGGCAAGCTCGAGGTTGACGACGGTGCCGCCGCCGGCGTCGCGCAGGGAACTGCGCTGGAGTGTCTCGTTCATCACCTCGGCCGCGAACCCGGAGCCGTCCACCTCGGTGGCGGTCAGGCAGACGCCGTTGACGGCGACCGAGTCCCCGGACGCGAGCTCGCCGGCGAGCGCCGAGTCGACGGTCAGCCGCGCCCCGCCGTCGGTGCGGTCCACCTCCCGGATGCGGCCGAGATCGGCAATCAGTCCCGTGAACACGGAGGGCTCACCACTCCCGGATCCGGGCGGAGACGAGCAGGTCCTCGCCGACGTGCTCGCACTCGAGCGTCATCGCGCGGACGGCCCCGGCGATCTGCTCGGCGCCCTCGCCCTCGAGCGGATCGCGGGCGGTGCGTCCACCGAGAACCAGCGGCGCCAGGAACAGACGAATCTCGTCGACCTCGCCGGCATCGAGAAACGCCCCGGCGAGATGCGGGCCGCCCTCGAGCAGGATCGACCCGATTCCCGCGGCCCCGAGCTGATCGAGCGCCGACCCGACCCGAGCCGGCTCGTTCTCCCCCGGAGCGACGATCACGTCGACGCCGTGGGCCTTGAGCGCGTCGGTGGCGGACCGGGGGGCGGCGCGGGAGACGACGACGGTGAGCGGGACGCGTCGGGCGTCGCCGACGAGCTGCCCGCCGAGCGGGAGGCGTCCCAGCGAGTCGAACACGACCCGGCGCGGCTGGCGCGGCGGCGCGGGCAATGACTTGATCCGCGCGGTCAGCAACGGATTGTCGGCCAGGGCGGTGCCGATACCCACGGCGACCGCATCGCATTCCGCCCGCCAGTGATGGGCGCGCTCACGGCTGTCCTCACCCGAGATCCATTTGGAGTCGCCGCTGCGGGTGGCGACCTTGCCATCCAGGGTCATCGCCGACTTGAACAGAACCCACGGGCGCCCGGTGCGGGCCCATTTGCGAAACGGCTGGTTGATCAGCCGAGCGCGATCGGCGAGCTCACCGTCCTGAAGCACCACCTCGACGCCCTCGTCGCGGAGGATTCCGAGGCCCCGACCCGAGGCGTGCTCGGATGGGTCGTCCGACGCGACCACGACCCGGCCGATCCCGGCCTGTCGGATCGCCTCGGTGCAGGGCGGAGTCCGGCCGTGGTGGCAGCAGGGCTCGAGCGACACGTACAGGGTGGCCCCGGCAAGGCTTCGGTCGCCGGCGGCGCGGATCGCCTCGACCTCGGCATGGGGGCCTCCGAGCTCGCCGTGGAACCCCTCGCCGATCGGCCCGGCGCCGTCGGCCAGCACCGCCCCGACGAGCGGGTTCGGGCTCACCCGTCCCCGGCCCTGCTGGGCGATCTCGATCGCGCGAGCGAGATGCTGGCGATCGGCATTTGCGGTGCTCGTCATGTCCGCTTGGGAGCATAGTTAGGGTCCGTAGGAGAATTAGTGGCGGGATCCGGCACCGTCGGAACCGTCAGGTAATTCTCCTACGGGCCCTTAGGCGCATTTGCCTTCCGTGAGCCGGTACACGCTCATCTCCGGCCCGGGACGGTGGTACTGGCTCGGGTCGTAGTCGATCGACCAGTCAAAGCTGAACGGGACGGCGCGCGATCCCGCTGCGAACGGGCTGATGTGGTACATCAGCCGGGCGTGGTTGGCGAGCTGGGCGTAGTAGCCGATCGCCGTCGGGGCGATCCTCGGCTGAGCGAACGACCGTCCGGCCTGCAGCGAGCCGATCACGACCCAGCAGTAGCCCTGCTGGGCGTACTCGTCGAGCAGCTCGGGCCGCAGCGTGCGCTCGTACTCGTCGATTGGGACGTACCGATGCTCACCGAGCGGGAGGTGGTTGCCGTTGGCGTCGACATCGCTCACTCCCGTGTTCCACAGCTGCCACCGGGCCCCACTCGTGGTCCACGGCAGCGAGCGCCCGATGTCCTGGCCCCAGTCGCCGGAGACGATCGGCTCGACCACCACCTTGGCGCCGGCGGGCACGTGAGCGACCATCCACGCACGGGTGACGTTGCGGGTGTCGGCGCGGGACAGGACAAGGTCGCTGTGGACGACGGTGGTGACGCTCTGCGCCAGCATCACGACCGCCGCTGCCGTGCCGGCGAGCAGCGCCGGCATGTGGCGCGTCCGGGTCAGCCAGCGAACGAGCTCGACGACGGCATAGGCGCCGAGCAGCGCGACGATCGGGAAGATCGGCATCAGCCAGCGACCGAAGTAGCGCTGCTGGTCGCCCATGAAGACGATGAAGGCGATCGGCGCCGGCACGAGGACGACCGCGAGGGCGAGCCGGCGGCGGATCACGAGCAACGCGCCCCCCGCGAGGGCGGCGATCGACGGGGCCCAGCCGAGCCCCCAGGTGAACGTCCAGACGTAGTAGGCGGTGCCGCTGGCGGCGGTGGTGCCGAGCTTCTCCGGGTCAGAGCCCCCGGCCAGCGCCTGTTGTGTCGTCACCCCGGCGTGGAAGGCCGTGAAGTCGAGCACCGAATAGGGGTTGGCGGCAACGAACGCCAACAGCGCACAGGCGAGCGCGAGCCCCAGCCGGCGCAGCGCAGTGATGGGCGCGCCGGCCGCGCCGTCGCACACCCCCGCCGCCAGCAGGCAGACGACGGTGACGCCGGCGGTGTACTTCGTCGCGGCGGCCAGGCCGACACCGACGCCGGCGAGCACGTAGTCGCGGCGTGACCCGTTGCGCAGCACCCCTGAGACCCCGTACAGCGACAGCGCCACCGGCGCCAGCGCCGGCACGTCGTTGAGCGCGAGGTGGCTGTAGAAGATCGGCAGGAACGCGAGCCCGAAGACGGCGGCGCCCAACAGCCCGACCGACCGATTGAAGAAGCGCTCGCCCGACAGATAGGTGAGCCAGACGGCGACCGTCCCGAGGACGGCGGCGACGACGCGGGCGACGACGAACACCTCGGTCGGGTCGGCGGCATATGTCCGCCGGACGGCATCGCCGCTCCCGAACCACAGCTCGAAGACGAGATGCAGCAGGTAGGAGTACGCGGGAGGGTTGAGAAAATACTGGGGATTCAGATCATGGGAGAAGAACGCGACCGCCCGCGGGACGAAATGCGTCGCCTCGTCGGAGTTGTAGCTGTAGGGCAGGCCCTGCCGGACGCCCCACAGCCGCAGCGCCAGCGTGACCGCGAGCAGCACCACCAGCGCCGGGCGGTGGAGGTCGCGCCGGCGGGCGCCGGCGAGCGTTCGCAGCCGGCGGCGGGACCCCGGGGGCGGGCGCGACGGGGGGAGCCGATCGGGGGGTGGCTCGGGCCTGCTTGCCGTGGCCGTATCCATGTTCGCGTACGAGTATCCCGCTACCGTGTGATGGATTGCGCGTCACGCAGCGGTGACGGGACCCGGTCGATCAGGCCCATCGGCCCGGTCGACCCGGCCAAGCGCGTCCGGAAGTAAAGCGCGTCCTGTGCCCATGAAGCTCATCATCCAGATCCCCTGTTTCAACGAGCAAGACCAGCTGCCAAACACGCTCAGCCGGCTCCCCCGGCAGATCGACGGGTTCGACGCGGTGGAGTGGCTGATCATCGACGACGGCTCCACCGACGCGACGATCGAGCGCGCCCGGTCGGGCGGGGTCGACCACATCGTCCGGCTGACGAACCACAAGGGACTGGCGGCCGCCTTCCAGGCGGGCCTCGACGCCGGGCTCAAGCTCGGCGCCGACGTCATCGTCAACACCGACGCCGACAATCAGTACGAGGGGGCCGACATCCCCAGGCTCGTCGCCCCGATCGTCGCCGGGCAGGCCGACATGGTGATCGGCGACCGCCAGGTCGATTCCAATGAGCACTTCTCCCACGCCAAGCGGCGGCTGCAGCGGGTTGGCTCGTGGGTCGTGCGCCAGGCCTCGTCCACCGATGTCCCGGACACGACGTCGGGCTTCCGCGCCTACAACCGCGAGGCCGCCCTCCAGATGCAGGTCGTCTCGAAGTTCACCTACACGCTGGAGACGATCATCCAGGCCGGGAAGCTGCTCGTCGCCATCGACCACGTGCCGATCCGCACCAATGCCAAGACGCGCGAGTCGCGGCTGTTCCCCTCGATGACCGCCTACATCCGCCGCAACGGCCTCTCGATCTTCCGGGTCTATTCGCAGTACGAGCCGCTCAAGGTGTTCTGGGGGGGCGCGCTCGTGATGGGAGCCCTGGCGCTCGCACTGTTCATCCGCTTCCTCGTCTTCTTCGCCGAGAATCCGTCGACCGCCGGGCGCGGGCACATCCAGTCGCTGATCGCCGGCGCCGTCCTCTTCAACGCGGCGATGCTGCTCGGGGCCCTGGGGGTGATCGGAGATCTGCTCGCGGCGCAGCGGACGCTGTCGCAGCGGACGTTCGAGCGCGTTCGGAGGATCGAGCTGCAGCTCGGGGTCGAGCCATCGCACTACGAGCCGGGCGCGCCGCCGGCGACGCGGCCACCGGCCGACGGCAGCCCCGAGGGTCGCGAGGCGGTCGAGGTATGAGCGCCGGCGCGGCTGTCCCGACCGGCAACACCTACGACAAGTACGGCTCGACGAACCCGGTGGTGCGTCGCCTGATGACCGGCTTCAACCGCGCGCTCGACGAGCTGCTGACGACGGCCGCGCCCGGCTCGGTGCTCGACGTCGGCTGCGGCGAAGGCGTGCTCACCGAGCGCTGGGCGGCGCGGTGCAGCGACGCTCGCGTCGTCGGGATCGATATCGAGGATCCCAAGCTGCAGTCACAATGGACGGCCCGGCGCCTTCCCAACCTCGCGTTTGAGCCCATGCGGGTGCAGCGGCTGCGGTTCGCCGATGACGAATTTGAGCTCGTCGCCGCCACCGAGGTCCTGGAGCACGTCGACGATCCGCGGGTCGCCCTGGCGGAGATGGCCCGGGTCGCGGCCCGGTGGCTGCTCGTCTCGGTGCCGCACGAGCCGCTGTGGCGAGTGCTCAACGTCGCCCGCGGCGCGTACCTGCGCGAGCTCGGCAACACCCCCGGCCATCTCAACCACTGGACGCGGCGCGCGTTCGTCAGCCTGCTGGCGCGTCACGGCGAGGTGGTCGAGGTCCGCTCCCCGTTCCCGTGGACGATGCTGCTCGTCGGCGTCGATCGATGAGCGCCGGGACGACGATCACCGCCGGTGGTCCTCCGCCGGCGGGCGACGGGCGCGACCACCCCCCCACCCCCGACCACAGCTCGTTCGCCTCCGGCGCGCGCATCCTGTCGATCGGGATCGCGTCGACCGGCATCTTCACGTTCGCCTACCTCGCCACCGCGAGCCACGTGCTGAGCCCGGCCGCGTACTCCCGGATCTCGCTCTGCTGGGCGGTCATGTTCGTGATCCTGTCGGTGATCTACCGGCCGATCGAGCAGCTGCTCTCGCGCACGATCGCCGACCGCCGGGCCCGCGGCCTGAAGCGTCAGTCATTGCGCGTTCCGGCGACGATCCAGCTCGGGTTCGCCGTGATCTTCTTCATCGTGGCGCTGATCCTGCGCCCCCAGATCCAGCAGGGGATGTTCGACGGCTCGGCCGCGCTGTACTGGATCCTGGTCATCGGCGTGCTCGCCTACGCCGCCAGCTACTTCGCTCGCGGCTGGCTGGCCGGTCACCAGCGGTTCGCCCTGTACGGGGGACTGGTCTTCCTGGAGTCGACCTCGCGCTACGTCCCCGCGTTGCTGGTCGCGATCGGGATCGGCTCGGGCCAGGCGCTCGTCGGCCTCGGCATGGCGATCGCCCCGTTCGTCTCGTTGTCGGTGATCCCGTTCGCCTTCGCCCGGCTGCATCGGGGTGCCGGCGCTGGGATCGAGGACCGCCCGGCCGCAGATCACCCCGACGACGACACCCTGCTCAGCCCGGCGCCCGATGCCGGCGGCGAGGGACCGGCCCAGGTCCAGCTCGAGGAGGCGACCGCCGAGCTGTCGATGCGCCACGGCGCCCACTTTGCCGGGTCCGTCGTTGGGATCATGCTCTCCGAGCAGGCGCTGATGAACGCCGGCGTCCTCATCGTCGCCGCCAAGACCGGCGCCGGCGGCCTGACCACCGGCCTGACCGGCTTCGTGTTCGATGTCATGCTGATCGTCCGCGCGCCGCTCCAGCTCTTCCAGGCGATCCAGACCTCGATCCTTCCCCACCTCGCGGGGCTCGAGGCGCGCGAAAGCCCGGAGGAGTTTCGCCGCGCGATCCGGACCACGATCCGCGTGATCGCGGCATTCGGGCTGGCGGTGGCGCTCGGGCTCCTGCTCATCGGTCCGTCGGTGATGACCGCCGTGCTCGGCAACAAGGGCTATGCCTACGGCCGCTACGGCCTCGCCCTGGTCGGGCTCGGGATGGGGCTGCATCTCATCTCGGGAACGCTGAATCAGGCGGCGCTGGCCCGCGGGCGGGCGCCGCAGGCGGCGGCGGCGTGGCTGCTGTCGGCGGTGCTGTTCGTCGCGTTCGTCGTCGCCCCGGCGATCCACTCGGAGGTCACGCGCGTCGAGGTGGGCTACTTCGGCGCCACCGCGATCCTCGCCGGGTTGCTGTGGCTGCTCTATCGCCGCGGGCCGGCCTCGCCGCGGGCTGCGCCGACGCCCGCGGCGGACGCGATCCGCGCGTAGGCCTCCGCCGGATCGTCGGAGCCGAACACACCGGATCCGGTGACGAGCAGGTTGGCCCCGGCCTGGACCACCGGGCCGACGGTCTGCTCGTGGATCCCGCCGTCGACCTCGACCGCGACCTCCTCCGGGAGCATCCGCCGCAGCCGCTCGAGCTTGCTCAGCGAGTGGGGGATGAACGACTGCGACCCCCATCCCGGGTTGACGCTCATGCACAGCGCGAGGTCGAGCGCGTCGCGGGCGACGTCCTCGAGCGTGGCGATCGGCGTCGAGGGGCAGATCGCCGCGCCCGCCGTGCAGCCCGCGTCGCGGATCGACTGCAGCGTGTAGTGCACGTGGGGCGTCGCCTCGACATGAATCGTGATGCTGTCGGCGCCGGCCCGGGCGATGTCGTCGATATGGCGCTCGGGGCGGGCCACCATCATGTGGACGTCGATCAGGGCGCCCGCGTCGTGGACGAGGTCGGCGAGGGCGCCGACGACGACCGCCCCGAACGTGATCGGCGGCACGAACTGGCCATCCATCACGTCGACGTGGATCACCCGGGCGCCGGCGTCGAGCACCTCCCGTACCTGTGAGCCGAGCGCCGCGAAGTCGGCCGACAGGATCGAGGGGGCGACGCGCCGCTCGCGCAGCGCCTCACGCCGGGCCGGCGACGGCCCGTGCTGCTCGGGCGCCACCCGATCACACCTCCTGGAGCATGCTGCCCTGACAGTGGTTGCATTCGACGATCGCGGTGCTGGACATCCGCACGATCGTCGAGTGCTCGCCGCAGTTGGGACACACGGAGACGAGCTCGTAGCGACGCAGGCAGTACACGCAGCGGTACCGGCCGGGGACCGCGGTCGGCCGCAGCCACGGCTCTCCGCATCCGGGGCACTCCGGCCCGAGCTTGGTTGCCGGCTCGTTCATCACGAGAAGATTAACCCCCCGCGCGGCGCAGCCGGGCGACGAAGAATCCGTCGGTGCCATCGGTGTCGGGCGCCAGGTGCCGATACCGTCGCCCGCCACCGGCGTCGCGCGCGCTCGCGCCGCCGGCGCCGCTGTCCTCGCTCCACCCGGGATGCTCGGCGAGGAAGCCATCGACGACCTCCTCGGATTCGGCGCGTGAGATCGTGCACACCGAGTAGACGAGCTGTCCTCCTGGCGCCGTGGCGGCGGCCCCGGCGCGCAGCACCCGCGCCTGCACGGTGGCCAGCTCGGCGATCTGTTCCGGGCTCGTGCGCCACCGCAGGTCGGGCCGTGATTGGAGGGTCCCGAGGCCGCTGCACGGCGGATCGACGAGCACGCGGTCAAACTGCTGCGCCTGTGCCCGGGGCGCGGAGGCGTCGGCGACCTCGACCGTCGCCCGGCGCACGTGCATGCGCTCCAGTGTCCGGCGCAGCGACTGCGCCCGTCCCCGGTGGCGTTCCACCGCCGTCAGCTCCCCCCGGTCGTCCATCAGCGCCGCGAGATGGGTCGTCTTGCCCCCGGGCGCGGCGCACAGGTCGAGCACCCGCTCGCCCGGTTGCGGGGCGAGCATCCGGCTCACCAGCATCGAGCCCCGCGACTGGGGCATCAGCTCCCCGCGAGACCATTGGCTCGACGCGTGGGCATCGAACGGCCCGTCGAGCACGAGCCCTTCCGGGATCCCGGGCGCGGGATGGGCGCAGACGCCCAGCGTGGCGGCGAGATCCGCCGGGCTGATCGCGAGGGTGTTGACCCGCACCGCCGACTCGGCGGGCTCGTTGACGGTCGCCAGCAGGCGGCGCGCCCGGTCGCCGCCGAGCTCTTGCCACCACAGCTCGGCCAGCCAGCGGGGCACGGAGTGACGGATCGCCGCCCCCGCCGGCGTCGCGTCGTCCAGCCCGGCGAGAAGCGCGTCGCGCTCGCGGACGGCCCGGCGGAGCACCGCATTGACCAGTCCGCGTCCCGCCGGAAGATCGCGCTTGACGAGCTCCACCGATTCATGCACGGCGGCGTGGTCGGCGATCCCGTCGAGAAACAGCACCTGCATCAGCCCGAGCCGGAGCGCCGCCAGCACCGGGGGGTCGAGCTTCGCCGGCGGCCGGTCCGCGAGCAGACCCGCGACGTGGTCGAGCGTCGCCCGGCGCTGCACCGCCCCGTAGGCGAGCGTCATCGCCAGCGAGCGCTCGCGGGTCTCCAGGCCGCGGGCCTCGCCCTGGAACGCGCGATCGGCGTAAGC
This sequence comes from uncultured Solirubrobacteraceae bacterium, assembly GCA_963731395.1. Classification (GTDB taxonomy): domain Bacteria; phylum Actinomycetota; class Thermoleophilia; order Solirubrobacterales; family Solirubrobacteraceae; genus Palsa-465. The sequence goes on from CAVSVH010000016.1 coordinate 829,928, forward strand.
GCCGTGTTCGAACACGCGGCGCACGACGGTGTAGGCGCAGGCTCGCGCCGGCGAGACGCCGGCCACGTCAGACCCTCCGGCCGCGCAGGTAGTCGGCCCCCGGCATCGGCCGGCCTCCGGCCGGCTGGACCGTCGTCAGGGTGAGGGTCCCCGGCGCGCACCCGAGCACCGGCTCCGGCCCGTCGAGGACGAGCTCGCCCGGGGCGGGATCGCCGTCGGCCGGCCGCCGGGCGACCGCCTCCCAGACGCCGAGACGCTCGCCCCCGCCGACGACGACGGCGGCTCCGATGTGCGGCGCCAGCGCGCGGACGGTCCGCTCGAGCTCCGCCGCCGGTCGGTGCGCCGCCAGGATGCGGTCGGCGCCGGTGATCTTGTCGGCGTACGTCGCCCGCGAGTCGTCCTGCTCGTGGCAGCGCAGCCCGTCCGGGAAGCGGTCCAGCGCCGCGATGAGCAGCCGTCCGCCGACCGGCGCCAGTCTCGCCACGAGCGTCCCGTAGGTGTCACGCGGGGCGATTGGCTCCTCGCGCTCCAGGCAGACGGGGCCGCTGTCCAGGCCGGCGGTCAGTCGCATGATCGCCACGCCGGTCACGGCGTCGCCGGCCATGATCGCGCGCTCGATCGGCGCTGCGCCCCGCCAGCGGGGGAGCCGCGACGGGTGGACGTTGAGGATCTCGTGCTCGGACAGGAGGGGCTCCCTGATCAGGGCGCCGAAGGCGCACACGCAGAGCACCTCGGGTACCGCCGCGGTGATCTGCTGACGGGCGGCCGCGTCGTTGACCGACTCGGGCTGGGAGAGCTCGATCCCCAGCTCCCGGGCGGTGTCGGCCACCGGAGGGGAGGCCAGCCGCCGGCCCCGTCCGCGCGGGCGATCGGGGCGCGTGACGACGAGCAGGGGGCGGTGCGGCGAGGCGGCGAGGAACGACAGGACCTCGGCGGCGAACTGGGAGGTCCCCAGGTAGACGGTTCGCATGTCGGCGCCGGCGGCGGCCGGCCGGCTCAGGCCGACGGCAGCGCTTCGCGCAGCGCGCGCATCGCTTCCTTGCGCTGCGAGCGCGAGACCCGGTCGAGCACGAGCACCCCGTCGAGGTGGTCAATCTCGTGCTGGATGACGCGCGACTCCAATCCCGAGGCCTCGATCGTCAGCGGCTCGCCGTGCTCGTTGAGCGCCCGCACCCGGATGTGCACCGGCCGCTCGACGTCGACGTGGACGCCGGGAAGGCTGAGGCAGCCCTCCTCGAGCGTCTCGCGCTCGTCGCCCGCCCATTCGATCTCCGGGTTGACGAGGGCGGCGACCGGCGACTGCTGATGCACGCGGTAGACGAGCAGGCGATGGAGGACCCCGACCTGGGTCGCGGCCAGGCCGACGCCGATCGAGTCGACCATCAGCCGCCCCATCCGCTCGGCCTCAGCGCGCAGGGCGCCGTCGATGCGCTGCACCGGCCGCGCCTTGGTTCGCAGCACCGGGTCGCCGAACTTTCGCACGTGGGCCAGCGCCGCCGCTCGCCGGGCTGCGACCTCGGGATCCAGCTCCTCTTCGGGCTCGGTGTCCTCCGAGTCCGCGTCGCGCGCGGCGACCTCGGGCTCCAACTCGGCCTGATCGGTTGCGTTGCGCGGCATCGAGAATCAGTGTAGTTAGGGCCCGCGGGAGGATTACGGGTTCACTGGGGATCGACGTCGACGCTCACCGCCGCGCCTCGCCGGGCGGCGGCGGGGGCGACGACGTCCACGGCGCGCCCGACGGCGGCGAGGGCCGGGGCGCGCCGGATCGCCTTGACCACCAGCTGACTGCGCGACCGGCCGCGCAGCCTGAAGAGCGGCGCGGGCCCGAGCACGGCGGCGTCGAGCGAGGCCAGCTCGGCATGGATGGCCACGGCGGTCTCCCGTCCCAGCGCCTCCCGCTCGGCGGAGCACACGATCCGGATCAGCGACGCGTAGGGCGGATAGCTCAGCGCCCGGCGACGCTCGAGCTCCTCGGCGACGAACCCATCGGAGTCGTGACGGACCGCGAGGCCGATCGACCGCGCGTCGGGCGCAAGCGTCTGCACGAGCACCCGGCTGGGTGGGTCTGACCGGATTCCGCGGCCGGTGCGCCCCGCGAGCTGGGTGATCAGCGAGAACGTGCGCTCCTCGGCGCGGAAGTCGGGGAACCGCAACGTCTGATCGGCGTCGAGCACCACCCCCAGCGAGACGTCCGGGAAGTCGTGGCCCTTGGCCACCATCTGGGTCCCGACGAGCACGCCGGCGGGGGCGGAAGCGAACCGCTGCAGCGTTCGCGCCCGTGCCGGCAGCGTCGCGGCGTCGGCATCGAGCCGGAAGATCGGGAACCGCGCGTCGCCGAGTGCTTCGCGCAGCTCGTGCTCGATGCGCTCGGTGCCCGCGCCGTGGCGAGCCACCGACACCGACGCGCACGCGCTGCAGCGCTCCGGGACCCGCTCGCGGTGTCCGCAGTGGTGGCAGGCGACGAACTCGCCGCCACGATGCAGCACGAGGGCGACGTCGCAATTCGGGCACAGCCACACCCGCCCGCAGGTCCGGCAGGAGAGGAAGTTGCACCACCCGCGGCGGTTGAGCAGCACGATCGCCTTGCCGTGAGCGCGGCGGACGTCGGCGAGGGCGAGGCGCGTCTCGGGGTGCAGTGGCTGGTGGCGGCCGCGCATGTCGAGCACCTCGACCGCCGGCAGCGGGCGGCGGTCGACGCGCTCGGGGAGGCGCAGCCGGGTCATCGCCACGACGCTCTCCGGTCGGGGGGTGGCGCTGCCGTAGACCAGCACCGCTCGATGCCGGCGGGCTCGCTCCCGGGCGACGGTGCGGGCGTCGTAGCGCGGGTCGCCCTCGTGCTTGTAGGAGCTCTCGTGCTCTTCGTCGACGACGATCAGGCCGAGGTCGTCGAGTGGGGCGAACACGGCGGAGCGGGGGCCGACGCAGACGCGGGCCTCGCCGCGGCGCAGCCGCATCCACTCGTCGTGGCGCTCGCCGACGCTGAGCGCCGAGTGCAGGACGGCGACGACATCGCCGAACCGCGCCTGGAAGCGCCACAGCACCTGTGGCGTGAGCGCGATCTCCGGGACGAGGACGATGGCCGACCGCCCCGCCGCCAGCGCTTGCGCGACGGCGCCGAGGTAGACCTCGGTCTTGCCCGATCCGGTCACCCCGTGCAGGAGGTACTCTGCCGGCGCCGGATCCGCCGGGGGCCGGCGCAGGGCCGCGGTCACGGTGGCCAGCGCGCGCTCTTGAGCGCCGGTGAGCGGCGGCGGTTCGGCCGCGGCGGAGCCGATGGCGTAGCTCGCCGGACGCCGCGGCCGCGGCCGGCGGTGCAGCGCCACGAGCCCCCGCCGCTCGAGACGCCTGAGGCTGTCGGTCCCGAGCCCGGCGGCCACGGTGGGGCCGGCGTCGGCCAGCGCGGTGAGCAGGGCGCGCTGGCGGTCGTTGAGGCGACCGGTGTCGCCGTCGGCGAGCGCCGTCTCCCCCGCCGGGGTGAGCTCGGCGACGAGGGCGAGCTTGGCCCCGGTGCCGGCGGCAGCGCCCGGGGCGAGCATCAGCTGCAGGGCACGGGCCGGGGTGGAGCAGTACTCCCGGGCCATCCAGTCGGCCAGCTCCACGAGATCCGCGCCGACCCCGGCGCCGAGCACCGCCTCGGGCTCCACCAGGCGCTCGGGAGCAAGCGCCGACCGATCGGCGAGCGCGACGACCACGCCGAGCGAGCTGCGCGCGCCGAACGGGACCCGCAGGAGCGAGCCGACCTGCACCGCCTGATCGGGGGCGAGCCGGTAGTCGAACGGCCCGCGTACCGCGCGCGTTCTCGTCAGCGGCTGCACGCGGGCGATCATCGGTCCCCGAATCTAGTCCCCGACCCGGCGACGGGCGCGCCGCCGGCGGTTACTCTCCGGACTCATGACCACCGAGCCCGGCGAGCAGATCTTCTTTTGCGGCCACCCCTCGTGGCGCTCGATGGTGTCCTACCACGTCCGGGGGTTGGTCATCAGCCTGCTCGCCGGGGTGGCGGCGGGGGTGACGGCGCGGGCCATCCACGGCAACGTTCGCACCGGCTGGGTGATCCTCGCCGTGCTCATCGCGTTCATCGTCACCGAGGGCCCGGGCTACGTCCGCCGCGTGCGGACGACATACGTCGTCACCAGCCGGCGGCTGACGATCGAGACCGGCCTGGTCTTCCGGGCGCGCCACGAGACCCGGCTGCAGGGGATCCGGAACGTCACCTCCCGCCAGTCGATCGCCCAGCGCGCGCTGCGCGTGGGGACGGTCGACTTCGATACCGGCTGGGAGGAGCCGCTGCCTGTCGCCTTCCACGGGGTGTCGCACCCGCGGCGGATCGCGGGGGCCGTCGATGGGGCGCTCGCCCAGCTGCCACGCCGGTGGCCACCGCCGAGTATTGACCGACGCGGGACGTGATGGAAGTTGGTTGCGGCATGCGCTACCAACCTCCATCACCCCTCCGCGACCCGCGTTAGGCGGCGGTGTCGCGGGCGCTCGTGGGGCGGCGTTCGTTGCGGGCCACGAAGTCGATGATCGCGGGCACCCCCTCCAGGCGGTAGCGCGCGCGCAGCCGGTTTTCGATGAAGTAGGCGTAGTCCCGGGTGACCCGCGCCCGCGAGTTGACCTGGATCGAGAATCGCGGGGGCCGCTCGGCGGTCTGGGTCATGAACAGCAGCCGGAGCCGATGACCTGACCCGGCGCCGCGCCCGCCCGCGCCCACCGGCGGCTGGCGGGCGGCGACGACCTCGGACAGAAACCGGTTCAGCTGCGGGGTCGGGATCCGGGTGCGGCTACGGTCGGCGAGCGCGACCGCCTCGATCAGCAGGCGCTCGACGTGGCGTCCCGTCTTTGCACTGGCGGTCAGGACCCGGGGCCGCAGGCGCAGCTTCTGGTGGGCCCGTGCCCGCTCGTGGTCGAGATCGACCCCGTCGGCGATGTCCCACTTGTTGAGGACGAGCGCCGTCGCGCAGCCGCTGCGCATCGCCAGCTCGGCGATCCGGAGGTCCTGCGTCGTGATGCCGTCGGTGGCATCGCAGACGACGAGCGCCACGTCGGCGCGCTCCGCCGCCCGGCGCGACCGCAGCGAGGTGTAGTACTCGAGCGACTCCCCCACCTTCGCCTGGCGGCGGATCCCGGCGGTGTCGATGAGGATGAGCTCACGCCCGCTGTAGGAGATCGGCAGGTCGATCGCGTCACGGGTCGTGCCGGCCTCGGGAGCGACGATCACCCGTTCAGACCCGGCGAAGCGGTTGAGCAGCGAGGACTTGCCGACGTTGGGGCGGCCGATCAGCGCCAGACGGACCGCATCGTCGTCGCGCGCGTCCTCGGCATCGGTCCCGCCCACCCCGAGCGCCGCGATCCGGTCGAGCAGGTCGCCGGTGCCGAGACCCTGGGCGGCCGACACCGCGACCGGCTCGCCGAGCCCGAGGGCGTAGAACTCGGCGGCGAGCGGCAGATCGCGAACGGTGTCGATCTTGTTGGCGGCGAGGAGAACCGGGAGCGGCGCGCGGCGGAGCAGGTCGGCCATCTCCTCGTCGCCCGGGCGCCGGCCCGCTCGGGCGTCGACGACGAGCACCGCGGCATCGGCGTCGGCGAGCGCCGCCCGCGCCTGGTCCTGGATCTGGCGCGCCAGGGCGTCACGGTCCTCCAGGTCGACGCCGCCGGTGTCGATCAGCGTCAGCTGGCGCCCGTTCCACTCGGTGCGCAGCTCCTTGCGGTCACGCGTGACCCCCGGCTGCTCGTGGACCACCGCCTCGCGCGACTCGGTCAGGCGGTTGACCAGCGAGGACTTGCCGACGTTGGGGTATCCGACGATCGCGACCTTCATCGCCCTGAATATATGCGGCGCCGGCGCGCGTTCGTCCGGAGCGGCCATCTCAGCCAGGCGGCCGCTGCCGGCGCGCGGCGGCGAGCGCGACGATCCGGGCGACGACCTCGTCCTGGGTCAGGTCGGTGGTGTCGATCGTCTCGGCGTCGGGCGCCGCCTGCAACGGCGAATGCTCGCGGGCGGTGTCGCGCTGGTCGCGGATCGTCTGCTCGGCGAGCACCGTGGCCGGGTCGACGTCGAGATCGGCGGCGCGCCGCTGGGCCCGGGCCGTGGGGCTGGCGGTGAGGAAGATCTTGAGCTCGGCCTCGGGGGCGACCACCGTGCCGATGTCGCGGCCCTCCGCCACCCAGTCGCCATCGGCCAGCAGCCGGCGCTGCTGGGCGACCATCGCCTCGCGCACCGCCGTCTCGGCGGCGGCCACCGATGCCGCCTCGGACACCTCGGGCGTGCGGATCGCATCGGTGACGTCGCGCCCGTCGACGAGCACCCGGTCGCCGAGGTCGATCCGCAGCGATCCGGCAACCGCCGCCGGGGCCTCGCCGCGCTGGCGCGCCGCCAGCGCGACCGCCCGGTACATCGCCCCCGAGTCCAGGAAGGTGAAGCGCAGCCCGCGGGCGACCGCCCGCGCTACCGTGGACTTTCCCGCCCCGGCCGGACCGTCGATCGCGATCACCATCCGTCGCGCTCGATCACCGCGCCGGTGCTCCGCCACAGATCGAAGAACGCCGGGCAGGTCTTGCTGACCACCTGCGGATCCTCGAGGACCACGGGCACGCGGGTCCCGATGAGCGCGAACGCCATCGCGATCCGGTGGTCGTCGTAGGTCGGCAGCTGGGCGCTGCGCGGGGTGCCGGGATGGACCCGCAGGTAGTCGGCGCCCTCCTCGACCGCGATCCCGAGTCGACGCAGGTTCTCGGCGGTGGCCGCGACCCGGTCTGACTCCTTGACCCGCGCGTGGCCGATCCCCTCGATCGTCGTCGGGCCGTCCGCGAACGGGGCGACGCAGGCGAGGGTCATGAACACGTCGGTGCTGTCGCCCATGTCCACGTGGACCCCGTGCAGGCGCCCGGCGCCGGTCAGCTGCAGCGGACCGCGTCCGGTGACGGTGGCGCCCATCCGCTCGAGGTGGGCGACGAGCTTAATGTCGCCCTGGCGACCGGCGTCGAGATCGACCCCCGGCAGCCGCACCGAGGTCCCTGTCAGCGCCGCGCTGGCCAGGAAGTACGACGCCGTCGAGGCGTCGGGTTCGATCGCGACCTCGGCCGCCCGGTACTCGGCGGGCACGATCGCCACCGACCCCTCCCCCGCGGCGGCGTCGACGCCGAAGGCGCGCATGACGTCGAGCGTCAGCTCGACGTACGGCCGGCTGACCAGGGCGGCGAACCGCAGCCGGGTCGGGACGGCCGCGAACGCAGCGGCCATCACCAGGCCACTCAGGAACTGGCTGCTCACCGACGCGTCGACCTCGATCTCGCCGCCGGCGAGACCGTCCGCAACCACCGTCAGCGGGAGGGCGTCGCCGTCGATCCGGGTCCCCTGGGCGGCCAGCGCGGCGAGCACGGGCCCGAGCGGGCGGCGCCGCAGTTGATCATGGCCGTCGACGACGAACCGGCCGCGCCCGGCGGCCAGCATCGGGATCAGGAACCGGGCGACGGTGCCGGCCATCCCACACCACACGTCCGCGTCATCCCGGGGCGGGCCACCGAGCCCGCTGACCACCCATTCCGCCCCGCCTGCGCCCGGCTGCGTGCGCACCGGGGCGCCGAGCGCGCGCAGGGCGTCCGCCATCACCTCGGTGTCATCGGCGACGAGCGGGTTGGTCAGCCGCGACACCCCCCCGGCGACGCCGGCGAGCAGCAGCGCCCGGTTGGTCTGGCTCTTGGAACCGGGTACGCGCACCTCCCACCGGGGCGGCGGATCCCCGGGGGCGATCCGCACCCGCGCGCGGGGCGACGCGGCGATCGCGGTCATGGCCGCGCCACCGGAAAGCCGAGCCCCGCGATCATCTGCCGCGCCCGCTCGGTCGCCGTCTCGCCGGCGATCCACATCGCCACGACGCCCTCCTTCATGTCCCGGGCGGGGTACAGGGCCATGTCGGTGATATTGACGCCGGCGCGACCGAGCTCGAGCGCGATCTGCGCCACCACGCCGGGGCGGTTGGGCACCGAGGCCCGCAGCTCGTGGAGATCGCCTCCCGCCAGCTGGGACTCGAGCAGCCGCCGGCGATCGGCGGCGGCGGTCTCGTTCCAGCTCGTGATCGCATCCCGGTCGGCGGTCGCAAGCGCGGCGCGGACGTCGCGCAGGCCCGCCATCGCTCCGTCGATCTCGGCCATCAGCGCCTCGCGATTGGACAGGTAGATGTCGGTCCAGATCGCGCTCGGCGCTCCGGCGACCCGGGTGGCGTCGCGGAAGCTCGGGCCGGTGGACGGCAGCCGGGCGGGTGGGTGGGCGTCGGTGTCCAGCGTGCCCGCGGCCTGGGAGACGAGAACGTTGGCGAGCACGTGCGGGAGATGCGACACCGTCGCCATGATCCGGTCGTGGGTCGCGGCGTCGATCGCCGTCGGCCGGGCGCCGAGCCCGTGGAGGAGGCGGTGCAGCCGCTCGTAGAGGACGCCCGACGTGTCGGCGCTCGGGGTCAGGTACCAGGTCGCCGCCTCGAACAGGTCCGCCCGGGCGTGCTCGACGCCCGCGTTCTCGGCACCGGCGAGCGGATGGCCGCCGACGAAGCGGGGGTCGTCGCCGGCGGTGACGACCGCGAGCTTGGTCGAGCCGACGTCGGTGACGACACAGTCGGCGGGCGCGGCGTGCAGCGCCTCGGCGACGAGCTCCGTCACGCTGCCCACCGGGACGGCGACGACCACGGCCTCGGCATCGGCGGCCGCCTCGGCGACCGACCGGGTCGCGCGGTCGAGCGCCCCGAGCGTGATCGCCCGTTCCAGCGCCGCGGGCGCCGCGTCGTATCCCGTGACTGAGGCCTGGAGGCGCTGACGGGCGGCGAGCGCCACCGAGCCGCCGATCAGCCCGACGCCGAGGACCGCGACGCGCATGTCGCCGGCTACGCCGCGTCGCGGCGGGCCCGGACCCCCTCCGCCAGACGATCGAGCACCGAGACGGTCGTCTCCCAGCCGATGCAGCCGTCGGTGATCGACTGGCCATAGACGAGCGGACGGTCGGAGTCGCCATCGAGATCCTGGCGGCCGGCGACGAGGAACGACTCGAGCATCACCCCGACGATGCTGCGATCCCCGGCGGCGATCTGCGCCGCCACCGCGTCGGCCACCGCGGGCTGACGCTCGGGATCCTTGTCGCTGTTGTCGTGGCTGAGATCGATCATCAGCCGCTCGGGCAGTCCGGCGGCACGCAGCAGGTCGACCGCCCGCGCGACCGCTGCGGCGTCGTAGTTGGGGGCTCCCCGGCCGCCGCGCAGGATCACGTGACAGTCGCGGTTGCCGAGGGTGTGCAGGATCGCCGGGGTCCCGCTGACGTCGATCCCGGCGAACGCGTGTGAGACGGCCGCCGCGCGGACCGCGTCGACCGCGACCTGGACGTTGCCGTCGGTGCGGTTCTTGAAGCCCACCGGCATCGACAGCCCGGAGCCCAGCTGACGGTGGATCTGGCTCTCGACGGTCCGCGCCCCGATCGCCCCCCAGGAGACGGCGTCGGAGATGTATTGCGGGGTGATCGGGTCAAGGAACTCGCACCCCACCGGGAGCCCGAGCGACAGCACCTCGAGCATCAGCCGCCGCGCCATCCGCAGTCCGGTGTTGACGTCGCTGGAGCCGTCGAGATGGGGATCGTTGATCAGGCCCTTCCAGCCGATCGTCGTCCGCGGTTTCTCGAAGTACACACGCATCGTCGGGCACAGCTCCCCCGCGAGCCGGCCGACGTGGGCGCTCAGGCGCTCGGCGTACTCCCGGGTCGCCTCGACGTCGTGGACGCTGCATGGGCCGACGACGACGAGCAGGCGGTCGTCGTGGCCCTGGAGGATCGCCTGGACCTCCGAACGCCCGCGCACCAGCACCTCGGCCTGCTCGTCTCCGAGCGGAAGCTCCTCGATCAGCGTCCGCGGTGACGCCAGCGGAACGAGCCGGGCGATCCGCTGGTCGCGAACCGCGTCGCTGCGCCAGGTGCCGGTGAGCGCCATCTCGATCAGACGGCGCCGGTCGTGACCGGTTGCGCTGACAGGATCGTGCCGGCGACCGCGGCCGCCGCCCGCACGCGGTCGACGTAGTCGGCGAACTCGCCTGCCACCAGCTGCTGGGCGGCGTCGCAGATCGCCTCGTCGGGGCGGGGATGGACCTCGACGATGAGCCCGTCCGCGCCCGCGGCGGCGGCGGCGAGCGACATCGGCAGGACGAGGTCCCGCCGCCCGGCGGCATGGCTGGGGTCGACGATCACCGGCAGGTGGGTCATCTCCTTGAGCACCGGAATCGCCATCAGGTCCAGGGTGAACCGGTAGGCGGTCTCGAACGTCCGGATCCCGCGCTCGCACAATATGACCACCTCATTGCCCTCCTTGAGGATGTACTCGGCCGCCATCAGCAGCTCCTCGAGCGTGCTCGACAGCCCGCGTTTGATCAGCGCCGGGCACCCCGAGCGGCCGATCTCCGACAGCAGCGTGTAGTTCTGCATGTTGCGAGCGCCGACCTGGATGACGTCGGCGACCTCGAGGACCGGCTCGAGGTCACGGGCGTCCATCACCTCGGTCACGATCGGCAGCCCGGTCTGCGCCTTGGCCTCGGCCAGCAGCCGCAGTCCCTCCTGCCCGAGCCCCTGGAAGGCGTAGGGCGACGTGCGCGGCTTGTAGGCGCCGCCGCGAAACAGCGTCGCCCCGGCATCGCGCACCACCCGCGCGGTCTCCAGCGTCTGCTCACGCGATTCGATCGTGCACGGGCCGGCGATCAGCGCGAAGTGGGAGCCGCCGATCTTGCGGCCACCGATCTCCAGGACCGACCGCCGCCCGTGCGTGATCTGGCTCGAGGCGAGTTTGTAGGGCTTGGAGATCGGGACCATGTGGTCGACGCCGGGGGTGCCCTCGAGCTCGAGCCGCATCACGTGCTCGCGATCGCCGATGGCGCCGATCACCGTCAGCTCGTCGCCGTCGATCACGTGCGCGCGCGCTCCGACGCTGTGCACCCGGTGCACGACGGCCTGCACCTCCGCCTCGGTGGCCGTCGGTTTCATCACGATCATCATCTGCTGGGTCCTTTCCACACGCCTGGAGACTCTACGAAAGCTGGAGCCCGGGCCTCCGGCGACGTCCGCCGGCGCGGCGTCGCGATGATGACGGCGCTCGACCTCCGGGGGCGCCGCGCGCTCGATCGCGCGGCAGGAGGGCTGTGGCCGAGCGCCTAGCTAAATCGCCAGGCGTAGAAGCGCGCGAAGCTGCACCAGCGCAAGGCGGCGTCGGTCGGTCGTGACGTGCGGGCGGGGTCGCTCATGCGCTTCTGGGGGTGTTCTACCAGACGGCGTCGCCGCGCGGCGGCGCGGGGAGGCCGCCGGCGCCGGTGTCAGCCCATGGCGGAGTCGGTGCGCAGCGCCCGGCAGCGCGCCGGCGCGGTCTGCGCAACGTTGTAGGGCCGGACCTGCCAGCCGAGACGGTGAGGCTTGAACAGGACGATTGTCTGGCGGTGGCGGATCGATCGGCCGGGACGGAAGCCGACGTTGCCGACGTTGACCCCGACCTCCCACGCGACGGTGCTCTGGAAGCCCACGAGCGAGACCGGCTGCCCGCACGCCTTGATCATCGTCGGGCCGCCGATCCGGACGATCACGTCGTGGAGCCGGTTCACCTGCTTGGCGTGGTCGCGCGCGACGTGGTACTGGTGCCGGGCGTCGTGGACGCGCGACCGGGCGGTCGGCACCACCGCCGCCACCACGACAAGGACGAGGAACGGCCCTGTCCACCGCAGCAGCGGTGCCGCGCGCGAGCCGGCGAGCAGGCGGCCGACCGTCCCTCCGGCGATCGCGATCGTGACCGCGGCGGGCTCGATCAGGTAGCGCGGAACGGCCGACCAGCCGTGGTAGGCGAGGGCGATCTCGATCACGATCCACAGCGCCGCCGCACCGGCCAGCCCGAGCGTCACCCCGTCGCGACGCACGATGGCCAGCGCGACGCCGAGCAGCGCCGCGAGCAGGATCGGAGCATCGGTGAGGGCGGCGAAGCGCTGGATGACGCCCAGGAACTTGTCGCCGTGGATGATCGTGTGCTGGTTGAGGGCGAGGTCGCCCGCGATGAACCAGCTATGGGAGGCCAGCGCGGGGATCGTGAACCAGAAGGCGGGGACGAGCGCCACCCCGAGCACCGTCAGGACGCGCATCCCGGGGACGGCGCGCCACGCCCAGATCGCATACAGGCCGGCGAACACCCATGCCTCCGGGCGACCCAGCGCGGCGAGCACGAGCATCACGAACGCGAGCCGCCGCCTCCCCGCCAGGTGGCAGTCGATCGCCGCCAGGCACAGGGTCATGATCAGCGGGTCCGCGTTGGCGATCAGGGCGAGCTGCGCGTACGTGGCGATGCCGAGTACGCAGATACCGGCGAAGGCGGCGGCGACGAGCGGCGGGTACCGCCGGCCGGGACTGGGTCCGGTCAGCCGGTGGGCGATCCGCGCGGCGAACACGCAGCCGCCAAGGGCCGCCGCGATCGCGGTGATCAGCCACAACCACATCTGAGCCCGCCCGGCGAGGGCGTAGGGCAACGTGAACAGGAAGGTCAGGGGCTTCCACGACGGCGCTCCGTCGAGGTTCAGGTTCCAGTGCAGCCCCTGGTGGCCCCAGACCAGCCACCCGTAGGCGTCGTAGCCGGGGCGCATGCCGCTGGCGACCACGATCCCGGCGGCCACCGCCACCACGGCCCCCGCGGTCAGCAGCCACGAGGCGGCGCCGATGGGCTGCCGGCCGGCGCCGGGCGCGGGTGGGGGGGCGTCTCGCGGTTGCGGCAGCGACAGCGATGTGCTCACAGACGGGGCCCCAAGTGGTTCGTACTCACGAAACGGGCCACTCAGCCCTCACGAGAGGAGATCTCCCATGGTCTGCAGAAACCTGCGGTTCTCCGTGTCGGTGCCGATCGTCACGCGCAACGAACCCTCGCGCCCGAGCGCCGTTCCGGCGCGGACGAGGACGCCGCGGGCGGCGAGTCCGCCGACGAGCTCCGGTTCGGCGATGTCGGCCGGGAGATGGGTCCACACGAAGTTGGCGTCGGACTCGGCCACCCACAGCCCGAGCGCGCGCAGCCCGTCGCCGAGCTCCATCCGCGCGGCGACCGTGTGGGTGACGCGACGCTCGACCTCGTCCTGGTGGCGCAACGCCTCGACGGCCGCCGCCTGCGCCGCCATGTTCAGGTAGAACGGCTGGCGCATCTGGTCGACCGCGGCGCGCAGCTCCTCGGAGCCACAGAGCGCGTAGCCGGCGCGCAGGCCCGCGAGCCCGTACGCCTTGGAGAACGTGCGGAGCAGGACGAGGTTCGGCCACCGGCGCAGGAGATCGAGCGAGGCATACGTGTCGCCGAGGGCGAGCGCGAACTCGCAGTACGCCTCGTCGAGGATCACGCACACGTGACGCGGAACCTGCCGCATGAACCGGCTCACGGCCTCCAGCGGCACGGCGGTCGAGGTCGGGTTGTTCGGATTGCAGATGAGGACGAGCCGCGTCGCCACGGTGATCTCCTGCGCCATGGCGTCGAGGTCGTGGCGGTCGTCGCCGTCGAGCGGAACCTCGATCGCGCGGGCGCCGGCGGCAGCGGCGAGATGGGGATAGACGCTGAACGCGGGCCAGGCGTAGACGATCTCGGCACCGGGCTCGAGCAACGCCTCGCCGACCGACAGCAGGATGTCGCACGATCCGTTGCCGAGGGCGATCCGCTCCCGCGCAATCCCATACCGGTCGGCGAGCGCCGACCGCAGCGGCAGGTAGGCGGGATCGGGATAGCGGTGCACGGCGGTCAGCGCCTGCTGGGCCGCCTGCACCACCTGCGGCGACGGCGCGAAGCACGACTCGTTCGAGGCGAGCATCGCCACGTCCTCGCCGAGGTCATAGCCCGCCGCCAGCGGATAGGCGGGAATCCGGCGGATGCGGTCTCCGAACTCGATCGCCACGTCACTGCGCTCTGGTCGCCGGGCAGAACATGAGCTTATTGTGCCGCTTCCAGATCGGAGCGCAGCGCCCGCGCCGCCCCGAGATACACGTGTCGTGGCTCGTGGTCATCGGCGGCGTAGTAGTGCAGCAGCAGCCGGATGACGCGGGGCAGCGACCCGGGAACCGGGACCTCCCGGGCGCACAGCAGCGGCACCCGGTCCATTCCCAGGCGCCGGGCGGCGACGGCCGGGAACTCGGCGTCGAGGTCGTCGGTGAGGGTGAAGATGCAGCTCACCATCGCCTCCGGAGCGAGCGTGTTCCGTTGCATCAACTCGCGGATGAGCAGGGTCGTGCCCTCCAGGATCGCGCTCGCCTCGTTGGCCGCGACGCTATTGGCGCCACGGAGCGCGAACAACCGCATTGTCGGGCAATTCTGCCAGAGGACCCCCGGCTGGCGTGGGCGGACGGAGCTCGTAGACGGTCGCGCAGCCAAAGCGGCGCACGGACACGATCAGCGATCCCAGCTTCGGCTCCAGGTTGACGTCCTCCGAGGCGCAGCTCTCGAGGATGAAGCGCGCCCCGGTCTGGGTCACGAACTGCCGCGCCGCCGCTCTGGAGTCGGTGCCGGTGAACAGGCCGTCGGCGGCGATGGATCGCGGCATGCAGTTGGGCTCTGACCACAGGCAGTCGCCGACGAAGGTCCGGCGGGCGGTCGCCGCCGGGACCGTCTCGCCGAGGTAGAACTGGGTGAGCACGCCGCCGGTCACGGGATTGGAGGCGAGGTAGCGAAGCGCGGCGCGCTCGTCGTGGGTGATGAAGTTCGCGTTGCCGGGGGTGGGGTCGACGAACTGGTGCGCCGTCGCCAGCAGGTAGAGGTTGGCGGGGAGCACCCCGAGCGCGATCACCGCCGCCGCCACCAGCCGGCCCCGGGGGGTCGACGGCCGGCCCAGACGACCGACGCCCGCGACCGCGAGCACGGCGAGCGGGATCGTGATCCCATTGAAGGCGTGCAGGGGCGTCGCGCTCAGGCCGCTGGCCGAGACGACATAGATGATCAGCGCCACCGGCACCCACAGCCGCAGCGACAGCTCCAGGAAGCTCTGCGGCCGCCCGCGGTAGCCGAGCGCCGCGACGAGCGCCAGCGGCGCCGCGCCGATCGCGATCCCGCTGAACGCGAACGCGTGGCGGCTCGCCTGGCGCGCCAACGTCCAGGAGATGTCGAGGTCGCCGAGCAGCAGGTAGTAGACGAGCGGGAGCGCGGTGATGGCGACGGTGAGCGCCGGCAGGGCCAGCCGCCGCCACTGCGCGGTCTGCGCCCACTGGCGCAGATCGCGCCAGTGCAGCAGCTCGCCGCCGAGGATGAGCAGGATCATCGTCTCGCCCTGCCACGGGTGCAGCGAGCTGGCGATCGCCCCGAGGAGTCCCGGGATCCAGTCGACGCGGGCTTCGAGGCGCGCCCGGTCATAGCGCACGAGGCCGAAGACGATGAGCGCGACCGCCAGCAGACCGAACGGATATCCCCACGACAGCCAGGTGGGCATCATGTCGCCGACGATCCCGAAGCTGCCGGAGACGATGCTGAAGGATCCGAAGAACAGCGCCAGCGTCATCGCCGCCCGTCGCTGCGAGCGGTCCGCGAAGCTGCGATGGACGACGGCGCGGACCGCCGAGAACAGCGCGATCACCGCCACCGGCTTCCACAGCAGGAGGGCGAGCCAGGGAGCGACCCCGACCACCGCGAGCGCGCCCGAGATGACGATCGCCGGCTGGAAGTAGTCGGCCGGAGTCGGCCGGAGCACGAACAGGTTGGAGATCAGGAAGTGATGCGCCGCCGACTGAATCCACGCCAGGTACTGCATCTGGTCGACGATGAAGAAGCCGTCGGTCCCCGTCCACACGAGTCCGTGGGAGGCGGCATGCCAGACGTCGACGGCGACGACCCACATCGACACCACCCCGAACGCAGCGAGCAGCCCGAGCTCGAATCGATCGAGCCGCGTCCGCTCGGTCGCGGCGGGCGCGATCGCAGTCGGGCCCGCGTCGGAGACGGCCAGCGGAGTCAGTGCACGCACGGCCGCGTAGCTAAGCAGAGGCCGGGACGCCGGGATCGGCCCTCAGCGCGCGAGCTTATCCTGAAGCGACGTGGCGGTTTGGCCCGCGGAGGTGTTCAGCAAGCTGATCCCCTGGTCGTTCATGTACAGGGTGGTCGCCGGGATGAAGGTGAGGACCAGGAACACCGACAGCAGCACCGTCATCCGCCGCAGCGCGACGCTCGCGCCGAGCGCCGCCAGCGGCAGCACCCAGATCACGTACCACGGCATCAGCCAGCCGAGGCTGGCGATCAGCGCCAACGTCGCCCAGCCCGCGCCCGCCAGCCAGTCGGGGTTGCGGTAGAACTGGTGCGCGACGACGAGCACGACGCCGACCGCGGCCACCTTGAGCAGCAGGGGGGTGGCCCCGCCGATGTGGAGGATGAGTCCGAACAGGTTCGGGATGCTGAACCCGGTCAGGACCGAGCTCTGCTGGGCGAGGTTGGGGATCGACAGGCCGAACAGGAGGAGGCTGAGCGCCACCAGCGGGATCGCGCCGAGGCCGGCGCCGACGAGGACGCGGAGGCGCCGCTGCCGGGTGTGCGCCGCGACGAGCAGGAACGGGAGGAGGAGCCCCGCGGTGAACTTGACGGCGACCGCGAGCATGAGCACGGCGCCGGCGGAGCGGTCCCGGCGGGCGAGCAGCAGCGCGGCCGCCCCCAGCATCGGCACGAGCATGAAGAAGTCGTTGTGGAAGCCGGCGACTGCGTAGATGAGGAAGATCGGGTTGAGCGCGACGAACGCAACGACGAAGCGCGGATCGCGTCCCAGCCGGCGGGCGAGGTGCCACACGAGGGCGACGAACGTCAGGCTGAGCCCGACGGTGACGATCTTGACGATCCAGTAGGCGACCGGCAGCGGCAGCACCGCCAGCGGGTACGTCAGCGCCGTGAACAGCCAGCCGTACGGGCTGCGCAGCCCGTGCCAGGTCGCAAACCGGTAGACCGGATCGAACAGCTCCTGGCTGATGACGTGGGTGTAGGGATTGAGGTCGTGCAGCCCGCCGAGCCGCGCGTAGCCGAGATAGTTGAACAGGTCGGTGAGCTGCAGCGGCGGACTGAGGAGCAGGATCGCGTGCAGCGCGACGACGGCGATCGCGATCGCGCGCATCGACAGCGTCCGCACCGCTCCCAGCACGATCCCGTAGGCGATGAGCATCAGGATGAGCACGCCGCTGAACGCCAGCTCGAGAGCCTTCGGACTCGTGATCACGCGCGTGGTGATGTCGTGCAGCGGCCCCGACTCCCAGTTGGGGAACCCGTTGGCGCTGTGCGGCACGAGGATCGACGGTCCCGCCGTGGCACACGCGACGACCGTCAGGGTGGCGAGGACGAGGATCCCGATCGCGATCCGCCCGGCCCTCGGCCCCACGGCGACGCGCACGCGGGGCAGCCGCCGGGCGGCGCCGATGGAGACGCGCGGAAGCGCCGGCACGGCCGAGTCGGCCCCGGCCAGACCGGTGCCGGAAGCCGAGGTCGACGCCAGCGCGATCGGCGATTCAGTGGGCGCAGGGTCGTCTCGCATGTGCTGAAGATAGTGGTGTCGGCGGTGTATGCCCGGTCGGAGGCATCGGTTCAGATTCAGTTAAGGCCGTGATCGGGCGGCCCACAGCCCCTGGTGAGGACGGCATGCCTGGCCTAGGCTCGAGCCGGTGAGCGTCGGGTGGGTAGCAGACGACCGACTTCGCCCACGCCGGCGCCGGACGGCCCGCGCCGATGTGGCCGTGACCCCGACGGTGATCGCGGTCGCCGTGCTCACGGTGGTCGCCGCGGGACTGCGCTTCTACGGGTTGGGCCACCAGGGGTTCTGGTTCGACGAGGCCAACACCGCGCTGCTCGTCCGCTTTTCCCCGGGAAAGATGCTCGGGCTGATTCCGCAGAGCGAGTCGACCCCGCCCTTGTACTACTGCATCGCGTGGGTCTGGGCCCGGATCTTCGGGTTTAACGAGACTGGGCTGCGGTCGCTGTCGGCGCTCGCCGGAGTGCTCGTCGTCCCGGTGGCCTACGCCGCCGGGGCGAGGCTGATCTCGCGCCGCGCGGGGCTGATCGCCGCTGCGCTGACGACCTGCAGCCCGCTGCTCATCTGGTACTCGCAGGAGGCGCGCTCCTACGCGCTGCTGGTCCTCCTGTGCGCGGTCTCCCTGGCGGCGTTCGCCTCCGCCCGGGCAGCGCCGACTCCGCGGGTCCTGGCGATGTGGGCCGCCGGGTCGGGGCTGGCGCTGGCGACCCACTACTTCGCGATCGTCGCGATCGTCCCGGAGGCGCTGTGGCTGCTGGCGGAGCATCGCTTCCGTCGCCCGGTGCAGGTGGCGGTGGGGCTGGTGGCGGTCTGCGGGCTGGCGCTGATTCCCCTCGCGATCTCCCAGAACGGCACCGGCCACGACGCGTGGATCGCGTCGGCCCCGCTGCGTCCCCGGCTCGCGCAGGTGATCCCCCAGTTCCTGATCGGCACCAACGCTCCCGACCGCAAGCTGCTCAAGTATCTGGCGATGGGGCTGGCGCTCGGCGCCCTCGCGCTGCTGGCGACCCGCGCGGCGCCGGCGCAGCGGCGCGGGGCGCTGCTCGCCGGCGGGCTTGCCGTCGCCGGCTTCATCATCGCCCTGGTGCTGGTGGCGATCGGCTTCGACGACCTGATCACCCGCAACGTCATCGCCCTCTGGCTGCCCGCGGCGCTGCTCCTCGCCGGTGGACTCGCCGCCCGCCGGGGCCGCCGGGTCGGCGTGGCGATGACCGCGGCGCTGTGCGCGATCGGCCTCGTGGCGACGATCGGGATCGACGTCGATCGCAGCATGCAGCGGCCCGACTGGCGGCCTGTCGCCCGCGCCCTCGGGCCCGCGCCGGGGGCCCGGCCCCCCGCCCCCGCTCGCGTCATCCTCATCCAGCACTACCGCACGCTCCTGCCCCTGTCGCTCTACCTCCCCCACCTCGCCGTCGTCCCCCGTCAGGGCGCGCGGGTGCGCGAGCTCGAGGTGGTCTCGATGACCGCGCCGGGCCAGCCGCTGTGCTGGTGGGGCGCGGCGTGCAACCTGATCCCGTCCCGGATGCAGCGCGGCTACGACGTCCTCGGCTTCCACGTGCGGTGGCGCCGCCACGTCCACCAGTTCACGATCCTGTGCCTGACGAGCGATCGCGAGGTGCGGCTCACCCGGACGGCGGTCGCCCGGGCGCTGACGACGACCCGCCTGCGCCACGACGAGCTGCTCGTGCAGCGCGCCTGAGCGCCTCGACCTCCGCGGCGGCGAGGCGGCGATGGCCGCCGGGCGGCAGGTCGCCGAGCGCGAGCGGCCCGAACCCGACGCGCGCCAGCGCGCTGACGGGATGGCCGACGGCCTCGCACATCCGCCTGACCTGGCGATTGCGGCCCTCGCGGATGGTGAGCTCGATCGCGTTGCGCGCCGGGCGCCGGACCTGTGCCGGGGCGGTGCGGCCATCGTCGAGGTCGACGCCGGCGGCGAGGGCGCGCAGCGCCGCGTCCCTGACCGGCGGATGCGCGACGGTCGCGCGATACGTGCGCGGCACCTCGAAGCGGGGATGGGTGAGGCGATGCGCCAGCTCGCCATCGTTGGTGAGCAGGATCAGCCCGGTGGTGTCGATGTCCAGCCGGCCGACGGGATAGAGCCGCAGCGCGGTCGGGACGAGCGAGACGACGGTGCGGCGGCGCTGCGGGTCGCTCGCCGTCGAGACCACCCCGGCGGGCTTGTTGACGGCGTACACGACGCGGTCGGCGCCGTCGCGCACGCGGCGGCCGTCGAGCGTGACGTCAGCGTCTGCGCCGACGTCACGCGCCGGGTCACGGACGGTGGCGCCGTCCACCGAGACGCGCCCCGAGCGCACGATCTCCTCGGCAGCGCGCCGGGAGGCGATCCCGGCGGTGGCGAGGAACTTCGCAAGCCGCATCGCGCTGTCACCATAGACAGCATGGATCTCCACCTGCTCGCCACGCGACTCGCCGAGCTCGGCGAGCCGGGGTACCGCGAGCGCCAGGTGTGGCGCTGGGCCGCCCAGGGCGCATCCGGGTTCTCGGCGATGACCGACCTGCCCCTAGCACTACGGGCGGCGCTTGCGACGTCGGTGCCGTTCTCCACCCTGACCCTCCAAGAGGAGGCGCACGCGCGCGACGGAACGATCAAGGCGCTGTTCGTGACGCGAGACGGGCGGCCGGTGGAAGCCGTCCTGATGCGCTACCGCGACGGCCGACGGTCCCTGTGCCTCTCGTCGCAGTCGGGCTGCCCGTTGGCGTGCACGTTCTGCGCGACCGGTCAGATGCGCTTCGGTCGCAACCTGACCGCGTCTGAGATCCTCGACCAGGCACTGCACTTCCGCCGCGGCACGCCGGTCGACCACGCGGTGTTCATGGGGATGGGCGAGCCGATGATGAACCTGGACGCGGTGCTGGACGCGTGTGCGCGCCTGCCCCAGGTGGGCATCGGCAATCGCCATACCGCCGTCTCCACCGTCGGCTGGATCCCGGGGATCGACCGCTTCGCCGCCCAGCCCCTGCCGCTGCGGCTGGCGCTCTCCCTGCACGCCGCCGACGACGCGCTGCGGTCGGAGTTGATGGCGGTCAACGATCGCTACCCGCTGGCCGACGTCCTCGCCGCGTGCCGGGCGTATTACGAGCGCAAGCGGCGGATGGTGTTCGTTGAATACGTGATGCTGGCCGGGATCAACGACTCCTACGCGCAGGCGCGGCGGCTGGCCGAGATCCTCGACCCGCGGATGTTCAAGGTCAACCTGATCCCGTACAACCCGACCGATTCCCCGTACGAGGGCTCGAGCCCGAAGGCGATCGAGGCGTTCCGCGCCGAGCTCGAGCGCCACGGGGTCGGCGCCACCGTCCGCCTCACCCGGGGACGCGAGATCGCCGCCGCGTGCGGCCAGCTGGCGGCGCAGGCGTGACGCCGGGCGCGGTCAGCCGGTTCCGGGGGCCCGACTGAGCGCAGCGGGGCCGCCGGCGACCCCGGCGCGCGCCTCGCCGGCGCGCAGCAGCCGCTCGCGAAGCTCGTGCTCGAACTCGGGCGACGGCTCAAAGCCGGCGATCTCGGGGAGCTCGCGGAGCTCCGCCAGGCCGAACAGCTTCAGGAACAGCTCGGTGGTGCGATACAGGATGGCGCCGAACTGCGACCGGCCTGCCTCCTCGATCACCCCCCGTTCGAGCAGGGTCGTCGCCGCCGACTCGGCGCTGACCCCCCGGATCCGAGCGATTTCGGGCCGAGACACGGGCTGCAGGTAGGCGACGATCGCCAGCGTCTCTGCCTGCGCGGCGGTCAGAGGCGGGGTCCGCGGCTTGGCCAGCAGCCGCCGCGCGGCGGGCTCGGCGTCCGGATGCGTGGCGAGCGTGTAGCCGCCGGCGAGCCGGCGGATCACGAGGCCACGGCGGTCGAACTCGTAGTGCTCGCGGAGGCGCTCGAGCGCGGTGACGACCTCGTGCAGCTCAGCGCCGGTGGCGTCCGCGAGCGCGGCCGGCGCGACCGGATCTGCGCTCAGGAACAGCAGCGCCTCCACCGTGCGCTCCAGCTCATCGCTCATGCGCTCAGGCTCCGTTGCGCGGCGGCCGGGCGCCGCCGATCGCCCTCGCCCGGCGCCTCGACGGTGATCTCGGCGAACGGCTCGTCCTGGATCCAGGTCGCCTCGCCCTGCTTGTAGAGCTCCAGCAGCGCGTACAGGGTGACGGCGACCGTCACCCGGTCGCTGCGGCCGACCGCGTCCGAGAACGTGAACCGACCCCGGGACAGGAGCGCGCGCAGGTGGGCCAGCCGCTCGGCGACGGTCACCTTGGCGCTCGTCATGTGGCCGATGTCGACCGGCGGCGGGACCTGGAGCAGGTCGCCGATCGCGGCCGACAGCGCCCCGGGGTCATAGACCGACGCGGCGTCGCGCAGCGCGGCTGACCGCAGGTGCGACGGCAACGGCGCCGAGCGGAACCGATATCCGGCCTCGTCGTGCAGGCGCGCGCCGAGATACGCCGCGGCCGCGCGATAGCGCTGCGCCGCCACCAGCCGCGCCAGGAGCTCCTCCGCCGCCTCACCGGGATCGAGGTCGATCTCCTCGATCTCCTCTCCGGGCAGCAGCAGCCGCGATTTGAGCTCGAGCAACGCCGCGATCAGCACCAGGAACTCGGTCGCCGCCTCCAGGTCGAGCTCGCCGCGGCGCTCGAGATGGTCGATGTAGGCGATCACCACCTCGGCGAGGTCGACCTCGAGCAGGTCGACCTCCTCGCGCAGGACGAGGGTGAGCAGGAGGTCGAACGGCCCCGCGAACACATCGAGGTCCAGCTCGAGATACGTGAGCGTCACGCGGCCAAGATTAACCGCGCGGTCGGACCACTCCCACCCCCATGACCGCGCGCGCGTCGGCCACCGTGGCCGACGCGATCTCGCGTGCCTTATCCGCGCCGGCGGCGAGAACCGCCTCGAGCTGCGCCGGGTCGGCACGCAGCGCGGCGTAGCGCTCCCGCACCGGGGAGAGATAGGCGACGACCTCCTCGGCGACCGCGGACTTGAACGCCCCGTAGCCCGACCCGTCGAACTCCGCCTCCACGGACTCGGGCCCGACGCCGCGCACCGCCGCCATGATGTCGATGAGATTGGAGACGCCCGGCTTGTCGGGAGCACGGCGGACCTCCATGCCGGTGTCGGTCACCGCGGAGCGGATCTTCTTGGCGATCGTCTCGGGCTCGTCGAGGACGAAGACGGTCCCTGCCGGGGTGCCGCCGGTGGTGGACATCTTGCGCTGCGGCTCCTGGAGATCCATGATGCGTGCGCCCACCGCGGGGATCCGCGCCTCCGGGACGACGAGCGTGTCGCCGAAGCGGCTGTTGAAGCGCACGGCGATGTCGCGCATCAACTCGACGTGCTGGCGCTGATCGTCGCCGACGGGCACTTCGTGGGCGCGATAGGCCAGCACGTCGGCGGCCATCAGCACCGGGTAGGCGAACAGGCCGGCGGAGACGAGCTCGCGCTGGGCGCCCGCCTTGTCCTTGAACTGGGTCATGCGATTGAGCTCGCCGAACGAGGTCACGCTCATCAGCAGCCACGTCAGCTCGGTGTGCGCCACCACGTCGGACTGGCGGAAGAAGATGCAGCGCCCGGGGTCCAGGCCGGCGGCCAGCAGCGTGGCCGCGGTGTCATAGACCGACTCGCGCAGCCCGGTGGGATCGTAGGGGACGGTCGTGGCGTGGAGATCGACGACGCAGTAGATCGCGTCGCCCTGATCCTGCCCGGCGACGTACTGGGTGATCGCGCCGATGTAGTTGCCCAGGTGCTTGCGCCCGGTGGGCTGGATGCCGGAGAAGATCCTCACCGAACGGTGAGGCTACTAAGTGGCCCGTTAGGCCAGCGCGCGATCGAGAGCGTCGTGGAGTGCGCGGTGCCCGGACCCGTCATCGAGCTCCCCGCCACGGCCGCCACGGCCGCCGCCTGGGCCTTCCCGGTCGCCGCGGCCGGTGCGCTGACCGGCGCCGGCGAGCAGCCACGCCGCGATCACGCCGCCGAGGGCCCCGCACACGTGGGCCTGCCAGGAGACTCCGGCATGAGGTATCACGCTCGAGATCAGCGCACCGCCCCACACCGCGCCGACGAGCGCTCCCGTGAGGATCTCGAGCGCGCTGCGATCGAACAGGCCCCGCGTGAACAGGTACGTGGCGTAGCCGAAGACGACGCCGCTCGCTCCGACCGTCTGGGTGCCCGCGGGGGCGATCAGCCACGTCCCGAGCCCGCCGACAACGACCACGATCAGCGTGACCACCGCCAGCTTGGCCGCTCCCCGCAGCGCGATGATCACCCCCATGAACACGAGCGGAATCGTGTTATCGATCAGGTGCGGATATCCGGCGTGCAGGAACGGAGAGGTGAAGATCGCCCATGCGTGATCGATGTTGCGGGGGTAGATCGCCCCGTCACCATCGAGGGCGTAATGGTCCAGCGCGTTGATCACCTGCACCAACCACATGACGGCGATGATCGCGCCGAGCAACATCAGCCCCTCGCGCGACCGCTGGCGGCGGTCCGGCTCGTGCAGGGGTGCCATGATCCGATTCGCGGTGTGAGACATGTCATGTCAAGCATGGCACGCGCTGCACCGGTACCGCCCCGGGCACAGAGAGGATTTCGCTAACTCTTATCGGTGGGGAGGATCGCGTGGGCGAGCGCGAGCGCGACCTCCGCCCGGGAGCGCAGCGCCGACTCCAGCACGAATTCGTGAGGCGTGTGCGCCCCGCCGCCGCGCGGCCCCAGGCCGTCGATCGTCAACGCGATCGCGTCGGCGAAATGGCTGGCGTCACTGGCTCCCCCGCGCGCCACGCCGGCGATCGGCCGCCCCAGCCGGCGGGAGGCAGCGGCGATCACGGGGGCGGTCACGGCGTCGGAGTCCATCCCCGGCCAGCGGCGTTCCATGCTCGCCGCCAGCCGGACGCCGTTGCGCTCGGGCTCGACGGCCGCCAGCACGGCGTCGAAGGGCGGCAGGCCCCGGGCGCGGAGGTCGAAGATGAGCTCCCCGGCGGCGGGCACCACGTTGAATGCGTCGCCGGACCGGATCACCGTCGGCACGACGCTCAGCTGGTCGGCGCCGGCGGGATCGTGCAGCGCGGCGACGGAGGCGGCGGTCATGGCGAGCGCGAGCAGCGCGTTGCGTCCCTGGTCGGGCGCGCTCCCCGAGTGCGCGGCCCGTCCGGTCGCGGTCACCTTCAGGGTGCCCGCGGCCTTCCGGCGCACGACGACCCCCTCGTCGCCGTCCTCGCTCAGCTGTCCTCCTTCAAAGCACAGGCACGCGTCGTAGCCCGCGAACCGCGCCGCGTGGAGGAACGGCTGGACGCGCCACTCCTCGTCGGTCACCATCAGCAGGGCGAGCTCGGCGAACGTCTCCGGGCGGCGCGACAGCGACCGGGCGACGCCCAGCGCCAGCACGTCGCCGCCTTTCATGTCGACTGTGCCGGTGCCGTAGAGGCGCTCCCCGTCGCGGCGCAGCGGTTGGTGGGCGTCGTGCGCGATCACCGTGTCGACGTGACCGAGCAGGAGCAGGCGTCGCGTCCCGGTGCCGCTGACGAGGCCGATCAGGTCGGGCGCGCTGCCCGGCGTCGAGCACGGGGGACGCTCCACGCGCGCGTCGTCGGGGAGCAGGCTCGCGCAGACCGCCAGCGCGCGCTCGGCGCCCGCGGTGTCGCCCGAGGGCGAGGAGATGTCGACAAGCCGCGCCAGCTCGTCAGGGGCCCGGGCGGCGATCTCCGCCGCCTCGGCGGCGATCACGGGATCGGTGACCGCGCTCATCCCGCCTGCGCCAGCACGGCCTGCGCCGTGATCGAGCCGGGCGGCCTGCCGTCGCGGGCGGCGCGCACCGCCAGCCGCTGGAGCGTCTCGTTGACCGGCGTCGGCACTCCATGGAGGCGGCCCTGGAGCACGATCTCGCCGTTGAGGTAGTCGCTCTCGATCGCCCCGGTGGCGCGGGACAGGCTCTGCCAGGTCGATCCGCCGGGCCGGGCGCGACCGTCGATCTCGCCGACGCCCAGCCGCTGCCAGCGTCCGCTGATGTCGGTGACCTCCTCGGCGACGAACGCCACCCCGGCCGCGGCCAGGGCCATGCGCCCCTCGCCCTGGGCCAGCTCGGCAAGCTCCTCGGTCTCCGGCCCCGGCCCACAGAGCGCCTCGACCGCGTTGCCGAGATTGAGCAGCAGCTTCGCGTACTTGAGCCGCATGACGTCGGGCACGGGGCGCGAGGTGTAGCGGGACGCCTCGAGTGCGGCGCAGATCGCCCGACAGCGCTCGTCCACCCCGTCGGGGTAGCGCCCGATGTCGATCATCCCGCTCAGCTGCGCGCCGTAGGCCTCGACCACCCCGGGCTCCAGGTGGCCGGTCGGGGACATGACCACGCCCCCGTACACCGCCGAGGTCAGCCGCAGCGCCAAGCGCTCGTTGTCGACCCCGTTCTGCAGGCAGACGACCGGAATCTCCGGGCCCGCGGCATCCCGCAGGCTGGTCAGGGCGCCGGGGGTGTCCTGGCTCTTGACCGCGAGCAGGACGACGTCGTCGTCGCGCCACTGCACCTCGGCCGGGTCGCCGGCCACCGCCGGAGTCAGCACCGAGCGTTCCACCGGCGTCAGCAGCGTCAGGCCGTCCGCGCGGATCGCCTCCAGGTGCGCCCCCCGGGCGATCAGGGTCACGTCGTATCCGCTCTGGTGCAGGCGGGCGCCGACGACGCCGCCGATCGCTCCCGCACCGAAGACCACGAATCGCATCCCGTGCAGCCTAGTGCGGGGCCCACGAGACGCCCGCGGCCCCGCATGGCGGAACCGGCGGTCAGAGCGGCTGGCGCACGATGGGGCGGCGCGCCGCCCCCGCCTCGTCGAGCCGCCGCACCGGAGTGGTGTGGGGAGCGGTCCGCGCGATCTCCGGATCGCGGGCCGCCTCCCGCAGGATCTCGGCGACGATCGCGACGAACTGATCGAGCGTCTCGCGGGTCTCGGTCTCGGTTGGCTCGATCAGCAGCGCCTCATCGACGAGCAGCGGGAAGTACACCGTCGGCGGGTGGACTCCGTGATCGAGCAGGCGCTTGGCGAGATCGAGCGTGCGGATCCGCAGCGTGCGCTTCATCGGCGCCCCCGAGAGGACGAACTCGTGCATGCAGATGCGCTCGTAGGCAGCGGGCAGGTACTCGGCGACGCCCTCGGCGGCCAGCTTGGCGAGCAGGTAGTTGGCGTTGAGCACCGCTGTCTCGGAGACGTCGCGCAGCCCGGCGGCGCCCAGCGAGCGGATGTAGGCGTAGGCGCGCACGAACACGCCGTAGTTGCCGTGAAAGCCGCGCAGCCGGCCGATCGACCGGGGCCGGTCGTAGTCGAGATCGAAGGAGGACCCGCCGGCACCGCCGCCGTTGGCGGGGGGGTGACGGACGACCTGCGGGCGGGGCAGGAACGGCTCGATCCGGTCCGAGACCGCGATCGGGCCGGCGCCGGGGCCGCCGCCGCCGTGAGGCTGGGTGAACGACTTGTGGAGGTTGAAGTGCACGATGTCGAACCCCATGTCGCCCGGCCGGCAGATCCCCATGATCGCGTTGAGGTTGGCGCCGTCGTAGTAGAGCGTGGCCCCGACGTCGTGGACGATCCGGGCGATCTCCTCGATCGCGGGCTCGAACAGGCCGAGCGTCGACGGGTTGGTGAGCATCAGGCAGGCGACATCGTCGGTGGCCTTGGCGCGCAGGTCGTCGAGGTCGACGTTGCCCCGGGCGTCGGTTCCCACCTTGACCACCTCATAGCCCGCCATTGCCACCGTCGCCGGGTTCGTCCCGTGCGCCGTGTCGGGTGTCAGTACCTTGGTCGGGGCCTTTCCGCGGTCTTCGTGGAAGGCGCGGGTGAGCAGCACCCCCGCCAGCTCCCCGTGGGACCCGGCCGACGGCTGCAGCGAGACATGCGGCAGTCCGGCGATCTGCCCCAGCGCATCCTGGAGGCGCCACATCAGCTCCAGCGCGCCCTGCGCCCGCCGTGGATCCTGCAGCGGATGGAGCTTGGCGTGACCGTCGAGGGCCGCGACCCGCTCATGCAGCTTGGGGTTGTGCTTCATCGTGCACGATCCGAGCGGATAGAAGCCGGTGTCGAGGTCGAAGTTGCGCTGGGAGAGGCGGGTGTAGTGACGGACGATCTCGGGCTCGGAGACCTCGGGCAGCCGCGGCGGGAGCTCTCGCCGGAGCGCGGGCGGGAGGAGGTCCTCGCGGGGGCGCTCGGGAACGTCGAGCGCCGGTGCGACGAACGCGCGCCGCCCCGGGCGCGACCGCTCGAAGATCGTCACCGTGTCGTCGTTGGCGGAGGTGACCATCACGCCTGCACCGGGTGATACGCGTGTGTGCGCTCGGCCGCGACGGCGGCGGCGAGGACGTCGGCGAACCGGTCGATGTCGGCCCGGCTGCGGCGCTCGGTGATTGCCACGAGCAGGCCGTTCTCGTGCTCGGGGTAGTCGCGGGCCAGCGCGTAGCCGGGATTGACGCCCTGCGCCACACACCGATCGACGACCGCGGCCACCGGCGCGTCCAGCGTGACCGCGAACTCGCGGACGACCGGCTGCTCGTGCAGCGCGTCGACGCCGTCGACCGCGGTCAATCGGCGGCGCGCATAGTCGGTCCGCGCCAGCATCAGCTCGGTGAGCTCGACGATCCCCTCTCGGCCGAGCCAGCTGAGGTAGATGACCCCGGCGAGCGCGTTCAGCGCCTGGGCGGTGCAGATGTTGGACGTCGCCTTCTCGCGACGGATGTGCTGCTCTCGGGTCTGGAGCGTCAGCACGAAGCCTCGCTTGCCGTCCAGGTCGCGGCTCTCCCCGGCGATCCGGCCCGGCACCTGGCGGATGAGGGCGTCGGTGGCGGCGAAGAAGCCGAACGACGGGCCACCGAAGTCGAGTCGGTTGCCGAGCGTCTGGCCCTCGCCGACGGCGATGTCGACGCCGCATTCGCCGGGCGAGCGCAGCAGCGAGAGCGGGAGGGGATCGCAGGCGGCGATGGCCAGCGCGCCGGAGTCATGCGCAGCCCCGGCCAGTGCCGTCAGGTCCTCGACCGCCCCGAGGAAGTTCGGCTGCGCGACGATCACGGCGCTGATCGTGTCGTCGAGCGGTGGCAGCTCGGTGAGGCCGCCGCGCAGCGGCGCCTCCACCACCTCCATCTCCCACCCATGGGCGAGTGTCGCCAGCGCCTCGCGCGAGTGGGGGTGCACGCCGCGCGAGATCACGAACCGCCGCCGGGACTCCGATCCCGCCCGCTTGGCGACGTAGCCGGCGGCGGCGACGGCGCTCGGGCCCTCGTAGACCGACGCGTTGGAGACCGGCAGGCCGGTGAGCTCGCAGATCGCTGTCTGGTACTCGAACATCGCCTGCAAACCGCCCTGGGAGACCTCTGGCTGATACGGCGTGTACGGGGTGAGGAACTCCGAGCGGCTGGTGATCGCGTCGACGAGCGCGGGCACGTAGTGGTCGTACATCCCCGCCCCGAGGAACGAGACCTCGTCCTCGGTGCAGACGTTGCGGGCCGCCAGGGCGCGCAGCTCGTCGTGGACCTCCTGCTCCGAGAGGCCGCCGCCGAGCGCCAGCGGATGACGCAGCCGCAGGTGGTCCGGGATGTCGGCGAACAGCTCCTCGACGGCGGCGACCCCGATCGTGCGCAGCATCTCGCTGCGGTCAGATTCGGTGACAGCGGTGTACCGGCTCATGTCAACGTGGCCTCGCGCCTTTCATCGTGACGCATTCATGTCAGGATCGCCTCATAGGCGGCGGAATCGAGCAACGCCTCCTGCTCGGTGCTATCCGACAGCTTGACCCGGACCAGCCAGCCCTCGCCGTAGGGGTCCTCGTTGATCGTCTCCGGCGCGTCGCCAAGCGTCTCGTTGACGGCGATGATCTCCCCCGACAGCGGGCCGATCACGTCCGACACCGCCTTGACCGACTCGATTTCGGTGTAGGGGGAGTCCTTGGAGACCTTGGTGCCGACCTTCGGCGGCTCGAAGAACACCACCTCGCCGAGGGAGTCCTGAGCGAACCAGGTGATCCCGAACGTCGCCTCGTCGGGCGCAGCGGGATCGATCCGGGCCCAGTCGTGCTCGGGGTGGTAGAGCAGATCCTCGGGATAGCTGGGTTGCACCATGTCGCTCTAGCGCTCCTTTTTGTGGTTCGTTTCGTGAATACGGCGACACCGAGAGTGGTCTCCGGCGGATGCCTGGTGAGGACGCAGGAGGCGACGTGCAGCAGCGCTGCACGAGCCTCCGAGGACAACGCCAGGCGCCGCCGGAGGCCGCTCGAATGTTGTCGTATTCACGAAACGGGCCACTTAACGGGAGTAGATGGGCTTCTCGCGGATCACGGCGGCGCGGGGGGTGCCCCGCACGTCGATCGTCAGCTCGCGACCGGGCTCGGCGCGGTCCGACGGCACGTAGGCCATCCCGATCCCGCGTTGCAGGCACGGCGAGAACGTCCCGCTGGTGACGACGCCGCCGCCGGAGACCGGATTGCCCGGCCGGGCGATGCCCGGGCCCACGATCTCGAAGGCGACGAGCCGCGCCATCGGGCCGTCGGCGCGGGTCCGCGCGACGGCCGCGCCGCCGATGAACCCGGCGTCCCGGCGGCAGCACCAGCCGAGCCCGGCCTCGATCGGACCGCGATCTTCGCTGAGATCGTTGCCGTAAAGGTGAAATCCCATCTCGAGCCGCAGGGTGTCGCGCGCACCGAGGCCGGTGGGGGTGGCGCCAGCGGCGACCAGCGCGTCCCACACGCTGACGACGTGCTCCGGGGAGAGCAGCAGCTCCACCCCGGCCTCCCCGGTGTAGCCGGTGCCGCCCACGAGCATCGGCACCCCGGCGACCCGGCGCTCGCAGCAGTGCATCCGCGACGGCAGCGAGCCGTCGGCGAGCGGCGTGAGCAGAGCCCGCGCCTCGGGGCCCTGGACGGCGAGCATCGCATAGTCGTCGATGCGATCGTGGACGTCGGCATCGAACTCGGCGGCGTGGCGCCGGAACCAGTCCAGGTCACGCGCGTGGTTGGCGGCATTGGTGACGGTCAGGAAGTGGCACTCCGCCAGCCGGAAGGTGACGAGGTCGTCGAGCACCCCGCCGTCCTCGCGGCACATCACGCTGTATTGCGCGCCACCCTCGGGCAGGCGGCGCAGGTCGTTGGACAGCAGGCGCGCCAGCAGGCGCGGCGCTCCCGGACCGCTCGTCTCGATCTGACCCATGTGGGACACGTCGAAAACGCCGGCCCGACGGCGCACCGCCACGTGCTCGGCGGCGATCCCCTCGTACTGGACGGGCATCTCCCAACCGGCGAACGGGATCATCCGGGCGCCGGCGGCGCGATGGCGATCGTGGAGCGGGGTCTGGCGCAGCGTCGGGCCCGACAGTGGCATTTCTCGCAGGCTAATACATGGCCCCGGCGGCACTTGGCGGATAGGCCGCCGGCGACGGCATCAGGCCCCCGCCGAGGGCTCGGGGCTCACGCGGGCCCCCGCCCCGAGAGGATCTGATAGTCCGCGTCCACCATCAGCCGGATCAGCGCCTCGAAGTTCGTCTGCGGCTTCCATCCCAGCAACCGGTCGGCCTTGGACGGATCGCCGATCAGCTGGTCCACCTCCGCCGGCCGACGGAGCGCCTCATCGATCTCGACGTGGTCGCCGACCTGGAGCCCCGCCTGGTCAAAGGCGACCTCCAGGCAGTCGCGAACCGAGTGCGACACGCCCGTCGCGATCACGTAGTCGTCGGCCGTCTCCTGTTGGAGCATCAGCCACATCGCCTCGACGTAGTCCTTGGCATATCCCCAGTCGCGCCGGGCGTCGAGGTTGCCGAGCGACAGCTTGTCGGTCAGGCCGAGCTTGATCGCCGCCGCGTGCCACGTGATCTTGCGGGTCACGAACTCGAGTCCCCGGCGAGGGCTCTCGTGGTTGAACAGGATCCCGGCAGTCGCGTGGAGGTCGTAGGACTCCCGGTAGTTGACCGTGATGAAGTGCCCGTAGGCCTTGGCGACGCCATACGGCGACCGGGGATAGAAGGGGGTGTCCTCGGTCTGCGGGACCTCGCGCACCTTGCCGAACATCTCGCTGGACGACGCCTGGTAGAAGCGAGCCTCGGGACACACCTCGCGCACCGCCTCCAGCACCCGGGTCACCCCCACCCCGGTGAACTCGGCGGTCAGCGTCGGCTGGATCCACGACACCGCGACGAACGACATCGCGGCCAGGTTGTAGATCTCGTCCGGGCGGGCGGACCTGAGCGCGTCGACGAGCGAGCGCTGGTCGAGCAGGTCGGCCTGATGCAGGGTCAGCCGGTCACGCAGGTGCTCGATGCGATCGAAGCGCTCGGTCGAGGACCGCCGGACGAGCCCGTGGACCTGGTACCCGTGATCCAGGAGCAACTCCGCCAGGTACGAGCCGTCCTGGCCCGTGATGCCGGTGATCAGCGCCGTGGGAATGGCGGCGAGCCTAGCGGTCCTTCAGGAACGACGGGATGTCGATGTCGTCGTCGGAGATCTCGAGCGTGGAGCGCTGCCGGTCGTCCATCGTCACGTCGCGATCGCGGCGCTCGCGGCGGGTCGCCTCACGTGCGGTGCCGACTCGCGCCGGCCCCCGGCCCTGATCGAAGCCGGTGGCGATCACCGTCACGCGGACCTCGTCGCCGAGCGCGTCGTCGATCACGGCGCCGAAGATGATGTTCGAATTGGAGTCGGCGGCGCTCTGCACCATCTCGGCGGCTTCGTTGACTTCGAACAACCCGAGGTCATGGCCCCCGGTGATGTTGAGCAGGATCCCCGTGGCCCCCTCCACCGATTGCTCCAGCAGCGGCGACGAGATCGCCACCTTGGCCGCCTCCGCCGCCCGGTTCTCGCCGCCGGCGGTCCCGATCCCCATCAGCGCGCTCCCCGCCTCGAACATGATCGTGCGCACGTCGGCGAAGTCGAGGTTGATCAGGCCGGGGATCGTGATCAGGTCGGTGATCCCCTGGACGCCCTGGCGCAGGACGTTGTCGGCCTCGCGGAAGGCGTCGAGGATCGTCGTTCGGCGCTCGACGATCGTCAGCAGCTTCTCGTTGGGGATGACGATCAGCGTGTCGACGTTCTCCCGCAGATGCTGGATGCCGTCGTCGGCCTGGCGGGCGCGCTGGGTGCCCTCGAACGAAAACGGGCGGGTGACGACCCCGACGGTCAGCGCTCCGATCTCGTTCTTGGCGATCTCGGCGATCACCGGCGCGGCTCCGGTGCCCGTCCCGCCGCCCTCACCGGCGGTGACAAACACCATGTCCGCGCCCTTCAGCGCCTCCTTGATGTCGTCCCGCGACTCTGCCGCCGCGCCGTGCCCGACGTCCGGGTCGGCGCCCGCGCCGAGACCCTTGGTCAGCTGGTGGCCGATGTTGAGCTTGATATCGGCGTCGCACATCGCCAGCGCCTGCGCGTCGGTGTTGCACGCGACGAACTCGACGCCTCGCAGCCCTGCGTCGACCATACGGTTGACGGCGTTCGTTCCGCCCCCGCCGACGCCGACGACCTTGATGACTGCCAGATAACTTCCGCTTTCCATGGTTCTCGTCCGACCCTCTAGTTAGGGTTGAAGGTTTCGGCCACGCCTGGACCGTGGGGTCAGCTTGGCACGTTAGAACCTAGCGATGCGCGAAGTCAACGCCGCGGCACGACTCGCAACGTCCGTTGCAGAACGCCCAAGTCTCAACGATAGCCGAGCGTTCGCGATTTTCCTAGCCTCAACCTGAGGTTGAGGATCACCCTCCCCCGGCGGACGTCACCGGCGCGCTCGCGGCGTCGGCCGTCGCCCCCGTCGCGGTCGGCGTGGTGGCGATCGGCGTGGTGGCGGTCGGCGTGGTGGCGGTCGGCCCGGTGGCGCTCGGTGTGGTCGCGGGCGCCGTGGTGGCCGAGTCGGTCCCCCCGCCGGCCGCGGGCCGCGCCGGGTCGCTGATGTCGATGTAGGCCGCCCCCGCGGAGCCGGGATCATCGAGCACCGCCGCCGCCGCCGTCCACTTGACGCTCAGATCGCTCGCCTCGCCGAAGTACAGGGTCGGCCCGTCGCGCAGCGCAGCGACGAGGCCGCGGGAGGCGTCGCTCGAGGCCTGGCTGACCTTCACCAGCAGGGCGTACGGAGCAGCGGCGAGCAGCTTGACCTCAGCGAGCGCGGTCCCGGTGACGCGGTTTCCCCCCGGGGCGACGCTCAGCGTGATCGCCGGCAGCGTCGACGCCGCGGCCGCTCCGCGCAGCAGCGTCCCGTCGGCCGCCACCTCGGTGCGGCGGCCGGCGGCGATGATCACGGCGACCGGGACCTGCTCGATGACGTGGATTCGCAGCCCGTGGGGAAAGCTCGTGCTCACCCGCAACTGTCTGACGACCGGGAACGGCGCCACCACGGTGTGGAGCGTGCCGGTGTTGACGTTCAGGGTCGTCATCGTGCGCGCCGCAGTGATCAGCGCCGACCGGATCTCGGGCGCGTCGGGCCCGTCGACCCCGGTGACCGCGACCTGACGCACCGCGACGAGCGACGAGTCGCGCACCCAGAGCCATCCCCCGACCCCGAGCGCCACGACCGCTGTGATCACGGCGAGCAGCCTGGGCGACGGCCGGGGCAACCGCCGCGCTGCCCGCCGGGGCAGCCGGCGGCCCACTGGCTCCCCGCCTCGGCGCGACGCGTCCGTCTCGCGGCCGCCGCCGATCACGCTCGCGTCCAATCCGCGGGGAACGGGACCGTGCCCAGGGTCTGCACCTCGGGCTCCAGCGCCACCCCGAACCGCTGCCTGACCCGCCGGCGGCCCTCGGCCATCAGGGCGACGACGTCGGCGGTCGTCGCCGTGCCGAGGTTCTCGACGAAGTTGGCGTGCTTCTCGGAGAATCCCGCGCCACCGATCCGCAGCCCGCGGCAACCCGCCGCCTCGAGCAGCTGGCCCGCACTGCGACCGCCGGCGCGGGGGTCCGCCGGGTTCTTGAACGTGGAGCCGAACGTCTTGATCCCGGACGGCTGCGCCGCCCGCCGCTTGCCGCGCATCTCGCTCAGGGTGCGCGTGACCGCGTCGCTCGCCGCCGGCACGAGCGCGAACTCGGCCCGCGCCACCACCTCCCCGGAACGCAGGCCCGAGCGTCGGTAGCCGAATCCCAGCTCCTCGGGCGCGCGGCGCTCGGTGCCGGCGGCGCTGACGACGTCGACCCAGCGCAGCGCCCGCGCCAGCTCGCCCCCATAGGCGTTCGCGTTCATGCGCACGGCGCCGCCGACGGTGCCCGGGATGTTGACCCCGAACTCGATCCCGCTGAGGCCGGCGCGGGCCGCCTGGGCGGACACCGAGGGGAGGCGAGCGCCACCGCCGCAGTGCATGCGAACGCCGTCGATCCGGATCTGGCTGAGCTCGTGATCAAGTTTCAAGACAAGTCCGCGGACGCCCGTGTCCGCCACCAGGAGGTTCGACCCGGAGCCCACGACCCCTACCTCGAGCGCGCGCTCGCCGGCCCACGCCAGCAGCGTCTCCAGCTCCGCGAGCGTCCGCGGCCGAGCGAACAGCTCCGCCGCTCCGCCGGTGCGGACCGTCGTCAGCCGGGCGAGCGGGTAGCCGCGCTGGACTCCGGGAGGCAGATCGGACATGACGTGGCCAGAGTAGAAGGCGCACCGGCACGTTCCGCCACGCCGCTCGGCCACGGCGGCGGGCGGCCGGTCGCTCAGACGATCAGCGACCGGGCGAGCGTGTCGATGTCGCCCGCCCCCATCATCAGGCACAGGTCTCCGGCGCGCAGCGTGGCGCCGAGCAACGCCCGGGCCGGGGGCAAGCCGGGCAACCAGGCGACGGGCCGCCGGCCGGGCGCGTCGGCGGCCGCCGCCGCCACCAGGCGACCGCTCACCTCCGGGAAATCCGCCTGGCGTTCACGCGCCGGGTAGATCGGCACGACGACGACAGCGTCGGCGGCGGCCAGCGCGACCCCGAACGCTCGCGCCAGCGCCCGGGTCCGCGAGTAGAGATGTGGCTGGAACACGGCGACGAGCCGCCGCGGCGCGAGCGTACGGGCGGCGGCGAGGGCGGCCGCCACCTCGGTCGGGTGGTGCGCGTAGTCGTCGTAGACGACCGCTCCCGCGGCCGTCTCCCCCAGCCGCTCCATCCGCCGCCGGGCACCGCGGAAGTCGGCCAGCGCCGCCGCGGCCGCCGCGGGATCGGCGCCGGCGAGCGCGCACGCGGTCAGCGCACCGGCGGCGTTGACCGCGTTGTGGGCACCGGGGACCGACAGCCGGACCTCGAGCCCGTGCCAATGAAACCGCGACCCGTCCGGGGCGAGCTCCGCGTCGGGCGCGTCGTAGGGCCGGGCTCCGGGCGGACATAGAGCGCGCAGCGCGGGCCGGTCCCAGACGACCGCCCGGTCCCCGGCACGCGCCATGAACGTCCGGAACGTCTCCTCGAGCTCGAGCCGCGAGGCGTAGGTGGAGTGATGGTCGAGCTCGGCGTTCGTCAGCACGGCGATCTCCGGGTCCAGCTCGAGCAGCGAGCGATCGGACTCATCGGCCTCGATCACGATCCATTCGCCGCTGCCCCAGCCGGCGTTGACGCCGGTGCAGCGCAGCTGACCGCCGACCACGTATGCGGGATCCAGACCCGCCCCGCGCAGAGCGTGGACCGCCATCGCCGAGGTGGTCGTCTTGCCGTGGGTCCCGGTCACCGCCAGGCATCGGCGCAGCCGTGCGATCTCGGCGAGCAGCTCGGCGCGGTGAAGCTCGGTGGTCGCGGCGTGGCGCTCGGGGTTGTCGGCCGGGACCGCGGTCGAATAGACGACCTCGGCGCCCGGCGGCACGTTGGCGGCGGCGTGACCGTACACGGGTGCGATGCCACGCTCGCGGAGCCGGTCGGTGTAGCTCGACGGGGCGCGATCGGATCCGGATACGGCGGCCCCGAGCGCCTGCGCGATGAGCGCCAGGCCGCTCATCCCGGCGCCCCCGATCCCGACGAAGTGCAGTCGGCGCCCTGACCAGGGGCCCGCGGCGTCGGCGCCGGCGGTCACGATCGACCGCGCCTCCGGCGCCCGCTGTCGGCGGCCGCCAGCACCTCGTCGCAGACGGCCTGGGCGGCGTCGGGACGGGCGAGTGCCGCCGAGGCGCGCGCCATGATCGCCAGTCGGTTGGGGTCGGAGAGCAGATGGCCGACCTCCTGGGCAAGCCGCGGCCCCGTCAGCTCGGCGTCGGGGATCACCAACGCGGCGCCGGCCCGCTCCATGAACCGGGCGTTCTCGGTCTGATGATCGGCGGCCGCGTGCGGATACGGGATCAGCACCATCGGCCGGCCGTGGGCGGCGACCTCGAAGATCGAGCCGCCCGACCGGGCGACGACGAGGTCGGCGGCGAGGATCGCCTCACCGAAGCTGTCGATGTAGCCACGGATGTCGTAGCGGGGCCCGGGCGCGGTCAGATCGGCCAGGTCGCGCGTGCCGGCGGCGTGCAGCACGTGAAACCGGGCTCCGGCGAACGCCTGGACCGCGGCGCGGTTGATCGACCGAGCCCCCAGCGACCCGCCGAAGACGAGCACGCACGGCTCGTCGGCGGGAATCTCGAAGCGCCGGCGGGCCGCGGCACGGTCGGTCGCCGGAAGCGGCCCCGGCCGTCCGGTGACCCGATAGCGGGCGCCGTCGCGCCCCTGCAGCGGGAAGGTGAGGCACACGCGCCGAGCGAACGGCGCCAGCAGCCGGTTGGCCAGTCCGAGATGGCTGTCGGCCTCCATCACGACGAGGGGCACCCGTGACAGCGCGGAGGCGAGCCCCACCGGGCCGGCGCTGTATCCGCCGGCGCCGAGCGTGGCGGCGGGATGCAGTTGACGGATGAGACGCCGGGCGCACGCCACGGCACGGGTGACCACCACCGCGGCGCCGAGGGCTTGGCGCGGACTCCGTCCCGCCAGCGGTGCGACGCGCAGGGTCCGCAGCTCGTAGCCGCCGGCCGGCACGAGCTGGCGCTCGGCCCGGTCGCCGCCGATGAACACGACCTCCGCTCCCGCAGCCCGAAGCGCGTTGGCCACCGCGAGCGCCGGCACGACGTGCCCCGCCGTCCCGCCGGCGCCGATGACGATCAGCGGCCCGGTCATCGCCGGGCCGGCCGCGCCGGCCACCCGCCGGGCTCAGCCCGTCGACCGCCGGCGGCCGTCGGCGCGGCGCGCGCGACGTTCCCGTCGGCGCTGATCACGATCCGCGGCGGGCTCACGCGAGGGCGCCTCGACCACCTTCAGCCTCCGGGCGGCGGGCCGGGAGATGTTCAGCAGCAGCCCCACCGAGGCGAGCATCACGCACAGGTTCGTCGGCGCGTAGGAGATGAACGGCAGCGGCACGCCGGTCAGCGGCGCGAGCCCGAGCACGACAAAGATGTTGAGGATCCCCTGGCACAGGATGAGTGAGGTGAGGCCGGTCGCCAGCAGCTTCGCATACCGCCCCGCCGCTCGGCGCGCCGTGCGCAGCCCGGCGTAGGCGATCATCCCATAGAGGCAGACGACCCCGACGATGCCGAGCACGCCGAGCTCCTCGCCGATCACCGCGAGGATGAAGTCGGTCTGGGCCTCGGGCAGGTAGAAGACCTTCTGGACCGATTTCCCGAGCCCGACCCCGAGCAGGCCGCCCGAGCCGAGTGCGATCTGGCCCTGCACCGCTTGGAATCCCGCGGTCGACTTCGACGCCCACGGGTGCAGGAACGACATCAGCCGGGCACGCTGGTAGGGCTGGACGACTGCGAGGAGGAGCACGGCGACGGCCGCGATCGCCACCAGGATGCCGAGATGCCGGGCCGGCATCCCCGCCGCCAACAGCATCGTGGCGACCGTGAAGGCGATGACCAGCGCGGTCCCGAGGTCGGGCTCGGCGACGACGAGCAAACAGGCGGGTCCCGCCAGCACCGCGACCGGCGCCACCGCCTGACGGAAGCCCCGCATCCGCTTGGGATGGTCGGCCAAATATCGCGCGCAGTAGAGCACGAGCGCGATCTTCATCAGCTCGGACGGCTGGAACTGGATCGGGCCGGCGGCGAACCACCGCCGGGCGCCGTTGACCTCGACGCCGAACCCGGGAACCATCACGATCACGAGCAGCGCGAACGACGTCGCGAGGAGGAGGTTGACGATCCGCCGGTTGACGATCGCCAGACCGCGCCGCTCGAGCAGGTACATCGCGCCGAGGCCGAGCGCCCCGAACGCGAGGTAGCGGAGGAACTCGCCGGTCCCGCTGCCGCCGCGGGGGCTGAGCACCCCGAGCGGGGAGGACGCGCTGTAGACCATCACCGCCCCGAACGCCAGCAGGCAGAGCGTGGCGGTCATCAGGATCCGATGCTCGATCGGCGGAGCGACGCGGCGGGCGCCGGCGCCGGCCGCCACCTAGAGCCCCCTCACGAGGTCACGGAAGTGGTCGCCACGCGCCTCGTAGTCCGGGTACTGGTCATAGCTGGCGCACGCCGGGGAGAGCAGGACGGTGTCTCCCGAGCTCACCCGCGCGGCGGCGGCGGCCACCGCGTCGGCGAGCCCGCCGGCGCAATCGAGGGCCACCCCTGTCGGCGCGAGCGCCCCCGCCAGCTCGCCGGCCGCCTCGCCGATCAGGTACACGGCGGCGCACCGCTGCGCGACCAGCGGCGCCAGCGGTGCGAAGTCCTGGCGCTTGCCCCGACCGCCGGCGATCAGGTGCACGCCCTCCCGGTAGCTGCGCAACGCGACGAGCGTGCTCGCCACGTTCGTCGCCTTGGAGTCGTTGACGAACGCCACGCCGTCGCGCACGCGGATCAGCTCGAGCCGGTGCGCGACCCCGGCGAAGCTGCGCAGCCCGGCGGCGACCGCCTCCCGGTCGATGCCGCGAGCCAGGCAGACGGCGGCGGCTGCCATCGCGTTGGCCCGGTTGTGCTCGCCCGGCAGCGAGATCTCGCCGACGTGCAGGAGCGGCTCCTCGTCCCACCACAGGTAGCCCGCGCGCTCGGACAGCTCGGCTCCGTCGTGCGGGCCGAACGGGACTCGCCGCGCGCAGCCGCCGAGATCCTGCACCCCGAGGTCAACGGGGGCGACGGCAACATCGTCGTTGCCCTGATGGGCGAAGATCCGCAGCTTGGCCGCGACGTAGTCATCGAAGCTCGGATGGCGGTCGAGATGGTCGGCAGCGAGGTTGAGCAGCACCGCCACCTCCGGCGCGAAGGCCACCGTGTCCTCGAGCTGGAACGACGACGCCTCGCATACGACCGTGGCGTCGGCGGAGAGCGTCCCCGCCAGCGAGGTCACCGCTGTCCCCACGTTGCCGGCGACGGCGACCGGGACCGCCGCCTCGCGGTGGATGTGCCCGATCCACTCGGTCGTCGTCGTCTTGCCGTTCGTTCCGGTCACCGCGATGAACTCGTTGACCACGAGACGCCAGCCGAGCTCGAGCTCGCCGAGCACCGGCACGCCGCGGGCGCGCGCCGCCACCACCGCGGGGGCGGTTTGGGGTACGCCGGGGCTCTTGATGAGCGTCCCGGCGCGGGCGGCAAGGGCGTCGCCTGACGCATCGAGATGGACTTCGACGCCTGCGGCCGAAA
Organism: uncultured Solirubrobacteraceae bacterium; assembly: GCA_963731395.1. GTDB lineage: Bacteria > Actinomycetota > Thermoleophilia > Solirubrobacterales > Solirubrobacteraceae > Palsa-465. Next base: position 869,905 of record CAVSVH010000016.1, read on the forward strand.
GCCTCTCCGCGGCCGCACCCAGCCCGGGCGCGGTTCGCGAGCCCGCATCGCATCCGATCACCTCCTCCCCGCGGGCACGCAACGCGAGCGCCGCGGCCACGCCCGAGCGGGCGAGGCCGACGACGAGATAGGGACCTCCGGGAAGCGCGGGCCGCGGCTTGAGCGCCCTGCCGGTGGCCACCGCCGGCTACCCCCGAACGCTGAGCTGGTAGACGACGAAGCCGATCGCCCCACACGCGGCGGCGACGATCCAGAAACGGAGGATGATCTTCGTCTCTGACCACGCCTGCAGCTCGAAGTGGTGGTGGATCGGAGCCATCAGGAACACCCGCTTGCGGAACACCTGGAACGAGAACACCTGGATCACCACGGACAGGACCTCCATCACGAAGATCCCGCCGAGGAGGATGAGCAGGAACTCGGTCCGCGTCATGATCGCGAGCCCGGCGATCGCCCCGCCGAGCCCCAGCGAGCCGGTGTCGCCCATGAAGATGCTGGCCGGGAAGCTGTTGAACCACAGAAACCCGATGCAGGTCCCCACCAGGCACCCGGCGAGCAGCGTCAGGTCGTGCTGTCCGCTGATGAACGTGATCCCGAGGTAGGCGAGGACGACGATCGCCGCGCACCCGGCGGCGAGTCCGTCGAGCCCGTCGGTGAAGTTCACCGCCGTCGTCGTCCCGGCCACGACGAGGTAGATGAACACGGGGAACAGGGGACCGAGGTCGATCGACGCGTCGATGAAGCGCAACGGCACCGTCGGCCCGATGTTCGCCTCGTGGGTCGCGACCCACCACAGGCCGACCGAGATCGCGACCGTGACCACCAGCTTGGTCCGTGCGCGCAGCCCGAGCGAGCGGCGCTTGACGATCTTCGTGTAGTCGTCGGCGAACCCCAGCAGCGCGCACGCGATCGTCGCCCCGAACACGCCGAGCGACTGCCAGTCTCGGCTGGAGAGCAGCAGGTACGGGGCGGTGATCGCCACGAAGATGATGATCCCGCCCATCGTCGGCGTCCCCGCCTTCGTCTGATGACCTTCGGGGCCCTCCTCGCGGATGTTCTGGCCGAACTCCCGGCGGCGCAGGAACTCGATGAACCTGGGGCTCAGGAACAGGCAGATCAGCAGCGCCGCGGTCCCCGCGATCAGGACCCGTCCCGATGCCGAGCCGGTCACGCGTCGTCCCGGGCGCCGAGGACGGCGCAGACCAGCTCCAGCCCCACCCCGCGTGAGGCCTTGACCAGCACGACGTCCCCGGGGGCGAGCAGCTCGGGCACGATCGCCGCGGCCTGCGCGGCGTCGGCGACCGCGTGAGCCTCGCCGTCAAAACGCTCGGAGATGGATGCGGCGAGCGGCCCGACCGTCACCAGCACGTCGACGCCCGCGGCGGCGGCGCGCTCACCGAGCGCGGCATGGAACTCCCGCTCGCCGGGGCCGAGCTCCAGCATGTCTCCGAGCACCGCCACCCGGCGCGGGCTGTCGTGCGCCGCGGCGGTGGCTTTGAGATCGTCGAGGGCGGCGCGCATCGACATCGGGTTCGCGTTGTAGCAGTCGTCGATGACCGTCACCCCGCCCGGGACGGTGCGGCGCCGGCCGCGACCCGCGGACAGCGCGAGCTCGACGCGTCCCGACGCGGTCGTGCCCACCGCCTGAGCGGCGGCCACCGCCGCGAGCAGGTTGGAGCGCAGGTGGGCCTGCGTGAACGGCACCTCGAGGACGAGCCGTTCGCCCCGGGCATCGATCTCGACGTGGTCGTCGGCGGCCGCGATCAGGCGCACGTCGCCGCCTTCTCCGAAGGTGACGGTGTCGACGTCCCCGCGCCGGTGGGGGGCGAGCCGCGGCTCGCCGGCTGGGATGACCGCCGTGCCGCCGGCCGGGAGCGCCGCGATCAGCTCCGCCTTGGCCGCGGCGATCGCCTGAAGGCTGCCCATGAGCTCGAGATGGACCGGCCCGACGCTGACGATGACGCCGACATCCGGTTCGGCGATCGCCGCCAGCTCGGCGATCTGTCCGGCGCCGCGCATGCCCATCTCCAGCACGAGGATCTCGGTCCCGGCCGGCGCGGCCAACAGCTCGAGCGGGAGCCCGATCTCGGTGTTGAAGTTGGCGCGCGAGGCGACGGTCGCGCGGTGCGGGGCGAGCACGGCGAGCAGGAGGTCCTTCGTCGACGTCTTGCCGGTCGAGCCGGTGACGCCGATGGCGTGGGCGTGGAGCTCCCGGCGCCAGGCGGTGGCCAGCCGCTGCAGGGCGCGGAGCGGATCGCCGGTGGACAGCACCGCCCCGGGGACGGCATTGGCTGTGGCGGGGGACGTGGCGGCGGGCGGGACCCCGCCCGACAGCCGGCGGGCGTGCTCGGGCGTGGTCAGCACGCCCCACGCGCCGGCCGCGAGCGCGTCCCCGGCAAACGCGCCCCCATCCACGGTCCCCCCGCGAAGGCCGACGAACAATGCTCCGGGCCCGGACGCGCGCGAGTCGATCGTCGCCCGCTCAGGGCCCCCACCGGAGGGGGGTGCCGCGGTCAGGGTCGCGCCGGCCGCCTGAGCGACCTGCTGGGGAGTCCAATGCCTCATCGGGAGGGGGTGGCGGCGTTGACGGCCGCTCCGCGCAGGATCTCACGCGCCACGGTCACGTCGTCGAAGGCGATCTTGCGGCCGTCGTGGAACTCCTGCCCCTGCTCGTGACCCTTGCCGGCGATGACGACGACGTCGCCCGCGGCGGCGTCGGCAATGGCCGCGGCGATCGCCGTCCGCCGGTCGGCGTCGTGGCTCACGTCGCGGCCCGCGCCATCGAGGATCTCGGCGATGATCGCCTCCGGATCCTCGGAGCGAGGGTTGTCCGAGGTGACGATCACCCGGTCGGCCAGCCGCCGCGCGATCTCCCCCATCACCGGCCGCTTGCCGCGGTCTCGGTCCCCGCCGCATCCGAACACGACGTGGAGGCGGCCGTCGCTGAGCTCGCGCGCGGCGCGCAGCACGTTCTCCAGCGAGTCGGGGGTGTGCGCGTAGTCGACGAGGACGGCGAACGGCTGGCCCTCGTCCACCGTCTCGAACCGGCCGGGCACCTGGCCCGCGGTGGCGATCGCCGCCGCGCACGTGTCGAGCCCGACCCCGAGGACGCGGCCCACCGCCAGCGCCCCGAGCACGTTGGCGACGTTGAACTCGCCGCGCAGCGGCGATCGCAGCGCGAGCTCGCCGTCCGGGGTCTGCACCGTGAACCTCGCCCCGGTGAGGTCGGTGTGCACCTCGGTGGCCCGGTAGGCGGCGTCGCCGTGGAGGGCGAACGTGATCGCGCCGGTGAGCTCGCCCGCCAGGCGCGCCCCGTACGGATCGTCGACGTTGACGACGGCGGCGCCCGGACGCCCCTCGACGAACAGCATCCGCTTGGCGGCGAAGTAGTCCTCCATCGTCGGGTGAAAGTCGAGGTGGTCCTGCGTCAGGTTGGTGAAGATCGCCGCCGCGAAGTGGATGGCGTCCGCGCGATGCAGCGCCAGCGCGTGGGAGGAGACCTCCATCACGCACGCCTCATCGCCGCCGGCGAGCATGTCGCGGAACGTCCGCTGGAGGTCGATCGCCTCTGGCGTCGTGCGCTCCACGTCGTGCGCCACCGCGCCGATCACGCTCTTGACGGTGCCGAGCAGACCGGTCTGGCGCCCGTCGGCCTCGAGCAGCGCTCTGACCAGGAACGCGCTCGTCGTCTTGCCGTTCGTGCCGGTGATCCCGACCGTCGTCAGGCGGGCGGTCGGATCCCCGTAGAACGCGGCCGCGGCCGGCGCCATCGCGCCCCGGACGTTGGCGACCTGCACCTCGGGCACGCCGAGACGCAGCGGACGCTCGACGACGAGCGCGACCGCCCCCCGGGCGACCGCGTCGGGCGCGAAGTCGTGGCCGTCGCGGGTGAACCCGGACACGCAGAAGAACAGCGTGCCCGGCTCGACGAGACGGTTGTCGTAGGCGAGGCCGCGAATCTCGACGCTTCCGGAGCCGCCGGCCCGCGCGTCGCGGAAGACGTCGTCCAAACGCATCGCGGACAGGCTAGTGGGTCCCGCCGGAACATTGCGCCTGAAAGGGCGAGGTCCGGGGGTCGTCAGGCAAGGACGCAGGAGCCGACGCGCAGCAGCGTTGCGCGAGGCTCCGAGGACACAGCATGACGGCCATCCGGGCCCGCCATTTCGGGTGCAATGTTTCGGTGGGGCCCACTGGCGAGGGCGGCGGCGGGCGCCGCCCCCCGTCGCCCGCGCCCTACCCGGAGCCGAACCCGCCGCGGCTCCCGGCGATGGCGCGGCGCTGGATCACCCGGTCGACGAGACCGTAGGCGAGCGCCTCCTCGCCGGTGAAGTAGCGGTCGCGCTCCATGTCGGCATGCACCCGCTCCACCGACTGGCCGGTGTGCTTCGCGTAGATCTCGTCGACCCGCGCCCGCAGCGCGAGGATCTCGCGCGCGTGGATCTCGACATCGGTCGTCTGCCCGTCGAACCCGCCCGAGGGCTGGTGGATGAGGACCCGGCTGTTGGGCAGCGCCATCCGCTTACCCGGGGTCCCGCCGGCGAGCAGCAGCGAGCCCATCGACATCGCGATCCCGTAGCAGATCGTCTGGACATCGGGGTTGATGAACTGCATCGCGTCGTAGATCGCCAGCCCCGCATAGATCGACCCGCCGGGCGAGTTGATGTAGAGGTGGATGTCCTTGTCGGGGTCGTCGGACTCGAGGTGGACGAGCTGAGCCACGATCAGGTTGGCGGACTCCTCGTCGACCTGGCCGCCGAGGAAGACGACCCGGTCGTTGAGCAGCCGGGAGTAGATGTCGAACGAGCGTTCCCCGCGAGCGGTCTGCTCCACGACCATCGGTACGAGTGGCATCGCGTCTCCTTTGCGCTATTGTGCAACCGAATGGTTGCGATCAACCTAGCACAACGCGCAACCTTTAGGTTGCAACTACGCAGGGTCGACACGAGAGGAGCCGCACGATGACCGACCACATCGAGCGCGAGCTGGAGCTCCCCGCCCCACCGAGCGATGTCTGGCAAGCGCTGATCGACCCGGAGTGGCTGGCCCTGTGGCTCGCCGACGAGGTCGAGATGGAACTGGCCCCGGGCGGGGAGGCCCGCTTCCGGATCGGCGACGACGTGCGCACCGGCTGGATCGAGGAGGTGACGCCACCGGGGACTGCCGACGGACTCGAGCCCCGGATCGCCCGGCTCGCCTTCTGGTGGGCGGCCGACCCCGAGCCCGCGTCGCGCGTGGAGATCGAGCTCATGCCGCTGCCCGACGGCACCACCCGGCTGCGCCTCGTCGAGGCCCGTCCACTGGAGATCCTCGACCTCGTCGGGCTGCCCCTGCCCGGATACGGCAGCACCGACCACGGCCCCGCGCTGCTGGCCCGGTGCTGACGCATGCCCGAGGAACCGGACGCCGCCGTGTTCACGGCGCTCGCCGACCCGACGCGGCGTCGTCTGCTGTCGGCGATCGCGGCACACCCCGCGACCGCGACCGAGCTCGCCAGCGGCTTGCCGATCTCGCGCCAGGCGGTCGTCAAGCACCTCAGCGCGCTGTCTGACGCCGGGCTGCTGGAGCGCGAGCGCTCCGGGCGCGACGTCCGCTACCGGATGACGCCGGCGCCGCTGTCGGTGGCGGTGTCGTGGATGGCCGAGGTCGGCGCCCAGTGGGACGACCGGCTGGCCGCGCTGAACGACAGCTTCCCGCGCTGACCGATCCCCCGTTCCGGCGCGGCTACCGCGGAGAGATCCCGAGGTACGGAACGGCCCAGCCCACGATCTTCTGGAACGCGGGTGCCGCGACCGAGCCGCCGTAGATCGCGCCCTGGGGCTCGTCGACCATTACCGCGACCACGAGCTTCGGAGCGCTCGCCGGGACCATCCCGATGAACGACGCGATGTACTTGGTGTCCGAGTAGCGGCCGTTGACGACGACGTTGGCGGTCCCCGTCTTGCCGGCCAGGTCGTAGCCGGGGATCGCCGCGCCCGATGCGGTCCCACCGTCGGCGAGCACGCCGCGCAGCATGTCGCGGACCTCGGCCGCAGTCCGGGTGGAGATGATCCGGTGCCCGGCGGGAACCGGCTGGGGCTTGCCGCCGACCGCCGCGACGATGTGAGGCGGCCGGAGGACGCCGCCATTGGCGATCGCCGAATACGCCGTCGCCATTTGCATCGGGGTCACCGACTCGCCCTGGCCCATCGGCAGGTTCCCCATCGAGGAACCCGAGTACTGCCAGGAGTGCAGGACGATCCCCTGTTGCTCGCCGGGCAGGTCGACGCCCGTCCTGGCACCGAAGCCGAACCGGTGCACCCAGTCGTCGAACCGCTTGGCGCCGAGCCGCATCCCGATCTCGTCCGCCCCGATGTTGCTCGAAACCTTGAGCACCTGGGCCACCGACAGCTCCTCGTAACCGTGCGACTCGGCATCATGGATCTGACGGTCGGCAACCTGAAGCACCGGCGGGACGTCCAGCTCGGTGCTCGGCGTGACGACGCCATCCTGGAGCGCCCCGGACACGGTGACCGCCTTGAACGTCGAGCCCGGCTCGTAGTTGTACCCGACCGCCCGGTCCATGTCGGCGGCGGCGGGGGCAGCCCCCGGATCGTTGGCGTTCACCCTCGGCCAATTGGCGAGCGCCAGGATCGCCCCCGTGTTCGGGTTCATCACGATCGCGGTGGCGCCATTCGGGGAGTACTGCGCACCGACCCCGGCCAGGACCTGCTCCACCTCGTCCTGGAGCGCAGCGTCGACGGTCAGCCTCAGCGTCTGACCGGACCGCATCGCGCGGACGTCGTCGATCGAGATCGGCTGACCGACGGCGTCGTTGACGATCCGGCGCTCGCCGGACCGGCCGATGAGCTGCTGGTTGTACTCGTACTCGAGCCCGCCCTGTCCCTGGGTGCCGTTCCAGTTGACGCTGCCGAGGACCTGGGCGGCCGTCCACGCGCGCGGATAGACCCGTTTCACCGTCGGCGTCGTGGAGATGCCATCGATGTGGAGGTCGATGATCGCCTGCGCCTGCGCCGCCGGCACCTCGTAGCCCACTTCGACGTAGCCGGTGTGCGGTTTGCTCAGGGCGGCGAGCACCGGCAGCACCGGCTTGTGGAGCAGCGGCGCGAGCTTGGTCGCCGCGGTCATCGGGCTCCGGATCAGGTACGGGTCGGCGATGACGTCGGCCGCCGACTCGGACACGGCCAGCTCCACCCCGTTGCGGTCGGTGATCGTCCCGCGCGTCGGCGGGATCACCTCGTCGGTGATCTGCTGGGTCACCGCGGCACGCCGCAGCGACGGCGCCTTCAACACGCCCAGGTAGCCGGCGCGGAGGACCGCCACGGCGAGCAGCGCGAGGAACGCCAGGAAGATGTAGCCGATCCGGCGATTCGTCGCGACCATCGCCGGACGACTAGCCTCCGGTCGCGGTCGTGTCCGTCGTGCCGGTCGTGCCCGAGGATGTGGCGCCCGTGGTGGGTGCGGCGCCCGTGGTGGATGCAGCGCCGTCGGTCGACCCGGCGAGCGTGGGATCGGCGGCCGTCGCCACGGCCGTGGCCGCCTGGACCTGGGCGGTGAAAGCCGTCCCGTCCGGGGCATGGATGCTGTTCGGCGCCCGCGCAATCGCGGCGGGTCCGGCGGAGAGGAACGTGACCTGCGTCGGTTCCGGCATCACCATGCCCATCCGGGCCGCCAGACGCTCGATCCGGACATCGTCGGACAGCTGGGCGACGCTCGCGCGCAGGAGCTCGTTCTCGCTCTGCAGCGAGGTGCCGCGCTCAAGCGATCGGCCGATTCCCGCGTTGAGCTTGAGAACCTCAACCTGCATCGCGACGATCCCCGCCAGCAGCACGCCCAGCAGCGGGATCCACACGCGGCCGCGGATGATCCGGTCCAGCAGGGAATGGTCGGGCAGCGCGCGCAGACCCGCGGCCACCCGCACCGGCAGGGGCGCTGTGCGGGCCCGGGGCGGACGGGGCCGCGGCTGCGCGAGCGGCCGCCGGCTGGGTCCGGAGATCAGGCCGGCGAGCGGCCCCGACACCCGCCGGGCGACGCTCGAGGACGCCGTCCGGCGCGTCGGCGAGCGGTGGCCGGCAGGGCGGCGGCCCGGCCCCTCAGGGCGCCGGGCGTCCCCGGTGCGCCCCGGGCCTGGAGCGCGCCGGGTCTCTCCGGCGCGCCCCGGCGGCTGCTTGTCGGCTGTCCGGGCGGCGGGCGTGAGCGCTCCAGGCGTCATGACGGCGTGACCTCCAGCTTGCGGGCGGCGCGCAGATGGGCGGATCTCGAGCGGGGGTTGGCGGCCATCTCACCGGCCGTGGGAGCGACCGCGCGACGCGAGAGGAGCTCGGCCTCGGGCTCTCGGCCGCAGACGCACACGGGCAGCTCGGGCGGACAGATGCACCCCCGGGCGGCGGCCGCGAAAAAGCGCTTGACGAGCCGGTCCTCAAGTGAGTGGAATGAGATCGCGGCCAGCCGTCCGCCGGGGCCGAGGAGCTCCCATGCCGCCGGCAGGGCCTCCTGGAGTTGGCCCAACTCGTCGTTGACCGCGATCCGCAGCGCCTGGAAGGTCCGCTTGGCCGGATGGCCACCGGCGAACTGCGCCGGCACCGGAACCGCCGACTTGATCGTGTCGACGAGCTGCTGGGTGCAATCGAACGGCACCCGGCGCCGATCGCGCCCGATCGCCCGCGCGATCGGGGAGGCATAGCGCTCCTCACCGTACTCGCGGAGCAGCCGGGCGAGGCGGCGCTCGTCCCAGGTGTTGACGATCTCGGCGGCGCTCAGCTCCTGGTCGGGATCCATCCGCATGTCCAGCGGGGCGTCGTAGGCGTACGAGAAGCCGCGGGCCCACGTGTCGACCTGCATCGACGACATGCCGAGGTCCATGTAGACGAGATCGGCGCGCAGGTGCTCGGCGTGCAGCGCGGTCAGAGCGGTGAGGAAGTCCGCGCGGATGAAGCGCGTCTCGCACGGCACCTCGGCGGCCAGCGCGGCAAAACGCTCCTCCGCCATCGGGTCGCGGTCGATGCCGACGAGGATGCCGGACGGCCCGAGCCGGTCGGCGATCAGCCGCGCGTGCCCCCCACCGCCGACCGTGCAGTCGACCGCCACCTCTCCGGGACGCGGATCGACGAGGTCGATCAGCTCGCCGGCGAGCACCGGGATATGCGTCCTGGTCATGTCAAGCAGTGTCGCCAAGGCTCGCCGCGATGTCGGGAATGCGGGTCAGAACTTCTTCGAAGTTGTGCGCGTAGCGGGCTCGGTCCCAGATCTCCAGGCAATCACCCGAGCCGGTGACGACGACCTCCTTGTGCAGGCCGGCATAGCTCATCAGCTGCGGTGCGATCATCACGCGGTTGGCGGCGTCAAGCTCGGTGTCGAACGATGCGTTGAAGAAGAAGCGCCGGAGCTCGCGCGCCTTCGGGGACGAAGGGTTCAGGCCCTCCAAGGTCGAGGCGGTGAACGCGTCGTAGGCCTCGGGCGTCCATACCGCCACCGTGCGGGGCGCCCCCGGCTGCACCTCGTGGGAAGCCGCCAGCACGACTCCGCCCGACAGCGCCCCGCGGAACTTCGCGGGGATCGTCAAGCGGTGCTTCGCGTCGAGCGCGTGTTCGAAGGTGCCGCGAAAGGTCAAGTGAGCTCATGCCGTCGTGAACGAGTGCTCAAACCCGGGTGGCTGGGTGGGAGGAGCCCTGCCACCCGGGTTCCTGAAGCGGCGCCCACAGTAACCCACTTTCTCCCACATTGCAACCTAATTCTCATCCACCGTCCCACACGGGCGCCCGATCGGGCGATCGGCGGTCACGGCACCAGCAACGACGGGCGATGTCCGGGTGGGAGACGCCACCCGGCGCCCCCTGCCCGCGCCTGCATGATCCGGTGCAGAACCGAGATCTGGCCGGCCGGATTGCAGCGACCGCCCGGTTCCGTCCGAACCGTGTGCATTCGTACGGCGCGGTTGCACCGGCAGCGCCGGCGTCCCCCGCGATGAGCGCCGGACGGTGGGTCGGGACGGCTCAGCCGGCGGTGTCGGAGGTGCCGTCGCCGGAGGCGAGCGGCAGCTCGAGCATCAGGCGGGCTCCTCCCGGGGAGGGCAGCGCGTCGAGGCGCCCGTGATGCGCAGTGGCGATCGCCGCGGCAATCGCGAGGCCCCGGCCGCGCGCGCCGCGGCCGCCGCGCGCGCGTCGGCACAGCCCCCGCACCGGCATCGCCTCCCGTACCGGCATCGGCAGCCCCGGTCCGTCGTCGGCGACCTCGATCCGGACCCATCCCGACCGAACCTCCCCGCGAACCGCCACGCCGGCCCCGCCGTGCTCGATCGCGTTGGCGAGGAGGTTGCCGGTGGCCTGAGCAAGCCGGAGACGATCGCCCCAGATCGCGCCCTCCCGTCCCGTCCAGCGGACCGTGAGCGTCACGCCCGCCGCGTCGGCGATGCCCCGCCACGCCTCGACCGAGTCGTCGACCGAGGTCCGGACATCGACCCGCGCGAGCCGGCGCAGCCGGACCCGGCCGCCGGGAACCTCCGAAAGATCGTCGAGCGCCAGGGCCGCCCGCCCCAGCTCGGTGTCGATCGCGCGCAGGCGTCCGGGCGACACCCCGGCGGGACCCGGCGGCGATAGTCCGAGCCGCGCGGCGGTCAACGGGCCCCGCAGCTCGTGGCAGGCGCGCGCCACCGCCTCCATCCGCGCCTCGAGCACCCGCCATCCGATCACGACGACGGCGGCGACGAGCGCCGCCGCGATCCAGCCGCCGAGCGACGCAGCGGTGCTCATCGCCCCGGTCGGGGGTCGATCAACCGATACCCGACCCCCCAGACGTTGACGACGTATCCGCGGCTCCCACCGCCGAGCTTCTTGCGCAGCCGTGACGCGTGCGAGTCCAGGGTCCGTGTCGCTCCCCGCGACTGGTATCCCCACACATCGCGGAGGAGCTCCTCGCGGGTGAACACCCGCGTGGGCTCGGAGGCCAGGGTTCGCACCAGCCCGAACTCCTTCTTGGAGAGCGCCACCCGGCGGTCGCCGACCCACACGTCCCGGGACACCGGATCGAGCACGAGCGTGCCGACCCGCACCCGGCCGACCCGCGGGCGGGCGCGGCTGCGCCGCAGCAGCGCCTGGATCCGGCCACGCAGCTCCGCGTAACTGAACGGCTTGCTCAGATAGTCGTCACAGCCGCGCTCGAACCCGCGGATGCGGTCCAGCTCGGTGCCCCGGCCAGATAGGATCACCACCGGCAGCAGCGCGTCGAGCCCACTTTCGCCATCGATCGCCGCGCGGACCTCGGAGACGAGATCCAGGCCCTCCCCGTCGGGGAGCCCGAGGTCGACGATCACCAGGTCCGGCGACCGCTCCGCCATCGCCCGCCGTCCATCGGTCACGGATCCCGCCTCGAGCGGCTCGTAGCCGTCGGCGGAGAGGTTGTCGGCGAGGAACCGGCGGGTGGCGTGGTGGTCCTCGACGATCAGAATCGTCGGTGAATCGAGCTCCATATGAGCACTAGCTTCCAGGCCCCCGCTTCACACCCCTCCGGGGCTGCAACATCGCTTTCAGATTCCCGGGCAGGCAGGACTCGCACATATGATGCCGACGCCATGTACCGACGCGGCAACTACAGCTCGGGGGACGACTTCGTGCTCGAGTACGGAGAGCTTCGGTTCACGTTCAACGAGCGTGACTTCCGGGAGCGCTGCGAGCAGGCGGCTCGCAAGCTCGGGTTCCTTTGCGGCGCCGTCCAGGAGGACGAGGCTGAGGATCTGATCAACCTCGTCGTCAACGGCGAGGTCACCGATCCGGCCTCGGCGTTGGGCGAGCACGTGAACGAGTGCTGGGCGGAGCTCGTCGGTCCCTCCGAGCGGTCGCTCGTCCACTGGCTCCGGCGCCTCATCTTCCGCGGCGCCTGGCTCGATCAGCGCGTCAAGGAGGGCGAGCTCGACATCGCGTTCGACGCCGACGCCAATGCGTTCGTCTACGTCCAGCCCGACCGCGGCGGCGAGCCGATCGAGCTCGCCCCGGAGCCGAGCTGGAACCGCGTCGCCTACGTCCGCCGGTGAACCGCCCGCGGCCTCGGGTCGCGGCTGTGTCGGGGCGCGGGCTCAGCCCCCGGCGCCCGCCAGTCCGGCGACGTCCTGGTCGCGCGGCGCCGGATTGTCGAGCAGGAGCCTCGGGACCGTGACCAGCTTGTACCCCCGCGCGCGCAGGCCCTTGATGATGCGGGGCAGCGCCGCGATCGTCTCGCTGCGGTTCCCGCCGGCATCGTGCATGAGGATGATGGCTCCGGGCCTTGCCCCCGCCAGGACGCGGTGGACGATCACCGATGCGCCGGGGAGCTCGTAGTCGCTCGTGTCGACCGTCCACAGCACCATCAGCATCCTCTCCTGCTTGAGCAGCGCCAGCGTCGTCGAGTTCCACAGGCCGTACGGGGGACGGAACATCCGCGGAAACGGCGCCCCGTAGCGGCCGATCGCGGCCGCCTCCTGCAGCAGCTGGTCGCGCTGCTGCTTGCGTGAGAGCTGCGACATCGGGGGGTGGGTCTCGGTGTGGTCGCCGATCGGGTCGTCGTGGGCGACGATCGCCGCCGTGCCGGCGTGGAAGTACTGCTCGGCGATCCCGACCTCGAAAAACGTCGCCGGGATCTCGAAACGATCGAGCACCCGGAGGAGATGGAGGGTGTACGGCCCCGGACCGTCGTCGAAGGTGATCGCGATCTCGCGGTGCTGTGAACCCGCGATCCGGACGTAGGGCGTGTAGGCGAGGGTACGGTCGATCGCGGCGTTCTCCTCGCGGCGCTGCACCGCGGCAAACGATCCCGCGCCGGCGCCGGCCAACCGCTCGAGCCGCACGAAATACGACGCGGGACCACGCGCCACCCGCCGCCCGGGCGCGCCGCCGCCGGATGAGCCCGCTCCGACGACGATCCCGATGAGGAACGCCGCAGCCGCGACGGCGCCGAGGGCCCGCAGACGACGGCGCCGCTGCTGGAGGGCGCGCGCCGACCGCCGGCGGCCGCGCAGCTGCGCCCGAGGCAGCGGCGAGCGCGTCGGGTCGGGAAATGTTGAGTCGCCGTGATCCACCTGTGAACTCCCGCGGACATGATGCCCGCGCCGCCTTCGGCGTGTCACCAGCCGAGGCCGATTAGGCTCCGTGCCCGATGAGCGCCGAAATCTGGCTGGTCATTCCGACCTACAACGAGGCCGAGAATCTGGAGAGCATTGTCCTCGCCGCCGGGGACGTCCTCGCTGAGACCGTCCCCGATGACCATCGCATCCTCGTCGTCGACGACAACTCGCCCGACGGGACCGGCGCGATCGCCGACTCTCTGGCCGCCGACCACGACTGGATGGAGGTGCTGCACCGCCCGCACAAGAGCGGTCTCGGTCACGCCTATCTCGCCGGCTTCACCCACGCCCTTGCCGCAGGGGCGCGATTCGTGATCGAGATGGACGCCGACTTCTCACATGACCCGAGGTACCTGCCCCAGCTGCTGACGGCCGCCGAGGACGCCGACCTGGTGCTCGGATCGCGCTACGTGCCGGGTGGCGGGGTGCGCGATTGGGGGCTGCTGCGTCGGCTCGTGAGCCGCGGCGGGGGCCTCTACGCGCGGCTGATCCTGGGAGTCGACGTCCATGATCTGACCGGCGGGTTCAAATGCATCCGGCGCGAGGTGCTCGAGGCGATCGATCTCCCCAGCGTCCGCGCCGAGGGATACGTTTTCCAGATCGAAGTCACCTACCGGGCTATCCTGGCCGGGTTCACCGTGCGTGAGGTTCCGATCGTCTTCTCGGATCGCACCATCGGCAGCTCCAAGATGTCGAGCCGGATCGCCCTGGAGGCGATGGTGCTCGTGCCCCGCATGAAACGCACCGCCGCCGCCGCCCTCGCCCGTTCCCGCGGGATCCGCTCCCCCGAGCGGGTCGATTAACACGATCTCAATGTTGATCGAATCGCATCATTCTCCTCTCCGGGCATCCTCAGAGCGATGAGCGTCCGCAGTCCCGTCACCGCGCTGCCGCGCACCCGCGGCTACGAGCTCCCCGGCGTCGGTCTCGACGTCCGGGGCGAGCGAGCCAGCAGCCGCCGCGGTCTCGTGGCGATCGTCGGCCTGCTCGTCAGCGGCCTGCTGATCGCGGTCGCGGCGGCGCATACCGAGACGATGCTGCCGGAGTCGGTGCGTCCCGTTCCCGCGTCGCTCGCCGGGGCGTTCAACGGCGCCGGGCTCAACCTCCACGTCGGCGGAACGATCGCCGCCCTGATTCTCATGTTCGTCTCCTACGCGGTCGTCGTCTCCGCGGCGGGTCAGCTGTCGGGCCGCGTCGTGCTGGCGGCGGTCGCCGCCCTGTTCGCGGTCGTGCTGCTCGCGCCGCCCCTGTTCTCCACCGACATCTTCAGCTATCAGGCGTACGCGCGGATGGGAACCCTGTACGGGATCAACCCCTACACGCATGGTCCGTACGCGATCGCGCCGGACGCGGTGTACCCGTACATCGGGGCGAAATGGGTCCATTATGCGAGCGCATACGGCCCGGTGTTCACGGTGTTCAGCTACGCGCTGGCCCCGCTGTCGATCGCGTCCAGCGTGTTCGCCTACAAGTCGATCGCCGCCGTGGCGGGCATCGCGCTCGTCGCGCTCGTGTGGCACTGCGCCCGCCTGCGGGGCAAGAACCCGGTCACGGCGACCGCGCTCGTCGGCCTCAACCCGCTGCTGCTCATCTACGGCGTCGGGGGCGGCCACAACGACCTGCTGATGCTCGTCGCCCTCGTCGGGGGCCTGTACGCGATCCTCGCCTCCCGGGAGCGCCTCGGGAGCGGCCTGACGATGGTGGCGGTCGGCGTCAAGCTCACCGCCGGGCTCGTGCTCCCGTTCGCCCTCGCCGCCGCCGGTCCCCGGGGTGGCCGCGGGCGCCGAGATCTGGCGATGGGGGCGCTCATCGGAGTCGCCCTCATCGGCGCCCTGAGCTTCGCGCTGTTCGGTACCGGCTCGTTCAACATGCTGGCAACGGTCAACAAGACCCAGACCGCGGGTGACTGGCTGAGCATCCCCGGGTTCATCACCTCACGGCTGGGGCTGGCCACCGCCGGCCACATCGCCGGCTACCTCCTCGCCGCCGGCTTCCTCGCCGTCTGCGGGTGGCTGCTGCGACGCGTCTGGCGGGGCCAGACCGACTGGATCGATGGCGCCGGGTGGGCGATGCTGGCGATGCTGGTGGCATCGAGCTCGCTGCTGCCCTGGTACGTCGCGTGGCTTCTCCCGCTCGCCGCCCTCGGTCACGACCGGCGCCTGCACCGGCTCTCGATCGTCCTCACCGGCGTGGTGCTGGGCATCGCGTTGCTCGGGTACATCCCCCACGGCAGCGTTGTGCTGTAGGCGAAGGTCCCCCACCGCCTACCATGCGCCGATGAGCCTCACCCCGCGCCCTCTGGACGGTGAGCCTCGGGAACTGGGCTTGATCAGCGTCGTCGCGCCGGTCTACAACGAGGATGCCACCGTCGATGAGTTCTACGCGCGCGTCTGCTCGGCCCTCGACGGGCTGCCGTTCGAGCTCGTGCTCGTCGATGACGGCTCCACCGACGGCACGCCGATGAAGCTCGACGGCCTCGCCGGCGGCGACCCGAGGGTCCGGGTCGTCTACCTGTCGCGCAACTTCGGCCACCAGACCGCGCTCACCGCCGGGCTTGACCATGCCGAGGGGGACGCGGTGGTGATGCTCGACGCCGACCTGCAGGATCCGCCCGAGCTGATCCCGACGATGCTCGATCACTGGCGCGCCGGCTGCGACGTCGTCTATGCCGTCCGTGACCGCCGCGAGGGCGAGTCGCGGTTCAAGCTGAGCACCGCGCGCTGGTTCTATGCGCTGTTCGACAAGCTCGCCCAGGTCGACCTCAAGCAGAACTCCGGCGACTTCAGGCTGCTCGATCGCCGGCCGCTCGAGGCGCTCCTGTCGATGCGCGAGCGCAACCGGTTCCTGCGGGGGATGACGGTCTGGGTCGGCTACACACAGGCGGCGGTGTCCTATCACCGCGATGCCCGCTATGCCGGAAAGACGAAGTACTCCATCCCGAAGATGCTGCGGTTCTCGCTGGACGCGATCTCGTCGTTCTCGCACCGCCCGCTGCAGCTGGCGACGCTGCTCGGATTCCTCATCTCGACGCTTGCGTTCATCGCGATCCCGGTGGTGGTCGTGCTCCGCGTCCTCGGGTCCTATCTGCCGGGGTTCAGCGCGCTGACGATCGTCGTCCTGCTCCTCGGCGGGATCGAGCTGATCGCGATCGGGATCATCGGGGAGTACGTCGGGCGCATCTACGACGAGGTCAAGGGGCGGCCCCTCTACCTGGTGCGGGCGCGGCGCAACATGCCCGAGCAGAGCGAGCGCATTCCTCACGCCTCGCTTCCGCCGATGCCGGCGATGCCGGCCAGTGAGACCGGCGAGCGCGAGCCTATCCCCCCGCTGGATTAGGGCCCAGCGATGGATTGGAGCGCCCCTCGGCGGGTCGGGCGCCGTCGGCCGGTCGCAGCTGGCGCACCTCGGCGGGGGCGGGCCGTCCGGTCTCATCGTTGGCAGCCTCGAGCGCCGTGATCCTGCTGGAGAGTCCCTTGATCGCATCCGCGACGGGATCGGGAAGATGCACCCAATCGGTGTCCGGACCCTCCGGCCGCCGGCCCTCGACCCGTACCGGGTGACCCGGGTTGCCCACGACCGTCGTGTTCGGGGGGACATCGTGGATGACGACGCTGTTGGCGCCGATCTTGGCGCCGTGGCCGATCGTGATCGGCCCGAGCAGCTTCGCGCCGGAGCCGATCGTGACGTTGTCCTGGACCGTCGGATGGCGCTTGCCGGTGGCAAAGCCGGTGCCGCCGAGCGTCACCCCCTGATACAGGGTGACGTCGTCGCCGATCTCAGCGGTCTCGCCGATCACGACGCCCATCCCGTGATCGATGAACAGGCCGCCGCCGATCCTCGCCGCCGGGTGGATCTCGATCCCGGTCACCGACCGTGTGAGCATCGCGATCATCCGCGGGGCCAGCGGCACGTCGGCCGCGTGCAGCGCGTGTGCGACGCGATGGGCGAGCACCGCGTGCACCCCCGGCCACGCAGCCAGGACCTCCAGCGAGCGGACGCCGCGAGCCGCGGGATCGCGGCTCTTCGCGGCGGCGACGTCGCGGCGGATCTCCGCCGCCGTGCGGCCCGTCAGCCCGATGCCGAACATGCCCGCAGGCTACCCGGCCCGTCTGCCAGGGGGGCGCGGAGGGGGCCACCTCCGGCGCGAGCGCTCAGGGCGCGAAGAACGGGGTCGAGACATAGCGCTCGCCCGAGTCCGGCATGATCACGACGATCCGGGCGCCCCGGGACTCCGGCCGGGCGGCGACCTGCAGCGCCCCCCAGGCGGCCGCTCCGCACGAGATCCCCGCCAGCACGCCCTCGCACCGGGCGAGCCGCCGCGCGGTCTCGATCGCATCCTCGTCGTCGACGGCGATCACCTCGTCGAGCAGCTCGCGGTTGAGGACCGGCGGCACGAACCCGGCGCCGATCCCCTGGATCTTGTGGGGTCCGGGCCGACCACCCGAGAGGACCGCCGATGTCCGCGGCTCGACCGCGATGATCCGGCAGTTCGGGTTGCGAGCCTTGAGCACCTCGCCGACACCGGTGATCGTCCCCCCGGTGCCAACCCCGGCGACGAGCACGTCGATCCGGCCATCGAGCGCGTGCAACAGCTCGGGCCCGGTGGTGCGGCGGTGGATCTCGGGATTGGCCGGATTGGAGAACTGATCGGGCAGAAAGACGTCGTCGCGCGTCGCCAGGGCCCGGGCCGCCTGCACCGCCTCGGTCATCCCGCCCAGCGATTCGGTCAGCTCCACGTGGGCGCCGTACAGCCGCAACAGACCCTCGCGCTCGCGGCTCATGCCCTCGGGGAGCGTGAGCACGAGGTCGTAGCCGCGGGCGGCGCAGACGAACGCGAGCGCGATCCCGGTGTTACCGCTCGTCGCCTCGACGATCGTCGTGACACCCGGCTGGATGCGCCCCTCGCGCTCGGCGGCATCGATCATCGCGACCCCGATCCGGTCCTTCACGCTCCCGCCGGGGTTGAACGCCTCGAGCTTCGCGAACACCTCGACGTCGGCGTCGGGCACGACCCGGGTCAGCTTGACCATCGGGGTGCAGCCGACGAGGTCGGCGATCGTGCTCGGGATACGGGACGGGCGGACGGTGGAGACAGCCATCAGATGTGATACATGGGAGCGCCGGCCGATCTGATCTCCTGCTCGGCCACCGACGCCACCGTGGCCTGCGACAGTACGCTGCCGGCGGCCTGGGCGGCCTCGGCGAACACGCCGATGGCCCCCATCCCCAGCGTCCCGTCGAGCAGCTCGACGAGCTCCAGGACGCTGACCTCGGCCGGCGAGCGGGCGAAGCTGTAGCCGCCCTTGACGCCACGCTGCGAGCGCAGCACGCCGGCCCGGCGCAGCGTCGCGAAGAGATGCTCCAGAAACTGCACCGGGATCTGACGGCGACGGGCGAGCTCGGCGATGGGGACCGGGTCCGTGCCCCCCTGGCAGTAGAGCTCGACCAGCGCACTGAGCGCGTACGGCGATTTCGACGTGATCGAGATCATCGCGAGTCGATGCTAGTTGACACCACACGGGGTCCGACCACCGGATCGCCCCAGTGACCGGCGGGGTCGCCGGTCCGAGGACCTGGGGCTCAGATCCAGCCGCGTTCGGTGGCGATCAGCACCGCCTGGGCGCGATCCATCGCTCCGAGCTTGCCGTACACGTTGTGCAGATGGGTCCGGACGGTGCTCGTCGACAGCCCGAGGTCAGACGCGATCTGCTTGTAGACCATCCCGCGGGCGAGCCGCCGCAGCACCTCCACCTCCCGGCTCGACATCGGGCTCGGGCCGGTCGAGCGCCTGCGGGCGCCCGCGGTGGGGAGCGGCAGCTCATACATGACCTGACGCAGGCCGCTTGGACTCAGGCCAATCGTCCGCGATGCCGCCAGCATCTCCGCCGGGGCGATCGCATCCCCGTAGACGTAGTGAGCGAGCATGTCGGCGAGCCGGACGATGGCGGCCTCGCCATCACAGTCCCCATCGTGGTGGTGCTCGATGACTGCGGCGATCGACTTCGGCAGCGCCCACCGGCGGGCGAGCACGCCTCCCACGAGCGCATGGTCGACGCCGAGCTCGCGCCGTTCGCGCTGGATCCGCTCCTCGGGGGTTCGCGCCTCGCCGTGCACCTGCGCCGGGTAGCCCGGATAGGCGTGGACGAGGACGAGCTGGCCGATGTCGTGCAGCAGCGAGGTGAGCATCAGCCGGTCGCGGGCGTTGTAGTTGATCTCACCGGCGAGACGGTCGGCAGCCCGCTGACTCGCGACCGCGTGCAGCCGGAACCGCTCCGGGATCCCCTGCCAGACGCTGCTGCGCTCGAAGAAGTCGAACGTCCCGGCCCGCAGGGCGATCGCCTGCACGGTCCGAGGCGACAGCACTTCGACGCCGGCGAGGACGCTGTCGACGCGACCGCGCCTCGGGCCCTGCACCTGGTTGGCGAGGCGCACGACGGCGACCGACAGCGCGACGTCGGCTTGCACCGCCGCGACGATGTCGGCGACGGTGGGGTCACCGTGTTCGAACAGGCGCAACACCCGGTTGCGAGACTCGACCAGCACCGGATACGCCTCGAGCGCATGAAAGGCGGTCGTCAGCCGCCGGCCATGACCTTCGTTGTGGTGGCGTTCGTGCGTCGCGTAAGGGTCGGTGGGCACGGGATTCACGACGGCAGCCATCGCTTCCGCTGTCATGTTCCGCTGTCCGACCCCGCGCGGGTCGGCCTGGCCGCCGTTGAGTCCCCAAGCATTGCCTGGAGTATCGGCAGATCGCCGACCCCGGTTTAGGGTTTGTAAGGAATGTGGTGGCTTTCCACGGGCCCTGAGCTCTCAGTGCTGGTCGCGGGCGCGCCCCAGCGCCGAGTCGATCCGGGCCAGCGTCTCATCCTTGCCGAGCAGCGCAACGGTCTCGAAGATACCGGGGGAAACCGTCTGCCCGGCGATCGCCACGCGCACCGGCTGAAACACCTTCCCCGACTTCACGCCGCTGTTCTCGACCACGCCCCGGAGGGCCTCCTCCACGGTCGGCGCATCGAACGGTTCGGCGCGGGCCAGCGCATCGCGGGCGGCCGCCAGCGCCTGAACGCCGCCGTCTGAGCCGATCGTCTTGGCAAACGCCGCCGGATCGTCGGCGGGTCCCTGAAACAGGAACGAGACCAGCGGCCAGAAGTCAGCGAGCGTCTGGATCTTCTCCGCGGAGATCTCGGCCGCCCCGCGCAGCCCGGTGCGCCCGGTGAACTCCTCCAGGCGGGCGGTCAGCGCCTCGAACCCGAGCTCGCGCAGATGGCGGCCGTTGAGGTGGCGCAGCTTGCGCTCGTCGAAAATCGCCGGGTTCTTCGAGACGCGGTCGAGCCGGAACCGCTGCGCCAGCTCCGGGAGCGTGAAGAACTCCTCATCGGAGGCGAAGCCGGCGCCGAGGAGCGCGATGTAGTTGTCGACCGCCTCGGGGAGGTAGCCGGCATCGCGCAGCTCCTGCACCGAGGCGGCCCCGTGGCGCTTGGACAGCTTGCGTCCATCCGGGCCAAGCAGCAGCGGCAGGTGCGCGTACTGAGGAGCGGCCGCTCCCAGCGCGGCGAGCACGAGCAGCTGCTTGGGCGTGTTGGACAGGTGGTCTTCGCCGCGCACCACATGGGTGATGCCCGCGTCGAGGTCGTCGACCGCGACCGCGAAGTTGTACAGCGCCGAGCTGTCGGCGCGCGCGATCACCGGGTCGTCGAGGCTGGCGTTGGGGAACCGAGTGTCTCCACGGATGATGTCGTGCACGATCGTCTCGCCGTCATCAGGGACCCGGAGGCGGACAGCGCCGGCGGCCTCGTGCTCCCCCCGGAACCCCCGATCGGTGCCGTGCTGGGCCTTATAGGCCCGGACGTCCTGCGCCGTGGCGGTGCAGTGATACGCGTACCCGCCGGTCAGCAGCTGGTCGAGCACCTCGGCGTGGCGGGCGGCGCGCTGGGACTGGAAGACCGGTCCCTCGTCGAAGTCGAGGTTCAGCCAGCGGAGCGCGTCGAGGATCTGCTCCACGTTGCCAGGCGTGGAGCGCTCGCGGTCGGTATCTTCGATCCGGAGCACGAGCGTGCCACCCTGCCCGCGGGCCAGCAGCCAGTTGTACAGCGCGGTCCGCGCGCCGCCGATGTGCAGGGCGCCGGTCGGGGACGGAGCAAACCGAAATCTCATCTCTGACATGGATCAAGCATGCTAATCGGCGCCCACGTATCACCCGCCGGCGGGCTGGAGAAGGCGATCGAGCGTGGCGCCGAGCGCGATTGCGAGGCGATCCAGATCTTCAACCAGTCGCCCCGCATGTGGCGGCCGACCGCGTATGACGATGACGACTTTGCCGAGTTTCGTCAGGCGATGACTGCCAGCCCCGTGCAGGCCGTTCTCATCCATGCCGTGTACCTGCTCAACTGCGCGTCCGAGGACCCCGAGATTCGCGACAAATCGCGGGCGTCGCTGATCCAATCGCTGCGGGTCGGCGCCGCGATCGGCGCCGCCGGTGTCGTCCTGCACCCCGGCTCGGCCAAGCAGAGCGACGTCGGCGAGGCGATCGCCCGCGCCGGAACGGTGATCCGGGAGGCGCTGTCGGACACCGACCGTTGCCCGCTGCACCTGGAGGACACGGCCGGCGCCGGGGGGACCCTTGGCCGGTCGTTTCAGGAGCTGGCCGAGCTGCTGCACGCCGCCGGCGGCGGCAAGCGGCTGGGCGTGTGCCTGGACTCCTGTCATCTGCTCGCATCGGGATACGACATCCGGACCGCCGCCGGCCTGTCCGAGACGGTCGACGAGTTTCACCGGATCGTGGGCCTGAACCGCCTCGGCTCACTGCACCTCAACGACTCGCAGACGCCACTGGGGTCCAACCGCGATCGTCACGCCAACATCGGGACCGGCGAGCTCGGCGAGCGGGGCTGCGCGGCGTATCTGTCCGAGCCGCGGTTCGAGACGCTGCCGCTCGTGATCGAGACGCAGGGACCGGAGCGCCAGGGTCCGACCCGAGAGGAGGTCGACCGCTGCTTCGCGCTGCGCAAGCGGGGTCAGGCATCACGGGCGCGCGCCGCCACCCGCGCGCGCAAACGGTCGTGACCGGGGGCGAGGGGTCGCGACGCGACGACCGCGCGGCGAGGTAGCGTTGGCGCCGATGCCAGACCTGCCTCGGTCCAGCAACCCGGCCCGGCCGGGCGACGCGCTCGTGGTGTTCGGGATCACCGGCGACCTCGCCCGCAAGATGACGCTGCGTTCCCTGTATCGCCTGGAAGCCCGTGGCCTGCTCGACTGTTCGGTGATCGGCGTTGCCGCCGATGACTGGACCGACGACCACCTGCGCGAGTACGCGCTCGCAGCCGTGAGGGACGCCGGCGAGGTGATCGACGACACGGTGTGGCGCAGGTTCGCCGGGCGGCTGCGCTACGTCGGCGGGGACTTCACCGACGACGCGACGTACGCGACGCTGGCGGCGGCGCTCTCGGCGTGCGGGAACCCCGTCTTCTATCTCGAGATCCCACCGTCGCTGTTCGCGACGGTCGTTGCCGGCTTGGCGAAGGCGAACCTGGTCGGAGGCGGCCGCCGGGTGGCAGTCGAGAAGCCGTTCGGACACGATCTCGCCTCCGCCCGCGCGCTCGCGCGGGAGCTGCACAAGTACCTCGACGAGTCTCAGCTGTACCGGATCGATCACTTCCTGGGCAAGATGGGGTTGGACGAGATCCTCTATCTGCGCTTCGCGAACGCGATCCTCGAGCCGGTGTGGAACCGCACCTACGTGTCGGCGGTCCAGATCACGATGGCCGAGAGCTTCGGCGTCCAGGACCGGGGCCATTTCTATGATCCGGTCGGCGCGCTGCGCGACGTCGTCGTCAACCACCTCATGCAGATGGTGGCGGCGGCGGCGATGGAGGCACCGGCGTCGGGATCGGCCGATCGGTTGAAGGACGCGAAGTTCGCGGTGTTCTCGGCGATGGACGCCGCCGACCCCGCCCACTACGTGCGGGGGCAGTACAACGGCTATCGCACGATCCCCGGCGTCCGCAGCAACTCCCCCACCGAGACGTATGCGGCGTTGCGGTTGCAGATCGACAGCTGGCGCTGGTCAGGAGTGCCGTTCTTCATCCGCACCGGCAAGCGCCTGCCGGTCAGCCAGACCGAGCTGCGACTCGTGTTCCGGCACCCGCCTCGGCTGCCGTTCATCCCGAGCGCGCGCCGTCGGCCACAGCCGAGCCAGCTCGTCGTCCGCATCGATCCGCACACCGGGATCCGGATCATCCTCGACGCCCGGCGTGCCGACCGGCCGGGAACGAGCGAGATCCAGCTCGACATGGAGTTCGCCAAGGAGGGCGGCGAAGGTGCGACCCCGTACGAGGTCCTGCTCGAAGCGGCGCTCATCGGCGACGCCAGCCACTTCACGCGTCAGGACAGCGTCGAGCAGACGTGGCGCGTCGTCGGACCACTGCTCGACTCCCCGCCGAAGGTGATCCCGTATCCGCAGGGGTCATGGGGCCCCCCGGAGGCCGACAAGCTCGTCGCGCGGTATGGCGGCTGGCACGGGCCGTGGTTGCCGGGCTGACGGAATGTGATCTGGACCCGCGGCTGACGGAAATGTGATCTGGACCCGCGGCCCTTGCGTATCGCGAGTGAGAGAGCCGAGGGCCCGGACCGGCGGACGTGAGCCCGGTCGGATTTTCAGCCGGTGTTGCTCGGCGAAACCCATACAGGAGGAGCACCCATGAGTGACCTCACCCGGCGTGGATTCGTCAAGACCTCCGCGGGCGCGGCGGTCGGCATGACCGCGATCGGAGCGCTCGACGTCGGCGAAGCCGACGCCAAGAAGCACGCCGCTCATTCGCACCCGATCGTTGCCTGGATCGGCGACCCCCGCAACGGCAAGATCACGGTCATGAAGGGCAAGCACGAGGTGACGATCCGCGACCACAAGCTCGCCGCCCGGATCGCCCGCGCCGCGAAGTAGGCCCGGCCGACGCCGGCCGCACCCACCTTTCTCCCTCTTGAACTGACGCGGAGGTTATGACATGTCGTCTCATCGTGAGGCACCGGCGACCAGTAAGGACCCGGTCGCCGACAACACCGACACATATGCGTTCGTCTCGCCCGATCAACCAGACACGGTCACCCTGATCGCCAACTACCTGCCGTTCGAGGCGCCGTTCGGGGGCCCGAACTTCTTCGAGTTCGCCGATGACGTGGTGTATTACATCTACATCGACAACGACGGCGACGGCACTCCGAACATCACCTACGAGTTCAACTTCCAGACGGTCGTCGGCGATCCGAACACGTTCCTGTACAACACCGGGCGGATCGACTCGATCTCCAGCCCCAACTGGAACCGCAAGCAGTTCTACTCGGTGACCCGGACCTCTCGTTGGGGATCGGAGGTGATCGCCAGCAACCTCGCCTGCCCGCCGTGCAACATCGGGCCGGCGTCGACGCCGAACTACGAGGCGCTGGCCGCCGAGGCGGTGCACTCGCTGCAAGGTGGGCGATCGGTGTTTGCGGGACAGCGACTGGAGGGTTTCTACATCGACCTCGGGGCGATCTTCGACCTTGGCGATCTGCGACCCTTCCAGAGCCTGCACATCTATGGCATGGCGAACGCGATGGGCGTCAACTCCACCAATGAGTTCGGCGTGCACTCGATCGCGCTTCAGGTCCCCAAGGACGACCTCGCACGCTCCGGCGGCCGGCACGACTGGCGCCACCGCGATGCGGTCATCGGCGTGTGGGCGGCCGCAAGCCGCTCCAAGGCGTCGATTCGCGAGCCGGGCGGCATCACGGGTGGGTTCGGTCCCCCCGTCCAGGTGTCGCGGCTCGGGAACCCGTTGTTCAACGAGGTGATCGTCCCGATGGGCAAGAAGGACCTGTGGAATTCACTGACCCCGGCCACCGACAGTCAGTTCCTCTCCTACGTGCAACATCCCGAGTTGGCGGGCCTGCTCCCGGTGCTGTATCCGGGCGTGTTTCCCAAGCTCGCCAGCCTGAAGGCGGCGCGTGCCGATCTGGTGGCGATCCTGCTGACGGGCCTGCCGCCGGGGATCGTTCCCGGGTTCCAGAACTACACCGGCAGCACCTACGCCGACGAGCTGCGGCTGAACCTGTCGATCCCCCCGTCGAGCACCCCGAGTCCGCTTGGCATCCTCGGCGGGGATCTCGCCGGTTTCCCGAATGGACGGCGCGTGTTCGACGACGTCACCTCGGTGGAGCTGCGGGCGATCGCGGGAGCCACCTATCCGCTCGTCGACAAGAGCTACACACCCGACAAGGCGGCCTCGCTGCTGACCGACGGTCTGACCGAGGCCGACACCAGCTACCTGTCGCAGTTCCCGTATCTCGGCACGCCCCAGAGCGGGTACAACACGGCGCCGCTGTCCACGGTCTCATGACGGACATGACAAACAGCCCGAGGGCGGCCACCGACAGTCGTCCCAGCTGGCAGCAGTCAGCGACGGTCGCGCTCGACATCGGCGAGGGACGGGGGGCGCTCGTGATCTATCCCGACGACCGTTACCGCGGCCGCGAGATCGAGATCAGCCCCACGGAGCAGGCGGGACGCCGGGTCCACACCGGCGTTCACGAACGCCGTACGCAGACCGGGCCGGTGCTGACGGCGATCTTCGGCAGCCTGCCGGCCGGCGAGTACGTCGTGTGGGAGGACGAGGAGACGGCCGGGCCGACGGTGGCCGTCCCCGAGGCGGCGGTCGCCGAGCTCCGACTGAGCTAAACGGCTGGGGGGCGCCCGCCGCGCGGGCCGGCGCCCCCCTTCCCGACCGCTCAGACCACCGGTGACAAAGGAAGGGTGAGATGGAGGCAGCGACGGTTGGCGCCGGACGGCGGCGCGGTCTGCGGACGTTCTGGATCTCGCTTGACTCGGGGCAGCGGCGGGCGCTGGCGCTGATGGTGTTCGTCGTCGCCGGTCTGCACGGCCTCGGCTTTCTGACGCTGATCGCGCTCGTGACGCCGCACCGTTACCACCTCGGTGGCGCGGGGACATTCACCGTCGGCATCGGGGTGACCGCGTACACGCTCGGTCTTCGCCACGCGTTCGACGCCGACCACATCGCGGCGATCGACAACACGACGCGCAAGCTGATGGCCGAGGGGAAGCGTCCGTTGAGCGTCGGGTTCTGGTTCTCGCTGGGCCATTCGACGATCGTGTTCGCGCTCGCTTTCCTGCTCGCGATCGGAATCAAAGCGCTCACCGGGCCGGTCAAGAACGACCACTCCAGCCTGCATCAGGTGACGAACTGGATCGGGACCCTCGTCTCCGGCAGCTTTCTCTATGTGATCGCGGCGCTCAACGTCGTGATCCTCGTCGGGATCATCAACGTCTTTCGCGAGATGAAGTCCGGGCGGTACGACGAAACGCAGCTGGAGCAGCAGCTGGCCAGGCGCGGGCTCATGAACCGCCTGCTCGGCAATCTGACCCGGGCCGTGACCAAGCCGGGCCAGATGTACCCGATCGGAATGCTGTTCGGCCTCGGGTTCGACACCGCGAGCGAAGTCGCCCTCCTCGTCCTCGCCGGTGGCGCGGCCGGCGCGGGACTGCCCTGGTACGCGATCCTGTGCCTGCCGATCCTGTTCGCCGCGGGGATGTCGCTGATGGACGCGATCGACGGTTCGTTCATGAACTTCGCGTACGGCTGGGCCTTCTCCAAGCCCGTCCGCACGGTCTTCTACAACATCACGATCACGGGCCTGTCCGTCGCGATCGCGTCGATCATCGGCACGATCGAGCTCGGCGGCTTGGTCGCATCCGAGCTGAACCTGTCGGGCGGGTTCTGGAACTGGTTTGAGACGATCGACATCAACATTCTCGGGTTCGTGATCGTGGCTCTGTTTGTCGCGACCTGGGCGATCGCGCTGCTCGTTTGGCGGTTCGGGCGGATCGAAGAGCGCTGGACCGCTCATCTCGGCGAGGGCACGCCACCTCCCCCCCAGCTCATTTCACGTGGAGGTTGATCCCCAGGAGCAGAAGCGGCCAGAGCACGATCGCCAGGAGCGCGGAGACGATCTGCCGGACGTTGTTGAGGTGGGCGAGGTAGTGATGCGACGAGGCGAGCAGCACCCCCACCGCCAGCCAGATGATCGTGCCGAGGCTGATTCTCATCGGATGTCCTGCACCGTGGTACTCGATCGAGCGGGCACGCGTCAGCCGACGCCGGCGGCCTCGGCGATTGCCGGCGGCTCCGCGGCGCGCAGCGCGGTCACCTCGGAGATGAGCGCCGCGCCGAGGAGGTGGTCCAGTTCGGCGTGCAGTCCGGCGCACCGCGACACCCGGTAGCTGGGCCCGAGCTTCAACCGCCGGTGCCCCATGGTCGTCGTCAGCTCGATCACGACGTCCGACTCTCCGGGAAAGCCGGCGAACAGGTCCTTGAGCTCACCGAGAATCGAGCTCGGCAGCCCGGTCGCGTCGAGCCGCAGGCGCAGGACGCTCGGCGCCGGCACAGGCTTGGCGGCCCGCACCCGCGCCGTGAGGACCTCCTCCGGGCTCGGCTCGAAGCGCTCCACCTGTTGCGCGATCAGGCACGTCTTGTCCCGGTCCTTGTGATCGACCCGGCCGCGCACGAGGACGATCGAGTCCGCGGCCAGCGCCGCCTCGCTGGCGGCCAGCACGTTGGCGAAGACGACGATCTCGACCGACGCCTCGAGATCGTAGATCGTGGCGAAGGCCATCCAGTCGCCGTTCTTGGTCTTGATCTTCTTGAACTGGGTGATCATCCCGCCGATCGTGACCCAGTCCCCATCCCGCCGGTCGCTGCACTCGGCCAGGGTGCTGTCGGCCCGGCTCCGCAGCGCCGGCCCCATCTCCTTGAGCGGGTGGGCCGAGATGAACAGCCCGAGCGACTCCTTCTCGGCGGCGAGCATCTCGTTGCGGTCGAACTCCACGCCGGGAATCGCGGCATGAGCCGGCGACGCGAATGCCGCCGCCGCCCCGGACGGCGCGTGGCCGGGAGTCCCGCCGAGATCGAGCCCGGCGGGAGCGAGATCGAAGATCGACCCCTGGCCGATGAGCGCATCCTGCTGTGCCTTCTGCCCGGCCGCCTGGGCCTGTTCCAGGACCTGCAGCATCCCCTTGCGCGATGCGTTGGTCGAGCCGAAGGCGCCGCACTTGATCAGCGCCTCGATCGCCTTCTTGTTCACGGCGCGGTTGTCGACCCGCTCACAGAAGTCGAACAGGCTGGTGAACGATCGACCCGGCTGGTCCCCACTCCGGCGCACCGACTCTCCGTCCCCGCGGGCACGCTTGATCGCCTCCACCGCCTGATAGCCGACGCCCTTGACGGCATCGAGCCCAAACCGAATGTTGCCGTCGACGACCACGAACTCGTGGTCGGAGAGGTTGACGTCGGGGGGGAGGATCGCGATTCCCATCTGCTCGGCCTGGGAGACGAAGAACGGCACCTTGTCCTTGGTGTCCATCACCGACGAGATCAGCGCCGCCATGTACTCGGCCGGGTAATTGGCTTTCAGCCATGCGGTGCGGTAGGCGATGAGCGCGTAACAGGCGGCGTGGGACTTGTTAAATGAGTAGTCAGCGGACCGCTCGTTGGTCGTCCACAGCATCTCGGTCACCGCTTCACTGGTTCCCGACGTCCGGCAGCCGGCGAAGAACTCGGGCTTGAGCTTGGCCATCGCCTCGCGGTTCTTCTTGCCGATCGCCTTGCGCAGGTCGTCGGCCTTCGCGCCGCTGAAGCCGGCGAGCTCCTTGGCGATCTTCATCGCCTGCTCCTGGTACAGGATCACGCCCTTGGTCGACTCCAGGATGGGGCGCAGACGCTCGTCGGGATAGGAGATCGACTCCGCGTCCCGCTTCCCGCGCGCGTAGGTCGGGATCTGGTCCATGGCCCCCGGGCGGTAGAGAGCGACCAGTGCCACGAGGTCGTCGAACTCCGTCGGCTGGACCTTCTTCAGCGCTTCGCGCATGCCTTCGGACTCGAACTGGAACACTCCGATCGAGTCGCCCCCGGCGAGCATCTCGTACGTGGGCGGGTGGTCGAGCGGCAGCGTGCTCATGTCGGGGCGCTCGCCGGTGGATCGCTCCACGATGTCCAGGGCGTCCTCGATGACGTCGAGGTTGCGCAGCCCCAGGAAGTCCATCTTGAGTAGCCCGAGCTGCTCCACCGGCTTCATCGAGAACTGGGTCACCGTCCGGAACACCCGGTCGCCGTTCTCGTCGGCTCCGGCATCGGCGATCTGCAGAGGGAGGATGTCGGTGAGCGGGCGGTCGGAGATGACGACGGCGGCGGCATGGATGGAGGAGTTGCGGATGATCCCCTCCAGTCCCTGGGCGACATCGATGATCGCCTTTGCGGTCCCGTCGCGGTCGACCTCGGCCCGCAGCGGCTGCCCGGCCGCCAAGCATTCCTGAAAGCTCGGCGGCCGGCCCATGATCGGGTCGGGGATCAGTTTCGCCAGCCGGTCGCCGGCGCCGTAATCGTGACCGAGCACCCGCGCGGCGTCTCGGGTGGCCGCGCGCGGGAACATCTTGCCGAACGTGACGATCTGCGCCACCGCCTCCTTGCCGTACTTCTCGGTCACGTAGCGGATCACCCGCTCCCGGCCGCGCACCGAGAAGTCCATGTCGATGTCGGGCATCGACACGCGCTCGGGGTTGAGGAAGCGCTCGAACAGCAGGTCGTAGCGCAGCGGATCGACATCGGTGATCTGCAGGCAGTACGCGACGATCGACCCCGCCGCCGAGCCGCGGCCCGGGCCGACGGCGATCCCCGCGTCCTTGGCGTACTTGACGAAGTCCCACACGATGAGGAAGTAGGCGTTGAAGCCCATCCGGTCGATCACCCCGAGCTCGTACTCCGCGCGCTGCACCGCCTCGGCCGGAGCCGGGTTTCCGTAGCGACGACGAAGCCCCTCGTCGACCAGCCGGCGCAGGTATGGGCCCTCGCCGACGTCCGCGGGCGTCTGATAGCGCGGGATCAGCTGGCGGCCGAGCTCGATCTCGACGTCGCAGCGGTCGGCGATCTCCAGCGTGCTGGCGATCGCCTCCGGCCACTGCGCAAACGCTTGGGCCATCTCCTGACTGGACCGGAGGTAGAACTCGTTGGTGTCGAAGGTGATCTTCGGCTGGCTCAGAGTCGACTTCGTCTGCACGCACAGGAGCGCCGCATGGTGGTGATAGTCCTCGCGGCGGAGGTAGTGAACGTCACCGGTGCCGACCAGGGGGCGCCCGACCTCACGGGCGATGCGGACGATCTCCTCGTTGCACCGGTCCTGGACCGAGAGCCCGTTCTTCTGGACCTCGAAGTAGACGTTGTCGGACCCGACGGCGTTCATCAGCTCGCCGGCGTGTGCGCGGGCGTCGCCGCTTCGGCCGTCGATCAGGTACTGGCAGAACCGTGACTGCAGGCAGCCCGTGAGGGCGATCAGGCCCTCGCCGTGGTCGGCCAGCTGGGTCATGTCGACCGCCGGCTTGCCGCGCTGAAATCCCTCCAGGAAGCCCGCCGACGACAGCTTGACGAGGTTGCGATACCCGGTCGGCGTGGCCGCCAGCAGGGTCAGGTGAAAGCGCTCGAGGCGGCCGGGAGCGCGCCGGGCGTGGTCATCGACGACGTACACCTCACACCCGATGATCGGTTTGATCCCGTGCGCGCGGCAGGCGGTGAACAGCTCCACCGAGCCGTTCATCACACCGTGGTCGGTCAGGCCGAGAGCCGGCTGGTGAAAGGACGCCGCCCGGGCCGCGAGAGCGTCGATCTTGCACGCTCCGTCGAGCAGCGAGTACTCGGAATGGACGTGGAGGTGGGCGCAGTCGGCAGTCATGGGCGGCACCGACTAGGTTAGGCGCCGGGGCGGACGCCGTGGCCCCGGCTGGGGCGCGCGCCGGCCGCTTTCACCCGCTCCGTGCGCGTTTGATCCACCGGCTCAGCAGAGCCAGCGGCATCTCGTCGCCGGCGACGGTCAGCCCGCTGACCGTCTCGCCGGACAGCGCCGCCAGCAGCTGATCGGCCCGGCAGCGCAGCGTCGTGTCGATCGGTGGCGCCGGCGCGGTGCGCGTCACCTCGATCGGGCGTCCGGCGCGGACGAGGACGTATGTCGTCGCCGTCTCCGGCTGCTCGTGGGCGACGATGAACCGGTGGCCCGCGGTCCACGCCGGATCGATCATCGCGCCGATGAGCCCGAATGCGGTGGCGGAGTCCAGCCGCACCGCCGCGCGCTGCAGGACCATCAGGTCGGCCGAGGTTCCGAGCAGGGCGCTGAGCGCAGCCAGTGTCTCGCGCCGGCCGCGGACGCGAGCGACGCCGAACCCGCACCGCCGGCGCAACCAGCCGGCGACGAGGAGCCGGGCGATCCGCCGGGGCGGACCGGCCACCTGGAGGTCGACCTCGCCGCGGGGCCGCGGCGTCGCGCGGACCGCGATGGCGGCGCTGCGGTCGCGCACGGTGACGCAGACGGTCGGCGCGGCGCGGCCGGATCCGGCGCCGAGCACGAGGTCGTAGGCGACCGGATGGGGGTACGCGACGCCTTGGAGCGGCAGCAGCTCGAGCAGCAGCCGCCCGGCGGCGTCGGGATCTCGGCGGACGAGCCTGCGGAACGCGGGCTCCAGCGTCGGTCCGACGCTCACGGCGGGGGGCGGCGCTGCGGACACGGGCGCGGCGGAGACCGACGCGGTCTCGGCGACGGGACCGTCCTGGGACGGGATCGTCTCGCGTAGCCGGCTCAGCGCGTCGTTGAGACGCGCCGGTTCGAGCGCCACAGCGGGCGGACCCGCCGGTGTCGCGGACTCCTCATCCTGGGCGACAACGCGGGCCGCGCGTTCGCGCTCCACGGCGTCGCGCAGCCGCTCGAGCTCGCCGCGCACCTGCGTCAGCGCCGCCGTGGTCCGCTGCTCCAGCAGCACGCGCGCCGCCAGACGGGTCTCGGCATCGATCAGGCGGGAGCGCAGACCGGCGGCGTCCTGCGCGCGCGCGTCGAGCTCCCGGCGCAGCGTGGTCACGAGCAGCGCCGCATCCTCGCCGTCAGGCAGGGCGGCGGGCGCCACCCCGCCGAGGCCCGGGGGGACCGCGACCGAGAGCGCCGCGCCCGGCGGCCACGGCTCGGCCCGGACCTGGGTGGCGGCCCGGCGGGCGAGCAGCGCGCGCTCGAGCGCCACCCGGTGCGCGTCATCGCAAACGCGGGCGCCATCGCGACCAGTCTCGATCCCGACCCCGGATGTGCCGGAGAGCTCGGTCATCGCCGCGACGCTACGTCGCGGATCGGACGGATGTCGCCACCACTCACCGCGATCTCCGCTCAGTGCGGGGTTTCTCCGCGCAGCTGCGCGGTCAGGGCGCGCGCGTCGACGAGCAACCGTTCCGCCTCGCCCAGGTCGCCAGCGTGGGCGACGAGCTGCTCGCGGGCGACGGCGAGCTCGGTCGCGAGCCGTTCCAGCTCCACCCGCAGGCCCGCGGCCTCGCCGGCGGCGGAGTCGCGCGAGACGTGGGCATGGGCGAGCTGCTCACGCAGCGCGGCGAGCTCCCGGTCGTGCTGGCGGCGCTCCGAGGAGACCGCGCCGAGACGATCGCGCAGCCGCGCGGACTCGGTGGCCTGGACGTCGTGGGCCGCCGTGAGCTCCGCCGCCTGCTCCGCGGCCCGTGTCCGTTGCGCCTCGGCGCTCGCCAGTTGGCTCTCGAGCTCGGAGGCGCGCCGGGCGAACTCCTCTCGCTGTGCCGCGGCCGCCGCTGTCAGCTGCTGGAGCTCAGCGCGCAGCTCGGCGTGGGCCGACTCGAGCGCCGCCTGGGTCGCGACGCGCGCTTCGAGCTCGGACCGGGCCCCGGCGAGCGCGGTGCGCAGCTGGGCCGTCTCGGTGGATCGCTGCTCGAGCTCTGAGTGCAGCGCGGACACGTTCTCCTTGAACAGCAGCTCGGCGAGCGGTCCGGTCCGCCCGCTGTCGACCGCGACCTCGCGCGCCGGTGTCGTCGCCGGGCTCGTCCCCACGCGACGGCTCCGGCTCGGCGTCGGCCTCCGGCGCGGCCGCCGGTGGGGCCGCCGGTGGGGCCGCCGGTGGGGCCGCCGGCCCTGGGCCATCGCTGCCTGGCAGCGGAACCGGGACGACGGCGTCGCCCACCCACACCGCGGCCTGCCCGTACCGGCTCGGCTCGGCCCACGCGGGCACCTCGAACGTCGCCGCCCACGCGTGCGCGTCGGAGCCCGTGGCGTCGCGCGCGTCGCGGGCGGGAAAGCGGTGGCGCCGCCCGTGCAGCTGGATCACGAGCAGCGGGTCGTGGTCGGCCTCGCGGGGCGGCACGAGCCGGCGTCCGGTGAGCCGCAGTGAAACCCCATCACGTTCGCCGCGTGCGCGATCGACGCGGTCGATGACAATCGGGGTCTCAGCGGGGGAGGATTCTGTCATTCCGGACACCGACCGCGTCCGATCCGTCGGGGCGGCCTCGCTTGCCTGCATTCGCCACACAGCGCGCCGGTCCCTGCCGGAGCACTCCCGAAAGCTTACGCGTTATTGATTCGTCGCCTGGCGACCGGCGGCGAGCACCCCGGCGACCACGGCGGCGGCGACCCCGGCGGCGGCGGCCTTCGCGCCCCACCCGGAGAAGCGGCGCTGGATGTAGAACGTCGCTCCGCGCCACACGATGAAGCCGAGAATCTTGTAACCCATTTTCTGATGCTACCTCAGCGAAACGTCTCGCTAACAAGGGTTTGCTGGTCCGCGGAGGCCAGCGCAGCGAAGCGCTCGCCGAACTCCTCGCGCGCAGCGCGCTCATCGATCGCCAACCGTTCCACGAGCACCCCCATCGCCATGCACGCGGCGCCACCGCCGCGCAGCGTCGCCACCTCGTCCGCGGTGAAGCGCAGCATCGCGATCTGGATCTCGCGGTCCTGATGACGGCCAAGCACGTCCTGCAGCCCCTTCAGCGACCTCACCATCGGCGCCACCGCGTCCTCGCCGAACAGCTTGATCCCGAACAGCTCCATCAGATACCGCAGCTCCTTGCCCTTCTTGCGCAGGTCGTGGTAATCCGCAGCCGGACTGGACTCGTCGATCGCCTCCCCCATGCGCAGGATCCGGCGATACACCTTCCGGATCCGGCGGCCCGCCACCTCGCCGATGGAGCGCGGCGCGGCCGGGCGGTCCTCGAGGGGACGCTCGACGAGGGTCTCGAGCAGCCGCTCCCAATCCTCGAGCAGGTTGACGGCGCGCGCCGACGTCAGCGCCCGGGTCATCTCCGCCCGCGCGGCCAACCGGTCGTGGACGAGCACCGGACGCAGCGGGCCGAGATCGCCACGGATCGCCTCCGGAAGGAGGTCGCGCAGCGCATCGAGGTCGTGGATGTAGACGTCGAGGTCGCGGACATCGCCGGTGGCGCGCTGCAGCCAGCGGAACTCGCTGCGATACCCGGGCAGCTCCGACGGGCCGAACACCGGGGCCAGCTGCCGCTGGACCGTCCGCGAGCGGCGCACCGCGATCCGCAGCTGGTGCAGGTGCTCGTCGTCGTCGCCGCTGATCGACCCCTCGATGTTGTCGCTGATCACCGTGAGCAGCCGGCGCAGGACCGCCGCCGCGGCGGCGTCGGCGCGCTGCCCGTAGGCGAGCGGGACGTCCACCTTGGCGCTGAGGACGGCGCTCATCGCGTCACCTCCGCCAGGCGCCCCAGCGCCTCGTCGATCTCGGCCTCCGATACGACGAGCGGCGGCTCGAACCGGATCGTCGCCGGCCCGGTGGCGTTGATCACCAGCCGCTGCTGCACCAGGGCGCGCCGGGCGAGCTCCGGCGCCGACACCCCCGGGTCCAGATCGACGCCGATCATCAATCCCCGCCCGCGCACGGCGGCGACGACAGGCAGCGCGGCCAGACCCTGGGTCAGACGCTCCCCCAGCGTCCGGACGCGGTGCAGCAGCTCCGGGTCAGAGCAGACGTCCAACGCCACCAGGGCCGCCGCCGCGACGAGGGGGCCACCCGCGAACGTCGAGCCGTGGTCGCCCGCCTGGAACACGTCGGCGAGCCGCGGCCCGGTGATCAGCGCGCCGATCGGCAGGCCCCCGCCGAGGGCCTTCGCGCTCGTCAGCGCGTCGGGAACGACGCCGGTCTGCTCGTAGGCCCACAGGGTCCCGGTCCGCCCCATTCCCGTCTGGATCTCGTCGAAGATGAGTGCCGCGCCGGTGGCATCGCAGGCATCGCGGGCGGCGCGCAGCAGCTCCGGCGCCATCGGGTGGATCCCGGTCTCGCCCTGGATCGGCTCCAGGAGGACCGCCGCCGTCTCGGGGCCGACCGCGGCGCTCAGCGCGTCCGGGTCCTTGGCGACCACGTCGAACCCGGGCACCAGGGGGGCAAACGGCGCCTGCTTGGACTCCTGGGGGGTCCCGGACAGGGCACCGTATGTGCGGCCGTGAAACGCGTCCTGAAACACGATCAGCCTGCCGCGGGGGCGGGCGCGGCGGGCCAGCTTGATCGCCGCCTCGTTCGCCTCCGCTCCGGAGTTGCACAGGAACACCTTGCCGCCGAGCGAGGTCTGCGACAGCCGCGCGGACAGCTGCATCGCGGGCGCCGTGTAGTAGAGGTTCGTGGCGTGGGTGAGCCGCTGCACCTGATCCCGCACGGCGGCGACGACGCGCGGATGGCAGTGGCCGACGTTGAGCACCGAGATGCCGGCGAGGAAGTCGAGGTACTCGTTGCCGTCGGAGTCCCACAGCCGGCAGCCCCGGCCCCGCACGAACTGCACCGGGTTGCGGACATACGTCGCGACCGCGTACTCGCGCTCGAGCGCCTGCAGCTCGCTGAGCGAGGGATCGGTCATCGGCGCGTCCCCATCAGCCCGCGGGGCCGATCTTCGTCCCCTGCCCGGCGTCGGTGAACAGCTCGAGCAGCAGCGAGTGCGGGACCCGGCCGTCGACGATGTGGGCGTAGGAGACACCGCCGTTGATCGCCTCCAGGCAGGCGGCGAGCTTGGGTCGCATCCCGCCCGCGACCCGCGGCAGGGCGGCCAGGACCTCGTCGGCGCCAATCTCGGAGATGACGCTGCCGGCGTCCGCCGGGTCGCGCAGCCAGCCGGCGACGTCGGTGAGGAACATGATCTTGTAGGCGCCGAGCGCGCGGGCGACGGCGCCGGCGGCCTCGTCGGCGTTGATGTTGTAGGAGTGGCCGTCCCGGTCGGCGCCGACCGAGGCGATCACCGGGATGTAGTCCTGGGCGACATGGGTGAGGACTTCGACGTCGACGCGCTCGATCCGTCCCACGAAGCCGATGTCCTGTCCCGACGGCGCCGCCTGGCGCGCGGCGCGGAACAGCAGGCCATCGTCGCCGCACAACCCGACCGCCGGCTGTCCGTGGCGGTTGAGCCGGAGCACGATGTCCTTGTTGACCTTGCCGACGAGCACCATCTTGGCGACCTCGACCGTCTCGGCGCTCGACACGCGCAGGCCCTCGACGAACTCGATCGGCAGGTGCAGCCGCTGCATGTAGCTGGAGATCTCCGGGCCGCCGCCGTGGATGACGACCGGGTTCATCCCGACGTACTTGAGCAGCACGACGTCACGCGCGAACTCCTCCTTGAGCTCCGGATTGGTCATCGCCGCCCCGCCGTATTTGATGACCACCGTCCGGCCGTGGAACTCCCGGATGTAGGGGAGCGCCTCCAGAAGGGTGGCGACGTCGCGCTGCGGCCGGGAGCTCATGTCGTGTAATCGGCGTTGATCGTCACGTATTCGTGACCGAGATCCGAGAAGAACACCTCGGTCTCCGCCCCGTCGCCGGGGAGCCCGATCTCGAACTGCACCTCATCGCCGGCCACCGCCGCGGCGAGCGCCGCCGCATCGTGCGCCACGAACGCGCCGCGGGCGCAGACCGGCACGCCCTCGATGGCGATGTCGACCGCCAGCGGCGCGGTGCCGGGCAACGCCGCGCCGACCGCTTGGATGATCCGCCCCCAATTCGGGTCCCCCCCGTAGAGCGCCGTTTTGACCAGCGGCGAGTCGGCGACGGCGCGGGCGACCGCCGCGACCGCGTCCGGGTCGCCGCCGCGCGCGACGACGCGGCCGACGCGACGGGCCCCCTCCCCGTCGCGCACGACCATCAGCGAGAGCTGGCGCATGAGCGCGTCGAGCGCCTCGCCGAAGCGCAGCTCATCCGCGGTCTCGGGCTCAACGGCGACGCCCGAGGCGCCGCTGCACTGCAGGATCACGGTGTCGTTGGTGGAGAGCTGTCCGTCGACCGAAGCGCGCTCGAACGACCGCTGCACGCACACGGCGAGGAGCAGGTCGCAGGTCTGCGCCGACACCCGGGCATCGGACTGGACGAACACGAGCAGGGTGGCGAACCCGGGAGAGATCATCCCGGCCCCCTTGGCCTGTCCGGTGATCGTGACCACGCCCGAGGGCAGCGCCACCTTGAGGCGCGCGCGCTTGTCAAACGCGTCGGTCGTCTGGATCGCGGCGCTGAACGCAGCGGCGCCGTCGGCCGACAGGTCGTCGGCGGCGGCGGCGATGCCACGACTCACCTTGTCCATCGGGAGCGCAACGCCGATCACCCCGGTCGAGCAGACGGCGACCTGATCGTCGGCCACGCCCGCGGCCCGGGCGGCGGCCGCCTGCATCTCGGCGGCGTCCGCCAACCCGGCGGCCCCGGTCGCCGCGTTGGCGTTGCCGGAGTTGACGACGACCGCCCGCAGCGCGCCGAGCCGGCAGCGCTCGCGGCAGAGGAGCACCGGCGGGGCCTGGGTCCCCGAGGCGGTGAAGCGCGCCGCGCTCGCCGCCTCGGCGCGGTCGCACACGAGCAACCCGACGTCGGGCGCACCGGAGGGCTTGATTTCGGCGGCGACCCCCGCGGCGCGGAAGCCGGCGGGGAGCGCGTCGCCGCCGATCTCGGTGACGTGATCCGGGCACGGAACCCAGCGGCTGGAGAAGAATCCGCTCACGACGTCCGCTCGCGTCCGGTGGCGTTTTGGCTCACGTGATCCCCTCCCCCTCCGGGCGCCCGAACATCAGGTTGAGGTTCTGCACGGCCTGCGACGCCGCCCCCTTCCAGAGGTTGTCGAGCGCCGAGAAGACGATCACGCGGCCGGTTCGCTCGTCGCGGTGGACGGCGATGCGGCAGATGTTCGTGTCCCGCACGTCGCGGACGCCGGGCAACCCGTCGGTGAGCTCGACGAACGGCTCGTCGGCATACATCTCCGCAAACAGGTCACGGACGTCGTCCGCCGCTGCGCCGTCGCCGGCGGGAACGGTGACGTAACACGACACGAGCTCGCCCTGGTCGAGCGGGATCAGGTGCGGGGTGAACGTGATCCGCAGGTCGGCGCCGAGCGCGGCCAGCTCCTGTTCGATCTCGGGGGTGTGGCGGTGGCGGGGCACGCCGTAGGCCTTGAGGTTCTCGTCGACGGTGACGAAGTGGGTCTGATCGGTGGCGCCGCGCCCGGCGCCCGAGACGCCCGACTTGGCGTCGATGACGACATCGGCGAGCAACCCGGCGCGGGCGAGCGGCGCCAGGCCCAGCACCGCGGCGGTTGGATAGCACCCGGGGTTGGCGACGATCGCGGCGTCGGCGATCCGGTCGCGGTAGCGCTCGGGCAGGCCGTAGACCGCCTCCCCGATCAGCGCGGGCGCGGGATGGGGCCGATACCACTCCTCATAGACGGCCGGATCGCGCAGGCGAAAGTCGGCGCTGAGGTCGACGACCTTGACGCCGCGGCGGTGCAGCTCGAGCACCAGCTCGGCGGCGGCGCCATGGGGATAGGCGACAACGGCGGCGTCGACATCGCCGTGGCGGTCGAGATCGAGCTCCTCGAGCACGAGCGGCACGCGATGATGGGGGTACAGGTCGTCGAGGCGACGCCCGACGTCGGAGCGCGCCGTCACCGACGTCAGCTCAAAGAACGGGTGGCGCGCGAGCAGGCGGGCGCTGAGCGCGCCGGCGTATCCCGCGGCTCCGAAGACGGCGACGCTACGCGTCACGGACCCGCCCCTCCAGCGCAGTCATCAGCGCCGCGGCGATCGTGCGCCGCTGGGTGGCCACCTCGTCGTCGGTCAGCGTCCGGTCGGGCGCCCGGAAGCGCAGGCGCAGTGCGAGCGACACGTTGCCGGGGCCGATCCGCTCGTCGTCGCGGTAGACGTCGAACACGTCGGCGTCGGTGAGCAGCGGCGCGCCGGCGGTGCGCACGACGGACAGGACCTCGGCCGCGGTGACCGCATCGGCGACGATCACCGCCAGGTCCTCGCGGACCTCGGGATAGCTCATGAGGTCCTGGTAGCGAGGAACGCGGCCGCGGACCGCGGCGGCGACCGCGTCGAGGTCGATCTCGAACGACGAGACCGAGTCAGACAGGTCCCACACGGCCGCCACCTGGGGATGGATCTCGCCGATCCAGCCCGCGGGCGCGCCGGCGATGAGGATCCGCGCCGCCCGGCCCGGGTGCAGGAACGGCTGCCCGCCGGGGTCGGCCTCGACGCTCCACGGCGCGCGCAGCCGGTCCAGCACGCCGGCGAGGACCCCCTTGGCGGCGAAGAAGTCGGCCGCCGGCGGCGCCGGATCACGCCACGTGGCGTGCCGCACCGCCCCGGAGAGCAGCCCGGCGACGTGATAGGGCTCGTCGGGGCGACCGCCGCGGCGGGGGAGGTAGACGGCGCCGGCCTCGAACAGCGCCAGCGCGCCGGCACCCCGGGCGCGATTGCGCTGGGCGACATCGAGCAGCGAGCCGAGTAGC
Organism: uncultured Solirubrobacteraceae bacterium; assembly: GCA_963731395.1. Taxonomy (GTDB): domain Bacteria; phylum Actinomycetota; class Thermoleophilia; order Solirubrobacterales; family Solirubrobacteraceae; genus Palsa-465. Next base: position 909,625 of record CAVSVH010000016.1, read on the forward strand.
GTCGTGCGCAGCCGCGACTGCTCGGCCGACATCGGGTTCTCCAGCTCGACCACCGCCCGGCCGGAGATCCGCAGGCGCTCGCCGACCTCGGGGCTCTCGAAGCTCCATCCGACGATCTCGTGCAGACCGTGGGCGGCGAGCGCGTCCGCGACCCCTCGGCGGAGCCGCTGAGTGTCGGTGAGCAGTCCCGCGGCGCCGTGGCGCGACGGCAGCGTCGCGGGGAGCGAGTCGAGAGCTCCGAGGCGCGCGACCTCCTCGATCAAATCAGCCTCGCGGGTGACGTCGGCGCGCCGGAAGAAGGGGACGGTCACGTCGAGGCCGTCCGCAGCGGCGGCGGTCTGGAACTCGAGCGCGCGGAGAATCTCGGCGCAGCGCTCGCGCGGGATGTCGACGCCGAGCAGGCCGGCCACCCGAGCGTCGCGGAGCCTGATGGTGGCGGGAGTGGGGCCGGGGCCGCCGGTGTCGATCGTGCCCGGGGCGAGCCGGGCGCCGCACAGGTCGATCATCAACCGCGTGGCGATCGCCTGCGCTTGGCGCGTCTGCTCGGGCGCCAGGCCCTTCTCGTTGCGGCTCGACGCCTCGCTGCGCAGGCCGAGCGCCAGCGACGTGCGATGGATGTTGGGGCCGTCCCAGGTGGCGACCTCCATCAACACGCGGGTCGTCGTCGGCGCCACCTCCGAGCGCTCGCCGCCCATGATGCCGGCGAGTGACGTCGGGCCGTCGTCGTCGGCGATCAGCACCGTCTCGGAGTGCAGCGTCCGCGTCTGGCCGTCGAGCGTGCGCATCGTCTCGCCGTCGCGGGCGCGCCGCACGGTCAGCCGCCGGCCGGCGATCCGGTCGAGGTCGAAGGCGTGCAGCGGCTGGCCGGTCAGCAGCATCACGTAGTTGGTGATGTCGACGATGTTGGAGATCGGGCGCTGGCCGGCGGCCATCAGTCGCGCCTTGAGCCACGGCGGCGACGGGCCGATCGTCACCTCCTCGAACACCCGCGCGGTGAATCGCGGACACAGCTCCGGACACTCGACGACGACCGTGGCGGCGTTGAGAGGACCGTCCGAGCCGGGGTCCTCGCGCCACGGCGGGGGCGCCAACGCGGCGCCGGTGGCGGCGTGCGCCTCGCGCGCGATGCCGTAGATCGCCAGGCAGTCCGGCCGGTTCGGTGTGACCTCGACGACGAGCACGTCCGTGGTGATCGGCAGCACCTGGTCCAGGGGCGTCCCCGCCCGCAGCTCTGCGGGAAGGACCATGATCCCGTCGTGGTCGGTGCCGATCGCCAATTCGTCCTCGGCGAGGATCATCCCGTTCGACGGCTGGCCGCGGAGCTTGGCGACCTTGAGTCTGGTCCCGTCGGGCATGACCGCGCCGGGCCTGGCGACCGCGACCGTCTGTCCAGCGGCGACGTTCGGGGCGCCGCACACGATCTGGGACGCCGCTCCGTCGCCGGTGTCGACCTGGCAAACCCGCAGGCGGTCGGCGTCCGGGTGCGGCTGCGCCGAGACGACCTTGCCGACGACGAAGTTCGCCGGCGCCGACACGCCGTGGCGTTCGACCCGCTCCACCTCGGTCCCGCTCATCGCCAGGCGCTCGGCGAGGGCGAACGCATCGAGCCGAGGTGCGCAGTACGCGTGCAGCCATTCCAGCGGAACTCGCATCAGCGGCCTAGAACTGCTCCAGCAGCCGGATGTCGTTGTCGTAGAGCAGGCGCAGGTCGGGGACGCGGTGCTTGAGCATCGCGACGCGCTCGATCCCCATCCCGAACGCGAATCCCTGCACCCGCTCGGGGTCATAGCCGTTGTCGGCGACCCCGGCGAGCACGTTGGGATCGACCATGCCCGAGCCGAGGATCTCGATCCATGCTGTGCCCTTGCACAACGGGCAGCGCTGGCCGTCGGCGGTGATGCCGGCGACGCAGTTAAAGCACGACACGTCGACCTCGACGCTCGGCTCGGTGAACGGGAAGAAGTGCGGGCGCAGGCGGACGTCGCGCTCCTCGCCGAAGATCGCCCGCGCGAACCGCAGCAGCGTCCCCTTGAGGTCCGCCAGGGTGATGTCGTCGTCGACGGCGAGCCCCTCGAGCTGGTGAAACTGCGGCGCGTGGGTGGCGTCGGAGTCCGGGCGATAGACGCGGCCTGGGACGACGATGTAGATCGGCGGAGGCTGGCTCTCCATCGCCCGGATCTGCATCGGCGAGGTGTGGACGCGCAGCAGCGCCGTCTTGGGGTCGAAGATGTCACCGGCGGGCCGGATGTAGAAGGTGTCGGTCAGCAGCCGTGAGGGATGCGTCGGCGCGTGGTTGAGCGCGTCGAAGTTGTAGTACACGGTCTCCACCTCGGGCCCCTCGGCGACGTTGAAGCCGAGCCCGATGAACACGTCCTCGATCTCTCTGCGCGTCTGGGTGATGAGGTGCAGGCGGCCGATCGCCGGCAGGGGATCGGCCGGCAGGGTGACGTCGATGCGGTCGGCGATCAGACGTTGCTCGAGCTCGGCGGTGGCAAGCTCGCCCCCCCGCCGCTCGATCGCCGCCTCCAGCGCCTGGCGCGCCTGGTTGGCGGCCTTGCCGGTGGCGGCGCGCTGCTCGGGTGGGAGCTCGGCGACGCTGCGCAGCAGGTTGGGGAGCTCGGCCTTGCGGCCGAGGTAGCGGACGCGGACGTTCTCGAGCTCGGACGTCGTGGCGGCGGCGCCGATCGCCCCGCTCGCCTCCCGCTGCAGCTCGGCGATCCGCTCGGTCATTTGCGGGCCATCCTAGACACCTCGTACAGCGCCACCGTCGCCGCCATGGCGGCGTTGAGCGAGTGGTTGGCGATCGGGATCGCAGCGACGTGATCGGCGGCGTCGAGGACCGCCGCCGGGAGGCCGTCGCGCTCTGAGCCGATCATCAGCGTCGCCTCCGACAACGCCAGCTGGTCAAGGACGACGCCCCGGCCCGCGGCGAGCGCGACCGTCGGCCGCGGCAGCTCGTCGATCGCCGTGACCCGGGCGAGCGCGACGGAGAACACCGCGCCCATGCTCGCGCGCACCGCCTTGGGGCCGAACGGATCGGCCGTCCCCGGGCCGATCGCGACCGACGACGCGGCGAACGCGTCGGCGGAGCGCAGGATCGCGCCGACGTTGCCCGGATCGTGGACGCCGTGCAGATATACGCACAGCGGACCGGCGGCCGCCGGCGCCCAGCGCTGCCGGTAGACGGCGAGGGCTCGGGTCCCCGACCCCAGCTCGGAGACGCCCGCCAGCAGGCGGGGCTCGACCTCAGTGCCGCCCAACCCGCTGCCGGCGGCGCAGTAGCGCGCCAACGGCTCCCAGCCGGCGGCGTCGCCGGCGGCGAGCAGATCCTCGCCCTCGGCGACGAACTGGCCGGAGCGCTCGCGGTCATGCCGGCGGGCGTTGAGCTTGCGGATCAGCGTGAGCTGCTTGTTGTGGGGGCTGGCGATCGTCACGAGAGATAAAAAAAGGGCGCCGGCTTCGAAGAAGCGGCGCCCGGGTCGCGGTGCTGGTGGTCGGCTGGAGTGCTTCTAGCCGGTCGCCAGCGCCTCGCGGGCGCGGTCGGCGAAGCGTCGGAAGGTGTCGGCGTCGTGCACGGCCATGTCGGCGAGGATCTTGCGATCGAGCTCGACGCCCGCGGTCTGGAGACCGTGCATGAACTGGGAGTAGGAGAGGCCGTTCTGGCGCGCCGCCGCGTTGATCCGAGTGATCCACAGGCGACGGAAGTCGCGCTTGCGGTTGCGGCGGTCACGGTAGCGGTACTGGTCTGCCTTGAGGACCGCCTCCTTGGCGGTCCGGTAATGCCGGCTGGCGTCGCCCCGGTAGCCCTTGGCCAGCGCGAGCGTCGCGCGGCGCTTCTTGCGGGCGTGAAGTGACCGCTTGACCCGGGTCATGAGCGCTTGGCCCCCAACAAGGTCGCCACCTGCTTGCGATCGTGCTTGGAGATGCGCGCCGGCTCGCCGAGCCGCCGCTTACGCTTGGGCGACTTCTTCTCCAGGATATGGCTGGTGAAGGAGTGACGGCCGCGGATCTTGCCGCCGGCGGTCACCTTGAACCGCTTCTTGGCGCCTGAGTGGGTCTTCATCTTCGGCATCGCGACCGGAGAGTAAAGCAGACCCGCTGGGGCGCTACGCCCAGCCGTGGAAGTGTGAACGCCCTGGACGCCGGACTGCGTGCGGCGCCGTCCGGGAATACGGCCTAGGCCGCGGCGTCACTCGGGGTAGGCGAGGGCGTGTCGGCCGCCCCGTTCTGATGCCCATTCTCCGAACCCTGCAGAGCCGGAGCGGCGCCGTCGGCGTCAGCCGCCTTGTCCTCCTTCTCGCCGGCCAGGACGTTCTTGTTCGGCGCCAGCATCATCGTCATGTTGCGCCCGTCCTGGAGCGGGGTCTGCTCGATGACCGCGATATCCGACAGCTCGGTGGCCAGCTTGTCGAGCAGCGCGGTGCCGCGCTCGGGGTGGGTGACCTCGCGCCCGCGGAACATGATCGTCACCTTGACCCGGTCCTTGCCGCGCAGGAAGCGGCGCACGTGCCCCTTCTTGGTGTCGTAGTCGTTCTGGGCGATCTTGGGCCGGAACTTGATCTCGCGGATCGTGATCTGCTGCTGGTGCTTGCGCGCCGCCTTCTGCTTCTGCGCCTGCTCGTACTTGTACTTGGAGTAGTCGAGCACGCGGCACACCGGCGGCCGGGCGTCGGGGGCGACCTCCACGAGGTCGAGATCCCGCTCCTGCGCGTACGCGAGCGCTTCCGACGTCTTGACGACGCCGATCTGCTTCCCATCCTCACCGACGAGCCTCACTTCCGGCACGCGGATGCGGTCGTTGGTCCGAGTCAGATCCCGCTCGGGCGGGCGCCGGTCAAATCTGCGCGGAACCGGCACTAGCTGCTAGGCGCGGCCGATTGGTTCAAGCGGGGCGGCGCCGTGGAAGATGAACTCTGGTCAACGCGACTGAGTATAGCGGCGATTCACCCGTGGGCACGACTTCTTGTCTCGTCGAGTACGCGCTGGGCGAACGCCTGCACGGCGACGGCGCCCGTGTCCCCGCCGCGATGCTCGCGAACGCCGACCTCACCGCGCTGCGCCTCGCGATCGCCGACGACGAGCATGTACGGGATCTTGCGCAGCTCGGCGTCGCGGATCTTGCGCCTCACGGACTCGCTGCGATCGTCGAGCTCGGCTCGGAGGCCCACCTGGGCCAGACGGGCTCGGACGTCGGCGCCGTAGGCGGCGTGGCGGTCGGCGATCGGGAGCACGATCGCCTGGACGGGCGTCAGCCACACCGGGAGCTCGCCGCCGACGTGCTCGAGCAGGATCCCGATGAAGCGCTCGTAGGAGCCCATCAAGGCGCGGTGGATCATCACCGGCTCGTGCTCGGCGTTGTCAGCCCCGGTGTAGGTCAGCCCGAAGCGCATCGGCATGTTGTAGTCCAGCTGCACCGTTCCCAGCTGCCACGACCGCCCGAGCGAGTCGGTCATGTGCATGTCGATCTTGGCCCCGTAGAACGCGCCGTCACCCGGGTTGATGTCATACGGGAGGGCGTGGCTCTCCAGCGCGTTGATCAGAGCGCCCTCGCTGAGATCCCACAACTCGTCGGAGCCCAGCCGCCGCTCGGGCCGGGTGGACAGCTCCAGCCGCACATCGATCCCGAAGATCTCGTAGGTCGCGAACGCGAACTCCAGACACCCGGCGACCTCCTCCTGGATCTGCTCCGCGGTGCAGAAGATGTGGGCGTCGTCCTGCGCGAAGTCGCGGGTCCGGAGCAGTCCGTGCAGCGTGCCGCTCGGCTCGTTGCGGTGCAGCAGGCCGGGCTCGGAGTAGCGCACCGGAAGGTCGCGATAGGAGTGGGGAGTCATCGCGTACAGCTGGGCGTGGCCGGGACAGTTCATCGGCTTGAGCCCCATCGGCACGTCGCCGGTGCTCGTGATGTACATGTGCTCCTGGTACTTCTCCCAGTGACCCGACGTCTTCCACAGCGAGCTGTCGTAGAGCTGCGGGGTCTTGACCTCGGTGTAGCCCCGTGACCGGCCCATCTCGCGGCTGAGGCTGACGAGCTCGTTGAACACGTGAGTCCCGCCGGGATACCAGAACGCCATCCCCGGGGCGGCGTCGGAGAAGCCGAACAGGCCGAGCTGGGGACCGAGCCGGCGGTGGTCGTTGGCGCGCGCGCGCTCGAGCTGCTCGAGATGGGCCTGGAGATCCTTCTCGGAGAAGAACGCGGTCCCATACACGCGCGTGAGCATCTGCCGGGCGGCGTCGCCGCGCCAGTAGGAGCCGGCGACCGACTGCAGCTTGAACGCCTTGACCCGCTTCGTGCTCGGGGCGTGGGGCCCCCGGCACAGGTCGGTGAACGGCCCGTTCGTGTACAGCGACACCGTCTCGACGTGCTCGTCCTTGATCAGGTCCTCGATCAGCTCCACCTTGTAGGGCTGGTCTTCGTTGAGGAAGCGCTGCAGGGCATGCTTGACCGACACGTCCTCGCGCACGAATGTTTCGTCGGCGTCGATGTGCGCCTGCATCGACGCCTCGATCCGCGGGAAGTCGTCGGCGTTGATGGTGACGCCGGCGGGGAAGTCGAAGTCGTAGTAGAAGCCGTTCTCGATCGCGGGGCCGATCGAGATCTTCACCCCGGGATACAGCTCCAGCATCGCCGCCGCCAGCACGTGTGCGGCGTCGTGGCGGACGAGCTGGAGCGCCTCCTCGCCGCTGCGCTCGGTGATGATCTGCAGCTTCGGCGGGCCGGCTTGGCCCGAAGGCAGCGGCCGAGACAGGTCGCGCAGCTCGCCGTCGACCTTGATCGCGAGCGCGGCGCGCGCGAGACCGGAGCCGATCGCGGCGGCGGCATCGGCGCCCGTCGCGCCATCGGGTACAGACAGCGTCGTCCCGTCGGGAAGCTCGTAATCCATCGCGCGGCCGATGCTAGTGGCTCGAAAGGGGCCACCAGTGCGCCCGCCGTGGCCCTCGTCGCCGGGTCGCGGTCACGCTACATTTACGTTCTCCCGGACGATTAGCTCAGCTGGGAGAGCGCCGCCTCGACAAGGCGGAGGTCGCTGGTTCGAGCCCAGCATCGTCCATCATCCGGCAGCGCGTGGGTCGACCTGGATCTTGGGGCCCGGTCCGGCATGCAGGGGGCGCTCACCGCCGAGCACGGACGCGACCTGCTCGAGCGTGACGGTCGCAGCGACGAGCGGGCGCGGGTCGACGGCGCCGCCGGCGTAGGCGTCGATCGTCGCATCGAGGCTGGGAGAGGCGGACAGCACGCCGACCGCGGTGACGTCCTTGAGCACCAGCGCGCGCGTGTCGATCCGGCTCGGGGCGCCCGCCAGACCGATGTAGACGACGCGACCGGCCGGTTGCACGATCTGCAGGGCGAGGTCGGGGAGGTGGGCCGCGTTCGAGGCGTCGATGACCGCGTCGAAGGGCACGTCGGGGACCGCACCCTCCCGCCAGGAGGACGTGAAGCCCAGGCTGCGGGCGAATTCGAGGCTGCTCTCGGAGGCGCCCATGAGGTGGACCTCGGCACCGGCGGCGCGCACGAACATCGCGACGAGCAGCCCGATCGTGCCCGGGCCGAGCACCAACCCCCGGTCGCCCGGCCCGAGATCGGCGGCCTGCGCGGCGCGCAGGGCGTTGCCGCCGGGTTCGACGAGCGCCCCGAGCACGCCGTCGACGGAGTCGGGCAGGACATGCAGGGACGAGACCGGCACCGCCAGCTGCTCGGCGAGCGCACCGGGGCGGCCGTGCCGGATTCCGACCTCGCTGCGGTTCTCACACACGTGCTGCAGTCCGCGGCGGCAGCGCCGGCAGGTGCCGTCCCCGAGCATGGTGTCACCCATGACGCGGCGGCCGATCCAGCGAGGATCGACCTGGTCACCGACGGCGGTCACCGCGCCGGCCCACTCGTGCCCGAGGCGGATCGGAAACTGCGCGTGCCCGTCGTGCAGGTAGGCCATCTCACCGGTGAAGAACTCGACGTCGGTGCCGCACACCCCCGCCCGCTCGACATCGACGACGGCCTCCCCGGGCGCCGCCACCGGCGCCGGTACCTCCTGCACCGAGGATTCTCCCGGCGCGGTGAGCACGAACGCCCGCATGTGTCGGCGCGATGCTACCTCGCGACCGCGGCGGTCACCGGCTCCGGAACGACGCGCGGCCGGGCCAGCGACCTCATCCCCTGGTCGCTCGCCCGGCCGTGACATGCCCTGCCCCCTGAACTTCTGTCCTGCTGCTGCTCACTGCCCCCTGAACGTCTGCCCCCGGTTCCTGCTGCCCCGATGGCCCCCGGTGTTCCCTGGTTGCCCCACACTCTGTCTCGGCGCGGGGGTGTCGGCGCTTGAGCGGCTTGTTAGATATCTGACTCCTGGTGGCGCCCGGGCTGAGGACCGTCCCGCCGGTGCCCGGCCGCTGGCCCAATCGCCACGGGGGTCCCGGGGCGCCCTGCTACGTTGCGATCGTGGCTGCGATCGGCGTTTCGGCTCCTCGTCGCGACTCAGAGCCCAAGGTCCGGGGCGCCACTCGGTTCGCCGGCGACGGAGATCTGTCCGGGCTGCTGCACGCCCGGCTCGTGCTCGCCCACGAGGCCCACGCGATGATCACCTCGGTCAGCGCCGACGCGGCGACCGCGCTCTCCGGCGTCGTCGCCGTCCTCACCGCCGCCGATCTGCCGATCGTCACCTCCGGCAGGGGCCGTATGCACCAACCGCTCGCCCGCGACGAGGTCGTGTATGCCGGGCAGCCGGTCGCCATCGTCGTCGCTGAGACCGAGGCGGTCGCCGAGGATGCCGTGGGGCTCGTGGAGGTGGAGCTCGAGCCACTCGAGCCGGTGCTCGACATCGAGGCTGCCGCCGCTCCCGGGGCGCCGCCGGCCCGAACCGTCGAGGTGGACGCGGGTGAGGGCTCGGACATCGGCGACGCCCACGCAGCGGTCACCGCCGCGGGCCTCGAGGGCGAGGACCTGTCCGACAACGTGCTCGACACCGCGCGGCTGCACAACGGCGACGTCGAAGCGGCCCTGGCGGCCAGCGCGGTGGTGGTGCGGGGGCGCTTCTCCACGCCGTGGATGTATCAGGGCTACCTGGAGACCCAGACCGCGACCGCCTGGCTGGAGCCTGCCGGCGAGCTGGCGGTGTTCAGTTCGACGCAGGCGCCATTCGCGACCCGCGACTCGCTGGCGCGGCTGTTCGGCCTGCCGACCGGGCAGGTCCGGGTTCGCAGCGCGCCGCTCGGCGGGGCGTTCGGGGGCAAGATGATGATCATCGAGCCGCTCGTCTGCTCGGCGGTGCTCGCCACCCGTCGCCCCGTGCGCCTGGCGCTCACCCGCAGCGAGGACATCGCCGCCGGCAACCCCGCGGGCGCCGAGGTCATGACGGTGGCGCTCGGCGCCGACGCGGACGGCCACCTGACGGGGATCCGCGCCCGGGTGATGGTCGATCGCGGCTGCACTGAGGACTTCGGCGTCGAGTCGATCGCCGCGATGCTCGCCGCCGGACCCTACAAGTGGGACGCGCACGAGCTCACCGCGCTCGGCGTCGCCACCAATCGGGTGACGTTCGGCGCCTACCGGGCACCGACGGCACCGCCGGCGGCGTTCGCCGTCGAGTCGTTGCTCGACGATCTCGCCCGCGAGCTCGGGATCGACCCGCTGGCGCTCCGGTTGCGCAATGTCGCGCAGGAGGGCGATCCGGCGCCGTCGGGCGGGGCGTTTCCGGCGTTCGGAGCCCGCGCCTGCCTGGAGCGGGTGCGCGACCATCCTCTGTGGGCGGCGCGCGACGAGCTGCCCTCCGGCGAGGGCATCGGCATCTCGATCGGCTGGTGGCCCGGCGGGTACGAGCCCGCCGCCGCCGTCTGCCGGCTCGACGCCGACGGCCGCCTGACCGTGATCACCGGGGCCGCCGACATGACCGGTGTGGAGACCGGCTTCGCCGCGATCGCGGCCGAGGCGTTCGGCGTCGACGCCGATCACGTGCGCGTCGTCAACGCCGACACGTCGAGCGCCCCCTACGCGGGAACGAGTGGCGGCAGCAAGATCACCTACACGGTGGGACGCGCCGTCGAGCGGGCGGCGATTCAGGCGCGTGAGCGGCTGCTCGAGGTGGCGGCGCAGGAGCTGGAGATCTCCCCCCTGGACCTTGAGATCGCCGACGGCGAGGTCCGTCCGGTCGGCGCTCCGGCGAAGGCGATCCGGATCGACGAGCTCGCGCCGAAGATCCTGCGCTTCGGAAGCCGCCACATGCCCGTCGAAGGGCACGGACGCTCGGCTCAGCCACAGGCGCCGCAGGCCGCCGCCCACATCTCGCACGTCCGCGTCGATCCCGACACCGGGGCCGTCACCGTGCTGCGCCACGTGATCGCCCAGGACGTCGGGCGGGCGCTCAATCCGGCCCTGGTCGAGGGGCAGATGCGCGGCGGCGTGACCCAGGGCCTGGGCTGGGCCCTGCTCGAGGAGCTCGCCTACGACGAGTACGGCCAGTTGACGACCGGCTCGTTCGTCGATTACGCGATGCCCACCGCCGACTGCACCCCTCCGATCGACACCGAGATCGTCGAGGTCCCGGCGCCCGACGGTCCCTATGGCGCCAAGGGCGTCGGCGAGGCGCCCGTCGTGGGCGTTCCCGGGGCGGTGGCGAACGCGATCGCGGCGGCCACCGGCGGCGCCCGCCTGACCCAGCTCCCGATGACGTCGGAACGGGTGTGGCAGGCGGTCACGCGCCGCCGGTGAGCCCCGCCGAACCCGATCCCAACCGCTGGAAGGCGCTCGCGGTCTGCCTGGTCGCCGGCTTCATGACGCTGCTCGACGTGTCGATCGTCAACGTCGCGCTGCCGACGATCGAGACGGGGCTCCACGCCGGAGAGAACGAGCTGCAGTGGATCGTGTCCGGCTACGCGCTGTCGTTCGGGCTGCTCCTCGTTCCCGCCGGCCGCCTCGGCGACGCGCGGGGGCGACGGACGGTGTTCATGACCGGGGTCGCGCTGTTCACGCTGGCGAGCGCCGCCTGTGGCGCGGCACCGTCCTCGATCGTGCTCGTGATCGCCCGCTTCGTGCAGGGCTTCGCCGGGGGGCTGATCTCCCCGCAGATCACCGGCTTCATCCAGACGATGTTCGCCGGCGAGGAGCGTGGCAAGGCGTTCGGCTATTTCGGCACCGTCGTCGGCATCTCGACCGCGATCGGCCCGCTCCTCGGCGGGGTGCTGATCGCCCTGTTCGGAACCCACAGCGGATGGCGCGCCGTGTTCTTCGTCAACCTGCCGATCGGCGCGCTGGCGCTCGTGCTCGCCCGCCGCTATCTCCCGCCGACCGCACCCAAGCGCGACGCCGCGCCGACCGATCTCGACCCGGTTGGAGTCGGGCTGCTGGGGCTGACGGTCATCTGCCTGCTCGTGCCGTTCATCGAGGAGCGGACGTGGCACAGCCCGCTGCGCCCCGCGCTGTTCGCCGTGGCGGCGGTGCTCGCCATCCTGTGGGTCCTGCACGAGCGTCGCTACGGCCGGACCCGTGAGCCGGTGGTCAGCCTCGACCTGTTCCGGATCCGCTCCTACGTGCTCGGCACCGGTGTCGGACTCCTCTATTTCGCCGGGTTCACCGGCACGTTCTTCATCCTCACCCAGTACCTCCAGATCGGGCTGCACTACACCGCGCTTCAGGCGGGCCTCGCCGCCACCCCGTTCGCGATCGGCGGCGCGCTCACCTCCTCGCTGGGCAGTCGCCAGGTCCTCCGCCGCGGGCGCAAGCTGGTCGCGTTCGGACTTGGCACCGTGATCATCGGCCTCGCCCTCGTGTGGCTGGCCGTCGGCCACGAACCGGGACGGCCGATCGGGTACTGGATCGCGCTCCCGCTTCTGATCGCCGGCCTCGGTGGTGGCTTCGTCATCTCGCCCAACCAGACCCTGTCACTCTCCGAGATCCCCAACCAACGGGCGGGCAGCGCGGGCGGCGTGCTCCAGACGGCCCAGCGAATCGGCTCCGCGGCCGGCATCGCCATCACCGGCAGCGTCTTCTACTCGGCGCTGGCCGACACCCGCGGCGACTTCGCCACCGGGTTCCGGCACGGCACAGTCGTCATCATCGCGTTCATCGTGGCCGCGTTGGCGCTCGCCGTGGCCGATGCGGTGACGAAGCGCGCGGATTTGCGCCCACGGTCCCGGTGACGTTGTGACATCCGCTCTCGATCAACTCCATCCAAAGGCGCGGAGACTCGCCGACCGTCAGCTCGGCGACGACGAGGCGGTGGTCACGGTCGTGCCCGGTCGCTCCAAGCAGGCGATGGTCGTGACCGACCGGCGCATACTCATGGTCAAGCCGGGCATCCTGGCGGGCGCCTGGTTGGGCCCGAAGGCGGCATCGTTCCCGCTGACGGAGATCACCGCGATCAATCTGCACACGGGGCGGGGCATCGCCGCGCTGGAGCTCGTGGTCGCCGGCAGCCCGCCATCGGCCAAGCCGGATCTCACCACCGCGTTCCAGCTGCCGAACTGGTTGCCCTGTCACGCGTCGCTGGGGAGCTCGCCGCTGATCGGCGAACTGCGCGCCTACGTGCGCAGCAGTGCGGCTCGGGAGAGCGGCTGAGCCGGCACTGACCGGGGTGGGCGTCACGAGCGAGCGCCGACCCGGGCATCCATCGCGCCCCGACCGGGCGCTCCGGTGCAAGCGGTCATGTCTGACGAGGCGCTCGTCCCGCAGCGCCCGGAACCCGGGACCCACGGTGCACGCGTGGCCACACTGCCCGGTGCTTGCCCCGAAACGCCCGGTCCAGGCCGAGCTGCGCGTCCAGCAATATCTGCATCCACGCCGCCGTCTGGCGCGACGTCCGCGGTCGGCGGCCGGCGGCCGGCCGCGGCGGGGCACCATGACCTGCTCGGTAGGCTGGATCGATGAGCCGGTCGGCCGACGACCCTGCGCCGGAGGCGCGCAAGCTGCCGAGCGGGCGCCTCGTGCGGACCGCCGCCGTCGGTGGGCTGGTGACGGGCCAGAGCCTGCGCTGGGCGGGGATGCGAACCGCGAACCGGCTCCGGACACCGGAACGGGCACAGACGGCGCAGAACGAGCGCACCGCCGCTCTCGTCGAGGAGCTCGTGCAACGGCTCGGTCAGATGCGCGGCGCGGCGATGAAGGTCGGCCAGATGATCTCGATGGTCGAGTTCGATGGCCTCCCCGAGGAGCAGAGTCAGGCGCTTCAGGCGCGGCTGGCCTCCTTGCGCGACGACGTGCCGCCGGTGCCGTTCGCCAAGCTCGAGCAGCTGATGCGCCAGGAGCTCGGCGGACCGCTGCGCCGCGTCTTCGCCGAGTTCGACGAGCGAGCCTTCGCCGCCGCCTCGATCGGCCAGGTCCACCGCGCGGTCACCGTGGACGGCGACGCGGTGGCCGTGAAGGTCCAGTACCCCGGGGTCGCGGAGGCGGTTGAGACCGACATGCGCAACGCCCTGCTGCTGCTGCCGCTGGTCAAGCGCCTCGCCCCCGGACTGGACGCGAGGGCGCTGTTCTCAGAGCTGCGCGAGCGGGTCTGCGAGGAGCTCGACTACGAGCTCGAAGCCCAGAACCAGCGCCGGGTGCACCGACTGCTGCAGGGCCATCCCTTCATCTCGGTGCCGCGCGTCCACAGCGCCCTGTGCACCCGGCGCGTGCTCGTGTCCGAGTACGTCGTCGGTGAGCGGTTCGACGCCGTCCGAACATTGCCCGACACCGCGCGCGACCGGTACGGGGAGATCGTGTTTCGCTTCTTCTTCGGCCTGCTCTACCGCGATCGGATCGCGCTCGGAGACCCTCATCCCGGCAACTACCTGCTGCGCGCCGACGGTCGAGTTGCCTTCCTGGACTACGGGCTGGTGAGCGATGTCGAAGTCAGCCGCGCCGATGCCGAGCGGGCGATCGCCCGCGCCGTGCGCGGCCGGGATTCCCCCGCGCTCAAGGCGGCCCTGGTGCACGGGGGATACCTGCCGGCGGATCGAGCCGATGCCGTCGATGCCGATCTGGCGCTGCGGTTGATGCGCCACGCGACGCGCTGGTTCGCGGTACCCGGTCAGCGGCGGTTCTCCTCCGATCCGCAGCGCCGGACCTCACCGCGGGCGCGCGACGACGAGCGGCAACGCGCCGCGACCCGGGAGCAGATCCACCAGTTCACGCTGCCCCCGGACGCCATCCTGATCCGCCGCATGCACGGCCTCGTGGCGATCGTCCTCGCCCAGTTGCGCGCCGGCGCCGATTGGGGTGCCATCGCCGCCGAATATCTCCACGGCGAGCCGCCGGCGACGCCGCTCGGCGACGCCGAAGCCGCGTTCTTCGCGGCGCCCGGCGACCGCCGCTGAGTCCGGCTCGTCCGCGTCATGCGGTCGACCGGCAGCGATCAGCCGGCGACCCGGAAGCTGACCGGTCCAAACACGGTGACGATGCGAATGAACTGGGGACACGCCTCCCCGGCTGAGCACGCCGCTCGCGCAAACTCGGTGACGCGGGCTGTGTGCGTCCCCGGGCACCACGGGCCGCCCAGCCCGCTCGGGCCAAGCGCCACGGTGACCCGCTCACCGCCCCGGACGGCCGGTATCGCAGCGGAATGCCGAGCGACGCATCCGGTCCGCGGGGTGCCGGTGACGGCGAGCGCGTACGCGGTAGTCGTGCTGCCGTGCCGGCCGGCGCTCGTCGCCGCGACGAAGCTGAAGCGGACGATCGATGTGGCTGCTGCGACGGCCGGGGCGATCGCCAGCCCCGATGCCGATGCGGTGGAGGTGGCGCTTGGGCTCGAGCCCGACGGCCGGCTGGACACCGTCTCGCCGCCGGACCCGCAGCCCGCCACCGAGGCCGCGGCTAAGGCCAGCCCGAGAGCCGTGATCAGCGTGGCCGGCGCTCGTCTTTGCGGCTTCATCGCCCGTGGTCGGCGAACCTATCCGGCGCGATCGACGAACGCCTCCAGCGCCGCCTTGCCGCGCTCGGTCACCGGCTCTCCGTGCGCGAGCAGAAGGCGGTCGAAGTCGAGCGCGAGCAGGCGCCGGTAGGCGTCGGCCAACCCGCGCTTGGTCTCCTCGGGGTCGTCCATCAGGGAATCGGGGACGAACGTCAGGCCGTCGGCTCCTGGCCACTCGACGACGCCGTCGGCGATGGCCAGCGCCCGGTGGGCGGGGATGTGGAGCGCGGTCTCGTCGGGGCAGATCACGCCGACCTCGTGGACGACGATGCCGCCGGGAAGCTCGTCGCCCGGCTCGAACGGCGTGACCGGTCCCCGGCCATCGAGCTCGGACACGCCGCTCGCCGGGCAGTGCACCTCGCAGCCGAACTCGCCGCGCAGGCGCCAGGAGTCACGGTCGTGATGGCGGTTGGTGAGCACGACATGACGCGGCGCGGCGTCGTGGTCGCGAAACCACGGGGCGCCCTCGGGCGGGAGCATCGGGTCGATCAGGACGCGCTCATCGAACAGGTAGTAGGAGCTGACGTTGTGGCCGATGTGGGGATGGCGGGCCTGCCAATGCCACACGCCGGGAGCGATCTCGTCCATCGGCTCGAGGGTACCGGCAACCGCAGTGCACGTGACCGTTGATTCGTCAACTAGAATCGCGGCGATGGCAATAGTCGTCGACCCCGGGCTCGGCGGCGCAGCGCTTGAGGCGTGGCGCGGCTACATCCAGAGCCACGCAGCAATCATGCGTGTCCTTGACGCGGAACTGGCCGCAGAGCACGGACTCACGACGCGCGACTACGAGGTGCTCCTCTACCTGTCGCAGGCCGAGAACCGGCGCCTCCCGATGTCGGCGCTGGCGCAGAGCACCATGCTGACCCGCTCGGGGATCACCCGCCTCGTCGACGGACTCGTCGAGGCAGGCTTGATCGAGCGGCGGGCCTGCCGCCACGACGCCCGCGTGTCGTATGCCGAGCTCACCGACGACGGTTACGAGAAGCTCCGTGACGCCGGCGCCACCCACATCGCCAGCATCCGCCGCCTGTTCCTGGCGAACTACGCGCCCGAGGAGATCGAGCAGCTGGCCGGGCTGCTCAGCCGGCTCCCTGGCGCGCAGTCGGGGCGCCACTGCACGGTCGCGTAGGAGCATCGCCGCCGTGATCACCACTCCCCCATCCGAGTCGATCGCCGCCGAGACGACGATGGGGGCGGTTGCACTGCTGGTCAGAGACATGGAGCGCTCCCGCTCGTTCTACGAGCAAGCGCTCGGCCTCCCGGCCCGTGAGCTCGGGGACGGCGGGCTCGGATTCGGGCCGCCGAGCGGCGATCCCCTCGTGATCCTGCACGCGGACGCGTCCGCCCTCGCGCTGGACCGCCGGGCGACCGGCCTGTTTCACCTGGCGATCGTCGTCCCGTCCCGGCTCGAGCTGGCGTCGGCGCTGGCTCGACTGGCGCAAGCTGCCTGGCCGCTGGACGGAGCGTCCGATCATCTCGTCAGCGAGGCGCTGTATCTGTCAGATCCGGACGGCAACGGGATCGAGATCTACCGCGATCGCCCGCGCGCCGAGTGGCGCTACGACGCACCGGGCCGGCTGGCGATGGCGACGCTCCCGCTCGATCTGCGCGGCCTCGCCGGTGAGCTGCGCCACATCGACTCCGTCGGGCCGGAGGTACCCGCGGGCACCCGCATCGGCCACGTCCACCTCCAGGTGTCCGACCTGGCCGCGACCGAGGCCTTCTACCACGGTGTCCTCGGGTTCGACGTGATGGTGCGCGGCTATCCCGGAGCCCTGTTCGTCTCCGCCGGGGGCTATCACCACCACCTCGGCCTCAACACGTGGAACAGCGCCGGTTCAGGTCCCCCCCGCCCAGGCTCGCTCGGTCTCCGCGCGTTGCACCTGGTGCTGCCGGACGCCGGCGAGCAGGCGCGACTCCTGGACAGCGTCTGCGCCGCCGGACTGGAGGCGACGACGGAACCGTCGGGCGCTCCCGCGGTGCGTGACCCCTCGGGCAACCTCGTCGTTCTGCGCGCCCGCTGAGCGGCGGCTCGCCGTCCCCTCGCTACCCTTCGGGGCCTCGGCGACGTGGCGGAGTGGCTACGCAGCGGCCTGCAAAGCCGTCTACACCGGTTCGATTCCGGTCGTCGCCTCTGATGCGACTGCGCCGGGGCGCCACGGCGTCTCAGCTGACCGCCCGAGTGGTTCAGCGCCAGTCGGCCGGGTTATACTCGGCCACCTCGCGGCTGTAGCTCAGTTGGCTAGAGCGTCTGCTTGCCATGCAGAAGGTCGAGGGTTCGAGTCCCTTCAGCCGCTTTGCGCGAACGCCCCGCTAATGGCCTGCGTAGCCTCGTGCGCTATGCACGCACGCAAGGCCCGTGACTTAGCCGGTCGCCGGTAGGGTGCCGCTGCGCGGAGTTCGGGCTGCGGCAGGTGTGAGGCGCCTGATCGTCAGCCGGCACCCCACATCGCGGCGCAGCGGCTCGCCATAGTCGCTGCGGCCGCAGTGCGAGACGTCCGCGGTCCTGAGCGGAGCCCGCGAGCAAATACGCGGGGTTAGGCGATATCGGGGTGTGAAATCGCTACGACGCCAGCGCGGGACGCCGAGCGACGCCGATCTGCTCAAGCGCGCGCCGCGCGACCCGTCGGCCTTCTCAGAGCTGTACACCCGGCACGTCGGCGCGGTGCACGCGTGGCTGTCTCGACGACTTGCCTGGGCGGCCGGCGATCTCACCGCCGAGACGTTCGCGCGCGCCCTGTTGAGCATCGACCGCTTCCGCGATGACCACGACGGCGCGGCGCTGCCGTGGCTGCTCGGAATCGCCCGCAACGTCCTCGCCGACACCGTCCACCCGGAGAAAGCATGACCAACCCCATCCCATGCGGTCCGGTTCGCCTTGGGCGGGACCGCGACAACCCCGCCGGCGTACGCCATCACGGAGAAAGGCGATGGCACGGGTTCAAGTACCTCGAGAGCCGCGACGTCGACGTGGTCGGCAACACGCTACGCAATGCCTCGCTGATGACCGACCCCGAGAACGACTTTGACGACCATGATCCCTTTGACTGCCGGCTGTTCGCGATCCGCTACCTCATCCTGCCCGCTGCAGACCAGCCTCCGTGCGCGCGCGGCTTTTGATGCGCTCCGGCCCCTACCGGCTGTGGACGATCAATGGCGATGGCTACATCCAAGCCGGGCGGATCGTCGGAGGGGTGATCGTGTCGATCAGGCGCGCGGCGAGTACGCAATAGAGGGCAAGGCAGGCGATTTCATCGCGACGAAATACAGCACCGAGGATCGGCGAGGGCACCAGAACGGGATCGCTTGCGTCTGGCGTGGTCGCGGCGTATCATGACGACATATGTCCGCCATTGCGTTCGACCTCCGCCATCCCGGCACCGTTGCCCGCGAGATCGGCGAGGCGAACATTCGGCTGTCGAGGGAGCGTGAGACGCCGCCGTCCGTGGTTGGGCTGGTGGAGGAGGTGGCTGACGCCATCGCGGCCGGCGACGATCAGGCGGCACTCGTGAACCCGTGGCTCTGGATCAAACTCCAGAGTGCCGCGATACGAGCCCAGTCGGCGATTCGCGAAGAGGAACCAGACCGCCACCGACATCTGCGGCTCGCGCTTGAACAGATGCGGTTCTTGTTCGCGCGGATCGCCGATCGTGAGCCGATCGGCGAGGACCGCCCGGCCCAAGAGGTCGCGCTCTGGCTGGACTCCAAGCTGGCTTCGGTGAGCCAGCCAAGGAAAGCCGAGCTGCTTCACGTGAGTCCGCGCACCTACCAGCGATGGATATCGGATCGAGACTCGGCCCGTCCGGCAGGTGATGACGCGCGCCGCCTGCGCATCGTGGCTCGAATCGTCAACCAACTCCGTCACAGTCTCACCGGACCTGGCGTTGTTGAGTGGTTCGAACACCCACGGGCCGACCTCGCGGGAGCAACTCCGTCGCGCGTCCTTGACGACCCAGAAAAACTGGAGCTTCTCATTGGCGCCGCCGCAGCCTCCCGCGGCAACGTTGCCGCCTAGCCGTCCTCAACCCATGGAAGTGGTGGCGTTTCGTCTCGCGAACTATGAGACACCATTGTGGGCCGTGGAGAACTTCGCGGCTGGCCGCTACAACGCCGCCAGCTCGGGTTTCACGCAATACCTCAGCCTCCACCCGCTTACACCCTGGGCAGAGCTCTTGAGAAACGAAGACAGACGCACCCGAGACCGCGCCGTCCTCATGCGCTATCCCCTGTGGGCGATCCGTACGCAGATCGAGCACGAGCCTTTGGAGGTCAGCTTTGACAACGCAGCAGAGTACGGGCTCAACCCAAGCGATCTCGTCGACGACGACTTTGGTCCATGCCGAGCTCTGGCGGAGGCCTTCCGCTCGAGCGGCCCCAAGGCTTTCACGGCCCCGTCTGCCGCGCTACCCGGAACCACGAACCTGATCATTCTCGAGCCTCGCGTTCTTGTCTCGTGGAACCAGGCCCCGATCGACGACATCGACTGGCCCGGAAGCATGACCTCCCAGGACGGCCGCTCTCCGGATGGCCTGTGGGAGCTAGTCCACTACCGGGCGGCCGGCGCTCAGCACCCCGCCTTGCAGGCGTGGGAGCAAGGCGCTAGCTATGAGTTCGAGGAACCCGAGGTGTCAGCCGCCGCGCTGGCTCCGTGAGCCGTGCCTATGACACTCTCACACTCAACATTGCCGAAGAAAAGCCGGTAACCCAAGGGTCGTCAGGCTGGGTGCTCCGGGGGAGTCGGGGGCGGGGCTCCCTCCGCGGCACGAAACGAGCGCCGGCGAGACGCGCGTTCCGCGCGGAGCAGGGTTCTGCTTGCGCCGAGACGGAGGCCCGTCGCCGAACGAAAGCAGGGACCGCGTCGAGCTGCCGGGTTCGGCCGAGTGGAGAAGCTTGATGCGCTCGATTGGGGGCAGCCGAGAGTTCTGCCTCTGCGCGCGAAAGGAGAAGTCTCGCGAGCTCGCCTCGTTGGGGCACTTGCCGGCTCGCGATTGGCGAGCAGCAGGTGTTGAGGCGGCCACAAAGTCTCGGCCCGCAAATCGCATCGCGAGGATTCGGTGTCGGCAGTCTCGCGCTGAACCGCGCGCCCGGGGTCTGGCACCGACGGGGCCGCCGCTGGGATGCGCTTCAGCTGACGGCGTCCTTGACCTTGTCGACGACGCCTTTGTCGCCGCCGTTGTTGGCGACCACTCCGGTGGGATTGGCGGGCAGTCCGGCGGCCTTGCGCAGCTTGGCCGAGACCTCGGCGAGCATCTCAGGATCCGGTCCGGGTGCGAACACCGCGGTCTGGGAGGGCAGGTCAAACGGCGGCGCACCCTCCGGTGAGATCTCTTCGGCGATCGTGAGGTCCTCGCCGGTCTCGGGATGGGGACCGTTGAACACCGCGGCGATCTCCTGATAGTCGTTCGGGGAGAAGCGGTAGAGCTTGAGATGCTCGCCGCGCTTGATATGAGGCTGGCACTCCGGGATAAGGTCGGTCGGGATCCGCGGCGACGGGAACAGCTTCATCAGATCAGCACCGGTCAGCTTCTCGAGCGCGCGCGCGTAGGCGACTTGGTGCACGCCGCCACGGACCAGCAGATACCCGGTCAGTGCTCGCGCGGCGGGGTGTTCAACCATCTCATAGACCTTAAGCTTGTTGTTGCGCGCTCCCGTCTCCAAGAAGAAGTTGTGGGTAAGATCTTCGATTAGGTCTCCGGATGCGAACACGTAGTCGCCGTTCCAGGGCTTGGCGTTTGAATCCTGGACGAGGGTCCCGGCGCCACCGGCGATGAAATGCTGGGTGTTGCGGACGCCCTTGACGGCGCTGAGGTCGCCCAGCTCGCCGGGCTTGCCCTCGGTCGCGCCTGTCAGCATCGTGTTGATCGCGGTCGAGACGAGTTCTATGTGTCCGAACTCCTCGGCGGCGATGCTCGCCACCAGGTCATAGAACGGGCGAGCGCCCTGGCGGTTGCGGAAGTTGAACGACTGATACGTGTAGTTCATGAACGTCGACATCTCGCCGTACTTCCCGCCCAGCAGCTCTTGGACGGCGGACGCGCCGACGGGATCTGGGTCAGACGGAGGCGGTAGCTCGGTCTGTAGGCGATCGATGCGCAATATCACGGGGTCACTCCTCGGTGGAACTAGAGACGCAGTGCTTCTAGATAAGACAGTGTCTTTTCTAGTACCCCTTGTTCGCTGCGGCAAACATCGTCTTTGAGCGCGAGAATGCGCCGATGAGTCTGCGCTCAGACCAAGCCGGTGAGTTGCTGCGCGCCCGCGGGCTGCGCAGCACGCCCCAGCGCCGCGCCATTCTTGGCGCGTTCCAGGGCGGCCCCACCGAGCATCTCTCTGCCGATGAGGTCTACGCACGGGCGGCGGAGTCGCTGCCCGATCTCAGCCGCGGCACGGTCTACGCCACGCTGGCGGAGTTCAGCGAGCTGGGGCTCCTGTCCGCCTTCGGCGCGCCCGAGCCGGTGCGGTATGAGACGAATACCATCCATCATTCGCACTTTCGCTGTCGCCTGTGCCTGCGCATATTTGATCTCGTCAGCGGGTTGCAGAACCCAGAGGAGATCACCGACGCCGGTTTTTCGGTCGAGCGGGTCGACACGCGCGCCGAAGGGATCTGCGCCGAATGCAACGAATACGACGCCGGTCTCAGAGCCGGAGCTCGCGCCATCTCACAGTCCGGACCCGTCGCCAACACGCTCGCCGCGCCCGGCGTCGCCACCGCGACCATCGACGGCCCACTCGGAGCACTGGCCCTGGCCGCCACCCCACAGGGGCTGACCCGCGTCGCGTTTGAAGGTCACGGCGATTTCGACGCGCTCCGGTCTCGCGCCACCAGCCGCCGCGGCAGCCAGGCCGCTCGCCGCCACCTCACCGACGCCACCGCGAAACTCCGCGACTACTTCGCCGGGAACACTGACCGAGTGCAGTGGGTCATCGACTGGGCGTTTTTGGAGTCGTCCGGTGCGCCCGCGCTGAGATCAACCGAATCAATCCCCTACGCCAGCCACCAGTCCTACACCGACCTCGCCAACGCCGGCTCGGCTCGAGACCTCGGCTGGATCATGGGTGCCAACCCCATCCCGATCGTCGCGCCTTGCCATCGCGTCACCCGCGGCGTCGAGGTCCCAACAACGTTCGTCGGCGGTTCTGAGCGTCGCCACTGGCTAGAAAGTCACGAGACCACCGCCCGGGACGCGCCGCCACATTAGCGAGGGTCCCGGCGCACGCCGGGGCAGGACATCGTTCTCGGCATAGTCGCCTCCACTTCAGGACAACGCGACCCTAAACCAGGAGCGGCGTTCCGCTGTCGGCGGCGAATGCGTGGCTGAGGGATCGCGATAGCGGAGTCTCATGACTCTGAGACGCGACCGCAAGCCGCACGTGCTGGCCGATCTCCTCAAAAGCAGTCTGAGGGATGATCCTCTGGATCCCGCCAAGAGCGGGCGCAAGGTCCGCGCTCCTGCTTCAGTTGGCTGGTGGCCCAGAGCAGCAGCCAGGTCGTTGGCCGCTCCGACCCGCGAGGTGGCTGGTGTTGCGTTGCAGCAGCAGTCTGCGGGGCGGGGAGGTGGGCCGCGATATCCCGGGTCGACAGCCCCCGGCTATAGAGCGCCAGGATCTTGTCGTCAACCCCCTCAAAGCGCCGCTGGCGCTTGCGGACAACCTGCGGGTCAAACGTCCCGCCCCGATCGCGAGGCGTATCGATCCGGGCCGAGCCGCTCTCGGGCTGGATCGGCCGTCTTGGGCGCCGAGACCTATCATGCGCTGATCTTCAGGGACGAATCGTGAGCGCGTCTGGCAGTGACCGACAGGTCGACGACGACAGCGACGACCCGACGGCTGATTCGGTGTGGCAGGGAGTGGCGGGGCGCCCCATCTCGGACGAGCTTCTTGACTGGCCTCCGGATCTGTTTGCGCTGACCGACGTGATTCTGGAGCGCGCTGAGGCGTACCGATTCGTCCTGTCTCCACCGGCCGGCTTTCAGTGGCCACCGGATGGCGTTCCCGGCTGGAGTGACGCGGTCCGAGACGCGGCCCGGGATTGGGGTATCTGGGTGGAGGAGCGCGACAGCCCCCTGCCGCAGCTGGTGATCGATGAGTGGGCAGTGGTTCGGGAGCGGGCTTCGGTCGCGCTTGAGCGGTTGGCGCAAGGGCAGGATTGGCGGATGTGCGAGGCGCTGCTGACGCTGCACACGATCGCCGACGAGGCTTGCGCTGGTCTGTTCGTTGCGCTGGACCGCTCGGATGGGCATGGCTGCGTCTATCGCGCCCGCGGGCGCGAGCTGCTGGCAAGGACCGGATCGCTGGCGCGGATCCATTCAGGGTTTGTTCAGGTGCTGCCCAGGATTCGCACGCCGCCGAGCGGTAAGGTGGGTTTCTCGCGGTATGCGTGCGTTCAGCAGCCGGGTCTGCGGACGCGGTGGCACAAGCTCCCGGCCCGGCATCCGGGCACGAGCCCGGCGGCTGAGCACGTCAACATGCTGCTGCTGCCGTGGCCGCTGCGGGTACGCGAGTCTGACTTTCGTGCCGTGGACGGATCGGTGCAGAGCGTCTCGCGAGAGCCCTACGGTTTCTTTGAGTTCAGGCCCGCGGAGGGTCTGGATCTGGATCTGCTTGACCGCACGCTGCTCGCCGCCGCCGACGAGGTCGAGAGCGTCGATTGCGTGATCCTGCCAGAGAGCGCGGTTGACGACGGCGAGATCGCCGATCTTGAGGCGATGCTTGACCAGCACGGCGTGATCTATCTGCAGACCGGAGTGCGGGAGCCTTCCGCCGAGCCCGGGCGGTTCGGGAGCAACTGGCTGCACATCGGGGTGAGCCCGGGGCTTGAGAAGGGCGGTCTGCCGCCGGGCTCAGAGTACGCCCCGTGGTTTCACATTCGCCAGAACAAACACCACCGGTGGGCGCTGGATGAAGGGCAGATCTCCCAGTACCACCTGGGCGGATCCTTGCACCCCAAAGTCCTCTGGTGGGAGGCAATGGACGTGCCTCGTATGGAGCTGCAGTTCCTGCAGGTGGGAGAGGAGGTCACGATCGTCTCGCTCGTCTGTGAGGACCTCGCACAAAACGACAACGTCGCCGAGGTAATTCGGGCCGTCGGCCCCACGATCGTCTCTACGGCATTGTTGGACGGACCGCAGTTGACGTCGCGGTGGGCCGCCCGGTATGCGAGCGTGCTCGCCGATGATCCGGGCTCAGCCGTCCTGACACTGACTTCGTTTGGCATGGCGCAGCGATCCCAGCCGGCCACGCACGACCCGTCGCCGGTCGTCGCGCTGATGAAGGACGCCGACCGCGGCACACGCGAGATATCGCTCACGCCGGGCTCGCACGGCGTGTTGCTGACCTTGAGCGGGGAGCGCGCTACCCGGCGCAGCGCGGACGGCCGAGGGCCGGTCACGACCGGAACCCACTACTCCGCGGTCGCCGTGCACCAGATCCGGGCCGTAGGCGCGGGATCGGGGGCGAAGCCCCCGCGCGTCGGACCCGGTGATCCGCTCCTGAAAGCCGACGAGATCACCATTCTCACGGGCTGGGCCGAGGGTGTGGCAGAAGCGCTCGCCTACGCGCCTGAGCGCATCTGGGATCTGCTCGCCGACGCGGGCGAGGGTGCGCCATGGCGCGATGATCTCAAGCTCGCCGAGCCCACGCCGCCGCTCACCCAAGCGATCGAGTCGATCAGGCAGACGCTTGCCGCGGTCACTTCGGCCGGCGCCGGACCGTCATTTGACGCGGTGCTCAGCATGTCCCAAGAGACCCGACCCGACGAGCCGCCGCTCCAACGACTCACCCGCCGGGTCCTGCGCTCAACGCTCGAACAGCTCCGCACTCGTCAGCGCGCGACCGCCGCCGACCACGACTGACCCCGGCCGGACCACCTCTCCAGGCCGACCGAGCGCACCTCCACCGTCAAGCGAACGCGCGACGTCAACGGCCCGATCGGCATCGACTCCATGAGAGCGCGGGCAGGCCGGCAGGACTTCCGCTACGTCGCCGGACCGGCCGCGAGACCGCTGCTGCTGCTTCGGCACTTTGAAAACCCGAAGCGGAAGCTGCCGCCGGCGTTGACGGCGCCGCCGAGACGGCCGGAGTTCCGTGATTGCGGAAGCGTGAGGGTGGCTTGAAGACGACAGGCTGGGGTTGTCGTCTGTCGGCGACTGTCGACGGTTCCCGCGATCAGCAAAGCCGGATGAGCGCCGGGCTGGTCTGCACGCGATCGGTGTGCGCGCGGGGCGGTGTCGATGGGCTTGGCCCAGAGCGGTTGGTGCGGTCCTGTGCAGGTCGGCGGCCCCGCAGGCGGTGCCTCGCGCTCAGTGCGCGTCGACGTTCTGCGGTTGCTCAAAGTGGCCGACTCTTCGCGCCTCGGCCGGGTAACGGCAGTAGGCGGCTAGGCGGCACTACCTTGGGCGAAGCGGTCAAACCCTCAGGGCCGGCTGCTCGAGGGTTGGTCGGTTTCGGAGGCGATGGACAGTTCCCAGTAGCCGTAGACCAGGTTGGCGGCTGCCCCGGTGAAAAACCAGGTCGCCCACCCGTAGGTCTTGCGGTCGTTTCCACCGAAGAAGAGAGTCGCGGTGCCAACCCCGGTCAAGACGATGCCGCTGGCGATGCGCACCCGCCCCCAGGTCCGGAGGTGGCGGTATTCGAACGGAGAGATGATCAGCCGCCGGCCTGATCGCGGCGGGGATATCCACCACTCGCGCAGACGTTGTGATGCAGTGTGGTTGGGGGCTGTGTACATCAGGGATGGTTCCTGGCGCGGAGCTCGATCGGCCGTCGGGTTCTGGTCGAGCGCGTCCGAACGTGAGAGCTCAACATAACCGTCTACCAGGCGCACGCCGTTGCCGGGATCACCTTCACCAGCTGGCCGGTGTGAGGAGCTCGGTGTGGTGGGCTTGGGCCCAGTCGGTGAAGCTGCGTGCCGGGCGGCTCGTGACTGCGGTGATGTCGCCGGTCGGCTGTGAGTTGTACGGTTTCAGGGTGGAGCGGAATTGTTCGATGATGGCGTGCGCGAGCTCCTCGGGCATGCCGTAGGACACCATCTGCGCGAGCGTGTCGGCCGGGTCGGTTTCGGCGTAGCGCAGGTCGCGGTCCAGCACCTGGCTGAGGATCGCGACCTGGTCAGGGGGGCTGAGCGGATCGGGGCCGGTGAGCGCGTAGACCCGGTGGTTGTGGCCGTCTTGGGTGAGGCTGGCCGCGGCGACCGCTGCGATGTCCGCCGGGTCGACGACAGCGGCCCGGCCGGCGGCGAACGGGGCGTGCACGACCTGGTCGGCGGCGATCATCGGCGCCCAGTTGAGCGCGTTGGACATGAGCGCGGTGGGCCGCAGGAACGTCCACCCGATGCCGCTGTCGCGGATCGCCTCCTCGCCGGCCCGGTGCCCGCTGGTGATCCGGTCGGTGGCGCCGTGTCCGACGCTGAGCACGGACAGCTTGACGATCCGCTGCACGCCCGCTCGCAGCGCCGCGGCGACGAGCCGCTCACCGTGTGCCGCGATGTTGAGCCCGTCGGTGAGCAGGAACACCGCGTGCACACCGTCGAGCACGGGCGCCAGGTCGCTGTCGGCGAGATCGGCCACGACCTTCTCGGTGCCGTCGGGGAAAACCGCGCCCGGATTGCGGGTGAGGACCCGTATGTGACCTGCCTGGGCGGGGAGGAGCGCTGTGATGAGTTCCGATCCGACGTTGCCGGTTGCGCCGGTGATCAAGATCATGAGTTCTGGTCCTTTTGCTTGTGACTGGTTTTCGGGGTGGGGTTGGAGTGGGCGCAGCTCCGGCGCGCCCACGTCGAGTCCGGCTTGCAGCCGGGGATCGGCGAGCAGCGTGCGCTCGAGGGCGGTGTCTGGGGTGATCGACGCGGCCATGTGGACAGGATGGCCGGCGTCTTCAGGCTGGGCCATTGGGATATCCCCATTCGGTAGCGTCGTGCCTTTACCGATTGTCGTGATCTTCATGAGTGCTCCCTCCTTCTCTTTCTCGTCCTTTGCTGGCTGCGAGCGCCTGTCACAAGCGCTCGATCGCGGGACGATCGGCAGACAGCGGATCTCCAGCAGCTCTAGGCCGAGCGCCTCGAGCTGGTGGATGACGCCGTACAGGGCGGACTGGTCGGGGAGCGAGCCGGTGAGCAGCGTGTCGTGACCGCTTCGGCTCAGGGCCAGCGTCGGGAACGCTTGCATCATCGTCAGGCCGACCGGCCCGCGGACGCGGATCTCGTAGCGCCGCGGCGCGCGACCGCTGGTCGCGTTCTTGTTGGCTGACATGCGATCAGAGTCGCCGTCCGGAGGATGAGCGCGCATCGTCTTGTTCGGACGAATCCGGGGGTCCGGTTGAGCCCTCGACGGGGGTGCAACCATGTTGTGTCGTGGCCGACGCGGGAGTAGCCGTCGAACACGCCGACTCCGGTGTGAGGGCGTGGTTGATCCCGCGGCCCGGCCTGTTCGAGCTGCTCAACACCGGGGAGCGTGTGGTGCATGTGTCGGCGCCGGCGGGAAGCGGGAAGACGTTCCTGCTGCGCTCCTGGATCGCGGCGGCGGGTCTGAGCGAGCGCACGGCGTGGGTGTCGGTGGGGCGTCAGGAGCACGATCCGCAGGTGTTCTGGCTCTCCGTTCTCGACTCGCTGCGCCAGACCGGTGCCGGATCGGAGCGGGTGCGGGAGCTGACGGCCGCCCCTCATCTGGACGGCGCGAGCGTCGTCGGACGGTTACTCGAAGACCTGAGCTCGCTCCGGGAGCCGTTGTGGTTGGTGATCGACGACCTGCACGAGCTCCAGGCGGACCAGGCCATCCGCCACATGGAGCTGCTGCTCGGGTCCGCGCCGCCGGAGCTGCGATTCGTGCTGTTGACACGCCACGATCTGCGCCTCGGGCTGCACCGCTTGCGTGTGGCGGGGGAGCTGACCGAGATCCGGGGCGAGGACCTTCGCTTCACGCTCGAGGAGTCGCGCGCGCTGCTGGAGGCGGCGGGGGTGCGGCTGTCCGATGGCACGCTCGAGTCGCTGGTCGCGAGGACCGAAGGCTGGGCGGCGGGCCTGCGACTGGTGGCATTGTCGCTCGCCCGCCACCCGGATCCCGAGCGCTACGCGGTCAGTTTCTCGGGCCGTGAGCGCGCCGTGGCCGACTACCTGCTGGCGGAGGTGCTCGAGCGCCAGCCGGCGGAAGTGAGGCAGCTGCTGTTGCGAACCTCGCTGCTGGAGCGGATCAGCGGACCGCTCGCTGACCGGCTGACGGGAAGCTCGGGCTCCTACGGGATTCTTGCCGGGCTCGAGGACGCGGGCGCGTTCGTGGTCGCTGTGGATCCGGAGCGAACCTGGTTTCGCTACCACCACCTGTTTGGGGACCTGCTCGCGCTCGAGCTGCGGCGGACCGCCCCGCGGGAGGTGCCCGGCCTGCACACGATCGCCGCCGAGTGGTGGGCCGAACACGGGTATCCGGTCGAGGCGATTCGCCACGCGCAGGCGGCCGAGAACTGGGGCTTGGCGGCGCGGCTGCTTGCGGACAATTGGTTCGGGTTGTACTTCGATGGACGGCTCGCCACCCGCCACGAGCTTTGGTCTGGGTTTCCCGCCGGCGTGGTCGCAGCGGATCCCGAGCTGGTGGTGCTCGCCGGGGGCGACAAGCGGGCGGCGGGGTCCTTGCATGAGTCTGAGTGGTACCTGAAGCGCGCGACGGGGATGGCGGCGTCGGTGCTCGAAGACCGTCGCGGGCGCTTTACGATCTCGCTCGGGATCCAGCGACTGTCGCTCGCTCGGGCGCGCAACGACCTTCGGGCCGTTGCCGAGGAGGCGCAGCGACTGCTCGCCTCAACCGAGGCCACGGAATTTGGTCTCGGCGAGGAGGTGCGCACAAGCGTGTTGACCGACCTCGGGATCGCCGAGACGTGGGCCGGTCGACTGGAGGACGCCGAGCGCCACCTCGAGCAGGGACTGGAAGAGGCCCGGCGGATCTCCAAACCGATGCTCGAACTCCAAGCGCTGGCAAACTGGGCGCTCCTGAGCTCCTTTCGCCACTCTCTGGCGACGGCGGAGCAGCACGCCACGCAGGCGATCGAGCTGGCCCGCAAGCACGGTTGGGAGGAGACCGCACCAGCGGCCGCGACCGCCTACGTCGTGCTCGTCCACGCGACGGTCTGGCGCGGGCGGCTCCGAGAGGCAGAGTTGTGGCTGGACCTGGGCGAACGCGTCCTCGAGCGCGACACCCAACCGACCCCGGCGCTGATGCTGTACGCGACACGGGCGTTGTTGGAGGGCGCGCGTGGCCGGCACGCGGAGGCGGCTGCAGCCTATCGGGATGCCGAGCGGATGGAGGGGCTGCTCGTCATGCCGCACATGTTCACGGCGCGCGTGCAGGCGCTCAAGCTCCGGATGCTCGTCCGCGTGGGCGAGACCGAACGCGTGGAGCGAGCCCTCGCGGAGATGGACGAACAGGTTCGCGAAACGAGCCAGATGCGGGTCGTACTCGCGGCTCTGAAATTAGCCCGCGACGATCCCGAGGCCGCCGCGGACGCCCTCGCACCCCTCCTCGACGACTCGACCCCGGTCGAGGCGTCGGTGTGGGAAATCGAGGCGTTGCTGCTGGAGGCGATCGCGCGCGACGCGCTTGGCGATCCCGGAGCGGCGTCGCGCGCGCTCGAGCGCGCGCTCGACGTCGCCGAGCCCGACGGGCTGCTGCTTCCGTTCCTGCTCTACCCGACGGCGGAGCTGCTGCAGCGCCAGGCGCGACTTCGGACCACTCACGCCTCGCTGATCGCCGAGATCCTGAACCTGCTGTCG
This sequence comes from uncultured Solirubrobacteraceae bacterium, assembly GCA_963731395.1. Taxonomy (GTDB): domain Bacteria; phylum Actinomycetota; class Thermoleophilia; order Solirubrobacterales; family Solirubrobacteraceae; genus Palsa-465. The sequence continues at coordinate 939,250 of CAVSVH010000016.1, forward strand.
GGAAGGACGCTGGCAGCGCGCCCGCAGGACGCCGCGCCGCTCGAGGAACCCCTCTCCGAGAGCGAGCTGCGCGTGCTGCGCTACCTGCCGACCAACCTCCGGGGCCCCGAGATCGCGGCGGAGCTGTTCGTGTCGCTGAGCACGATCAGGACCCACTTGCGCAACGTGTACGCCAAGCTCGGCGTGCACAGCCGCGCGGACGCTGTGAAGCGAGCGCGCGAGCTCGGCCTGCTCTCGCCCTCCTCGCGCAAGCGCTGACCCGGGTCGCCAGCAGCCGCACCTCGCGCGGGGCTCAGACCCTCGATCCGGGTCCGAGCCCGGCAGCCATCGCTCGAGCTCGCTGATCGATTCGGCGTACATCGCGGCCGCCGTCTGCTCCTGGTCAAGTGCCGCAATGTAGGTCGCGAAGAGTGAGAGCGCGCGCGCTTCGCGGCGTACCTCCCCGCGCCTGGACCAAGAGAGGCCGCAGCGAGCGAGTACGCGGACACGGTCACCGCGTTACGGGCCCGAATCATCTGAACGATGCGATGCGAGCTCATCCGGGCGACGACGACGATGAGCGGCACGTGAAGGTCTCACTACATCAACCCGAGGAGGAAGCGATGCGCACACGAATCCTGATCGTCGACGACGACCCCGGTTAGACCGGACATGACCAATAAAGAACCAATGACCGAATGGAGCCCCCTGTGACTACTGCTTCTCTTGACCCTGCATGCCGCCCTACCGTGACTCGGCGCATCGACTTTCGCCCGGGCCAGGATATGTGCTGGGAGATCGTGCGCAACGGCGCGGACACCGATGGTGAAGTTCTTGAGGCAAATAGCTGGCTCGGTCCCCACCAACCCAGCCCCCCGGTGCACGTGCACGGCAATGCTGAAGACAGCTTTGAGATCGTCGAGGGCCGACTTGACGTGAAGCTCGACGGCACCTGGCGTACGTATGGTCCCGGAGAGCGCGCCGCAGCGGCTCCCGGTCACCGGCACACCCTGCGAAACACTCACGATGAGCCGGTGAGGTTCATCAATCGCCACCGCCCCGCTCTCGACTACGAGGGGTTCTTTCGCGACATGGCGTCGCTGACCTCGACCGGGAGGATGGGCGCCGGAACGCCTCACAGTCCGCGTCAGGCGATCTACGCAGCGATGCTGTTCAAAGCCCACCCGACCGCGATCCGAACCTCGCGCGTGCAGCGATTTGCGTTCGCGTCGCTGTCGGGCCTGGGCCGGATGCTGGGGATGAGCCGATGACCGCGTACACGCCCCGTGGGAAGAATCTCGCGCTCGTGCTGCTGGCGATGGTGCAGTTCGTGGTCGTGATCGACGCTTCGATCGTCAACGTCGCGCTGCCGTCCATCGGGCAGGCACTGCACTTCGCGCGCACTGACCTGTCGTGGGTCGTCAACGCCTACGCGCTTGCCTTCGGAGGCTTCCTGCTGCTCGGCGGTCGGATGGCCGACCTGCTCGGACGCCGGCGGATGTTCATGGTCGGCCTGGTCGTCTTCTCGCTCGCCTCACTCGCCGGTGGACTGGCGCAATCAGAGGGATGGCTGATCGCCACCCGCGCCATGCAGGGCCTGGGAGCCGCAATCGTCTCACCGGCCGCGCTGTCGATCATCACTACCACCTTCGCCGAGGGCGCCGAGCGCAACCGAGCGCTCGGCATCTGGGGAGCCGTCGCCGGCGCCGGGGGCGCGGCCGGCGTGCTGCTCGGCGGCATCCTGACCAGCGGCCTGAACTGGCGCTGGGTTCTGTTTGTCAACGTCCCGATCGGCCTCGCGGCGGCAGCGCTGGCGCCCCGGACGCTGATCGAGAGCCGCGCCGACGACGACACCAACACGTTTGATCTGCCCGGCGCGGTCACCGTCACCGCGGGCCTGTCGCTGCTCGTCTACGCGATCGTCAACGCCGTCAATGTCGGCTGGGGATCGTCGGAGACGCTCCTGCTGATCGCCGGTGCGTTCGTGCTGCTGATCGCCTTCGTGCTGATCGAGTCCCGGCAGCGACAGCCGCTGATGCCGTTCTCCATCTTCCGCCTGCGCACCTTGCGTGGCGCGGACATCGTCGGCCTGCTGCTCGGTATGTCGCTGTTCTCGATGTTCTTCTTCATCTCCCTGTACCTCCAGAACGTCCTGCACTACTCGCCGATCAAGACGGGAATCTCGTACCTGCCGCTGGCGGTCGGAATCATCATCTCGGCCGGACTCGCGTCCCAGCTGGTCACCCGGATCGGGTTCAAGCCGACGCTGATCGCCGGGCTGCTGCTGGTCGCCGGCGGCCTGCTCTGGTTCTCCCAGGTGCCCGGCAGCGGCGGCTCGTTCGCCGCCGACGTGCTCGGCCCGTCGCTCCTGGCGGCCCTGGGGTTCGGGTTCGCGTTCGTGTCCGTAACGATCGCCGCCGTGACCGGAACCGAGCCACACGAGGCGGGCCTGGCCTCCGGTCTGATCAACACCTCCCAGCAAATCGGCGGGGCGCTCGGACTAGCGATCCTCGCCACGATCGCCAACAGCCGCACCCAAAGCCAGTTGCACGCCGGCGTCCACAGCGCCTCCGTGGCGCTGACCAACGGGTTTGACCAGGCGTTCCTCGTCGGCGCCGGCTTCGCCGTCGCCGGAGCGGTCCTCGCCGCCGTGCTGATCTCCTCGCGCGACAGCCGCGAACACTCAAAGGCGGCCAGCATCGACGAGGCCGCCGACGCCGGAGCCGTTCCCGTCGCCGCGGGCTGAGCGCCTCAGCCGATCAGGCGCTCACAGACGCCAAACAAAGTCAGCCGGCCCCCCGTCTCGTCACGGGGCGCAGCTCCCACCCGCCGGAGCTGCGCCCACCCCATACGGAACTGTGCAACAGGAAGGAGAACCGCTATGAACAGCTACGGCTACTCGATCGCTCTGTTCTTTCATCTCGTCTCACTGGTCGCAGCGGGTGCGGCCGCAGCTCTTTCTGGCTACGCCGCACTACGCCTGCGCGCCGCCACGAGCCCGGCCGAAGTCGCCCGGTGGGGAACGATGATCGAAAAGGTCGTCCGCATATTCGCCCCCGCCACCCTGGGCCTCCTCGCCAGCGGTGCCTACATGACCCAAAGCGCCTGGAGCTGGTCGACACCGTGGATCGTCGCCGGGCTGGTCGGTCTGGCGACGATCATCCTGCTCGGCTCCGGGGTGGAAGCAAGCCGCGGACGCGCACTCAAGCACGAGCTGCAAGGTCACGACCTCTCCGAGCGGGCGCGCCGCCTAATGCGCGACCCGCTCGCCTGGACGGCCAGAGCGATGGAGTGGATGCTAATGCTCGGGGTGATGTTCGTGATGACCACGAAACCGCCGGCCTGGGGCTGCGCCACCTCGCTGGTCATCGCATCCCTCGCGGGCGCCGTAGCCGCCGTGCCGATCTGGCGCCGGTCGGCAACACACCCCGCACCGGCCAATTCTCCAGGCCAAGCCCAACGCGCAGGCATCCGCTAAAAATTCCGCCGAGCCGACCCCTCCCCGCCGGCGAGACCATTCGGGTCCCTTTCGAAGATCTGCTTCGACATCAGCACGAGCATTCGCCCGCGTCGCGAGCGCGGCCCCGCCCCGCGCGGGATCCGAGTACGTTTCGGTCCGTCTGCTAGCAGGTCGGCTGCTAGCGGCCGGGTCGAAGCGGCAGTCTGCGGCGCTCAGCCGTGGCTTCCGCTCAGTCGCCCGACCAGCCACGAGCCCCAGCTTCCGCTTCAGCGGGTCGCCGACGTAGAGCAGCAGTGGGTCGCCCGCCGAATCTGTCGGCCCGAGGTGGCCGGTGATTCGTGGATCCGGTAGCGCGCGGGACTTCGACTAGGGACGGTGCTGACATCCGGGAAGCGCTCCCGGTCAAACCGAGATCACGAGAAACCGTTCAGTCCCCAACCGGCATGACCCCCGAGGCCTCGACCATCACGATTGTCGTTCGCCGAGGCGCTCGCGTTCGATGAACCACCCCCTTCGGCACGCTGCACCCCTGGTGCTGGCCGAGCGTAATCGGGTCCGAGCCCTCGATGTCGATCAGAAGCTCGCCGTCGAGGACGAGAAAGAACTCGTCTTGGTCGTCATGCTTGTGCCAGTGAAAGTCGCCGTCGACCACCCCGAGCCGGATGACTGCTGCGTTGACCGATGTGAGCGTCTCGTTGAACCACGGTGTATGTCCTGCGGCCTCCGCAGGAATGTCAATCACCTCAAGGTGGCCGAACGCCTGGCCGTCGGCAAGCTCGATGTGCCGGACGCGGTCATCAAAGCGGGACAGGACCGCGCGAGCCTCAGGCTCGACGACGGCGAGATCAATGTCCTCGCCGGCGAACGCCTTGATCGCGTCCATCGACTCCCAGCGTGTGACGACCACGATCTCGATCCCACCATCGGCTTTGACGCGCTCGACGGCCGCGCCGAGAAACCCTCGGGTGCTCTCCAGATGCGGCCTGACCATGCCTTCGAAGTGCGCCACGTAGGCGTCGGCCTGCTCAGAACCTTCAGCCAGAGCTGTCCACCGACGCGCGATCACCGGAACATCTTCCCATCCGCGCGAACCGCAGGCAGTCCCTAGACACGCTGAAATCGCTTCCGGCGTGGCGCAAGGCTGAGCGCGAATCGAACCGTGGTTCCGCAACGCGCGAAACCGAGCGAATGTCGCCCGAGCAGCCACGGCGACGGCACTGCTGCTCCGAGTAGCGGTCGGCCCAGAGCAGAAGTGAGGCCGGCCCGCGGCTCGACCGTCGACGCGGCCGCCTATGCGTGAAAGCAGGTCACTTGTCGACGCAGTCGAGGTCGCCCAGCGGCTTCTGCTTCTGGCGATCAGGAGGACGTCCACGTACCCGTCGTGCGCCGGGTCGGTGATGACGTGCCCGGTCCTGCGTGTGAGCAGAAGTCGGGCTGGGTGCCTTTGCTCATGTTGGGTTTGGGGGTTGCAAGCGCGTTGTGCTGCGTCGGCCCCGGGCGATCTCGCCCGTCTCGGCCTCGCGCCACGCTCGCAGGAGGAGCGCTACCCAGGCCCGGTAGGGGCGCCACGATTCGGTGATCTGGTGGATCGCCGTGTCGTCGGATGTGCTGTAGGCGGACCGGATGGCGTCATCGAGCCGTGTGTCGTGGTCAGGCAAGGCGTCGGGGTTGCCGCCACCGCGGATGAGGATGAGTTCGGCGGAGAACGGTCCTATGCCCGGCAGCTGTTGAAGGTGCTCAAGCCCGTCCTCGTGGGTCATGGCCCGAAGGCGCTCACGCGTGAGCGCGCCGTCCTCGGCAGCGGTCGCAAGCGCGCGGAGCTGACCGATCTTGCGGTCAGTCAGCCCCGGCTGGGGTGCGGAGAGCTGAGCGAGCCGTGCCGGCGCGGGAAACGCCCCGGATGTGCCGAGCTCATCACTCAGACGCTCCTTGATTGTGGCGGCCTGCGTCATCCGGATCCGTTGCCCGATGATCGCCCAGGCTGCGGCCTCATATGGGGTGTAGAACAAAACCGGCCGCAGTCCAGGAAACCGTCGCTGCAGCGCTCTGACAACATCGTCGTGTTCGCCGAGGGCAGCGAAGTCGGTCCCATCAACGTCGAGCGAGAGGATCCGCTCAAGGTCGCGTGCTGCCTGACGGGCGAGCTTTGCCGGTGGCTGATCGCCGAACTCGGCATGGATCGCCTCATCGTCCTGGCGCACCGTGACCTGCACGGTGCGCCAGTCGCCGTCGACCGCCCAGGCGTAGCGCAGCGCCTTCGGTGGTCCCTCAGCCCGGGTGCCGGGAAAATCTTCGGCAAAGGCGGCCGCCGCGGTCAGCGAGAACTGGCCGAGCGGATGAAAGGTGATCGCCATTCAGGCGCCATCGTGGATCGTCACCGCGTAGCCGTCGGGATCCCGGAGAGCAAAGGTGCGACCGAACGGGCCGTCAAACGGGTCGGTCAAGATCGTGACCCCTCGCCCGGCGAGCTGGTCATGCAACGCCTGGGCGTCATCGACCTTGAGCCAGAGCGCGATGCCGAGGCCGGGCTGACCGGAGTCAAGATCGGTGTCGGGCAGCGGCTCGCGGACGGCGAACGGGATCGGTTCGCCGGCGAACACCACGGCGCCAGGCGGTGAGGCAGGCGCACGGCACAGGCCGACACGGTCCTCGTAAAACGCGGTGGCGGTGTCGAGATCGCGGACCTGCAGAGAGATGAAGTCAGGACCAACGGGCATCGGAAACTCTCCTCTTCGCTTGTCAATGTCTTGACGACCAGGATATGTCAAGATGTTGACGTGAGTCAAGTCGATCTCGATACGGCCGTTGGCTACGTGCTCAAACGCACCACGGCCGCCCTGCGGACCGCGATGGACGCAGCCCTGCAAGACCACGATCTGACCGTCCCTCAATACTCGTGTCTGGAACAGCTCGCCCACAGACCCGGGCTCACGAACGCCACACTCGCACGCGGCACGTTCGTCTCTCGTCAGGCAATGCACCAGCTCCTAGGCACGCTGCGAAGCGCCGACCTCGTCCAAAGCGACGGCGCCGGCCGCCACGAGCACTTCACCCTCACCGACACCGGCGCCAAGCGCCTCGTCGGCGCCTCCGCGGCCGTCGCCACCGTGCAGGAGCGGATGCTCGCCACCTTTGACTCCGAACAGCGACGACGGCTCTACGCCGATTTGGCCGCCTGCGCCGACGCTCTCAGCTAAGACCGCCGCATATCGACGGCATGCCCCCTGCTCACACGGGACTCGAGGGCATCCGTCGTCGATGACGCGCCGGACCGCGCTTTTGCGCTCAGGCCGTGCCGCCGCCAACGGACGCGCCCCGCGTCCCCGCAGCGGTCGTCCTCGGCCGCCCGCACAACGGGCGAGCGCAGTCGCGGCTAAGCACGCGCGAGCGGTGAGCTGTCCTGGCGCGTGCTTCGCGTTGATATGAGGCGTCCGCCGCCGGGGCTCGCGCGCAAGTTCTGTAGACCGGCGTCGCGCCGCGCCCGGACGGCCGGTTGGTCGCCGACGGAATTGTCCGCTCCATCCGGGTCAGACAGGCGCACGCGATCGTCAGCCGCGGGGCCGCCACACGGGCAAGGGCATCGCCGGCTCGCTGGGGGGCGCAGCCGCGAGTGCGTCAGATGCTGGCGTGATCGTCTGGGGCGTTGAAGCTACTACCCCGGCTGGAGACCGTGTGGGTGGAGGTGGTCCTCTGCCATTTGCTTGAGAGCGACCCGGTCGATCTTTCCGGTCGGATTGAGCGGCATGTCGTCAAGGAAGATGACCTCTTCGGCCGCCTTATAGCCGACCCGGTCCCGGCAGAACACGATCAGGTCGGCGCTGGAGGGGCGGGCCGCGCCGTCGCGGAGGGTGAGGTAGGCGCGCACCGTCTCCCCGTGCACGACGTCGTGGACGCCGACCACGCCGGCAAGCCCGATCGCGGGGTGCTCAAGCAGGGCCCCTTCGACCTCGAGGGGGCTGACGTTGGAACCGTCGTGGACGATGATCTGCTTCTTTCGCCCGAAGAACCACAGATAACCGTCTTCGTCGGCGTGGGCCAGGTCGCCGGAATCGAGCCACTCGCCAGAGACGACCTGGCTGGTGGCGTGGGCATCGTTCCAGTAGCCGACCATCCGGCTGCGCGTCCGGATGAAGATGCGGCCGACCGACCCGGGGGCGACGGCGTTGCCGTTTTCGTCGCGGAGCGTGATGTCAAACCCGCTGATCGGGGGGCCGATCGATCCTTGCTTGTTGACCCCGGCGGGCGGGTTGAGGGTCGCCAGCCCGACCTCGGTCATTCCGTAGCCCTCGGAGATGGAAAAGCCGGCGGCGTCCGCGAACTCCGTCAACAGCTCGGTCGAAACCTTGTCCGAGCCCGCGCGGCAGACGCGCAGCGACGCGAAGTCGTCGGGCCGCAGCTCGTGATCGCGGACCAGCGCCGTCAACGCGGCCGGAATCATCGCCAGCACCGTTGGCTGGGTCTGGCGCAACAGCGGCAGCAGCTCGTGGGCGTCAGTGGTCCGCGCGACCACCACCCGGCCGCCGACCGAGAGCGTGCTCAGCGTCCACAGAAACGAGCCGAGATGCGACATCGAGGAGCCGGGCAAAAACTCGTCTTGGTCGGTGAGCTCCAACGCCGCGGCGGCGCTCGCGATCATCCAGCGCAGCGACTCGCGCGTGTGGGTCACCCCCTTCGCCGGGCCGGTGCTCCCCGAGGTGAAAAAGATCGCCGCCGGGATCGACGGGTCCGGAGACGGGTCAAACACGAGCGGCTCGCTCTCCACCAGTCTCCCGAAGCGGTGGTGCCAGCTCACCACGTGGTCGGCGGTCTCGTCTCGGTAGGCGATGATCCCGCACCGAAGATCTGCCGCGAGGGCGCTCGCGGCGACATCCGCGACGCGCTCCACGTGGGCGAGCAACGCCGCGGCGCCGCTGACCTCGAGCGCGTGATCGATCTCACGGTGCGTGTATCGGTAGTTCAAGGGCGTCGCCACGAGCCCCGCCTTGAAGCACGCGAGGTAATGAACGACGAGATCGATCCGGTTGGGCATAAGCGACGCGATCCGATCCCCCTCCCCCAGTCCCATCCGGCGGTAACTGCCGGCAAGCGCCGAGCTCTCGCGCTCGACGTCACGCCAGGTCATCGATCGCACGATCGACACCATCACGGTCTCATCCGCGTGATTCTCCATGCCATGGCTCAGAATCTGGTTGAGCGGCGAAGCCGGGGACGCGAGCTGAGGCCCCTCGAGCACCATCAGCCGATCTCCGAGCGCGCCCCGAGAGCGCCGACGAGTCTGGCCACGCTCGCTCGCCGGTTGACGCGCTTACTGCTGTCATGTCCCCCGGCGCTGCGCATCACGCCGCGGACCCTAACACCCACAGTTTGGGCGTCGCTGAAATTCCACGTGACTTCCGGACAGCCATCACGCGCCTGACCGCATCACGCCTGGTTCCGTTGCACCGCCAACGTCGACTCCCACGAGCGCTCGTTCACCACGGCGACGCCGCAACGGTCCCGGCAATCTTGTCGCCGCCGGGCGTGGGAGCTGACCTGCCGGAGGGGTCGCGCCTGCCCGATTTTGACGGCTCCGACGCTTCCGCACCGGCTCAGGCGTAGCCGGGCCGGCGATCGGTCAGCCCTCCTTCGTCACCGCACCTGGCATGAAATCGGCGCCGACCGCCGCCCCGGAGCTCGCGATGACAGGAGTCAGAAGCCGGCCAACTTGGCCGATGACCTCGCCCGGTCCTTCGTCCATCCGCCAGGCCGCGGCGCGCGGGGTGGCGTCTGTCCTGCTTGCGTGACTCCTCGAAACTCCTGCCGGACGCCCGCGAGCGATCGCAAGCGTGGCTGAGCAATTGAGGCGGCGGCGGCGTCTGATGAGTACCTCCGTCGCCCGAGCGCTCGCCCGGGCGCTGGCGCGACGGCTAACGCGATCGTTTCGGTGATGATCCGCCGCCTGGACGGCCAATGATCGTTCTTCACGCGACGGTGGCGAAGGCGTTGGGCCTGCTGCGAGGCGATCATCGGCCGAGTCTTTGACGTTGATGACTTTCGAGTTGCGCGGCTGTGTGACCATACCCTCGGGTTTGAGCTCCCGAGCCCTGGCCGGGGACTCAGTAGTCTGGCTCGCGACATGCGCGCGACCCCGGATGGGCCCGGTACCAACACCCTGAACCGGCGTGCGTTCCTCGTCGGTGTGGGCGGCGCCGGGGCGGCGTTGATCTCCGGCTGTGGCGGATCAAAGTCGAAGACCGTACACACCACCACACCTGCGAGTACCACCACACATATCACCTCCGCTACTCAGTCCACTGTCCATACTCTTCAAGGGGCGATCCGCGGCCATGTGTTCGAGCGAGGACGGCCCGGCTATGCCGCCGCTGCCCGTGTCTACAACCCACGTTTTGATGATCTTCTCCCGACCGCGGTCGCCCGTCCCGTCGACGCGGTCGATGTCCGGAACGCCCTGCGCTTCACGGTTGAACACGGCGTGCCGGTCCGCGCCCGCTCAGGTGGTCACAGCTACGCCGGGTACTCGACGCTGTCGGATGGCGTCGTGCTTGACCTGCGCGAGCTGAACTCGATCAGCCTTGACAGTCAATCTCGGACAGCGACCGTCGGGGCCGGCGCGCAGCTGATTGACGTGTACAACGAGCTCGCCAAGGCCGGCGCGACGCTGCCGGCAGGGTCATGCCCATCGGTGGGCGTCTCCGGGGTCACACTGGGGGGCGGCTTCGGTCTAGCCGGAAGGTATTTCGGGCTGACCGCCGATAGCCTTATCGGTGCCAACATCGTGACCGCTGAAGGTCGACTGCGGACCGTCAATGATCACACCGATAGTGACCTCCTGTGGGCGCTGAGGGGCGGCGGCGGCGGCAATTTTGGGGTGGTCACAGAGTTCATCTTCACCACTCATCCACTGCCCTCCAGCGCCGCCTACTTCAATGTCACCTGGCCGTGGTCGTCTGCGAGCGACGCAATCGACGCCTGGCAGTCGTGGGCACCGCACACCATCGACGAGATCACATCGATCCTGCATCTGAACTCCGGCAGCCCTCCCTCGATCAACACAAACGGACAGTACCTCGGCTCGTCCGCCGAGCTTCCGGGATTGTTGAGGCCGCTGCTCGCGGTGCCGGGGGCGGTGCTGAGCAGCAAGTTCGACATGCCCTACCTGCAGCTGCAGCTGCTGCTCGCCGGGTGCGCGGGAAAGACGGTCACCGCCTGCCACACGGTCGGAGCCGCCCCAGGAGGGACGCTGCCGCGTAACACCTTCAACGCCAAATCAGACTACATAGCCACGCCACTACCGAGCGCCGGGCGGTCGGCGATGGTGGCCGCAACTGAGGCGCCCGGCACAGGCCACCTGGTGTGCGACTCATACGGCGGCGCAGTGAACCGAGTGGCTCCGACCGCGACGGCGTTTGCCCATCGCAAGCAGTTGTTTTGCATTCAGTACTACGGCAACGGCAGCAGCGCGGCGTGGATCGACCAAGCGTGGAGCAAGATGCGCCCGTATGTGTCCGGCGAGGCCTACCAGAATTACATCGACCCGACCTTGGAGGGCTGGGCGCGGGCCTACTACGCAGAGAACCTGCCGCGCCTTCAGGCGACTCGCCAGCGCGTCGATCCCGACCATTACTTCAATTTTCCGCAAGCGATCGGCCGTTAAGGCTGGACTCTTCCAGTGCGGGTCCTCGCGCAAAGCGTCCGGGTCGGAGCGGCGGCGGCGAGGAAACCACCGGCGGCAAGCCGGGACCGGCGCCTCGCCGCCGACCCTCGAGCTGCGGATGCCGGTCGGCGTGGAAAGCTTTGGGGTCTAGTGCTTCGTCTGCGTGTGATCGTAAGCGGCGAGCGTGCTGATGTCTTCGAGCGGGCGTTGGTGTCCACGGGCGGCTTGATCGGGTTGACCAGAGCGCCGGTCTTGGCGTCGGGAGGCGTCGTGTTTGAGGCCGACCTGGTCGATACCGCGGCGGACGGGGTGGTGGCGTCGCTCGAGGGTCTCGAGATCTCGCCGGATGAGTTCATCCTCAGTCGACCGCAGGTCGTGGCCCCGTTGGGCGCTGCGGTCGACCGGACGGCGCGCGACGGGTTCGCTTGGGTTGAGGTCCTCGGCCAAGCGCGGTCTCACGCGCGACCGCTGGCGCGTTATCACGTGTTGATGGGCGTGGCCGGCGTGATCGCCGCGCTCGGAGTGATCACCGCAAACCAGATTCTGATCGTCGGCGCGATGGCCGTCAGTCCTGATCTGCTGCCGCTGTGCTCGCTGTGTGTCGGCCTGGTTGGACGCCGATCGCGCCTGGCTCGCCATGCCGCGTTCACGCTGCTCACCGGCTTGGCCCTGGCGGGCGTGGTCGCGACGCTGTTGACGCTGCTGTTGCGGGCCACGGGGATCCTCGGGACCGACTTCGTCGTCGGGCACGCTGCCGTCGGCAACCTCACGCACACCGACTACTCGACCGTCCTGATCGCCCTCGCGGCCGGGATCGCCGCGATGCTCTCATTCGAAACCCATGCGAGCGCGGCCGTTGGGGTCGCGATCTCGGTGACGACCATCCCTGCCTCGGCCTACTGGGGAGTCGCTCTCGGGGCCGGGGAAACCACGGGCGCGGGAGGGGCGCTCATCGTCCTGGCGGTCAATGTCTGCCTGCTGGTGTTGTCGGGCTCCGCGACGCTCCTCGCCCAACGCTGGCTCGCCCGACGCCAAGCGCTCACCTCGAGTCGGCGAACAGAGTACTGATCAGGCTTGGGCCGGGGCGGTGGTGAGCGAAGCCAGGCGGTCGGGCAGCTTTGTCGCTCAGCGGTCTAGGGCGAACAGGGCACGCGAGCGCGCCAGCGTGCTTGCGCACCAGAGCCTCCGTCGGGTGGCGCGGGGGCTGGACTCGGTCACCAGCAAGCGGGCGAACGACTGGCCCTGCGCCAGCCGAACCTCCAGCACCCGGTTGCCGCCCCGGATCGCAGCAAAGTCCCTGTTGCCGCGCCAGCGGAACGTCCCGTAGGCCAGCGCCGTCGGGATCGCGGTGCCGGGAGACCGCAGACCGCGGAGCTCCGTCCACGGCTTCACCAACCGGATCGCACGGACCTTGGTCAGCGGCGCGCGCACGTCGCCGTTGAGTGCGGCCACCTTCTCGATCGCGCTCAGGCTCAGGACCAGCTGACCGTCGCGGTGAGTCAACCTCGCCATTGGCGGCAAGCGTAACCAAACCTTGGCAGCCTCCGCCCCACGCGGGGCTGTTGGCCGGCGCCGGCCAGAGCCTGGCTCACGGTGGGGTCGCGACGTCAGGGACGGGCGACCACGAGCCGCACCTCGGCCGAGGTGTCAGTTCTCAGGCGCTGGGCCGCGGCGTGACGACCGCGGCCCGCACGCCGACCACGCGATGGCAGCAGGATGAGGTCGAACTGTTCTGAGGCGACGAACTCCTCAAGCGTTGGGCCACGCCCTTCGATCAGGAGGCGACACGACGGGCGGACCCCGGCGAATATCAGCCGGTCGCGGGCGCGCGTGATGTCATCCGCGACGGCGTCGACGATCGCCGCGTTGTAGTCCAGGATCGACGTGCCGCAGCGCGGACCCGAGGCTTGGGGCGCGACGCCCACCAGGGTGAGCTCAGACGCGATCGGGGCGTCGCCGGCGCGAGCTTCATCAACCGCGGCGTCACCACCGCGGCCGGGCTCGATCACCACCAGCGTCCGTCGCATGCCCATGACGTTCAGCCAACACTACCCCGAGCACATCACAGCCGCGCGGTTGCACAACGCAGTAGGAGCTGCGCCCGGTGTTCTTCCGCAGCGGCGCGCTCAGAGCTCGGTCTGCTGAAGCGCCCGGCTATTGAAGCGAACCAGATAGGGGCGCGCGGCCACTGTCGCCAGGGTCAGCCGGCCCCGCTGCGACGCGCCAGCCCACTTGATGGTGACCGTGATCAGCCGCCGGGTGTCGGTGGTCAAGAGCTCCGAGGAGGCCGGCAGCCAGGCTGCGACCAGCCCGAGATGCGCGACGTTCTGGGGCGCTGGCGACGCGCGCTTGGCGGTGAAGATCTGGGCCGCTTCGTCGACGGTGCGCTCCAGCCGGGCGTAGGGCTGGGGTGAGGAGTCGACGTTGACGATCAGCGACCGCCGCGGATGCCGAGCGGCGAACGTGCATTGGGGCTCGTCGTTATTGCCGGTGCCCTGGTGCTCGACGAGCGTCCCGGCGCCGATCCCCAGCTGGCGGGCGATCGCCTCGCGGGCGCCGGGCTTGCAGATCACGTAGGTCGTGGCAACGCCAGTCCGATGCTCGGGGGCAGTTCGGCGCGGCTGCCCCGAAGTCCCACACCCCGCCAGTCCAAGCAGGACCATGAAGACGCCGGCCACGCCGCGACGTCTCAGCACGCGCTGACACCACAACCTCATCCCAGGACCAAGCCTACCCCGGCCGCCAACCCATCACCGCGCCAGGTCACGACGGTCGTGGTGGGCGCCGCTCCCTGCCCGGTTGTCCTCGTCGCTGCACCGGGCCTATTGGTCGGCGGCGAGGACGTCGCGCGGTGACCGGGGGGGTTCGGCCGAGAAGCTGTTCGAGCGTTGGATCGACGGCGGCGAACTCGCCGCCGCGACTGGCGGCGAAGATGGACAGTGTCATGTCGACTTGAGCCTCGGGGGGCCCCGCGTGACCGCAGCGTCGCGCGAAAGTCGTGTCACTGGTCGTGGTCCGGGTGATCCGGGAGCCGGTGACTGGGGACGAGAGCTGCGCGACCGCCGTGAAATCGAGGGCTTGAGATGCGGTCAGAGGTGGGGTGATGCCATCAAGTCGTCCTTCGTGGGCAAGAGCAATGGCCGCTGCCTCAGCGAGGTCGGCGTGCGCGGTCCAGGAGACCGGTCCGTCCGCGGATAGGGCGAGCGCCTCGGTCGCAGCGTGATCTCGCATGGGCGCGAACGACGACGCAGGATTGGCACCCGGTTCAGAGTCACCGAGGAACGCGCGGTCAATCTGATCCTGGCCTCGGCTCGGGGAGCGGTGCTCACGCTGATCGGTATGCCGGATGAGCACCGCGACCTCGGGATGCTCGACGACGTCCTCGAGAGTCTCGTTTCGAGCATCACGACCGATCCGCCGCCCGAGAAACCGTTTCAGACCGCCGCCGCCGCCAACGCCCTGCGGGTCAGCCTGCGACGCGGGCAGACACCCCTCACCGCGGGAGAGAATGCTCTGCTTGATGAACTGCTCGTGCGCCTCGCCAGCTGAACGCAGCCTCACCAATCCGCAGAACGCGAAGACGGCCGGCGAGTACGTCGGCGACGTCGGGGATGATCATAGGGATGCCCGCCCCCGTCGTTCACGAACCGTTCTCCGAGGTTCCGCGGATTCCGGCCTCGGCCGGCGCGCTCATCTTCGATCAGCAGGGGCGGCTGCTGATCCTGAAGCCGAGCTACAAGAAGGGCTGGACGATTCCCGGCGGCCAGATCGAGGCCGGAGGCGAGTCGCCGTGGGCGGCATGCCAGCGCGAGACCCGCGAAGAGTGCGGGATTCAGGTAACCCGAGGACGGCTGGTGTGCGTCGACTTCCTGCGGCCAAAAGCCACCCGTCCGGGGGGCGTTCGGTTTCTCTTTGACTGCGGGGAGTTCAGTGACCGTCAGCTGAGCGCGATCAGGTTGCAGGAGGCGGAGATCGAGGAGTACCGATTGGCAGGACTGACAGACGCGCTGGCGCTTTTGAGCGGGCCGCTCCGACGCCGGGTGTCGGCTGCTGCCGGCAGGGCGCGGTGTCGCTACCTCGAGAATGGTCGTCCGGTGGCGGACGTGCCGCCCTGACCCCTGATATCCGTGGTACGGCGGCCGGTAGCATCGGCGTATGCAACGGGACCAACTGCAGGCGGCGCAGTCGCCACTGAAGCAGCGCTACATGGAGGATCCGGACGCGGCCCGGATCACGCTGACGGCGAGCGGCGCCCTCGGCGAGGGCGTCTCGTGCTCGGTGCAGACCGGACGGGCGATCGCCGAGGCCGGACTGCACCCGGCGACGGGCGGCGACGGCTCTCTGATGTGCTCGGGCGACATGCTCCTAGAGGCGCTCGTCGCCTGCGCCGGCGTGACGCTCCGGGCGGTCGCGACCTCGCTCGGGATCGAGGTCGACGGGCAGGTGCGCGCCGAGGGGGACCTCGACTTCCGCGGCACGCTCGGGGTGGACCGAGACGCCCCCGTGGGCTTCTCCGCGATCCGGCTCGCGTTCGAACTGGAGACTGACGCGGACGAGGCCCAGCTGGCGACGCTGCAGCGGCTCACCGAGCGCTACTGCGTCGTCTACCAGACGCTCAGCAGCGGACCGGCAGTGAGCACGAGCCTCGTCGCCGTCTAACCGGTCCCGACGCGGGATGCGAGCTGATGGCGCGAGTGGACCCCGAGCTTGGTGAAGATGTTCGACAGGTGGTATTCGATCGCCTTGGTCGACAGATACAGCTCCTCCCCCACCTCGCGATTGGATTTGCCCGCGGCGACCAGCCGCGCCACCGCCTGCTCGCGGGGGCTCAGACCGTAGCCGTCGCCGCCCGCTGCCGGCGTTCGTAGGCCGCAGGCGGCGAGCTCGGCATCGCACGCATCGAGGAACGGCTGCGCCCGCATTCGCTCAAATAGCGACCGCGCCGTCTGCAGGCGCGCCGCGGCCGTGCTGCGTCGTCCCGTCCTGCGCAGGAAGCGACCAAACGCCAGCTCGAGCTCGGCTTCGGCCAGCGGAGAGCCGGCGCGGGCGGCAATCTCCTGACCGGCGGCAAAGGCAGCACGAGCGTGGGCATGGTCACCGCGCGCGTGCTCGAGCGCGCCGCGCACGCGGCACACATCGACACCGATCACGGCACCCGTCCCATCGGCCACGGCGGCGGCGAGGGCAGCAAGGACGTCTGCCGCCTCGTCGAGCCGCGCGGAGCGCACCAGCGCCTCCGCTTCAAGGACTCGCATCTGGTGGTGCAGCGCGGGCCCCGGGCTGGGCGTCATCTTCTCGGCGGGGCCCTCGAGGACGACCAGGACACCGCTCCAGTCCTCGCGAACCCGGGCGAGGCTGGCGGCCGCGTAGCGTGCGTAGTGGCCGCTGACGGGTAGCGGCGCCGCGCTGGCGACCCGACGGGCCGCTGCGACCTGCTCCGCGGCCGGCGACCATTCGCCCCGTCCCGCGTGGAAGAGGCTCGCCACCGCATGGGCGAACGGAAGCTCCCAGACCTGGTGGCTGTCCTGCGCCAGCAAAATCCCGAGCTCGGCGTGATTGCTGCCATCGTCCCACCGGCCCAGGCGGTATTCAGCCTCGGCCAGCGAGCTGTGCGCGTTCGGCAGGCTCCGCGCCGTGGCACCCGATCTGGCCCAGGTGATGACGGCGACGAGATCGTCGACCCCCCCGGCGAGATCGCCGGAGCGCACCTTGATCGCGCCGCGCGTCGCCAGCAGCTCGGCCTCAAAGGGCTCCGGGGCGATCCGCGACGGAGACAGCGCGCCGAGCTCTCGCACCGCCTCCCGCCCCCGTCCGCTGATCGCCAACCCGAGCGCGAGGGCCTGCCGGGCCGTGACCTGCACCGTGCCGGTCGCCGACTCGTCCCGAGGGACGCGGCGTGCCCAGGCGATCGCATCGGCCGCATCACCCGCATACGCGGCGACGATCGCCAGCGACGAGAACACCGGCCCCGCCAGCTCCGGATGTGCCGCGAAGTCCGACCGCTCGGTCACCGCGCGCAATGCGCTCAGCGCCTCGGGCACACGGCCCGCGGACGCGGTCAGGGTGGCGAGGCTGAAGCTTCTCCGAGGGGTGTCCGCGCAGGCCGCCACGGCCTCGCGAAGCTCCTGGGCGCGCGGGACGTCGCCGGCGACCCCCAGGCAATCGACCGCCTCGAGCAGCGCCGTCTCCTGCGTCGGCCCAGGGGCGGCGACGCGCGAGGCCAGGAGCAGATGATCGACCCCGAGAGTCAGCTCACCGCGCGCAATCTCCGCCTCGGCGGCATGGACCAGCTCGGCGGCGAGCCGGTCGTCGGCGCCCGGACTGGCGGCGGCACGATGGCTCAGCGCGACGGAGCCCGCCGTCAGCCGTGCGCAGGCGAGGTGCAGGTCGCGGCGGCGGGTCGGCGACAGGTCGTCATAGATCGCCGCCCTGACCAGCGGGTGGGGGAACGTCACCTCGGTCGGGATCCGCCCGGGCACGAGCGTCAGCAGTCCCGCCGCGAGCGCCTCGTCGAGGGCGGCGAGGGGATCCGCGAGGTCCGCCGCGCCGCCGGCAAGCTGGACGGGGCAGCGCCCTCCGGCGACCGCCGCGGCGGCCACGAGATCCTGTGTGTCGGAAGCGGCGCTCGTCAGCGCGACGAGGACCGTCGCCGCAAACGAATGCGGCGCCGGCAGCGGCCCCTGCTCGAGCGCGAGCGCTTCGGGCGACAGCTCTCTCAGCAATGCCTTGACGTACAGCGGATGGCCGTCGGTGTGACGGCGCAGACGCTCCGCGGCAGCGGGGGACAGTGGCGGGCCGCCAAGCAGGTCGGCGAGGAGGGCGACCTCGGCGCCACCGAGGCCCCCGAGTCGCACACGCTGGACGCGATCGTGATCGTCAAGCAGCCGCGACCAGCTCGGCCCCGCGCGCACCGCGCCCTCCGGGCGGGTGGCGATGACCACGCAGACGCGGGCGAGGTGCAGACGCCGCAGCGCGAACAGCAGCGCGGCGGCCGACGCGGCGTCGATCCAGTGCGCGTCGTCGAGGAGGACGACGACCGGTCCCGCCGCCTGCAGCGCTTCGAGCATCCCGAGGAGCTCGGCCCCGACGGCGAACGAGCTTCCCGGCAGACCTGTCCCGAGGCGCGGTGCCCGCGGCCCTCCGCCCCGGGTGAGCGCGGCCTGGGCGAAGAGCTGGGAGACGACGCCGAAGTGCAGGGCTGACTCGGATTCATCGCCACTCGCCTCCAGGACGACAACGTCATCGGCGGCGGCCAGACAGCGCCGGACGAACGCGGTCTTGCCGATGCCCGCCGCTCCCTCCACGACCAGGATCTGGGGCCGGGTCGCCCGGGCGGCCTGCAGTGCACCGGACACCAGCTCCAGTTCCTCGCTGCGACCCACGAACGGAGCTTCCGCGGCGGTGAGCTTGCCACCAGGGGTCACGCTGCCCAGCGTAGAGACTTCCCGGTCGGTGACCCTCACATGAGGCAGGGCCGCCCGGGTGTGGCCGCGGCTTACGCCGCCCCGGCGGGAACCGCCCTACGCCACCCCGGCGGGTTCACGGTCGACCGCCTCGGACTGATCGCGAGCGGCGAAGAACTCGGCGCCCTCGATGCTCACGTGCGGAACGACGCGGTCCAGCCACCGCGGCATGTACCAGTTGATCTTTCCCATCAGGACCATGAGGGCGGGGACGAGCAGGCACCGGACCACGGTCGCGTCGATTATCACCGCCACGGCGAGCCCGACGCCGAACTGCTGCACGGTCGGATTCCCGTTGAGCACGAAGCTGCCGAACACGAACACCATAATGGTCGCCGCCGCCGTGATCACCCGGGCGCTGGTGACCAGACCGGAGACCACGGATGTCTTGTTGTCCTGGCCGGCGTGCACGTGCTCCTCGATCTGACTCACGAGGAACACCTCGTAGTCCATCGACAACCCGAACAGGATCGCGAACATGAACAGTGGCACGTAGGAGACGATCGGGACCGGATCGCTGTGACCGAGCAGTCCGATCCCCCACCCGTATTGGAAGACCGCGGTCAACACGCCGTAGGAGGCGGCGATCGACAGGAGGTTCATCACCGCCGCTTGCGCAGGCACGACCACCGTCCGGAACGCCAGGACCAAAAGCAGGAACGCGAGCACGATCACGACGCCGATCTGGAGCGGCAGCTTGGAGCTGATCTTCGACGCCAGGTCGTCGTAGGCGGCCGTCTGGCCGCCCACGTAGGCGTGCAGGTTGGTCCCCTTCTCGGCAGCGGGAATCGCAGTGTCCCGCAGCTTGTTGACCAGATTCGCAGTCGCTGTGTCGGCCGGGGCGGTCTTCGCGATCGCGTTGAAGAACGCCGTGGTACCCGCGTTGTCGATCTGATACGGGGTGACCGCGGCGACGCCGGCGGTGTCCTTGACGTCCTTCTGCAACGTCTGCAGCCGTGGATCCTGGGCGCGCGGATCGCTCTGCGAGCTCGACGACGACGACCCGGAGCTCGAGCCGCTTTGCGAGCTCGACGAGGAAGAGCCCGAGCTGGAGCTGCTCTGCGAACTCGACGAGGAGCTGGAGCTCGAGCTGCCCGAGGGCGCCTGCGCCGGTGACCCGAGCTTGACCGCAACCAGCAGCGGTCCGTTGACTCCCTGTCCGAAGTTGTCGCTGATGAGGTCATATGCCTGGCGCGCGGTCGTCGAGGTCGAGAACGCGCCGATGTCCTGCTGCCCGAGCGTCAGCGACAGAACCGGAATCATCAACGGAACGAGGATCGCGAGCGCGACCAGGCCCGCGACCCACGGATAGGAGGCGATCTCATGTGCCCACTTCGCCCATAGCCCGCCTTCGGAGGGATGCGACTCGGGATGACGGTCGCGAACTCGCAACGAGTTGATGTGAGGTCCGACGATCCCGAGGACCGCCGGTAGGAGCGTCAGCGCGCCGAGCACCGCGACCACGACCGCGATCGCCGCCATCAAACCCATCGTGGTGACCAGCGGAATCCCGGCCACGGCGAGTGAGACCAGCGCGATCGTCACCGTCGCGCCGGCAAAGAAGACAGCGCCGCCCGAGGTCGCCACTGACCGTGCGATCGACTCATCCAGGGCCAAGCCGTCCTTCAGCCCGCGGAAATGCCGCGTGACGATGAATAGCGCGTAGTCGATCCCCACGCCCAGGCCGATCATCGTCGCCAGCGTCGGTGCGACCGTCGGCACCGATACGACGTGGCCGAGCATGCGGATGATCGCCAGCGTCGACGCCAGCGCGAAGATCGCGGTGATGATCGGCAGCACCATCGCCACGAGCGTCCCGAACGTGAACGCCAGGATCACCATTGCCGCGATGATCCCGATCAGCTCGCTGGACTCGGTGGAAGGAGTCGAGACCTTCTGACCTAGCTGGCCGCCGGTCTGCACTTCCAGACCGGCCGACTTCAACGGCTTGGACGCCGCGTCGATGATGTCCTGCGCCTGGGCCACCGATATCGAGCCCGGATTGACCGACGTCGTGACCGACAGGTAGCCGGTGGTCTGATCCTTACTGAGCTGGGAGGCACCCTGGGAGGTCAGCGGGTTGACCACCGACGCCACGTTGGCGGTCTTTCCCACGTCCGTCGAGGCGTCGTTGATGGCACTGGCGTACTTGGAGTCGGTCAGCTTGCCGCTCTTGGTATGGATGACGATCGGGCTCGACCCGTTCGACGCGTCCGGGAACGGCTTCGCCAGCGAGTCGGTCGCCTTCTGGCTCCCCGTCCCGGGCAGCGACACGTTGTCGTTGGTGTTGTCTCCCATCTTGTGCGACACCGCGACCAGCGCGATCGCCGCGACCAGCCAGACGGCGAGCACGACAAACCGCCGCCGCGCACAAAACCCACCAATTCCATACAGCACTCCGGTCACGTCGCTACCCCTTGTCTCACGGCGCCGATTGAACCCAGGGTAATGATCTCACCGCGATCGGCGCGGCGCACTAGGGCGATCCCTAGACAACTCCCTAGGGGAAACGCCGGCATATCTGACCGATTCCGGAACCTCTCCAGTACCTCTCCAGTATGCTGACCGCCGGGACCCGTGAGCGAAGGAGCACCCAGGACTGTGTTCGTCGGACGCGACGCTGAGCTGGGGGTGCTGTCGGCGGCGATGCGGTCAGCGCGAGCATCGATCCCGAGGATCGTCTGGATCGAGGGTGAGCCGGGGATCGGCAAGACGGCGTTCATCCGGCGATTCCTTCGCTCGGTCGACGACGTTGTCGTGCTCGAGGCCAGCGGCGAGGAGTCGGAGTCGACGCTGGACTACGGCGTCGTCGCGCAACTCCTGACGCGCGCCCCGCCGGCATCGGACTCGACGGCGCTTGCGGAGCAGATCAGCAGGCGGTCGCCGCTCAGCTCGTTCGCGGTGGGCGCCGATCTGGTGGCCACGCTGGGCGCGGCGCAGGACAGCGCCCCGGTGATCGTCGTCCTCGACGATGCCCAGTGGCTCGACGCCTCCTCCGCCGCGGCGCTGCTGTTTGCCCTCCGTCGCCTGCACGGCGACCGCGTGCTCGTCGTGATCGCGAGCCGCCCCGACGGGCTCGTCGCGCTCGGGCCGAGCTGGACGCGACTGCTCGAGGACCCCGACCGTGTGCAACGGCTGACGCTGCCGGGCCTGAGCGGCGTCGAGGTCAACGAGCTGGCCGACTTCCTCGGCGTCGGGCCGCTGACGCTCACCGCCGGCGAGCGGCTCCGCGCCCACACGAGCGGTCATCCGCTCCACGTCAGAGCGCTGCTCTCAGAGCTCCCACCGGAACGACTGAACTTCGGCGATGGTGAGCTTCCGGCGCCGCGTTCATTCGCGGCGACCGTGCTCGCGCGCCTCACCCGGGTGAGCCCCGACGCTCAGGATCTCGTGGCGGCGGCGGCGGTCGCCGGTGAGCGCACCCCGCTCGCCTTCGTCGCGGCGGTCGCCGGCGTCGATGATCCGGTCGCTGGACTGGAGGAGGCGCTCGCCGCGGATCTGCTGGCGATCCTGCCCGGTCGGGTGCCGGAGGAGGTCGCCTGCGCGCATCCGCTGATACGTGCGGCCGTGTACGACGATGTGTCGCCATCGCGCCGGCGGGCGCTGCATCTCGCCTGTGCGGAGCTCTCGACGGGCGCGGCCTCACTGGCGCATCGCGTCGCCGCCAGCCACGGCCTCGACGACGACCTCGCCGCCGAGCTTCGCTCCAGCGGCGAGATCGAGGTCGCGGCCGGGCATCTGACGCTTGGGGTGGAGCGGCTGCTGTGGGCGTCTCGCATCGCGGCAACGCCGGCCAATCGTGACCAGGCGCTGCAGCGCGCCGTCGAATGCCTGGTGCTGGCGGGCGACGTGGCCGATGCCGGCAGTCGCCTGGATGAGCTGCTCGCGTGTGCCGACAGCCCCCGCCGGAGCTTCACGATCGGGTTGCTGACGGCCGCCATGGGTCACCTGGCGCAAGCGGCAGCCGCCTTCCGGGAGGTGATCGACCGCGCCGACTGCGCCGAGGATCCGGATCTGCAGGGACGGGTCATCGCGGGACTGGCGATCGTGTGCGCCCTGCGCGGGAACGGAGACGAGGCAATCGCTTGGGCGCGGCGGGCCTTGGCGATTCCCGGGATTGCGCTGACCGCGGCGACGACCAGCCGGCAGGCGCTGGGACTCGGGCTGCTTCTCACCGGCCGCGGCGACGCGGCCATCGCCGAGCTCGGTTTCCTGTCGGCGGCGCGCCTCGAGCCGGAGCCGTTCGAGGCCGAGCTGATGACCGCTCGGGCCAACTTCAAGACCTGGTGGGGAGACCTTTCGGGCGCCGCCGAGGATCTTGCCGCAGTGATCCGATGGTCGCGTGCCGGTGAGCCGTTCCGCGGCCTGGCGCATGCCTACAGTGGGCTGGCCGAGGTCGAGTACCGGCTCGGTCGATGGGATGACGGGCTGACCCACTCAGACGTGGCGGTCTCGCTGGTGCAGGACACCGACCACGGGTGGGACGCGGCCCGCGTTCACGCCGTGGCGAGCTATCTGCATTCGGTGCGCGGAGACTGGACCATCGCGACCGGGCACGTTCACGCAGCGCGCCGCGCCGCCGAGATCAACCCTTCCCCCCTGTCGGTCTACCTCGCCGGTGCCGCCGCCGCTCACTTCGCGTGGGTGCGGGGCGAATGGGAGGCGGTGCTGGAGGCGCTCGCGCCGTTGCAGGTCCTGCGCAGCGGCGCCGGAACCGCCACCGGGCTCGGCCAGCGTTTCGTGCTGGCGATGGCCGCCGAGGCGATGCTGTCCACCGGGCGGCCCGACGAGGCCGACCCGCTCCTGGACCGGATGCAACGCCAGATCGATCCGACGCTTCACGACCCGACGCGGATCGCCCTGTGGCGGCTGCGAGGGCTGCTCGGCCAGGGGCGACGGCGTCCCGCCGAGGCGAGGAGCGCGTTCGAACAGGGCAGGCAGGTGGCGTCCGCGATGGTGGCGCCGCTCGATGCGGCGTTGCTCGAGCTCGCCCACGGGCAGTTCCTGCGGCGCAGCGGCAGCCGCCGCGCGGCGATCGCGACTCTCCGGGTCGCCGCTGCCGGTCTCGAGCAGCTCGGTGCGCGACCGTTCGTCGTCCGGTGTGAAGTCGAGCTGACGGCATGCGGGGTCCGGGGCTCGGACCACGCCGGGGAGAACCGGTACGGCCTCACGCCGCGCGAAGACGTCGTGGCCCGGCTCGTGGCGGCGGGTAAATCCAATCGTGAGGTCGCCGCCGAGCTCTACCTCTCCACCAAAGCGATCGAGTACCACCTCGGCAACGTCTTCGCCAAGGTGAACATCCGCTCCCGCCACGAACTCGCCGGACGGCTGGCCACCTCCGTCTCCGAGCGCGCGTAGTGCCGGTTAGGGGCTCTCCTAGGGATTTATTCAGGGAGCCCCCCAGTGCGCGGTCGTCGTCAGCATGGGATTCTCGCCGGTGACGTCGACGCAGGTCCGAGGTGACTCGTAGCGGTGGATCTCTTCCTCCAGGTATCGCGCAGTGACGACAATCGCCTGAGTGGCACCGTCCGGTCGGGCGAGGACCCCGACGGGCACCCGTTCTCGGGCACGCTCGAGCTGATGCGAGTCTTCGAAGAGCTCGTGCCCCCGGAGGGGGACGTCCGCGAGCCCGCGCAACCCGCGGATCAGTAGTTGCCCGAGATGTAGTCCCAGGCGCGCCTGAGCTTCGCCGAGAGCCCGTGGTCCGGCGGGTTGCTCGGGTCGTCGCGCAGCACGGCGGGGTTGGCGGTGGGCTCCGGCAGTCGGGCGCACGCGTCACTGGAGAGCTTGAGGAGGACGCCGTTCTCGTGGATCTCGGCGATGTCGTCGGCGTCGGCGAAGCGATGGCCCCCGGAGCCCACATGCTCGGAGATGACGATCCCGTCGAACACGTCCTCGTCCTCGGCGGCCAGGACGTGGGCGACCTTCCCGATCTGCTCGCCGTCCGAGCTCAGCACCTTCGTCCCCGGCTCGAGTCCCTCGTAGGCGATCGGCGGTCCGAGCTCCATCGGGCGAGGATATACCGGCGGCCAGAGGGGAGGCGCGATCGTGGCAGGATCCCGGGCATGAGCGAGCTCACCATCGACACGCCGCGTGGTCTGGCGCGAGCATATGTGTCCCACCCGGAGCACGCGAGGGCGCAGGCGGCGCTCGTCCTTGGCCACGGCGCCGGCGGTGGCGTCGGAGCGGCGGATCTGCGCACCGCACGGAGCGCCGCCCTCGCCGTCCGGTGTGCGGTCGCGCTCGTCGAGCAGCCCTACCGCGTCGCCGGACGCCGGTCAGCCGCTCCGGCGGCTCACCTCGATGAGGCCTGGACCGCGGTGGTCGCCCAGTTGCGGGAGGGAGATCTCACCGGACTGCCGATCGTCACCGGGGGACGCTCGTCGGGCGCCCGTGTCGCCTGCCGAACCGTGGCGGCCACCGGCGCGATCGGCGTCGTGTGTCTGGCGTTCCCGCTCGAGCCGCCGCGCCGGGCGAACGCGAAGCCGACGAGCAGCCGGCTGGCCGAGCTCGACGTCGCCGTGCCCGTGCTCGTCGTCCAGGGGCGCAGCGACCGGTTTGGCATGCCGCCGCCCGCGCCGTCCCGGACGGTTGTGCCGGTGACCGGCGATCACGGATTGAAATCCGATCTCGCGGCGGTGGACGATGCTGTTTCCCGCTGGCTGTCTGACCTGCTCCCGGCGCGCGCGGTGCCCTGAACGCCGCCACCGAGCGACTGGGCCCGCTACAACGGCGTGGCCGCGTCGTGGAGGGTGGATTCGCCGAGCTCGAGCGTCGGTCCGAACCCGATCCGCAGGACGGCCCCACCGTCGGGCGCGTTCGCCGCCTGCGCAAAGCCGCCATGCGCTTCGGCGGCCTGACGGACGATCGCCAGGCCGAGCCCCGAGCCGGGCAGCGAGCGCGCGTCACGGGCGCGGTGGAAGCGATCGAACACGAACGGCAGATCCTCGGGATGAAAGCCGGGACCGTGATCGCGAACGGTGAGCACCCCGTCGTGCAGGGTGAGCTCGATCACGCCGCCCGACGCCCCGTACTTGACCGCGTTGTCGAGCAGGTTCGAGACGGCCCGCGCGATCCGATCGCCCGCGCCATAGACGAGCGTGGGTTGCAGGCCGGCGTCGATGGTGAGCTGTGGGGCGCGGCGCCGCGCCCGCTCCACGGCGGCGGACACGACCTCATCGACGCGGACCTCGCTTGGCTCGGCGCCGAGCTTGCTGCCGCGAGCGAGCTCGACCACGTCGCCAACGAGCGCGGTGAGCTCATCCAATTCCTCGATCACGTCGGCGCGCAGCGCCTCCCGATCCTCGGGCGACAGCAGCTGCTCGTCGCGCATCAGCTGCAGATTGGCGCGAATCGTGGCGATCGGGGTGCGCAGCTCGTGCGAGGCGTCGGCGACCAGGTTGCGCTGGGACTGCACGGAGCTTTCCAGCGCATCGAGCGTGCGATTGAAGGTCTCGGCCAGCCGTCCGAGCTCGTCGCCACCGTGCACGTCGATCCGCTGATTGCCGAGCCGATCGGGATTGGCGGCGATCGTCTCGGTCTGGCGGGTGAAGCGGGCGATCGGGGATAGCGCCGTCCGGGCGACCACGATCCCGAGCAGCGCCGCCAGCGCGATCCCGGCGGCGGCGATGACCACGAGGAGCAGCAGCTCGTTGGCCAGCGAAGCGTCGACGTCGGTGCGCGGCAACGCGACCTGCACGGCGCCATAGCGGCCGACGCCGGTCGTGAGCACCCGGAGGTCGGTGCCTCTGACCGTGGTGTCGGTGAGCATGCCTCCCCGTCCGGTCCGGGCGAGCGCCCGGACCTGGTCATCAACCGGAAGGCGGCTCGTCTCGCTGCCGGCGAGGCACACCGAGCCGGTGGGGCCCACCAGCTGGACGTAGCCTTGGGCTCCACCGAAGCCCGCGCCCCGAGCGTCGTCGAGCCCCAGGCCGTGGTCGCAGTCGTTGCCGGCGGCGCCGCCGGACCCGCCCCCGAACCGCGGCCCGCCGCCGGGCTGAAAGCCGGGAGGCCCGGTGAATCCGGATGCCTCTCCCGGGGCGCCGGCAGCAGCGCCGCCGGATCGCGGGGCGATAACGCCCGCTCGGATGAGGATCGGCTGGGCGAGGTTGTGCAGCGAGCGGTCGAGCTGCCCCAGGAGCTCTGACCGGGTGCCGGCGTACGCCGACACCGCGACCGCGATCACCGCCACCGCCACCGCCAGGCCGCCGGCGAGGCCCATGCGCGCGCGCAGGCTCACGACGACGGCTCTCGCAGCGCGTACCCCACCCCCCGAACGGTGTGGATCAGCGGCCGAGCGCCCGCGTCCTCGAGCTTGCGCCGCAGATACCCGACGTAGACGCGCAGCGCGTTGGAGCTCGGACCGAAGTCATATCCCCAGACGCGGTCGTAGATCAGGCTGTGGGGCAGCACCCGCCGAGGATTGAGCATCAGCAGCTCGAGGAGCTGATACTCGGTGCGGGTCAGCTCGACGAACGTGCCGGACACGTCCACGCCGTGCCGAGCGGGATCGAGCTTGAGCTCGGCGAACGAGAGGCCGCCCTCGACGTCCCCCTCGCCGCCGGCACGGCGCAGCAGCGCCCGCAGCCGGGCGCGCAGCTCGTCGACATCGAACGGCTTGACGAGGTAGTCGTCGGCGCCGGCGTCCAATCCGTCGATGCGATCCGACACAGCGTCGCGGGCGGTCAGCATCAGGACCGGCACCCGGTTGCCCTCCCGCCGCAGAAGCCGGGTCACCTCGAGCCCGTCGATGTCCGGCAGCCCCACGTCGAGCACCACCGCGTCGGGAACCGCGGTCGTCACCTGCGAGAGCGCCTCCGCGCCGCCGGCGGCGAGCACGACCTCGTACCCGGAGAGGGTCAGCGTGCGCCGCAGCACATCCCGCAGCCCTCGATCGTCGTCTACGACCAGCAGTCTCACAGTCGTGATTGTGGCGCTGCGGCCGACCGGCGATCGATCTTCCTACGTTTCGCTTATCCGCTCGCGCAGGACGGCGCCGAGGATGCCATTGATGAAGGCGGGCGCGCCGGAGCCGCAGAAGCGCTTGGCGGTCTCGATCGCCTCGTCGATCGCTCCCTCGGGTGGGATCGGGTGATCACCGGGAACGACCTCGGGGTGCAGCATCTCCAGCAGGGCGACGCGCAGGATCGAGCGTTCCAATGGGGCGATCCGCTCCAACGGCCAGTCGCTGGAGTACCGGCTGATCAGCGCGTCGAGCTGTGCCTGGTGCTCGCGCACCTGCTCGGCGAGCGCGAACGTGAACGTGTGCACGTCCCGGGGCAGGGTGTCGCCCAGCGGACGGTCGAGCAGATCGCTCTGATACAGCGCCCACACCGCGGCGCGGCGCTGCTCGGTTCGTCGCGCCACCGAGCGTCGTCAGCCGACGGTGATGAGGTCTTTGGGGACCGAGGTGAGGATGTCGACGCCCTGCTCGGTGACGACCACGAGATCCTCGATCCGCACGCCGAACCGGCCCGGCACATACACGCCGGGCTCGACGGTGACGATGTTGCCGGCGGCGAGGACCGAATCCGACCGCTGGGAGAGGCGCGGCGCCTCGTGGACCTCGAGGCCGACGCCGTGGCCGAGGCCGTGACCGTAATGCTCGGCGTGACCGGCTGCGTCGATCACGGCTCGCGCCGCGGCGTCCGCGTCCCGGCCGCCGACGCCCGCCTTGACCGCCTCAAGGCCGGCGCGCTGGGCCTCCCGCACCAGCTCGTAGGCCTCGCGCGCGGACTCGGTGAGATCCCCGGTGGCCAGGGTGCGGGTGCAGTCTGAGCAGTACCCGTCGAGCTCGGCGCCCCAGTCGATGACCACGAGCTCATCCGGGCCGATCTCGACATCGCGCGGGTCGGCGTGCGGGAGCGCGCCATGGGGACCCGCGGCGACGATCGGGTCAAACGACGGACGCTGTGCCCCGAGGTCGCGCATCGCCACCAGGAGGGCGGCGGCGACCTGCACCTCGCTGCGCCCGCGCAGGCCCTGCTCCATGATCTGGCGCAGAGCGGCGTCGGCGAGCCGGGTCGCCTCGGCGATGCGGTGGATCTCGTCCGGCTCCTTGATCGCCCGCAGCGACTCGACCGGATCACCGGCCGCGACCAGCTCGACACGATCAGGGAGCCGCTCGCGCAGCCGTGCATGAGCGCGGACCGTGAGCTGGGCGTCCTCGAACGCCATGCGCAGCGATCCGGGCGGCAGCAGCTCGGGAAGCGCGTCCGCGAGCTCCTGCACCGCGATCGTCCGCGCAAACGCGGCGTCCACCTCCACGGCGGACTGCTCCACATACCGGAAGTCGGTGACGAACAGGCGCAGGTCGGGGCCGATGACCGCCAGTCCGTTGCTCCCGGTGTAGCCGGTCAGGTAGCGGACGTTGACCAGCGACGTGACCATGATGAGGTCGGCCTCGATCTCGGGCAGGCGCTCGGCGAGTCGTGTCGCGCGGTCGCTCATGCGGCAAGCTCGTCGCGCACCCGGGTCAGCGCCTCGCGGTAGCCGTCTGGCCCCCGGCCCGCGACCCGGGCACAGCACAGGTCGCCGATCACCGATCGGCGGCGGAAGTCCTCGCGGGCGTCGACGTCGGAGAGATGCACCTCGACCGCCGGCAAACCCGCCAGCTCCAGCGCGTCCCGGATCGCGTAGGAGTAGTGCGTCCACGCCCCCGGGTTGAGCACGATCCCGTCGGCGAGCCCGTCCAGCCCGTGCAGGTGCTCGACGAACGCGCCCTCGTGGTTGGTCTGAAAGAACCGGGTGTGCAGCCCGAGATCGCCTGCCGCTCGGGAGATCTCGAGCTCCAGCTCGGTCAGCGTCAGCTCCCCGTAGTGCCTCGGGTCGCGCCTGCCCAGCTGATCAAGATTGACTCCGTGCATGACCTCGATGCGGTTGCGGACTTCGGTCAACGACACAAACCTAGCTTGCCAGCTCTCGGATCGCGGCAATGAGCTCACGCGGCGGCACCGGGCTCCCGGGCCGGGCATCCCCCGGCGCCGGCAACAGGACGAACGGCACCGGGCCGTCGCCGAGGCGCTTCTTGTCGCGCGCCGTCGCCATCACCACCGCATCGGGATCGACGCCGGTGAGCTCGGTCGGCAGGCCGCGCGACCGCAGCAGCTCGGCCACCTCGTCGCGCAGGGCGGCGTTGCCCGACAGGCGCAGCGCCGCCAGCAGCCCCAGCGCGACCGCCTCGCCGTGGCGGTAGGTCGCGTATCCGGTGACCGTCTCGATCGCATGACCGACGGTGTGACCGAGGTTCAGCGATTGGCGCAGGCCATCATCGCGCTCGTCGCGGGCCACGATCCGGACCTTCGTCCGGGCGCACGCGGTGACCACCTCTCGCCAGTCAGGCTCGTCCCACCCAGCGCCGCCGCGGACCAGCTCCCACAGGCCGCCGCCGGCGATCAGCGCGGTCTTGACGACCTCGGCGTAGCCCGCCGCCAGCTCCTCGGGCGCCAGCGTCGCCAGCGTGTCGGTGTCGGCGATCACCGCTTGCGGCTGGTGGTAGGCGCCGACGTAGTTCTTGGCCTCCGAAAGGTC
Organism: uncultured Solirubrobacteraceae bacterium; assembly: GCA_963731395.1. GTDB lineage: Bacteria > Actinomycetota > Thermoleophilia > Solirubrobacterales > Solirubrobacteraceae > Palsa-465. Next base: position 969,335 of record CAVSVH010000016.1, read on the forward strand.
GACACCGGTCTTGCCCCCGTAGGCGGAGTCGACCTGGGCGACGAGCGTCGTCGGGACCTGGACGAGACGCACCCCGCGCTGGTAGGTGGCGGCGCAGAACCCGGCGAGGTCGCCGACGACGCCACCGCCGAGCGCGACGACGACGTCCGCGCGGGTCATGCCGCCACGCGCCAGCTCCGACCACACGATCTCCGCGTGCGCGATCGTCTTGGATTGCTCGCCGGGCATGATCGTCACCCGTCCGTCCAGAGGGCGCAGCGCCTCCCCGTAGAGGCGGCCCGCGGTGTAGTCGCTGACCAGGAACCGTCGTCCCGGGACCGTCGCCGGCCAGAACGGGTGATCGCCGAGCAGGCCCGGACCGATGTAGGCGGGGTAATCTCCCGACGCGCTGGCCGCCCACAGCAGCGTCGCCCGCGGCGGCAGGCCTTCGCAGGCCGCCAGCACCGCGGCGATCGCGTCGGCGCGCTCATGGCCGACGATGACGTCGGCGGTGTGCGCGTAGATCGGCTCGCGGGTGCGATACAGGCGTTCGAACGCGTCCCGATCGGCGGCCAGCGGCCGCCCCGAACCCCGACACCGCCGCCACGCGGTGTCGACGTCGACGTCGATCCAGATGACCAGGTGGCCGGCGAGCGCCTCGCGCACCCGCGCGGAGCCGAGGGCGCCGCCGCCGAGCGCCACCACCCGCGGATGGGGCCGCCGACCGGCGTCATCCTCCCCCAGCAGCTCGAGCGTGATCTGCTCCTCGCATCGGCGGAACGCGGGCTCACCGTCCTGGGCGAAGATCTCGGCGACCGGCTTGCCGAGCCGTTGCTCGATCACCGCGTCGACGTCGACCCGGGAGGTGCCGAGCGCGCGCGCCGCATGCCCGGCGGCGGTCGACTTGCCCGCCCCCATGAAACCGACGATCGCCACCGTGCGGCCGTCTCGGCGGAGCGGTGTCGCAGCGCTCATCGCGGCCGCCATCCGATGCGATCCCGGTAGGCGTCGACCGCCGCCCGGACGTCGTCGATGTGATCGCCGCCGAACTTGACCCGGTATGCGTTGGCGAGCACGAACGCGACCATCGCCTCGCCGACGACGCCGGCGGCGGGGACCGTGCACGAATCGGTGCGCTCGCGCAGGGCGTCGGCCGGCTCATGGGTGGAGATGTCGACCGACCGCAGAGGCTTGGTCAAGGTCGGCAGCGGTTTCATCGAGCCCCGGACGACGAGGGGGTCGCCGGTCGTCATCCCCCCTTCCAGCCCGCCCGAGCGGTTGGTCATTCGGTGCAAGCCCCGCTCGTCGTCGTAGAAGATCTCGTCGTGGGCCTGGGAGCCGGGAAGTCCGGCGACCTCCCACCCGTCTCCGACGGCGACGGCTTTGACCGCCTGGATGGAGAGGATGGCCTGACCGAGGATTCCGTCGAGTCGTTCCTGCCACGACACGTGCGATCCGAGCCCCGGCACCAGGCCGAAGGCGCGGACCTCGAACACTCCGCCGAGGGACTCATTGGCCTTGCGCAGCCGGTTGATCTCGGCCACCATCGCCTGCCCCGCCGCCGCGTCGAGGCAGCGCACGGGCGACTCGTCAACGTCGGCAAAATCGCGGGGCGAGAGGCCGTCGCGCCGGGGTGCGGTGACGCCGGTGATCTGGATCACGTGCGAGAACACGCCGACCCCGAGCGCGCGCAGGAACGCCTTCGCGACCGCGCCGCCGGCCACCCGGGCCGCCGTCTCCCGGGCGCTGGCGCGCTCGAGGATGTCGCGCACGTCGGACAGCCCGTACTTCTGTGTCCCGACGAGGTCCGCGTGACCCGGGCGCGGCAGATGGACCTCCGCGGTCTCGGCCTCGACCGGCCATGGGTTCATCCGCTCCTCCCAGTTGGCGAAGTCGCGGTTGGCGACCTGCAGCGCGATCGGCCCACCGAGCGTGCGACCGTGTCTGACTCCGGCGGTGACGTCCACCCGATCGCGTTCGATCTTCATCCGCCCGCCGCGGCCGTGCCCGAGCTGGCGCCGGGCGAGGTCGCGGTCGAGCGCGTCGCGATCGAGCTCGAGCCCCGCCGGCAGGCCCTCGACGATGCAGGTCAGGCCCGGCCCGTGCGATTCGCCGGCGGTTGTCAGCGTCAATGCCATCGGAGCCCAGGTTAGGGAGCGGTGCCGCCGTCGGCCGGCGCGCCCGTTCCGCCGCCGTCGGCAGGGGCGCCGGCCTCGGCGGGATGCTCCTGGGCGTCGAGCCCGGGAATGCGATGCCCGGTTGCGCGGCACCAGGGGCAGAGAACCTGGTGGGGTTCACCACCCAGCCCGGAGATGAGATGGCCGGTGCCCCGGCATGGGGTGCAGATCTGGTCCGCGCCGTTGGGCTGCTCGGTGGCCATGGCCGCGCAGGTTAGCTGGCGCCCACCGCGGCCCACATCGCGTCTCGCGACGCCGCCCGTCCGGTGAAGCGCTCGAAGCTGAGCGCGCCCTGGCCGACCAAGAGCTCGAGCCCGTCGACGGTCGGCACCCCGCGCTCCCGCGCCGCCGCGATCAGGATGCTGCCCGTCGGGGGGTAGACCAGGTCGACGACGCAGCCGTAGTTCCCGAGGTCGTGGGCGGCGAGCGGGAGCCGATCGAACGGATCCGCGCCATCGAGGCCGACGGACGTGCAGTTGACGAGCACGTCGGCGGGCTCGGCGCGCGTCGCGGGGATGGCTCCGATCTCGCCGCACAGCTCCTGCGCCCGCCGCGCCGTGCGGTTCCACACGCTGACCCGAGCCGCGCCCGCGTCGAGCAGGCCCGACGCGGCCGCGCGGGCGCTGCCGCCCGCTCCGAGGACGAGCACGGTCCGCCCGCGCGGCGGAAACGGGAGCGCCGCCACCAACGCCGGGGCGTCGGTGTTGTCGGCGATCACCTCGCCGGTGGCGCCGAACGTGAGCGTGTTCGCGGCGCCGGCGGCCCGGGCCGGGCGGGTCGCCTCATCGGCGAGCGCCAGCGCCGCCTCTTTGTGAGGGATTGTCACGTTGGCGCCGGCAAACCCGGCCGCGGGCAACGCCCGCACCAGCTCGGCGAACAGCTCGGGTGGCGCGGGCAGGAGCTGGTAGCGCCAGTCATCCAGGCCGGCCGCGGCCAGTGCCGCGTTCTGAATCGCCGGGGAGCGGCTGTGGGCCACCGGCCATCCCAGCACCCCGAGACGGGTGAGGCTAACAGTGGGTTCGCTTGTCACTCTGGAGCAGGTTCAGGAACTGCGTGTAGTTGGTGGCGTAGACGCTGCCGCTCGTGCACGGCTTGGAGAAGAAGTACAGGTAGCGCGTGTTCGCCGGGTGCGCCGCGGCCCGGATTGCCGACAATCCCGGGCTGTTGATCGGCGTCGGCGGCAGCCCCACGTGGGTGCGTGTGTTGTACGGCGACGGAGATTGCAGCTGGGACTCGGTCAGCGGCGCGGTGGCGTTCCCGGTCGCGTACCGGGTGGTGGAGTCGAGCTGCAGCATCATCCCGTCGTGCAGCCGGTTGTAGATCACCGAGGAGATGAGGGGCTCGTCACGCGAGATACCGGCCTCGGACTGGATGAGCGAGGCGATCTTGAGCACGTCGTAGGGCGTCAGGTGCCGGCGGCGGGCGTACGCCAGGTTGACGCCGGCGAAGCGCCGCTTGAAGTCCTTGAGCTGATCGGCGACGAGCGCTGAGACCGTGACCGGATCCACCAGCGAGAAGGTGTCGGGGAACAGGAACCCCTCCAACGAGGGGGTGTCTCGGGGGGCGCCGTAGTGGGTGGGGTCGAGCAGCGGCGAGTGGCGCGTGGCGGCGACGTAGTTCCCCTTGACATGCTGCTTGCGCAACAGCGCGCCGACGTACGCCCGAGTACGGCCTTCGGTGATCGTCAGCTGCGACGTCCGGGCGGCGGGTGGCGCCGTGGTCAGTGCCGACAGCACGGAGCTGTAGCTCATGTCGCGCTGCAGGTGATACGTCCCGGCGCGCAGGTCGCTGCGGTCGCCGGCCAGCGTCGCCCGCAGCCTAAAGAAGAAGCTGGAGGAGATCACCCCGTCGTGCTCCAGCAGCGTCCCGACACGGTCAGAGCTGGAATGGGACGGCACGACGACGACGACATGACCGTGCGGTGACGTGCCGAGCGGCTGGAACAGCTCGAACACAAACCAGATCAGCGCCGCGGCTGCGACGAGCGCGATCAGCGAGGCGACCCGGCCCACCCAGGAGTGCCGCTTGCCCGCGGGCGCCGGCGGGCGCCGCGGTGCAGCCGGCCGCGGGCGGACCGCCCGGCGGCGGCGGGGCTGTCCGGCGGGCGCCTGCAACCGGCTGACGCGGCGGGTCCCCGACGGCAGCTCGGCGCCGTCCAGGTGCGCCGGGTCGTCCCCATCGGGCTCGTCGGGGTACGTGCCGTCGACGGCGCCATCCTGACCCCCGCCAGGCTCCTCGTCGGGCCCGGGGAGCACTGATCCCGGCTGCGTCCCATCATCGGTTTCGGCGAATGATCCGTCGGATCCGGGCGGCTGGAAAGACTCGCCCTCGGGTCCGGCAGCGGCGCCGGCGACCCGGCGGCGCTCACGCTCCCGGCGGGCGGCCTCGCGCTCCTGCGCTGTGCGCTCGCGTGACTCAGCCACGGGCGGCCTCGACCGTTGGGTGACCGGCCAGCCATCCCTCCAGCAGGTGGGCGGCCGCCCGCGAGTCCTCGCTCGCCCGCCCCCCCGTCCGTTGCGCCAGGCGCGTCGTCAAGCGCTCGTCGAAGAGCTCGACGGGGACCGGCAGCGATCGCGTCAGCCTCGCGGCGAATGCGCGGGTCTCCGCGGTCTGGGCGGAATCGCCGCCGCTCAGGGACAGCGGCAGCCCGACGAGCACCCGCTTGGCCCCGAGCTCGTCCACGAGCGCCCGGAGGCTCCCCATGCCCCGCCGCGACCCCGGGGCGAGCACGGGCGCCAGCGGCGTGGCGAGCGTCCCCGTGGGATCGCTGACCGCACACCCGCAGCGGGCCTTCCCATAGTCCAGCGCGAGCACCCGCATCGAGCTCAGGCCGCGAGGGCGGCCTCGATCGCGGTGCGCGCGGCGGTGATCGCGGCCGGAAGCTGGTCCGGGTCGCGCCCACCGGCGCGCGCCAGGGTGTCGCGCCCACCGCCGCCACCGCCGACCTGGACGGCGGCGACCTTGACGATCTCCCCGGCGCGCACGCCGCGGGCGACGAGGGCCGGCGCGACGCTCGCCACAAGGTCGACGCGACCGTCGCCGGCGCGTCCGAGGACGATCGCCGCGTCGCCGAGCTTGCCCTTGAGCCGGTCGGCGAGCTCGAGTAGAGCCTGGCCGTCGGGCACGTCCACGGCGGCGGCGAGGATCCGGGCTCCGTCGGTCTCGACCGTCTGCGCCGCCAGGCGGTCGATGTCGACGGCGCCGTTGCCGGCGCCGGCACGGCGGACCGCCCGCTCGAGCTCGCGAAGGCGATCCGACAGCCTCTCCACGGACTCGACGACCCGGTCGGCGGGGACGCGGAGCCGCTCGGCGGCGCGTTCGAGCTCGCGGTCACGGACCCGGGCGAACTCGACCGCGGCGGGACCGGTGATCGCCTCGATGCGCCGCACGTTGGCTGCGCTCGACGTCTCGGCGAGGATGCGCAGCAGCCCGAGCTCGGCCGTGTCCCGCACGTGGGTGCCGCCGCACAGCTCCCGTGAGAACACGTCCCGCCTCCCACCCTCAACACCGTCCCCGACCTCCACCATGCGGACGATCTCGCCGTACTTCTCGCCGAACAGCGCCATCGCCCCGAGCCGCTTGGCTTCGTCGAGCGTCGTCGTCAGGGCGCGGACGGAATGGCTCTCGACGATCCAACGGTTGACGTCGTCCTCCACCTCACGCACCTCCTCGGCCGACAGCGCGCTGCCGTGGGTGAAATCGAAGCGGAGCTTGTCCGGGCCGACGTAGGAGCCGGCCTGATGCACGTGGCCGCCCAGCCGGCGTCGCAGCGACGCGTGGAGGAGATGGGTGGCCGTATGGTTGCACTCGGTGGCGTGGCGCACGGCGCGGTCGACGTGGGCGACCACGCGCTCACCGGGCTCGAACGTGCCGTGCTCGGGGACGAGCGCCACCACCTGGTCGGACCCGAGCCGGATCACGTCGGTGACCCGGGCGCGACAGCTCCCGCCGGCACACTCGATCAGGCCGGTGTCGGCGACCTGGCCGCCTCCGGTGGCGTAGAACGGCGACTCCAGCAGCTTGACGAGCACACCGCCGTTCTCCCCGGTCGCGGCCCCGATCGTCGTCTCGGCGTCGGTGGTCTCGTAGCCGACGAACTCGGTGGCGAACCCCGCGTCGCCCGAGAGCGCGGCCGCCCGGTCGCGCAGCAGCTCGCCGCCCCGGTCGCCGCGGCCCCCCTCGCGGGCCCGCGTGCGCTGATCCTCCATCAGCGCCTCGAATCCCGCCTCGTCGACGCCGAGACCGTGCTCGGCGACGATCTCCAGGGTCAGATCGATTGGAAATCCGTATGTGTCGTGCAGGAGGAATGCGTCGGCGGCGGCGATCCCCTCCTCGTCTGCGTCGCGCGCGCGAGCGATCAACTCGTCCAGGCGCTTGAGCCCCTGTTCGAGGGTGCGGCCAAAGCCCTCCTCCTCGGAGGACAGCCAGCGGCGAATGGCGTCGCGCTGTTCGTGGAGCTCGGGGTACTCCGAGCCCATCAGCTCGGTGACGAGGTCCGCGTAGCGGTGCAGGAAGCCCGGCTCCAGCCCGAGTCCGCGCCCGTGCTGGATCGCGCGGCGCATCACCCGCCGCAGGACATAGCCGCGATCCTCGTTGGACGGCACGACCCCGTCGCCGAGCAGGAAGGTCATCGCGCGGCCGTGGTCGGCGAGCACCCGCAGGGCGCGATCGGTCGGGAGCTCATCGCCGTAGCGCCGGCCGGAGAGCTCCTCGCCGAGGGCGATCAGCGGCGCGAACTGGTCGGTCTCGAACACCGTGTCCTTGCCCTGAAGGATGCAGGCCAGCCGGTTGAGGCCCAGGCCGGTGTCGATGTTGCGCGCCGGCAGCGGAGTGAGCACGTTGACCGGGTTCTGATCGAGCTGCATGAACACGAGGTTCCAGTATTCGAGGAAGCGCTCGTTGTCGCCGCCGGGCAGGTCGTCGGGGCGTCCCCAGTCGACGCCGCGGTCCAGGTACAGCTCTGAGCACGGCCCGCACGGCCCGAGCGGTCCCGACTGCCAGAAGTTCTCCGACCGGGGGCACTCGACGATCCGCTCGCGCGGCACCCCGATCTCCAGCCAGGCGTCGATCGCCTCCTCGTCGGGGCCGAGACCGAGCTCATCGTCGCCGGCGAACACGGTGATCCAGATGTCGTCGGCGGGAAAGCCGAACCCTCCGGTCGACAAGTCCCAGGCGAACCGGGCCGCCTCCCGCTTGAAGTAGTCGCCGAACGAGAAGTTGCCGAGCATCTCGAAGAACGTGAGATGGCGGGTGGTCGTCCCGATGATCTCGATGTCCACGGTGCGAAACGTCTTCTGGCAGGTCGTCACCCGGCGCCGCGGCGGCTGCTCGTTCCCGGCGAAGTACGCCTTCAGCGGGTGCATCCCGGCGATCGTGAACAGCGCCGAGGGATCGTGCTCGGCGGGGATCAGCGACGCCGAGGGCAGGCGCAGGTGGTCCTCGGCCTCGAAGAACTCAAGGAACGTGCGGCGGATCTCATCGGAGGTCATTCGCCTGGAGTGTATGCGCGGTGACGGTCTCGTCACCGTCGCCGTCACGCCTGGGCGGCAGGTCGATCGTGCCCCAGCCGACGACCAGATCGCCGTCGAGGAGGCAGGCCAGCTGCCCCGGTGCCGCGGCGTCGGCAGGGTCCTCGAGCTCGACCGTGAGCGACCGGTGGCGCCCCGGCCCGGGATCCCCGGCGACCGTCGCCGCCAGCGGCCGCGACCGATACCGCAGCTTGACCGCGTCGACGCGCCTGCCCGGCCGGTGCAGCCGGGTCGCGCGGATCGTGACCCGGTGGGTTTGCAGCTCGCCGCGCCCGCCGACGGTGACGGTGCCGGACGCAGCGTCCTTGGCGAGCACGTACAGCGGCTCGTCGGAGCGGATCCCGATCCCTCGCCGCTGGCCGACGGTGAAGCGATGCTGCCCGGTGTGCGTGCCGAGCACGGCTCCGGTCACATCTGCGAACGTGCCGGGACGGTCGGTGATCCCGCCGTGCCGCTCCAGGAACCGCGCCCGCGAAGTTCCGGCGAGGAAGCAGAGATCCTGGGAGTCGGCCTTGGCCGCCACCGGCAGACCGGCCGCGGCGGCGAGCCCACGGACCTCGGGCTTGCGCAGCTCGCCCAGCGGGAACCGCATCCGGGTCAGCGACCGCGCGCTCAGCGCGGCCAGCATGTACGTCTGGTCCTTGGCGGGGTCGGCGGCCGCCCGCAGGAGCGGGCCACCCCGATCATCGGCCTCGGCGACGCGCGCGTAGTGGCCCGTGGCGAGCGTGTCGCAGCCGAGGCGATCGGCGAGGGCGAGCATCGCGTCCAGCCGGACGTGGCCGTTGCAGCCGACGCACGGGTTGGGGGTCTCGCCCGCGGCGTAGCCGGCGATGAACGGATCGACGACCCCGGCGCGGAACTCGTCGCGGAGGTCGATCGTGATGTGGGCAAGGCCCATCGAATGCGCAAGCGAGCGAGCCTGGGCCACGGCGGTCGCCGAGCAGCAGCTGCGCTCCGCGTCGTTCTCGTGGTCTGACCACAGCTCCAGCGTGACCGCCATCGTCGCCCCCTCCCGGGCGCACAGGTGGGCGGCGACGGCGCTGTCGACCCCGCCGCTCATCGCCACCAGGGTGGCGCCACGGCCGCCGGGCAGCGCCGCGTCGGCCCGGACCGCGGCGCCGAGGGCCCGCGCGAGCGCTTCGGCCGCGAGCTCCGCCGCGTGCCATTTCGCCGGGCTGAGGCCGCCGAGCTCGTGCGCGATCTGTCGCGGACCGATCCGAGCCGCCTCGAGCACTCCCCGGCCGCGGATCAGCGTCACCGCCGCGCTGCCAGCGGCGCTCGCCGCGCCGCAACCCCGGGCCTCGAAGCCGGCGCCGGTCACCTGATCCCCGGTGACCGAGGCCGACATCTGCACCTCGTCGCCGCAGCCGTAGCCCCCGGCGGTCGCCGTGTGGCAGCCAGCGGGTCGGTGACCCCTACCCTGGGGTGAGCTCAGGTGATGTTCGAACGCCGACGCCTCGATCACCGGGTCGAGGATAGAGGCGGTTCGAGCTAGGCCAGCTTGATGCCCAGCTCACGCAACTGCCCGGAATCGACCGGCGCCGGTGCGCCGGTGAGCGGGTCGCCGCCACTGGTCGCCTTGGGGAACGCGATCACCTCCCGGATGTTCTCGCGCTCCGCCAGCAGCGCGACGATCCGGTCGATCCCCATCGCGATCCCGCCATGCGGCGGCGCGCCGTAGCGCAGCGCGTCCAGCAGGAAGCCGAAGCGGGCCTGGGCCTCGTCGTCGCCGATGCCGATCAGGTCAAACACGCGCGACTGGATGTCCGAGCGATGGTTACGGACCGATCCCCCGCCGATCTCGTTCCCGTCGAGCACCAGGTCGTACGAACGTGACAGCAGTGTCCCCGGATCATCCATGTCGTCGACCGTGGCCGGACGGCCGGCGGCAGTCGCGGGCGCGGTGAACGGATGGTGCTCGGCGTCCCACCGTTGCTCCTCCGGGCGCCACGCGAACATCGGGAACTGGATCACCCAGCGGATGTCGTGGGCACCGGCGGACACGAGATCGAAGCGGCGCGCCAGCTCGAGGCGCAGCGCGCCCAGCGCCTGGGCGGCGATCGCCGCCCGGTCGGCGACGATCAGCAGGAGATCCCCGGGCGATCCGTCGAGCGCCGCGGTGACGGCGGCGATCTCGGCGGCGGTGAGGAACTTGGCGATCGGCGAGCGCCAGCCGGCAGCCTCCTCGACGAACGCCCACACGAGGCCCTTGGCCCCGTGCTGGCGGGCGAGCTCGGTCAGCGCGTCGAGGTCTGAACGGGCCAGCTCCCGGGCTCCGGCGTTGATCCCGCGCACGACCCCCCCGTCGGCGAGCGCGCCGGAGAACACCTTGAACTCGGTCTGCCCCAGCGCCGTGCCGAGGTCGACGAGCTCGAGCCCGAAGCGTGTGTCGGGGCGATCGGAGCCGAACCGGCTGACCGCCTCCGCATGGGTCATCCGCGGCCACGGCGGCGCGGGCACGGCAAGGTCGGCGTCGGCGAACGCGGCGCTCATCGCCGCCTCGCTGACCTGAAAGACGTCCTCTTCCTCGACGAACGCCATCTCCACATCGAGCTGGGTGAACTCGGGCAACCGGTCGGCGCGAGCGTCCTCGTCGCGGAAGCAGCGGACGATCTGGTAGTAGCGCTCGAAGCCGCCGATCATCAGCAGTTGCTTGAACAGCTGCGGCGACTGGGGCAGCGCATAGAACGATCCCGGCGCGGTCCGGGCGGGCACCAGGAAATCCCGCGCTCCCTCGGGGGTCGAGCGGGTCAGGAACGGGGTCTCGATCTCGAGGAAGTCGCGATCGTCGAGAACGTGGCGGATCGTCCGGATCACCCGGTGACGCAGGGCGATCGCGTCCTGCATCGGCGCCCGGCGCAGGTCGAGTGATCGGTGGCGCAGGCGCAGGTTCTCATCGACGGCTCCGTCCTCGTCGACCGGGAATGGTGGCGTGTCGGCGTCGGCGAGGATCTCCAGCTCGGATACGGCGATCTCGATCTCACCGGTCGCCAGGTTCGGGTTGACGTTCTCCGGGGCGCGCCTGGCGACGGTGCCGGCCGCCGTGATCACATCCTCGGCGCGCAGAGCGTGCGCCGTGGCGTGGGCGTCGGGAGCGGTGGCCGGGTTGAACACCAGCTGCACGATCCCGGAGCGCTCGCGCAGGTCGATGAAGATCAGCCCACCGTGATCGCGCCGGCGGTGGACCCAGCCGGACACGCGCGCCGTGGTCCCGGCGCGCCCCGCGTCGAGGTCTCCGGCCCAGGTGTCACGGTATGGGTTGGCGCGCGGCGCCCGCTTCAAAGCCGGCTCCCGCGCAGGATCGCCGGGATCACCGCGGTCGGGGCCATCTCGCGCTGCTCGCCGGACTCCATGTTCTTCAGGCTCGCCCTCATCGCGTCGTGGATGATGGCAACGTAGCGTGCCCCGATTCGGTCCGCGTGCTTGAGCTGGCCCTTGAGCGAGCGCCCAGCGAGCTCCATCTGGGCGCTCAACCCGGCGCGGCGCGCCTCGTGGGCGAGCTCGAACCCGGGGCGGGCCCCGTCGGGGCCGGCGAGAGCGACGAACAGGTCGACGAGCTCGGGCGCTACCGGCAGCTCGCCGGACGCCAGCAGCATCCGCTCCACCCCGGCTGCCCAGCCCGCCGCCGGGGTGCGAGCACCGCCGAGCTGCTCGATGAGACCGTCATAGCGTCCTCCGCCGCCGACCCCCGACTGGGCCCCGAGCGCGTCGGAGGTGAACTCGAACACCGTGCGCGCGTAGTAGTCGAGCCCGCGGACGAGCGTCGGGTCGAGCTCGTAGCGCTGGCCGGCGTCATCGAGCAGCTCGCGCACGCGCGCGAAGTGATCCGCATCGTTCGGGGCGAGACGGTGCAGCAGGATCGGCGCGCGCGCCATCGTCTGCCGGGTGCGCGAATCCGTAGCATCGAAGGCGCGCATCGGGTTGAGATCGATCCGCGCCACCACCTCGGGTGAGAGGCCGTCCTCGTGGGCGCGCAGGAAGCCGGTCAACTCCTCGCGATACTCGGCGCGGGTCGCCGGGGTGCCGAGGCTCGACAGGCGCAGCCGGGTCTCACGCACACCGGTCGCGTCGAGCAGCTCGCCCAGGAGCAGGATCAGCTCGGCGTCGGTCTCCGGGCCGGCGGAGCCGATCGCCTCGGCGCCCACCTGCCAGAACTGCCGGTAGCGGCCGTGCTGGGGGGCCTCGGCGCGAAAGTTGCTCGACAGGTACCACAGCTTCACCGGCTGGGCGAGCTTGTGCATGCCGTGCTGGAGGTACGCGCGGCACACCGGCGCGGTGATCTCCGGGCGCAACGTCAACGAGCGCCCGCCGCCGTCGTCGAACGTGTACATCTCCTTCTGGACGATGTCGGTGGCCTCCCCCACCGTCCGGACGAACAGCTCGGTGGCCTCGAACGTCGGCGTCTCGATCCGGCGGTAGCCGGCGGCGCCGAGAATCCGCTCGGCGTGCGCCTCGAGCACGGCGCGACGCGCCGCGTCGGCAGGAAGCACATCGAACGTGCCACGAGGGGCCTGAAGCGTGCTCACGGGTGGAGCGGTTCGGGCTAGTGGTGGTGCGCGAGCTCGCGCAGGAACGGATTTGAGTCGCGCTCGGCGCCGAGCGTGGTCAGTCCCATGTGCCCGGGGTAGACGGTCGTCTCCGCGGGATACGCCGCCAGCAGCGACTCGATCGACGCCAGCAGCGTCGGCCAGTCCCCGCCGGGGAGGTCGACGCGGCCGACCGAGCCCTGAAACAGTACGTCGCCCGAGAACAGCGCCCCATGGTCGGCAACGGCATAGCTGACGTGGCCGGGGCTGTGGCCGGGAACGAACATGACCTCGAACTCGAGCCCGGCGAGCTCCAGGGTCTCGCCGCCGCGGACGGTCTCGTCGGCGTCGTAGCTCTCGAACGGCCCGAACCCCGGGAAGCGAACGTACGCATTGATGTCGGCCAGCACGGCGGTCTCGAGCTCCGGGCAGTACACCGGCGCGCCGGTGGCCCGGGCGAGGGCGGCGACCGCGCCCACGTGATCGAAGTGGGTGTGGGTGAGCAGGATCGCGTCGACGGTCGTGATCTCGAGCGCCTCGAGAGCAGCAGTGATCCGGTCGGCTTCGTCGCCGGGATCGACGATCACCGCGCGGTCCGAGTCCGGGGCGCGCACGATGTAGCAGTTCTCCTGCAGCTGCCCGACCGTGAACATCCGAGCATCGATCATTTCGCCGCCCGCTTCTTCTGCATGTGGCGGCGGTAGATGAAGTTGTCCAGGTAGAAGCCGGACGGGATGTAGAGCGCCATCGCCAGGAGCGCGAAGATCACCGCCGGCAGGACCCGGAAGTGGTTGGTGATCAGCAGGAAGATGAACATGAAGCAGGCCGCCAGGCCGCCCTTCTTGAACGCGCTGTTCCAGCTCGGCGGCTTGACCTGCCGGGCTTCGCGGGCCTTGGCCCGGTCCTGCTTCTTGCGCTCCTCAGGGCTTGGCGGCCGCCCGGTGCGCCCGCGCGTCTCGATCGTCCCGGCGGCGTTGCCCCGGTGCTTGGTGCGGCGCTTGCGCTTCGTCTGAGCCATCTGCAGACCTCAGCTTACGCCGTCTCCGGGCGTCGCCGCAGGGATTGTTCGATCGTCGCGTAGCCGCGCAGCGCCACGTCCTGGGGAAAACCACCGAACGCGGCTTCGGGCGCGAGGCCGACGAGCTCCGCGCCGGCCACCGGCGCGTGCCGGGCGACGGCGGCGACGACGGCCGCCAGAGGGGTCGCGCGGTGGTCCTCGACGTTGGTTGACACCTGGGCGACGCCCAGCTGATCGAGCCACAGGCCGATCGCCCGCAGCCCCGGCAGGCCTTCGCTCCCGCCTTCACGGATGAGCGCCGCGATCTCTCGAGCGTCGGCGATCGACGCCGGCGGCGCCAGCTCGACGTTGAACGCCACCAGCGGCGGCCGGGCGGCGACGAGTACCGCGCCGGCGGTGGGGTGCAGCCGCCGCGGCCCAAAGTCCGGCGTGAGCTCGCCGGCGTCGATCCGCCGGCCGAGCTCAGCCGGGCCGCCGCGGCGCAGCTGCGCGCGGGTCCGCCCGCCGGCGAGGATCCCGTAGAGGAACACCGGCAGCTTGAGATCGTGGGCGAGGAGATCGGCGAGGACGAGCGCCTCCGCGCATGCGGCGCCGCGATCCTCGTCAGCCAGGTAGATGATCGGTGCGACGTCGATCGCCCCGACCCGCGGGTGGACACCCGCATGCGCGTCGATCACGATCGATCGGACCGCCATCGCGGCTCCGCGTGCGACCACTCCCGCAAGCTGACCCGGTTCCCCGGCGAGCGTGTACGCCGAGCGGTGATGATCCGGGTCGGAGTGGACGTCCAGCAGTCCGTCACCGAACGCCGCGCCGATCCGGGCGATCGCCGCGGCGTCACGGCCCTCGGAGACGTTCGGGTAGGCCAGCAGGGTCGTCAATCTGCGCGGTGATCATAGGTGCACGGACCGCTGGCGCCCGCATCACGCCGATAGACTCGGCCTCCCTGGCCGGAGTAGCTCAG
>CAVSVH010000017.1:0-15896 GCA_963731395.1 uncultured Solirubrobacteraceae bacterium
GCCTCGTTATTGGCATCCGGACCGTGCCCGGGACGTCGTCCGGACGGTCCGAGTCCGGATCTCGCCCTCGCCGCCCTCTGACAGACGAGACTGAAAATGACAACCGCTCCGCTCGTGATCGTGGCGGCCGTCAACGGCGGGATGCAGATGGACCGGGACGGCGCGCGCGTGCCGGTCTCTCCTGAGGAGATCGCCGAGGACGCCCGTTTGTGTGCCGAGGCGGGGGCCGCGATCGTCCACGTGCATGCGCGCGACGGCAATGGTCGCAACACCGGCGACACCGCCGTGTTCAGCGAGATCATCCGGCAGATCCGGGACCGGTGCGACATCCTGATTCAGACGACCAACGGTGTTGGCGTTCACCGAGATCCACGAACCGGCCAGATGATCTGGCCCGCGGACGAGGAGCGCCTGGCGTTGGTCAACCTGCAGCCGAGTCCGGACCTGTATGGCGTCGCCGCCGGCTCAACGGACTTTTTTCATCCCGAGGGTGGTTATCACGTCGAGACCCCGTATGTGAACTCGCCACAGTTCCTCAAGGAGACGATCCGCGCGGACACGGAGTACCTCGTTTACCTACGCCAGCAGGGCCTACGCCTGTTCCCGAACGCGCAGTGGGGGGTGATCGGGGCTGGCCACGCCAACTTCACCTGGGCGACATTGGGAATGGCCATGGGCTGTACGACCGCGCGGATCGGATTCGAGGACGGCGTCTATCTCCCCGACGGCCGTGTCGCCGAGCGCAACCGCGAGCTGGTGGAGGAGCTGGTGCGGATCGCCGCCATCTTCGGACGCCGCCCGGCGACGCCGGCGCAGGCGCGGGCGATCATGGGCCGGGACCGCGGCCAGACGTCTCCCCGGCGTCACAGCAGGTAATCGGCGGACGCACGGGCAAGCTCGCGCACCAGCCGCTTGTCGCCCAGCGGGCGCGTTGACTCAAACTTCGGGCCGTGGGTGATGCGGCGGGCGATCGTGTTGTAGACCATCCGAAAGACGACATCGATTGCCAGGTCGGGATCTGGGTGGCCCAGATCTCCCCGGTGCTCCAGGATCGCGCGCTCGAACGTCTTCGCGGTCGCTTGGGATTTCTCCGCGCCCCGTTGCCAGATGTCGGGGTTCATCGGCGCCACACGCATGAAGACCCGCAGGATCTCGCCGTGGTCCAGCATCGTGCTGGCCATCTCGGTGACGATCGCCTCGATGCGCTCGCGCGGGGTGAGGTCTGCACGTACCGCCGCGCGCACGATTGGGGCCTGCTCCTCGGTCCAGGCCATCGCCCGCTCATAGATGGCCATGATCAGCGCCTCGCGGCTCGGCACCCGGGCGTAGATGGAGCCGATGGAGACGCCCGCGCGGCGGCTGACCTCCTGGAGCGTGAATCCGTCAAACCCCTCCTGCTGAAGCACCTCCAGGCCCGCCTGCAACACGCGCTCCAGCGATTGCTGGCTGCGGCGTTGCAGCGGCGGGCGGATCAGCGGCTCTGGCGTGGACACAGAACACAGGGTACGTCGCATGGAACGCCACGTCTAGACAAGAACGCAAATTCGTGTTTTACTCTTAGGTCGCCGACCGCAGTACGAGAGAGACCTGTTTCCGCACACCTGACACCGCACGCGGCGGCCGCCGCGCCGCACGACGCCGAGCTGTGCCGGCCCGACCGCGAGTTGACCCCAGAGACCGCGGGGGCGTACCTGCGGGCGCGCGGGCTCGTGCCCGGGGGGTCGCCGGCCCGAGTACGCGCTCTCTCCGGCGGCATCTCGAACATCGTCCTGCGTGTCGACTGGGATGGCGGCGCCGTGGTCGTCAAGCAGTCGCTGCCCATGCTTCGGGTCGACGCGGCGTGGCCGTTTGACCCGCGGCGCGTCCTGACCGAGTGCGAGTGCCTCCGGACGCTGGGTGATCTGTTGCCGGCGGGCGCCGTTCCCCGGGTGCTCGACGTTGACGCGGACCTGCTGGCGTTCACGATGACGTGTGCGCCGGACAATGGGACGGTCTGGAAGGACGCGCTCCTGCGCGGCGAAGTCGACCTTGCGGTGGCGCGGCGTGCCGGGGTACTACTCGCAACCGTCCACCGCCGCAGCGCACTGGATGGCGCAATCCGGGACCGATTCGCCGACCTCATGCCGCTGATCGAGGGTCGCACCGAGCCGTATCACCGGACGGCGGCTGCCGCTCATCCTGATCTCGCCCCGCTGATCGCGGGCGACGTCGAGCGACTGATGACGCAGCGGCGGGCGCTTGTGCTCGGGGACTTCTCGCCGAAGAACCTCGTCGTCTACGCCGACCACGTCCTGGCCCTCGACTTCGAGGTGGCGCACTGGGGCGATCCCGCATTCGATGCCGCGTTTCTGCTGGCGCACCTGGTCGGGAAGTCGGTGCACATGGCGGCTCGCGCTGACCTGTACCTGGCGGCGGCCCGTGCGTTCTGGGCCGCCTACCGGGATGCCGCCGGGGAAGAGGGGGCGGCTGGCGCCGACACCGCCACTGAACTGGCCGTGCTCCTGCTCTGTCGCGTCGACGGCAAGTCGCGACTCGAGTACCTCAACGCCGCCGAGTGCGCCCGGCTGCGCGCGCTTGCTCGGGAGTTGATCGCCGCGCCCGTGGCGAACCCCGAGGCGCTTCTGGATGCAGTGGCGAAAGCGCTGTAGATGACCACCATCTCTCGCATCACCGCGCGCGAGATCCTCGACTCCCGGGGACGCCCCACCGTCGAAGCCGATGTGGTGCTGAGCGACGGGACGGTGGCCAGCGCCAGCGTTCCCTCGGGCGCCTCGACCGGTCGCCACGAGGCGGTCGAGCTCCGTGACGGGGACCCAACCCGTTACGGCGGTCGCGGAGTCCGGTCCGCCGTCCGTAACGTGCGCGAGGCGATCGCCCCGGCGCTCGCCGGACGCGCTCCGGCACAACCCGAGATCGACGGCACGCTGCTCGCACTGGATGGCACGCCGAACAAGTCCCGCCTCGGAGCCAACGCGCTGCTCGCGGTGTCTTTGGCCACCGCCCGCGCCGCCGCTGCCTCCGCTGGGGAGCCGCTGTGGCGCCACCTCGCCGGCGAGACGCCGCCCACCCTGCCGCTGCCGATGGTGAACATCATCAGCGGCGGCCTGCACGCCGGCGGGCAGGTCGACTTCCAGGACTTCCTGGCAATGCCGGTGAGCGCGCGCAGCTATAGCGAGGCTCTCGAGATGTGCGTGGCCGTCCACTCCGGGACCGCCGACGTCCTTTCGCGCGCCGGCTACTCGATACTCAAGGCCGACGAGGGCGGTTTCGGGCCGGCCGTGGCGTCTCACGCGGAAGCGCTGGAGCTGCTGCAGGCAGGTGTCGAACGTGCCGGGCTCGTGCCCGGGTCGGACATCGCGTACGCGCTTGACGTGGCAGCCACCCATTTCTTCGACGCGGAGCGCAACGTCTATCGCCTCATCACCGAACGCCGTGACTGCGACGCTGTTCAGATGGGCGACCTCATCGCCGACCTCACGGACTCGTTCCCGATCGCATCGGTCGAGGACCCGCTGGCCGAAGACGACTGGGATGGATTCGTCAGGCTGACGAAGCGTCTCGGCGAGCGGGTGCAGATCGTCGGCGACGACCTCTTCACCACGAACCTCGCGCGCCTGGAGCGCGGGATCGCCTCCGGGGCCGCCAACGCCGTGTTGGTCAAGATGAACCAGATCGGGACCGTGACAGAGACGCTCGCCATCGTGCGGCGGGCCCGGGACGCCGGCTACCGGACGGTCATCTCCGCACGCTCGGGCGAGACGGAAGATCCGGCGCTGGCGGACCTGGCGGTCGCGACAGCGGGTGGGCAGATCAAGATCGGCTCGGTCACGCAGTCCGACCGCCTGGCGAAGTACAACCGTCTCCTGCGCATCGAGGAGGAATTGGGGGACGACGCGGTTTATGCCGGAGCCGCTCCCGTCCTGACCGAGAAAGGCTCGGGATGAGCCTGCGGACTGTTCTCGTGACCGACTACACGTGGGACTCGCTGGCCCGTGAGTCAGCCATCCTCGCCGAGGTGGGCGCCGAGCTCGTCGTGGCCCGCACCGCTGAGGAGGCCGAGCTCGTCGAGCTCGCCGTGAACGCCGACGCCATCCTCACCTGCTTTGCGCGCGTTACCGCCGCCGTCGTACAAGCGGGCAGCAGGTTGAAGGTCATCGGACGGTACGGAATCGGCGTCGACAACATCGCGGTCGAGGAGGCGACGCGGCGCGGCATCCCGGTCACGAACGTTCCGGCGTACTGCACCAATGAGGTCGCCGAGCACGTGCTGGCGCTCATCTTCTGCCTGGCGCGCGGCATCCACCGTTTCGATGCCGCCGTGCACGCCGGGGACTGGTCGATGGCGGCCGGGTTGCCAATCCGGCGCATCGCCGGGCGCACCCTCGGCGTGATCGGCTTCGGCCGGATCGGCCGCGCCGTCACCGAGCGCGCGCGGGCGCTCGGACTCCGTGTCGTCGTCCACAGTCCGGGCACGCCGCCGGAGGAGATCACCGCTATGGGGGCCGATCCCGTAGAGCTCATGGAGGTCGCCACCCGCGCCGACTATGTGACGCTGCACCTTCCGGCCACGCCCGCGACCACCGATCTCATCGACGCCGCGTTCCTGGCGAGCATGAAGCCCGACGCGTACCTGATCAACGCCGCCCGAGGGGCGCTGGTCGATCAGCGCGCGCTGGCCGCGGCGCTGCGCGAGAACCGGATCGCCGGCGCGGGGGTTGACGTGTTCGTGCCCGAGCGCTTGGCACCGGATCATGAGCTGATGACGCAGCCGCGACTACTGGCGACGCCGCATGTCGCCTTCTATTCGGAGGAGTCGGTCGCCGAGCTGGCGGCGCTGGCGGCGCAAAACGTCGCAACGGTCCTCGCCGGTGGACGGGCGCAGGACACGATCAACCCGCAGGTCTATGAGGAGCGAAAGGTGATGGCATGACGGATGTGCGAAGGGTCCTGGTCGTCGGCGGGGGCATCGGTGGCCTCTCGGCGACAATCGCACTGCGGCGCGCCGGGTTCGACGTTGACGTTGTGGAGAAGAACCCGGCGTGGGATGTCTACGGCGTCGGGATCCTTCAGCCCGGCAATGCCCTCCGAGCGCTCAACGAACTTGGCCTGGCGCAGGAGGCGATCGAGCACGGGCACGCGATGTACGGGGACACGACGTGGCTGGCCGACGGCGAGACGCTCGTGGCCGATCACGATTGGCCGATCCTGGTCGAGGGGCTGCCGCCGGGCAATGGCATCACGCGCCCGCGCCTGCACCGCATCTTCCAAACGCACACGCTGGCCTCGGGTGCCGATGTCCGCACAGGGGTGACCTTCAGTCACCTTCGGGACAGCGCGAAGGGTGTGGAGGTGCGGTTCACGGATGGCGAGACACGCACCTACGACCTCGTCATCGCGGCCGACGGGCTGTACTCGCGGGTCCGGGAGCGCGTCTTCGGCTCGGAGTACCCGGCGAAGTTCACTGGACAGGTGTGCTGGCGATACAACCTCCCGCGGATCGAGGGCCTGGACAAGATCTGGGTGTACCTCGGTGAGACCGGCACGGCCGGTTTCTGTCCACTGGCTGCGGATCTCATGTACATCCTGACTATTGAGAAGCCGCCCGACGGAGCGCCGATTCGGCTTCCGCAGGAGGGCCGCGCCGCGGTGTACCGGGAGCGGCTGGCCCAGTTCAATGGCGCGGTCGCCGAGCACCGGGACCTCATCGTCGATGACGCGGCGGTTGTGTACCGGCCCGTGGACAACGTGCTGGTAGCGCCGCCGTGGCATCGCGGCCGGGTGGTGCTGATCGGTGACGCCGCCCACGCGACGTCCCCGCACTGCGGACAGGGGGCGGCGCAGGCCATCGAGGACGCGATCGTGCTCGTCGAGGAACTCGGTTCCCACGTCACGCTGACGGACGCGCTGGAGGCATACGTCGAGCGCCGCTGGGATCGCTGCAAGCGAATCGTCGAGGGCTCGGAGACGATCGGGCGCTGGGAGCAGGATCACACGCTGCCGGTCAACCCCGACGACGTCCGTTACGGCGTCACGATGGCCGCGATGGAGCCGATCTGATGG
The DNA here is from genome assembly GCA_963731395.1 of uncultured Solirubrobacteraceae bacterium. Classification (GTDB taxonomy): domain Bacteria; phylum Actinomycetota; class Thermoleophilia; order Solirubrobacterales; family Solirubrobacteraceae; genus Palsa-465. The sequence goes on from CAVSVH010000017.1 coordinate 6,061, forward strand.
CGGCTCTGAGCGCTTCCGAGTTTGCCCTTGGCACGTTTGCCGGCGGCGGCGGTGAACCATTTGCCGGGTTGGTCGTGGCCGACCGCGTCCTCGACCTGCGTGCGCGCTTTGGCTCAGACGTCACCACGGCACGCCTCCTCGACGACTGGGGACGGAGCCTCGAGCGATTGAGCGCCGTCGCGGCCGACGGCGACAACCAGGCGCTCGAGTACTCGTCGCTGCGACCGCTGCCGCCAGTGGCGCCCGGCCAGATTCTGTGCGCGGGCGCCAACTATTACCAGCACGTGCGCCAGATCGTCTACTCGACCCTGCGGCTCGAGGGCGACGACCGGCCGGACGCGGAGGTGCGCGAGGAAGCCGAGCGGCAGGTGCAGCGTCGCGCCAGCACGGAACCCTTCCTGTTCGCCGGCCTGACGAGCGCGCTCTGCGGTGCTCACGACGATGTCGTGCTGTGGGGGCCGGGCGTGTGCCACGACTGGGAGCTGGAGCTGGCGGTGGTCATCGGCCGCGCCGGGCGCGACATCGCCGAGAGCGACGCGATCGACCACGTGGCCGGCTACACGATCTCTGACGACATCAGTACCCGCGACGTCATGAACCGGCCGAAGTTCCCGATGACCGACTTCCTGATGAGCAAGTCCCGACCGACGTTCTTCCCGACGGGGCCGTACATGGTGCCCAGGGAGTTCGTTCCCGACCCGCGGGCGCTGCGAATCACGTTGAGCGTCAACGGTGAGACCATGCAGGACGAGTCGGTGGACGACATCATCTACGGCGTTGAGCGGCTCGTCTCGTACGCGTCCTCGGTGGCGGCGCTGGCGCCGGGCGACCTCATCCTCACCGGGTCGCCGGCAGGCAACGCCGGCCACCACGGCAACCGTTGGCTGCGGCCCGGGGACGTGATCGAAGGCGAGATCACCGGGCTCGGACGCCAGCGCAACCTCTGCGTCGCCGCCTCCTGACGCCCCCCGGCAAGCGAGCGCATCGCGACCCGACGGGCGCGGCCCCGGCGCGGGCGCGGCGCGGCGCGGTGGTCAATACACGGCGCGGCGCCGCTGAGACCATGGGCGGCGCCGGTGGAGAACGAGAACCGCTGGGAGGCGGCCACGAGACGAGCTCAGCGAGTTGGTCGGCTCTGCCGGGCGGTAGTGTCGCTCGCCTCGTGACCGAACGAACAGCTCGAGCTTGCGCGCACCCCGAATCCGCCTAGACGGGACTCTTTGCGCCGGCTTTCGCGCTTGATATGGGCGCAACGCTCGGACTCACACCGGCCGTGCGACGACACCGTGTGGAGGGAATGAGGTGACCGGGGGTCTAAGGAGTGCAGATCGAGACCGCTTGATGATCTGGGTCAGGCGCGTCGGGCAATTCGGGTGGCCGCGAGACTTTCCGCTCGTCCAGTTCCCCAACGCGCCGCTGATCCTGGCCTTCGCCAGCGGCGTGGCCGCGGCCATGATGCACGGTGTGGGACACCGCGACGCGGCTGCCGTGTCCTATGTGGCGATGGCGATCTGGGCGTACGAGGAGCTTGTTGCTGGTGTCAACTGGTTTCGCCATCTCCTCGGTCTCGTCTACATCGTCTCAACTGTTATGCATCTGGCCTTGGCCCTCCGCCATTGAGCCGGCGAGACAGGTAGACGGTGCCTTCAGATCAGGTCCGGGCCGGTCGTCGGTGATGCCACCACGCCTCGAGCGCGAGGGCGGGGAGCTCGCCGCAGATGAAGCCGCTCCACACCGGGACTCCGAGCCGGTTAGCAGCGACGAATCCGACCGCCGCTCCCGCAGTCGGCACCAGCCAGAAGAACGGGTATGGGACTGCACTGGACGCCCACCACGGGGGTGTCTTAAGCCAGCGCTTCATGTCTCTGTGTGCACGACTCCGTCGGCAAGCTCAGCTCAGACATCATCAACGGTCGGATGCCAGCGACCCGGTAGGTCCCACTGGTGGTCGAGTGCGGAGCGTGGCGCTCGCAGTGTGCGAGGCGGAATGTGCGAAGGTTATTTGTTGCCGTGCCAGTGGCGCGTTCGAAGCAACGCTCGGGCAGCTGATGGCGCGCAGCGAGGCCCATGGTGGATGCCAGGTCGTAGAGTACGTCCCGATCGTAGCCGTTGGAGGCGTTGAGCCAGACGACGTAGTTCATCTGGGTCAACCAGCTCGGCATCTACCGCCTCAACGGAACGGTCAGCCCGACGCTTGCGTATGCCGGCCGGTGAACGATGTCGGAGAGCCATGTGCGGGCCGAACCCGCGCCGACAGGCCCGGAGCCTTGACCGCCGACCAGACGGGTGCTGTTCGTGCCGCTCGGTCGCCCAGGCAGCCGCGACGCTCGAACGGCTGCTCCCGGGAGCGACGGGACCGAAGGGGAAACCGCCAGCACCGTCCGTGGACAACGCTCGTCGCTCGTGAAGGTCGTTGATCGAGACTTGCGTTCGTGCTCATGCGGCGTTCCCGTCGCTCCCTCTGTCCGCACGGCAGTCACTCGTCTGGCCCCAGGGTTGTCGCTGGTGACTGGAGCCGGCATTGTTGGTCCTCGCTGGAGCCGTTAGCGTGTCGTTCGGGCTGTGATTCCGCGGATATCGAGTTTGGCGACCAGCTCGGGGTCGTTGAACACGTCGATCGCTACCGCGCGGTCGCCGACGACGGTGAACGCAAGCACGGCGAAAGGCCGCTCGCCGTCGAACGCGATGGCGCCGGCGGCGCCGTGGATCAGGGCCGGGCGCACGTAGGGCGCGAAGCGCCGGGCTGTCATCGCCCCTTCCGCGACGCGTGTGGCGCCGCGCAGCTCGAGCGGATCGGCGTCGCGGCGGTGCGCGCGGAGCACGACGTCGGGGTCGAGGACCACGGCGAGCGCGTCGAGGTCGCCGTCGCGGGCGGCGGCGAAGTAGGCGTCGACGACTGCGCGCTGGCGGGGCAGGTCCGCGTCCGGCGGAGGGGCCGCGTCGCGCACGCGGCGACGGGCGCGGCTGGCGAGCTGGCGGGTCGCTTCTGGTGAGCGGTCGACCATCGCCGCGATTTCCTCGAACGGCACCGCGAACATGTCGTGGAGCACGAACGCGAGCCGCTCCGCCGGGGTGAGCGTCTCGAGCACGACCTGCAGCGCGATCCCGACCGAGTCCGTTAATAGCGCTTCGTGCTCGGGATCGGTCCCGACCGCCGGGTCGTCGATGATCGGCTCGGGCCGCAGGCCGTCCAGCGGCTGCTCGCCGCGGGTCCGGCGCGACCGGAGCATGTTCAAACAGATCCGGGCGACGACCGTCGTCAACCACGGCTCGAAGCTGTCGATCTGCTCGGGGTCGGTCCGCCGCAGCCGCAGCCACGCCTCCTGCACGGCGTCGTCGGCGTCGCTGACCGAGCCGAGGATCCGGTAGGCGACCGCCCGCAGCTGCGGCCGTTGGCGGTCGAACCTGTCGGCCAGCTTGAGTTCGTCCATCGCTGTCACACCGTCGGGGTCTCGCGGGTCATACCCCGTAGACCCCCGAACGCCAACCAATGTGACAGGAGATGCCCGATGGCACGCATCCAGGGAGTATCGAAGACCAAGGCCGGGCCGATGGTCAGGCTCGTCTACAAGCTCGGACCGAGGATGATGAAGAAGCTCACCGGCCGCGAGCCGCAGACCGGCAGCGGACTCGAGCCGATCGAGATCTGGGCCTACCAGCCGAAGATGATGATGGGGATGGGCAAGTTCAACCAGGCGGTCCGCAAGGGAAAGACCGTCGATGAGCGGCTCAAGAACCTCGTCGAGCTAAAGGGCGCGCAAATGGTCGGCTGCGAGTACTGCGTTGACCTCGGCTCGCAGATCTGCCGCCACTCCGGCCTCTCCGAGAACGAGCTGCTGTCGCTCCCGCGCTATCGCCAAAGCGACCTGTTCACCGAACGCGAGAAGCTGGCGCTCGACTACACCGTTGCCGTGATGCGCACGCCGGTCGAGGTCACCGACGACCTATTCGCGCACATGAAGGAGCACTTCAGCGACGAGCAGCTCGTCGAGATCACCGCACGGCTGACGGTCGTCAACCTCGACCGGTTCAACGTCGCCTTCGGGATCGGCTCGGCCGGATTCAGCGACGGGATGGTCTGCGTGCCGCCGGACCGGCCTGTCCCCAACCCCGCACTATCGAGGATCGCCTAAACGCCCGAGCTGAGCACCCGCGCCGGCTCCAGTAGCTCCGGCTCCAGGGCAGGCGTCGAGCTGAGCTGCCGTGCGAGCAGGCTTCCGCTTCGGACACGCTGTGCTGACAAGAGATGGACGCCGACGCCGACGCCGACGGCGCCAGTCCTCGGCGCGGAAACCAGGGATCGAGCCCGTGACCAAGACTGCCGCTCTGTCGCTGCGGCAGTCACGGGCGGCTGCTGCTCCCCGCCAAGACCAGAACAGCTCGACGCTGTGCGCTGGACTGCATGCGCCGCAGTCTCCGTGCCGGGCGGCAACGCCGCGACAAGGAGGCGACAATGGGAAGATGACGACGACCGTTCCGCCGGCTGACGACGTCCCGCGCGGCGGTGCCAGGCGGCGCCGCGCTGAGATCGCCTGCGTGACGGGCATCGCGGTCAAGACCGTCTTGGCCCTCGCGCTCCTGCCGCTCACGCCCTCGCTGCTCGGGACCGATCCCGTGCTCCTCGAGGCGCTGCGCGGATCAACGTCAGCGATGGCATCCGGTGGTGCGTTTGCCAGGGTGGGACAGGCGTCGCTCGTGCTCGCCGTTCTCGCTCCGCTTCCGACGCTGCTGTTCGCCACGCCGTTCTTCTGGTGGGCGGGGCGGTTGTGGGGTCCGAAGGCGGCGGCCATGCTGGGTGGTGGGCACCCGAAGGCGGAGAAGTGGGCGCAGCGCTCCGGTGCTCACCTGCAACGCTTCGGCGGGCTCGCGGTCGCGTTGTCCCCATATCTCCCGGTTCCATCGGCATTCATCTACGCGGCCGCGGGTTGGACAGGGATGAGCCTGCGGCGCTTCATGGTCTTTGACCTCCTCGGGATGCTCTCCTGGATCGGCCTGATCGTCGGCCTCGGTTACGCGGTTGGACATCCCGCCGTCGAGGTCGCCAAGGCGATCTCCCACTACGCGCTGCTGGTCACGCTCGCGGTTGTGGCGATCACCGTGGCCATCGCAGTCCTGCGCACGCGCAGAGCCGCAACCCGGGCAACGGCGTCGACGGAGCACTAGTCGCAAAGGGAGTGGTCGCGTCAGGGCGGGAGGGGGCCAGCCTCGTGCCCAGCCGCACAATCAGAGAAAGCGAGTTCCCAAGGACCAAGGCTGTGCGACGCTGCCTCGAGGCCGCGTCGCCGGCGACGGCGTCGTGCTTGAGCCCGGCCGCGGCTCGGCGACTGGCTCGCCGGGCGCCTCGAGGCGCCCGGTGTGCCGCTGCGGGCCGGGGTGCGTCCGGCTCCTTCTCGAAGTGCTCGGCCAAGCCGCCAGCTGACGGCGATCTCGCCGCGTCCGCCTCTAGGCCTCGTCGCCGAGCGCGACGATGTGCTCGGGTAGCCGCTCGTTGTCGCCGTACATGAAGTGGTTGCGCATGTTCTCGGAGAATCGGCTGGCCTCGGTGGACTTTCCGACTGCCTCCGCGGTCTCGCGGACCAGCATGGGCGAGGCACCGCAGCAGACGCCGATGTAATTGATGCCGAGGTCGTGAACCGCCTTGGCGAACGCGCCGATCTCGTACCGGTTGGCGTACAGCGGGTCCAGCGCGGTCGGGAAGGTGCGGCCGTGCGGCGATGGCACCCTTGCGCGGTCGTCCGAGAGGTTGAAGAACGTCGGTTCCTCGGCAGTGGTCCGGTAAGGAATCGGCAGTGCGCCGACGTGGCACGACACGGCCGCGCGGATCTGCTTCAGCCAGGGCAGCATCGTCTCGGGCCCGCGGAAGCAGTTCATGCCCACCACGTCCGCGCCGGCCTGCTCCAGCCGCTGGCAGGTTTCGACGATGCCGACCCCGTCGGCCATCTCGTCCATCGCCATCGGCGCGATAGTGACGACGACGGGCAGGCCGGTGGCCTTCGCGACCTCGAGTGCCGCCAGCGCCTCGCCGGCGTAGTAGAACGTCTCGCCGATGATCATGTCGGCGCCGCCTTCGACGGCCCAGCCCACCATCTCCTCGAACATGCCGCGCACGTCGGCCTGGCGGGCGGTGTCCTCGGGGTCCCAGATATTGGTGTTCGAGATGTTGCCGGCCATGAGGTCGCCGGGTCGCTGGTCGGCGACCTCCCGGGCGATCTGGAGTGCGGCGCGGTTCAGCGGCTCGAGCAGGTCTTCCTTGCCGATGACCCGCATCTTCTCGCGATGGCCGTTGTAGGTGAACGCCTCGACGACGTCGGAGCCGGCGCGCTGGAAGTCGACGTGCAGGGTCCGGAGGGCGTCCGGGTACTCCAGGGCGACCTCGGGGACGAACTCACCGGCGCTCAGGTAGCCGCGGCGCTCCAGCTCGAACAGGAAGCCCTCGGCACAGATCACCGGACCGGCGTCCAGGCGCGCGGTCAGGTCCCCGCTCGGAATCTCAGAGGTGGATTCGGTCATGTGCTGCTCCTCAGTGGTGAAGGGACGGGGTCTGCGGATCCCCAGGTCGAGCGACTGACTCCCAGGTCAGGGCTCTCACCCCGCTTTCCCAGACCGGTGGGACCAGTGGCGACGGGGTTCAAGCTCCCTGGTCCAGTCGTGAGGACCATGTCGGACTTCCACCGACTTCCCGGTTCTGCATCGCCGTCGCGAGTGTAGCCGCGGATTACGGAGCCGTGCGGTGGACGTCGCGGACGACGCGCAGCGCCTCGTGCCCGGCGCCGGATTGGCTCGTGCGCGATGCATTGGAGCCGGTGCTCGGTGATCTTCACCGTCCTCGCCCGGTTGATGTGGTCGTTGAGTTGAAGCCGCGCGACGACGGCGGACTCGTCTGGTTCAGCGAGCGGGCAGCTCGGCGGCTTCGGCCTGGGCATACCGGATCCGGTGAATGTGCTCGCCCCTCCTGCGGCGACGATGCAACAGCGTTGGTCGCCCCGGATGGACCGACGCGCCGTGCTTCACCCAACCTTAAGGATGAACACGATCATGGTGCGGGCGATGCCTTGACGATCGGTCTCGGTCCGTTCGGGTTCCCGCCGCTCGGCACCGAGGCGCTCGGCGACGCGCAGCGACGCGACGTTCTCACCCTCGATATCCAGCACGACGGACCGCAGCGCTTCAAGCCGGCGTGCGCGGTGGAGCATCACCGCCACCGCAGCGCTCGCCACTCCGCGGCCGCGCGCGTCGGGCAGCACCCAGTAGCTCAACTCACCGACAGGATGATCTGACGCGCGGATCGCGGCGCACGTCGTCGCCGGGGAGGCGCGGCCGGGCATCCGCAACGCGATCTTGCCCAACGGCCGGTCATCCCCCGCGGCGCAGATCGCCATCGACGGCCCACGATGCCCGGCCTGCTGCTCAGCGATCCACGCATCGATCCCGATCTCGCTCATGCTCGACCACGTCAGCAGGGCCGGATCGGTGGCGATCGGCGCGATCGCCGGCGCGTCCTCGGCCCGCCACTCCCGCAGGAACACCTCCATTGCCCGCTGACTACCCCGACCGGATGCCCACGATGCCAGCTCCACGACGACCGACCCGCTCAGGGCCCCGGCGACCTGCTTCCAGGCACGACCGGCCACCTCAACGCCGTCGACCGTCGCGCTCTCAGCTGCTGCTTCGGATTCACGGGCGACTGACCCGCTCACGAGGCGCGGACCCAGAGGTGCACCGGTCCCCGGAACGAGATGTTGGGATGAAATGGGATCTCTTGACCCGGGGCGAGCGTCAGAGCCGGATACCGCGTCGTCAGCTCCTGCAGCGCCACGTGCGCCTCGAGGCGCCCCAGCGCGGCCCCGATGCAGAAGTGGATGCCTCTGCCGAAGGCCAGCGTTCGCCGCGCGTTGGGCCGGTGCATGTCGAACCGTTCCGGCTCCGGGAATGTCGACGCGTCCCGTCCGGTCGCCGCGAGCCACAGAAACAGCTTTGCGCCGGCGGGGATCTTCACCTCGCCGATGACTACGTCCTCCGTGGCCTGGCGGCGCCAGACGACGACCGACGGGTCATAGCGCAGCACCTCGTCGACCGCGCCCGTGATCAGCCCCGGGTTCGCGGCGAGCTCGTGCCAGCGCGCCGGCTCCTCCAGCAGCCGCCGGATGCAGTTGCCGAGCAGGTTGTTCGTCGTCTCGTGGCCGGCGAACGACAGTGAGAACAGGATCGAGGCGACCTCCTCGTGCGTGAGCGCCTTCGGATCCTCGTCGTGGATCTCCAGCAGCGCGCTGGCGAAGTCGTCGGCACGGTTGGTCGCCTTGGCCGTGACGAGCTGCCGCAGATAACCGCGGTAGGCGGCCATGTTCTGCGCGTGCTCGACCTGCTCCTCCGGCGATGGACGGCCCCAGGCGAGCGACAGCCGATTCGCGCCCCAACGTCGCAGCTGCGCCCAGTCCTCCTGCGGAACGCCCATCAAGCGGAAGATGACCGTCAGTGGAAGCGGCTGGGTGAGCGCGGCGACGATGTCAAACGGTCGCGTGGGATCGGTCGCCTGAAGCAGCTCGCCGACGATCTCGCGGATCCGCGGCTCCATGACCGCCACGCGCCGGGGCGTGAAAGCGCGCGCCGTCGGCCCGCGCAGCCGGCTGTGCGCGGGCGGGTCGAGGCTGACCATCGACGGCTGGGGCCGATGGCCACCCTCGGCGAGGATGCGCGCCGCCTCCGGCACGAGCTCGACGAGCGGCAGCTGCGCCGGCGCGGCCGAGAACGACTTGGGGTCAAGGAACACCTGCTCGACGTCGGCGTACCGCGATACGACGTAGTAGTCGATCGACGATGCGTAGAACACCGGCGGCCGGTTTTCCATCGACGCGTACGGGTCGGCGAGGAACTCCGCGGACAGCGGGTCGAATTCGTGGTCGACCGGACATGAGGCGCTCGCGGGGTTCATGCCGGGCGCCCGCTCAATGTCGGCGCGGCGGCACGTCGGGCCTCGACGGCGTCGATCTCGTCCAGCTGGGAGAGGATCTGGCCGGGTGTGGCCTCGCCGATGACCTTCTGCAGCAGCGGCGTGTGGTCGAAGATGGCATCACGCAGCGGGGCAAGCCACGCCGGCGCCCGGTGGAACATGATCCCGTTCATCCACGCCATCTGGCTGACGGTGGCCGTGTGCTTCTTGCGGCGCTCCTCGAATGCCTGCAGGGCGCCGCGCACCCGTCCCGCGTCACCCACGTCGACCTGCTCGAGCTCGGCGGCGAGGAAATAGCCGTCCTCGATCGACATACCAGCCCCGTAGGCGGCGTATGGGGAGGTCGGGTGAGCGGCGTCGCCGAGCAAAGTGACGCGTCCCTTGCCCCACTGCTTGAGCGGCTTGCGATCCCGGATCTCCCAGCGGAACAAGTGCTCGGCCGGCGTGTCGCGGATGAGCGACGGCAGCGGCTCGGCGAACCCGCGTGCGCGCTCCAGGGCGAACTCACGCAGGTCCCGCGTGAACGGAACACTCGGGTCGAATGCCTCGAGCACCCACCACTCATATCCCGAGCGGCCGTCGTGGCGGATCGCCGAGTAGCTGCCCTGAGTCGTCCGGTTGTGGGCGACGATCGTGACCGGCTCCGGGGCGTCGCAGAACAGATAGCCGGCAACGAGGTGCAGCTTCTGTTGGCGGAGCGGCTGCGCGCCCCAGAGCTCGCGCCGGACACCGGAGTTGATCCCGTCGGCGCCGACGAGCACGTCCGCCTCGACATCAGGCCGCTCGCGCAGGTGGACGATCACGCTGTCGCCGGTATCGAGGAACGAGGTCATCTCGTGGCCGTAGCGGATCGTCCCCTTTGGGAGAGCGTCGAGCATCCGGCGGTACA
>CAVSVH010000018.1:0-60879 GCA_963731395.1 uncultured Solirubrobacteraceae bacterium
CCAGACAGGCTCGTGGACTGCGAATTGCTGCCGCGGGCCGCGATAAGTTGGCGTCGATGCGCCTGCAATCCGCCGAGGATCCGATTTCGCTCGATGACGATCTCGTCATCGCCGGCGACAACGCACCCGTGCTCGCCCAGCTGCCGGCGGGCCGGTTCGACCTGATCTACATGGACCCGCCGTTCAACACCGGCCGGGTCCGGGCTCGCCCCTCGCTGAAGGTGACGGAGGACCCGGCCGCGACGAGGATCGGCTTCGGTGGGAAGCGCTACCGCTCGGTGCTGCTGCAGCGCCTCGCCTACGACGACCAGTTCGACGACTATCTCGCGTTCCTCGAGCCTCGGCTGATCCGGGCGCGGGAGCTGCTGGCCGCGCACGGGACGCTCTACTTCCACATCGACTACCGCGAGGCGCACTACTGCAAGCTGCTGCTCGACGAGGTGTTCGGCCGCGACGCCTTCCTCAACGAGATCATCTGGGCCTACGACTACGGGGCCAAGCCCCGCCGTCGCTGGCCCGCCAAGCACGACACGATTCTCGCCTACGTGCGCACGCCGGGCGGGCACCACTTCGACGCCGACGCCGTCGACCGGGAGCCGTACATGGCGCCGAGCCTGGTCGGAGCCGCGAAGGCCGCCCGGGGCAAGCGCCCGACCGACGTCTGGTTTCACACGATCGTGCCGACCAGCGGATCCGAGAAGACGGGCTACCCGACCCAGAAGCCGGCGGGAGTGCTCCGTCGCCTCGTCGCCGCCTCCTCGTGCCCCGGCGGATGGTGCCTGGACCCATTCGCGGGCTCGGGGACGCTGGGTGCGGTCTGCCGCGAGCTCGGTCGCCGCTTCGTGCTCGTCGATTCCAGCCCGACCGCGATCGACATCATCCGCCGTCGCCTCGCTCCGGATCCGATCGCTGCGGACCGTCCGGGTCGCGCACGAGCGGGACGAACCTGACCGGGTCCAGCCGCTCGCGAACGAGCCCCTGCTGCGTCCGCCGCACGCGCGTCAGGAACTGACGGTCGGCGCCCACCGGCGCCACCAGCCGCCCGCCGTCGGCCAGCTGGTGCTCGAGCGCCTCGGGTAGCCGCGGCCCGGTCGCGGCGGCCACGTTGATCGCGTCGAACGGAGCCTGCTCGGCGAGGCCGCGCCAGCCGTCGCCGACGACGCAGATGACGTTGGCGTAGCCGAGCTCGGCGAGCGTTGCCCGAGCGGTCACGCTGAGCTCGGGGTGACGCTCGATGGTCCAGACCTCGGCCGCCAGCAGGCTGAGCAGGGCGGCGTGGTAGCCGGACCCCGTTCCGACGTCGAGCACGCGGTCGCCGGCGTCGAGCTCGAGCAGCTCGAGCATCCTCGCGACGACGACCGGCTGTGAGATGGTCTGATCGCAATCGATCGGCAGCGCGACATTCTCGTAGGCACGACTGCGCTCGCGCGGTCCGATGAAGCGCTCGCGGGGGACGGACGCGACGGCGCCGAGCACCCGCGGGTCATGCACCACCCGTGAGAGCCGGCGGGCCAAGCGAAGGGCCTCGTCCACTCCGAGATTGTCTCCCGTTGCGCTGGGAAACGACAGCCGGGGCCGGCACGGCGGCCGGGACCCGCCTAGGTGACGTGGCCGCGCGACAGCGCCAGGATCACGTCGAGCCGCTCACGGAGCTCCTCCTCCGTGAACCCGGGAATCTCGAAGTTCGCTCGGGCGCGCTCGGTCCGGAGATGGAGTTCCTGGACCCGCCGCCGGCCGCCGACCAGGCCTCGCCGAACCGGGGGGAGCTCGATCGCGACGATCTCGCCCCACTGCAGCCGGCCGATGGCCGCTCCGTTGGAGCGCTTGAACACATCGACCCCGTCGCCCGAGAAGCACAGCTCGATGTCGCTGTCGCCGGCGACGATCGCCTCGATCCCCGTGAGATGGACCGCCGCCAATCGGACTGTGTCGGCCCGAACGGCGGGCGCCTCGCCGGGGAGGCCGAACGGCGGGGCCCCGACGAGCTCGTGCGCCAACTGCACCGCCGGGTGCCAGATCGCCTCGGCGAGGTTGATCCCGAACTCGGCGGTCGCCGCCTCGGCCAGCGAGCGGCGCCACAACGTCCCATCGGCGCGGGCGGCGGCATCCTCGGCCAGCCAGGAGAGCTCGGCATCGTCGAGCACGACCACGCGTGACCGGGCCGCCGAGCGCTCGAATGCGGCTCGCAGCCGCGAGACCAGCTCTCGGCGCCCACGCTCGGCGATCCGTTCCGCGGTGCGCTCGATGGTGGCGCTCATCCGGCGGTCTCCAGAAGTTCCGCCACCCGGGTCAGGAACCCGGCGGCGTGGGCGCCGAACAGGATCCGATGGTCGCAGGTCAAGGTGAGGACGAGCTCGTGCCCGGGCGCCACCACGCCGTCGCGGACGACGGGAACGGCGCGGATCGCGCCGGCGGTCAGCGCTGCTGCCTGCGGCGGGGTGATGAGGCCGGCCGCGCGGCGCACCCCGAGGTGGCCGAGGTCAGACAGCGCGAACGTGGCGCCCGCCTGCTCGGGCGAGGTGAGCTCGCCGGATGCGGCGCGCTCACGCAGACGTGACAGCTCCTCGTCGAGCTCAGGCAGCGACTTCGTGTCGGCGTCCAGCACGGTCGCCGCCGGCTGGGCGTCCTCGGTCTGGATCACGACGGCGACGTTGACCCGGGAATAGCGTTCGAAGTGGCCATCGCGGTAGGCGCCGTTGACGCGGGGAAACTCGCGCAGGGCAACGGCGCACGCCCTCACCAGCACGGTCGTCGTGGAGCAGCCCTCGCGCCGAGTGAGCTCGAGCACCGGGTCGGCATCGACATCGACCGAGAACTCCAGGTCGGGGACCGTCGCGCGCGTCTCGGCGCTGCGCCGGGCGATCGCGCGCTGCGACCGGCCCGGCTCTTCGCTGATCGTCTCTCCCTTGAGCGCAGAAGCGGGGGCGGCCGGCTCTGGGTAGGAAAGGTCCACGGTCAGACTGGAAATTAGCGCTACGGCTGGCACGTCCGCAGTCTTCCCGTTTCGTGCCGGCTCAGGACACCGTGCCGTCGGCGCCCTCCCAGAGCGCGAGAAACTCCTCGGCCTCCAGGCCGACGATGTCGGCGCGCAGCTGTCGCAGCAGCTTCGCCGCCTGCCTGGCCGGCACTTCCCAGTAGAGGAGCAGCTCGCCGTCGTCGATGGACACCACCTCGATCCGGTCCAGGCGGCCGTGGTTGGCGAGAAAGGCCGGCTCGCGTCCCCCGCGCGAGACCGTCAGGTGAAAGACGCGGTTGGCCTTCATCGCCCTCGCCGACCTCAGCGCACCCGCCCGCTCGTGGCGCTGACGGCGTTGCAGGCCCGCTCCACGGCCTGCGGGCCGGCGAAGACCGTCCCCTCGACCTCGATCGCGGGCAGCGCGTCCACCCCGGCGCCACGCGCGCGCTCGCCCGCCGCGCGCAGGGACGCCGCCACCGAGCGCAGGCCGATCCCCTTGCGGACGGCGGTGGGATGCATCTCGCACGCGGCGGCTGCGATGAGCACGGTGGCCTCGTCGCCGAGGTCGCGTCCGCCCGCGAACGCCTGCCGGAACGCGGCGAGGGAGAACGCGACCGCGCGCCCGCCGCCCTTGGCGAAGGTGGCGGTGAGCATCGCCAGCTCGCTCTCGGGCGGCCAATCGACCGCCAGCCGCAGGGGGAGGAGTCCGAGCTCGGCGATTCGGAGAGACAGGGTCTCGACGTTCGGACGAGCCGGGGTCAGGCCGAGTTGTCGCCCGTGCACCGGCTCCCACTCGGGGACGACCGGCAGCTCTCCCATGATCCGCTCGGCAGCGAGGTAGCAGTCGGGGTCGCCGATGTCGTAGTAGAAGACCGGTTGCCGGGGCTCCGCCCCCGGGAGCGACGGCACCTCATGCCGCGTCAGTACGGGTACGACCGAGTCCACGAATTCTCCTCCGGGCCCTCAGTGGCCCCGTCAGCCGTGGATGAGCCAGCCGTCGGCGGCGCGGGCGGCTTCCATGACCGCCTCGGCCATCGTCGGGTGGCCGTGCACGAGCCGGGCGATCTCGGGATAGCCGCCCTCGAGCGATCGCGCGTTGACCAGCTCCTGGATCAGGTCGGTGGCCTTGGCGCCGACGATGTGGCCGCCGAGAAGCTCGCCGTAGCGCTTGTCGCCGACGACCTTGACGAGCCCGTTGCGGTCGCCGTAGACGGTCCCGGCGCCGACGGCGCCGTAGGGGACCTTGCCGATGACGACGTCATAGCCCTGGTCGCGCGCCTGGGCCTCGGTGAGTCCGAAGCTGGCGACGTTGGGAGTGCAGAACGTGGCCCGCGGGATGTCGATGTACTCGAGCGGATGAGTGGGCAGCCCGGCGGCGTCCTCGACCGCGATCACGCCCTCGTCTGAGGCCTTGTGGGCCAGTGCCGGTCCGGGAACGAGATCGCCGATCGCATAGACGCCGTCCACGCTCGTACGCATCGCCCCGTCGACCGCGATCAGCCCGTCTTCGCCGAGGCTGACCCCCGCCGCGTCGAGGCCGAGCGCGTCGATGTCGGGCCCGCGCCCGGCGGCGATGACCAGCCAGTCGACCTCACCGGAGCCGTCCCCATAGCTGAAGGTGACGCTGCCGTTGGCCGCCGCGATGTCGGTGACGAGCGTGTTGGTGTGGATCGTCATCCCCTGGCGCTTGAGCCCGCGTTCGGCGACGCGGGAGATGTCGGCGTCCTCGGTCGGAAGCACCCGGTCGAGCGCTTCGAACAGCAGCACCTCCACGCCGAGTCGGGCGTACGCGGACGCGATCTCCGATCCCGACGCGCCGGCGCCGACGATCGCCATCGACGCCGGTAGCTCGTCGAGTGCCCACGCCTCCTCGGTGCCGATGACGCGCCCCCCGAACCGGGCTCCGGGGATCGATCGCTTGACCGAGCCGGTCGCGAGCAGAATCGTCTTGGCGGAGATCGTGTTGCCACCGACGGCGACCTCGCCGGGGCCGGCAAGGGCCGCCTCGCCTTCGATGACCTCGATCTTGTTCTTCTGCAACAGCCCGGCGACCCCGCCCGTGAGCGTCGAGACGACCTTCCGGCGGCGGTCCGAGACCCCGGCGTAGTCGATCTCGGGATCGCTGACCTTGATGCCGAAATCGCCGGCATCACGGATCTCGCCGAGCACGTCGGCGACGCGGAGGACCGCCTTGGCCGGGATGCAGGCGTAGTTCAGGCAGCGGCCGCCGACGCGGTCGTTCTCGACCACCGCGGTCTTGAACCCCAGCTGAGCGGCCCGAATCGCGGCTACGTACCCGCCGGGTCCGGAGCCGATGACAATGCAGTCATACGAGGAATCAGGCATTGCCCCTGAGCCTATCCAAGCCCGGTGGACGTGGCGGATCAGGCTCCAGGCTGGCGCGGCATCTGGATCCGGCTGAGGACACGCACCAGCCTGAAGAACAGGTAGCCGGCGGCCGCGATCACGAGCAGCGCGACGACGAGCCCGAGCAGGTTGCTCGCCTCGATCAGCAGCAGCGAGAACACGGTGACGATGATCGCCAGCAGCGCCATGAACCCGAGGACTGCCCCATACCACAGCCGCCAGAGGCCGATCGCGCACGCGAGCATCAGGGCGGAGAAGACGATAATCCCCCCGGCCGGCGGATGCTTGCCGCCGATCTTGTCGCCGGCCGCGTAGGCGACGAGGTTGGCGAGGCCAAGCGCCGCGGCCACCGCAGTGGAGAGCTGGATGACGCGGGGATGCTCACCGGGCGAGATCGGGGTCAGCGACGCCCGCGCTTCGGCGTCGCGGCGCTGAGAGCGGGTGAGCTCCTCGCCGGTGGGGGCGAACCACTGGCCCGAGCCGCGCTCGGGTTGGCGCGGCCTCCGGCTCCCGCGCGGCGGCGCGGGGGGCGATGTGGGGGACGCGGCTTCCGGCTGGGGCGGCGTGGTCGGCCGGGTGCGCCGGCCACGCTTGCGGCTATGCGGTGGCAATGCCGGCTCCGCTTCCCTGCTCGGTCTCCAGCGCCGCTCGCAGCATCCGCGCCGCCCGCTCGGGATCGTCGGCCGCGGTCAGCGCCCTCACGACGGCGATCCGCTGTGCGCCGGCTCCCCGCACGGCCGCGACGTTGTCGGCGGCGATCCCGCCGATCGCAAAGAACGGCATCGCGGCGTGCGACGCCGCGTACCGGACGAGGTCGAGCCCCACCGCCGGACGCCCCGGTTTGGTCGGGGTGGCGTGCACCGGGCCGACGCCGATGTAGTCGACGGCGCGATCATGGCCGGCAGCATCGACCTGCGCCGAGGTGTGCGTCGACAGGCCCACCAGGCGATCGGGGCCGACGGCCCGCCGCGCCTCGGCGGCCGGGACATCGTCCTGGCCGACGTGGACGCCGTCGGCGCCGGCGGTCGCGACGAGGTCGGGGCGATCGTTGAGGATCAGCGGTACGCCGTGCGCCGCGCATACGGCGGCGTAGCGCCGCGCGCTGGCGACGAGCGCCGCATCAGCCGCGTGCTTGCACCGCAGCTGCACGACGTCGACGCCGCCACCGAGCGCCTGGGCGAGGAACCGATCGCCGAGGTCGTCGCAGACGAGATAGAGCCGGGCGCGGCGCAGGATCTCGCGGAGTTCGGGCATCGGCGAAGTCTGGCACGGGGGGCGCGCCGTCCTCCCGGGCGGTTGGCACCCACTAGGATTAGCCGTACGGGAGCCCCACAATCGGGCTGAGAGGGCGGACCTCGATCCGCCGACCGTCAACACCTGACCCGGGTAATGCCGGCGCAGGGAGGTCCATTGTCGCAGCACACAGCAGCAGCAGATGCCGTCGTCATCGGTGCCGGCGCGGTCGGGCTGGCGATCGCCTGGCGGGCGGCGGCCCGCGGCCTGCGCGTCGTCGTGCTCGACCGCGGCCGAGTCGGCGGGGGGACGTCGCACTACGCCGCCGGGATGCTGGCGCCCGTCGCCGAGATGACGCCGGGCGAGGAGCCGCTGCTGCACCTGGGCCTGCGGTCGGCTGCCGCGTATCCGCGGTTCATCGCCGAGCTCGCCGAGGCCGCCCCCGGGATCGACGTCGGCTACACCCGCTGTGGGACGCTGCTGGTCGCCCGCGACGCCGATGAGGCGCAGGCGCTCGAGCGCGAGCTCGATCTGCGGATGGGCCTCGGCCTCCCGGTGGCGCGTCTGCGTCCGAGCGAGGCCCGGCGCCGCGAGCCCGGTCTTGCGCCGGTGCTCCGGCTGGCGCTCGACGTCCCCGACGACCATGCCGTCGATCCGCGCGCGCTCCTACCGGCTCTGGCCGCCGCCGTCCGTGGCGCCGGCGGGGAGATTCGCGAAGGCACCCGGGCCGCGGGAATCGAGCTCGCCTCCGGGCGGGTTCACGGCGTGCTGTTGGCGAACGGCTCCAGCCTGCGCACCGATCAGGTCGTCATCGCGGCCGGGGTCTGGTCAGGCGAGCTCGGTGGCCTGCCCGACTGCGCACGCGTGCCGGTGCGGCCGGTCAAGGGTCAGATCATGCGCCTGCACGACCCCGCCGGGCCGGGGCTGCTGGCGCGCGTGATCCGGATGGGCCCGACGTACATCACGCCGCGGGGGGACGGTCGCTACGTGATTGGCGCCACCTCGGAGGAGCGCGGGTTCGACACGACGGTCACCGCCGGAGCCGCGTTCGAGCTTCTCCGCGACGCGAGCGAGCTCGTTCCGGGGGTGTCGGAGCTGGTGGTGGACGAGTTCGCCGCCGGCCTGCGCCCGGGGACGCCGGACAACCTTCCGGCGATCGGTGCTGCCACGGTGGCCGGCGTCCACTGGGCAACCGGACACCGTCGCGGCGGCATTCTGCTCGCTCCGATCACCGCCGAGCTCGTCGCCGGAGCGCTGGCCGGCGTGGAGACGCCGGTATACGCCCGTGCGTTTGCCCCGCGCCGCTTCGCGTCGGCGCCGGCGGGGAGCCCCGCATGAACGTGACCATCAACGGCGAGCCTCGCCGGCTGGACGCCGGCGCTACTGTCGCCAGCGTGGTCGAGCTGCTCGATGTCACCCCCGGCGCCCGTGGCGTCGCCGTCGCGCTCGACGGCGCTGTCGTCAGCCGCTCGCGGTGGCCTGAGGTCGAGCTGCACGAGGGGTCGCTGGTGGAGGTCGTCGCCGCGATCCAGGGAGGATGACTGTCATGTCCGATCCGCTGCTCATCGCCGATCGTCGCCTTGGGTCACGGCTGATCCTCGGCACCGGGGGCTTTGCCAACCACGAGCTGCTGGCGCAGGCGTGCCGGGAGGCGCAGACCGAGCTCTGCACCGTGGCCCTGCGGCGCCTCGATCCGTCGGTCCGGGGCTCGATTCTCGACGTCCTGCACGAGGCCGGCGTTGACGTGCTTCCCAACACGGCGGGCTGCTTCACCGCGCGGGACGCGGTCACCACCGCGCAGCTGGCGCGCGAGGCGTTCGCCACCGATTGGATCAAGCTCGAGGTGATCGGCGACGATCGCACCCTGTTGCCCGATGCCGTCGAGCTCGTGGCCGCGGCGGAGCAGCTCGTCGATGATGGCTTCACCGTCCTTCCCTACACGACCGACGATCCGGTGCTCGCCCGCCGGCTGGAAGATGTCGGCTGTGCTGCGGTGATGCCGCTCGGGTCCCCGATCGGCAGCGGGATGGGAATCTGCAATCCCTACAACCTGTCGATCATCCTCGAACGCGCCGGCGTGCCGGTGATCCTCGATGCCGGTGTCGGGACAGCGTCGGATGCCGCCTTGGCGATGGAGCTCGGGTGCGACGCGGTGCTGTGCGCGAGCGCGATCTCGCGCGCCCACGATCCGGTGGCGATGGCGCGCGCCGTGCGACTCGGCGTCCAGGCCGGCCGCCTCGCGCGGGGCGCCGGCCGGATCCCTCGCCGCCGCTACGCTCAGGCCTCCACGCCGGAGACGGGGATGCCCGCCTTCGACGTGTCGGGCGTCGCGACGTGACGGTCGACGAGCTGATCGACGGCTGGCAGGCGGCGTGGTCGGGCAAGGACCCGAATGCGTTCGCCGAGGTGTGCGCAGCGGGGATCCAGTACGAGGATCCGCTCTCGAGCGGCCCGCTGAACGGGATCGATGCCCTCGCCGGTCATGCCGGCCGGCTGTGGGCGGCCTTTCCCGACGCCCGGCTCGAGCGGACGGGGGAACGGCTGAACGACGAGCGCTTCGCCGCCGCGCCGTGCAAGGCGCTCGGCACTCACCGCGCCGCGCTGGAGGGGCTTCCGGCGACCAACCGATTCATCGTCGTGCACTGCGTCTTCTACTGCGAGCTCCAGCACGAGCTGCTCCTGCGCGTACGCGGGTTCTTCGACGTGTACGACGCCGCCACCCAGCTCGGCGTGCTCCCGGGGCGGGGAACCCTCGGCGAGAAGGCGCTGCTGATGCTCCGCGGCTTCGGACTCCGCGCCGCGCGCAACTGATCCGACGTCGGGCTGCCGTCAGCCGCCGCCGCGCGCCGCGGCCACCGCGGCCGCCAGGCCGTCTCGACCGGTCGGGGCGAGTCGCCGGCGAAGCCGCCGCCGCGACCCGGAGTAGCTCAGGTTGGCGACGGTGGCAAACCCGCTCTCGTCCTCGCGCAGCGCGAGCAGCAGATGGGCCACCCGGTCGGCGGTCGGCAGATCGGCGTCGGGGACCCGGACGCAGTAGCACTGGACCCGGCGGCCGCCGGGGCGCACGAGCAGAGCCCCCGCCGGGGCGACGAGCCAGACGCCGAACGCACCCCGCTGCAGCGCCATCCCGCAGCGGCTCAGCAGGTCGCGTGCCTCGTGGTCGACGAGGTCGGCGAGCAGTCCCAGCGCCCGGCTCTGCGCACGATCATGATTCCAGTCCTCGGATGCCCGTGATCGTCCTCGGGGCGGGCGCAGCACGCCGGCGCCACGCGCGGCGTACAGCTCGGGGATGACCCAGGCGAACCCGAGCGCGATGAGCGAGAACGGGATGAGGAGCGGGTCGAGCACCGCCAGGACAATGGCCGTCGCCACGAACGGCACGGCATGGCCGACGGCGCTGAGAGTCCACATCCGGTCGGCGCGGCGCAGCGAGCCTTCATCGACGCGGGGACGCCAGTGAACCGCCGCGAGCTCGGGCAGCTCGGCGCCGCTCGCCGCCTGTGTCCAGTCGACGGTCGTCGCGCCGGGCTCCATCAACCCCCGGCGATCGGGCGGCGGAGGATCACCAGCTCGGCGTCGAGAGGCAGCTCCCGCACCGCCGTGGCGGTGCCGTCAGACGCGCTGGCGACCGCGAAATAGCCGCGGTCAAGCTCGGTGTGCAGAGCCGTCGCCGCCGCCTCGGTGGCCACTGGATCGTGAGGGCTCCAGTCCGCCAGCACGGTGTGTCCGGTGTGATCCAGGCGAACGAGTCGTGACATCTAAAAGCCTCCCGCGAAAATCGGTCTGGGAATGATACGCCCGCGGGCCTCAGGCGGGGCCGGTGCACGGGACGTCCGGTGGTGCCAGGTCGCCCGCCGCCGACGCCAGCTTCCACAGGCTGTCCATGACGGCGTTGCGCTCGGGGGGGCTGAGCACCGAGAGCGTCAGGGCGTTTGCGGCGTCGGCGGCGGGAAGGACGTCGCGCAGCGTTCGCTCTCCCTGGCGGGTGAGCGCCACCACTGTGAGTCGCCGGTCGCCCGGGGTTGTACGGAGCATCACGAGCCGGCTCTCGACAAGTCGGCGCACGATGCGATGGATGTTGGCGCGGGGCATGCCGACGCTGCGACCGAGCTCGTTCTGGGTCATCGGCCCCCGCTCGTGGAGGCGTCGCAGCGTCTGGAACTGCATCGGCGTGATGCCGGATGCGCCGATGGCCTCGCTGAGGTTGGCGCTGGCCCGTTGATAGGCCAGCCGCAGCGCGAACCCGACGTGCTCCTCGCTCGCGCGGACCTCGGCGGTCATCGGAGCGTCCCCAGGCTCGCCGGCCGACGTGCGCCGCGGATCAGTTCCCCGGTCTTCGTCATGGTCCCTCCCCTCGGGTTGCTCGTTATGACGATAACCATCGTGTCGACACAACGCAACGATGGTGAAAGGGGTACGTCCGCGAGCAGACTGTGGCCCTTCAGTTGGCAGACACCGCGACCTTTGGGCCCAGCGGACCGCGGGTCAACTCGCCGGCCACCTGAGCTGATGGCCGGAAACCTCAGCGGCCGCCCGACGCAGCGGTGATGTAGGAACGAAGAAAGCGAGCCAACACGACTGCGCCGGCCGGGTTGGGGTGAAGACCGTCCGCGAACCATGGCTGGCCGGCGCTGTAGGCATTCCAGTCGGCGATGCGCAGCGTGGTCCAGCGCTGCGCCGCCTGATGGATGGCCGCGTTTATCGCTTGGTAGCTCGAGGCATAGGTCCCGACCTCGCGTAAGGTCAGCCAGACCACTCTGCGGACGCCCTGCGAGATTGCGGCGCGCATGATCGCGTTGATGCCGGATCCATAACCGCTGCCGTCGTCGTCGTAACCCACGTCGACGATCAGGAGCGGGCCAACCCCCCGGCCCAGAGACCTGATCGTGCGCAGCGCGGACGGCGGAGTCTCGCCTTGATATGTGCAACTCGTCAGAACGAGCCGGCGGCAAACCCTCAGCTCGAGGTGGAGGCGCAGTCCTCGGGTGAGCGCCTGCAGCGCCTGGGGTACCTCGTCGATCGTCTCACCGACCGAATCGGACACGATCGTCGCTTGGACGCCGTGGGGAACGGTCCGGAATGGCTGGCCTCCGCCTGAACTCGATGATCGTCCGCGGACCGGGGCTGGGGCCGCAGCGGTGCCGACGCTTGGCCGGTGCCGTGCGATAGCGGTGGGACGGACCGAGGCTGAGGCCAGCGAGTGCAGCGGCGACCGCGCCGGGGCGACCGGCACGAGCGTCCCCGCGGCGATCGTCCCAGCGGCAACCGCCGCCGCCGCACCCGTGACCATTCGCCGCCGCGCGTGACGCCGATCCAGCCACGACCTGATCGCTCGTGACGCGTGGCCCCGCCGGACCGGCATCTCGACGAAGCGGTATGACACTGACGCCAACGTCACGGTGGCGGCGATCTGCGCCGGTACCAGAACCCAACTGCTCCACGTCAAATCGATCCCCGGGCGAGTCAGCGCGATCACCGGCCAGTGCCACAGATAGATGCCGTAGCTGCGTTGCCCAACCCAACGCAACGGGGGCACCGCCAGCAGCCGGGCGAGGCTGGAAGCCGGATGTGCAGCGCTCGCGATGACCAGCGCGGCGAGCACAGCGATGATCGTGAAGCCACCGTGATACAGAAACGGATTAAAGTCGTGCCAGGTGTGCATCACGAGCACGAGCGTGACCACGGCCGCCAAGCCGACGCTGTCGAGCACGAGGCGTGCACCTCGCGCGATGCGCCCCGTCATCCGGCCCATCGGCCAGGCGAAGGCGAGAAGGACCCCGATCATCAGTGGCGCAGCCCGCGTGTCGGTGCCGTAGTAGACGCGCGACGGATCGAGGCCGCCGTGGTAGAGCACGTCCATCAAGACCGCCGAGGTGCCGGCGGCAACGATCGCCGCGCAGACAACCCATCGCCGACGGGATATCGCCAAGCCGCCCGCCAGCACGAGCGGCCACACGAGGTAAAACTGCTCCTCGACCGAT
Organism: uncultured Solirubrobacteraceae bacterium; assembly: GCA_963731395.1. Lineage (GTDB taxonomy): Bacteria > Actinomycetota > Thermoleophilia > Solirubrobacterales > Solirubrobacteraceae > Palsa-465. Next base: position 12,538 of record CAVSVH010000018.1, read on the forward strand.
AGTGACCAGTAATGCTCCAGCAGCGATGGCCGACCAAACGTCCCAAAATACGACTGGCCGGCCAAGATCTGATGCCAGTTGTTCACGTAGAACACTGACGCAATCGCGTCGGCACGAAACGTTCCGAGGCTGGTCCGCAGGAACAGCATCTCGACCACGAGACACACGACGATGACGAGCAGAGCCGCCGGAAGCAGACGCCTGGCACGGCCGATCCAAAACCGCCTGAGGTCGAGACGCCTCGATCGTCGGTACTCAGCCAGGAGCAGCGAGGTGATCAGGTAACCGCTGAGGACAAAGAAGATATCGACGCCGAGGAAGCCTCCGGGAAGCCAAGGCACGCGAGCGTGGTACAGGACCACGGCGGCCACCGCCAGCGCGCGAATCCCATCAAGACCGGGCGCGTAGGGAAGGTCGGAAATGTAAGGCGAATCGAGCTTCAGAGCCGGCCGCGGACGTCCCGACGACGGGCCTCGGAAGTCTCGGTCACGCTCGCGGGGCTTCATATCGGCAAGCAACCCACGAGTGTCACTTCAACGGGGTTCGACGCGTTGGACTGGTCACCCTCGGGTCCGCGGTACGCGCGGACAAGGTGGCCCAGCGAGTGAACCCGTGTACCTCGAGAGAAAGCAGGGCTGAGAACTTGTCGGACCTTCGGCTTCAGAACCCGAACCGCTGCGGCCGCGGGAGCGCGCCGGAGTCTATTACGGGAATGGCGTACGGGCACCAGCGCGCAACGTGGCGCCCATCAGTGCCGTGATCGCGCTGCGGCTGACAGGCGACGCGCACTGAGAAGGCCCGGAAGGCCCGGGGCCACCGACGGGTGAGTGACGCTCACTCCCGGCACCCGGCGCGGTGGCGCTAGCTCAGCTGGGGCAGCTCCTGCGACAGCTCGCCGAACCTGGCCATCGTCTCGCCCAGGGCGTCGCCGGTGTAGGCGCTGACCACTCCAAGGTTGTCGACGACCGCTCCGGCGCGAGCGATGACTCGCAGGAAATCGGGGCTCGAGCGCACCGCGTCAAGCGCCGATTGATCGCCGTGGAGGATCATGAATCCGCCGAGATCGCCGGCATGCGGGGCGAGCAGGAACGTGTCGACGCTGTCGATCCGCCCGTCCCGGCGCAGCTCTTCGAAGAAGCCGACGGTCTCGCCGAAGACTTCCAGCGCGAGCTGCTCGCGCCCGCGAACAACCTGACCCCAACCAACAAACAGTGCTTCACCGGCCATAGCGGCGCTCCGTTTCGTTGATGCCGTGAGCCGACTGTAGAACCAGGCGCCCTCGTCGTGGAGAAACCTTTGGATGCTCGGCCACCGACGTGCGAGACGCGCCGGATGCTCAGCCCGCCAGGACGTGCTGCGCGAACCGCACGACCATGGCGCCGTCGCCGACCGCGCCGGCCACCCGCTTGGACGCTCCCGCCCGGACGTCTCCGGCAGTGAACACGCCGGGGCGAACCGTCTCGAGGAGAAATGGCTCCCGGTCGGGCAGCGGCCACTCGAGGTGTCCGTCGCAGCTCGCGGCGCCCGCGCCGCAGAGCAGGTAGCCGGCGGCGTCGACGGCGAGCATTCCGGTCGACGCCTCGGTGCATGGATCCGCGCCGATCATCACGAACACGGCGGTGCAGGGCACCTCCTCGCTGCTGCCGTCACGGCGATCGACGAGGCGAACCGACTCGACGGTGGCGGACCCGAGCACGGCCCCAACCTCGGTCTCGGTCATGACCTCGAGCCGCGGCGACCGCTCGATGCGATCGACGAGGTAGCGTGACATCGTCGACTTCAGCTTCTTGCCGCGCACGACGACGCGCACACTGCGGGCCCGCCGCGCGAGGTTGATCGCCGCCTGGCCGGCGGAGTTGCCCCCGCCGACGACGATCACGTCCTCATCGCGACATCGCTCCGCATCGGTCGCCATCGCCGCGTGGTAGACCCCGGCGCCGCGGAACCGGTCCACGCCCTCCGCCTGCAGCTCTCGCCACCGGGCGCCCGTCGCCATCACCAGCGCGCGAGCGAGGACGTGCTGGCCATCGTCGAGGTCGACGCGCAGCAGGCCCTCGGGGCCGTCCGCGAGCTCGACGGCGCGATGAAAGCTCGACAGGACCGCGTCGAAGCGCCGCGCCTGCAGCGTCGCCTTGCGCGTCAACTCGGTCCCCGAGACGCCGGTGGGGAAGCCGAGGTAGTTCTCGATGCGCGTGCTCGTCCCCGCCTGCCCACCCGGCGCCCACGCTTCGGCGACGAGCGTCCGCAAGCCCTCCGAGCCGCCGTACACCGCCGACGCCAGGCCGGCGGGGCCCGCGCCGAGAACAACGAGGTCGAAGCGCTCCCCGTCGACCTCGGCGCGCAACCCCAGCGACCGGGCGACCTGCGCCGCCGACGGGTTGCGCATCACCTCGGTCGCGTGCACCAGGACCGGCGTCTCGGCGCGCGGGATGTCGAGCCAGTGAAGCAGCGCGGCGCTCTCGCTGTCGGTGTCCACGTCGTACCAGCGGACGGGCAGGAGGTTGCGCTCAAGCAGGTCCCGAACGTCAAAGGCGCGACGGGAGCCGCGGGGGGCGATGAGGCGCATGACCCCGTGGCCTTCCGCCTCGTGCCAGGCGCGCCGCGCCAGGAGCGTGGCAAAGATGTGTTCGCCGAGCTCGGGCCAGCGCGCCACCATGTCGCGCAGTCCGGCGCGGTCGAAAACGATCACGTCGGTCGGCTCCACCGCCACGCACGCGCTGATCGTCGGCTCCCCGGTGAAGGCGGCGATGTCGCCGATGAACGTGCGGCTGTCGGCCTGCGCGATGTAGACGTCCTTCCCGGGCTTGCGGTCGATGAACTCGACCAGTCCGTGCTCGATCACGTAGAACGGCGCCTCGCGGACGGCATGCTCGTAGAGCACCTCGCCCGGCGCAAACGTTCGCCGCTCCCCGCGCTCGGCCAGCCACTCCAGCTTGGCGTCCGACAGCCGCGGGAACAGGACCTCATCGGCGAGGTCGGGAAATCGCTCGCTGCGGATCACCTGGGTCGTCGCCACACAGCGAGGCTAGCGAGCCGACCCGCATCGGCGGCCCCCACGCCGGCCCGCGCGATCGTGTCGATCCGCTCGTCCGGCGGCCCCCGGGCGGGCGTTGCGGAGCAAGCCCGCTGATCGCGCCGTGTTGCGGGAGGGCGGCGTCAGCGATCCACGAGTCGGAGGTCGAGCGCCACCGGCGCGTGATCGGAGAGCCGGCGGCGGTCCAGGACCTCCGGGGGATCGGCAGCGTGCACCGCGCCGGCGACGAACACGTGATCGACGTCGTGACCGGCGACGTGGGTCAACCCGTCCCACTGGGGATCACGGAGGTTGAAGTCGCCTCCGAGGACGACCGGCCCGCCGCCACACCACTGCCGGGCCGCCGCCGCCGCCAGCCGGCCGTCGCGCTGGGCCGCGTCGGTGTCGTGCGCGGTGGCGTGGAGATTGACGAGCCAGAGCCCGCACGCCAGCTCGACGCCATGTGCCCACCGGCGCTCCGGAAGGCGGCAGAGTCGCTGCGTGCGGTGGGCGACGATCCGGTCGCGTCGCGCCACGATCGCGTTGGCCCCCCCGCCGTTGGATTTGATCCGATCAGGCCAGCGGCGGGCGATCGCCCGCCGGACCGCGAGGAGTCCGTTGCGCGATGTGAGCACCTGGCGATACTCGGCCCCGAGTCGCCGCGCAAGGAGCTCCGGCCACCACGGCGGAACCTCCTGCAGTAGCGCCACGTCCCACTCCCACTCCTGCAGCGCGGCGCCGAAATCGTCGAGCAGATCCCGACCCGACGCCGGCACCGAACGGCCGTGCATCAGGTTCCACGTCAGCACCCGCACGCGCACAGGGCCAACGTACACTGCGGGCCGTGCCCCGCCACTTCCTGACCGGCGCCGAGCTCGGCGCCGACGAACTGGCGCGGCTGCTGGATCGGGCGGCCGACCTCAAGGCGGCCCCGCTGAGCTCGGACGCGTTGCGCCGGCGGTCGGTCGCGCTCATCTTCGAGGCTCCGTCGACGCGGACCCGGACGTCGTTCGAAACCGGGATCGCCGAGCTCGGCGGCCACCCGATGGTGCTACGCAGTGGCGAGCTGCAGCTCAGCCGCGGCGAGTCGATTCGCGACACCGCCTATGTGCTGTCGCGTCACGTCGTCGCCATCGGGGTGCGAACCGGTCCCGACGCCGAGGTGACCGAGCTGGCCGAGCATGCCACCGTGCCGGTCATCAACATGTTGACTGCCGGCCACCATCCGTGTCAGGCGCTGGCTGATCTGTTCACCCTGCGAGAGGCGTTCGGTGAGTTGCAGGGTCTGACCGTCGCCTACGTCGGCGACGGCAACAACGTCGCGCGGTCGTTGGCCATTCTCGGTCGCATCGCTGGAGTGACGGTCCGCGTTGCCTCGCCGGACGGATACCAGCTCGAGTCGCTCTCCGATGTCGTGCTCACCACTGATCCCGGCGAGGCGGTCGCCGGGGCCGACGCCGTCTACACCGATGTGTGGGTGAGCATGAGCGACGATCCCGCATCCGCAGACGAGCGCCGTCGCGCGCTCGCCCCGTACCGGATCGATGACCAGCTGCTGGATCGCGCCGCGGAGCACGCGATCGCGCTGCACTGCCTGCCGGCGCACCCCGGAGACGAGGTCACCGCATCGGTGCTCTATGGCGACCGGCAGCGGATCTGGGACCAGGCCGAGAATCGCCGCCACGTCCAGAAGGCATTGCTGGAGCTGCTCGTCGGCTGACGCTCCGATGTCCGCACATTGCGGATTTACACCTGAGGTGGCTCGACTTTGGGTAGGCTCGGCGCAGCGCCCCGCAATCCAGGAGCAGGAGCACCCGCATGCCGCCCGCCAAACGCCCGCCGTCCGCACGTTCAGGTTCATCGTCGTCGCCGCGATCCACGGCGAAGCGCCCGAGCTCCAAGCCCACCGCTTCCACCACGCGCAAGGCGGCCGGGCGAACCGCGACGCCGGCAAAGTCACGGGCGACCAAGACTCAGAGCACCGCCAGGTCCGGCGCCGCGAAGACGACGCGCGCCGCAGCGGCGACCGGTGCGGCGCCGGCCAGGACCACGAAGACGAGCGCCAAGGGCGCGAATACCCGCGCGCGGCGGGGCGGCCAAGACGCCGACGGCTTCGTCTCGACCATGGAACAGCTTGCGTCGGGGGCGATCAAGCCACACGACCTCGTAATGCTCACGCGCGACCGCATTCAGGAGGCGCTCGACGATGCGGCCTCCCGCGGGCGGGTCACGCGCAAGGACGCAAACGATCTTGCCGCCGAGCTGATGCGCCGTGGCCGCACCCAGAGCGACGATCTGCTGGGCGAGCTCCAGCTGCTGGTCGGCCGCGGTCGGGAGCAGGTCGAGTCGGCGACCAAGAGCGTCCGTGGCTCCGAGCAGATCGAACGGCTCGTCCGCAGCGCGGACAAGGTGCGGCGGACGGTGGGCGTCGGTCCGTCGTTCCCGATCGCCGGCTACGACGATCTGACCGCTCCGCAGGTCCGAAGCCGGATCAACGACCTCAGCCGGCCCGAGAAGCGCAAGGTGCTCAACTACGAGCGCAAGCACGCCAACCGGAAGTCCGTCGTCGGCCCGCTCGAGAAGTCGCTCGCCTGACCCAGCCGGCGACGCGCGCCGCGCGAGGCGCAGGCCCGCGCGCGCCGGAGCGCGCGCCGTGCTAGTTCTCTAGGACCGATGTCGACGATCCCGACCAGTCAGGCGCGTCCCCAGCGCGGCGATGAACTCGAGCTCACGATCGACGCGCTCGCGTTCGGCGGCGCCGGCGTGGCGCGTACCGACGGGTACGTCGTGTTCGTTGCGGGAGCCATTCCCGGCGATCGCGTCCGCGCGGTGATCGGCAAGCGCAAACGTGCCTACGCCGAGGCGCGGGCGATCGACATCCTGGCGCCGAGCCCGGACCGGATCGCGCCCCGGGCGGACCACCCGGGGGCTCCGTGGCAGGTGCTCGCCTACGAGCGCCAGCTCGAGGTCAAGCAGGGTCAGGTGCACGATGCGCTGCGGCGGATCGGCAAGCTCGAGGGCTTTGCCATCGAGCCGATCATTCCGGCGGTGTCGCAGTGGCGCTACCGCAACAAGCTCGAGTACTCGTTCGGGACCGACCCCGGCGGCGAGCTCGTCTGTGGCTTCCATGCCCCCGGCCGGTGGGACGAGATCGTCGGCATCGACGACTGCCTGCTCGCCTCAGAGCCGGCCAACGGGGCGCGTGAGCAGATCGTCGCCTGGTGTCGCGGCCAGGGGCTGAGCGCCTACGATCGCAGCACCGGCGACGGCGTGCTGCGCAACCTCGTCGTGCGCGAGGGTCGCCGCACCGGCGCCCTCCAGGCGCGGCTCGTGACCGCCGACCGGCCCCTGGAGCGCGACTCGCTGGCGCGCGCCGCGGCGGGTCTCGACGGCCTGTTGTGGACGCGCTTGGACAGCCTTGGCGAAACGACCCACGGCGGCGACACCGAGTTGTTGGCCGGCGCCGATCGCTTCGTCGAGACGCTCGGTCAAATGCAGTTCGAGATCTCGGCGGACGCGTTCTTCCAGACCAACACCGAGATGGCGGAGCGGCTCTACGAGGTGGCGCTGGAGTACGCGGCGCCGGTGGGATTTGAGCGCGTGTACGACCTGTACTGCGGGATCGGGACGATCGGCCTGCTGCTGTCGCCGCGCGTCGCCGAGGTGTGGGGGCTGGAGCTGATCCCCGAGGCGATCGCCGATGCGCTCGCCAACGCCCGTGCCAACGAGGTCGACAATGCGCAGTTCTTCGCCGGCGACGTCCGCTTGGCGCTCCCTGAGCTGGTCGATCGCGCCGGCCGGCCCGACGTCCTGATCGTCGACCCGCCCCGGTCCGGCCTGTCACAGAAGGTGGTGCGGCGGATCATCGAGGCGTCGCCCTCGCGGATCGTCTACGTCTCGTGCAATCCGACGACGCTGGCGCCCAACGCAGCCCAGCTGGTGGAGGCGGGCTACCGGCTGGTGCGGGTGCGGCCGGTCGACATGTTCCCGCAGACGCCCCACATCGAGTGTGTCGCCGAACTGGTGCGGGACGCCTGAGTGGCCCGTTGAGCTGATGCGCGCCGTCACGATCAAAGATGAGCAGCTCACCGTCGAGGAGCACCCCGACCCGGTGCCGGGATCCGGCGAGGTCCTGGTGCGCGTCCACGCGGCCGGGCTCAACGGCGCCGACATGCATCAGCTGGCCGGCGGTTACCCGGCCCCGCCTGGCGCGCCACCTGACATCCCCGGCCTCGAGCTGGCGGGCGAGGTTGTGGAGTGCGGGCCGGGAGCGCAGCGGTTCGCGGTCGGGGACCGGGTCATGTCGATCGTCGGCGGCGGTGGTCAGGCGCAGCTGGCGACAGTCAACGAGCGCATCCCGATGCCGGTGCCCGACAAGCTGTCGTGGATCGAGGCGGGAGGCGTTCCCGAGGTGTTCACCACCGCCCACGACGCCGTCTTCACGCAGGCAGGTCTGCTCGTCGGCGAGCGGCTGCTGGTGCACGGTGGGGCCGGCGGCGTCGGCACCGCCGCGATCGGACTCGGGGTTGCCGCGGGCGCGCGGGTGACCGCCACCGTCCGCAGTGCGGAGCTGCACGACCGGGTCGCGGAGCTCGGCGCGATCGTGATTGAGCCCGAGGGGTTCGGCGAGCACGGCCCGTTCGATGTGATCCTGGAGCTGATCGGCGCGGTCAACATGATGGAGAACCTGAAGGCGCTGCGGACCGGGGGGCGCATCACCGTGATCGGCATGGGCGGCGGCGCCACGGGCGAGATCAACCTCGGTCTGTTGCTGATGAAGCGCGCCCGAATCCATGGGTCGACGCTCCGGGCGCGGCCGCTGGAGCAGAAGGCCGACACCGCCCGGGCGATGGAGCGCTCAGTGCTGCCGCTGCTCGCGTCCGGTGCCGTCTCGGTGCCGATCGCCGAGACCTATTCGCTCGCCGACGCCCCTGAGGCCTACGAGCACTTCCAGCGCGGCGGCAAGCTCGGCAAGATCATCCTCACGATGGACTGATCTAATAGGGCGGCAGGTCCGTCCACCACTGGCCGAGCACCCGGAAGGCCGCCCAGAACGAGCGCTTCGCGCTCTCTTCGTCCAGCGAGTCGTCGATGTCGGGCACGACCAGCGCCTCGATCGACGGGGTGAACCGCTGCACGCGACCGGGTGACGGCTGGAGGCGACCGGCGAGCGGGACCGCGAGCTCGTTGATGACGCCGAGGGCGTCGTCGCCCATGACGACGACGATCTTCGGTGCGACGATCGCCAGCTCCTCGAGCAGCCGACCGACGCACGCCGGGTCGGCCATCGCCGGATCGGTCACCGGGCACTTGACGCACAATGTCCCGTAGACCGCGAGCGGATCGATCGACAGCCGCTTGAGCGACTTCATCAGGGCGTTGCCGGTGCGACCGTAGAACGCCACTCCCTCCTCCACCTCGGACGGCCGAGCGGAGTACTTGACCATGAAGATGTCGGCCTGCGGATGACCCGAGCCGAGCACGGGCATCAGCTGGCCCCGCGGACACTGGTCGCACTCCCCAAGCCGGCGGGCGAACGAGTTGAGCTCGCGGATCGCGCGCTCGAGGTATTTCTCCCGGATCTCGTCGTCGGTTGCCGGCACCCCTCCCGAATTGGACGGCCGGCGGGCTTGTCCTTGCGGCTGCATCAGGAGTTGCGGCCGGTGGCGCGCCGCACCCGCCGTTCGCGCGAGGCGCGGCGCGCGGACCCCGGCAGGGCCTTGGTCTGGAGGAACTTGAGCGCCTGGACGTAGAGCAGGCTCGCCGGATTGCGGATGATGTCGGCGTCGCGGAGGGAGTCCAGGAACTCCTCGGGGCCGTCGAAATCACGCATCCGGATCCGGACCGAGCCGAGTCCCTGCGGCACGTGGGCGTCGGATCCGGCCCCGGCCGGGATGCGGTACTTCGCGGCGAATCGGACCGCCTCCTCGTTGAACTCCGAGATGGCGATGCGCGGATTGAACACCTCGATCGCGTCGACGTCGTCGATCACCGCGAGCAGATGCTCGTAGTCGGGCACCGAGTGCATCCGGTCGAACGGATGCGGCACGTAGACGATGCCGCCCTGGCGCTTGATCTCGGCGATCGTCTCCTGCAGGCTCAGGCCGCGCGGGATCTTCTCCTCGATGAAGAGCCCGATGACCTCGCCCTGCTCGGCGGTCTTGATCTCCTCGCCGACGATCACCTTCACCCCGTCGGCCTTGGCGCGGGCGTCGAGCGCGCCGGAGATCTCGTTGTGATCGGTGACCGCGATCGCGCCGAGTCCCCGGCTTCGCGCTTGCGCGAGCAGCACCTCGACCGGGGTGGCGCAGTCACTGGAATGATCGGTATGCATGTGGAGGTCGACGTCGATCAGCGGCCGCGCGGAGTGCCGCGTGCGAGCCTCGCGATTGCCGTCGCCGTCGCCGTCGCGTCGTCGCGCCGCCAGCCCCAGGTAGACGCGCTCGAGCTCTCCCGCGACGCGCGACCAGGCGAAGGTCTCCCCGAGCCGACGCGCCTGGTGGGCGCTGCGCTCCAGCACCTGCGGGTCGCGGATCAGCCGCTCCAGATGGGCGGTGAGCGTCTCCACCTCGCCCGGCTCGAACATCAGCCCGTAATCGCCGTCGCTCAGCACCTCCTCGTAGACGGGCAGCCGTGGCGCCACCGGCACCGCCCCCGCGCCGAGCGCCCGCACGAGGGTTCCCGGCGTGGCGCGCACGCCGTCGGAGGCGAACACCGCGATGTCGGCCGCCGCCAGCACCTCCGCCTCGTCGCGATCGGGCGCCTCGACGAACGTGATGCGATCGCGCAGCAGTCGGCTCAGCGTTGCGGGCGGGGCCGTCGGGCGCGGCGACCAGACCGTCGCGTGCCACTCGAGCTCTCCGGGCAGCGCCCGCAGCGCGCGCAGGAAGATGCGCAGTGCCGCGCGCTCTTCGGTGGCCAGCATCGCCAGCTCGGGCACCGGGTGGCGCGGCGGCTCGGGCAGCGGGTCGGCGCCCGGGGTGATCACCGTGTACTCGCCGGGAAAGAACCGCTGCAGCAGGGCGCGGGTCGCGGCGTAGCTGGCGATCCGCGCGTCCATCCGCGCGAACAGCAGGCGTGACAGGGAGCCCGTCAGCTGCGTCGAGAGGATCCGCTCGGTGGGGGCGTGGAAGCTGCCGACGTTCAGCGCCCGCGAGTGACGCAACGCGACGCTTGACGCGCTCGGCGCGAACGGCTCGTGGACGTCGACGATGTCGAGGGGCAGCACGCTCAGGGCCTCCTCGATCGTCCGGGCGACGTCGACGGGCAGCGAGGCCGCTCGGCGCCGCGCCGGGGCGAACGGCAGCACCTCGCCGACGCCAAGCACGACCGGCTCGCCGGTGCTCGCGTCGAGCAGATCCTCGGGGTGGAGGCGCAGGGCGCGCCGGCTGTCGCGAACCAGAGCCTCGGACTGGGACGGCGCGATGATCAGGCACGCGTGGCCGCGGCCGGCGAGCTCGTGGGAGATGCGCGCCACGTACTCGTTGACCTCGGTGGCGGCCTCCCACGCGAACGGGGTGACCTGCGCAATGGCCAGACGCGGCGCCGCGGGCACGGGGACATCTTAGGGCTGGCGCCGCGTCGGGAGGCGCTGTGTAGCGGCAAGGCCGACGGGTAGGTCCGGCGCATGACGAAATTTGGCTACACGATGATGTGCGAGCAGTCACCGCCAGACCAGCTGGTGCGTGACATCCAGGCGGCGGAAGCCGGCGGGTTCGAGTTCTCGGTGATCAGCGACCACTTCCAGCCGTGGCTGGAGGAGCAGGGCCACTCGGGCTATGCCTGGTCGATTCTCGGCGCAGCCGCGCAGGCGACGAGCACGATCGGCCTGATGACCTACGTCACCTGCCCGACGCTGCGCTATCACCCGGCGATCGTCGCCCAGAAGGCGGCGACGATGGGGATCCTCTCCGACAACCGGTTCCGGCTCGGCCTTGGCGCTGGGGAGAACCTCAACGAGCACGTCGTCGGGGATCGGTGGCCGGCGGTCGGGGTCCGCCACGAGATGCTGAGTGAGGCGCTCGACGTCATCACCGGACTGTTCGAAGGAGATGGCCGGATCAACCATCGTGGCCGGTACTTCGACGTCGAGCAGGCCAAGTTGTGGGACCTGCCAAAGGACCGGGTCCCGATCGGCGTCGCCGTGTCCGGCGCAGAATCGTGCCGTCTGGCCGGGTCAAAGGCCGACGTCATGATCGCCACCGAGCCCAAAGCCGAGCTCGTGGACATGTTCGAGTCCGCCGGCGGCGCCGGCAAGCCGACAGTGGGCCAGATCGCCGTCAGCTACGACACCGACCGCGACGCCGCGGTCAAGCGCGCCCACGAGCAGTTTCGCTGGTTCGGGCTCGGCTGGAAGGTCAACGCCGACCTGCCCAACCCGGAGTCATTCGAGGCGGCGACCCAGTTCGTGACCCCCGAGCAGGTGGCCGAGGCGCTGCCGTGTGGCCCGGACGTCGACGAGCACGTCGAGAAGATCAAGCCGTTCGTCGACGCCGGGTTCACCGAGGTGGCGCTCGTGCAGATCGGCGCCGATCACCAGGAGGAGTTCATCGGCTGGGCGCAGCGCGAGCTGCTGCCGGCGCTGCGATCGCTGTGACGCGCATCACCGCCGGCAGACGGAGTGCCCGGCCGGCCGACGGCTATGCCTTGACGGTGGCCTTCGCCGGGGTGGGCAGCGATTTGCGGGCGTACTTCTTGATGAACGCCTCGGTGAGCTCGCGCGCCTCCGCGTCTGGCCGCTGGTGCATCGGCGACTTCATCAGATAGGAGCTGGGGCCGTCGAGCTGGCCGGAGAGGCCGTTGTTGAGCGCCAGCTTGCAGCAGCGCACCGCGTCGGTGACGATCCCGGCGGAGTTCGGCGAATCCCACACCTCGAGCTTCAGTTCGGCGGTGAGCGGGACGTCGCCGAACGCCTGACCCTCGAGCCGGATATGGGCCCACTTGCGGTCGGTCAGCCACGGCACGTAGTCCGACGGCCCGACGTGGACATCGTTGGAGGGCAGCTCGTGGCCGATGATCGAGGTCACGGCGTTCGTCTTGGAGATCTTCTTTGATTCGAGGCGCTCGCGCTCGAGCATGTTGTAGAAGTCCATGTTGCCGCCGACGTTGAGCTGCGAGGTGCGCAGCAGCTTGACCCCGCGGTCGTGGAACAGCCGCGCGAGGGCGCGGTGGACGATGGTGGCGCCCACCTGGGACTTGATGTCGTCGCCGACGATCGGCAGCCCGGCCTTCTTGAAGCGCTTGTCCCAGTAGCCCTCGCGGGCGATGAACACCGGGATGCAGTTCACGAAGCCGCACCCGGCGTCGAGGATCTGCTCGACGTACCACTTGGTCGCCTCCTCGGAGCCGACCGGCAGGTAGGAGACGACGACATCGGTGCGGGTGTCCTTGAGAACGTCGACGATGTCGGCGGTCGGCCCCGGGGCCTTGGTGATCTTCTCCTTGAGGTACTTGCCGAGGCCGTCATGGGTCATGCCGCGCATCACCTCGACTCCGAGCTTGGGAACGTCGTCGCCGAGCTTGATCGTGTTGTTCTGGCCGGCGAAGATCGCCTCCGACAGATCCTTGCCGACCTTGTCGGCGTCGATGTCGAACGCGGCCGAGAACTCGATGTCGCGGACGTGGTAGCCGCCGAGGTCGACGTGCATCAGCCCGGGAACCGGCTGCGCCGGATCGGCGTCCCGGTAGTACTGGACGCCCTGGACGAACGAGCTCGCGCAGTTGCCGACGCCGATGATGGCGACGCGGACCTTCTCGTGTTGACGGCGCGCGGTGCCGTTCGTCGAACCGTTGGTGGTGCTCATGGAAGCGCTTCCCCTTCTCGAAGATGAGGCCCGCGCAAATGGTCCGCCCGGGCGCTGCCGAATGTACTCCGAGGCGAGCGAATGGTTACGGCTTTTGTAGACCGATCGGTTTACAAAGCTGAACGCAGGCCCGGCGCGCGCGGGCAAACTGAAACCGAGCGGTTTACTCGGCGATGGCGGCGTCGAGCATGGCTGCCGCCATCGCATGGGCGGTGGCGACCGCTTCCGCGCTGTCGGAGACGACGACCTGCGCGGCCGCGCCGTCGTAGAGCAGCGCCAGTCGGCGGCCGATCTGGTCCGCGTTGCGGGCACCTGCCTCCCGGGCGAGATCGGCGAGGCGCTCGGCGAACCGGCGCTTGTGCTCCGCCGCGAGCCGATGCGCCGGATGGCGAGGATCGGCCAGCTCGGCCGCGGCGTTGACGAACGGGCAGCCGCGCATCGGGTGGGCGTCGTCGGCGAGGGTGCCGAACATCTCGAGCAGGCGGGCCCGGGGGGTGAGATCGGCACGCGCCAGCGCCGATTCGGGACCGGACCCATCGTCGCCTGTGTACGTTTGCAGGTAGGCGGCGATGAGCTCGTCCTTGCCGGCAAAGTGCTGATACAGGGTCCGCTTGGAGACGTGGGCGGCGGCCGCCAGCTCGGCGACCCCGGTCGCATTGATCCCGCGGTGGCGAAACAGGAATCGGCTCGCCTCCAGGATCCGCGCTCGGGCGCCGCGACCACCGGACCCGCTGGAACGGTCGCGCCGAGGGTGGGCGGTGGGCATGGCGGTGGGCGGTCAGGCGGCCGCGCGCAGCGCCTGGCGCACGTGCCAGATCCGCTGGACCACGGTGACGAGGCTCAGCGCTGCCAGAACGTAGACGGCAGGCGCGAGGAGCTCGAAGTCGCCGATCGACGCGCCCCTGGCGAAGACGAGGCCGGCTGACAGGATGACGACGCGCACCGGGCGGGTTGCGATGCCGACCTTGCACTCCACGCCCAGCGCCTCGGCGCGGGCGCGCGTGTAGGAGACCATGAGCGACGCCAGTACGGCGATCACGACCGCGGCGACCGCCAGCTGATCGTGGCGCGAGGCGAAGTAGGCCGCGACCGCCGTGAGGACGATCCCCTCCTCGAGGCGATCGAGCGTCGAATCCAGAAAGGCGCCGAACGGCGTTCCTTTGCCCGACATCCGCGAGTAGCGGCCGTCCAGCGTGTCCATGATCGACCCGACGATGAACGCGACTCCCGCCAGGAAGAACATCCGGTCGACGATCAGCGCCGCGGCCGTGAGGTTGAGCACGAAGCCGGTCAGCGAGATCGCGTTCGGCGTCAGGCGTGACTCGATCAGCCGCTCGCGCATGAGCTCCTGCGTCGTCGGGCCGTCGCGGCGCGACCGGGGACGGCGCGGCTGGGGCGGAGTGGATAACGGAGGCGAGCTCTGCGGTGCCATGCGCTCGGACAGGCTACTAGTGGTTCGTTTCTACGAAACGGGTCACTGGTGGCTACGCCGTAGCCTGCCGGAACGTCCAGACATCCGGTCGGGCCCGAGCGAGGAGCTGCTTGGCGAGCAGCCCGGAGATGGCGGCGGTGAACGCGCCGAGGACCACGTCGGTCAGGTAGTGGTTGCCGGTGGCGATGACGACGAACGTGATGAACAGCGGGTACAGCCGCCAGCCGATTCGCGCCGCCCGCCGCCTGACGAGCTTGGCCATCGGCCAACCGACCATCAGCGAGAAGCAGACGTGCATGGACGGGATCGCCGCGTAGAGGTTCAGGAGCGCGTTGCTCGGCCCGTGCTCGGCGGTCACGCCGGTGAACTCCTGGATCGCGTCGGTAAAGCCCCACTCGGGCATCAGACGCGGCGGAGCGGTCGGGTACAGCGCATAGCCAACGAGGGCGATCAGCATCGCGATCATGAACATGTTGCGCACGAAGTAGAACGAGTCGTTGCGACGCAGATAGATGAACGTGAGCGCGCCGATGGTGACGATGTAGTGCGCGTTGAGATACGACCAGTCGGCGATGTCCATCAGCCAGTGCTCGTTCAGAGCCCACGCCTGGATGCTCGGCTCGATGAACACGTGGAGGGTACGCTCCAGATTGATCACCTTCGTCGCGTTCCAGGAGGCGCGGGCGACGTCGTTGCCGTTGACCAACCCCCGGACCAGCTGGTACAGGAGGTACGCGCCAACGAACAGCGACAGCTGGCGCACCGCGTCGCCCCACCCTTGCGGGAGCACGTGGGTCTCGACCTGTCGCAACTTCCGCCGCATAAGAGCCTTTTCATCGTAGCTCCGCGGCTGTCAGGATCCGGTTAGGTGGCCCGGGATCAGGTGCAGCGCGGCGATCTCGCCTGGATCCGGGCGAGCGAGAACCGCGTGACCAGCCGCACGCCTCCGGCGCGACGGAGCACGAGCCGCGTCTCGGCGCCGTTGGGCATGACACAGCCCGCCCCTTCGCCGATCGCCCAGTACGGCGTGAACCGGACCCGGACGATCGCGATCCCCGGCGATCGTGCGTGAAGCTCGACCCAGTCGGTCCCGATCGCGGTTGCCCTCGCCACCCCCCCGGCGAGCGGGGTGGGATCGGCGACGGCGTACACCCGCCAGTGCACCGAGCGCATGACGAGTCGGAGATACGGGACGCCGCGCCGGACGAGCGCGGCCTCGGCACGAGCCGAGGCGTCCAGGGCAACGTCGGGCACGGCGACGTAGCGGATCGCGTTGCGGTGAAGCCAGCTCTCATACGCGGTGGCGGTCAGGTGCCCGCGATAGAAGACGGCGTTGTCGGCGACGTCGAGCTGGCGCTCCCAGCCCCGGGCGATGGGGAAGTACGGGGCGACCCGGTAGGCCTCCCAATGCGAACGCGTGAACGGGATCTCGAGCCGGAACGGCCCGGCGCGCGGCGACTGGAGACGCAGGAAGCGCAGCAGCGGCCGGTAGTAGCCGGCGTGCGTCGACGGGTCGCCCGCGAGCAGAGTGACATCGTGGACCGGAGCCTGCCAGCCGATGTAGAGCAGCGGCAGCGCGGCGATCGCCAGCAGCAGGGTCTGGCGCCGCCACCACACCAGCGCCGCCAGCGGCGCCGCCAGCAGGGTCCCCAGGCGGGCGATATTGCTGCCGATCGCCGACGGGACGAGGTACACGACGACGCTCGCCACCGCGTAGACGACGACCCCGGCACGTAGCGTCGTCGCCGTGCGCGGGGTCGTCGCCAGCGCGACCGCGGCAACGACCAGGATCGGGAGCAGCGTGAGGAACGGAAACGGCTCGGTCCCGCCCTCGGGGAACACGATCGCCAGGAGCCCGACCGGCGCCAGCGCGGCCACCGCCACCGTCGCGCCGGGCACGGCAGCCGCGACTCGGCCCTGCGCGGCGACCCCGCCGAGGGCATATCCGAACGCCACCAGGGCGGCGAACAACCCCGCCACCGGGCTGCACAGCGCGGCCAGCGCGGCGAGTCCGGCGGCGAGGCCGGGATGCTCGGCATCGAGCGCGGCCACGGCGCCGACGGCGGGCAACGCCCCGAACGCCAGCGCCAGCCGCCCGGTGTACAGGTCGATCGCGGTCGCGGCGCCGAACACGAGCGCCCCGAGCCACGCGCCGGATCCGAAATGGCGGCGGGCGAGCGGCTCGAACACGGCCGCGGTCGCGGTCGCGGCGATCGCCGCGGCCAGCTGGGGGGAGAGCGCCGCCGAGATCGCCGGAAACAACACGCTGTAGCCAAGGATGTGATGGCCGGCGTACCAGTTGTTGTTCCAGATCCCGAATCCCTGGTCGGCGAACAGCTGTGCGCGGAACAGGTGCGCCGCGAGGTCCTGAGTGGGTGGAGAGATGACGACATAGGCGGCCGCCAGCAACGCTGCGAGGAGCGTGGGCGCGAGGCGCAGCCAGCCTGGGGAGGACTCCGGACGCACCGGCGCAGGAGCGCGCTCGAGGGCGGCGGTCACGTCGCGGTCACGCCCGGGTCACCCCGTCGGTGCGCCCGCGACGAATGCCGCCACCCGGCCGACGAGCTCTGGCTTCTCGAGCCAGGGCCAGTGTCCGGCGCCCGGGACCCGCTCGACGACGGCGTGGGGGATTCGCCGGCCGTAGGTGTCGCCGAACCCCGGGTCAAGCCACGGGTCCGCGTCCCCCCAGACGATCAGCGTGGGTTGCTCGATCTCCGCCAGCCCAGATCCGGCGAGCGCCAGCGAGCGCCCGTCGACGGACCTGTAGAGACGCAGGATCGCTCGCTGGGTGCCCTGATCGAACTGGTCCCAGATCGCGTCGACCCGGGCGTCGGGCCACGCTTCGGGGACGGCGCAGCCGCCGCGCAGCGTCCGCGCCAGCATCCAGCGATTGATCGACCCCATGAGCACCTCACCGATGCCGGGCCGGCGCAGCCAGCGGGGGATCGTCGGCCAGGTGAAGCCGTCCAGCAGCGGAATGCCGTCGATGATCGTCACCCGGTGCACGGAGCCCGGGCTGCGCTGAGCGAAGATCATCCCGATCGCCGCGCCCCATCCGTGGCCGACGAGGCTCACGCGCTCCACGCCGACGGCAACGAGGAAGCGCTCGACGAAGTCGACGTACGCGTTCAGCGAGTAGTCGAGGTCGGCGCCCTTGCCCGATCTCCCGAACCCGGGCAGGTCCGGCGCCAGGCCGCCCGCGGCCTGCATCAGCTCCATCCAGTCGTCCGAGCTCGTGGGGACACTGTGCAGATACAGCGCCGGGATGCTCGCTGCCGGGGCGTGGCGGTAGAAGGTGAGAGCCCCGGCGACTTCGATGGATCGCTCGTCGACGCCCACAACCGGCCGAGGATAACGTCCCCAGGATGACGCCGAGCCGGACGATGCTGTGCCTCGGAGAGGCCGTCGTGGATCTGATCGGCGAGGAGCACGTGGCCGCGATCGGTGACGTCCGGCGATTCGTCTCGCACCCTGGCGGTACGGTCGCCAACATCGCCGTTGTCGCCGCCCGCGCCGGGGCGCCGGTGGGGCTGGCCGGCGGGGCCGGGGAGGACGTGTGGGGGCGCTGGACGGTGGCACGGCTGCGCGCCGAGGGCGTGGACACCTCGCGCTTTGAGCTGCTGCCGGGGATCCAGACGCAGCTGGCGTTCGTGGCGGTCGATGGTGATGGCGAGCCGACCTACGTGCTGTACGGCGAGCCGGGCGAGACGGTGACCCGCGCGCTGCGCGGCGAGGAGCGGGATGCGGTCGGCGACGCCGGCGGCCTGCTGATCAGCTCCAACACGCTCGCCGGAGAGGGGGAGCGCGAGGCGACGATGCGCGCCCGCGAACTGGCGCTCGCGCTCGGGCGCCCGGTGATCTTCGACTGCAACCTCCGTCTGCACCGCTGGTCCTCGGCGGAGGCGGCGGCGGCGAGCGCCTCGGCGTGTGTGCCGCGCGCGCTCCTGGTGCGGGCAAATCGCGACGAGGCGGAGCTGATGACCGGCGAGTCGGACCCCGAGCGCGCCGCGGCAGCGCTGTGTGCTGCCGGAGCGCGGCTGGTGGCGATCACCCTCGGTCCCGGCGGCGCCATCCTCCGGGGGGCGGCGCGGGCCGACGTGGCGGCCCCGCCCGCCGATGTCGTCAGCAGCGTCGGCGCCGGCGACGCGTTCACCGGGACGCTGGTGGCGCGCCTGGCGCTCGGCGGCTTCAAACCGGCCGTCGCGGCCGGTGCGTTGCCCGAGGCGGCGATGGCTGCGGCGCGAGCCTGCGAGCACTGGGGAGCGCTTGACTGACGAGTGGACACGGTCGCCGGCGCGCAGGGTGCGCGGGATCCGCGACCGGCTGCGGCTCGTCTACGGGATCCCGGGGTGGCGGCCGCATCGGCATCCGATCGCGGAGCTCGTGCTGACCGTGCTGTCGCAGTCGACGAACGATCGCAACCGCGACGTCGCCTACCTGCGCCTGCGCGAGCGCTTCCCGGATTGGGAGGCGGTGCGCGACGCGCCCGTGGACGAGGTGGAAGAGGCGATCCGCCCCGGTGGAATCTCGAAGGTCAAATCGGCGCGGATCACGTCGATCCTGCGAGCGATCACCGACACCGCTCCCCACCACGAGCTCGGACTCGACTGGCTGGCGGACCGGAGCGTCGAGGAGGCGCAGGCGTATCTGACCTCGCTTCCCGGCGTGGGGCGCAAGACGGCGGCGTGCGTGCTGCTGTTTGCCCTCGGGATGCGTGACGTGCCGGTCGACACCCACGTGTCGCGCGTGGGAACAAGGCTCGGCCTGTTCGCCAGCGGTGGGTCGTTCGTGGAGATGCACGACGAGATGCTGGCGATCACGCCGCGGGGCCAGGAACTCGAGTTCCACATCAACCTGCTGCGGCACGGCCGGCGCACCTGTCATGCCCGGCGCCCCGCGTGCGGCGCATGCGCGCTGGCACGGATGTGCCCGAGTGCGTTCACGTTTTGACTAGCCCGCCACGTTCACCGCTTTGGCAGGTGTGGTGAGGGATGGTGAACATTCGGGTCAGGATCGTGACTCATCTGGATTCGCCAGGTTGTTTTCGGGAAGTGACAGTCACACACACAGGTCATGCCGCGCTACCGCGCGGGTAACAAGGGGAGGCCCTCCGTGCATGCTCCAGTAGTGCGAGCGCGTCATGCTGCGCTCTTCATCTTGGCGGCGGCGGCGATCGCCGCTACCACCAGTCAGCTCGTCGTCGGTAGCGCAGGCGCCGCTGTCACCCGGGCGGACGCGCCCACCGGGACGCATTGGGCCGGTACGTGGGGGGCGAGCTCACAACCGGCCACGCCATCCTCGCTGTTGGGAACCGGCAGCACCGACGTGTCTGCCGCCGGCTTCAACAACCAGACCGTGCGCAACATCGTCTATTCGAGCGTCGGGGGAAGCCAGGTTCAGGTGCGGGTGAGCAACGTGTTCTCCACTCAGCCGCTCGTGGTGGGGCGCGTCGACATCGCGGTCCAGAGGAGCGGAGCCCGGCTGGAGCCGAACACGAACCATGTCCTCAGGTTCGGTGGCAAGAACTCGATCACGATCCCGCCGGGTGCCGAGGCTGTCAGCGACCCGACGACGATGACGGTTCCGGCGCTGACCAATCTCGCGGTGAGCATCTACCTGCCCGATGCGACTGGTCCTGCGACCTACCACGCGCTGGCCCAGCAGACCAATTACATATCCACGACCGGGAATTTCGCCGGACAGGCAAGCGGCGCCGCCTTCGCCACCACCACGCAATCCTGGTACTACCTTGATGACGTCAACGTGCTCGACCCCGGTCAGGCACCGAGCACTGTGGTGGCGCTCGGCGACTCGATCACCGACGGCTACGCGTCGCAGGTCAATGCCAACGATCGCTGGCCCAACTTCCTCGCCAGACGCCTTGAGGCGCAGCAGTCGGCGCAGCCGCTAGGGGTTGTCGACGAGGGGATCAGCGGTAACCGGATCCTCAACGACTCCGCCTGCTTCGGGACCAACGCCCTGTCGCGGCTGGATCGCGACGTGCTCACCCAGGCCGGAGTCAAGGACGTGATCCTGCTGGAGGGGATCAACGACATCGGCTTCCCTCAGACGCCTGACACCGGCTGCACAGCGCCCAACACAAGCGAGTCGGCGGCGCAGATCATCGCGGGCTATGAGCAGATCATCGCTCGCGTCCACGCCGCTCAGATCAAGATCTTCGGCGGGACGCTGACGCCGTTCAAGAAAGCCGCGTATTGGTCCCCGGCGGCCGAGCGCAAGCGCGAGGCGGTCAACAACTGGATCCGGACGAGCGGCGCGTTTGACGGGGTGATCGACTTTGCGGCGGCCGTCGCCAATCCGAACGACCCCCAGATGTTCGCTCCGCAGTACGACAGCGGCGACCATCTCCATCCCAATGATGCGGGATACCAGGCAATGGCGAACGCCGTCAACCTCGCGATGCTCGAGCAGTAAGCCCGATTCGCACCGCGCCGGCCGACCCGCCGCCTCTGCGGCGGGCCGGCCGGGGTCGCATCGAGCACGCTCGAAATCCGGGTGCGGCGGGGAGCACGACCGGAGCCGCCCCGAGGTCGCGCTGGGACATTTCGCGGTTTTCGACGCTCCTGGGGCGAACTTAGATCTGCTAGTGTTCCACTGAGATTTTTGTAACCGCAAGGGAGCACAAGAACATGGGAAAGACGATCGGAATCGACCTCGGCACGACCAACTCATGCATGGCCGTGCTGGAGGGCGGCGAACCGACGGTAATCGAGAACGCCGAGGGCGGACGGACGACTCCGTCGGTCGTGGCGTTCCCGCAGTCCGGCGAGCGTCTCGTTGGCACCGTCGCCAAGCGCCAAGCAGTGACCAATCCGCAGAACACGATCTTCTCGATCAAGCGCTTCATGGGCCGCAAGGAGGCCGAGGTGCGCGTGGAGGAGGCGATCGTGCCGTACAAGGTCGTATCGGGCCCGGGCGGCGACGCCCGCGTCGAGGCGGCCGACAAGCAGTACTCACCGCCGGAGATCTCGGCGATGATCCTCGGCAAGCTCAAGGCTGACGCCGAGGCGTATCTGGGCGAGACGGTCGACAGTGCCGTCATCACGGTCCCGGCGTACTTCAACGACGACCAGCGCCAGGCGACCAAGGACGCCGGCCGGGTCGCCGGGCTCGACGTCAAGCGGATCATCAACGAGCCGACCGCGGCGTCGCTGGCCTACGGCCTGGACAAGGAGTCAGACCAGACGATCCTCATCTTCGACCTCGGCGGCGGCACCTTCGACGTGTCCGTGCTCGAGATCGGTGACGGCGTCTTCGAGGTCAAGGCGACCGCTGGTGACAACCACCTTGGTGGCGACAACTTCGACAAGGCGCTCGTCGACTGGCTCGTCTCGGAGTTCAAGAAGGCTCAAGCGATCGACCTCTCTGCCGATCCGATGGCTCTGCAGCGGCTCTACGAGGCCGCCGAGAAGGCCAAGATCGAGCTCTCGACCACCCAGGAGACGCAGATCAACCTGCCGTTCATCACCGCTGACGCAAGCGGTCCGAAGCACCTCGACATGCGCCTCACCCGTGCGCGTCTGAACGAGCTGACCGCTGACCTGCTCGACCGCACGGTCGCGCCGGTGCGCCAGGCGCTCGATGACGCCAAGGAGAAGGGCGCCTCGACGATCGACCACGTGGTCCTCGTCGGTGGGATGACCCGGATGCCCGCCGTGCAGGAGAAGGTCAAGGAGCTGACCGGCAAGGAGCCGCACCGGGGCGTCAATCCCGATGAGGTCGTCGCCGTCGGCGCTGCGATCCAGGCCGGCGTCCTCGCCGGCGACGTCAAGGACGTCCTGCTGCTCGACGTCACCCCGCTGACCCTCGGCATCGAGACCAAGGGCGGCGTGATGACGAAGCTGATCGAGCGCAACACGACGATCCCGACCCGCAAGTCCGAGGTGTTCTCGACCGCCGAGGACAATCAGCCGAGCGTGGAGATCCACGTCCTGCAGGGCGAGCGCGAGATGGCGACCTACAACAAGTCGCTCGGGAAGTTCCAGCTGACGGGCATTCCGCCGGCGCCTCGCGGCATCCCGCAGGTCGAGGTGGCGTTCGACATCGACGCCAACGGCATCCTCAACGTGTCCGCCAAGGACCTCGGCACCGGCAAGGAGCAGAAGATCGAGATCCGGTCCGGCTCCGGTTTGTCCGACGACGAGATCAAGCGGATGGTGACCGACGCCGAGTCGCATGCCGAGGACGATCGGCGCCAGCGCGAGCTCGCCGAGGCTCGCAACAACGGCGAGAACGCCGCCTACCAGGCCGAGCGGCAGCTCAAGGACCTGGGCGAGTCGATCGACAGCTCCTCGAAGGATGAGATCGAGGCCGGGATCAAGGAGGTCCGCGAGTCGCTGACCTCCGAGGATGCGGCGGCGATCAACGCCAAGACCGAGGCCCTGCAGTCCTCATTCCACAAGGTGTCCGAGGCGATGTATCAACGCGCCCAGGAGCAGGCCTCGGCCTCGGGCGACGGCGCCGGCTCCACCGATGGCGCTGCCTCCACCAACGGCGCGAGTGCCGAGGAGGAGGACGTGGTGGACGCCGAGGTCGTGGACGAGGGCAAGTAACAATGGCCGACGAGATCAAGACCCCGGGGCCGCGTCGCGGCCCCGGGGCCCCACGCCCGTCAGAAGGCGAAAACGCTGCGCGATCACCTTCTGACGGGCATGGTGCCCCGAACCCGCGTGAGCATGAGCCCACCTCCGCTGCCGGCACCGCTCCGGCCTCTGAGAGGCCGCAGGAGCCCGTGGCGGAGGCAGTCGCGTCCGACGAGCCGGCAGAGGCGTTCGCTCTGGCCGGGGACGAGCTCGACGCATTGACTAGCAAGGCGCAGAAGGCCGACGAGTACCTGGCGCTGGCGCAGCGGACCAAAGCCGATTTCGATAACTATCGCAAGCGCGCCGTCCGTGAGGCCGCCGCCGCTCAGGAGCGAGGCGCGGTCAAGCTGGCGCTCGACCTGCTGCCGGCGATCGACAACCTCGAGCGCGCGCTCGTCCACGCCGACACGACGCAAACCCACGGCCCCGACGAGAGCACCAACGGGAGCGCGTCGCTCGTCGCCGGCATCAAACACGTGCACTCGGATGTGATCGCGGCGCTGGAACGTGCCGGGATCGAGCGGTACTCGCCCGAGGGCGAGCCCTTCGACCCGCAGTTCCACGAGGCGGTCGCGCAACAGCCGGTGGACGGAGCGCAGCCGGGAACCGTCGTGGAGGTCTTTCAGCGCGGCTACCGGATCGGACAGACCGTCGTGCGCCCGGCGCGCGTCGTGGTCACCGGTTGAGGGGGACGGTGAGCGACATTGGCTGACCGGCCCGACTACTACAAGATCCTCGGGGTCGGCAAGAACGCGTCCGACGAGGAGATCAAGAAGGCCTACCGGAAGCTCGCGCGCCGGTACCACCCGGACCGCAATCCGGGCGATAGGAAGGCGGAGGAGCGCTTCAAGGAGATCTCACAGGCGCACGACGTCCTGTCTGACGCGGACAAGCGCAAGGCGTATGACCGTGGCACCGGGCCGTTCGGCAGCTTCACCG
The DNA here is from genome assembly GCA_963731395.1 of uncultured Solirubrobacteraceae bacterium. Taxonomy (GTDB): domain Bacteria; phylum Actinomycetota; class Thermoleophilia; order Solirubrobacterales; family Solirubrobacteraceae; genus Palsa-465. The sequence continues at coordinate 36,328 of CAVSVH010000018.1, forward strand.
GTGCCGGGGCGGGCTTTGACCCGAGCTCATTCAGCGGCGGCTTCGGCGACATCCTCTCCAACCTGTTCGGTGGCGCGGGCGGTGGGCGTGGCCAGAGTGGCGTGCGCGGTGCTCGCCCGCGCCCGCAGCGCGGTCGTGACCTGGAGACGGAGGTCTCGCTCAGCTTTGAGCAGGCCGTCCACGGCGCCCAGGTGCCGCTGGCGGTGCCGACGTCGCAGCCCTGCCCGACGTGTAACGGATCAGGGGCCAAGCCGGGGACGTCGCCGCGGGTCTGCCCGGTCTGCGATGGGCGCGGGGTCGAGGCGCAGAGCCAGGGCATCTTCTCGATGTCACAGCCGTGCTCCAATTGCCACGGCACCGGCGCCGTGATCGACGATCCCTGCCCCACCTGTCAAGGCAGCGGCGCTCAGCGCTCGGTGCGCCGGATGCGGGTCAACATCCCGGCCGGCGTCCACGACGGCAGCCGGATCAGGTTGGCGGGCAAGGGCGAGCCGGGCTTCCGCGCTCCCGGCACGAGTGGTGCAAACGGCGAGGCCGGAGCCCCGGGTGACCTGTACGTGATCACGCGGGTGTCCGAGTCACCGGTGTTCAAGCGCAACGGCGACAACCTCGAGGTCGAGGTGCCGCTGACGATCCCGGAGGCGCTGCAGGGTGCCGTCGTGGAGGTGCCGACGCTCAACGGGTCAAAGCGGCTCCGGGTGCCCCCTGGCACCAAGCACGGGACGGTGCAACGCCTGCGCGGCGAGGGACCCGCGCGGCTCGGGGGCAAGGGCAGTGGCGACATCCACTACCGATTCGTGCTCGATGTGCCGGCGTCGCTGTCTCCGGAGCAGTCCGAGGCGGTCGGCCGGCTCTCGCAGGTGATGGACGGCAATCCGCGTGAGCGGTTGTTCGCAAACCAGCCGGCCCACCAGGCGACGTGATGGCCACTTCGCGCCGCATGCGGACGTCGACCCGCGTCGAGGTCTCGTCGGATCGAGGGGTGTTCATGATCTCGGTCGCGGCCGAGCTGGCCGAGATGCATCCCCAGACCCTGCGCATGTACGAGGCGCGCGGGCTGATCGAGCCCAAGCGCTCACCGAAGGGAACCCGCCTGTACTCGCGCAAGGACGTCGATCGCCTGCGCCGGATCCAGGAGATGACCGCCGAGCTTGGCATGAACCTGGCCGGCGTGGAGCGCGTGCTGGAACTCGAACGGGAGCTGGAGACGATGGCGCGCAGGGTCGCGGCCCTCCAGAAACGGGCCGCCGAGCTCGGTGCGGAGGTCGCGCGCCTCGAAGTGCTCCGGCGGGAGCTGCGCGCCGAGATCGTTCCGTACGAGCGCGGCGGTGAGCTGGTCCGACACGCGGATCTGGCCCCTCTGTTCGGGGCCGCACCGCCATCCCGTCGCGACCAGCGGACCAGGTAGGGCAAGACCTCAGGCAATAAACCGGAGTTTCGGCGCAAAAAAACGCCGAACGGGTACGTTCGTCCGGTAATGCGCCATCGGTTTACGACTTCCGGATCGGATCGGGATGCGAGCGATCAGCCGCGCGACGCCGTGATCTCGCGCTCCGGCCTCCTCACCCGTATCGGCCTTGGGCTCGGCGCGGTGTCGGCCGGGGCCGCCGCCGCTCGCGGCCTCGCCGCGGCCGGCGCTTCCGGCAAGCCGACGCAGGATCACGAGGTGCTTCTGTTCGCCCTGACGCTCGAGGAGCTGCAGTCGGCGTTCTACTCACAGGCACTGAACGCCGGGAAGCTCACGGGAGAGGTCCGGCAGTTCGCTGAGGTGGTCGGCGGGCAGGAGCGAGACCATCTGCGCTATCTGCGCGGCGCTCTTGGGTCCGCAGCGCCGCCGCCGCCGAAGTTCACCTTCGGTGACGCGATCACCGACCAGAAGCGCTTCCTGGCGACCGCGGTGATGCTCGAGGACACCGGTCTGGCCGCGTACAACGGGCAGACCACGAACCTGAGCGCAAAGACGCTCAAGGAGATCGGCAAGGTGATCTCAGTGGAGGCGCGTCACTCCGCGTGGGTGAGATCTCTGGATGGCAGGCAGCCGGCGCCCGTTGCCGTCGACGTGCCGATCAGCGCCGCTCAGGCGCACGCCGATCTCAAGAGTCTGATGACATGACCGGGCTCGATCGGCATCGCGTCGAGCTCGGGCTCGCGGACATCGATACCGACGGCGCCGTGCGCGAGGCATTCGCTCACCTGCCGACGCGCGGCGACTTCCTGACCCGCGGCGCGGCCACCGGCGGCGCGATCTTCCTCGGAGCGCTGGGCCTCGGGGCCACGACAGCATCGGCCAAGGCCGCGTCAAAGAACGGCGACCAGGCGATCCTCAACTTCGCGCTGACGCTCGAGTACCTCCAAGCGGCGTTCTATACCCAGGCCGAGCGCATCGGCGCGCTGAAGGGTGGCCTCGCCGAGCAGGCGCGAATCGTCGGCGCCCACGAGCGCGCGCACGTGAAGGGCTTCAAGGCGGTGCTCGGCGCGGCCGCGGTGAAGGAGCCGCACTTCAACTTCCACGGCGTGACCGACGCGGCGGGGAGCTTCCGCGCCACGGCGGTGGCATTCGAGGACCTGGCGGTCGGCGCCTACAAGGAGCAGCTGCCGAAGATCACGTCGAAGGAATACCTCGCCACCGCCGTCGCCATCCATTCGGTCGAGGCGCGGCACGCGGCGTGGATCCGTCGGCTCGCGGGTATCGTTCCGGCTGAGCATGCGTTCGATGAGCCCCTCAGCGACCCGAAGGTCGTCGACATCGTCAACTCGACGCATTTCGTCAGCCTCCACGGGCCCGTGACGACGTCACACCGAAGGCCGGGATTCACCGGATAACGATGGTGTCGATCCGGCGCGTGTTCGCACGGCCGGCTGTGGCATCGTGCGTAGGGGTGATCGTCGTGTCAGGCGCCATCGGCCTGAAGCTCGCCTCGGCTGGACCGAGTGCGGCATCCCATACCGCGAGCACGCCTGCACAACCCACGTTTACGCTGCCGGCTCCCCCGTCCGGCTTTGCGATTCCCAAGCCGACGGAGCTGTCGGACGCGACGGGACAGACCCGCTGGGCGCCCGTCATCCGCGCGACACCGGCGCGGGCCCAACCGAGCGCGAGCAGCCGCGTCGTCAATTTCGTGTCGACGATCACGCCGGAGGGAACCGCGAACATCGTCGTCGCCACGGGAGAGGTCAGCCGGGACGGATTGACCTGGGTGCGTGCCAGCCTTCCCGCGTTGGCCGCCGCCGCCAAGACGGGGTGGGTGCCGCGCAGCTCGCTCGGGGGTTGGTCGTTCGTCGACACGCATGTGGTCATCGACCGCAATCGCCTGACGCTGACGTTGTTCCGCAACGGACACAGCGTCTTCCAGACGCCGGTCGGGGTCGGGACCTCGACCAATCCGACCCCGGCAGGGACCTTCTACATCCGTGACCGGCTCACGTCGTTCGCGAGCCCCGAGTACGGCCCGCTCGCCTTCGGCACGAGCGCACGTGCGCCGTACCTGACCGGCTGGCCTGACGGCGGCTACATTGGAATCCACGGCACCGACGCGCCGCAACTCATCCCCGGCCATATCTCTCATGGTTGCATTCGGCTGCAGAATTCCGCCATCCTCAAGCTGGGAAGGCTGATGCCCGTGGGAACTCCGGTGATCGTCAAGTGAACTGCGCAGCGGCCGCACACTCTCGTCAGCGGCGGCTCTGCGCCGCACTCGTTCTGGCCTGCCTCACCGTGGCAGCGTTCGTCGTACTCGGGGCCGGGGGGCGCGCAGTCGCCGCCGGTGGTGGCGGGGGTGGCGCCGGGGGTCTGACGCAGGTGTTCCCGCTCGGCAACCAGCACCTGTGCTGCGGCAAGAAGAGCGGGTCGGGGACCGCCACGAGCGCGTCGGGGAGCGCGACCACCCCAACCTCGCGCGCCACGACTCCGACGACCGCCTCAACGCCGAAGGCGACAACCACCGCACCGGCGACGCCTGCCGGCTCGAGTCCGCTTCCCGCCGGCAAGGGGGGGAGCTCGACGGCGCTCGTGGCGGTGGTCGTGATCGTCGTCGTGATCCTGCTGGGCGTGATCGGCCTCTGGGTCGCGGTCCGGCATCGGGCCGTCGCGCGCCGGCGAAGCGTGACTCAAGTGCGGGGAAAGCGGACCCGTCCCAAGGGTCCCCCGGCGCCGGCGGCGAAGCCGTCACGAACCGACGCGGCCAAGTCGCGCGGTGCGGTTGGCGAGGATCGCGCCGGTGCGCAGCGTCGTTCGGCCCAGGCCAGCGGGCGCGAAGCACGAGCCGGAGGCGGCGAGGCCCGCCCCGGGGATCGGCGGACGCGCTCCGCGAACGGTGGTGCCCCCGCGACCGGCGGCCCGGCGCGGGCCGACCGCGCCGCCCGCCCGAAGGCGGCACCCCCCACTTCCCCCATTCCCCCCATCACACCCGATGCGGACACCGGGACGAGCGAGTCAAGGCCGAAGCCGGCTCGCGCGAAGTCGCGCCACGGCCGGACGAAAGCCCGTCCTGCCCGAGCGAAGACCACGAAGGCGGCTCGGCCGAGGACCACCCCGCCGCGAGCGGAGCCCGGCGCCGACCGAGCGCCGGTCGCCCCCGTGCGGGCCCCGTCGGCGTCCGTGCCGAGCGAGGTGCTCGCGCCAGCGCCCGAAGTGGTTGGCGCGGCGTCCGAGGCCGCCGCCACGCCCCCGCCGGGAGTCACCGCCGCTGCCACTCCCGAGGTGACCGCCGCGCCTGCGCCTGCGCCTGAGCCGGTGACGGCGCCGACGCCTGAGCCCATGACCGCGCCGACGCCGGAGCACGCCGCGCCGGAGCCCGAGCCCGCAGCGCCGGAGCCCGAGCCCGCAGCGCCGGAGCCCGAGCCCGCAGCGCCGGAGCCCGAGCCCGCAGCGCCGGAGCCCACGCCCGTTGCTGCCGAGCCCGAACCCGAGCCACAGCCCGAACCCGAGCCGGAGCTCGAACCCGAGCCCGAACCCGGTCCGGCCGCGGCGGGCGACGAGGCGTTCCGCGAGGCCGTCGCGTTGCACGAGCACGGCGACCTCGAGGGGGCCGCGCACGGATATTTGCGGGCGGAAGCGGCAGGCGTGCCCGAGGCGGCGTTCAACCTCGGGGTCCTGCTCTACAGCGCCGGCGACTACGAGGGCGCGGAGGAGGCGTGGAGCCGCTGCCTGGACCACAAGCATGCGCGAGCGGCGACGAACCTCGGCTTCCTGTTCGCGCAGCGAGGAGATCTGGAGAATGCCCGGCTCGCATTCGGGGCCGCCGAGCGCTGGGGAGATCCCGAGGCCAGGAAGCTCGCCGAGACACTGATGGGCCCCGACGTAGCCCCGCAGGACCGCACGTAGCCGCCTTCCGGGCAGCGGCAAGGCGACTACCCTGATGTGAGACGATCGGTGGACGCCGGTGGGCGATTGGCTGGTCGACACGCCCGCCGAATCAGGGGAGCAACCACGCCATGGAAAACGCGAGCTGGGCCTTGAGGCGCGCCACCGAGCGCGCCCGGGGAATCGCGGCGCTGGCCGCGACGGTGCTCGCCGCGGTGCTCGCGTGCGTGCTGGTGCCGGCGGCGGCCCATGCCGCGGGTCCGATGGCAGGCGCGGCCCGGGTGGGCACCGCCGCCCCAGGTGCCTCGGTAGCGCTCGCGCTGCCCCTCAAGGCGAACGTATCCGGCCTGGAGCGATTTGCCGCCGCGGTCTCCACCCCCGGGTCGTCGCAATACGGCCACTATGCATCGATCGCCGCGCTGGCCAACCGGTTCGGGGCGCCCGGCGGTGAGCGCACCCGAGTGATGAGCTACCTCCGGCGGGCGGGTGCCACGGGCGTCAAGGTCGACGCCACCGGGTTGTTCGCCGACGCGACGATGAAGGTGGGGGAGGCGCAGAGGCTGTTTGGGACGACGTTGGGCGACTATCGCACCGCGCGCGCTGCCCGATTCATCGCCCCGAGCGCGCCGACGCGCATCCCTGCGGCGCTGGGGTCATCGGTCACCGGCGTCGTCGGGCTTGACACCCAGCCCGTGTTCGGCTCCCGCCAGATCCAGACATCGACAGATGCTGCGTGGCCGCGCGCTGCCGCAGCGGCCCCGGCGCGGGAGACCGCCGACGACGAGTCCGGCTACGCCGAGCGGACCGGGACCCCGAGCGGATGCCGTGCCGCCGTCGCCCAGAGCGGATTCACCCCCAACCAGTACCTGGAAGCGTACAACTACACGCCGCTCCAGAGCAGCGGAATCCGAGGGCAGGGTGAGCGGGTGGCGCTGATCGAGATCGACGGCTTCCGATACTCGGATCTGCACGCGTTCGCCAACTGCTTCAGCCTCGCAACACCAGCGATCAACGGCTACGGCGTCGGGCTCGAGCACCCGCTGACGCCCGGCGGTGAAAGCACCCTCGATCTCGAGGTGCTCGATGCTGCCGCTCCTGATCTGAAGGCCGTCGACGTCTACGAGTCCAGGCCCAGCGCGGTCGCCGTGCTGCACTCCTTGACCGCACCGCTGTCGGACCCGGCGCGCAAGCCGGATGTGATCTCGGCCTCGCTCGGCGCGTGCGAGCAGGCCACGCGCGACACGATCGGGAGCTCGGGGCTGCGCACGGTCCAAGGCTCCCTGGCGCTCGCCGCCGCGAGCGGGATCTCGGTGCTGGCCTCGAGCGGCGATGACGGATCGTCGTCGTGCCTGACCCGGAGCGGCCGACCATGGGCCAGCCTGGCGGTCAGCTACCCGGCGTCCTCGCCGTGGGTGACCGGCGTCGGCGGGACCAACTTCTCGCTGAACCTGGCGAACCAGATCACCGGCCAGCAGGTCTGGAACGACGCGCCGCTCGTCGTCGCCGCCGGCGGGGGCGGGCTCAGCAGTCTCTTTGACCGGCCGTTCTACCAGCGGTCGTTCGTGACCCCCAACCGCCGCGCCGTTCCCGACGTCTCGATGCTGGCCGATGTCGCCCCCGGCTATGAGATCTACTGCACGGCACCGCGTGACTGCATCACCCCGGGCCACTCCAGCCCCTGGAACGAGGTCGGGGGCACCAGTGCCGCCGCGCCGCTGCTGGCCGGAGGCCTGGCCTTGGTCGATCAGGACCTGCGCATCCACGGCCGGCAGAACGTGGGACTCGCCAACCCCCTGCTGTACAAGATCGCTCACTCGCCGCTGAGCCCCAACGTTCTCTCCGACGTCGTGTCCAACAACAACGATCTCGGCGCCAGCATCATGGGCAAGCCGTTCGGATGCTGCACCGCCATCCCCGGCTTCGATGACGCGTCGGGGCTGGGCAGCGTGAACCTCGACGGCCTGGCGCTCGCCGCCGGCTCGCTCGTGCCGAAGATCGCTTCGATCGACATCTCGTTGCCCGGCCAGCGCGATCCCGTGGCCAACGAGCAGCTGCTGGCGCGGGTCTCGTGCTCGCAACCGTGCCTGATGCAGGCGGTGGCCGACATCCAGATCGGGCGCTCGCCGACGGCGATGACCGAGCAATCGAGCCCCTATCTGCTCCGCCGCGGCGGCCTCAAGACGGTCCGGATCTCGTTGTCGAGGACCACCCTCACCGCTGTGCGAGCGGCCCTGGTACGCCGGACGCCGGTCACCGCCACGGTGTATGGCGCCTTGCTCGACCCCGGTGGAGCCCTTGACGCGCGGACGGGGGGCAGGCGACTCCCCCTCCATGGCTGACCAGATCCGTCTTGCGGATTGCCCGGGCGTGCGATAATCTTAGTCGACAAGACTAAGATTTAACACGCCACCTGAACCCACGGAATCGTTTATGCAATCAGACCGCTTCACCATCAAGTCCCAGGAGGCGCTGCAGGCCGCCCAGCGGCTGGCCGACGAGCGCCGCAACCCGCAGACCACTCCGGAGCATCTCCTCGCGGTCCTGCTCGAGCAGGAGGGTGGGGTGGTGGCGCCGGTGCTGCGCAAGCTCGGGGTCGACCCGAGCGCGGTGCGCCAGGGGCTGACCCCGCGTCTCGACGCGCTGCCCAAGCTGACCACGTCCGGCGGTCGTGAGGAGCCGGCCGGCGGCTCGAGCGAGCTCGTCCAGATCCTCCGCGCCGCCGAGGGCGAGATGCGCGATCTCCGCGACGAGTACGTCTCCACGGAGCACCTCCTGCTCGCCCTCTCCGCGCATCCCGGCGGTGCCGGCGACGCGCTCCGCGCCAGCGGCGCCGGTCACGACGAGCTGATCAAGGCGCTGACCGAGGTCCGCGGCTCGCACCGCGTCACCGACGAGAATCCCGAGGACAAGTTCCAGGCCCTGGAGAAGTACGGCCGTGATCTGACCGAGGCGGCGGCGCAGGGCAAGCTCGACCCGGTGATCGGCCGCGACGACGAGATCCGCCGCGTCATCCAGGTCCTGAGCCGCCGGACCAAGAACAACCCGGTCCTCATCGGCGAGCCCGGCGTCGGCAAGACCGCGATTGCCGAGGGCCTGGCCCAGCGGATCGTGTCCGGCGACGTGCCGGAGGGCCTGCGTGACCGTCGCGTCATCGCGCTCGACATCGGCGCGCTGATCGCCGGCTCCAAGTATCGAGGCGAGTTCGAGGACCGGCTCAAGGCCGTCCTCAAGGAGATCGCCGACGCCGAAGGCACCATCATCCTGTTCATCGACGAGCTGCATACGATCGTCGGCGCGGGCGCCGCGGAGGGCGCGGTCGACGCCGCCAATCTGCTCAAGCCGATGCTGGCGCGCGGGGAGCTGCGTGCGGTCGGGGCAACTACGCTCGACGAGTACCGCAAGCACATCGAGAAGGACGCGGCGCTCGAGCGGCGCTTCCAGCCGGTGTACGTCGGGGAGCCGAGCGTGGAGGACACGATCGCGATCCTGCGCGGGCTCAAGGAGCGCTACCAGGTGCACCACAAGGTGCGCATCCAGGACTCGGCGCTCGTGGCGGCGGCGACGCTCAGCCAGCGCTACATCGCCGATCGCTTCCTGCCCGACAAGGCGATCGACCTCGTCGACGAGGCCGCCTCGCGGATCCGGATGGAGATCGACTCCAAGCCGACCGAGATCGATGAGGTCGACCGGCACATCATGCAGCTGGAGATCGAGCTCCAGTCGCTCGGCGACGACGACGACCCGGGCACGATCGCGCGACGCGAGCAGCTGGAGCGCACCCTGGCCGAGGAGCGCGAGCGCTCCACCGCAATGCACGCCGAGTGGCAGCGCGAAAAGGAGTCGCTGGGGGCCGTGGCCGACATCCAGGAGCGCCTCGAGCAGGCCAGGATCGACCTCGAGCGCGCCCAGCGGGAGTCTGACCTGGGTCGTGCCGCCGAGCTGCAGTACGGGACCATCCCCGAGCTGTCCAAGGCGCTCGAGGCGGCCGAGTCCGCCGAGCACGATGCGGCGGCGAACACGAGCGGCGGCGTCGGCCCGCGGTTCCTCAAGGACGTCGTCGATGCCGAGGACGTCGCCGAGATCGTGGCCAAGTGGACCGGCGTTCCCGTCTCACGGCTCATGGAGGGCGAGATCGAGAAGCTCGTCCACATGGAGGAGCGTCTGCACCAGCGGGTGATCGGCCAGCACGAGGCGGTCACCGCGGTCGCGAGCGCCCTGCGCCGGTCGCGCGCCGGTCTCCAAGATCCGAACCGGCCGATCGGAACGTTCCTGTTCCTCGGTCCCACCGGGGTCGGCAAGACCGAGCTGGCCCGCGCCCTCGCCGAGTTCATGTTCGACTCCCAGGACGCGATGGTCCGGATCGACATGTCCGAGTACATGGAGAAGCACTCCGTGTCGCGACTGGTCGGCGCGCCCCCTGGTTACATCGGCTACGAGGAGGGTGGTCAGCTGACCGAGGCGGTGCGCCGCCGGCCCTACTCGGTGGTCCTGCTCGACGAGATCGAGAAGGCCCACCCCGACGTGTTCAACACCCTCCTGCAGGTGATGGACGACGGTCGTCTCACCGACGGCCAGGGGCGGACGGTGTCGTTCAAGAACACCGTCCTGATCATGACGTCGAACATCCCCGGGGGTCGCGCCGGTGTCGAGGCCGGCTTCAAGCCGGAGTTCGTCAACCGCCTGGATGACATCGTCGAGTTCGACGCGCTCAGCCGTGAGCAGATCGGCGAGATCGTCGACCTGCAGGTGGCCGCGGTCGAGGTCCGCGTCCGCCAGCGCGACATCGAGATCGAACTCACCGACGAGGCCCGGATGCTGATCGGCAACCTTGGCTACGACCCGACGTACGGGGCACGTCCGCTCAAGCGGGTGATCCAGAAGCGTCTCGTTGATCCGCTGGCGCTGGCGATCCTCGAGGGCCGGTTCGTCGCCGGCGACACGGTTGCGGTCACGGCCGCCGAGGGCGAGCTCGTGCTGGAGCGCACCGACCTCGCCGCGCCCGCGGTCACCGCCTGAGACTCCCGATGTCCCGGGGCGGCGTGGTCATGCGCCGCCCCGGTCAGACATCGGCGGGCGCAGATCCGATAGAAGTGCGATCTCATCCCTACCGCCGCCAGCGCGTCACGCGCGCGAAGGAGAGAGCCGAGATGCCGACCTACATCATGCTCACGACGCTCACGCCAGACGGAGTGCAGACGATCAAGAACAATCCTGCCCGGATCCGTGAGGTCAACCGGGAGGTGGAGCAGCTCGGCGCGACGGTCAAGGCGCAATGGGCGACGCTCGGCCGGTTTGACTTCGTCAACGTCATCGAGGCTCCCGACGAGCAGACGATCGCCCGGGTGTCGCTCGAGCTCGGCTCGCGAGGCACCGGGCGCTACGAGACGCTGAGCGCGATTCCCATCGATGACTTCATCGGCGCGATCTGACGCTGATCTTCGGGAGTCTCCGGCGTGAACAGGAGGTGCAGCGACCGCGACCGGGTGCTCGTGCTCGGCGGCGGTGCCCGCGAGCACGCGATCGTCCAGGCGCTCGGCCGCTCACCGCGGGCTCCCGAGATCATCTGCGCGCCGGGCAACGCGGGCATCGCCACCGAAGCGCGGGTGACGGCGATTGATGCGCAGGATGGTGCCGCGGTCGTGCGTCTCGCCCGTGACACCGGCGCCGATCTCGTCGTCGTCGGCCCGGAGGCGCCCCTTGTCGCCGGAGTGGTCGACGGCCTTCGCGCGGCCGGCCTCCGCTGCTTTGGCCCGTCGCGAGCGGCGGCTGCGCTCGAGGGATCTAAGGCGTTCTGTAAGGAGGTGATGGCCGCGGCCGGGGTTCCGACCGCGGCGTATTCGGTCGTCACCGATCCGGCACAGGGGATGGCGGCGATCTCCGGCTATCCCGTGGTGATCAAGGCCGACGGATTGGCGGCGGGCAAGGGGGTGATCATCGCGAGCGACGAGGCCGAGGCTCGCGCCGCGCTCGAGGACCTCCTCGTCGGCCGCCGGTTCGACACCGAGCGGGTGGTCGTCGAGGAATTCCTGGAGGGGGAGGAGCTGTCCCTCCTGGCGGTCTGCGACGGTGTCACCGCGCTTCCGCTCGCCTCCGCACAGGACTACAAGCGCATCGGTGACGGCGACACCGGGCCCAACACCGGCGGGATGGGGTCGTACTCGCCGGTACCGTCGGTCGACGACGCGCATGCGCGCGAGATCTGCGCCGCCGTCCACCAGCCGGTGCTCGACCTCCTGGCCCGGCGCGGGTTCCCGTTTCATGGGGTTCTCTACGCTGGGCTGATGATGACGGGGGGGCGGGATTCGATTCCAAAGGTGCTGGAGTTCAACGTCCGCTTTGGCGACCCGGAGACGCAGGCGATCCTGCCGCGGCTGCAGTCAGACCTGCTCACGCTGTTGGAGGCGACCGACGCGCCCGGGGGCCTGGCGGGTACGGCGCCGCTTCAGTGGACGCCGCAGACCGCGGTCACGGTGGTCCTGGCCAGCGCCGGCTATCCCGAGAGCTCGCACAGTGGCGACGTGATTCGGGGGCTTGACGGCGTCGCACCGGGGGTGTGCGTGACCCACGCCGGCACCGCGCGCGCCGCCGACGGCGAACTGGTCACCGCCGGGGGACGGGTGCTGAGCGTGACCGCATTGGGCGACGACGCGGCTGACGCCCGCGCCGCCGCATATGCTGCAGCGGACGTGATCGAGTTCGATGGCAAGCAGCTGCGCCGCGACATCGCCCTGAGGGCCGTCAGTTGACGCCCGAACAGGAGCCTGAACTGGTGCCGGCGGCCGCCGAGGGCGAGAGCGAGCTGGCGCCTGCCCCCGAGCTCGGCAGCCAGGAGCCGCTCGCCGAGACCGCGGCTGAGATCGAGGAGCTCGATGTCGATACGCCACGGGTCGCGATCCTGATGGGCTCCAAATCGGACATGCCGGCCATGGAGCGGGCCGAAACGGAGCTCACCGGCCGGGGCATCCGTTCCGAGACCCGGGTCATGTCCGCCCACCGCGAGCCCGACGTCGTCTCCGACTACGCTCGCAACGCCAGGCTGCGCGGCATCAAGGTGATCATCGCGGGAGCCGGGCTGTCGGCGGCGCTGCCCGGAGTCGTCGCCGCCCACACCGACCTCCCGGTGATCGGCGTCCCATTGACGACCCGGACGTCGGTGGCCGGTGGACTGGACGCGCTGCTGGCCATCTCGCAGATGCCGCCGGGGGTGCCGGTGGCCTGTGTCGGTGTCGACAATGCGCGCAACGCCGCGGTGCTCGCGGCGCGCATTCTGTCGATCTGACGCGCTGCTGCGCCGGGCTGACGATTGGTTGTACGATGATGGTCGTACAAAGGCGCCAGGCCGTCGTACAATGAGAGGCGAGATGTCGATCCATCCCAACGAGCCGATCGCTCATCCCGAACGCGACGAGCTGGAGCTCGGCCCCGTCCTCCACGCTCTCAGCGATCCGGTGCGGCTGAGGATCGTCGTCGAGCTGGCCCGGCGCGAGGGCGAGTACGCGTGTGGGAGCTTCACCCTGCCGGTCACGAAATCGACCTGCACGCATCACTTCAAGGTGCTGCGCGAGGCCGGCGTGATCCAGCAGCGCCCCCAGGGGACGACACGGTTGAACCGGCTGCGGCGCGAGGATCTCGAGGCCCGCTTTCCCGGGCTGCTGGCGACGATCCTCCAGGCCGCGGAGGCGGGCGGCGCAGCGCGGGCGGGCGAGCCGTGCGGCGATGCCGTCGCACTCGCCACGACCACCGTCGTCGTCGAGTCCAAGCTCACCGACGCTCCCGTGGTTGGCTAACCGTCCGCGCCGTTGATCGCGCGCTATTCACGCAGCGAGCTCGCCGACGCGTGGTCGGACCATGCCCGGTTCGATGCGATGCGCACAGTCGAGGTGGCGGCCTGCGAGGAGATGGACGGGCCCACCCCCGCGGAGCTCGAGGCGATTCGCGCCGCGACGTTCACGGTGCAGGCGATCGACGAACGCGAGAAGGTCACCGACCACGACACCGCGGCGTTCGTCGATGTGCTGTCGGACTCAGCCGGTCCCGCGGGCCGCTGGATCCATTATGGACTGACCTCCAGCGACGTACTCGACACCGGGCTCGCCCTCCAGATCAGCCGGATCGGCGAGCTCATTCTCCCCGACTCCCGGCGCCTGGTCCAGGCACTGGCGACCAAGGCTCGTGAGCACATCGACACGCTATGTGTGGGACGCACGCACGGGATCCATGCCGAGCCGACCACGTTCGGGATCAAGCTCGCCGGGTTCGCGTTCGAGGCCGATCGCAACGCGACGCGTCTGGAGCGCGCGTTCGCCCAGGCCGAGATCGGCGCGATCTCCGGCGCGGTCGGAACCTACTCGGCGACCTCGCCGGACTTCGAACAGCGGGTCCTCGCCCGGCTGGGGTTGGCGCGCGAGCCGGTCTCGACTCAGGTCGTCGCCCGCGACCGTCACGCCGAGCTGCTCCAGGCGATCGCGCTCGCCGGTGCCGGTCTGGAGCGGTTCGCCACCGAGCTGCGCCACCTCGCCCGCACCGAGGTCGGCGAGGTCTCGGAGCCGTTCGGCCGCGGCCAGAAGGGCTCGAGCGCGATGCCCCACAAGCGCAACCCGATCAAGTCCGAGCAGGTGGCGGGCCTCGCGCGGGTGCTGCGCGGCAACGCGTCGGCGGCGGTGGAGGACGTGGCGCTCTGGCACGAGCGGGACATCTCCCATTCCTCCGTGGAGCGGATCATCCTGCCCGACTCCACGATCCTGCTCGACCACATGCAACGCCGCGTCCTGGCGCTCGTGGAGGGGATGGTCGTCGATGCCCCGCGCATGCGCGAGAACCTGGAGCTGACCTACGGGGCGCTGTTCTCGCAGCGGGCGCTGCTCGCGCTTGTGGCGGCGGGCCGCTCCCGCGACGACGCCTACCGGGTGGTGCAGCGCCTCGCCCAGCGGGCGGTCGACGAGCGGACACCGCTGGGCGAGCTGTTCGCCGCCGACCCCGCCGGTCACGGCCTCGACCTCGACGCGATCTTCGACTTCGCGCCGTTCGTCCGCCACGCGGGCGAGATCGTCGGCCGGCTCGATGCGCTCTCGGCCGCCGCTCAGGAGTCGGTTCAGGGCGTCATACCCAGCCGCTAGGATCCGGCCTGTGAGCGCTCTGACCGATCTCCCGCTGCTTGCCTCCGGCAAGGTCCGCGAGATCTACGACCTCGGCGATGAGCTCCTGATCGTCGCCTCGGATCGCATCTCGACCTACGATGTCGTCCATCCGACGCCGATCCCGGACAAGGGAAGCGTGCTCACCGGCCTGTCGACGTTCTGGTTTGCGCGCACCGCCGGCATCGTCCCCAACCATGTCGTCTCGGTGACTGAGCGGGTGCCGGACGAGGCGCGGGGCCGCGGCATGGTGGTGCGCAGGCTGAAGATGCTGAGCGTGGAGTGCGTGGTCCGGGGCTACATCACCGGCTCGGGGTGGAAGGATTACCAGGCCACGGGTGCGGTGTCGGGGATCGAGCTCCCCGCGGGGCTGCGTGAATCCGACCGTCTGCCCGAGCCCCTGTTCACCCCGTCGACGAAGGCCGAGGTCGGCCACGACGAGGCGATCGACTTCGAGGGTGCGGTTGCCCTGATTGGCGATCGGGTGCTTGCGCAACGTGTCCGCGACGTGTCGCTCGCCCTGTACGCGTTCGCCGCCGAGCATGCCCGCGCCAACGGGATCATCCTTGCCGACACCAAGTTCGAGCTCGGCCTCGATGCCAACGGCGAGCTGACGATCGGCGACGAGATGTGTACCCCGGACTCGTCGCGCTTCTGGCCCGCCGACGGGTATGAGCCGGGTCACGGGCAGCCGAGCTTCGACAAGCAGTTCGTGCGCGATTGGGCGTCCTCGACTGGGTGGGACCGCAACCCGCCCGCCCCGCCGATCCCCGACGAGGTCGTCGCCCGGACGCGGGAGAAGTACGTCGAGGCGTACGAGCGGATCACCGGCGAGACGTTCAGCGCCTGGTTGACGCACACGGGAACCACTTAGGCATGCGCGCACGGGTGCTGGTCCGGCCCAAGGCGGGGATCCTCGATCCCCAAGGGCAGGCGGTCGAGCGGGCGCTCCCCGCGCTCGGCTTCACCGGAGTGCGCAATGTCCACGTCGGCCGGCTGATCGAGCTCGACGTCGAGGATCCAGACCGGCTGCCCGAGATGTGCCAGCGACTGCTCACCAATCCCCTGATCGAGGACTACGAGATCGTCGGGGCCGACGGCCACGGAGGTCTGAGGTCGCCGTGAAGTTCGGGGTCATTCGCTTTCCCGGCTCCTGCGACGAGGTCGATGCCGAGCTCGCCTGCCGACGTGTCGGAGACGCGGTCATCCTGTGGCACCGCGACCGTGATCTCCAGGGGGTGGACGCCGTCATTGTCCCCGGCGGCTTCTCCTATGGCGACTACCTGCGGGTGGGGGCGATCGCTCGATTCGCCCCGGTGATGGAGGAGGTGGCGGAGTTCGCGCGCGCCGGGGGCATCGTGCTCGGGATCTGCAACGGCTTCCAGGTCCTGTGCGAGGCCGGGCTGCTGCCCGGAGCGCTCCTCCCCAACACGTCGCTGCGCTTCATCTTTCGGCAGGTGACGCTCGAGGTCAGCTCGCGGCACTCTCCGTTCACGCGCGCGTTTGACCCCGGCCCGCCCGCCCCGCGGCTGTCGATCCCGGTCAAGCACACCACCGGCCGCTTCTACGCCCCGGATGACGAGCTTTCGCAGCTTCAGGCCGACGATCGCATCCTCCTGCGCTACGCGCCCGGCGAGAATCCGAACGGATCGCTGCGGGACATCGCGGGCGTCTGCAACGAAGGGCGCAACGTGTTCGGTCTCATGCCCCATCCGGAGCACGCCGTCGACCCGCTGACCGGGTCGACCGACGGGCTGGCGATCTTCGAGTCGATCCGCGCCCACGTCGGCGATCGCGCCCTCGTCTGAGTGCCCGGCGCCGATACGACTTCCGTGAGCAGCCCCGGAGTGGCCACGCACCGCGAGCTCGGGCTCACCGATGCCGAGTACGAGCTGATCGTCGCCGGGCTGGGCCGCGCGCCGGGGGACACCGAGCTGGCGATGCTGTCGCTCATGTGGTCTGAGCACTGTGCCTACAAGCACTCCAAGAAGCTGCTGCGCCGGCTGCCCACCGACGGGCCGGCGGTCCTGATGGGACCGGGCGAGAACGCCGGCGTCGTCGACGTCGGTGGCGGCCTGGGCGTGGCGTTCAAGGTCGAATCTCACAACCACCCCAGCGCGGTGGAGCCGTTCCAGGGAGCTGCCACCGGGGTCGGGGGAATCCTTCGTGACGTCTTCGCCGTCGGTGCTCGCCCGATCGCGGTCCTGGACTCGCTGCGCTTCGGCGAGCTTGCCGCCTCCGAGCGCTCGCGCTACCTCCTGGAGCACGCGGTCGCCGGGATCGGGCATTACGGCAACTCGATCGGGGTTCCCACCGTGGGTGGTGAGCTCTACTTCGAGTCAAGCTACGAGCAGAACTGCCTCGTCAACGCCATGTGCCTGGGGGTTGCCCCCCACGATCGGCTGATCCGCTCTGCCGCCGCCGGGCCCGGCAATACGCTCGTGCTGCTCGGGGCGCTCACCGGCCGCGACGGGATCGGCGGCGCGTCGGTGCTCGCCTCGGCCGAGCTCGGCGACGCTGACGAGGGCAAGCGGCCCTCGGTCCAGATCGGCGACCCGTTCGCCGAGAAGAAGCTGCTCGAGTGCTGCCTCGAGCTCCTGGATTCCGAGCTGCTCGTGTCGTTGCAGGATCTCGGCGCGGCCGGGTTGACCTCGGCGGCTTCCGAGATGGCGAGCAACGGCGGCGTCGGACTCGATCTCGACTGCGCTGCGGTGCCGCTGCGCGAGCCAGACATGGAGCCGTTCGAGATCATGGTCTCCGAGTCTCAGGAGCGCATGCTGTGCGTCATCGAGCCAGCTCGCCTCCCCGAGGTCACGGCCGTGTGTGAGCGCTGGGAGACGTCAGCGACGCCGATCGGCACCGTCAACGATTCCGGCCAGCTTCGCGTCCTGCGCCGCGGCGCGGTCGTCGCCGACCTGCCGGTGGCGATCCTCGTCGACGCCTGCCCGCTCTACGACCTGAGGCCCGTCGCGCCGACCGCCTCTCTCTATGCGCCGCCGCCGCCGGTCCTCCGGGGCGGCGAGCCCCCGCAGCAGATTCTCCTGGCGTTGCTGGAGTCGTCGAACATCGCCTCCCGGCGGCCGGTGTTCGAGCAGTACGACCCGGTCGTGCAGTCGCGGACCGTGCGGCGGCCCGAGGACGCCGATGCCGCTGTGCTGGCCCTGACAACCGGTGAGGCAATCGCCGTCTCGATCGACGGCAACGGCCGCCGGGTCGCCTGTGATCCGCGCGCCGGCGCCGCCGAGGCGGTCTATGAATGCGCCGCCAACCTGGCGTGCGTCGGCGCCACCCCGCTCGGCCTGACCAACTGCCTGAACTTCGGCAATCCGGAGAAGCCGCACGTCGCGTGGCAGCTCGTCGAGGCGGTGCAGGGCATCACCGACGCCTGCGAGGCGCTCGGCGTCCCGGTGGTCGGCGGCAACGTCTCGCTGTACAACGAGGGGCCGTCGGGGCCGATCTTCCCCACGCCGGTGATCGGGATGGTGGGGCGGCTGCCCGATCCCGCGCGCGCCGGGCGCCTGGGGTTCACGGTCGAGGGCGACGCGATCGCGGTTGTCGGCGACTTCGCGCCCCTGGCGGCCGGGTCAGAGCTCGCCAAGCTGCGCGGCGAGGCGCCCGCCGGCCCGCTGCCGGCAATCGACGTGCCGGCCATCCGCGGGGCGCACGAGACGGTGCGCGCGATGGTCGTCTCCGGCGGGCTGCACAGCGCCCACGACATCGCCGAGGGGGGCATCGCGGTGGCGATCGCCGAGTGCGCCATCGCCGGCGGCGTCGGCGCGACGGTGGTCCTCCCCGCGACCGTCGACCTGTTCGCCGAGGCACCAGGGCGGGCGTTCGTCGTCTCGGGGCCCGAGTCGACGCTCTCCGGGCTCGACATCATCGGCCGCGTCGGCGGTGATCAGCTCGTCCTCGGCTCCGGGCTGCGCGTCGCGGTCTCCGAGCTGAGCACGGTTTGGCGGCGCGGGCTCGCCCGCTTCGTCTAGTGGGCCTCGCGTGGCGGGTCGCGGTGACTCGCCATCGGCAAAACCGCCCACGTTCCGCAGACCGGAGCCCGGCGGCTCGCAACCCCGCTGCTAGCCTCGTACGTCCGGCCGGAGAGCATGGTGGTTCCAGCCGCGGTCTGCGCCATGCTTGGCCGACATATGCGCCCTGCCAACGATCAACGCGATGGTCCTCGCGACGAGTGCGGCGTCTTCGGGATTTACGCTCCCGACCACGATGTCGCCCGGCTTGCGTACTTCGCGCTGTTCGCCCTGCAGCACCGCGGGCAGGAGTCGGCGGGAATCGCCACCGCCACCCACGGCGCCGACATCATCGCGATCCGTGATCAGGGTCTCGTTTCGCAGGTGTTCGACGAGCACACGCTGCGCTCGCTCGTCGGGGACATGGCGATCGGCCACGTGAGGTACTCCACCACCGGCTCCTCGGAGTGGGAGAACGCCCAGCCGATCGTCCGCAATGATCGCCGCACCCTGGCTCTCGCTCACAACGGGAACCTGATCAACGCGGTGGCGCTGCATTCCGAGTTGACCGGCCGCGATGTCCCGTTTCGTTCCACGTCGGACTCCGAGATCATCGCCGCGCTGCTGGCCACCCATCCCGCGGAGCAGATCGAGGACGTGGTCGCCGATGTGCTGCCGCAGCTCAGCGGGGCCTTTTCGACCGTTGTCATGACCGAGGACGCGGTCGTCGCCTTTCGTGATCCGCAGGGGCTGCGCCCGCTGTCGATCGGGGTCATCGACACCGTACCTGGGATCGATGGTCCTCCCGCGTACTGCGTCGCCAGCGAATCGTGCGCGTTTGACCTGATCGGCGCCCGCTTCCTCCGTGATGTCGAGCCCGGCGAGGTTGTCATGCTCGACGAGCGCGGATTGACGTCGCGGCGGGTGGCCACCGGTCAGCGCCGCGCGTTCTGCGTGTTCGAGTACATCTACTTCGCGCGTCCCGATTCGCGCATGGGCGGCACGGTGCTGCAGGTCGCGCGCGCCCGCATGGGCGAGATCCTGTGGCGCGAGGCGCCGGTGGACGCCGATGTCGTCATTCCGGTGCCCGACTCGGGCAACGCCGCCGCGCGCGGGCTGGCGCGGGCCGCCGGCCTGCCTCAGGATGACGGCTTCATCAAGAACCGCTACGTCGCGCGGACGTTCATCCAGCCCGGCCAGGAGCTGCGGCGCCACGGGCTGCGAATGAAGTTCAACCCGCTGCGCGAGGTGGTGGAGGGCCAACGGCTGGTTGTCGTCGACGACTCGATCGTCCGCGGCAACACCACCCGGCAGATCGTCCAGATGCTGCGCGAGGCGGGCGCCGCCGAGGTCCATCTGCGGATCTCGGCCCCGCCGATCAAGCATCCCTGCCATTACGGCATCGACATGTCGACGCGCGAGGAGATGATCGCTCACGATCGCTCGGTCGCGGAGATCTGCGCCGAGCTCGGGGCTGACTCGTTGCACTATCTGTCACTCGCAGGCGTCTACGAGGCGGTCGGCGCACGGCGCGGCGATCACTGCGACGCCTGCTTCTCGGGCGAGTATCCGTTGGCCGGCACCGAGGACGCCAACGGAAAGTTCGCGCTCGAGCACGAGCTCCCGCTCGTTCGCGCCTAAGAGCGATCCCGCCCGGCACCGGCGGTATCGTCGGCCGCCCGATGGATCCCGATCCCGCGTACACCGAGGCGCTCGGCCGGCTGTTCGGCTTCGGGCACTTCCGGCCCGGCCAGGCCGAAGCGGTGACGGCGGCGCTGAGCGACCGCGACGCGCTCGTCGTCATGCCGACCGGCTCGGGCAAGTCGCTCTGCTACCAGCTGCCGGCGTTGATGCGCGATGACCTGACGCTCGTCGTCTCGCCGCTCGTCTCGTTGATGCAGGATCAGGTGACCGCGCTGTCGGCGATCGCTCCCGGGCGGGTGGCGGTGGTCAACGCCCAGCGAGGCTGGGGCGCCAACAACGACGCGATCGCCCGCGTCCGGGCGGGTGAGGTCCGCCTGCTGTACGTGGCCCCCGAACGGTTTGGGTCTCCGGCGTTCGCCGCCGCGCTCGCCGACGTCCGGGTGGGGTTGTTCGTCGTCGACGAGGCGCATTGTGTCTCGCAGTGGGGTCATGACTTCCGGCCGGATTACTTCACGCTGGCCGACGCGGCGGCGCGGATCGGAGCGCGGTGCCGGCTCGCGCTGACGGCGACGGCGACTCCACGCGTCGCCGATGACATCGCCCGCCGGCTCGTCCTCCGCGACCCGCTCCGGGTGACCACGGGGTTTGATCGCCCCAACCTCAGCTTCGCAGTCATCGGCTGCGCTAACGCCGCCGACCAGGAGCGCCGGCTCGCCGCGGCGCTCACCGCCCCCGATGCCCTCCCTGCGATCGTCTACGCGGGAACGCGCGAAGCCTGCGAGCACCTGTCGCGAGTGCTGGCGCACGCGCTCGGTGAACCCGTGGTCGCATATCACGCCGGGATGGATCGCGACGCCCGGATCGCGGCGCAGCGGGATTTCATGGGGGGGCACGCCGCGGTCATCGTCGCCACGAACGCGTTCGGGATGGGGATCGACAAAGCTGACGTTCGCACCGTCTGCCACGCGGCTGTGCCGGGCTCGCTCGAGGCCTACTACCAGGAGGCGGGGCGGGCCGGACGCGACGGCCGCCCGGCCCGCTGCCTGCTGTTCGCGCAGGCGCGCGACAAAGGGCTGCACGTGTTCTTCATCGAGCGCTCGCGGCTGACCGCGGACGCGTTTGCGCGGGTCGGCGAACGGCTGCAGTGGGCGGGTCTGGACGGCCGCTACGACGTGCCGCTGTCCGATTTGTTCGGGCTGACGTCGGAGCGAGGACGCAGTGACGCGGACGGCGTCCGGGCGGTGATCGGCCACCTGGCCCGCGCCGGGGTGCTCACGCCGTCTCCGGCGCCGCCGGATCGGGCCGCGGGCTACATCACCGGCGGCTGGGATCGCTGGGCGGCCGCCACCTGTCTGGCGTCGGCGCGGGAGGCCGAGTGCGTGCGCTGGAACCAGTACCGATCGATGTGGGGGTACGTTGAGGGGGCGGCCTGCCGCCGCCGGACGCTGCTTGACCACTTCGGCGATCCGTCGGTCGGACGCGCCGAGGTCCCGTGCTGCGATGTCTGCGAGCCGGGAGTGGTTGTGGCCCCGCCCGTCGCCGCTCGCGACCCCGCAGGCCGACACGAAGGCGGTGATCTGGACCGGGCGATCGTCGAGGTCGTCGTTCGCGCTCAGCCGTTGGTGGGTCGTGTACGGGCGGTCGAGATCCTCCGCGGCGCCCGCTCCACCGTCCTCGCCGCCCACGCGCACGACGGCCTTGCGGAGTACGGAGCGTTCGCGCATCTGCGCGCCGACGAGGTCTTGGAGCGCGTTGACGGGCTGCTGGCGGCGGGAACGATCCGCTCTACCGGAGGCCGGTTCCCGAAGCTGGTCGCCCCGTGAACGTCGGCGTCCTCGCATCCGGGGTGGGGACCAACCTGCAGGCGCTCATCGACCACGCGCACGGCACCGACCACGTCTCGCTCCGGGCCGTCGCCTCCGACAAGCTCCGGGCACCGGCGCTGGATCGGGCCCACCGGGCCGGGATCGATGCCGAGGTCTTCCCCGCTGATCGCTTCCCGGACCGCGACGCCCGTGACGCGGCGATGGGGGACTGGCTGGCGGAACGCGGCGTGGAGCTGGTCGTGCTCGCCGGCTACATGCAACTGCTCAGTCCTCGCTTTCTCGCCACATTCCCGAACCGGGTGATCAACATCCACCCGGCGCTGCTGCCCGCGTTCCCGGGGCTCGGCGCGATTCAGCAGGCGCTCGACTACGGCGTCAAGGTGTTCGGCGTGACGGTTCATTTCGTCGATCAGGGGGTGGACAGCGGTCCGGTGATCCTGCAACGGGCGATCGAACTGCCCGACGCGCGCTCGGTTGACGAGGTGCTCGCCCCATTGCACGAGGTCGAGCACGAGTTGCTCGTCGAGGCGGTCACCCTGATCGCGCGCGGCGCCGTCGACCTCGATCCGGCGAACCCCCGGCGCGTCGTCATCTCTCGGTAGGATCGAAGCCGATGGAGGCGAGCGCACAGTCGATGAGTGTGCTGCCGGCGGCGAACGCCGGGCCTCAGGTGACGCGGGCGTTGCTGTCGGTGTCGGACAAGACCGGGATCATCGAGTTCGCCCGGGGGCTGGCGGAGCTCGGCATCGAGGTGATCTCCACCGGCGGGACGGCGCGAGAGCTGTCCGAGGCGGGCATCGCGGTCCGCTCCATCACCGATCTGACTGGCTTTCCCGAGATCATGGACGGCCGGGTCAAGACCCTGCACCCCAAGCTCTACGCGGGGCTGCTGGCGGTGCGCGACAACCCCGAGCACATGCAGGCGGCCCGGGAGCAGTCGGTCGAGTTCGTCGACCTCGTCTGCGTGAACCTGTATCCGTTCGAGCGGACCGCGGCGAAGCGGGGGGCGAGCGAGGACGAGGTCATCGAGAACATCGACATCGGCGGCCCGACCATGATCCGGGCCGCCGCCAAGAACCACGCGTGGGCGGCGCCGATCGTCAGCCCGGCCAGCTACGACGCGATCCTGGCCGAGCTCCGCGAGTCCGACTCCCGGCTGTCGCCCTCCACGCGGGAGAGCCTGGCGGCCGAGGCCTTCGCGTACACGGCGCGCTACGACACGGCGATCGCCCGCTGGTTTCAGGAGAAGGGAGAGGACTTCCCGCCGCTGTTCGTGCGCGCGTTCGAAAAGGTGCTCGAGCTGCCCTACGGCGAGAATCCCCATCAGCGGGCCGCCTACTACGAGCAGGTCGGCGCCCGGGCACATGTCCTGTCGATGGTCTCCCAGCTCGGCGGTAAGCCGATCTCGTTCAACAACCTGCTCGATCTCGACGCTGGTCGCCTGCTCCTCAACGAGTTCCAGATTCCGGCGTGCGTGATCATCAAGCACAACAATCCCTGCGGGGTCGCCTGTGGCTCGACCGTCTTTGACGCCTACACGGCGGCCTTCGCCTGCGACCCGGTGTCGGCGTTCGGGGGAATCGTGTGCCTGAACGGCCCCGTCGACGGCGAGCTGGCGCGTGTGCTCAGCGACCAGTTCATCGAGGTCCTGTTCGCGCGCGGATACGATCAGGAGGCACTCGAGGTGCTCGCCGAGAAGCCGAACACCCGCATCCTCGACGATCGGGAACGTCGGTCGGTCAACATGATGGAGCCGCACGTGCGTCAGGTGGTCGGCGGGCTTCTCGTCCAGGACCGCGATTCCGATGTGGAGGAGCGCGCCGAGATGCAGGTGGTGACCGAGCGGCGGCCCACCGAATCCGAATGGCAGGCGCTCGGGTTCGCGTGGAGGGTGTGCAAGCACGTGAAGTCCAACGGCATCGTGATCTCCCGCGGCGTCCAGACGATGGGCATCGGGGCCGGTCAGATGAGCCGCGTCGACGCCGTGCGGATCGCGCTCGAGAAGGCCGGGGACCGGGTGAGCGGCGCGGTACTGGCCTCCGACGCATACTTCCCGTTCGCGGACGGCCCGAAGCTCGCGCTCGAGGCCGGCGTGACGGCGATCATCCAGCCGGGTGGCTCGGTACGCGACCACCTCACCGTCGAAGCGGTCGATCGCGCCGGCGCCGCGATGGTGTTCACCAGCCGGCGCCACTTCCGCCATTGACCGAGCGCCTCCCTGGCGATCCGCCCTCCCCGTGGGAGGCGCAGTTCGGCTACAGCCGGGTCGTCAAGGCCGGCGCGTTCGTGTCGGTCGGCGGCATCACTTCGGTCGGCCCCGGCGGGGCGGTCCTCGGCGACACGCCCTACGCGCAGACCGTTGAGATCCTGCGCAGGCTGCTGCATGAGCTCAGCCGGGCCGGCGCCGACGCCGGCGACGTCATCCAGACGCGCGTCTACGTCACCGACATCTCCCGCGCCGAGGAGGTCGGCCGCGCCCACGGGGAGGTGTTCGCCGAGTACCGGCCACTGATGACGATGGTCGAGGTCAACGCTCTGATCGACCCGCGCATGATGGTCGAGATCGAGGGCGTCGCCTACCTGGGCTGATCGCCCGGAGATACCCTTCCTGAGGTCACCCCATCGCTTCGCGCGGGGGTGGTGACGTTCCCGCCGCCGTAGCTCAGCTGGTAGAGCAGCGGACT
>CAVSVH010000019.1:0-64581 GCA_963731395.1 uncultured Solirubrobacteraceae bacterium
GACGCCGTAAACCCGCAACCCGGCAGGAACGGCGAAGACCCCCGCGAACGCTAGGATCTCACCCCACGTGCTCATTGAACGGTTCCAGCGGCTGAGATCTTCGGCCATGGGAGCGCGAATCACGCGCTACACCATCGGCTCCATCGTCGCCTTCGCGACGAGCGCCGTCGTGTTCCCGCTGTGCTACGTGGCGGGACTGTCGACGACGGTCTGCTCGATTCTGGCGTTCATCGCCGGCGCGATTCCAAACTGGATTCTGAACCGCCGCTGGGCGTGGAAGATCCGCGGCAAGGTCAACTTCTGGCGCGAGATCTTCGCCTACGTCGTCATCTCGCTGGTCCAGCTGGCTGCGACGTCGGCATCGACGGCGTGGATGAACACGAAGGTGCAGAGCATCCCGGCGGGCCATGGCCTCCGCGCGCTGCTCGTCGACGCGTCCTACCTCGCGGTGTTCGTCGTCTTCTTCGCGGCGAAGTTCGCCGTCTACGAGTTCTGGATCTTCTCGGACCGCAGCGGGCTGCGCGCCGCCGTCCGGTCGCGCCGCCAGGTGTGGACCGCGGCCCGAGCGAACCGCACCCCGTAGCCAAAGTTGCCGCCCTTCTTGGTGGCGGTCGCGTGCTGGCCGCGGTCGCGCATCGTCGTCGGCACCTCGGCGAGCCGGAACCCGTTCAGAGCGGCCGAGATCATCAGCTCGGAGGCCTGATACTGCGGCTGCTCCAGCGTGACCGCCGCGGTCACCTCCGCGCGCATCGCCCGCAGGCCACAGGCGGGATCGGTGATCCGGTGGCGGACGAGGACGGAGATCAGAGCGCCGAACACGATCACCCCCGCATGCCGCGTGACGTCGGTCGTCAGCTCGGCGCCCAGGCGGCGGGAGCCCGACACGAAGTCCGCCTCGCCGGAGAGAATCGGGCGCACGACCCGCTCGATCTCGCCCGCCTCGTACTGACCATCGGCGTCGATCGTGACGATCACCTGCGCACCGCGCACACGCGCCAGCCAGTAGCCGAGCGCCAGCGCCGCACCCTGACCGCGATTGACCGGGACGTCACAGACGAGTGCTCCCGCCTCGGCCGCCCGCCCCGCGGTCGCGTCGCGCGCACCGTCGACGACGACGATCACCTCGGTCGCCAGACCGCTTGCCTCGGCGGGAATCTCCCCGATCACGTCGGCCACCGTCGGCTCCTCGTTGTAGGCCGGGATGACCACGGCGAGCGGGGCACCGGCGCTGGGCGGATGCTGCTCCAGGAAGGCTTGCGCGGCGGCGCGCTCCTCCGGCTTGAGGCGGGCGGCCTCATCGGCCGTGATCTGGATCGCGGTCATCACGCGGATGCCTTGACCTCGGCGGTTGACCACTCCTGCCAGACCCCGACGAGGCCGTCGCGCAGCGACGGGAAGCGCGGGGACCAGCCGACGGCATGCGCCCGGCTGGGATCGACGATCACGGCGGGCATCTCCCCCGCCTTCGCCGGCCCATGGCGAACATCGAGCTCGGCGCCCGACACCTCGCGGACCGCATCGACCACCTCCAGCACGGAGAGCGACGTCCCGGAGCCGATCACGAGCGGACCCGCCCACGCGTCGCTGACCAGCCCCAGCCGCATCGCGGCGACGACATCGGCGACGTGGACATAGTCGCGCACCTGCGTGCCGTCGCCATAGATCTCAAACGTGTTGCCGAGCCGGATGGCGCGCATCAGCCGAGCGACGATGCTGTCCTTGGCCTGCATTCCGGGACCGTAGACGTTGGTCAGGCGGATGCAGGCGCAGCGGAGGCCGTAGGACGCGGTGTACGCCGACATCAGCATCTCGCCGGCCGCCTTCGTCGATCCATACGGCGTGAGCGGTCGCAGCCTTGACGCCTCGGTGATCGGGCCCGCCCCGTCCTCCATCGGGCCGGTGACCGCGTTGGTCGACGCGAACGCCAGCGAGGTCACTCCGGCGGCCTGGCCGGCTCCGAGCAACGCCGCCGTCGCGGCCACATTCGTCCGGTAGGTCAACTCGGGCTGCTGCAGCGAGCGCAGCACCGAGGTGACCGCGGCAAGGTGAACGATCGAGTCAAACCCGCCGCGCAGCGCCTCCCCGAGCACGGCGGGATCGGCGATATCGCCGATCACCACGTCGACCGCGGGGTCCGGGTGGGGCTGGAGATCGACGACGCGCACCTGGGCACCCCCGGCCGTCAGCTCGGCGACGACGTGACGCCCGATGAATCCCGAGCCGCCGGTGACGAGAACGCGCCGGCCGTCGAGGTCAGCGACGCTCATATCGCGCGTTCGGGAGTTTGCATACGGCTGTCCGTTTGCCTTCAGGGATACGCGTGTCAGTGTGGAGCGGCGGGGCCCGCCGTGTGAAGAACCGTCGGCGAGAACGGCGCGGATGCCGCTCGCGAGCGCACGAGCATAGCCGACGCCGCGCGTCGCCGGTGGTCGATAACGTGGCGTCGGTGCACGGTCCGTTCCCTGCGCCCGACCCGCGGCTGGGCCCCCCGCTTCGCCGGGAGCGCCCATGATCGAGGCCATTCGCACTGCCGAGGCGGATCTGGAGGGGCTTCCGGACTTCCCGTTCGCCGCCCACTGGACCTCGTTTCAGGGGCTGCGCATGGCTCATCTCGACGAGGGCGACGGTCGCCCAGTTGTGTTCGTCCACGGTGAACCGACGTGGTCCTTTCTGTGGCGCACGGTGCTCGTGCCGGTCCGTGATGCGGGGTTCCGCTGCATCGCTCCCGACCTGCCGGGGTTCGGGCGCTCCGACAAGCCGGTCGACATCGCGTGGTACACGTATGACCGCCACACCGCGGCTCTGGCTGCGCTGCTCGAGCAGCTCGACGTCACCGGCGCGACGATCGTCGTCCACGACTGGGGCGGCCCGATCGGGCTGCGGGTGGCGGTGCAGGCGCCCGAACGCGTGGCGCGGATCGTCGTCCTCGACACCGGCCTGTTCACTGGCAGGCAGCGCATGACCGATGCGTGGCTCGCATTCCGGGACTTCACCGCCCGCACCGAGGACCTCCCGGTGGGACTGCTGGTCCGCCGCGCCTGCCTTCACGACCCTGGCGACGCCGTCATCGCCGGCTACGAGCGGCCGTTCCCCAGCCCGGCCGCCAAGGCGGGAGCGCGCGCCTTCCCAGCGATCCTGCCGACGACTCCCGATGCCCCCGGCGCCGGCGCGGGGCAGCAGGTGCTCGAGGCCCTCCGCGACGATCGCCGCCCGAGGCTGACGCTGTGGGCCGACTCGGATCCGGTGCTGCCGCTCCAGTCCGGTCGCCGCTTCGCGGCCGCGCTGGGCGGGGACGTCGACCACGTGATCCGTGATGCCGGACACTTCCTCCAGGAGGATGCCGGCCCGGAGATCGGCGAGCTGATCGCCGCCTGGCTGCGCTCGAGCTGACTACACCTTCTGCGCCTCGCGCTTGGACGCACCGGCGGCGGCGGCCGGCTCCCCCTCGGGCGCGGACGCATTGCCAATTCGCTGTTCGTAGGCGCCACGCAGGAGATGGTCGGGCTTGACCAGCACCTCGTCACCCTTGAGCAGCTTGGTGACCACGTCCGCGACCGAGCGCGGGACCAGATGCAGGAACCAGGCGAGGCCCGTCATCATCCGCGGCACCCAGACGTCGACCCGGCCGGTCTGGAGCGCCGCGACAATCGCCTCGGCGACCTCTTCGGGCTCGGCGAGCTTCATCCCCCGCGCCGGCGATACCCCGGAGTAGAGCTCCGTGTTGACGCCCACCGGCAGCACGATGCTGACGTCGATGTCGGTGCTGCGGACCTCGGCGCGGATCGCCTCACTGAGGCCGACGACCGCGTGCTTGGTGGCGCAGTACGTCGCGCCACCGGGAAACCCGCCCTTGCCGGCGATCGAGGCGACGTTGACGAGATGGCCCCGACCGCGCGGCAGGAAGCGTTCGAGCGCCAGCTTGGAGCCGATGATCACGCCGTGAAGGTTGATATCGACCAGCCGGGTGGCGGTCGCGTCGGTCTCGTCCACGAACGGCCCGATCGGCATGATCCCGGCGTTGTTGATCAGGACGTCGAGCGGGCCCAGCTCGCGCTGCACCGAGCCTAGGAATTCCTCGAAGCTGGCACGGTCGGTGACGTCGAGTGCCAGGCCGAGCGTGCCGGACCCGAGCTGGCCGGCGGTCTCAGCGGCCAGCGGGGCGTCGATGTCGCCGATCGCCACCCGGGCGCCGTGCCCGATCAGCGCGGTGGCCGTCGCCCGCCCGATTCCGCGCGCGCCCCCGGTGATGGCGACGACCTTACCGTCAAGCGATCGGGCGACCTTGCCCCTCTGACGCTCCTTGCCCATGTGACGCTTCCTCCTGAGACTTGCCCGGGCCGGCCGCGGACGCGCCGGCTGGTTAGTAGATCGATCGCTGGTACCACACTGTACCGGCCACACCCCGGCTGTTCGGACCCGACGGACGGGTCTGCGCCGGGACGGCGCCGCTACGCGGGGTGGATGCTCTCCGGGCGATGCACGGCGGTGCGACCGGTCTTCTCGCTGCGCACCAGGTACTGCGGATCGTCCTCTGACGCCCGCACGGTTCGCCCCCCGGCCTCGGTGTCCGAGGTGATCTTGCGCTCGATCGTTCCCACCGAGCTCTGATTACCGGCGTCCCAGCGGACCCGGTCGCCCTGCTTGAACTCTGGAGCCATCGCCACCACCTCCGTGAGTCGCTCGTCCGTGACAGTGGCTACCCGGTGCTCGGGCGGCGAACCTGCCGATCGCGCCGTCCCGCGCAGGCGCGCCGTCCCGGGCGGTCACGCCGTCCCGGGCGGTCACGCCGTCCCGGGCGGTCACGCCGTCCCGGGCGGGCGTTTCGGTGCAAGCAGTCACGCATCGCCCGAGGCTTGTACGGGCACGCCCGCATGCCGGGACCAGCGGGACACGCTGCGTCGCACGGCTCGGTGCTTGCACCGAAACGCCCGGTTGGAGTCCCGGCGGCGGGTATTGGTTCACGGTCTGGACCATCGATCGAAAGGAAGCTCCCATGGATTACCGCCCGCTCGGCTCCTCCGGCCTGCAGGTCTCCTGCCTCACGCTGGGAACGATGACGTTCGGCGGCGAGGGGAACTTCGCCAAGGTCGGCGACACCGACCTCGCGGGGGCCCGGCGCCAGATCGACATGGCGCGCGATGCCGGAGTCAATCTGATCGACACCGCCGATGTCTACTCGACGGGCCGCGCCGAGGAGATCGTCGGCGAGGCCGTGCAGGGCCGGCGCGACGACCTTCTGATCGCGTCGAAGGTGCGGTTTCCGATGGGCGACACGCCGAACATGGCGGGGCTGTCGCGCCACCACGTGATCACCGGCTGCGAGGCCAGCCTGCGGCGGCTGCGCACCGACCACATCGACCTGTACCAGGTGCACGAGTGGGACGGCCTGACGCCGCTAGAGGAGACACTCGGCGCCCTGCAGTACCTCCAGGACGCCGGCAAGGTGCGCTACGTCGGCGTCTCCAACTACGCCGCGTGGCAGCTGATGAAGGCCCTGGGCACCGCCGAGCGCGAGCATCGGGTGGGCGGGGTCCGAATCGTCAGCCAGCAGATCTACTACTCACTGCAAGAGCGCTCGGCCGAGTACGAGCTCATCCCACTGGCGCTCGATCAGGGGCTGGGCACGATGGTGTGGAGCCCGCTCGCCGGCGGGCTGTTGTCCGGCAAGTACCGCCGCGGCCAGGACGCGCCGAGCGGCTCGCGCCATGTCACCGACTGGGACGAGCCTCCGGTCTACGACGAGGACCGGCTCTACGACACGATCGACGTGCTCGTCGAGATCGCCGATGGACACAACGTGTCCGCGGCCCAGGTGGCGCTCGCCTGGCTGCTCGGACGCCCCAGCATCAGCTCGGTCGTGATCGGCGCCCGCACCGACGAGCAGCTCGCCGACAACCTCAAAGCGGCGGACCTGCAGCTGTCTGACGAGGAGCGCGATCGCCTGGAGCAGGTCAGCCGCCCGCCGCTCCTGTACCCGTACTGGCATCAGCGCAAGACGGCCAGCGACCGGCTCAGCGCGGCGGACCTGTCGCTGCTGGGGCCGTATCTGGCCTCGGGCGCCTAGGGGTCGCCGGCGCATCAGCCCCCGCCGGCATATCCGAACGCCGGGCGAGATCGAGCGCGTCGCCCGGCACGCTGTGCCCGTGCTCGCAGCCCAGCTGCGCCGTGACACGACCGCCGCAGTCGTGATGGCGCAACTCGACGCGCGCTGGTCCCCGCCGATCCCAGCGGTCGCTCCACTGCATCAGCGCGACCAGGACGGGCAGCAGGTCGGCGCCCTTCTCGGTCAGGCGATAGGCGTGTCGGGTGCGCTGGCCGGGCTCCTGATACGGCTCGCGCTTAAGGATCTCCTCGGCGGCCAGCTCGCGCAGCCGCGCCGCGGTCACCGGCTCACTGAGCCCGGTGCGCTGCGCGAACTCCTCGAATCGCGTGGCGCCGTAGAACGCCTCGCGCAGGACGAGGAACCCCGACCGGGTGTGCACGACGTCGAGCGTGCGCGCCATCGGGCACTGGTCGGCAATCCAATCTTCGCGGGGATCGAGAACTCCGGTCATCTGAATCGTGCTCTCCATGTCCTTGAGTGTAGCTGACTAATGTAGGTCTTAGCCAGTGTGGTACGGTACCTGGCTATGAGCTTCCTAAGTCAGAGCGTCCGCCGCCGCGCCGACGCCTCACCCACCCAGGTGCTGATCATCGTCTGCGCCGGCGTCGTCCTGGCCAGCCTTGACCTGTTCATCGTCAACGTCGCCCTGCCCGACATCGCCCGGGACCTGCACACGCGCAGCCTCGGCGACCTATCGTGGGTGCTCAACGGCTACGCGATCGTGTACGCGGCGCTGCTGGTGCTGTTCGGGCGCCTGTCCGAGAGCCGTCGCCGCGAGAACGGGTTCCTGCTCGGCGTGCTCGTGTTCACGGCCGCCTCCGCCGCCTGCGGCGCCGCGAGCAGCCTGACGCTGCTCGTCGTGTTCCGGATCGTCCAGGCAGCCGGCGCGGCCCTGCTGACCCCGACCTCGCTGAGCCTGGTCCTGGCGACGACCGAGCCCGAGCGCCGTCACGGCGCGGTCCGCGCGTGGACCGCGGTGGGCGGCCTCGCCGCCGCGCTCGGCCCGGTGGTCGGCGGCCTGCTCGTCGCCGCCAGCTGGCGCTGGGTCTTCTTCGTCAACGTTCCGATCGGCCTGCTGGCCGCCTTCGTCGGCTGGCGGCGGCTGCCCCAGGTGGCAGGGCACCCCGTCCCGCGCCCGGACGCGCTCGGCGCGGTGCTCGTCACCGCCGGCGTCGCCGTGCTCACCCTCGGCCTGGTCAAGGGCAACGCCTGGGGCTGGGGCTCGGCCGCGACGCTGAGCGCGCTCGCCGGGTCGGTCATCGCGTTGTCCCTGTTCGCGCTGCGGTGCGTCCGCCACCACAACCCGCTGATCGACGTCTCGCTGTTCCGGGTCCGGGCGTTCTCCGGCTCGTCGGTCGTGGCGATCATCTTCTCGGTGGCGTTCGGGGCGATGCTGTTGTCGATCGTCCTCTGGGACCAGGACGTGTGGGGGTGGTCGGCGCTGCGCACCGGCCTGGCGGTGGCTCCCGGGCCGCTGATGGTGCCTCTGTTCGCCTTCCTCGTCGCCGGGCGGCTGATCCCGCGGTTTGGGCCCGGCCCGGTGATCGTCGTCGGCGCCACCGCGTTCGCGGCCGGCGCCGCCTGGTGGGCGCTCGCCGTCGGGCTGACTCCCGACTACGTCGGCGACATGCTCGGCGGGATGCTGCTCACCGGAGCGGGCGTCGGCCTGACGCTGCCGACGTTCATGGCCGCCGGCGCCGCATCGCTGCCGCCGCAGGCGTTCGCCACCGGCTCCGCCGTGCTCAACATGCTCCGGCAGGTCGGTCTCGCCGTCGGCGTGGCCATCCTGGTCGCGGTGATCGGGTCCCCGGGTGGCCCGGCCGCCGAATTGTCGGCGTTCCGGGACGGGTGGATCGTGATCGCGGCGTGCTCGCTGATCGCGGCCGCCGCCGGGGGCGTGTTGCTCAGAACACCTGGTCGGGGCCGTGAATCGGACCGTGTGTCAGCCGCAGCGGCGAGCCCGCGCGCTGTGCCCGGACAGCGATGATCTCGGCCAGCACCGATACCGCCGTCTCCTCGGCGGTGCGGCTGCCGATGTCGAGCCCGCACGGCGCGTGGATGCGGGCGAGCTCGGCCTCGCCCACGCCGACCGCGCGCAGACGGCGCTCGCGGTCGGCGGTCGTCTGACGCGACCCGAGCGCGCCGATGTAGCCGGCGTGGGTGGCGAGCGCGGCGACCAGCGCCGGCTCGTCGAACTTCGCGTCGTGGGTGAAGACGAGCACCGCGTCACGAGGGCCGAGGTCGACGTCGCGCATCATGTCCTGCGGCCACCCGATGGTGACGGTAGCTGCCGAGGAGAATCGGGACGAGCGGGCGAACCGGTCGCGCGCGTCGCAGATCGTCACCTGGTAGCCGATCTGGGCGGCCATCGGGGCGAGCGCCGCCGCAAAATCGATCGCCCCGACGATGAGCATCTGCGGCGCAGACGCGTAGGCGCGGATGTGAACCCGGAGGTCGTCGCCGAGTGTCGCCCCGTCGGCGCCGAAGCGGCGCAGCGTCGTCTTGCCCTCCTCGAGCAGGCCCTGCGCCTCGCGGGCGACGTTGTCGTCGAGCAGCTCGCCGGCGGCGAGCGACCCGATCAGCCGGTCGCCGACGACCCCCAGCCGGGAGCCCGCGGCGGGGCCGTCGAGCAGCGTCGCGATCGCCGCAGGCCGCCCCTCGGCGTGCGATTCCAGCACCGCGCGCTCGACCGTCGCCGCCTCGCCGGCGAGGGCGTGGATGAAGATGTGGACGATTCCGCCGCACATCAGCCCGACCGTGCCGGCGAGCTCGTCGGAGATCCCGTATCGCAACAGCTTCGTGGCACCGTCACGCTCGGCGAGCAGCTGCTCGGCCTCGGTGACGACCGCTCCTTCGACGCACCCTCCGGTGATCGAACCCTCGATGTGGCCCTGATCGTCGACGACCATCA
Source organism: uncultured Solirubrobacteraceae bacterium (assembly GCA_963731395.1). GTDB lineage: Bacteria > Actinomycetota > Thermoleophilia > Solirubrobacterales > Solirubrobacteraceae > Palsa-465. Next base: position 9,015 of record CAVSVH010000019.1, read on the forward strand.
TCGCGCCGATGGGCAGCGGCGCCGACCCCTCCACCTCGACCAACAGAGCCTGAACAAGCCGACGATCCTCGGCCAGCCAGCCGACCACGACGTCCTGGGTGGCGTTGACGACACCGGAGTCGATCACGGCTACACACGATATCCAGACGGGGCGGGCGGCCCCGCGGGCTCATGACGTCGCGGCCGGTGGCATCGGCGGTCCCGGCGGGTTCATGATGTCACGGCCGGTCGGCCCCAGCTGCGCGTCGAGCTCCAGCTGCCAGTAGTACCGGGTGAACGTCACTCCGGATCGGAACTCGCCCAGGTGGGGCTCGATCGACTCGCCGCGGGCGATACGCACGATCAGCTCGGGATACGTGCGCCCCGGCAGGGCGGCGTAGAGATGGGCGGGACACGCGCCGCCGAAGCGGGTGTTCACGTCGGTGATGCCGAGACCGATCTCGGGGTCGCGGAACGCCTGGACGGTGCAGGGTCCGCGGCAGCCGAGCGCCTCGACCACACGCCGGCCGAGATCGACGAGCTCGTCGTCGGCAATCACCGTCCCCTTGATCGACTCGCCACCCCGAGACTCGATCATCGTCCGCGGGATGGCGTTGAGACAGCGCCCGTCCAGATCCGAGAGGGCGTCGATGGAGAACTCGGGCCCCTGCATCGCGCGCTGCACCATCGCCGGCTCGCGGATGTAGGCGGCGAGGAACGCGGCCTCGCGCTCGTCGTGGGCACGAAAGATCGAGCGGGCGCCCGATCCCCAGCGCGGCTTGATCATCACCGGATAGCTCGACACCGGCTCCCCGGGCAGGACCGTCGGGGGCGACGGCAGCCCCAGCCGCGCCAGCAGCAGGTGGGCCTCGTACTTGTCGAACGTGGCCCGGGCGATCTCGCCGTCGGGGACGAACGCCGGCAGCTTGCCGTCCTGGCGGGCGTGGCCGAGCAGCTCGAGATCGAGGTCGGTCAACGGAACGACCGCGCCGACGCCGAACTCGGCACACAGCGCCTGCAGCGCCGGAATGTAGGCGGGGTCGTCGAAGCGTGGCACCGCACGGCGCTGGTGAGCCGCATACTGAGCCGGAGCCAGAGGGTTGGGGTCGGCCGCGATCGTGGTCGCGCACTGCGAGAAGGCGGAGACGAGCGCGTAGCGCTTGCCGACGCCGGTGAGCAGGACGGCTACGTCTCGCTCGGAGGCTGCCATCCGCCGGTCGCTCCCTTGTAGATGCCGCTGCCCCGGGCCACCAGGCCGAGCGTCCGCGCCAGGATCTTCAGGTCAAGCGCCGTCGAGCGATGCTCGACGTACCAGAGGTCGAGCTCGATCCGCTCGGGCCAGGGCAGCGACGCCCGCCCGTGGATCTGCGCCCAGCCGGTGATGCCGGGCTTGACGGCGAGCCGGCCTCGCTGGCGCGGTGTGTAGCGGTCGACCTGGCTCCTGAGCGTCGGTCGGGGGCCGACGATCGACATCTCGCCTCGGGCCACGTTCCACAGGTTCGGCAGCTCGTCGAGCGAGTAGCGGCGCAGCAGCGCGCCCAGGCGGGTGATCCGGGGGTCGCCCTCGGCGATCGCCAGTCCGGCGCCGGTGAACTCGGCCCCGGTCACCATCGTGCGCAGCTTGTAGATTGCAAACAGCTCGCCGTCCCGGCCGACGCGGGTCTGGCGATAGATCGGGTCGCCCCGAGACTCGAGTCTGACCGCCAGCGCGAGCAGCGCCACCGCCGGTGCGGAGACGATCGCCAGTGGCAGCGCGATCGCGATATCGATGGCGCGCTTGATCATCGCGTGCCCGCGGCGGGCTCCCACCCCACCTGCGTGCCGTGAGCCACCCAGTCGAAGAGGCCGGCGGCCAGCGAAGCCGTCGTCAGCACGTAGTAGCGCGCGATCAACAGCGGGCGAGCGGGCACGGCGCGGGCGGCGACCGCGGCCAGGATGACGGTGAGCTGGAGGACGAGCGCCGCGACGTACACCGGCTCATCGCCGACCAGCGCGATGCTGGCGGCGAGCGCGGCGGCATGCAGAAACGGGGAGGCATAGCGAAGGACGCGATGGGAGACGATCATCCCGGCGTACGCCGGGTCGTAGCCGCGTGGTGAGAGCATTCCGCCGCGGAGAACGATGGGCCAGCCGTGGCTCATCATCCGGCGCTTGCGGTGAAACTCGCCCTCGATCGTCGGCACCATCTTCTCGCAGGCGCGCGCCCCCGGCGCGTAGACCGCGCGCCAGCCGCGCTTGACCATGTTGAACGGGAACGACAGGTCGTGGCCCATGATCGAGTCAACGACGATGTAGGACTCGCGGCGGGTGGCGTAGATCGCCCCGTTGCCCCCGGTCACCGAGCGGACACGGGACTCGAGCGCCCGCACCCACATCTCATAGCGCCAGTACACGCCCTCCTGGTTGGTGCCGCGCTCGTTGGCAAAGCGCACGTTTCCGCAGACATAGCCGACGCCGGGCTCGGCGAACGGCCTCGACCAGCTCCCGCAGGGCATCGGGGGCCCATTTGACGTTGGCGTCCGAGAACGCCACGAGATCACCCCGAGCCCGGTCGACCCCGGCGTCCTGAGCGCGCACCTTGCCGACCCGCGGCAGCTCAAGGACGATGTCGGCGCCGGCCTCACGAGCGCGGACGGCCGTGTCGTCAGGCGAGCCGTCGCTGGCGACGATCACCTCGAGACGGTCCTGCGGGTAGTGAAGCGCCCGCAGGTTGGCGACCCGGTCGGCGATCACCGCTGCCTCGGCGTAGGCGGCGACGATCACCGACACCGACGGCAGGGGCGCGTCATCCGGCGGCGACTCGGGCTCGTCGCTGCCGAGCACCCGGCCCAGCGCGGCCAGCGCGAGCGGGTAGCCCACGTGCGTGTAGGCGAGCAGGCCGGCCGAGGTCCAGAAGACAACCTTGAGGAGAGTCACGGCGCGTGATTGTGGCGCAAGCCGGGGCGACGAGCGGGCGTCAGCCCGCGCACGCCAGAAAGTACGCCTCCCACGGATCGAGCGCGACGTACAGGCCTTCGCCGGCGAGCTCGTCGCCGCCGCGTGCGTAGCGCCGCCCGTCCAGCCGGTCGGTGAGCGTCCACTCGCGCCCTCCCAGATCCTCCCACGGCAGCCGCACTCGCGCCTGAGCGGGATCGGCCGCCAGGTTGACGACCACCAGATGGCGCGAGTCGGGCGTCGACCAGCACCAGGCGACGAGCTGCCTGGATGAGTCGTTGTCCGGCCACCCCGTGCACTCACACAGACGCCAGTCCCCGTCGCGAAGATCGGCCTCGGCGATCGCGCGCACCAGCCGCGCGTAGAACGCGCGCAGATCGGCGTCCACCGCCTCGTCCGGGCCCCGCGCCAGGAACACCGGGATCCGGGTCCGGAACCCGTCGAACTGGCCGTCGTGATACAGGCGCGCGCCCTGGAGGGTGGACATGACGACGGCGGCGGCGCGCGCCCGCCCGGGGCCGAACGTCGCCGCCGCCCGCGGCTCGTCATGGTTCTCGATGAAACGGATCAGGCGCTCCTGGTAGGCGGCGCCGGCCTGCAGATGCCCGCGCACCGCGTCGGCGGACTCGTGGACGAGACGGTCGTAGAGGCGCTTGTCATAACAGAGATCGAAGCCTTGGCGCTGAAGGGCCCACTCCATCTCCCAGTACGCCTCGGCCATGAACAGGAGATCGGGATGGGCGGCGTGCACCCGCTCGATCACCCGCGGCCAGTACTCGGCGTCCGGCGCCGACCCAACCCGCGACCCCCACGTCCGGGCGAACACCTCGTTGGTCATCAACATCGCCATGTCGCAGCGCAGCCCATCGCACTGATCACCGATCGCGATCAACGTGTCGCAGACGGCGTCGCGCAGCTCGGGCGCGAACGCATTGAGCTGCACGACGTCCGGCCACGGCGCAAAGTACGGGTCCCGCCCCTTCGCGACCACGCCACCCGCGGTCTGCAGAAACGCCTCGGGATGCTCGGCGAGCTCCGCATCGGTGCCGGCGAGAAAGCAACCCGGCCGCTCGGTCAGCCACGGGTGGTCGGGGGCGACGTGGTTGGGCACGTAATCGAGGATCAGGCCGAGCCCCCGCCGGGCAAGCTGCTCGCGTGCCGCGGCCAGTCCCGCCCGACCGCCGAAGCGCTCGTCGACGACGTACCGGCGCACGCAGTACGGCGACCCGATCACGTCGTCAAAGACCAGCCCGGGAAGCGCGGCGCGATTGCCCGCCTGCAGCGCCGAATCGGCGCGGGCGATCTGCAATCCCGCCGGGCTGCGCTCCCACACCCCCATCAGCCAGACGGCGTCGACGGGGAGCCCGGCGAGCTCGTCCCAGGCGGCGTCGGGCACGTCACCGAGCCCGATCGGCGCACCGCCGCGCCGCCGCCGGCGCAGCCAGACCGGGGTATTGATCTCGTAGACGGTGGGACGTGCCGGCAGCCGCACGACGGCCCGTCACCCGGCGAGGTCGGCGACGTTCGCCTGCGCCCCGGCCTGCCATCGCGCCGCCTCCAGGAACAACAGCGCCACCGTGCCCGTCCAACCGGTCTGGTGGCTGGCGCCGATCCCGGCGCCGTTGTCCCCGTGGAAATACTCGTGGAACAGGAGCAGGTCGTGCCAGTGGGGATCGGTCTGGAACGGCTCGATGCCGCCGAACACCGGCCGACGTCCGTCGGCGTCTTCGGTGAACGTGCTCGTCAGCCGCCGGCCGATCTCGACCGCCACCTGCAGCAGATTGCACTCCTGACCGGACCCGGTCGGACACTGCACCTTCAACCGGTCGCCGTAGTACCGGTGCAGCTGTGCCAGACCGCGCAGGATCACGAGGTTCATCGGAAACCACACCGGCCCCCGCCAGTTGGAGTTGCCGCCGAACATGCCGGTGTCGGACTCCGCCGGCAGGTAGCGGACCTCGTGGCGGCCGTCGAAGTCGATCACGCAAGGGTCGTCCAGATGGCGGCGCGAGATCGAGCGGATCCCGTGCGGGCCGAGGAACTCGTCCTCGTCGAGGAGCGCGGCGATGATCCGCCGCAGCCGCCCTTCGTCGACGAGCGCCAGCAGCCGGTGACCCTCCGGGCTGGGCCCGGGCAAGTTCGCGAGTGCCGGCACCGCGTCACTGAACCGCCCGGCGAACCACAGCACCCGTTCCATGAACTCGGGATGGCTCTCGATGACCTCCGGCTCGAACACGGTCGCGGCGCACAGGGGAAGCAGGCCGACGAGCGACCGCACCTTGAGCGGGATCCGGGATCCGTCGGGCATCCGCATCACGTCGTAGTAGAAGCCGTCCTCCTCGTCCCACAGCTCGGTGTCGGCTTCGGGCGGGTGCAGCGCGATCGAGATCCACTGAAAATGCATGATGAACTTCGCCGCCATGTCCTCGTAGGCCGCGTCGTGTCTGGCCAGCTGCACCGCGATCTGCAGCATCCACTGGCAGTAGAGGGCCATCCACGCGGTGCCGTCGGCCTGCTCGAGGGTCCCACCCCCCGGCAATGGCGCCGAGCGGTCGAACAGGCCGATGTTGTCGAGGCCGAGAAACCCACCCTGGAACAGGTTGCGACCGTCGGGGTCCTTGCGGTTCACCCACCAGGTGAAGTTGGTGAGAAGGCGGTCGAACACCCGCGCCAGGAACTCGCGGTCGCCCTCGCCCCGGATCTCGACTTCACGCTCATACACATACAGCGCGGCCCACGCGGTCACCGGAGGATTGACGTCGGAGAAGTTCCACTCGTACGCCGGGATCTGGCCGTTGGGATGCAGGTACCGCGTGCTCACCAGCAGCTCCACCTGCGCCTTGGCGAAATCAACGTCGACCAGTGACAGCGGCGCGCAGTGAAAGGCAAGGTCCCAGGCGGCGAACCACGGGTACTCCCACTTGTCGGGCATCGAGATCACGTCACCGGCGATCATGTGAAACCACGGCACGTTGCGCACCGCGCTCGCGGTGGCGTTCGCGTTCCACGGATTGACCCCATGCTCGCGCAGCCAGCGGTGCACGTCGTATTCGTAGTACTGCTTGCTCCACAGCAGTCCGGCGAGCGCCTGGCGCATGGCCATCGCCGGATCGGCCGCCAGTCCCGACGGGATGACGTGCGCGTAGAACCTGTCGGCCTCGTCGCGCCGCGCGGCGAACGCCCGGTCATGCGACGGGCCCAGCGGGTCGTCGGCGGGCGCCGCCCCCCGCTCGCCGTCGGCGGCGAGCCGAACCCGGATCGCCGCGCTGTCACCGGCGGCGATCTCCACGACATGGTGGGCGGCGACCTTCGTGCCGGTCCGCGCGGGATTGACGGCGTCGTGGGCGCCACCGACGACGCGGTCGTTGATCGCGTCCTTGACGTACGGGGACGCGTTGCGCGAGCCGAACAGGCGCTGGTGGTTGGTCTCGTTCTCGCAAAAGAGCAGCTCGGCGTCCGACCGCACGTGCAGCGTCCACTCCCCGAGCTCGGCGTGTGAGGCGCGCACCGCGGTGTCTCCATCCCCCGACAGTGTCGGTCTGGGTTCAGGGTCACCCCATGACCACGTGTTGCGAAACCACAGCGTGGGCAGCAGATGCAGGGTCGCGGGGTCAGGACCGCGGTTGTGCACGGTGACGAGCATCGCGATGTCGTCATGGGCGACCTTGGCGTACTCGACGATCACATCGAAGTAACGGTCGTCGGCGAACACCCCGGTGTCGAGCAGCTCGTACTCCAGATCCTGCTTGCCACGCTGGCGGTTGGTGGCCACCAGGTCGTTGTACGGGTACTCCCGCTGGGGGTACTTGTACTGACACTTCAGGTACGAGTGCGTGGGGGTACTGTCCAGGTAGAACCAGTACTCCTTGACGTCCTCGCCGTGGTTGCCCTCGCCGTTGTTGAGCCCGAACATCCGCTCTTTGAGGATCGGATCGGCGCCGTTCCACAGCGCCAGCGCCAGGCACAGCCGCTGGTGCTCGTCGGAGATCCCGGCGATCCCGTCCTCGCCCCAGCGGTAGGCCCGGGACCGCGCCTGGTCGTGCGTGAAGTAGTTCCACGCGTCACCGCCGTCGCTGTAGTCCTCGCGCACAGTGCCCCATTGCCGTTCGCTCAGGTAGGGGCCCCACGACTTCCACGGCACCGCCCCGGTGCGCGCCTCCTCCAGGCGGCGGTGCTCGGGCGTGTCGAGGGTGGGCGGCGATGCTCGCATCGGGCTAATCCTGGCGCACGCCCAAGACGGATGCGTCCCCGGGCGGGCGAATAGTTGTCTGCGCAACTACATGCTAGGCTGAGCAGCACGATGGAGCTCGGACTCGCCACCTTCGCGGACCTCAGCTCGGGCGTCAGTCCCGAGCAGCGGATGCGCGACCTTCTCGAGGAGGCCCAGCTGGCTGAGGAGGTCGGTCTCGACGTGTTCGCGATCGGCGAGCACCATCGCCCGGACTTCCTGATCTCCTCGCCGGCGGTCGCGCTGGCGGCGATTGCCGCCCGCACCGAGCGAATCCGTCTGTCGAGCGCCGTCACGGTGCTCAGCTCGGACGATCCGGTCCGGGTGTTCCAGCAGTTCGCCGAGCTCGACCTCATCTCCGGCGGCCGCGCCGAGATCATGGCCGGACGCGGGTCGTTCATCGAGTCGTTCCCGCTGTTCGGCTACGACCTCGACGACTACGACGAGCTCTATGCCGAGAAGCTGGACCTCCTGCTCGCGATCCGCGAGTCCGAACGGGTGACGTGGGCGGGACGCCTTCGCCCGCCGCTCACCGACGCGGGCGTCTACCCGCGCCCGATCCAGAACCCGCTGCCGATCTGGGTCGCGGTCGGAGGATCGCCGCAATCGGTGGTGCGTGCCGGAGCGCTCGGCCTGCCGCTGACGCTGGCGATCATCGGTGGCCAGCCGGAGCGATTCGCGCCACTGATCGCGTTATACCGCCAGGCGGCGACCGAGGCCGGCCACGACGCCGCCACGCTGCCGCTGGCGATCAACACCCACGCCTTCGTCGGCGAGACCTCCAGGGGCGCCGACTCGGCGTTCGCCGCCCCCTACCTGGCGATGATGAACCGCATCGGCCGCGAGCGTGGCTGGCCGCCATCGGGGCGAGCCGAGTACGAGGCGCTGCGCTCTCCTCGCGGAGCGGTGGCCGCCGGCTCCCCGGAGCAGGTGATCGAGAAGATCCTGTTCGAGCACGAGCTGATGCGCAACAGCCGGTATGTCGGCCAGATGAGCGTCGGGGCCGTCGCTCACCGGGATGTGATGCGCTCCATCGAGCTGTTCGGGACCGTCGTCGCTCCCGCGGTGCGGGCGGAGGTCGACCGGCGCGAGTCCGCCCGGGCCGCCGAACCGGCGGTCAGCGCCTGATCCGCTCGTACAGGGCCACTGTCCGCCGCGCGGCCTCGTCCCACGAGTAGGCGCCGCGGCCCGCGGACAGGGCGGCCCGGCCAAGCTCGTCGCGCGCAGCCCGATCGCCGAGCAGCGCGACGAGCGCAGCACGTAACGCGTCGGGGTCGGAGGGGACGACGAGGCGCGCCGCCCCCGTCGCCGCGACCTCGGAGAAGCCACCGACGTCGGTGAGCACGACCGCCTTACCGAGCGCCAGCGCGGTCGCCAGGACGCCGGACTGGTCGAAGCGCTCGGTGCGCTCATAGGGGAGCACGACGATGTCAGCAGCGGTGAACAGCGCCGACATCTCAGCGTCGGTGACATAGCGCGGCACCCAGCGGACGCTCGGCGGCGCCAGTGCCCGCAGGGGCTCGAGCACCATCATCGGCCGGCCGGCGATCCACAGCTCGGCTCCCTCCACTCCGCGCCAGGCCCGCAGCAGCGTCTCGACGCCCTTGTAAGGGCGCAGCAGGCCGAAGAACAGCACCGCGGGCCGGATGCCCCCGTCGAGCTCGGGGGGAAGCGCATCCGGTCCGATCGCCGTGACGTGCGCGAACGCGCCGTGATGGATGACCGTCACCTTGTCGGGGCAGACGCCGAGCCGGTCCACCAGCTGACCGCGCCCGTAGGCGGAGTGGACGACGATCCCGTCGACGCGGTCAAACACGCGCCGCTGCGCCGCCACCTGGCCCCAGCGCGGCTCCCGCGGCAGCAGATCGTGAGCGGTCAGCACGAGCGGGCGGTCGGGCAGCAGGCCGGCGTCGAGCACCGGCGCGGTCAGCCACTGGACGTGCACGATGTCGGCGGCGGCGGCCACCCGGCGGTAGCGCAGCATGTCCGGGACGTGGACGGCGAGCTTGCTGTAGCGCCGCCGGGCCGATCCCGGAGCGCCGAAGCTCCGTCGGTAAAACAGCTCCCGGACCGCGTAACCGTCGGGCGCGGGGACGTCCCCGTAGGCGAAGCGACTGGTGATCAGCTCCACCGCCACGCCGGTCCGGGCCAGCGCCGCCGCCAGGGCGTGGTCGTAGGGCGGGGTGAAGGCGGACGGGTCGACGAGCTGCACGCGCATCGGGAGCGCCTCACTGGTCCAGCCGGCGGCCGGCGAGCCGGGCCTGGCGTGCGGCGACGGCTCGCGCGTCGCGCCCGCCGAGCGGGTGCACCCGCGCGCCCGCATCGTGCTGGAGCCGGATCACCGCGGGGGCGATCGCCGCCAGCCCCGGAGCATCCCACCCCGACCGCCAGCGCGTCGCCAGATCACGGGCGCAGCGCAGCGGGTGGCGGGCGAGCAGGCGCAGCAGGGCCCCGGCCCGGGCGACAGCGCCGTCGTCCTCTCGATACGCGACGGCGAGGCCGCGGGCGGCCTCGCGATCCACTGCCTCGGGCCGGCCGGCAGCCTCGACGCGGACGTCGGCCAGCGACAGGGCGAACTCGGCCAGCGGGTCGCCGCGGGCGGGAAACCGATCGGCCACGAGCACGACCTGGATGCGCCGAGCATCGGCCGGGATCGGATGGCGGGGCCGGTTGGAGAGCGTGAACCCGGCGAGCTCCTCGATCCCGAGGAGGGCATCGAGCGCCAGGAAGCGGCCGCGGTCGAGCGGCCGCGGCGACGGGCGCCTCGGGCGGCGCCTCGGGCGGCGCGTCGGGCGCCGACCGGCGGGGACGATGTCGGCCGCGCCCGCCCGCGGGACAACACGCGGGCGGCGGCGCGATGCATCGCCGGCTCGGGGGCGAAGCCGTCATAGCGCCGGGCCAACCACGCTCGGCCGGCCGCGTATCCCCGCCATTGACGGCGCAGCGCGGCGATGCTCGTCCGGTAACTGTGCTCCACCCGCGCCTGCGGGCGCGCCGCCAGCCGCCATCCCGCCCGCTGTAGCCGCCAGCTGAAATCGGTGTCCTCGGCAGCGCGGACGCCCTCGTAGAAGCCCCCGATGGCCTCGAACGCGCTCCTGCGCACGAGCAGGTTGGCGGCGACGGCGCGCGGCAGGAAGCCGTGGGCGAGATGGGCATCGTGATCCAGGAAGCTCTTGGCCGCTCCGTACCGCGATGCCAGGCCGGCGCCCCCGGGAGCCGCCGCGACGGCGCCGGCGAGCGCGCCGACATCGCTAGGCACGCCGTCGCCGAGGAACTGGTCGAGCAGATCGGCGGGGGCACGGCAGTCGGCGTCGAGGAACAGAAGCCACTCGCCATGGGCGCGCTCCGCGCCGGCGTTGCGGGCATGCGACGGGGAGCGCTCCCCGTCGGCCCGGACGAGCAGGATCCCATCGGTGGGCAGCGCGGTGCCCGAGTTGTCGGCCAGGATGAGCTCATCCTCGGGCCCGACGGTCAGCCCGGTCAGCGTCCCCAGGGCGAGGGCGGCGTCCGCGCTGGTGCCGGCGAACGGCATCACGACGCTGACCCCGGGACGGCCGGCAGCGGACCCCGCCGTGGTCACGACTCGCCCCGCACCGGACGCGGATACGACCGCCGCGCCTGCGCCAGCAGCGATCGGGTCTGACGCAGCTCCGCGGGGTGGGCGAACCCGGTGGCGAGGAGGGCGATCGGGATCGCCGCGAACACGAGCCCGCGGGTCACGAAGCCGACCACGCCGGAGGTCGGCAGGAGCAGATCCCCGGCGGCCGCAAGGCCGCCCACAACCACCACCAGGTGGACCAGCCGCGGCCATTCGAATTGCACCGCGAACGCGCGCCGGGTGAGCAGGTGCATGACGGTGAGCATCACCAGGTAGGCGCCGCACAGGGCGAGACCCGCGCCGGCCAGTCCGAACGGGGGCACGAGCACGAGCAGCAGGACCACGTTGACCGCCAGCCCGGCGACCGCCGCGGGGAAGTTGCGCGTCGTGACCTTCGCCCGCCCGGCGATGACGAGGAAGACCACCCATAGTCCGTACATCGCCCAGCCGAGCGCCACCCAGGGCAGCGCCTTGTAGGCGTCGAAGAACTGCGGAGTGGTCAGCAGTCGCAGGATCCACCGGCCCATCAGGGCCAGTCCGGCCACCACCCAGCCGCTGACGAGCAGGTAGTAGGTCGTCACGAGCCCGTAGAGCCGAGCGGCCTGCGCATCGTCGGAGACCGAGTAGGCCAACGGCGGCCACGCGTATTGGAAGGCACGCACGATGAACGCGACAGCACCCGCGAGCTTGACGGCGATCGAGTACAGACCGGCGAGCGCCGGGCTGCGGGCGTGGAAGATGTAGTAGCGATCGACGATGCTGAGCGCGTACACGGACGCCTCCGCCGGCACCGTCGGCAGGCCGAACCGCATCAGGACGGCCATGTGGTCAGACCGATGTGGCGTGGTCCGGCGGGGGCGCAGCCGGTCGCGGAGGACGAACCAGAGCGTGAACAGGACGACCGTCGAGGCGCCGTAGTTGCCCAGCAGCAGGCCGAGCGCCCCGTCGCCCAGGCCGACGACCAGCACGACGGACGCGGCGACCGTCATCAGCACGTTGCTCAGCGACGCGACCGCGTACCAGCGCAGCCGCTCGTCGACGCGCAGCAGCGCGTAGGCGAGCTCGAGGTTGGTGAACGACCACAGGCCCAGCACCGCGACCCGCATGATCGATGCGTCGGTGTAGCCGAGCACGATCCGGCTGACGGGAGCGGCCGCGGCCGCCAGCCCCGCGGAGACGATCGTCGTGACCACCAGCAGGAACCCCATCGCTCGCCGGGCCAGAGCATTCCGGCGCTCCTGGTCGGTGTCGGTGAAGTAGTAGCGCAGGAACGCTTCGATGATCCCGAAGCGGACGACGATGCTGACGAAGATGACCCCGTTGGCCAGCAGCTCGACGACCCCGTATCCCGCCGGATCGATGTACCGGGTGTAGACCGGCAGCAGCAGCACGGCGATGAACTTGGAAACGACGTCAGCGACCTGGTAGGCGGCCAGGGACGAGACCAGGCGCTTCAGATACGAGGTCACGGACCGTAACGGTACGGGTCGCCCCGGGATGCAAGCGCCCGGTCGTCACCTACCGGATGGCGAGCACCGCCTGCGGCGCCGACGCCGCCGCCACCGGCTTGGGATACCGGACGACGTCGCACGTGCGGTCGACGAGCTTGAGACCGACGAGATACGTTCCGGCGGCGGCCGGCCGGCCGCGAATCGTGCCGTCCCAGACGCTGGTGCCGGAGCGCGTTGTCGCCGCGTAGTTCTTGACCGGCTTTGCGCCGACGCCGGCGACGAGCCGGTAGATGAGGATGCGGGGGCGCAGCCCGTCGTTGCCGGCGTAGTGGATGGTCACGGGGCCGGGCGGGGTGAGGGCGCGCGGGCTGACGGCGGTGACCGCCAGCCGCGGCGAAGTCGTCTGCACGGTCACGGGCTCAGGCCCGGAGTCGTTGGAGATCAGCAGCGTCCGGCCCTGGTGGACGAGCGCCACCCGCACGTAGTAGACGCCGTCGGGAGCGACCCGCCCGCTGTCCTCGCGCCCGTCCCACACGAACTCCCGGCGCTTCTTGGTGCCCAGGTGGCGTCCCGATCCGGGAAGCGTGTCCACGATCGCCCCATTGCGATCGACGATATAGACGTCGACGTCGTCGGCTCGGTTGAGCAGGTAGAAGGAGACCTTCATCTTGCGGAAGCTCGTTGGCGCCAGCCCTCCCTTGCCGTTGCGAACGAGGCACGTGCCCCCGGTGACAGGATTGATCGTGGCCGGCACGGGGGCGGGGAAGCCGGCGATCAGCGGAGTGGTCACCTTGAGGTGTTGGGTGACGAAGAACGCTGCGACGGTCGCGATCACCAGCGCGGCGAACGCCGCGACCGGTAGCCGTCTCACCGCGGGACCACGTCCACCAGCGACCATCTCACAGCGCCACCACGGTGACGTTCGGCACCTCGAAGTCGTGGAACGCGTCCAAGCCGCGCGGGTCACGGGCGCACAGCATCACCCGGATGCTGCCGCCGTGGCAGACGACGAGCGCCGGCCGCCGGCCGGTGCCGTGGATCTCGGTCACCGCCTCCATGACCCGCTCCTGCTGCTCGAGCAGCGACTCGCCCTTTGGAAACCGGAAGTCCGGGCCGGCGCGCCGCCACGCGGCGTAGCGGTCGGGCTCGGCACGCTCGACGTCGATCATGCGGTGGGTTTCCCAGCGGCCCCGGAAGCCCTCGCGCAGGCGGGGGTCCAGTGTGGGCACCATGCCGATCCGGGCGCCGACGATCTCGGCGGTCTCCCGCGCGCGAGTGAGATCCGATGACCACAGCGAGACGATGCCGTCCCCGGCCACCCGCTCGGCCAGCTCGTGCGCCTGGCGGCGCCCGGTGGCGTTCAGCGGGGTGTCGGTGAAGCCCTGGAACCGGAACGGCTCGAGATTGTCGTCCGTCTCTCCATGACGCGCGAGCAGGATGCCGCCAAGATCCATCGCTACGACCCGCAAGCGCGGGTCACGGCCTCAATCATCGAGGTCGGCGACGGCGGTGTCCGAGCGCAGTCCGACCCGGATCGTCTCGAGCGACAGCACGTCCTCCGGCGTGATGTTGCCGAGGTTGACGTCGGGCCCGAAGCGGCGCACGAACCACACCTGCTGATCCTTGCGCGGCGCCTCGAACAGGATCTGCTCCGGGGCGATGGCGTGGACGATCTCGTCGATCAGGCCCATCCGGACCTCGCCATCGTGGCGGAAGATGCCAACGGTGCCGCTCTCGCGCGCCTCGGCGATCACCTTCCAGGCCCCGGCTGCGAGCTCGGACTGGATCTGCTCAACCCACCGAAACGGGGCCATGATCCGGGTGTTGTCCTTGGAACCGACCTCCGAGAGGACGATGAACTCCTCCGCGAGCCGAGAGATCAGCTCCAGCTTGCGCTCGTGCTCGATGTTGATCGTCCCGTCAGAGAGCTCGACGTACTCGAGCTGCAGGTCGTGCATCCGGGCGACCAGCCGGTCGAGCCGGTTCTGGGCGATCGCCAGCTCGGTCAGCGTGCCGCCGAACATCACCGGCACCCCGTGCCGGCGGTAGCGGTCGAGCTTGGCCTCCAGGTTGCCGGTCGCCACCGACGTGCCCCAGCCAAGCTTGACCAGGTCGATGTACTCGCCGGCGACCTCCATCAAACCGTCGATCTCGGCGACCGAGAGGCCCCGGTCGAGCACGTGGGTGATGCCCTGTTGGCGGGGCTTCGGGGTGCGCTCGGGAAGCTCGAGAAGATCCTTCATCACGGACATCGGTCGGAGAGACTAGCTAGTGGGTCCCGCCGGAACATTGCGTCTGAAAGGGCGAGGTCCGGGGGTCGTCAGGCAAGGACGCAGGAGCCGACGCGCAGCAGCGCTGCGCGAGGCTCCGAGGACACAGCATGACGGCCATCCGGGCCCGCCATTTCGGGTGCAATGTTCCGGCGGGGCCCACTAGGCGGCGGACGCGAGATCGGCGCCCACGGTGACCACGACCTGCGCCGGGCAGTTCGTCGGAGTCGCGCTGCAGGCGACCGTCCGGTCGCCCGCCGCCACGCCCTGGACCGAGGCCGACCCCAGATCCAGCGATTTGGCCACGGCGAGGGCGTCGGCACGGTCCGCCGGTTGCATGTAGCCGACGATCGTCGAATCCAGGCTCTGGTTGGAAGCGGTCTGGATTGCCCCCTGCTTGTAGCCGAGGCCGGTGAGCTTTTGCATCACGTCGTGGGCAAGATTCGCGGTCGAGGTGCCGTTGAGCACCGCCACGGTCACCGCCGACGGGGTCACCGCCACCTTCGTCCCCGCCGCAGTGTCGCGATGACGACCGGCCTTGGCCGCGGTGCTCGACGCCACCGTCGACGACGCTGCGTTCGAGCTTTTAGAGGAACTGGTCACCACCAGCACGACGACGACAACCGCCACGACGGCGAGCGCGGCGATGACGGCAGCCACGATCCGGCCGACGGGGCGGCCTCCGCCGCCGCTCGGCGCTTTGAGGCGGGGCGGTGGCGCCGGCCGTCCCGGAGAGCCAGCCGAGCTGCGCAATGCGACGCGTGGCGGCGGGGCGACGGTCGCGGGCCCGGCGAAGACCGGGGCGGGCGCGGGCGCGGAATCACGGTGTCCCGCTCCGTTGCCGCCCGCAGCCGCCGTCGACGGCGGGGGGCTCGGGGGCGCGATCGCCGAGCCGGCGGCCTCCTCGGAGGCCTCCCCATTGCGCGACTGCCGCAACGCGTGCACTGAGATCGGGTCCTCGTCGAGGACCTGGATCGGGATCAGCCGCGTCGCCGAGCTGAGCGCGGGAGCGCCAACGCCGGCGGGGGCGGCGGGAATGGCTGCGACGGCGCCGGGCGGGGCGGGCGCCACGGGCACCGAGCGGCTGGCCGTGGGCGCCGCCGCGGTCCGAGCTCCCCGTCGGGCGGCGGCCGGTGGCGCCGCGACGAGGGGAGCGCCCGTGATCGCCGCCGAGGCGGGGGGCGGCGTCGCGCCGGGGCCCGGAGCCGAGCCGACGCCCTGGCGGTGGAGCTGCTCCAGGTACGCCCCCTGGCGCTCGAGCTGTTGCTCGGCATCTTCGGCGCGCCGGCGCAGCGACGAGGTCTCGCGCGCCTGCGAGAAGAACAGCAGCACGAGGATCGCCAGCCCGATGATGGCGGCGAACCCGGCGTAGTCGCCCACCGATGTGACGTAGTGATGGACGGAGAGGGCGAACGGAATCGTTGCCATGGTCAAGGGCGCAAGTCTAAGGGGCCGATGGACGCATCATCGCCCGCGGACAGCGTGACACGGGCACCGGAGAGCTCCGAGACGGTTTTCGCCAGAGCCGCCGCGTCACCTTCGAGAACGAGCAGGTTTATCTCGGCGAACGTGGACTCCACCCAGTCGGGGTCGAGCCGATCGTGGCGGGCGCGCTGGATCCTCTGAGCGGGCGTCGGCTGCGGGTGCTCGTGGATGTCGAACAGCTCCTCGTGGAACTTCTCTCCGGGGCGCGCACCGACGATGTCGATCGCGATGTCGCGGTCGGGCTCCAGTCCGGACAGGCGGATCATCTGCACGGCGAGGTCGACGATCCTGATCGGCTCCCCCATCTCGAGCACGAAGATCTCACCACTCGGCTCGTCGCGCAAGGACCCTGCCCGGATGATGAGCTGGACGGCCTCCGGGATCGTCATGAAGAACCGGGTCATGCGCTCGTCGGTGACGGTGACCGGGCCTCCGGCGGCGATCTGGCGGCGGAAGATCGGGACGACTGAGCCCGAGGACCCGAGCACGTTGCCGAACCGGACGGTGGCGTAGCGGGTCACGGGGTGCTGAGCCGCCTCCGCCTCGACGGCCCACTCCGCCAGCGCCTTGGAGGCGCCCATGACCGTCGCCGGGTTGACTGCCTTGTCGGTGGAGACGAGGACGAAGGTGCCGACACCGACCTCCCCGGCGATGCGCGCGACGAGGCGGGTGGCGAGCGCGTTGTTGCGCACCGCCTCGACCGGATTGGCCTCCATCATCGCCACGTGCTTGTAGGCGGCGGCGTGGAAGATGACGGCGGGCTGATGCTCGGTGAGCACCTCGCGCATCCGCTCCTCCTCCTTGCAGTCGGCGAGCACGGGGACGGCGGTCCGAACGTGGCGCTCCTCTTCGAGCTCACGGCGGATCTCGAACAGGTTGTCCTCGGCGTGGTCGACGAGCACGAGCTTGCGGGGCCCGACGCGCGAGATCTGTCGGCACAGCTCCGCGCCGATCGAGCCGCCCGCCCCGGTGACGAGCACCACCTGCCCGGCGAGATAGGCGCCGACGCGGTCGAGCTCCTCGCGGACCGGCTCCCGGCCGAGGATGTCCTCGACCCGCACCTCACGCAGCTGACCGGTCACCCGCAGCTGACCGGAGCCGTCTCGCAGCAGCTCGAACACGGTCGGCGTGGTGCGCACGGGAATGCCCCGTTCGCGGCATGCCGTCACCACGCGCGCGCGCAGCTCACCCGGCGCCGACGGGATCGCGATCACGACCTCGTCGGGCTCGACCGCGTCGAGCACGCGGCCGATGTCGTCGCTCGACGTGGTGCCGAGCACCTTGAGCCCGTGCTCGTCCTTGATCCCCTGCTTGCGGGGATCATCGTCGAGGAATCCGACCGGAGCCAACCGCAGCTGGGGATTGCGCATCAGCTCGCGCACGACCAGCCGGCCGCCCTCGCCGCCGCCGACGATCAGCACCTCGCGGGCGCCCTTGCCGACCCGAATCGTGCGGATCCGCCCCTCGCCGATGAGCTGGACCGCGAACCGGGCGCCGACCAGGAACGCCAGCGTCAGGAGGAAGAACAGCATGATCACGCTCGCCGGCAGGGTGACCGCGGTCGCCGGCCCGCTGCGCGTGAAGTACTTCGGCCCGATCCGGTGGTGGTGCAGGAACTCGTGGTTGACGACCCGCTGGGTGGTCGCGGCGGTGACCGGATGCAGGAGCGCGATCACCCCGACGATCACGAGGGTGGCGAGGAACACCGCCTTGAGCACCGCCTCGTAATCGCGCTGCCCCATGAAGCGCCAGAGGCGCTGGTACTGGCCGAATGCGGCGAGGGCGATCAGGGTGACGGCGACGACCCCGACGATCGTCGTCCCCAGCAGGTGACCGTACTTCTGGCTCGAGCCATGGAACCCGTCCTCGAAGCGAAGCCAGAAGGCGAGAGCGTAAGCGAGCGCGACCAAGAGCCCATCCACCAGAAGCTGAGGCAGCGCGTGGCGGTGAACGGGAAAGGCCGCGGATCTGATCCGTCGGCGCATGCGGCGCGGATTCTAGGCGGAAATGTGAACTATCGATAAGGGGGACGTCTACTTGCGGACGAGGACGCCCTCGGGATGCCGCGCGGTCGGGACATAGAGCGACTTCGTGCCCGCGCAGGCGGCCGACGTGGAGAAGTACGGGGTGATGGCCCAGCCGTTGGGAAACGACGTGAACAGCATCGTCGGGCGCTTCTTGGCCAACTCGACCTGCGGGCGATACCCGATGACCCCCGTGTTGAGGTGCGCATACCAGCCGAAGATGCTCACGTACTCGACGTTCAGCACCGGATGCCCGCAGGCGAGGACCCGTGCGGGGCCACCCAGCGAGCTGATCGCCGCCCCGAGCTTGTTGATCTCGACCGTGCGGTCGCGCTCGTGGACGATGTCCTTGTGCTCGGCGTGCGCCTGGGAGATCCCCTGCGGGATCATCACGACGATCAGGGCGACCGCCACCGGGATCCCGACCCAGCCCGGCAGCCGCGACCAGATCGTCGAGACATCGAGCAGCAGCCAGCCGACGGTGACCCCGGCGAGCACGCCGGTCAGCGCGGCCGGCTCGAACAGGTAACGCGGCACGCCCGGAAAGCCGTGCAGCACGAACGCGATCTCGATGACCACCCAGCCGGCGGCCATCGCCGCGAGCGTGATGTAGAACAGGTTGCGGCGCAGGAACGCCAGGACGAGCCCGATCAGCGCCGCGACCTCCACCGGCCAGTACTGGAGGTCCCGGTAGCGACTGATCGTGCCGACGACCTTGTTGCTGTGCAGCTCACGCGGAGACTTGAGCGCCAGCTGCCCGGCGATGTCGGGCCTGCCGTTCGTGATCTCCGGCACGCCGAACCAGAGCAGCAGGTTGGCGATCGCGCCGGCGTAGATCATCCATCGCATCGACGGTTCCCTGACGAACAACCAGATGCCGTACAGCCCGATGAACGGCCACACCTCGGGGCGCCCGAGTGCGGCGATCGCGCCCAGCCACCACGCCCAGCGGTGCCGGCCGGAGAGGTGGCAGTCGATCGCGGCGAGGCAGCAGGCGACGAGCATCGAGTCCGATTGCGCGCTCATCAGGTAGTGGAAGTAGTCCTGGATCCCCAAGACGGTGGCGCCGCCGAAGATGGCGGCGGCGACCGCCGCCCAGCGGCGGCCGGGACCGGCGTCGGTGAGCCGATAGGCGATCCGTCCCCCGAACACCGCGCCCGAGAGCGAGATCGAGACGGCGGTCAGCATCCACAGGTACAGCGCCCAGTGGCCGAACAGCGCATACGGAACGTTGAAGATGTAGGTGAACGGCTTCCAGGAGGGGGCCCCGCCGAGGTTGAGCGTGCCGTGCAGCGTCTGGTAGCCCCAGATCAGCCACCCGTAGGGGTCGTACCCCGGGCGGGTGTTCGCCCAGCGCAAGGTGGCCGCGGCGAGCACCACGACCGCGAGGGCGACGAGCCACCACGCGTAGCGCGCCAGCACGGCACTGCCCCCGCCCGGCTCGCCCGGCCGCGGGGTTCGACGTCCCTCCGGAGGGAGGGCTTGGGGGGTCTCGACCGTGGTGTCCGACACGAGGCGCCAGTGACGGTACCAGCCTCGGGCAACGGCATCGTCCGGCGCAATGCCCGGTGTCAGCGCAGTGCGCCCACCTGGTTGACGGGGGTGCAGAGCAGGTCGACGAGCACCCCCGGGTCGCGCCGAATCCGGGGCCGGACGGCCGCCGGATCGCTCCCCGAGTCGCGCTTGACCGGCCGCACCTGGCTGGGCGAGCGGAGGCGCATCAGCCGGCCGTCGGCCATCAGCGCCTCGTCGACGGCGCCGAGCCGTCCTTCGAATACCGTGAATACCGGCGTACCGAGCGCCACCGCCTCGCGGTTCATCGTGCCGCCGGCCGAGACGACGAGGTCGGCATACGCGATCAGCGATTGAGCGTCGATCGCGCGCTCGGGGACGATGAACCCTCCCATCCCCGACAGCTCCGTCCGCTGCTCGGGGGTGCGCGGCAGGACAACCGTCTGAGCGCCGCGCAGCCGGTCCAGGACCTGCGCGAACAGGTCGTTCTCGAACCGGTGATAGAGCGATACGGCCGGCGGCGTGCGGACGACGACGACCGGCTCTGATCGGTCGAGGCCGAGCTCGTGCACGACCGTGGCGGCGGGCTCGAAGTCGGCGAGGTAGTACTCCTCCTTGAGGCCCGGGTAACGCTGGAGCTTCCCCCGCGCCCCGTACCGGTCCAGCCGCTCGGGCGGGATGACGTCGGGGACGACGACCGTCGCGGCCAGGCGACAGTTGATCGAGTGCTGGACGGTCGCCCACTCGTAGTCAAACGTCGTCGAACAGGGGATCCGCAGCAGTGCCGCCGCCACGGTGATGTCGTTGGAGCCGTGTCCGAGCGCCAGGTCGAAACCGCGGGGGCGGGCCCAGCGGGTGAGCGCGCGCGATCGTGCCAGCAGCCCCCGTGCCTTGTCGACGAGGCCGGCGCCGCGATGGCGGCCGATCGCGGTGTGGGCGATCCCGAACCGCTCGCAGAGCGCGAGCGTCTGGGCGAAGTCGCGGGCGGTCACCTCCACCTCGTGCCCCTGGGCCGTCAGTCGCTCGATCACCGGCGCCAGCACGAGCACGTGCGGCGAGTTGGTCAGGTCGACCCAGACGCGCACGTCGCCATCACCATTCGCAGATCACGACAGCGCCCCGGCGATCGCCGCCACGACCTCTCCGGCTTGGCGCTCGCCCAGGACGGGGCTGATCGGCAGGGCGATGTTCGTCGCCGCGAGCTCCTCGGTGACCGGGAGCGGCGCGGGCCGCGTGACGTAGGGGGCCATCGCCGGCTGTTGATGCAACGGGCGGCGGTAGTACCCGCGGGACCCGATGCCCGCCGCGCTCAGCGCCTGGAGCAGCTCCTGCGCCCGGGAATGGGTGACGACGTACAGGTGCCAGGCGGGTTGGACTCCTCCCGGCACCACCGGCGTCGCCACATGATCGCCGAGCCCGGCGGCGGTATAGGCCTGGGCGGCGGCGCGGCGCCCGGCGCACCAGGCGTCGAGCTCGGGGAGCAAGACGCGCAGGATCGCCGCCTGCAGCTCATCCAGGCGCGAGTTGTAGCCGACGTGATCGAACGTCTGCTTGTCGCGCGAGCCGTGGAAGCGCAGCGCCCGCGCCCGGGCGGCAACGGCGTCGTCGTCGGTCGCGATCGCCCCCCCGTCACCGAAAGCGCCGAGGTTCTTGGACGGATAGAAGGAGAACGTCGCCGCGTCTCCCAGGGCGCCCGCCATCCGCCCGTCCGAGCGAGCCCCCGCGGCCTGCGCGGCGTCCTCCAGCACCGGCACGCCGAGCTCCCGCAGCTCCGACAGCGGCGCCGGGCAGCCGAACAGGTCAACGGCGACGATCGCGGTCGTCCGCGGCGTCATCACGGCCCGTACGGTCTCCGCGGTGATGTTGCGCGTGCCGGGGTGGACGTCGCAGAACACCGGCCGCGCGCCGGCGTTCACCGTGGCCTCGGCGGTGGCGTAGAACGTGAACGACGGGACGACCACGTCATCGCCGGGCGCCACACCGAGGGCCCGGAGCGCGATCGTGATCGCGTCCGTGCCGTTGCCGACGCCGACCACGTGACGGACGCCGAGGTAATCCGCGAACTCACGCTCGAACGCCTCCACCTCGGGCCCGAGGATGAAGCTGCCGGCGGCGATCACCTCCGCGGTGCGCTGCAGGATCGCCCGGCGCAGCGGGTCCAGCGTGGTGTGGGTGTCGAACAGCGGTACCGGCATCGCGCTCACCGTATCCGGTCGGCGGCCCCCCGGCCGCTACGCTTGCCGCTGTGCCGCTGCTCCTGGCCTCGGTGACGGACTCGCTGGTCACGCTCGCCACCCACCTCATCAACACCATCGGCCTGGCCGGGGTGGCACTGCTGACCCTGAGCTCCGGCGTGATCGGGGTGCCCGGAAGCGAGCCGACGATGCTGTTCGCCGGCTTCAACGTCTTCCAGGGCAACCTCACCCTGCCCGGGATCATCGGCGCCGGGGTGATCGGCGACGTGGCCGGTGCGTCGATCGCGTACACGATCGGCTACTACGGCCGGCGCGAGCTGCTCGACGTCCAGGGCGCGAAGCTGCACGTCAGCGGCGCCGGGCTGGACCGCGCCCACCGCTGGTTTGACCGCTACGGCTCGCCGGTCATCTTCGTGTCCCGCCTCCTTCCCTTCATCCGTGCCGCGTTTCCCTATGCCGCGGGGGTGGCGCGGATGCCGTTCGGGCGGTTCATCCTGTTTGCGGCGCTCGGTTCGCTGGTGTGGATCAGCGGGCTGGGGATCCTCGGTCGCGAGGTGGGCCACGACTGGCAGCAATGGCGACACCACCTCGAGTACGTGGACTACGCCGGCGCCGTGGTCCTGGTCGCCGCGATCGCCTACCTGATCTTCAGGTGGGGACGCGCCAGCCGGCAGCGGGGGGCCAAGCCGGCGACCGATGTTGCCTCGGAGTGAGTCCGCCGGCGCCGGCGCCCGGAGCACGCCGGAACGTGAGCCCGTTGGGCTGGCGGTCGGCCAGGCGCTGATTCTCGGCGCGCTGCAGGGGCCCGCCGAGCTGCTGCCGATCTCGTCCTCGGGTCACGTCGCGCTGCTCCCGTGGCTGGCGGGTTGGGAGTACGCGCACGCGGACCCGGAGGTGCGCAAGGCATTTGAGGTCGTGCTGCACGCCGGGACCGCCGCGGCGCTGCTGATCACCCTGCGTCACGAGCTGGAGGACGCCGCTCGGGGGATGACCCCGCAGCGCGCCGGGCGGATCGGACTCTCGTTCCTGCCACCGGCGGCCGTCGGGTTCGCGCTCGAGCGACCGATCGAGCGCCGTCTCGGGACACCGGCGACGATCGCCGCCGGTCTGATCGGCGGTTCGATCGCGATGGCCGTGGCGGAGCGGGCGCCCGAGTCCCGCCGGTCGTCGTCCTCGGGCGCCATCGACGCCCTGTGGCTGGGCGCTGCACAGGCACTGGCCCTGATCCCGGGGGTGTCACGGAGCGGCGCGACCCTGGCGGCAGCGCGGATGCGGCGATTCACCCGCCGGGATGCTCACCAGCTCTCGCGCGACGCCGCCCTCCCCGTGATCGCCGGCGCTGGGGCGCTGAAGATCGTGCGCCTCGTCCAGCGCGGGATCCCGCCCGGCAGCGGGGTGGCGATGGCGGCCGGCGCCGGCGCCTCGTTCGTGTCGACGCTCGTCTCCTTCTGGCTGATCACCCATCGGGACCGGGGCCGTTCCCTGACACCGTACGCCGCCTATCGCCTGACTCTGGCGGCGGTGGTGCTGGGTGCGATGCGGACCCGGGGTCGTCCCCTGGAGTCCTGACAGGCCCATGTACGACAATGGCGGGGTGACCGACGCCTACGCAGCCGCCGGGGTCGATACGCGCCGGGCCGACCGCGGCGTATCGGCGCTGGTGGAGGTTCTGAGTGCGATCGAAACCGGGCGCGAGCGTATGGCGGTGCCACTGCCCGGCCACTACGCGAGCGTGCTCCGGATCGCCCCCGGCCTCGGCGTCGCGCTCGCCACCGACAGCGTCGGCTCCAAGGTGATCGTCGCCGAGCAGACCCAACGGTTCTCGACGATCGGGATCGACTGCGTCGCGATGAACGTCAACGACCTCATCTGCGTCGGCGCCGAGCCGTTGGCGTTGCTCGATTACCTGGCCGTGGAATCCGCCGACCCGCAGTTGCTGGCCGAGATCGCCGAGGGGCTGCGCATCGGAGCCCAGGACGCGGGGGTCGAGATTCCCGGGGGAGAGGTGTGCCAGCTGCCCGAGGTCATCCGCGGGCACCCGTCGCCCTACGGGTTCGATCTCGTCGGGTCGGCGTTCGGGACGGTCGCCCTCGACGCGATCGTCGACGGCCGCGCGTGTCGCCCGGGGGACGCACTGATCGGGCTCCCGGCGTCCGGCGTGCACTCCAATGGGCTCACGCTGGCGCGTCGCGTGCTGCTCGAGCAGGCCGGACTCACCCTCGACGACCGGCCCGCCCCGCTCGGCGGCGCCAGCATCGCCGATGTGCTGCTCGAGCCCACGGTGATCTACGTCCGGGCGATCATCGAGCTGCTGCGCTCCGGCATCGCGGTCCACGGGCTCGCCCACATCACCGGGGGCGGGCTGCTGAACCTGCTGCGGCTCGGCGACGGCGTCGGGTTCGAGATCTCCGCGCCCCTCCCGGTGCTGCCGGTGTTCGAGCTGATCGCCGAGCTCGGGGCGGTCTCGGCCGCCGAGATGTGGGAGGTGTTCAACATGGGCTGCGGCTTCTGTGTCGTGGTGCAGGACGACACGGCCGACCGGGTGGTGGCGCTGCTGGCGTCGCGCCATCCCGGGGCCTCCGTGATCGGCCGTTGCACCGGCGCGGCCGGGCGCGTCACCGTGCCCGGGGTAGGGATCGAAGGGGTATCGGGCAACGTGCGAGCTGCCTGAGAAGCTTCTCACACGAGCGGCGTCAAACCGGCCTTCGGTGCCGCAAAATACATGTGTCTGGTGGCTGTGACCGCAACAATCCGATGACCACGCTTCTGGGGACGAGTCTCAACGGCCGCTATCGCTTGGAGGCGAGGATCGCAGCCGGTGGCATGTCGACGGTCTATCGCGCGTTGGACGAGACGCTGGAGCGCCAGGTGGCGGTCAAGCTGATGAATCGGGAGGTGGCCTCGGACTCCGATCAGCTGGAGCGGTTCCGGCGCGAGGCGCGGGCGGTGGCGCAGCTGTCGCATCCGCACATCGTCGGCGTGATCGACGCCGGCGAGGACGACGGACGTCCCTACATCGTGTTCGAGTACGTCGAGGGCGAGACCCTCAAGAACCGGATCCGGCGGATGGGGCGCCTGCCGATCCCGGAGGCGGTCGCCTACGCGATCGAGATCGCCCGCGCGCTCGGCGCCGCCCACGCCCGTCACATCGTCCACCGCGACGTCAAGCCCCAGAACGTCCTCATCGATCCGGAGGGCTCGGCCAAGGTGACCGATTTCGGGATCGCCCGCACGCTCGAGGAGGACGGTCTCACCGCCGACGGCCGGGTGCTGGGGACGACCGATTACGTATCGCCCGAGCAGGCGCTCGGCCAGCACGTGACCGGCCAGTCAGACCTGTACTCGCTCGGCGTCGTGCTCTACGAGATGCTCACCGGCGAGGTGCCGTTCAAGGGCGAGAGCCAGGTCGCGGTGGCGATGAAGCACGTCCGTGAGGACATCCCCGACGTCCAGGCAAAGCGGCCGGAGGTATCGGCCGGGCTGGCGGCCGTGCTCGATACCGCCACCGCCAAGCGCCTCGACGAGCGCTACGCCGACGACGCCGAGCTCATCGCCGACCTCGAGGACGCGCTCGCCATGGAGACGGCCCGCGCGGGGAGCGCGACGGGAGAGGCCACCTCGGTGCTGCGCACGCTGCCGTCGCAGAGCCGGCGCCGGCTGCCGTTGCGCCTGCGCCAGCCGATCGTGGCGTCCGCCGCGGTAGTGGCGCTGCTGGCGGTGATCGGCGGTGGCATCTTCTATCTGGTCGATCGCACCCACCGCGGCACCGGCCCCCTGCCTCAGCCGGCGCCCAAACAGACGCACCGGCAGATCTCCCTCTGCGACACGTGCGCGGTCGACTACAACCCCGACGCCCTCAGCGGCCCCAAGAACCAGCACCCCGAGCAGGACGGATTCGCGGTCGACGGAAACCGCAATACGGCGTGGACGACCGAGACCTACTACGACAACACGCTCGGCAAGCCCGGCGTCGGCCTCTACGTCGATGCCAAGCCCGGCGTGGCGGCGCGCGCGCTGGTGATCGATACCGCCACCCCGGGATACGCGGTCACGATCTACGCCCGCAGCTCCAAGCCGAACCCCGGCACGTTCGACACGGGCAGCCAGGGCTGGATGAAGCTCGGGTCCGCGCCCAGCGTCCACTCGACGCAGACGATTCATCTCGGCACCCGCGGCATCAGGTATCGCTACTACCTCGTGTGGATCACCAGCCTCGGCAACCACGACCACGTCGCGGTGAACGAGATCGCCCTGTACACGTAGCGGCGCCGCTCGCGCTGGGGGACGAAGTGGCCGGGGTCGCTGAAGTCGGCGGCGGACCTGCATAGCGCGACAGATCCGGTGGCGGCGCTGCGGGTCTGTCGCGTAATGCATGACCGCCCTGCATTCCGCGCCAATCCCTGAAGCCCGGGCCGGCTTTGTCGCGCAATGCAGGGTCCACGAGGCCGGCGGTCAGTACGCGTGAGCGCGCTCGGCGGCGTGGCGTTCCAGCGCGAGCTCCACGAGCCGGTCCAGCAGCTCGGGATAGGGAATCCCACTCGCGGCGAACAGCGAGCCGAACACGCTCGTCTCGGTGAACCCCGGCATCGTGTTGAGCTCGTTGACGAGCACCGTCCCGTCGTGCAGGACGAAGAAGTCGACGCGGGCGAGGCCGGTGCAGTCCGCGGTCGCAAACGCCCGCACCGCCAGCTGCCGCACACGCGCGCGGGCGGCCGCGCCGATGCGCGCCGGAACGATCAACTCCATCCCCCCCGGGGTGTACTTCGCCTCGTAGTCATACCACCCGGTCTCGCCGGTGGCGAGCAGGATCTCTCCCGGCTGAGACGCGAGCGGGTCGCGATTGCCGATCACCGAGCACTCCACCTCGCGCCCCGCCGCGAACGCCTCGACGATCGCCAGCGGGTCGTGGGCGAACGCCATCTCCAGCGCCGCCGCCAGCTCGCCGCCGCTCGCCACCCGGGCGATCCCCACCGACGACCCGAGTCGGGCCGGCTTCACGAACACGGGGAAGCCCAGCTCCGCCACCGCCCGCGCGACGGCGGCAGGGTCAGAGCGGTGCTCGGCCTCCGTCACCGCGCGGTAGGCCACCTGGGGGATGGCCGCCTGGGCCATCACCTGCTTGAACAGCACCTTGTTCATGCACAGCGCGGAGGCGAGGACTCCCGCGCCGACATAGGGGACATCGAGGCACTCGAGCAGCCCCTGGACGGTGCCGTCCTCGCCGAACGGCCCGTGGAGGACGGGAAACACGACATCGACCCCCGGGAGGCCGGCGCCGAGCGCCACCGAGACGATCGCGCCCGCCCCCCCGTCGCGACGCCAGACCCCGTCTCTCCCGATCTTGATCTCGGTCACCTCGTGCCCCGCGGTCCGCAGCCCGCCAGCGACCGATGCACCCGACGCCAGCGAGACCTCATGCTCGGAGGAGCGTCCCCCGCTGAGCACGGCGACTCGGCGCGGGCTCATGAGCGAGAGCGGCTCTTCGTCGATGTCGACGACGTCGTCGGCGTCGACGTGGTCGTGGTCGTGGTCGAGCTGCTACTCGACGAGCTGCTGCTCGACGAGGACGAGGAGCTCGACACCAGATGACCGATGGTGATTGTCACGCTCCCGCCCTTCTTGATCGTCGAGTTGCCGCCGGGACTCTGCGTTACCACGATCCCGTTCTGATCGGCGTTGCTCACGTCCCGGGTCTGCTGCACGACCTGGAGTCCGGCGGCCGTGAGCGCGCTGATCGCTCCCGCCACGGGATCGCCGGTGACCGGCGGAACCGTGACCGTCGTCGGGGCGTTCGCCACGACGATCGACACCGTGGAGCCGGGGTCGGCGCTGACGCCGCCTCCCGGATCCTGACGGATCACAGTCCCCGGCGCGGCCGCACTCGACGGCGCGTTGCTCTGGGAGACGTCGAACCCCGCCCGCGTCAGATCGGCGGCCGCCGCCGTCTGGGTCTCGCCGACGACATTGGGGATCTGCTGTTGCGGTTGACCCGAGGACACGAACAGCGTCACCTGGGTCCCGGGCGAGACCGAGCGAGCGGCACCCGGGTTGGTGCCGGTGACCTGTCCGGCGGCGAACTGCGTCGACGCCCGGCTGACGACGTGACTGACCCGCAAGCCGGCGTGGCGCAGTGTCCGGGTGGCCGCGGCCGTCGACAGACCCAACACGGATGGGATCGACACGTTCCCCGGGCCGCGGGAGACGGTCAGCGTCACCGTCGACCCCTTATCGGCCTTCGTGCCGGCTCTCGGATCCTCGCCGATCACCGTACCCGGCCGCCGCTTGTCGGTCAGGCGAATCACGTCCACCGTGAAGCTCTGCGCCTCGACCGTCGCGCGGGCCACGGTCAGCTGCTCGCCAGTCACCTTGGGAACGACGAGCCGGGTGGGACGCGTCAGGAGGTACGCCGCCGCCGCCGCGCCCGCGATCAGGAGCGCAACCAGCCCGACCCATGCCCACGGCACCCAGCGGCGCGAGCGGCGTCGCGGCGGCGGCAGGGCCGCCATTTCGCCCGAGCCGTTCGTCGAGGGGTCGGAGCGCAGCTCCGGCGTGGCGATCGCCGCGGGCGGGTGGGGCCAATTCGCGGCTGCCCCCGCCGCCGCCACCGCTGCCATGCTGGCGGTGTTCTCGCCGGCGCCCGCGGAGATGATCGCCTCTCGGCAGTGCTCGAGCACGGTGATGAGCTGGTCGGCATCGAGCGGCCGGTCGGTGGCGTTCTTGTTGAGCACCCAGAGGACGGTCTGCTCCAGCTCCGGCGGGACGTTGGGGTTGATCATGCTCGGGGGCGTCGGCGCCTCGGACACGTGCTTGAGCGCGATCGACACCGCGGACTCGGCGTCGAACGGGACCCTGCCCGTCAACATCTCGTACAGGACAACGCCGATCGAGTACAGGTCCGAGCCGGCGGTGACGGCGTGTCCCTGAGCCTGCTCGGGCGACAGATACTGGGCGGTTCCCATGATCGACCCGGTTTCGGTCATGTCCGAAGCCCCCGCGCGCGCGATCCCGAAGTCCGTGACCTTGGCCTGATCCAGATCGTCGACGATCACGTTGTGGGGCTTGAGGTCGCGGTGGATGACCCCCCGGCGATGGGCGAACCGGGCCGCCTTGAGGATCTGGATCGTGATGTCGATCGCCCGGACGGGATCGAGCGGGGCCTCCTCACGGATCAGCTGCTTGAGCGATCGCCCCGGCAGATACTCCATCGCGATGTAGTACGTGTCGTCGTACTCGCCTCGGTCGTAGACGCTGACGACGTTGGGATGCTGGAGACCCGCCGCCGCCTGGGCCTCGCGGCGGAAGCGCTCGACGAAGTCGGGATCCTCCGCGAACTGGTGGTGCAGCAGCTTCAGCGCCACCTTGCGTCCGAGCTGTTGATCCTCGACGAGGAACACGTCGGCCATCCCGCCCGCCCCGAGCCGCGAGATGACTCGATAGCGCCCGTCGACCAGCGTGTCCCGGTGCAGCTCGGGCATTTTCGCTACTTGCCTTCGTTGAGCAGCGTCTGCACCACCGCCTTGGCGATCGGAGCCGCCACGGTTCCGCCGAAGCCGCCGTCGGTCTTCTCGACGGTCACGGCGATCGCTACCTGCGGGTTCTGCACCGGAGCGAAGCCGATGAACCACGGCTGCGTCTCATTGGCCCCGGCGGGGCCGATCGACGCGGTGCCCGTCTTGCCCGCGAACGAGATGTCGTTGCCCAGCTGCGCGGGGGTCCCGGTGCCCTCATCGACCACGGTCTTCATCATCTGCGCCACCTCGGCTGCCGTCGACGGCTTCATCACCTGGTGGTAGGTGCTCGGGGCAAACGTCGCCACGGTTGCGCCATCCTGGTCGACCGCCTTGGTGCTGAGCCGCGGCGCCATGAGCTTGCCGCGGTCGGCGACCGCCGAGGCGACCATCGCCATCTGCAGCGGCGTGACCTCGAGCCCGCCCTGGCCGATGGCGATCCGGCCGATGTCCTCGTTCGGGCTCCCCGCCGGATACGGGCGTCCCCGGGGGGAATACGGCCGGCTCGTGACGACCTCGTTGTCCGGCAGGTCGATCGGCGGCTTGGCGTAGAACCCGAACCGCTTCATGTACTCGGTCATCGTCGGCCGCCCGAGCGACTCCGCCACCTGGGCCCAGACGGTGTTCACCGAATAGGTGAGCGCGGTCGTCAGGCTGATGTCTCCGAACGGCTGGCCGTTGTCGTTGGACAGGGGAACCCCCGAGATCGTCACCGGCGACCTGCCGTTGACGACCGAGTTCGGGGTGTACCTGCCGGTGTCGATCGCGGCCGTGGCGGTCACCACCTTGAACGTCGACCCTGGCGGGTACCGGCCCTGCGTCGCCCGGTTGAGCTGGCAGGCGTCGGCGCACGGCGCGTTGGGGTGGTTGTCGTCGTAGGACGGAGCCGAGTACATCGCCAGCACGGCTCCGGTTCGCGGGTCCAGCGCAACCACCGACCCGGGCCGTCCCGCGAGCTGCTGCCGGGCGACCTGCTGAGCGGTCGGATCGAGCGTCGTGTAGAGATCGTCCCCGACGCGCCGGGTCGTACTCAACGGGCCGAAGATCGAGGACACCCCGGTTTGGATCCCGCGCAGGTACTGCGCGCGTGACTGCTCCAGGCCGGCCTGGTTGCCGGCCTCGCCGGTGAAATAGCCGACCGTCTGGGCGAACAGCGAGCCCTCCGGGTAGGTCCGGCCCCAGGTGCCGCCGGAGCGCGGCACCGAACTGGCGAGAACCGAGTTGTCGCCGGAGAGAATCCGGCCACGCTTGATCTTCAGCTGGGCGATCAGGGTGCGGCTGTTCAGCGGATTGCCGTTGAGCGCGGACGCGTCGATCACCGTCCATCGTGTGGTCCAGATGACGAGCAGCGCGAACAGCACCACGAACAAGCCGAACAGCTTCACGATCTGAGAGTTCACGTCACCGGCCTCCGCGCCCGGTCGGACACCAGCAGCAGCAGCGCGAGCAGGACGAAGTTGGCGACGATCGACGCGCCCCCGTAGGAGATGAACGGCAGCGTGACGCCGGTGAGCGGAATGACGCGTGTGACCCCGCCGACGATCACGAACACCTGCAGGGCGAACACCGACGACAGCCCCACCGCGAGCAGCTTGGAGAACGAGTCCCGAGCGAGCGTCGCCGCCTTGAACCCCCGGAACACGAACAGGAGGTAGGCAACGAGAACCGCGACCGCGCCGAACAGCCCCAGCTCGTTGGTGATGACGGCGTAGATCATGTCGGTCTGCGGGAATGGGATCAGCGACAGGATCGATTCCCCGAACCCCTGCCCGAACAGGCCGCCGGCGGCCTGCGCGAAGATCCCGTTGGCGACCTGGAAGCTGCCCCCCGGCGCCGCATAGAGGGAGTGATCGAACGGGTGCTGCCAGTCCTGGAAGCGCGCGTTGACGTGCGGGATGTGGGTCCCCAGGTACCACGCCCCGACCGCGAACGCCAACAGCCCGATGACGACGAACGACAGCCGGCCGGTGGCGACATAGAGCATCGCCAGCAGCGCTCCGTAGAACATCAGCGACGATCCGATATCTGAGAGGAGCACCAGGGCCGCCATGGCCACGCCCCAGATCACGAGTACCGGCCCGAAGTACTTGATGGGCGGGAGGGTCACCCCAAGGATCCGCCGGGCGCCGAGGACCATCACCTGCCGGGTGTCGCGCAGGTAGCTCGCGAGGAACACGACGAGGCCGATCTTGGAGAACTCGGTCGGCTGGAAGCTGAGGCCTCCCGGGAGCCGGATCTCCAGGTAGGCGCCGTTGACCTGCCCGCCGATTCCGGGCAGGCGGGGCAGGACGAGCAGGAGGAGCGATACCGACACGATCACGTAGCGGTACTGCTCGAGCTTGCGGTAGTCCCGAAAGACGATGATCGTGGCGACGAACAGGATCAGCCCGAGCACGAACCACTGCGCCTGCTGGCGGGCGTCGGTGGAGCTGATGCGGTAGACCATCACGATCCCGAAGCTCGCCAGCAGCGCCACCAGCGGGAACATGTATGGGTCGGCGTGCGGAAGCGTCAGCCGGATGAAGATGTGTGCGCCGAGGCACAGGGCGAGGAAGATCGCCCCGTAGGTGAGCGACACGTTGCTCAGCACGTTCTCGCGCTGGATGAACACGGCTGCGAAGCCGGCGGTGACGAGCAGCGCGGCTGGAATGAGCCCGAACAGCTCTCGGTTGCGAGCGCTCATCGGCTCAGCCGACCCTGCTCGGCGGCTTGCACGAGACTGACCGAGCTCGCCTGCGAGCGCAGCTGGTGGTTGAGCAGCTCAGAGCGGCGATCCGCGGGCACGGCCGAGGCCGGAACACCCGAGACGTAGAACTGCTCGTACATGTGGACGCCCAGGGGCAGGTCGTAGGGGAATCCACGGTAGATGGTGATGATCCCGTCGGCGTTCGTTGCGACGAAGAAGTACTGGCGACTCGCCAGGTACGCCCCGCCGCCGACGATGAACACGACCACGACGACCGCGATCAGTGCCGCCACCGTCTTGATGAAGCGCTCGGATCGGGGGCGGCGGGACCCGGGCTCACCTCCGGGTCCAGGTCGGCCTTGAGTCCGCGCGAGCCGCGGGCCCGCCCGCCGCTGGCGCACCGAGGGCGACGACGCGGTGATGACTCCGCCGGGATCCGGTTGCGATGCCCCTCGTGATCGGGTGCCGCCGTCGTCGCCCGAGCTCGTTCGCGTCACGGGCTGCATCCCGACGACGGTTGGCTCGTCGCCGGGCGTCGCGTCGCTGACCTGCACCAACCGGAACAGGACCACGGTGATGTTGTCGCGGCCGCCGGCGTCGTTGGCGGCCGCGATCAGCCGCTCGCCGGCTTGATCGAGGCTCGTGGCGGTGGCGAGGGTGTCGGCGACCTGATCCTCGTCGATCATCGAGGTCAACCCGTCGCTGCACAGCAGGACCACATCTCCGGCGCGGGCGGGGTACGTCCAGGTATCGACCTCGACATCCACCTCGATCCCGAGCGCACGGGTGATGATCGACCGCTGAGGGTGCTCGGCCGCCTGGGCCTCGGTCAGCTTGCCCTGGCGAACGAGCTCCTCGACCAGCGAGTGATCCTGCGTCAATCGGGTCAGCATCCCGTCGCGGAAGATGTAGGCCCGGCTGTCACCGACATGCGCCACGGCCAGATCGTCCTCATCGACGTAGACGGCGGTCAGCGTCGTGCCCATGCCGCGGTGCTCGTGCTCGGCCTGCGACAGCTCGTAGATTCGGCGGTTGGCCTCCCGGATGCGCCGGGTCAGCCGTTGCACGGGACTGCCGTGATCGGGCAGGGCCTCCTGGAACTCCTGCACCGCCAGCGCCGACGCGACCTCCCCCGCCTGCGCACCTCCCATGCCGTCGGCGACGACGAACACGGGGGCGCGGACGAACGCGTTGTCCTCGTTGTCACGGCGCTGGCGCCCGGTGTCGGTCTTCCAGATCGTGTCGGCTGCGCGGAGCATGCTCGAAGGGTGTCGTCGCTTCCGGACCGTTTATTGCAGGTAGGAGAATTCGCTGTCGCCGATCCGGATCCGGTCCCCTTCGTATAGCGGCTGCGGTCCCGACAGCGGCTCCTCGTTGAGATAGGTGCCGTTGGTAGAGCCGAGGTCCTCGATCACGACCACACGCCCCTCGCGGGAGATGCGGGCGTGGCGTGAGGACGCGAACGGATCGTCGAGCCGGATCTCGACGTCCCCGCGCCCGAGCGTTGCGCCTTCCGCCAGGTCATAGGCGACGCCGGTGGGGTGTCCGGCGGCGTGCTCCACCAGGAGCCGCGGCTCGAAGCCATCCACGCCCCCTCCCTCGGAGGCGGCCGCGTGCATGCCGGTCTCGTCCGGTGACGGGGCGCGATCGGGCACCACCGTCCCGCCGCGGCCGCGGCGGAGATCGCGAATCGCGCTCCAGGCCACCCACATGAGGAACAGATAGAGAACGGCGAGAAAGCCGAACTTCAGGCCGACCGAAACCGGTTGCAGCACCGCGCTGACGTCCTCCTACTCCAGCTCGAATGTCAGCAGCGTGGTGCCCAGCTCGATCTCGTCTCCGGGTCTGAGCACCTCGGGTCCCTCCACCCGCCGCCCGTTGAGGCGCGAGCCGTTGGTGGAACCGAGATCGGTGAACACCCACGATCCGCCGCGGGACCGGATCTCGGCGTGGTTGCGCGACACGTTGGGGTCGTCGACCATCACTTCGCTCTGCCGGCTGCGACCGAGCGTCACCCCGGCCGGACCGACGACCAGGCGCTTGCCGCCCATGAGCAGCAGCGCCGTCTCGACGCGGGCGCGAGCGCGCTCCTCCAAGGGTTCGGCGACCCGGCCCGCCGTGCTGTAGATCATCGTCCGGCCGGAGGTATCAGATCCCACCCCCCCACCTGCCCAACCGGATCGTCCTCATCCTCGGGCGCGGGATTGACGACCCGGGTCTGGATCCCGAACTCCCCCAGGCCGAGCTGGCGGTCGGTTTCGAACTCCACCACCGGACGCGAGATCAACACCAGTCGCTCCCGCCGGGCGTGCTCGAGGAGGTATCCGGTGAGCTCGGAGACGAGCGCGTCCTCGTAATCGGCGAAGCGGTCTCGGTCGCGCGGTGACAGATACACGCGGTACTCGTTCGGAACGTAGGTGCGCGACAGCGAGTAGGTCTTGTGCTCTTCCATCTCGCGCGCCAGCTTGCGCGCGATCTCGACCGGGCGCACCTCGGAGCGGAAGGCACGACTGAACGTGCCTTCGACAAGGCCGGCGATCTTGCTCTCGAGGCTCTTGAGCATGCTCATTGGTCGCCCCTCCGGGCGGATCCATGCTACGGAACTCTCGCCCGAGAGCCATCCGACCGCAAGGCCTCGCGCCACATCATGATCGCCAGCGGGGCGAGGGCGACTCCGGCCGCCGCCGCCCCTCCCAGCAGCGCATCCGGAGCGGCTCCGATCCCATTCGGGCCGCGCGCAGCGGCGAGCGCGACGCCCGTACCGGAAACGAGCAGCCCCGCCCACGCCACCACCCGGCTGACGTCGAGCGCCGGCGAGCGCCCGGTGACGAGCCATGGCACCACGACCGCTGCCGCGGCCCACACCACCGCCGGAACCAGGGCGCCGCTGGAGATCAGCGCCGAGGCCAGCTGCTGCACCGTCGCCGACGGTGACCCCATCCAGATGGCAGGCGGCGGCGCGCCCGGGATGTTGGGGAGATACAGAGCCTTCCCGGCCATCGACGCCGCCAGCAGGATCCAGATCCAGCCGAGCGCACCCAACGCTCCGCGACGCCAGCTCGTCCCGGCGCGGCCGGCGAGCGCCGGCCAGGCGCCGGCGAGACCGATGAGGCCGAGAGCGGGAGCGCCGGCCGCGAGCGGCCATGCCGTCGGCCGCCCGGGAAGCAGGACGACGGGGAGCAGGAGCCCGAACGCGATGACGAGGGCTGCGCCCCCGGCGTGCTGCGAGACCGCGGCGGCGCACAGCGCGAGCGCCAGCGCACCCCAGCCGAGGCGGGGAAACAGCAGGATCGCGCCCCCGGCGACCAGGCCCGCGGCCGTGGGGGCGAGCGGGGCAAAGACGAGCGCCGTCGCCGACAGCCACGCCGTCAATCCGGCGGCCGCGACCGCCGCCAAAGCGCGTTGCGGCCACGCGTGGCGTGCAATCAGCTCCGGCCGTGACTCGTCGGCGGCGGGCGCCGCCGCATCGACCGCGGACCGGTGGGGCTGGGGCTGGGGCGTCGTCGTCAGCGGCCCCGTGACGTCGACCGCTGGCCGCTGGCGCGTCATCGTCAGCGGCCCCGTGACGAGGCCGGGCGCATCGGCGACCTCGTCGTGCACCATCGCCAGCGCCCGGCGCAGTTCGGCCGTCGAGCCGCGCTCTCGGGGGCGGGGCCGCAGCGCCTGATCGATGCTCTGGCCAAGCACCCGCGGCAGATCCCGTCGCTGACGGCGCAACGGCGGGAGGTGGGCGCCGAGGCGGCGGGCGCGCTGCGTGGCGGCCTCGCCGACCGGATTGATCCCGCTGAGGGCTTCGTAGATCACGAGCGCCAGCGAGTAGAGATCGGCGGCCTCACCGGCCTCGAGTCCCTCGGCCTGCTCCGGAGCCATGTAGGCGAGCGTGCCGAGGACGTCGCCGGTGAGGGTCAGCGAATCGCCGCCGACGACCCGTGCGACGCCGAAATCCGTCAGCTTCGCGACCTGCGCCGAGCTCACCGGCGCCTCCGGAACGAGCACGTTGGACGGCTTCACGTCGCGATGCACGACTCCCTGAGCGTGGGCGTGGTGCAGCGCGTCGCAGAGCGCGATCCCGATGGCGATGACGTCGCGGTCCGACAGTCGTCCCCCGTCGAGCAACGCGGCCAAGGTCGCTCCGGCGACCAGCTCGGAGACCAGATAGAAGCCATCGTCGTCGACCGCGGCCTCATACAGCGTGACGATCGCCGGGTGCGAGAGGCGCGCCGCCGCCCGCGCCTCGCGCTCAAAGCGTCCGCCCATGACCCGTTCCCGCGCAAGGATCTTGACCGCGACGTCCCGCTCCAGCCGCTCATCGCGGGCCATCCACACCGTCCCGAATGCTCCCGCCCCAAGCCGTCGCGACAGCCGGTATCGGTCCAGCACGACCGGCGCCGGCATCGTGCCCGGCGGGCGCGGCCGCTCAGGGCGAGTACTGCCGGTCCGCCACCGCGTCCGGGCGGTCCCCAGCTCGCTGGAGCTCATCCAGCAGATTTCCACGTTTCACGGCTGGTCCCTGCGCGCCGGCCACCGCCGCCGGCGCGCACGCGCACACCGGCCGGGATGCCTGTCGCGTCGATCCGGCCGTGGTGGCGGTCATACTGATCGCTTTCACCAGTACCGCAAGGAGCGATACCGCTTGTCGTTCTTCGACGACGTCGACGAACCGCCGCGCACAGAGACTCGGACGGCCCCGCGCGCGACTCCCCGCTCAGCGCCCCGGCGACGCCGCCCCTCGGACACCGGCGGGCGCCGGCCGCCGAGCGACCGGCAGAGCGTGCAGGTGCGGCGAGCGATCGCGTTCGGCGCGCTGCTCGTGATCGTCCTCCTGATCGCCCTGGGCGTTCACAGCTGCCAGGTCAGTGCCCGTAACAGCTCGCTGCAGGACTACACCGACAACGTCTCGTCGCTGATCACCCAGTCAAACCAGACGGGAACCCGGCTGTTCGACGTGCTGTCGACCGCCGCCGCCGCGAACAACCCGCCGTCGGTCCAGAACAGCGTCAACGAGACGCTGCACACCGCCAACACGGTCGTGTCGCGGGCCAAGAAGCTCAACGTTCCCGACGAGGTCAAGAATGGCAATCAGACGCTGCTGCGCGCCCTCCAGATGCGCGCCGACGGGATCTCGAACATCGCGTCGGAGATCCAGCCCGCGCTCGGGACCTCGGTCAGCACGGAGGCGATCAACTCGATCGCTGCCGAGATGGCCCGGTTCTACGCCTCCGACGTGCTCTATAAAGACTACGCGGCGCCGGAGATCTACGGCGCCATGCACTCCGCCGGGATCCGCTTTGCCGGTCTGCCGGCGGGCCAGTTCGTGCCCGACGTGCAGTGGACGCTGCCGACATACGTCGCCACGCAGCTGCACGCGTCGGTGCCCGGCTCCACCACCGTCGCGCCCGGGCTCCACGGCCACGAGCTGAACTCGGTCAGCGTCGCCGGAACGACGCTCCAGACCGGCTCCGCGAACACGATTCCGGCGAGTCCGGCGCCGACATTCACGCTGACCTTCACAAACACGGGGACCAACAGCGAGCACAACGTGGTCTGCAAGGTCTCGGTGAACGGCAGCAGCGTCAGCGGCCAGACGACGGTGCCGACGACGACGCCGGGGAAGCCCGCCACCTGCGCGGTCAAGCTCAGCTCCACGCCACCGTCGGGCACCCAGACGGTGGTGGCAACGATCGAGAAGGTCCCGGGCGAGAAGCACCTGGAAAACAACTCGATGTCGTTCCCGGTGACCTTCCAGTAGCGATCGGGTCGTCGGCGGGAGGCCTATCCTTTCGTCGGTGCACGACCTCAACAGCACCGTCGGCATCGTCGCGCTCGCCGCCGGGGCGGTCGCCGTCGTGTCCCTGATCACCACCACCGCCCTGGCGATACGACTGCGCCGGGTCCGTCGCGAGCAGCGCGTCGTGCTCGGGGATCGCCGCGAGGATCTCGTCGCACACGCCGCGTCCCTGCAGGGCCAGTTCGAGGCCCTGCACGAGTACGTCGAGGACGTCGCCGGCCATCTGAACCAGCGGATGGGGACCGCGGAATCCCGTCTCGACGGTGCCATCGCCCACTGCTCGCTGATCCGCTACGACGCCTACGGGGAGATGTCCGGGCGCCAATCGGTGTCGATCGCGCTGCTGGACTCGTCGCGTTCGGGCGTCGTGCTGTCGGCGATCCACCACCGCGACCACGCGCAGGTCTACGCCAAGCAGATCCGCAACGGGCAGGGTGAGTTCGAGCTCTCCCCCGAGGAGGATGAGGCGATCAAGGCGGCGCTCGACGGCGGTCAGGCGCCACAGCCGGGTGGGTGGACCTCGACCAGCGCTCGCTAGGTGGTTCGTTTCGTAAATATGGCGACACCGAGAGTGGTCGCCGGCGGATGCCTGGCACGGACGCAGGAGGCGACGTGCAGCGGCGCTGCACGAGCCTCCGAGGACAAAGCCAGGCGCCGCCGGAGGCCGCTCGAATGTCGTCGTATTTATGAAACGGGCCACTAAGATGCGGACGGGCTACTTTGGCCCCGAGGGCACGTATACGCAGGAGGCGCTGCTCGCCGACACGGTCGGCATCGAGCTCGAGACCGTGCCGCTGCCGACGATCTACGACACGGTGATGGCCGTGCACGAACGCGCGGTCGACCGGGCCCTCGTCCCGATCGAGAACTCGCTCGAGGGGTCGGTCAACGCCACCCTCGACGCGCTGGCCATGGAGACCGACGACGTCGCGATCGTCGGCGAGGTCGTGCACCCAATCCGCCACTGTCTGATCGCCCGGACCGAGCTGGAGCTGCCCGATATCGAGGCGGTCGTCTCACATCCGCAGGCCAACGCCCAGTGCGCCCGCTTCATCCGCACCCGGCTGGCCGGCGCGCGCGTGCTCGCCGGCAGCTCCACCGCGGACGCGGTGCGGGTGGTCGCCGGTCACGACGGCCCGTGGGCGGCGCTGGGCAACCGACTCGCCGCCGAGCGCTACGGGTGCGTCGTCCTGCGGGGCGACGTCGAGGACGTCGCCGACAACGAGACCCGGTTCGTGTGGCTGGCGCGAGCCGGAGCCGTCCCCGGCGGTCCGCGCGCGGCGGCGCCCGGCGGCGCCCGCGGCCCGTGGAAGACCGCCATCGTGTTCTGGGGCGTGGGGTCAGAGGCCCCCGGGTGGCTGGTCGCGTGCCTGTCGGAGTTCGCCGAGCGTGGCGTCAACCTGACACGGATCGAATCGCGTCCGCGCAAGCAGGGACTGGGGCGCTACATGTTCTTCGTCGACCTCGAGGGGCGCGACGACGACCCGCATGTCGGCGCCGGGCTGGCCGGTCTGCGGGCCCGGGTGGAGCGGCTGCGCGTGCTCGGATCGTTTCCGGCGGCCTGAGTCTGCGCCGCGTTCCCGGGGCGCCGCCACCGTGGCTTGGCGGCCAGTGTCATCGCTACACTGGCGCCAGCAACGCCATGGCCACTTCCGTACCGACAGAGCCATTGGGGTCCGCGCCGCACTACGAGCACCAGCGGCGCGGGCGGGAGGTTGGTCGGGTGCTCGTGTTGAACGCCACGTATGAACCGATCAACGTGTGCACGGTGCGTCGCGCCGTCGTCCTGCTGCTCAAAGCGAAGGCGGAGCTGATCGAGCGGGGCGAGTGGCAGTTGCACTCGGCGAACTCGACGATGGCCCGGCCGATGGTGATCCGCCTCGTCAGCTATGTCCGGATCCCGCGTGACTCGCATCGCCGCAAGATCACGCGCCGGGCGGTGTTCGCCCGTGACGACTGGACCTGTCAGTACTGCGGCTCGCGGTCCAACCTCACGGTCGACCACGTCGTCCCACGATCCAAGGGCGGCCCCTCCAGCTGGGAGAACATCGTCGCCTCGTGCGCCCCGTGCAACCGGCGCAAGGGCAACGCGCTCCCCCGCCAGGCCGGCATGCATCTCAGCCGGGAGCCGCGCACGCCGAGTCCCGACGTGTTCATCCAGGTGGCCAGCCCGACGATCCCGGCGGCCTGGCGAGCGTACCTCGCCGCGTGACCGCTACCCCTCTGGGCCACTAAGCCGCGTAGCGCTCCGCCGCGCGCGCACGAGCTTTCGCCGCCTCGGCCTCCCGGCTCTTCGGGGGTGCGGCCGTGGTCAGATGCGCCAGGAGGGTGGACGACGCGGCTGCCACGGCGTCGACCGCCGCGGCGAACGCCTCCTCGTTGGCGCGGGAAGGCTTCGTGAAGCCGCTGATCTTGCGGACGTACTGCAGGGCGGCGGCGCGGACCTCATCGTCGGTGGCCGGCGGCTCGAAGTTGTGGAGGGTCCTGATGTTTCGGCACATACCCCGAGAGTAGACGGCATGCGAGCCAGATCCCAGACCCTTAACGGATGAAGGGCGCCGTCGACGCGGCGCCCTTCACCAATCTGGCTGCGTACCACCATGAACCTTCACTGCCGGAGGGACGAGTCCCGGGCGTTCACGATGGCGGTGTCGCGGGTTGGACTCCGCTAAGCGGGGTCAGCCACCGACCTAGCGGCCGGACACCTCCAGGGTCCCGCAAAAACTGTCAGACAAGTTCGGACCACCTCCTTTCTCTGGTACGCATCAGGTTATCGAATCCGCCCGGCGGAAAATAGGCATCGGGCCTCGTGATGGGTTCGCAACGAGCGCATCGCCCTCCTCTGTCGGCAATCACACGGCCGCGCGGTCCGCGGAGCGACTGATCCGGGGCTCGCTGCGGTAGTGGCAACGCGAGCGACGCGAGCTCCGCGGATCGCGCGGCCGTGTGGCTGCCGCCAACCGCGTCGACGCACGCGACGAAATCCACAAGGGCCCGTCGTCCTTGATCCCGCCGGGGCCTCCGATCGATGCTCGGCGTGGCGCGTCCGGCGACCGACACTTGCCGGAGGAGATTGCCGTCAGGGGAGGCCGCGACTTCCGTGCTCGCGTCGTGTGCGCCTCCGAGCGCTACGTCCCTTCGATCAGCACCGCACGGAAGTCGTGGCCTCCCCTGGCGCCCAACAACGCCGCTACTGGTCGTCGACCGGGGACTCGTCGTCGCCGTCTGCCTCGATCGGAACGTCGACCCCCGAGTCAGCAAGGTCGACGGGGCCGCCCTCGTCAACCACCGGAGCGGCGGTGGCGGC
This sequence comes from uncultured Solirubrobacteraceae bacterium, assembly GCA_963731395.1. Taxonomy (GTDB): domain Bacteria; phylum Actinomycetota; class Thermoleophilia; order Solirubrobacterales; family Solirubrobacteraceae; genus Palsa-465. Next base: position 49,980 of record CAVSVH010000019.1, read on the forward strand.
ATCGGACTCCACGATGAGGGCGACGGCGCTTACCTGGTCGTCGTCGCGGAGGTTCATCACCCGCACACCCTGGGAGCCGCGTCCGTAGCGGTTGATGCCACGAACCGAGGTGCGCTGCACCATGCCGCTCTGGGAGATGAAGACCAGCTCCTGGTGCTCGCGGACGACGAGCGCGCCGGCGAGGGCTCCCTTGTTCTCGGTCAGCTGGATCGTCTTGACGCCCATCGTCCCGCGACCCTTGACCGGGTAGTCGGAGATCGGGGTGCGCTTGCCGTAACCGTTCTGGGTCACGACGAGCAGCTCTTGGTCGTCGCGAGCGACGTCCATCGCCAGAACCGCATTGTCTTTCTGGGAGACGTTCATTCCGCGGACGCCGCTCGTGTCGCGGCCCATCGCACGGACCGCATCCTCGCTGAACCGGGCGGCCTGACCCGACCGCGAAACCATGATGATGTCGTCATGGCCGCTGGTCCGCCGGACCGCCATCAGCTCGTCGTCGTCGCGGATGTTGATCGCAATGATCCCGTCGGCCTTGATCGGCGTGTTGTAGGCGAGGAACGCGGTCTTCTTGATAATCCCATCGCGGGTCGCAAACACGAGGTACTTGCCCTCGGTGAAGTCGCGTGTGGACAGAACCGACTGGACGCGCTCGCCCTCGCGCAGCGGCAGCAGGTTGACGAGGGCACGCCCGCGCGCGGTGCGCGACGCCTCGGGCAGCTCATAGACCTTCAGCCGGTAGACCTTGCCGCGATTGGTGAAGAACAGCAGGTAGTCGTGCGTCGAGGTCACGAACAGGTGCTCGATGTAGTCGTCGTCCTTCATCTCCATGCCGGTGACGCCGATGCCGCCGCGGCGCTGCTGGCGGTAGGTCGACAGGGGGAGCGACTTGATGTAGCCCGAGTGCGTGATCGAGATGACCATCTGCTGGTCGGCGATCAGGTCCTCGATGTCGATCTCGCCCTCGGCGAGAGTGATCTCGGTGCGGCGGTCGTCGCCGTAGGCGTCCGCGATCTCCTGGAGCTCGTCCTTGATCAGATCCCTGACCCGCTGCTCGTCGCCGAGGATCTCGCGCAGCTCTTTGATCCGCTCCATCAGGTCGGAATGCTCGCGCTTGATCTTGTCGGCCTCGAGCGCCGTCAGACGGCTCAGCGTCAGCTGGAGGATCGCCTGCGCCTGGACGACCGACAGCTCGAAGCGCTCGATCAGCCCGACACGAGCCGTCTCGCTGTCCTGTGACCCGCGGATGAGCGCGATCACCTCGTCGAGGTTGGCGAGCGCGATCAACTGCCCCTCCAGCACGTGGGCGCGCTCCTCGGAGCGACGCAGCTCGTACTTGGTCCGGCGGACGATGACCTCGCGCTGGTGATCGACATAGTGGCCGATCACCTCGCGCAGGGACAGCGTGCGCGGCACGTTGTCGACGAGGGCGACCATGTTGACGCCGAACGTCGCCTGCATCGGCGTGTGCTTGTGCAGCTTGTTGAGCACGACCTTGGGGATCGCGTCGCGCTTGAGCTCGATCACGAGCCTCATGCCGCGACGGTCGGACTCATCACGGAGATCGGTGATCTCAGGGATCTTCTTGTCGATCACCAGGTCGCGGATCTTCTCGATCAGGCCTCCGTCGCCCCCCTTGCGCACCTGGTAGGGGAGCTCGGTGACGATGATCGCCTCCTTGCCCTGGCCGATCGGCTCGATATGCGCCTTGGCCTGCACCCGCACCCGGCCCCGGCCGGTCGCGTAGGCGTCTCGGATCCCGTCGCGACCGAGGATCGTGCCGGCGGTGGGAAAGTCGGGCCCCTTGATGTACTTCATCAGGCCCTCGACGTCGATCGCCGGGTCGTCGACGTAGGCGATCGTGGCGGCGACGACCTCGCGCAGATTGTGGGGCGGGATGTTCGTGGCCATGCCAACGGCAATCCCGGAGCCGCCGTTGACGAGCAGATTCGGGAACCGCGCCGGCAACACGAGCGGCTCCTGCCGGGAACCGTCGTAGGTGGGAGCGAAGTCGACCGTCTCGGCGTCGATGTCGCGCAGCATCTCGGTGGCGAGTCGCTCCAGACGCGCCTCGGTGTAGCGCATCGCCGCTGCAGGCCAGCCGTCGATGTTGCCGAAGTTGCCGTGGCCATCGACGAGCGGGTAGCGCATCGAGAAGTCCTGGGCGAGCCGGGCCAGTGTGTCGTAGATCGCGGAGTCGCCGTGGGGGTGGTACTTGCCCATCACCTCGCCGACGATCTGCGCGCACTTGACGTGCTTGCGGCCTGGCTGCAGGCCCATGTCGTTCATCACGTACAGGACCCGCCGGTGGACGGGCTTGAGCCCGTCGCGGACGTCGGGCAGCGCGCGCCCGACGATGACCGACATGGCGTAGTCCAGGTACGCCGAACGCATCTCCTCCTCGAGCCCGCGAGGCTCGATGTTGCCACCGCCGATGGTGTCGATCGCAGACATCGGCCGCGCCTAGATGTCGAGGTTGGTGACGAGGCGGGCGTTGTCCTCGATGAACGCACGCCGGGGCTCGACCTGGTCACCCATCAGCATCGAGAACACGAGGTCGGCCGAGGCCGCATCCTCCATCGTGACCTGAACCAGGGTTCGGCTCTCGGGATCCATCGTCGTCTCGCGCAGCTCCTCGGCGTCCATCTCGCCCAACCCCTTGAAGCGGTAGTAGTCGATGCCCTTCTGGGCGACCGCGAGCACCTGTTCGTGGAGCTCCTCGAAGCTGGCGGCGTCGCTGGTGTTGGCGCCCAAGGCAATCGTGAATGGCGGCGTGCCGGTCAGCGCGACCAGATCACGGTGGACATCGGCGAGACGGTGATATTCGCTCGCGTCCAGCGCGGCGTGCCGCACGTGGTGGGTCGTCGCGAGCCCGGTCTTCGCCTCGAACGTGCGCACCACGATCTCTTCGGGCAGCTGCTCCACCAACTTCAGCTGGTAGGCGTGACCATCTCCGTTCCCGTCGTCCTCGCCGATGTGTCGCACGAGGCTCGGTACGTCGGTGATCTGATCCTCGAGCAGCCGGGCCTGCTGCATGAAGGAGACGACACCTTGTCCGTGCGCCGCACGCAGCGCCGACGCCCAGCCCTCGTACTGCTTGAGCAGCCGGGTGAAGCGCTTCCACCGGGCCTCGGTGAGCTTGAACGCACGCCCGTTGTGGTCGTGGATCTCCAACCGGTCGAACTTGTCGCCGAGCAGGATGTCCTCGAGCTCTGACTCGCGCTCGATGTAGCGGTTGTGCTGGCCGCGGCTCAGCCGGTAGAGCGGCGGCTTGGCGATGTAGACGTAGCCGGCTTCGATCAGCGGCTGCATCTCGCGGAACAGCAGGGTGAGGGCGAGCGTCCGGATGTGCGCGCCGTCGACGTCGGCGTCGGTGAGCAGCACGATCTTGTGGTACCGGGCCCGGGCGAGATCGAACTCGTCGCGCACGCCGGTGCCGATCGCGGTGATGAGCGCCTGGATCTCCGTGTTGGCGAGCACCTTGTCGATCCGGCTCTTCTCGACGTTGAGAATCTTGCCGCGCAGCGGCAGGATCGCCTGCGTGCTCCGATCCCGGGCGCTCACCGCCGAGCCCCCGGCCGAGTCGCCCTCGACGACGAACAGCTCAGCCAGCGACGGATCCTTGACCGAGCAGTCGGCGAGCTTACCTGGGAGCGTCGAGTTCTCCAGTGCCGACTTGCGGCGGGTGAGATCCCGCGCCTTGCGCGCAGCCGCGCGGGCCTGGGCGGCTGACACCGCCTTACGGATCACGGCGCGGGCGTCCTGGGGATTCTCCTCCAGGAACTCCGACAGCCGCGAATTGACGACGGACTGGACGAACCCGGCCATGCCGGGGTTACCGAGCTTCGTCTTGGTCTGCCCCTCGAACTGGGGATCGGTCAGCTTGGCCGAGATGACCGCCGTCAGGCCTTCCCGGACGTCCTCGCCGGTGAGGTTGTCGTCCTTCTCCCTGAGCTCGCCCTTCTCGCGGGCGTAGCGGTTGAGCACGCCGGTGAGCGCCGAGCGAAAACCGGAGAGATGAGATCCGCCCTCGATCGTGTTGATGTTGTTGGCGAACGAGAACACCGACTCCTGGTAGGAGGAGTTCCACTGCATCGCGACCTCGACGGCACCCTCCCCTTCTGAGCTTTCACCCTCGAAGTAGATGATGTTCTTCTGGATCGGGTCCTTGTTCTGATTGAGGTAGGCGACGAAGTCCTTGATCCCGCCCTCGTACTGGAACTCGGCCCGCTTACCCTCGTCGCGCTCGTCGATGATCGTGATCCGCAGGCCCCCGGTCAGGAACGCGGTATCCCGCATCCGCTCCTCGATGACGGTGAAGTCGATCTCCAGAGACTCGAAGATCTCGGCATCGGGAAGGAATGTGATCTTGGTTCCCGTCTCCGACGTCGCCTCGCCCCTGGCCAAGTCGGTCTGCGGATTGCCGCGCGCGTAGGACTGGCGAAACACGTGCCCGTCGCGGCGGACCTCGACGTCGAGGCGCTCGGACAGCGCGTTGACCACCGACACGCCGACACCGTGGAGCCCGCCGGACACCTTGTACCCACCGCCCTCGCCGAACTTGCCGCCGGCGTGCAGCACGGTCAGGACGACCTCGACCGCGGGGCGCTGCTCCTTCGCCATGATCGCGACCGGAATGCCCCGACCGTCATCGATGACCGTGACCGAGTTGTCGGGATGGATCGTGACCGTTACCTCCGAGCAGTGACCCGCGAGTGCCTCGTCAACAGAGTTGTCGACCACCTCGTAGATGAGATGGTGCAGGCCTCGCGCACCGGTCGAGCCGATGTACATGCCGGGACGCCGGCGGACCGCCTCGAGTCCTTCGAGCACGGTGATGTCCTGAGCGTCGTAACTGGAATTGGTGCTGGCGCCCGCAGGGACGCCGTCGTCGTTCGCCACGATCCTCCGATGACGTTGAGACGCCCCGGTCAAGTGCCGATCCAGGCGCACCGGGGCGTGAGGAATTGTCTACATCACAATAGCACAAGGACAGGTCGGAACCGCCCCCCTCTCGGGATCCTTTTACCTGCAAAACACGGAAAAATTCTGCTCCCGGGGGGTCAGCGACCGACCGCGATGCAACGCAGGCGCGACACGTCGCGACCGCCGAGCCTGTCGTTGAGGCGAGCGATGATCTGCGGAGCCATGAGATCGAGCTCCTGGGCCCAGACCGACGCTGAACACGCGACCGTGATCACCCCGCCGCGGCTCCCCGTCGGCTCCGCCTGAGCGGCGATCACGGGTCCCACGGCTTCCGGCCACGCCCGCTGGACGTCGGCGAGCACGGTCTGCGGCGCAACGTCATCGGTCAGGAGCGAAAGGGCCTCGTCAAGCCGTCGCGGGGAGCGCCGATGGCTCATGCTGCGACCGCCTCGGCGAGCACTCGGCCATCGGCGACGGCCAGTCGCGTCACCCCGGCCTCGGAGGCGCCGGGAACCTGGTCCAGGTCAGTGGCGGAGATCACCGACTGGCCGGCGCTAGAGCGAAGCAGGTCGACGAGCGCGCGCCGGCGCTGGCGGTCGAGCTCGCTCATGACATCGTCGAGCAACATCAGGGGCGGGGTGAGACGCTGGATGGCAAGCGCGTCGCGCTCGGCGAGAAGCAACGCGAGCAGCGCCAGCCGCTGCTGCCCTTGTGAGCCATAGGCCCGGAGCTCTCGCCCCTCCCGGCTGATGCCGACGTCGTCGCGGTGCGGGCCGTGCCCCGTGAAGCCGCGCTCGAGGTCGCCGTCGATGCGATCACGCAGCTCCGCCGCGAGCTCGTCCGCCGTACCCGCCCGGGAACGAGGCCGGTACCGGAGCGTCGGCTCGCCGCCCAACCCCAGGTCGGCGCACCACCGCGCGAACGGCTCGCCGATCGTGTCGAGGGCGCGGCGGCGGTCGCCCATCAGCGCGATCCCGTGACGGCTGAGCTGGGTGTCCCAGCTGTGGAGGGAGTGCCGGCTGCCGGCTCCGGTGCGGATCCGGGCAATCAGCGCGTTACGCTGCGCCAGCGCTTGGGCATACGCGCGCCGGCTGGCGACTCGCGCCGGCCACAGCGCCCCCACGAATTGATCCAGGTGGGCGCGGCGGACTCCCGGCGCACCCTTGATCAGCTCGAGGCGATCGGGGAGGAACACGCTCACGAGGGGGCGATCGGCAACATCGAGCAGGCGCTGCACCGCCACTCCGTCGACCCGCATGCGCTTCGGCTCCCCGGGGGCGAACCCGACCGAGAGCTCGTGGGGTCCGTCCTGCGCCTCGGCCGCCACGACCACCCGCGTGGCGCGCTCGCCGAACCGGACCGCCTCACGTTCATTTGTGGTCCGGCACGAGCGTCCTGTGCAGCCGAAGTACAGTGCCTCGATCAGGTTCGTCTTGCCTGCTCCATTCGCGCCCGTGATCACCGTCAGTCCGTCGCCGATCGCCGCGCTCGCCTGCCGGTAGCTACGGAAATCACGGACATCGATCCGCACCACGCGCACGAGGCGAGCCCACCCGTCGGTTAGACGTTCAGTCTGATCGGCATGATCAGGTACTGAAACCGGCTCTCATCCGCAGCCTCGATCAAACCAGGGCGAAGCGGGCTGATCAGCTTCAGCAGCACGTCGCCCTCGTCGATCGCCTCCAGGCCCGCGCGGAGAAACTCGGGGTTGAAGCCGATCTCCAGCGCCTCGCCCTGGAACGCCACCGGCATCGACTCCAGCGCCTCCCCGACATCCGGGGTCTGCGCCGAGACCGTCAGCTCACCGGGCGCAAATGCCAGGCGGAGGGGGGCGTTCTTCTGCGCGAGCAGGCTCACCCGGCGCACGACGTCGGTGAGCTCCGCGCCGGCGATCCGAAGCTCGTGCTCGAAGCTGTCCGGGAGCAACTGGCGATAGTTGGGGAATTGGCCATCGATGAGACGCGATGAGAGAACGACGCGGCCAAGCGTGAACAGCACCTGGTTCTGGCGCACACTGATGGTGAGCGATTCGTCGCCGGTTTGGGCGACCAGCCGAGCCAGCTCCTGAAGCGCACGGGCAGGGACGTTGACCTCGAACCCCGATGCCAGCGGCGTCTCCAACGTCGTCTCCTTGACGCTGAGGCGGTAGGAGTCGGTGGCGACCATCCGCAGCTCCCGCTCCGACGCCGAGACGAGGATCCCGGTCAGAACGGGTCGCGTTTCGTCACGCGACGCCGAGCCGGCCACCTTCTGCGAGGTCGCCACGAAAGCATCGAAGGGCATCTCCACTGCGGTCTCCGGATCGGGTTCGGGGAACGGCGGGAAGTCGTCGCTGCGCAAGACGCGGATGTGGAAGCGAGCATTGCCGGAGATAACCTCGACGTCCTGCTCAGCGGAGCGCAACTCGACGCTCACGGTCGTGGCAGGCAGCGAGCGGACCACATCGAGCATCAGGCGAGCTGGGAGGACGACGGTTCCCTCGCGCGCGACGTCGGCGGCCAGGGGCACACGTAGGCCAACGTCCATATCGGTGGCGCGCAGCTCGCAGGCTGAGGTCTCGGCGGAGAGTTGAACGCCGGAAAGCGCCTGAATCGCGCTGCGAGTCGAGGCCACCCTGCTGACGGTCTGCAGCTGCGTGAGCAGAACGTCGCGCTCGAGTGAGATCTTCACGATGAATACCTCTGAAGGGAATTAGAAGTCATAGAGCGAAAAAAGCTGTGGAGAAGTAGGCGGTCGCTCGCAGATAGCGGGATAGTTGTTGCTGCGAGGCGACGACCAAGTCTGTCAACAGTCGCGGTCGGCGTGATCCCCGGTGACGAGCGCCGAAAGCGCCGCGATTTCGTCAACAACGTGCTGATCGTCGCGGCACCGCTGTGAGACGCGCTTGCAGGCGTGCAGGACGGTCGCGTGGCTGCGATGACCGAAGGCGGTGCCGATCACGGGGAGCGAGGCGCCGGTGAGATCGCGGGCGAGATGGATCGCCACCTGACGAGGCCACGCCACCCGGCTCACCCGGCTGGGAGAGCTCAGTTGCTCCACCGTGAGGTCGAAGTGGCGAGCAACGATCGCCTGAACCTCGCCGATCGACGGGACCCGCGATCGTCGATCGGGGTACATCGTGTCGAGGACCTCGGTGGCGAGGGCCTGATCGACCGGGCGGCGCGTCAGCGAGTGAAATGCCACGACTCGGATCAGCGCTCCCTCCAGGACCCGGATGTTCTGGGTGACGCGTTCGGCGATCAGATCGAGGACGTTGGGATCGGCCAGCGAGATGTTGTCGAGTGCCGCTCGCTTGCGGAGGATTGCGACGCGGGTGGCGTGATCGGGCGGCTTGATGTCCGCGACGAGCCCGGCCTCGAAGCGCTCGCGCAGCCGTTGCTCGATCGAGACGAGCGCCTGGGGCAGCCGGTCGCAGGTGAGGACGAGCTGCCGGCCGCGTTCGTACAGGGCGTTGAAGGTGTGGAAGAACTCCTCCTCCGTGCGCGCCTTGCTGGCGAGAAACTGGACGTCGTCGATGAGAAGCACGTCGGCATCCCGGTACTCGCGCTTGAACGCGTCGATCGAGCGTGATCCGAGCGCGGAGATGAAGTGGTTCGTGAACGCCTCGGCGGTGGCGTAGCGGACGGTCGCTCCGCCACCGAAAGCGAGCACGTAGTTCCCGATCGCGTGGAGGAGGTGGGTTTTGCCCAGCCCGGGCGGCGCGTAGAGGAACAGCGGGTTATAGGCGTGGCCGGGGAGCTCGGCGACGGCGAGCGCGGCCGCGTGAGCGAGACGATTGCCCTCGCCGATGATGAACTGCTCAAAGCGGTAGCGCGGGTTCAGACTCGAGGACTCACCGGGCGTCGGCGGTGGGGTCGTCTTCGGGGCCGTGGACGAGATATCGGCGAAGGTGAAGCGTGTGCCTGGGCCGAACACGTTCACCGTGCAGCTCTGCAGAACCGCTCCGAAGCGCCCCGTCAGCCACTTCCCGGTCGCTGCGGGAGCGCTGATCGTGATCAGCTCGCCGTCCCACGTCTCCAGCTCCAGCGGCGCGAGCCAGATGTCGTAGGCTGACTCGCCGACGGCCCGCCGGAGCTCGGACTTGAACGTGCGCCAAGCGGACACGGCGTCGGGCTGCGCGGGCAACGCCAAGCGACCCCTCCCGGGAGTGATACGAAACGATCGGTGAGAGCCAAGGCGGAACGCGCCCCGGGTCGGCGAATATACCAATGGGCCCCGGACCTTCTGGCGAGCCGAGCCGGTGTGTTGGCGCAAAGCGCGAGAAAAACCATGGCGCCCCGGAACGCGGCGGAGGCCTGACGAACGCTGCGTATACTGAGTCGTTCGAGACCGGGCCGGATCGCGCCCACCGATTGCGATGAAACGTACCTACCAGCCAAAGAAGCGTAAACGCGCCCGGACCCACGGCTTTCGCGCCCGCATGCAGACGCGCGCAGGGCGCTTGACCCTCAAGCGACGGCGCGCAAAGGGCCGCAAGCGCCTGACGGTCTGATGCCCGTGGCGGGCGGGAGGGTTCCGACCGGCCCACGGCCCGGGCGAGGACGACTCTCGCGCAGCGCGGAGTTCGACCGCGTGTTTCGCCACGGCCGATCCCACGCCGGTCGTGACCTCGTCCTCTACGTGTTTCCGAGTGGCTCCAATGATGGGTCACCCCGCCTCGGGTTGTCAGTGTCCCGCAAGGTCGGCGGGGCCGTCGAGCGAAATCGAGTCAAGCGCCTCCTGCGCGAGGCCTTTGCTCAGGAGAGCGTCCGGCTCCCCGTCGGGACCGATGCCGTCGTCATTGCCCGCCCCGGCGCCAAGGGGCTGGCGGAGCGCGATGGACTGTCCGGAATCCAGACTGCGCTCGGCGAGCTGATCGACAGGGTTCCCGGGGTGGGTGAGAGCTGATGGTCCTCCGCCGGCTCGTTGTGCTCCCCATCCGCGCCTACCAAATGCTCCTGTCACCGCTGGTCGGAGAGCGATGCCGGTACTACCCGTCGTGCTCGGAGTATGCCGCGCAGGCGATTCAGAGATTCGGCATACTCCGCGGGCTCGTCCTTGCCGGTTGGCGGTTGCTGCGCTGCAACCCATGGAGCCCCGGCGGCGTTGATCCCGTTGAGGAGCAACGCCTGTTCAAGCCGCGAGCGACCGCCCCCATCGTCTAACCATGTTTCTCGACGCGAACATCTTCCAGCCGCTGATCGATGTCTTTGAGGCGGTCCTCAAGTTCTTTCACAACAGCGTCGGCGTGTCATGGGGCTGGGCGATCGTCTTGCTGACGCTGAGTGTGCGCGCGTGCCTCGTGCCCCTGACCGTGAGGCAGATCAAGTCGATGGCTCGGTTACAGCAACTACAGCCCGAGCTGAAGTCGATCCAGAGCAAGTACAAGGAAGACAAGCAGCGCCAGCAGCAGGAGATGATGAAGTTCTACAAGGAGAACAACGTCAACCCGCTCGGCTCCTGTCTGCCGATGGTGGCCCAGCTCCCGGTCTTCATCTCGCTCTACTACATGCTCCGCGAGAGCCTGCGCGGGGACGTGTGCCCGCAGGTCCAGGCGGCGGCTCACGCGGCCGGCCACCACGGCAATGTCCCGTGCGGGGTTGGCCATGGAGCCAACTTCCTCTTCATCGGCGACATCACCGACAAGGCGGCCGGCGCGACGCTGATCATCCTGATCCTGCTCTACATCGGAACCCAGCTGGGATCGAGCCTGATGATGTCCGCCGCCACGATGGATCCGACCCAGCGGAAGATCATGCTGTTCATGCCGCTGATCTTCGTGCTGTTCGTGATCCGCTTCCCGGCCGGTGTGCTCGTGTACTGGGTCACCACGAACCTGTGGACGATCGCCCAGCAGTACATCGTCAAGCGCCGCATCGGCCCGATTCAGGCGGCCAATGCCAGTGCGGCGGCCGGTGGAGGCGGGGACGGTGGCGGCGGCGCAAGCCGCTCACTCCCGCCCGGCAAGGCAGATGGCGGCACATCCGTCACCTCCGAGCGCAACGGGTCGGGTATCGCCGGCGGGCTCGCGGGGCTGATCCGGAGACCCAAGCAGGCTGCGACGGCAGCGCCGGCGGCGAAATCGAGGCAGCCTGCTCGGAACGGCACGCAGACTGCCGGGAACGGCAAGTCCCCCGGCGGGAACGGAAAACAGTCCTCCGGCGACACCAAGGAGCCTCCCGGCAAGGCGAAGCAGCCTGTCACCACAGGAGCCCGTGGGGCTCCTCCGAAACCTCCACGCAAGAAGAAGAAGCGGTCCGGACGGAGGCGATAGTGGTCTCGGCCGTCGAGGGTCCCGCCGAGCGCGTGCGGGAGTTGCTGGAGCGGATCGCCGCGGCTGCCGGCGTGGAGGCGGTGGTGACCGTTCGCGACGAGTCCGATGGGCTGCGGGCCGAGTACGTCGGCGACGACCTCGGATTGTTGATCGGGCATCACGGGCAGACGATCGACGCCATCCAGCACCTGGCCTACCGCATTGCCGGCGGCCGACAGGCGGAGCGCCGGTCGGTCCTCGTCGATGCCGCCGGCTACCGGGAGCGTCGTGCGGCGGTCCTGCGCGCCACCGCAGACCAGGCAGCGCAGACGGCGACCAGCACCCGGCGGCGGGTCCCACTGGAGGCGATGAGCCCGCTCGAGCGCAAGGTGATCCACGAGCATCTGAAGGATCGCCGGGAGATCGAGACCTACAGCGAGGGCGAGGAGCCCTCGCGCCGGCTCGTCGTCGCCCCGCTTGTCGACTAACACGCCGCTGCTCCCACAGCTGGGTCGTTCGAGACCGAGCGTGTTTCACGTTTTTCTTGACGGTGAAACACACGCTCGCTACAAATCGCAGCCATGGCCGAACTGTCGGATTTCGATCGTGGTTTCCTTGCGGGACTGCTCACCGGTGAGGGCTCGTTCGGTGGCGACGGCCGCCAGCCACAGGTCGTGCTGCGCATGCACACACGTCACGAGGCAATCTTCCGCTGGCTCGAAGCTCGATTTCCGCGTTGCCGGCTGTACGGCCCCTACCATCATTCCGGGCGGTCCTACTATCAGTGGATGGCGCGCGGGCGGGCGCTCGTCGAGGATGTTCTGCCGCTGTTGGAGGAGGACCTGCTGCCGATTCGCGACACGTACAGCTTCGAGCGCTTCTGCGCGATGTGTGATCGATACCGCGAGGGGATCGAGCGGGAGCGCAGCCGTGGCCGCGAGCAGACCGGTGAGAGCGGATCGGTCGGGGCCTTCGACGCCTGACGTGCACGCCGTCGACGCCCTGGCTTCGCGATTCGGCCTCGATGACGCCGCAGCGGATTCGCTCACCACTCTGTTGCAGCGGGTGGCGAACGATCCGTTTGCGCCGACGACCGTCTCCGACGTGAACGGGATTCTGAACGACCACCTGGCCGACTCGCTCATCGTCCTGGAGCTGTCGGATGTCCGCGACGCCGTGACGATCGCAGATGTTGGCTCGGGCGCTGGGTTTCCCGGCCTTCCGGTCGCCATCGCGCTCCCGAACGCCCGAGTCAGCCTCATCGACGGAAATGGCCGCAAATGCGACTTCATCGCCGCTTCTGCTGTGGCCTGCGGCGTGACCAACATCGAGGTTGTTCATGCCCGCGTCGAGGCATGGCCCGAGGGCACGGGCCGGCACGATCTCGTTATGGTGCGCGCCGTCGCACCCTTGTCTGTCGTCGCGGAGTATGCGGCGCCGCTGCTGCGGATGGGCGGTTCGCTCGTCGCGTGGCGGGGCCGGCGCGACCGCGCCGAGGAGGCCGGGGCGGCGCGCGCTGCCGCCGAACTCGGCCTGGATGTACGGCCGCCAATAGCCGTCGAGCCGTATCCGGGCGCTCTGCATCGCCACCTTCATCGTCTGGTCAAGGTCTCTCCGACGCCGGACCGGTTCCCGCGCCGGCCGGGGGTCGCCCGCAAGCGCCCGCTCGGGCGTCTCGCCGCCCGATCTGACCGTCGACACCGCTAGCTTGCAACGGATGGGGACCGTTTATGCGATCGCCAACCAGAAGGGGGGGGTTGGCAAGACCACCACTGCGGTGAATCTTGCTGCGTGCATCGCCGAGGCGGGCTACGACTCGTTGTTGATCGACATCGATCCTCAGTCCAACGCGACCCTCGGACTCGGCCTGGACAAGCACATGACGCCGACCGTGTACGACGCCCTGATCGGCGACCTCGCCCTCGCCGACACGGTGGTGACCACGAGCATTCCACACCTGAGCGTGGTTCCCGCCGGCCCCGACCTGGCGGGGGCAACCGTCGAGCTGCCGCGGGCGGTCGGCTTCGAGAACCGGCTTCGCGATGCGTTGGCGCCCATCCGCGATCGCTTTGCCTTCGTCCTGCTGGATTGCCCGCCGTCGCTCGGACCGCTGACCGTCAACGCGCTCGTCGCTGCCGATCGCGTGATCGTGCCCGTCCAGGCTGAGTACTTCGCACTCGAGGGCCTCGCGGGTCTGCTCGACACGCTGGCGCTCGTCCAACGCGAGCTCAACCCGAGGCTGACCGTCGCCGGGATGCTGCTCACGATGCACGACGGACGCACGCGCCTGGCCCAGGACGTGGAGACCGAGGTGCGGCGGCATTTCCCGAGACTGGTGTTCGACACGGTGATCCCGCGCAACGTGCGGGTGGGGGAAGCGCCGAGCTTCGGCAAGCCGGTGATCCATTATGACCCGCACTGCGCCGGGGCCGACGCGTACTTCGAGCTGGCCAAGGAGGTGGCGGCCCGTGGCTGAGCGCCGGCGCGGCATGGGCCGAGGTCTGGAGGCGATCCTCTCGGTCGCTCCCCGTGATGAGCCCGAGGAGCTGCGGCGGCTCCCCGTCGACATCATCGCTCCCAATCCGCACCAACCGCGCCAGAGCTTCGACGAACGAAGCCTCCTCGCGCTCGCAGAGTCGATCAGGGTCCGCGGGGTGCTTCAGCCGGTGCTCGTGCGTCCCCTCCCCGGCGGCACCTATGAGCTCATCGCGGGAGAGCGGCGCTGGCGCGCCGCCCAGATCGCAGAGCTCGACACCATCCCCACCATCGTCCGCCACCACGACGATGCGGCCTCGCTGGAGATGGCGCTTGTCGAGAACATGGCCCGTGAGGATCTCAACCCGATTGAAGAGGCGCGCGCGTGCGCAGCGCTGACGGAGGAGCTCGGGTTGTCCCGGGAGGAGGTCGGTCAGCGGGTTGGTCGCAGCCGGGTCGCGGTCTCGAACCTCATCCGCCTGCTCGACCTTCCAGACGACGCGCTCGCCGCGGTTCAAGCAGGCGAGCTCAGCGAGGGGCACGGGCGGGCGCTCCTGCTCGCGCCCGATCATTCCGATCGCCGCCGGTTGGCCCACTCGGCGATCGCCGCTGGTTGGTCTGTGCGCGAGCTCGAGCAGCGCGCGCGCACGACACGTGCGGAAGCTGGCGCGTCGCTTCCGAGCCGGCGCCGCGCGCGGGCGCTTCACCCCGATCAAGAGGCGGCGATCGCCGAGATCGCCGACGCGCTGGAGGCGGCACTAGGGCGCGAGGTGCAGGTGAGCGCCGTCGGCGAGGAAATCCGGGCCCAGCTGACCTTCCCCTCGGCCGCGGCGGCGCTCGAGCTGGCGCAGAGACTGAGGGTGCAGCGCTGACCCTCGAGCGGAGGTTCACAATAGGCCGGTCGCGTCGTCTGAACCCGCCCAGGTCGGTGGCGCCGTTACGGTTAGAATCGCCGGCGACGGGCGATTAGCT
>CAVSVH010000020.1:0-176597 GCA_963731395.1 uncultured Solirubrobacteraceae bacterium
TCGTCCGGCGACCGCGGTCTTCAGCGTGGCGCCGGCAGTGAACTTCCGGGTTCTTGGACGCCTTGATCTTGACCGGTGCGCCGGTCTGCGGGTTGCGGCCGGTGCGGGCGCCGCGCTTGGCGACCGAGAACTTCCCGAAACCGGTGATCGCGACGTCGTCGCCCTTCTTGAGGGTCTTGGTCACGGTGGTGAGAAGCGAATCGAGCGCCCGTGCGGAATCGGCGCGGGTGAGGCCGCTGTCCTTCGAGATCGCTTCGACGAGTTCCGACTTGTTCATCCTCACTCCTTGCTGGAAAACACGAATAGAAGAGTGGCAGCCTATCCGCAAGCCAGGCGGACTGACAGGTGAAGTGGAAATCAGTCCTTGAGCTCCGACAGTAGACCGGCCACCGACTCGACGATCCGCGAGGCTCGGAACGGGTGGCGTTCCGCGTCGTCGCGGGTCGTCACGCCACTCAGCACGAGGATCGTCTGCATCCCCGCTTCGAGGCCGCAGACGATGTCGGTGTCCATGCGATCGCCGATCATCGCGGCGGTCTCGGAGTGGGCGTCATCGCGTTCAGCGCCGATCGCATCATCAGCGGATTGGGCTTGCCGACGTAGTACGGGTCGACGCCGGTGGCGCGGCTGATGAGCGCGGCGACCGATCCGGTTGCCGGCAGCGGGCCGTCGATCGATGGCCCGGTGGCGTCCGGGTTGGTCGCGATGAACCTCGACCCGGTTTCGATGAGACGGATCGCTGGGTGATCCGTTCGAAGCTGTAGGTGCGGGTCTCGCCGAGCACCACGTAATCGGGTCGGCGCTCGGTCAGCGTGTACCCGGCGCCGTGCAGGGCCGTGGTCAGTCCCGCCTCGCCGATCACGAACGCCGAGCCGCCCGGGCGTTGATCGGCAAGGAAGCGCGCGGTGGCCAGTGCCGAGGTCCAGATCGCACTCTCGGGGACGTCGATGCCGCTGGCGCGCAGGCGTGCCGCCAGATCCCGGGGCGTGTAGATCGAGTTGTTGGTCAACACCAGGAACCGCTTGCGGAGAGTTTGGAGCCGGGCGATGAACACGTCGGCGCCCGTGATGGCGAGTTCTTCCCTGACAAGAACACCGTCCATGTCCATCAGCCACGAGTGGATCTCCCGCCGGGTCATCGCGTCCACATGGTGGCGTATACCGCCGGCGGAGCGGCTCAGGCGGAATACGCTGCGTGCTCGGGCAGCAGGGCGACAGGCTACGGTCGCGGCGGGTGCGGCGGGGACGCGGCGCTCGTGGACGCCACCGGCCGGGGCGCAGGCATCTCGCGGGCCTCCACGTGGCGAACGAGCGCACCGGTTTGACGCTCGATTCGCTGTGGCAGCCCGGATCGCATCCAGCGAGATCCCCATGCGGGGAGGGTCGAGACGATGATCTCGTCGAACTTGGCCGGGCTGTAGACCTCGAGAACGGCGCGCAGCGGATCGGTGTCGCCGGCGCGCCCCTCGACGTCGAAGCCGGCGTCCTGGAGACTCGACGCCAGCTCCTGGGCCTTCGCCTGCGCTTCGGTGCCCCGTCCCACCGGCACGACGAGCGTGAACGTCGCCGGTCCGTCCTGGAGCCGGGCTCGCAGCGCTTCCTCGAGCCCGGCGGAGCGGGCGGTGCGATTGGCGACGACGAGGATGTTCGACTGGCGGATCACCGCTGTCTCCTTTTGTGGTCGTGGTCCCTGTCTCCGCGTAGCGCCGTGGGACGGCCGCCCGTCGGATGTCTCAGAGTGCGCCCCCGCCGGGGCGATCGCAATGTCCCAGGGGCCAAACGCGCGGATCCTCACAATCCCTTAACGAGCATGGCCAGCTCCGTTCGGGCCCGGGTGCGCTTCTGGAAGACTTGTGCCCGTGATCCACGTGGCCGTCCTCGACGACTACCAGTGTCGAGCCTCCAGCTATGCCGACTGGGGATCGCTGGGCTCCGAGGTCGCGGTGCAGTTCTTTCACCGCCCGATGCGGGGAGCGCAGCTGACGCAGGCCCTCGCCGACTTCGAGGTCGTGGTGGCGATGCGGGAGCGCACGGCGTTCTCGCGCGCCGTCATCAGCGAGCTTCCCCGGCTTCGCCTGCTCATCACGACCGGGATGCGCAACGCCGCGGTCGATGTCGACTGTCTCCGGGAGCGGGGCATCACGTTCTGTGGGACCGAGGGGACCGGCGCTCCCCGGCCGGCGGGCGTGCCGAGTACCGCCGAAGTGGCCTGGGCGCTGATCCTGGCGGTCGCCAAGCGGGTCACGATCGAGGACCGCGCGCTGCGCTCGGGCCAGTGGCAGCTTGGAATCCCGGCCGTCCTGTCGGGCGCGACGCTGGGGCTGGCGGGACTGGGCAACCTCGGCGCCACGATGGTGGCGCCGGCGCGGGCCTTTGGGATGGACGTCGTCGCCTGGAGCGAGAACCTGAGCGACGAGCGCGCCAGATCACTCGGGGTCGCCCGCGTCACGAAGGATGAGCTGCTGCGCGGCGCGGACTTCCTCTCCATCCACCTGGTGCTCAGCGAGCGCACCCGGGGGCTGTTCGGGAGCGACGAGCTGGCCCGGATGAAGCCGACCGCCGCACTGATCAACACCTCGCGCGGGCCGCTTGTCGACGAGGGGGCGCTCGTCGCCGCGTTGCGCGAGGCCACGATCGCGGCGGCCGGACTGGACGTCTACGACGAAGAGCCGCTGCCCGCCGGCCACCCGCTCACCACGCTTGACAACGTGGTGCTGCTGCCCCACCTCGGGTACGTCAGCGACCCCGGATTCCGACACATGTACACCCAGGTGGTGCAGGACGTCGCCGCGTTTTGCGACGGCGCTCCGATCCGCGTGATCTAGTGGGCCCTGCCAGACCGTCTCGCCGGAACCCACGGGTCGACCCGCTGCGCGAGGAACGCGAACTGGCCACTGAACAGGAGCTTGGTCGCGTTGACCGTGCCCGCGTCGAGGCGCAGCAGCCGTCCGTACCCGTCGATCGCCCGGTGCAGCGGCGACTCGCCGCCCCACCACCGCCCCCATAGGCGCCGGGACAGCCTCCCGCTGCCCACGAGACGCCGGGCGATCAGGGTGACGCCGTCGATGCCCGGACGGACCTCGATCAGGCGCAATCCGTTCTCTCGCAGCAGCTCGCAGAACCCGACCGGGGTGTAGTTCCACATGCTGAGCGAGTGAAACGGCTCGAGCTGGGACGTCGAGCCGGCGATGTAGCCCCCGGCGGCGAGCACGCGCCGCACCTCACCGAGCAGGGGGCTGGGGTGGCGAACGTGCTCGAAGACCTGCTTGCAGTAGATGAGATCGAAACTCCCGTCATCGAACGGGATCGTGATCCCGTCGAACGTCTCAAACGTCGCGTCGCTGCGGGTCTGTGGTTGGTGGGGGTCGGCGACGTCGAGCCCGACCCACTGCACCTCCGGGTCCCGGGCGCGAAAGAAGTCCACGGAGCTCCCCGACCCGCAGCCGAGGTCGAGCACGCGCCAGGCACGACCTCGGGGGCGCCCGAGCTCGCGCTCGATGTAGCGGTCGGCGATCGTCTGCCGCGCGTGATCTGACGGTACGGCCGGCCCGAGCAGCTCCTGAAGCTCGCGGCCGGGAAGCCTCACGCCGCGGGATTGTAGGGCCGGGCCTCTAAAGTCTCCGGCGCAGGTACTCACCGAGCTAAGGAGCTCCCATGCCGCTGGATCCGAAGCGCACCGCCGTGGTCCTGATCGAGTACCAGAACGACTTCACCTCCGATGGCGGCGCTCTGCACGGCGCCGTGGCCGACGTGATGGAGCAGACCGGGATGATCGAGAACACGCGGCGCCTCGTGGACGCCGCTCGCCGGGCCGGTGCCACGATCGTCCATGCCCCGATCACGTTCGCGCCCGGGTACGGCGAGCTCGCGCCGCTCCCGTACGGAATCCTCAAGGGCGTCGTCGACTCGACGGCGTTCGTCAAGGGCGAGTGGGGCGCGGAGATCGTCGACGCGCTCGCGCCGCAGGCCGGCGACGTCGTCGTCGAGGGCAAGCGCGGGCTCGACACGTTCGCGACCACCAACCTCGACTTCATCCTCCGCGCGCGCGGCATCACCACGATCGCGCTCGGCGGGTTCTTGACCAACTGCTGCGTCGAGTCGACGATGCGCACCGGGTACGAGAAGGGCTACCAGGTGATCACGCTGTCGGACTGCGTCGCCGCCACGTCGCCCGAGGAGCACGAGAACGCGATCAAGTTCGACTACCCGATGTTCTCAGAGGTGAAGACCGCCGACGAGGTCGCGGATGAGCTGAGCTCGGCCCCGGTCGCCACGTAGGCCGCCGGCACGACGACCGGCGCGGCACGGGCGGCTCGCGCGCACGGCGCGGGTAACCTGCCCCGCGTGCTGAGTCGGGACGCGCCGATCATCGATCTGTTCCTGGAGCTGGTCGCGGTTCCGTCGCCGAGCGGGCGCGAGCGGGCGCTCGCCGAGCAGATCCGCGACTGGCTGTCTCATCACGGTGTGGCAGCTGACTTCGACCGCGCCGGCGAGGTCAATGGCTCCGACGCCGGCAACCTGATCGCCACCATCCCGGGCGCCCCCGGCGCCCCCACCTACCTGTTCGTCGCCCACATGGACACGGTCGAGTCGGGGACGTCGCCGGTGGCCCCGCGGCTGGATCGTGATGGCGTGATCCGCTCCGCCGGTGACACGATCCTCGGCGCCGACAACAAGGCGGCGGTGGCGGCCGCCATGCGGGTGTGCGCCGCCGGGGCCGCGCTGCCCCAGAGCAGCCGCCCGACGATCGTTGCGGCGTTCACCTGTCGTGAGGAGAGCGGCCGGATGGGGGTTGCCCTGATCGACCGGGCATTGCTTGAGTCAGTCGACGTCGCGTTCTGCGTCGACGGCAGCCGCCCGATCGGCACCGTGATCGCCCGTGCCCTCGGCCAGACGACGTTCAGCTTCACGATCCACGGCCGCGCCGCCCATGCCGCCGCCAACCCTGAGGCCGGCGTGAGCGCGATCCGCGTCGCCTCCGAGATCATCGCCGCGCTCCCGCTGGGCCGCCGGCCGGGCGGGGGCAGCGCCAGCGTGGCCGCGATCGTCGGCGGCGGCGTGATCGATCGGCTCAGTCCTCGGTCGCTCCGGGCGCTCGGCGTCGCCGCCGACGCCGACGGATCGGCCGCCGTGACGGCGGCACTCGGTCAGACGCCGACGAATTCGGTGCCCGACCGGGCGCTCGTCCGCGGCGAGGTCCGCGGCTATGCGGTCAGCGAGATCGAGGCGACGGTGGCGGCGATCCGCACCACGGTCAAGCGCGTCTGTGACGAGCATGGCGCCGCGCACGACTGGGATCGCGACCCGGGCCGGATGGTCCCGCCGTTGCCCGATGCCGGGCCGCGGGCCCTGGAGCTCGTCATCCGAGCCGCCGCCGCCGTGCCCGGAGTGTCGGTGGTGCAGGAGGAGCGCGCCGCGACGCTCGAGGCCAACTATCTCGCCGCCACGACCGACGTGGTGGCGGTCGCCAGCGGCGGCCGGGACCCCCATCAGCTGTCGGAGTCGATCCCCGCCGACGAGCTGGAGCGTCTCGAGGCGCTGTTGCAGGCGATCGTGGCGGTCGGCGCCGCCGGATAGGCGTGGCTGTCGGTCAGGCCTCGTCGCCGCCCGTCGACTTTGCCAGCACCCCGGCCGTCGCGTAGATGTGGGCGAACGCACGCGCCTCCTCGCCGCTCCATAGCGAGGAGCCGTGCCCATACGTCGATCCCAGCCTTCTGCCCGCGTCGAGCAGGCTGGAGGGGCTACGGCAGCCCAGCAGGATCACGTTGCCCTTGTGCAGCCGCACCCGGACCTCGCCGGTGACGCGCTCCTGGGAGCTGTCCAGGAACGCGCGAACGTCGTCGAGCAGCGGGTCGTAGTACCGGCCCTCGTGGAGCATGTCTCCGAACGTCGTCCCCAGCGAAGCCTTGAGCGTCTGCTGCGCGTTGGTCAGGACGAGCCGCTCGAGCTCCCGATGGGCGGCAATGAGGATCAGCATCCCCGGCGCCTCGAACCCGAGCCGGCCGACGATGCCCATGATCGTCTGCCCGGTGTGGATCCCGCGGCCCACCCCGTGCTCACCGCCGATCCGATTGAGTCGCGCCAGCGTGTCGTACCCCGGGATCCCGATCCCCTGCTCGCCGAGGTCGGTGTCGCCGGCGGGGCCTGTGACGACCTCGCACGTGGTCGGCTGCCCGCGGGCGAAGCCGAGGATGAGCTCGGCCGGCTGCTCGGAGGCGTCGGCGATCGAGCGGGTCGTGGGCCACGCCTCCTCGGGCAGGTATTCCCATGACCCGTACGTCTCCTCGCCGCCGATCGTCGTTCCCAGGATCCCGAAGTTGAACGAGTACTTCGCGGTGATGTCCGAGACGGCGTGGCCGCGGGAGCGCAGGAAATCGCGTTCCTCTTCGCGTGTGTGCTGCTCGTCGCGGATCAGCCCCGCGATCTCCAGCTTGGGGGCGAGCGCCTTGATGACTGCGTCGAAGCGCACGTGGTCGTTTCCGGCGCCGGTCGATCCGTGGGCGATGACATCGGCTCCCCGTTCCAGCGCCACCTTCGTCACCTCCTCGGCCTGGAGCATCCGCTCCACCCCGACGCACGACGGATACACGCCATTGCGCAGGTAATTGGCCTTCAGGATGTAGGAGACGAACTGCTCGTAGAGGCGCGCCCGGCCGTCGATGACGACGTGCTCGGCGGCGCCGAGGCGCTGCGCCCGCTCCTCGATCTCGCGCAGATCCGCGAGCGGGAAGCCGCCGGTGTTGACGGTGACCGTCGTCACCCGCTCGCCGCGGTCGACGAGCACGGCGAGCGCGTAGGAGGTGTCCAGTCCGCCGGAGAAGGCGAGGACGAAATGGCGGGAGTGGTGAGACGAGGTCAATTGCACTCCAGGATCGGGACCCGGTCGTCGACCAGGCCGGGTGACAGGACGTAGAAGCGACTCGTGCCCGCGTCGAGCCGAGCCTGCATCTCGCGCTGCGCGGCGAGATCGCGACAGTCCATCCACATCGTGGGGGTGGTCTCGGCGTCGGACTCGTATACGTCGGTCCGGTAGACCATCGTGTGCGCGACCGGATGCAGGTCGAGGACCGCTCGCAGCACCTCCATGCGCCCGAACTTGCGGTGCACGCGCAGCCCCAGGTCCGAGAACTGGGCGATGCCGGTCAGCGTCCGGGCGCGATACACCTCGAGGCCGAGCCCCTTGGCGGTCGTGCCGATCCCGGGGATCGCCGAGCACAGCGACCACCCCACCCAGCTGCCGGGCGTCGGGGTCGGCGCCGCGCAGTATCCGGCCACCGGGATCGGCCCCGCATAAGCGAGCCGCGCGGCCTCGTCGAGCACCGCCGACAGCACCCGCCGCGCCCGGCCATGCCCGGGCGGGCGATCCCCATCACCGGCCATTGCCGCCGCGGCGCGGGCGACGGGCAGCGTGATCAGCACGAACGCGGACGGCAGCAGGCCGAGATCGATCATCACCCAATTCTGCAACGGAATCCCCTTGTCGCCGAACGCCGTGGCGTTGAGCACGTTGTAGACGCGCATGAGATCGTCGACCGACCAGTCGGCGCCCGGTGCCGCCAGCAGATCCGCGGTCGTCAGCGGCAGCCCGAACGGAGCCAGGTTCAGCCGCTCCAGCACAGCCCGGTTGGAGACGAGCCGCAACGCGTAGCCGTCGTCGGACAGCCGGCGGGCCCCGGCGGCGATGTCGGCTCGTGTCAGCACCGGCACGCGACTCCTACTCGTATTCGTAGAAGCCCTTGCCGGCCTTGCGCCCGTGATGGCCGGAGACGACCATGCGCTTGAGCAGCGGGGGCGGCGCGTACTCGGGCTGCTTGAACTCCTCGTACAGCGAGTCGCACACCGCGTAGAGCACGTCGAGCCCGATGAAGTCACACAGGGTCAGCGGTCCCATCGGGTGCCCGCACCCGAGTCGCATGCCTTCGTCGATGTCCTCGCGCGAGGCAAACCCCTCCTCGTACATGCGCACCGCGGCCATCAGGTACGGGACGAGCAGCATGTTGACGATGAACCCGGAACGGTCCTTCGTGCGAATCGGGCGCTTGCCGAGCCGCGTGGCGAACTCCTCGGCGGCGGCGACGGTCGGCTCCGCGGTGTCCAGGGCGACGACGACCTCCACGAGGCGCATCACCGGGACCGGGGAGAAGAAGTGCAGACCGAGCACCCGCCCGGGATGCCGGGTCCATGCCGCCAGCTCGGCGACCGGGATCGATGACGTATTGGAGGCGAGGAACCGCGCGTCGGGCAGGCGCTCGTCGAGCTGGGCGAACAGCTCGCCCTTGAGGCGCGGATCCTCGGTCACCGCCTCGAGCACCGCGTCGACGCCGTCGAGGTCGTCGAGCTCGGTCGTGTAGGCGATGCGGCCGACCAATTCCTCGGCGTCGCTCCGGGTCAGCTTGTGGCGAGCGACCGCGCGGTCCACCGACTCGGCCAGCCGCGCGCGCGAGCGACGCAACGGAGCGTCCTGGGGCTCGTAGACGGTCACGTCGAGCCCGGCGGCGGCGGCCGACTCGGCGATGCCCGAGCCCATGAATCCGGCGCCGACGATCGCGATGCGGGAGATGGTGGCCTCAGGCATGATCGCTGTTGTCCGTCGGCATGCGCCGAGGTGGCGCCGCCGGGCGCGGTCGATGTGCGTGTCGCGGTGGATGAGGGCGGCGCATCCACATAGCCTGTCATGTCGGCGAGCTTCGGCGCCCCCGCATCCCACCGCGCCGGCGGCTCTATTCTGCTCGGGCGTGCAGCCGACCCTGATCGTGACCCACCTTCCCGACCGAGCGGTCGGGATCGTCCGCGCGTGTCTGCGGGACGGCGGCAGTGAGGTCATCACGTGCAACCCCCGAGATCGGGCGCCGCTCCCGCGCATCGACGAGATCTCCGGCATCGTCTCGCTCGGCGGTCGCCAGAGCGCGACCCGCGTCGAGCGCGATCCGTTCCTCGCCGCCGAGGTGAGGTTGCTTGCCGCGGCGCTGCGCCGCAGCGTTCCGGTGCTCGGCATGTGCCTCGGGGCTCAGCTGCTGGCGGTCGCCGCCGGAGGCCGGGTAACGGCCATGGGGCGCATGCAAGCCGGCTGGCCGGAGCTGGCGATGGCGCCCGCGGCAGCTGACGATCCCCTGTTCGGCGGCTTCCCGGCCACCCTGCCCGTGCTCGCCTGGCACGAGGACATGATCCAAGCCCCGGCGCACGCGGTGGCGCTCGGGACGACCGGCGGCCCCGGCGCCGCACTGTTTCGGATCGGCCGATCGGCCTGGGGCAGCCAGGCTCACCTCGAGCTGACGGCGCACATGTTGCTCACCGAGTGGCTCACCGACCCTGTCGACGTGGCCGAGGTCGAGGCGGCGGGCAACGAGATCGACCGGTTTCGCGCCGACAGTCGCGCCCACCTGGCGCGGCAGATCGCAGCGGCACGCCCCATGTTTCGCGCGTTCGGCGCGCTCGCCTCCGGACGCGCCGCGTCTCAGGCGGCGTGATCGACGAACCGCAGCCGCGCGCCCGTCGGACTCCCGTCCGCGGTGAACGTCGCGGTCGCCCGGTTGAGCATGAACACGAGCGCCGCCCCATCCTCGGTCAGCACCTCCAGTCGCCGTCCGTCGTCATCGACGCGGCTCAGCGTCCCGCCGACCGTCGCACCGAGATAGTCGACGAGGACCCGGCCTCCGAGGTGGGGCATCGCGCGCAGCGGCACGCGGCGGTTGATAGCAAGCGGTCACCGGGCCGTGACGGCCCGGTGACCGGTGCGCAGGCGTCAAACCCGTTTCCGGGCGTCAGACGCCAAGCTCCTGTGACGCCAGCCTGACCCCCGCCAGGCGGTTGGAGATCTTCTCCATCGCCACGTCACGGGCGAAGTCAGGAGAGCCGTGGTTGGGCTTGACATCGCGGCTGAACGGCGAGAAGCCGCAGTCGTCGGTGGCTCCCAGCCGCGCCACCGGGATGTGCTTGGCCGCGGTGACCAGTTCGTCACGTACGTGCTCGGGCGACTCGACCTCGGGCGTCAGCGGATTGATCACTCCCATGAAGCACACCTGGGCGACGCCGTCGGCATCCTCGCGGCTGTACTTGCCGCACAGCTCGTAGACCTTCTCCCGATCCTCCTCGGACGCGCACTGGATCAGGAAGTAGCCCGCGTTCATGTCGAACATGTGCTCCAGCAGCATCTCGTAGGGGACTTCCTTGGAGTGCACCGAGTCGCAGTCGCCGCCCGGGCAGGTGTGGATGCCGATGTTCTTGCGCTCGTCGGCGCTGAACCGTGCGAACAGGCGGTTGTTGAGATCGATGAACTCCTGCAGCATGTTCTTGCCCGTCCACGGATTGCGGGAGTCGTTCTTGTTGGCCAGTCGTCCTTCGGTGAAGTCGACCGACACGCGCACGGCGCCCGCGTCAAAGCACTGTCGGATGTCCTTCTCGGCCTCGTTGACGCAATCCTCGAGGAATTGATCCCGCGAGTACCCGTCGATCTCGCCCTCGAGCGGATACAGCAGCATCATCATCGATGGCGAGATGACCGCCTGCTTGACCGGGTGCGACGCGATCTGCTTGTTCTTGGCGACGTACTCGGAGGCATACGTCTTGTACCGGAACGGCCCCTTGGTGATCCGCGGCAACTGCCGGTTGTGGCCATCGTCGAAGATGGCGAAGAACTGGCCATCACCCGCCAGCCCGTCGGCGAGCCCGGTGCCGGCGAGGGTGTCGGTGATGTTGTAGGTGGCGAAGCTCGACTCGCGCTGCTCGCCGTCGGTCACGACCGGCTCGCCGGTGGCCTCGAGCCGCTTGATCGAGTCTTCCGCGGCGGCGTCCTGGGCCGCCTGCAGCTCCTCGAACGCGATCTTGCCCTCGTCGTAATCGGCGTATGCCTGCTGCAACTGCATCGGGCGCGGCAGGGATCCGACCAGCTCGGTGGGAATGGGCACGCTGTCTCTCCTCGTGGGATGGTGGTGGATCGCCTCTCCGGGCGGAGCGCCGAGTGCGGTCCGGGCGCGCCGCATCAGACTGATCGATCTCCCTCCGGCCAACATATACCCGCGCCCACCGCGGCGTCAACCTACGTCCCCGGCGGGTGGCGCCAGCGCCGGGCGGCGCCACCTCGGCCCGGCGGTGGGCTGGCGATCGCTAACCTGCGCGGCCGCCGTCCAACGCACCGACAGAAAGCGAATCATGACGATGGCCACCCCCATCCGGCCGTACCCGTTGACCACGCAGCCGAGCCGCTCACGGTGATGCGATGAGCATCACGGTTGTCGGCTCGATCGCGTTCGATGCCGTCGAAACCCCGTTCGGGACGCGTGACCGGATGCTCGGTGGCGCCGCCACTCACTTCGCCCTCGCGGCGTCACTGCTGGATCCCGTGGCCATCGTCGGGCCCGTCGGCGACGACTTCGGCGACGCGGAGATGGCGATCCTTCGGACCCGCGGGTCCAACATCGACGACGTCGAGCGCGTTCAGGGCGGCAAGACGTTCTTCTGGCGGGGGAGGTACGGCTGGGACCTGAACACCCGCGAGACGCTCGACACGCAGCTCAACGTGTTCGAGCACTTCGTCCCGAAGCTGTCGGATGCGTCGCGGACCTCGGAGGTCGTGTTCCTCGCCAACATCCAGCCGGGGCTGCAACTCCAGGTCCGCGAGCAGTGCGAGGCGGCGCAGTTCGTCGCGTTGGACTCGATGAACCTCTGGATCGACATCGCCCGCGACGAGCTGCAGGCGATCATCGCGCGCGTCGACTGCCTCGTCCTCAACGACGAGGAGCTGCGCCAGCTGACGGGCAAGCCCAACCTGATCTCCGCTGCGCACGCGATCCTCAACCCCGACCCGCCCGGCTCCGGACCGGCGATCGTGGTCGCCAAGCAGGGCGGCTACGGCGCGGCGCTGATCACCAAGGACGATTTCTTCGCGCTCCCCGCCTATCCGCTCCACACTGTCGTCGATCCGACGGGCGCGGGCGACACGTTCGCGGGCGGTTTCGTCGGCTTCATCGCCAATCAGATCGACCGGCCGCTGACCGGCGCCGTCCTGCGCAACGCGATGGCCTACGGCACCGCGCTGGCGTCGTTCAACGTCGAGAAGTTCGGGACCGACGGGCTGCAGTCGATCGACAGCTCCGCCGTCCTTGAGCGCGTCCGGGATCTCGATCGGTTCGCGCGCTTCGATCCGATCGACGTCGACCTGATCGCGTAGTGGTTCCGTTCGTACGTACGAACGGGGCCACCTGGTGACCGAGGTCCGCGCGCTCGGCGCGGCCGACGCGGATCGCCTGCGTGACCTCCGGCTGCGCGCGCTGAGCGACGCTCCCGAGGCGTTCGCCTCGACGGCGAGGGAGGAGGCCGCGCTCCCGACAGATCGCTGGTTCGAGCTCGCGGAGCGCAGCGAGCATGCCGACGCGATCGTCATCTTTGTGGCGGTTGACGGCGAGCGCTGGGTCGGGATGGCCGCCGGGCAATGGCATGACCGCGGTCAGGGGATCGCGCAGCTGTGGGGCATGTGGGTGGAGCCGGCGATGCGCGGCCGGCGGATCGGTGAGCGGCTGGTCGCGGCGGTCCGGGCGTGGGCGGCGGACCACGGCGGCCGGTTCGTGCGCGTCGGCGTCGTCACCGCCGAGGGCGACCCGACGCCGTTCTACGAGCGGCTCGGCTTCGTGGGGACCGGCGAAGGCAAACCCCTACCCCGCGATCCCGCTCGCCGCGCGCACTTCCTCGCCCGTCCCGTCTGAACGCAACGTCTGCGGACAGCAGCGCTGCGCCGATCTGCTGGGCGCGCCGGGCGGCGTCGCGATCGCCCTCCGCGGCGGCGACGATCGACCCCTTCATCAGGATGTGCCATTGCCGGGCGAACGCCGCGGGATCCGCCACCCCGGCCTGCGAAGCGAGCTCGGCCAGGAAGACGCGGATGCGCGCCAGGTGTGCGGCCGCGGCACGGTGGAGCGGATGCTCCTCGCCGGGATGCTCGAGCATCACGTTGATGAACGAGCAGCCCTCGAACCCCGGCTCCCGGAACCACTCGTCGAACACGTCGAAGATCGCCAGCAGCCGCTCCCGCGGATCGTCTGACCGGCGGCAGACGGCGGCGGCCAACCAGCCATAGGTCCACAGCTCTTCGCGGCGTTCCATGAACGCGAGCACGAGGTCCTGCTTGGAGCGGAAATGGCGGTACATCGTCTGCCGGGCGACCCCTGACCGATCGATGATCGCGTCGACTCCGACCGCCTGCACGCCGTGCCACGAGAACAGCTCGTACGCGGCGGTGAGCAGCCTCTCCCGGGGGGCGACCTCTGTCACCCGGTCGAATCTACTCTCTGGGGCGCTGCAGCAACGCGCCCACGATTCCGGTCGCGAACAGGATCACGACGAGGACCGCCAGCACGTCGAGCCAGCTGACGCCGTGATGGATCATGTCGAGCACGGTGAGAAAGCCAATCAGCGCCGTGAACACCACCACGACCGCCAGCAGGACCAGCCTCATCGGTAGGCTGCGGCAGTGGGCGGCGTCGGCTTGCGCCGTGTCGCCACCAGCCGGATCGCCAGCGCGCCCAGCAGGAGCGTGCCGACGTGGGCGAGGTAGGGAGCGAGTCCGTTGCCGAACGCCGCCTGCATCGCCAGCCACAGGCCGACCATGAGGAGCGTCGGCACCTCGATCACCCCCGAAAGCAGCGGGATCAGCACCAGCCAGAGCACGCGGGCCCGCGGGTAGATCACCGCGTAGCCGCCGATCACGGCGGCGATCGCCCCCGCCGGACCCGCGGTCGGGGCCGTCGCGCCCGGATCCAGGGCGACGAGCAGGCCCACCGCCGTCAGACCGGCGGCGAGATAGAAGACGAGGAAGCGGGCCGAGCCCATCGAGTCCTCGACGGTGTTGCCGAACATCCACAGAAACAGCATGTTCCCGGCGAGCTGGAGCAGCGACGCGTTGACGAACAGGCTGGTGAACGCCGCCTTGATCGTGAACGCGTGGGGGATCGCCCCGTACACGGCGAGCTCGTGCCCGTCGGGACCGCTGATCAGTGAGCCGCCCCGGGCGACCACGAGGCCGTAGACGACGATGTTGGCGAGAATCAGCCCCACCGTCACCACGGGGAACCGGTCGTTGCGGATGTTGTCCTTGAATGGGATCACGCGCCGCGAGCAGCTTAAGGAGTGCGCGGTCGGATGCGCCCGCCTCGTCGCGCCTCTCGGCGCAGCCGCGCCCGCCTACGCCAGGCCCACCGGGTCGCCGACCGCGGTGATCCGCCACGGCTGGCGGTCGTCGTCGGTCAGGCTCAGCGTCCAGCGCTCGGTGAAGCTGACCTTCCGGGTCCGGTTCCCCGCCAGCACCGCGGCCGTGTCCCGGTTCTCGATGTAGCGCCGGCCGCTGAGGTCGACCTCGATCGTCATCGTCGGCGGGTGGGCGCCGGCGTCGAGGTTGACGACGCGGATCCGGTTGACCACCGGACCGCGGACCACGAGCCGCACCGCGCCGCTGGTATCGCCGGCGTAGAGAAGCTCGCGCTTGGCGCCGGGGGTCGCGATCGCGTTCAGCCGGGCGTCGTCGCCGTCAACCGCCTGAGCCCAGGCATCGACCGCGCGTCGCGCCGCCACCTCGAGCACGTCGGGAGCAAACCGGCCGTCGGCCAGGCTGAGGTCCATGGCGGCCGCGTGCGCATCGCCGTCGTACTGCAGGTCGGCGACCTCGGCGATGCTCGTCCCCTCGGGGACCGCATCGGCGACGGCGCCCTCGACAAGGGCGGCATCGCGCATCCCGCGCTCGTCGGCCCACGCCGTACCCACGATCTGCTCGTCGAAGGCATGCTTGCCCTCGCCGCCCGCTTCGATCGACGCCAGCAGCCAATGGCCGGCCCGGCGCTGCAGGGTCCAGAACTCGCGCAGGCGGGTCGTCTCGCTCAGCTGGCCGCGGCGCTTGAGATGGCGCCCGTAGGGGTCGACCACATAGTCGCGCAGCCGGGCGTCGATCCTGACGACGACGCGGTCGGTGTCGTGATCGCCGGTGCGGGTGAGTCCGACGTACTCCACCTTGGGCTCGCCCAGCGGCGTGACGTGGTTGGTCCAGCCGCGCCGCTGGAAGTCGTCGAGGCGCCGCTCCCACTCCACGAGCAGGTCCGGGGCGACGAGGCCGCGCATCGCGGATCCGGTCACCCGCGTCCCACGCCTTCTCGATCTCCATGAACAGGTCACGGCCGGCCGCACGGACCCGCTCGGGCGCAAACTCGGGGTCCTCCTCGGCCGCCTCGGCGGCGGCGAGCTCCACGCGCCGCTCGCGCTTGGAGGGCTTGTGGGCGCCCCCGCTGCGCTGCGCCGCGCGGGTGGCATAGGACTCCTGCATCTTCGGCACGACCCGGGTGACGAAGAACCACAGCAGCGCCAGCCCGATGAGCACGAGCGCGCCGAGACCGTGGCCGAGCACGCGCGATGTGGATGAGCAGGTCGATGAGGATGTAGATGGCAAAGCCGCTGCCGTGACCGCCGCCGCCGCCGCCCCCGCCGCCGGAGAAGCCGGAGGAGCCGCCGCCGGCCGCGGCCAGCGCCGCCGGCGCGACGATCAGCGCGATCGCCACCCCGGCGAGCGCGATCAGCAGGGCGCGGCGACGGCTCATGCCGTCACCGCCTGACGCAGCGGGCCGAACCCGGGCTCGGACTGGGGCACGTGCTGGTCGGCGTGGTAGCTGGAGCGCACCAGCGGGCCCGCCGCGACGTGCTCGAAGCCAAGCGCGTAGGCGGCAGCCTCGAGGGCCGTGAACTCGTCGGGATGCCAGTAGCGGACGATCGGGAGGTGGCGCTCGGTGGGGCGGAGATACTGGCCGACGGTGAGGACCTGGACGTCGTTCTGACGTAGCTCACCGAGCGCGTCGACCATCTCGTCGAACGTCTCGCCGAGGCCGACCATGAGCCCCGATTTCGTGGTGACCTCGTCACCGCCGAATTCCTTCGCGTTGCGCAGGACACGTTTGGAGCGCTCCCACGTCGATCCGCGCCGGGCCACCGGGTAGAGCCGGGGCACGACCTCGACGTTGTGGTTGAACACGTCGGGACGCTCGGCGATCACCTTGACGAGCGGCATCTCGGCGCCACGGAAGTCGGGGGTGAGGACCTCGATCTTCGTCCTCGGCGACTGCCGGCGGATCTGGCGGATGACGCCGACGAACGCGGACGCGCCGTAGTCGGGGAGGTCGTCGCGGTCGACGCTCGTGATGACCGCGTGACGGAGGCCCATCCTGGCGACCGACCGCGCCACCCGTGCCGGCTCCAGCGGGTCGTTCCACGTCGGCTTGCCCGTCTTGACGTTGCAGAACCCGCACCGTCGCGTGCAGGTGTCGCCGAGGATCATGAACGTGGCGGTGCCGCGCTGCCAGCACTCGCCGATGTTCGGGCACGCCGCCTCGCGGCAGACCGTGTGCAGGTTCTCGGACTCGATCAGCTCCTGGAGCTCGCGGTAGCGCGCGCCGCCGGGGGCGGGGACCTTGAACCACGGTGGTTTGCGGCCGCGGTGCGGCTGCGTTTCGGAGCCGAGCACGGTCAACACGTCGGCGATTCCGCCGGGGTTGCTCCGGGATCGCGTCGCGTGTTGCCGATTCGTCACGAAGTTAAGGCTACTCCGAAGCTTTCGTCACCCACGCCGCACTGGTTTTTCGGCACGCTTGGACCCATGTCCCAGGGTTGGCGTGAAAGTGGACCAGGAGGACACTTAGACGCCAAGGTTGCCTCCACGGTCGCCCGGCAGCACGGCGTCATCACCCTCACCCGGCTCGCTGAGATCGGGCTCGGCCGCGAGGCGGTCTACAAGCGAGCCCGGGCGGGACGGCTGTCATCGCATCCACCGCGGCGTCTACGCCCTCACCCCGGTCGGGCTGCTCACCCGCAAGGGGCGCTTGATGGCCGCCATCCTCGCCAGCGGCCCGGGCGCGGTGCTCTCACACCGGTCCGCCGCGGACCTCCTGGACCTGCGGGCCTCCCATCGGGCGGCGATCGACGTGATGACGGCCACCCACCGTCGCGTCGCGGGCGTCGAGATCCACCGCTCGCGCACGCTGAACCCGGCGGACACGACCATCGTCGACGGCATCCCGTGCACGAACGTCGCCCGGACGCTCCTGGACCTCGCGGGCGTCGTCTCACGCGACCGCGTGGACCGCGCCCTGGAGCAGGCCGAGGCCATGAACGTCCTGAACGTGCGGGCGCTCACCGACCAGCTCCGGCGCAACCCCACGAGCGCCGGCGTCGCCAACCTCCGCCACGCGCTGGACGACCACGCGCCGGGCGTGGCGCCGGCGGAGAGCGTCATGGAGGAGCGTTTCCTGGCGCTGTGCGCCGCCGCCCGGCTCCCCGCTCCCGAGCGCCAGGTTCACCTCGACCTCGGCGACGGCGACGCACCGCTGCGCGCCGACTTCGTCTGGAGCCGGCACCGGCTCATCGTCGAAACCGACGGCCGGCGCTTTCACGGGACCCGCCGGGCCTTCGAGCACGATCGCCGGCGCGATCAGCGCCTGCTGCGGGCCGGCTGGCGGGTCATCCGCCTCACCTGGCGCCAGCTGCACGACGAGCCCGGCACGGTCATCGACCTCCTGACCGGCCTGCTCGCGGAGGGTTAGGCGGGGGCGGCGACGGCGCCGATCGCGGCCTCGAGCCGCGCCGTCGAGACGAGCCGCTGGCGGCGCCCGAGCGCCTGCGCGATCGCGTACCCGGCCCGCTTGCGCACGCAGCGCATCACGCCCGGCGCCCCGCCGGTCTCCTGGATCAGCGAGGTCATGCGCACCCCGTGCAGACCGCAGGCGACGACCCACGAGAACGGCTCCAGATCGTTCTCGACGTTCAGCGCCCACCCGTGGCTGGTGACGCCACGCGCGACGTGGACGCCGAGCGAGGCGATCTTGCGGTCGTCGACCCACACCCCGGTGTAGTCGGGGCCGTCGTCAGGGCGCGCCCGGGCCGACACCCCTTCCTCGGCCAGCGCGGCCACGATTCCGCGTTCCAGCGTGCGCACGTACCCGACGACGTCGTCGACCCGCACGATCGGGTAGCCGACGAGCTGACCGGGGCCGTGGTACGTGATCCTGCCGCCCCGGTCGACATCGACGATGTCGATCCCCTGGGCCCGGTACCAGTCCTCGCCGAGCGGGAGCTCGCCGGGTGCGGAGCGCCGCCCGCGGGTATAGACGGGCGGGTGCTCGAGCAGCAGCATCACGTCGGGAACCTCCTCGGCCTGGCGCGCTGCCCGGACGCGCTCCTGCAGCGCGAGCGCCGCGTGATACTCGACCGTCCCGAGCTGGCAGACCCAGAGCTCGTCCATCACGACGATGCGGGCCCTTCCAGCCCGCGTTTCACGCTGGCCAGGAACTGGGCCGACAGCGCGCCGTCGAGCGCTCGGTGATCCCAGCTCAGCCCGAGGATCGTCATCGGCCGGATCGCGATCGAATCGTTGCCGGCGGCGTCGGTGACGACGACCGGGCGCTTGACGATCGCCTCCAGGTCGAGGATCCCGACCTGGGGCTGGTTGATGATCGGGGTGGCCATGATCGACCCGTACTGGCCGGGATTGGTGATCGTGAACGTCCCGCCCTGGACGTCCTCGGCGGTCAGCTCCCGCGCCCGCGCCCGCCGCGCCAGGTCCCTGATCCGCGCCGCCAGCCCCTCCACCGACAGCTCGTGGGCGCGGTGGATCACCGGGACGATCAGCCCGTCATCGCCCAGCGACACCGCGATCCCCAGGTTGACGTCGTCGACGCGGGTATACCGGTCCCCGCCCGCCCCGTCGAGCCAGGCGTTGAGCGCGGGATGCTCTCTGAGGGCGTCGATCGTCGCCCGGGCCACGAACGCCAGCGCAGTCACCCTGAGCCGGGCGCGGGCGGCCTCCACCCGGCTCATGTCGACCTCGGCCCACGTGGTGCACGTCGCCGCCGTCTCCAGCGAGCGCTTCATGTGCTCGCCGATCTGGCGGCGCATCCGGGAGAGGCCGTCGACGGGCGCGTCACCCGCGCGGGCCGGGCGATTCCCGGACGAGGACACCACGGTGTGCGGGATGGGGTCGGGCCGGTACGGGCTCTCGATGTGCAGTGGCGGCGGCGCTCCCGCGCCCTCGCCCGCATCGCCGTCGCCGTCGCCGTCGCCGTTGACGACCGCGAGCACGTCCTGCTTGCGCACGCGTCCACCGCGGCCCGTGCCGGCGACCGTCGACAGGTCGATGCCGTGCTCGGCGGCGATCCGGGAGACGACCGGGGAGTAGCGGCGGCCCGGGGCGTGCGCAGCGGCCGGAGCGGGCGGAGCGGGCGAGGGGGCGCTCGTCGGCGCGGCCGGAGCGGAGGGGGCGCTCGTCGGAGCGTCAGCGCCCGCGTCCCCGGCCATCCCCTCCCCAGCCGGGCCGTTCCCGATGCGTGCTAACACCGCTCCCACCGAGACCGTCTCGTCGACGGCAACGAGGATCTCGGCGACGATCCCCGCCACCGGTGCCGGCACCTCGGTGTCGATCTTGTCGGTGGAGATCTCACAGATCGTCTGCTCGGGCTCGACGCGGTCACCGATCTCGACGCGCCAGGCGACGACGGTGCCCTCGGCCACCGAGACCCCCATCTGCGGCATCGTGACGTCGACGAGCGTGTCAGTAGGCGAGGAGCTCACGGCACGCCTCCCGGACGCGGTCGACACCGGGGAGCACGGCCTGCTCCAGCGGCGGTGAGAACGGGATCGGGACGTCGGGCGTCGCCACCCGCACGACCGGGCCGTCGAGATCCTCGAAGCCGCGCTCGGCGATGAGCGCCGCCACCTGGGCTCCCGCCGCGCAGGTCGCGTTGGCCTCGTCGACGATCACCACCTTCGAGCAGCGACCGACCGAGTCAAGGATCGCCTCTTCGTCCAGAGGGACGAGCGACCGCAGGTCGAGCACCTCCACCGAGACGCCGTCCAGGTCCTCGGTGGCCGCGAGCGCGACGTCGACCATCGCCCCGTAACAGATGACGACCAGGTCGGAGCCCGGGCGGGCCACCCGCGCCGAGAACGGCGTCTCGAACACGCCCTCGGGCACCTCGCCCTTGACCCGGCGATACAGATGCTTGTGCTCCATGAAGCAGACCGGGTTGGGATCGTGGATCGCGGCGTGCAGCAGCCCCTTGGCATCGGCAGCGGTCGAGGGGGCCACCACCTTGATTCCGGGGGTGTGCATGAACAGCGCCTCGGGGTTCTGGGAGTGAAACGGGCCCCCGGAGAAGCCGCCGCCCGACGGCAGCCGGACGACGAGCGGGACCGCGAGCCCCTGGCGGTAGTGCATCTTGCCGGCGACGTTGACCAACTGGTCAAAGCCGCAGGAGATGAAGTCGGCGAACTGCATCTCGCACACCGGCCGCATCCCGACGACCGCCGCGCCGATCGCGCAGCCGATGATCGCCGACTCGGCCAGCGGGGTGTCCATCACCCGGTCGGTCCCGAACTCCGCCACGAACCCGTCGGTGACCTTGAACGCGCCTCCGAAGACGCCGATGTCCTCGCCCATCACGAGCACCCGCTCGTCCTCGCGCAGCTCGTCACGCAGTGCCGACGAGATCGCCTGGAGATAGGTCATCACCGCCATCAGTTCTCACCGCCGATCCCCGCCCGCCGGAAGCCGCTCCACGGGGCCTGACCGTCGCTCAGCGGCTCGGCCTCTGTCTCGCAGAAGACCCCCTCGAGCACGTCCTCGGGCGAGGGCATCGGGCCGGCCAGCGCCTCGGCCGCGGCGGCCTCGATCTCGGCTCCGACGTCTGAGCGGATCACGTCGACGTCGATGCCGAGCGCCTGCAGGCGCTTCTCCTGGCGCTCGATCGGGTCGCGCTGCCGCCACTTCTGCACCTGCTCCTTGGGCACGTACTTCATGTCGTCGTGGGCGGCGTGGCCGTGCATCCGCATCGTCACCGCCTCGATCAGCGTCGGTCCGTCGCCGGCCACCGCCCGCTCGCGCGCCTCGCGGGTGGCCTCGAACATCGCCTCGACGTCGTTGCCGTCGACCGTCACGCCGGCGAATCCGTAGGCCGCCGCCCGCTGCACCGGATCGACGGCGAACTGCTTGTCCAATGGCGTCGAGTACGCGTACTGATTGTTCTCCAGCACGAACACGACGGGCAGCCGCTGCACCCCCGCCCAGTTCATCGCCTCGTGGAAGTCGCCGCGCGAGGTGGAGCCGTCGCCGAACCACGTCAGCGCGCAGCGGCGCTCGCCGCGGAGCTTGAACGCCATCGCCATCCCCGCCGCCACCAGCATCATGTCGGGGAGCATCGACACCATGCCGACGCAGCCGAGCCGGCGGTCGCCGAAGTGCACGTTGCCATCGCGGCCGGCGGTGACGCCGGCGGCTCGGCCCATGTACTGCGCGAAGATGCGAACCGGGGAGACGCCCCGGATCAGGTGCGCCGCCAAGTCGCGGTGCAGGATGCACAGGCGGTCCTCGGGGGCCATCGCGAACGCGGCTCCGGCCGACACCGCCTCCTGCCCGTATCCGTCGTAGAAGGAGCCGGGAACCTTGCCCTGGCGGTACAGGCTCATCGCCCGCTCCTCGATGCCCCGCATCAGCAGCATCGCGCGCAACAGCCAGATGCGATCCTCCGGCTGGAGGTGCGCGTCGCCCCCAACCGGGGCTGCCACCCCGTCCGGCCGCGCCGTTTCAGTCGCCATCTTCGGTGTCTCCCTTG
Source organism: uncultured Solirubrobacteraceae bacterium (assembly GCA_963731395.1). Lineage (GTDB taxonomy): Bacteria > Actinomycetota > Thermoleophilia > Solirubrobacterales > Solirubrobacteraceae > Palsa-465. The sequence continues at coordinate 21,626 of CAVSVH010000020.1, forward strand.
TGTCGGTGAGCCGACGCGGGATCTCCGTTCGGCTCCGCTCTGTCGGGCGTTCCGGGATCGCCGGTCGGCCCGCCGATGGGCAGAGCGCGAGCTTACTCCTCGGCGCGGGTGTCGAGGAGGGCATACCCTTGCACCATGGACGGTGGGCTGCGGTGGGCACCGTTGACACGAGCGAGATGGCGCTGGCGAGGTGCCTGGCTGTGGCCGGCGTTCATCGGCGCCGCCCTCGCCGACGGGGCGATCGCGCACACGCGGCCGTTTCTCGGCGACCGCCAGAGCTTCGCCGGGGGGGTGCTCGCCGGGCTCATCCTCAACCTGATCGTCGTCGTCCTGTGCTCGCGACCGTTCGGAATGCTGCTCCGGCGCAGACGACCGGATCTGCCGATGCTGGTCGCCCGCAACTATGGCGGCACGTTCGCGATCGGGCTGATCACGGCGGCGCTGCTCGCCGGCGGGCTCGTGCGCCACGACTCGATCGTCAATCGCCAGCGCATTCTCGACGACGCGATCGTCCGTGCCGAGGCCTACATCGGCACCCACGCGCCACCCGCGTTTCGCGCCGAGGCGACTCGGACCGACACCTACACGATCGAGGCCGGCGTGGCCTACCGGACGTGCGCGCTCAGCCAGGACGGGCGGCGGTCCTACTGCGTGGTCGTCAAGCCCCGGCTGCCGCTGAGCCGCAGCGTCGTGTTCGACGGCTACGAGCCCAACTCGGTCTTCTCGCTCGGGACCAACTGACGGCAGTGGCGTTCGTCGCGCTGATCACCGGCGCCTCCACCGGCATCGGCGCGGCCACCGCACGCCGGCTCGCCCGCCATCCGGACGCACGCCTCGTTCTCGTCGCCCGCCGCGAGGACCGCCTGCGCGCACTGGCCTCCGAGCTCGGCGGCGCCACCGTGATCGCGGCCGATCTCACCGACGCTGATGCGCCGGCGCGGGTGCGGGATGTCGTCGCCCGCGAGCACGGCGAACTGCACATGCTCGTCAACAACGCCGGCGCCTCGTGGCGAGCCGGATTCGCGCAGGGCGGCTGGGCCAACGTGCAGCGCCATCTGGAGCTCGACCTCGAGGCCCCGGTCAGGCTCACCGAGGCGCTGCTCCCCATCCTGCGCGCCACCGCCGCCGCGCCCCCGTCCGCCGCGCCCCCGCCGGGCGCGGGTCTTCCCGTCAGCATCGTCAACGTCGCCAGCACCGCCGGCCGGGTCGCCCGCCCCCGCGCCGGCGGCTATTCGGCGGCCAAGTTCGCGCTGGCCGGCTGGACCGACTCGCTGTACGCCGAGGAGCGGCCGCATCGCATCCACGTCGGCCTCGTGCTCCCCGGCTTCGTCCGGACCGAGGGGTTCCCGGCCACCGAGCTGCTGGCCCGGCCGACCACGCGCTGGCTCGTCTCCGAGCCCGACGCGGTGGCCGAGGCGATCGTCGATGCCGGCCCCGGCGGCCGCGCCGAACGCTACGTCCCCCGGTACTACTGGATCTTCGCCGCGCTGCGGATCCTCGCGCCGCGGGTCGTCCGCCGGGCGGTGGGAGGGGGTGCGTTCACGACGACGACCCCCGCTGACGACTGACGTCGATCCCGGTCAGTCGAGCTCCCAGGCGACCGCCCGGGTCCACGCCCCGCCGCAGCCCTCCAGCAGAACCGGGAATGCGGTGAGGAAGGCCCTGCGGCCGAGCAGCTCGTCGGGGATCCGCAGCTCCTCGATGATCACCTTGCCGCTGCCGAGCAACACGGTGTGGCTGGGCTCGCCCTTCTCCGGGCCGCCCCAGCCGCCGATGCTCAGCGCATCGATGCCGACCCCGCTGACCTGGTGGTCGACGAGCAGCTGGGCGCCGCTGCCGTCCAGGTAGGGCCAGCGTTTCAGGAACTCGTCGGTGAGGCCGCGCCGCTCACCCCATCCGGTGACGAGCACGGCGATGTCGCCCGCCTGCAGCAGATCGGGAAGCGGGTGCAGCTCGCGATCGCCGATCGAGTCACCGGCCTCGACGCGGTCGCGGAGGTCGATGAACACCGCCGGCGCCGCAAACGCGCTCAGCGGCACCTGGTCGATCGGAGCACCCGCGTCATCGAAGTGGAAGGGCACGTCGACGTGCGTCCCGGTGTGGGTGTTGAGCGTCACCGTCTCGGCGTTGAATCCCTCGGCCGCACGCCGGTAGTTGCGGGTGACGACCGGCGGCTCGTACTCGGCCCAGGCGGGGCCGCCGTGCGCCACCGGCTGGCTGAGGTCCCACAGGCGCTCGGTGCGGATGCGCGGCATCGCCTACCGCCCGTCGCGGCCCAGCCCCGCCGCCAGCAGCTCGGCGAGATGACCGGCCGTCCGTCCGCCGCTGTCGGTCTGCGCGATCTGGGTCCGGCAGCTGAACCCGTCGGCGAGGATCGTCGTCCCGGGATCGGCGCGACGGATCTCCGGCAGCATGACGCGCTCGGCGCACGCGACGCTGACCTGACCGTGGCCCGGCTCGAACCCGAAGTTGCCGGCGAGCCCGCAACAGCCGCTGTCCAGCCGCCGCGCCCGGACCCCGCAGTCCGCAAGCAGCTTCTCGTCGGCGTCCCAGCCGAGCACCGCGTGCTGATGACAGTGGACCTGCACGAGCGCGTCGCCGCCGATGTCGGGCGCCGCCCAGTCCGGGGTGTGCTCGGTGAGCAGCTCGGCGAGCGTGACCGTCTGCTCGGCGACGTGTGAGACATCGGGATCGTCCGCCATCAGCTCCGCCGCATCACTGCGCAGGACGGTCGTGCAGCTCGGTTCCAGACCGACGATGAGGCCGCCGCCCCGGACGTGGTCCCGAACGGCCCCCAGCGTCCGGCCGAGCACGCGCTTGGCCACCGCCAGCTGACCGGTGGAGATCCACGTCAGTCCGCAGCACAGCGGCTGGGTGGGGATCTCGACCTGCCAGCCCGCGTCTTCGAGCACCCGCACGGCGGCGCGGCCAACATGGGGGTGCATGAGGTTGGTGAACGTGTCGGGCCACAGCAGCACGCGGCCGCGATCGCCGGCCGGCGACTCCCGGTGCCCCGCCCACGCCTGCAGGGTCTCGGTGGCAAACCGGGGCAGCGGCCGCTGCTCGAGCCCGGCCGCCGCCGTCGCCAGCCGACGCAGCCGCGGGCGCTGCGTGACCGTGTTGACGGCGGGAGCCAGCCCCAGCCGGCTCGCCACCTGTCCGACGGCGGGCAGCCAGCCGAGCGCGTAGGCGGAGCGCGGTCGCAGCCGGCCCTCCCAGTGATGGGAGAGGAACTCCGCCTTGTAGGTGGCCATGTCGACGTTGACGGGGCAGTCGCTCTTGCACCCCTTGCAGGCGAGGCACAGGTCGAGCGCCTGGCGGACCGCCTCGGACCGCCACCCATCCTCGATCGGGCCGTCGCCGTGGCCGTTGAGCAGCTCGAACAGCAATCGCGCCCGGCCCCGGGTGGAGTGCTCCTCCTCGAGCGTGACCTGGTAGGAGGGGCACATCACGGTGCCGCCTTCGGTCGACTGGCGGCGGCACTTGCCGACCCCGACGCAGCGGTTCGCCGCCTGGGCGAATGACCCGCCGTCATCGGGATAGGCGAAGTGCAGGCCGGTCGGCTGGGCCGGATGCCAGTCGCCCCCGAGCCGCAGATTGACGTCGACCGGGTAGGGATCGACGACCTTGCCGGGGTTCATCCGATTGTCGGGATCGAAGATCGATTTGACCGTCCCGAACGCCTGCACGAGACGATCGCCGAACATCCGTGGCAGCAGCTCGCCGCGCGACTGGCCGTCGCCGTGCTCGCCGGACAACGATCCGCCGTAGCCGGTGACGAGATCGGCGGCGTCGGCGAGGAAGCGGCGGTACGCGGCGACGCCGTCATCGGAGTAGAGATCGAACGGGATCCGCGTGTGGACACAGCCATGGCCGAAGTGGCCGTAGAGGGCGGGGCCGCTGTCGTCGACGAACCCGTAGCGCTCGTACAGGGCGTCGAGATCGCGCAGATAGCCACCGAGGCGCTCGGGCGGGACCGCCGAGTCCTCCCATCCCTCCCACGTGTCGCGACGCCCGGGGACGTGAGCGGTGGCACCGAGCCCGGCCTCGCGCGCCTGCCAGAGCTCGTCCTCGCGCTCGGGCTCGTCGATGAAGCGCACGCGGTCCTCGGCCAGGTGCAGCGCGTCGAGCATCCGCCGCGCGCACTCGTCGGCCTCGTCCACCGTGTCGCCGCCGAACTGGACGAGCAGCCAGCCGTTGCCGTCGGGCAGTTCCCCGATGGCGTCGGAGTGCTCGTGCTTGAGCTCCTGGTCGCGCACCAGGCGGCGATCCATGCCCTCCAGCGCGATCGGGTCGTGGGGGACGATCGCCGAGACGGCATCGCCGGCGTCGGCGACGGTGGGATAGCCGATCACCACCAGCGTCCGCTCCTTGACCACCGGGACGAGCTCGAGCTCGGCGTGCAGGACGGTGACCAACGTCGATTCGCTGCCGACGAGCAGGCCGGCGATGTCGAAGCCGTGCTCGGGAAGCAGCGAGTCGAGGTTGTACCCGGAGACGCGCCGAGGGATGTCCGGATAGCGCGCGCGGATCTCCTCGGCGTAGGTGTCGGCGAGCTCGCGCAGGCGACGGTAGATCTCGGCCTGCCGGCCGCCCGCGGCGACGATCTCGGCGTATCGCTCGTCGTCGGTCCGTTCACACCAGAAGCGCGTCCCGTCGTAGAGGAGCACCTCGAGCCGGGGGGTGTTGTCGACGACCTTGCCGGTGCGCTGCGCGGTGGCTCCGCACGAGTTGTTGCCGATCATGCCGCCGAGCGTGCAGTTGGGATGGGTAGCCGGCTCCGGGCCGTAGCGCAGACCGGTGGGGGTGAGCTGCCGGTTGAGCTCGTCGAGCACGATCCCCGGCTCGACGACGCACCGCCGGCGCTCGGTGTCGACCGACACGATCCGATGGCAGTACTTGGTCCAGTCGATCACCACCGCCGCATTGGTGCACTGGCCGGCCAGGCTCGTTCCGCCGCCGCGGGACAGCACCGGGGCACCGTGCGCGCGGGCCACGGCCACCGCCTCCGCTGCCGCCTGCACCGAGTGGGGGATGACGACGCCGATCGGGAGCTGACGAAAGTTGGATGCGTCGGTGGAGTAGGCCCCGCGCGTCCCGGGGTCGAACCGGACCTCGCCGTCGACCCGGGCCTTCAGCTCCCGCCGCAGCGACGACAGACCGACCTGATGCCCAACGTGACCGGGGCGCGATCGTTCGGCGACTGACACGGGGGCGTCGCTACCCGAGCCCGGTGGTGAAAAACGCGCGGCTCACGTGGCCACCTCCTCCAGCACCTGGCCGGAGCGGATGTGGGGCAGCATGAACGTGCTCGCCAGCTGCAGGACGGCGAAGCCGCCACCGACGATCAGCATCGTCCGGGCGCCCTCGGCTCCGATGAGGATCGTCCAGATGCCGGAGCCGATGATCAGGCCCCCGGTGAACATCGCCCCCAGCCATCCGATCGCGGTGCCGCGGACCCGGGTTGGGAAGCTCTCGGCCCAGTAGGCGTAGCCGGTGCCCGACCAGGTGCCGTTGGTCACCTGATAGAGGAACACGTACAGGACCCAGATCGCCCACACGGCGTGCACCCAGTAGAACGCGAACGTCAGCACGGTGGAGCAGATCGCGCTGGCGACGAGTACCCGCTGGCGCCCGAAGCGCTCGCCGAGGGCGCCGCCGAGCACGTAGAAGAAGAAGCCGACGGCCGCGGCGACGAGCAGCAGCGCCTCGGCCTCGTTGTTGGAGAACGCGCGGTACTTGGTCAGCCAGTCGACGATGTAGGTGTTGGTGGCGACGAACGCGCTCGAATACAGCAGCCACACGATCGAGGTCCGGATCAGCTGGGAGCGCACCCAGCCCGGCTCTCCGAACAGCTGGCGGATCGTCACCTCCTCAACCTCGTCGATGGCGACGTCGTGCTCCTGGAGCAGTTCTTCGACGCGCTGATCGTCACCCGCCGCCTTGGCCTCCTTCACCGCCCGGATGTGCTCGTAGCGCTCGCCCGGCCGCACCCAGCGCCGGCCGACGATGACCATCAGCAACGGGATCACCCCGAACAGGAAGACGACGTGCCAGTCGAGGCCGAGGCCGCCGTTGAGCCCGAGGAACACCGCCGCCGAGAGGAGCACGCCGATCGGCCAGCCACCTTGGACGATCGAGTAGAGAAAGCCCCGCCGACCAGCGGGCATCTGCTCGTTGACGAGGGTGATGGAGATCGCCAGCTCGGAGTTGGCGAGCCCGGACGCCAGAGCGCGGATGATCACAAGCGCGACGAAGCTCTGCACGAAGTACGTGAGGCCGGTGAAGATGGCGGCGCCGATCAGGGCGACCTGCCACATGACCTTGCGGCCGAAGCGATCCATGCTGTAGCCGACGGTCAGGCTCAGCACGAACATCGCCCCGTAGACGCAGAAGCCGAGCAGGCCGACCTGGGTCTGCGACATGTTCAGGCTCTTGGCGATCGTCGGCAACGCGACGACGAGCAGGTTGAAGTCGTAGGAGGCGAGCGCCCAGCCGGCGACCGCGATGAGGATCAGATAGGCGACGTAGCGGCGGTCATAGTCCTCCTCGGGCGAGGTGCCGAACACCCGGTCAAGCCGCGATGGAGCCGCCGTGCTCATCCTCCACTCCTCATCAGGGTTCTTGTTCCCGGGATCGCCGCGCGCAAACGCACGCCGCGTCCTTCGATGGGTGCGTGTGTCAGCACTCGCACAACCTGTCACTGGACCGGCACATCGCGGGTACAGCCGATGTGTGGTCGATCAGCCACTGCAGCCCGGACCCCACACGCGTCCCCCCGGCGCGGATCAGCCCACCAGAATGCCCCGCCACGTGTGGATCGTGCTCGCGACGACAGTCCTGGCGTGGATTGTCACCTCGCTTGATCTACAGCTGAGCGCCTTCTTGCAAAAGCAGATCGCGCCGTCGCTGCACGCGAGCGAGACGTTCGTCGGCAACGTGTTCTTCATCTTCTCGGGCGGCCTCGCCCTCGGTGCCCTCGTGCTCGGTTATTTCAGCGATCTGTGGAGCTTGAGTTCGCGCTGATCCGGTTCTTCGCGGGGGTGTTCTCGGGCGGGGAGTGGATCCTCGGGCTGTCGATTCTCTCCGAGGTGGCGCCGCGGCACCGTCGCTCGCTGATGCTCGGCGCCACGCAGGCCGGAGTCGGCATCGGACACGGCTTGGCGAACACGTTCGCGGCCACGTTCGCGGCCCCCGACGCGGCCGGCTGGAGATGGGCGTAGCCGGCGGCGGATCGCCGACGTGCGTGAGAACGCCCGCGGGCTTTTCGCCGGGCGCCAGCGCCGGCTCATCCTCCTTGCCGTCACCCTGTTCATCGCGATCGGAGCGCCGCAGGGGACGTGGGATTTCCTGTACCCGAAGTGGTACTCGGGCATCGGCGGCCAGTACGGCGGGGGGACGGGCGTCACCTACGCCTACGAGGGGGCGATCATCGCCTCGACGCTCGCCTGCGGCTGGTTCATGGACCGGGTGTCGGCCAAGCGGCTGTGGCCGATCGTGCTGCTGTCGGTGCCGTTCACCCTGCTCATCTCGCAGACGTCTCATAGCACCGGCATCGTGCTGGCGGCGATCTTCCTGTTCCTCGCCGGCTTCGGCCGCCAGGGCATGTGGGCGCTCGTGGCGGGTTACTTCCCGGTTCTGTTCCCGACGCGATTGCGCGGCACAGGGATGGGATTCACCTGGGTGGGCGGCTGGCTGCTCGGTTACACCCTGTCGGCGGAGTGGGGAACCCAGCTGCAGGCCCATATCGGCTGGAACACCTGGTGGATCGTCCAGGCCGCTCTGCTGCTGATCATGCCGCTGCCGATGATCCTTGCCGGGGTGGAGACCCACGGGCGCGATCTCGACTTCCAGGAGGCTGACGAGACGCAGCGCGGCGCCGAGCGCTCCGATCAGCTCGGAACGGCGACCCCCAGCTCGCCGGCGAGCGCGACCACTTCCTCCCAGGTCTGACCCGGGATCGGGACCCCATCCCGGGCGCGCCGTTGCGTGGTGCGGAGCTCGACGTCGCCCGGCAGGAGGATCTCGTCGGCGTCGGGCGCGGTCGGCGCCGCGACGAGCGCCGCGGCCATCTCCTCCACCTGGCCGACGAACTGCTCCAGCGCGACGAACGCGTCGATCTGCAGCGCGAGCACGAACATCCCGTTTCCGTCCCCATAGCTCGGGAGCATCGCCGGAGCCATGCCCGAGAGCGCCCCGCCGAGCGCTTCGATCGCCACCGCCAGGCCGTAGCCCTTGTACCCCTGCGCCGGGAGCAACGCCCCGCCGCCGTAGAAGTCCTCGGGATCCTCGGTCGGGCGTCCCTCGCTGTCGACGATCGTCCCGGGCGCGACCGGGCGGCCGTATGCGCGGGCCACCTGCAGCTTGCCTTCGGCCACCACCGAGGTGGCGAAGTCACTGACGATCGGCGGCTGGTCGGTGCCACGCGGGATGCCGAACGCGATCGGGTTGGTGCCCAAGCGGCGGTCGCGCCCTCCGAACGGGGCGACGTTGACCCAGGCGTTGGTGACGATCATGGCGAGCTGTCCGGCCCCGGCGACCCGCTCGGCGTAGTCGGCGAGCCGCCCCACATGAGGGGATTCCTGCAACACGACGGCGCCGACGCCGTGCTGGTGGGCGAGCGACACCGCGGTGTCGGCGGCGACGCGGCCGGCCGGCTGTCCCCAGCCTCGCCGTGCGGAGACGGCTGCGGTGGCGCCATGGCTCCGCACGACCTCGGCCCGGGCCTGCGGGATGACCTTGCCGTCTCGGACACTCTGCGCGTAGGCGGGCATCCGGACGAGGCCATGGGAGTCGTGGCCGGCAAGATTGGCGTTGCGCAGGGCTTGCGCGACGATCGCCGCCAGGTCATCAGGCGTGTCGAGCCCTCGCAGCAACGCGAGGCACAGCTCGTGCAGGTCAGAGGCACTCAGCGTCCGCTCGTCCATCTGTCGGCAGCGTTACCCCGCGGAAAGCCGCGATACTCATGTGTCACCGGATCGTCGCGGCGCCACCGCGGCGGTTGCGATGGGGACAACGGGGTAGCCAGAACACACGTGTCACCGAGAGCAACGTGCCCCCTCTTCGGCGGTTGACGATCGTCGCTGACGACCTGGCGGGGGCGGCGGATTGCGGCGTGGGCTTCGCCGAGCGCGGCTTCACCACCGGGGTCGTGCTCGGAGCCGAGCAGCGCGATCCGGGCGGCTGGAGCGTGATCGCGCTCGACACCGACACGCGGGATGCGCGCCCGGAGCTCGCGCAGCAGCGAGTCCGTGATGCGCTGGCGGTCGCGTCTCCCGACGACCTCGTGTTCAAGAAGATCGACTCCACGCTGCGCGGAAACATCGCCGCCGAGCTGCGCGCGACCGCCAGCGAGCGAGGCGACTGTTGCGTGGTCGCCGCGCCGGCGTTCCCGGCGACCGGCCGGACGACGCGCGACGGCCGCCAGCTGATCGACGGCCGGCCGCTCGAGGAGAGCGAGTTCGCCGCGCAGGTGGATACGTCGGTGCTCCGTGATCTGCTGGCGCCGTCCGGGCTCACTGTCCGTGACGTGTCACTGGCGCAGGTCCGCGCTGGAGTCGCGGAGGTCGTGCAGGACGCCGGCCCCGGAGTCGTGCTCGCCTGCGACGCCGAGACCGACGAGGACCTCGCACTGATCGGTCGCGGCGGAGTGGACAGCGGGTGCCATGTGATCTGGATGGGGACCGCCGGACTGGCCCGGCAGCTCGCCGGCCTCCTACCCCTGGCCCCCGGATCGGGCAACGCTCCGGCGCGCCGTCGTGAGGGCCCGGTGCTGCTCGTCGTCGGCAGCCCGGCGGCAGCCACTCACGCCCAGCTGGGCCGGCTGCGCCGGGTTCCCAATCTGGTGGAGGTGTGCGTGAGCGACGTCGACGCCGCCGCCGCGGCCGCCGCGGTCCGCGATGCGCTTGGCTCCGGGTGCGATTGCGCGCTGACGCTCGGTGGCGAGGCGGGCGATCGCGACGCCGGGCGAGGCGGTACCGAGATGCTCGCCCGGGTCGCAGCGGCGGCCGCGGAGGCGGCCGGCGGCCTCGTGCTGACCGGCGGCGAGACGGCGCGCGCCGTGCTCGGCGCGATCTCGGCGCGGACGCTGACGCTGCGCCGGGAGCTCGCCCCGGGGATCGCGTTGGGCGACACCGAGACCCCCGACTGCCTGCCGGTGGCGTTGAAGGCCGGCGGTTTCGGCGACGAGGATGCGCTCGTCGCGAGCCGCGAGGCGATGAGGCACAGCCAACAGGAGGAGCACCCATGAGCAAGCCGGTGATCGCGATCACGATGGGCGACGGCGCCGGAGTGGGACCCGAGATCATCATGAAGGTCCATTGCGACGACGAGATCTTTCAGTGGTGCCGCCCGCTGGTGATCGGAGACGCCAAGCGGCTGCGCCAAGCCGGTGAGATCATCGACGCCGAGCTCGATGTCGTCGTCCTCGACGACGCGGCCGACATCGACGACCGGCCGGGCATCGTCCAGTGCCTCGACCTCGATCTGCTCCCCGATGACCTGCCATGGGGCGAGCTGTCGCAGGCGGCCGGGGACGCCGCCTACCGTTACATCGCGTGCGCGGTGGAGCTCGCCACGAGCGATCGCGCCGATGCGATCTGCACGGCGCCGCTCAACAAGGAGGCGCTGCACGCCGCCGGCCACGATTACCCCGGTCACACCGAACTGCTCGCCGAGCTCACCGGGACCGATGAGGTGTCGATGATGCTGATGGCGCCGCAGCTGAAGGTCGTCCACGTGACGACCCACATCGGGTTGGTCGACGCGATCGAGCGAATCGAGCCGGGGCTCGTGTATCGGACGATCGAGCGCGGCCACGGCGCGATGATCCGGTCGCTTGACCACCCCCCGCAGATCGCGGTCTGCGGGATCAATCCCCACGCCGGTGAGCACGGTCTGTTCGGGCACGGCGAGGAGGAGGAGAAGATCGTGCCCGCGGTGGAGCGGGCCACCGAAGCGGGAATCGACGTCACCGGACCGCTCCCGGCCGACACGACCTTCTTCCGCGCCGTCCGCGGGGACTTCGACCTCGTCGTGGCGATGTACCACGACCAGGGCCACGGACCGATCAAGGCGCTGGGAGTGGACGCCGGGGTCAACGTCACCGTCGGCCTACCCGTGATCCGCACCTCGGTCGATCACGGGACCGCGTTCGACATCGCCGGCCAGGGAACCGTGGCGGAGGCGAGCATGAAGGAGGCGCTGCGCCAGGCGGTCGAGCTGGCCGGCGCGTCGACGTGAGGGATTGCCGCATCACCGACGTGGCCGTGTTCGACGTGCGGTTCCCCACGTCGCGGACACTCGCGGGCTCCGACGCCATGAACGAGGCGCCCGACTACTCCGCCGCCTACGTGATCCTGAAAACCGACAGCGACCTGCGCGGCTACGGGATGACCTTCACCATCGGCCGCGGGACCGAGATCGTGGTCGCGGCGATCCACGCCCTGATCCCGTTGGTCCGGGATCGCCGGCTCTCCGACATCGCGGCCGATCCCCGTGCGTTCTGGCGCGCGCTCACCGGAGACTCTCACCTGCGCTGGATCGGCCCCGAGAAGGGCGTCATCCACCTCGCCACCGCGGCCGTCGTCAACGCCGTCTGGGACCTGTGGGCGCGTGCCGTGGACAAGCCCCTGTGGAAGCTCGTGACCGACATGCGCCCCGAGGAGCTCGTCGCCTGCGTCGACTTTCGCTACATGAGCGACGTGCTCACGCCCGCGCAGGCCGTCGAGCTGCTCAGGTCCCGTGAGGCCGGCAAGCCCCGGCGTGAGGCGGCGGCCCGGCAGGACGGGCTCCCCGCCTACACGACCTCGGTCGGCTGGCTGGGCTTCTCCGACGACGAGGTGCACCGGCGCTGCCAGGCGGCGGTGGCGCAGGGGTGGACCCACGTCAAGATGAAAGTCGGCGCAAACCTCGACGACGATGTCCACCGGGCGGCGATGATCCGAGAGGAGATTGGCGCCGATCGGTTCCTGATGATGGACGCCAACCAGGTCTGGGAAGTGGATGAGGCGATCGCCGCGATCCGCCGTCTCGCCGAGTTCGATCCCTGGTGGGTCGAGGAGCCGACCAGCCCGGACGACGTGCTCGGCCACGCGCGCATCGCGCGGGAGGTCGCGCCGATCCGCATCGCCACCGGCGAGCACTGTCACAACCGGACGATGTTCAAGCAACTGATGCAGGCCGGCGGCATGCACTTCTGCCAGCTCGATGCCTGTCGCCTCGGCGGCGTCAACGAGGTGCTGGCGGTGCTCCTGCTCGCGGCGCGGTTCCAGATCCCGGTGTGCCCGCACGCCGGCGGGATTGGTCTGTCGGAGTATGTGCAGCACCTCGCGCTGATCGACGACATCGTCATCGGTGAGCAGCAGGAGCGGGTGATCGAGTACGTCGACGAGCTGCACGAGCACTTCGTCGCGCCCGCGCGTATCTCGGCGGGCAGATACGTCGTGCCCGACACACCGGGCTACAGCATCGAGATGCGTCCGGAGTCGGTGCAGGAGTACGCGTTCCCCGGCGGCGCCGCCTGGGTCGGCGTCAACTCCCGGTCATGAGCCGTGGCCCGGCCGCATTTCGTCGAACATCGCGCGGAGGCGATCGAGCACCGCCGCCGCGGTGTGCAGCTCCTCATCGCTGAACTCGGCCAGCGCGGCGTTGAACCGAGGTGCGTACCGCGCGTGGCGCTCCTGCACCAGCGCCTGGCCGCGGTCGGTCAGCGACGTCAGCACCACCCGGCGGTCGCGCTCGGAGCGCACGCGGGAGACGAGTCCGGCGGCGACGAGTCCCTCGAGCATCTCGGTCGCCGTCGCCGGTGACAGATCCGCCAGGTAGGCGAGCTCGTGGGTGGGGAGCGCGGTCTGCTCGCGGAGGCTGAACAGCAACCCGTACTGGGCGTCCGACAGCTCGTCAGGGGCCCGTGTCTCGCGCCCGCGCAGCCGGCGAACGGCGCCGACACAGCCTTTGAACGCGCGGCCGAAGTCGGCGGCCGCCTCCCGCATCAGGCTGTCGGGGAGCGACGGCGCCGCACTCATGCTGCGACCGCCTCGGCCACCGCGTCCTCGGGCACGGGGGCCGCAGCGGCCTGGCGCCGAGCAGCCCGCTCGGCTCGCACGAGCACGATGCAGGGGACGATCGCCAGCGCGGTCAGGCCGGCCGCGACCCAGAACGCGGCGCCGTAGGCAGACGCCTGCGCCGACACCGAGTGGGCCCCCTGCAGGCCCCGCTGCAGGACGACCGCCAGCACCGCGATCCCGATCGACCCCCCGACCCGCTGGAGGACGTTGAGCTGCGGCGTGGCGTCGGAGAGCTCGCTGCGATCGAGCGCCGCGAACGCCGCCGTCATCGCCGGCATGAATGCGAAACCGATGCCGACGCCGCGGACGAGCATGGCGAGGCACAGGAAGAGGATCGAGGTATGGGCGCCGATGAGCGCGAACGGAAGCGTCGCCACGGCGGTGAGCACCACCCCGATCAGCGCCAGCGGACCGCCGCCGAAGCGGTCGGTCAGCTTGCCGGAGATCGGCATCGCGAGCGCCGCTCCGATGCCCTGGGGAGCGATCAGCAGCCCGCTGACGACGACATCCTCGTGACGCACCGTCTGCCAGTAGAGCGGCAGCAGGATCATCCCTCCGAACAGCGCCGCGCCGATGCAGAACATGGCGATCGACGCCGACGAGAACGTCGGACGGGCGTAGAGCCGCAGGTTGAGCAGCGGGCGGGGGACGCGGAGCGCGTGGCGTGCGAACGCGGCCACGAGCGCCAGCCCCCCGATGATCGGAACAACGACGTGGCTCGCCGTGAAGCTGCCGGTCGTGCCGATCTCCGCGAGGCCGTAGGTGATCAGCGGCAGTCCGGTCGCCATCAGCGCCAGCCCGAGGTAGTCCAGGGGCTCGGTGCGCTGGCGCTCGACGTTCGGCAGCACGCGCAACGCCGAGATCACGGCGATGATCCCGATCGGCACGTTGACGTAGAAGATCCAGCGCCAGCTCGTGTTGTCGAGGATCAGCCCGCCGATCGTCGGGCCGAGGATCGGTGCCAGCATCGCGGGCACGGCGACAATGCTCATCACCCGACCCATCCGCTTGGGACCGGCGGCCTCCGCCATCATCAGCTGCCCGACGGGCAGGATCATCCCGCCGCCGACGCCCTGGAGGACGCGGAACACGACGAGCTCGGTGGTCGAGTCGGCGAGTCCGCACAGGGCCGAGCCGAGCGTGAACAGGATCAGCGAGGTGACGTAGACGCGCTTGGCGCCGAAGCGGCGGGCCGCCCAACCGGTGACCGGGATGACGGCGGCGAGCGAGAGCAGATAGCCCGTCGAGACCCACTGGATGCTGTCGATCGTCGAGTGCAGCTCGCGGCTGAGCGTGTCGAGGGCGACGTTGACGATCGTCGTGTCGAGGATCGACATGATCGAGCCGATGATGACCACGGCGCTGATCCGCCAGACGTAGGCGTCGATGCGATCGGAGCTCGAGGTGGAGGTCATGGAGAAGGTTCGGGAACGAAGGTTCGGGAACGAAGTTTAGGTGCCGAAGGATCTCCTGTCAAGATCGGCGCTGCCGCGGCTGGTGGGATGTGGGGCCGACGCCGCAGGGCGCGGTCGGAGGCCCACGTTGATCGGAGGCCCATGTTGGCGGGATGAAGCTATCGTCCGTGACAATGACCACATTCCCCGATCTCGGCCTCGCTCCGGAGCTGCTGCAGGCGCTCCAGGACGTCGGCTACGACGCGCCGAGTCCGATTCAGGAGCAGGCGATCCCCCCGCTGCTGGAGGGGCTCGATGTGATCGGCCAGGCGCAGACCGGGTCGGGCAAGACGGCGGCCTTCGGGCTCCCGATGCTCCAGTACGTCGATTCCGGCGAGAACGATGTGCAGGGTCTCGTGCTGACGCCGACCCGGGAGCTGTGCATCCAGGTGACCCAGGCGCTGCGCGCGTACGGCAGGCGCAAGGGCGTCGACGTCGTGGCCGTGTTCGGCGGAGCGCCGATCCGCAGCCAGCAGGCGCAGCTGCGCGCCGGCGGGCAGGTCGTCGTCGGGACCGTCGGCCGGGTCAAGGACCTGATCTCCCGCCACTCGCTCGTGCTGCACACGTGCCGCTTCGTCGTCCTCGACGAGGCCGACGAGATGCTGGACCTCGGGTTCCTGGAGGACGTGGAGCGGATCCTCGCCCTCACCCCCTCCAGCCGCCAGACCGCCCTGTTCTCGGCGACGATGCCGCTGGAGATCCGCCGGCTGGCCGATCAGTACCTGTATGACCCGGTGACGATCAAGGTCAAGACGGCGACGCTCACCGTCGACACCGTGGAGCAGTTCGCGCTCGAGGTGGCCGCCCGGGAGAAGACCGACGCCCTGGTCGGCGTGCTGGAGGCCGAGCGGCCCGAGCAGGCGCTCGTGTTCGTGCGCACCAAGATCCGCGCCGACCAGCTCTACCGGACGTTGCGTGACCGCGGCATGAACGTGCGGGCGCTCCACGGGGACATGACCCAGGGAGCGCGCGACGGGGTGATGATCGCGTTCAAGGGGGGCAGCGTTCCGTTGCTCGTGGCGACCGATGTCGCGGCGCGCGGCCTCGACATCTCGGGCATCTCGCACGTGATCAACTACGACGTGCCGACGTCGCCCGACGTCTACGTCCACCGCATCGGGCGCACCGGCCGCGTCGGGCGCAGCGGCCGCGCCATCACGTTCTACGAGCACCGCCAGGCGCGCGACATCCAGGCGATCGAGCGCCACGCCGGCGTCAAGCTCTCGCCCTGGGTCAAGGGCGCCCACGTGGCGCCGACGCCGGTCACGGCGCCGCCGCGTCGCCACTCCAAGCCGCGCGTCTCGGCCAACGGCTCAGGCCCGTCGAGCAAGGTGATCGTGTCGGGGGGCCGTGCCGCGGGCCTGGAGCCGTCGGACATCATCCACGCGATCACCGCGGCGACTGATCTCGACGGCGAGGCCGTGCGCAACGTCCGGGTGCTCGAGCGATTCGCGTTCGCCGAAGTGCCCCAGGACGAGGCCGATCGCGTCGTGGCGCAGACCGACGGCACCGAGGTCCGCGGACACGTGCTGGCGCTCGAGCTCGCCCGCACCTGATGTAAGGCTCGCGTCAGCGAGCTGACCTTCCGCCGCGACTTAAGTTGCAGCCGAGGTGTTCTCCATGTGATAGCCAGTGGCCAGTCCAACCACGGGAGGTATGCCTTGCGCTTCTTGCACCACCGGCCCTCGCCGGCCATCGTCATCTCATCCGTCGCGCTGTTCATGTCGCTGGGCGGCGTGGGCCTTGCGGCGACCCAGCTGCCCAACGGCAGCGTCGGCACCGCGCAGCTGCGCAACAACGCGGTGACGAACAGCAAGATCAACAACAACGCGGTCTCCTACAAGAAGATCCAAGCCGGTGCGGTCGGCACCGTCCGCGCCAACCTGAATCAGCTCCAGGCGCGGGTCAGCGCCTCCTGCGGAGCGGGTTCTGCCATCGGCACGATCCAGTCCAACGGCAAGGTGAACTGCAACAGCGCGCTGCCGTCCGAGTTCGGCACGACGAACAACACCGCGGCGCTCTTCGGCGGCGCTCCCGCGGCGGTCGTCACCAGCGTCACCCTGCCCGCCGGAACGCCATACCTGGCGGTCGCCAACCCGACGGCGACCGTGACCAGCGGCGCTACCGCGCGACACGTCACGGTCACATGCACGCTGACGGTCGGCTCCAACACCGCGACACGCAGCGCCACCGTCGACACAACCGGGGCGGCGGGTCAGACGAGCATCGCGTCGATCCCGCTGCAGGCGACCGGGCCGTCGGGCACCGCCTCGGTGAGCTGCTCGGCCGCGATCCCGCTGCCCGCCACCGCAACGACGGTCAGCGTGACCTCGGCGGTCAACGCGATCCAGATCGCCTAGCACCCCTGACCCGGGGCGCAGGTCCCCGAAACCTGATCCGAGCGGCCACGGTCGGCCGCTCGGATCGTGCCTGCACTACTGTGGGAGCGATGAGCACAGCCAACATGAACACGACCGCGGGCACGATCCAGTTCGAGCTCTTCGACGACGACGCCCCCAAGACGGTCGCCAACTTCCGCAAGCTCGCGTCCGAGGGCTTCTACGACGGGATCATCTTTCACCGGGTGATCCCTGACTTCATGATCCAGGGTGGATGCCCGCAGGGCACCGGGACGGGTGGTCCGGGGTACACCTTCGAGGACGAGTTCAACCACCACAAGGTCGTGCGTGGGGCGCTGGCGATGGCCAACGCCGGGCCGAACACGAACGGCTCGCAGTTCTTCATCGTGACCGCCGACAGTGCTCCGTGGCTCGACGGCAAGCACACCGTGTTCGGCGAGGTGACGGCGGGGATGGACGCCGTCGACGCGATCGAGGCGACGCCGACCGGAGCCCAGGATCGTCCCGTCGACCCGGTGTCGATCGAGTCGATCGAGCTCACGCCCGCCTGAGTCATGGTGAGCGTGCGCGAGGGGACGCCGGCCGGGGGCGACGGCGCAGCCGCGGCGGCAACGATCACGGTGGAGAACCCGGCCACCGGGCAGCCGATCGGCACGATCCCGGTGCTCGGCGCGGGCGAGCTGCGCGAGATGGCCGCGCGGGCCCGAGAGGCGCAGGTGCAATGGGCAGCGATCGGATTCGACGGCCGCGCCCGGGTGATGCGCCGCGCCCAGAAGTGGATGCTCGACAACGCCGACCGGGTGGTGGACACGGTCGTCGCCGAGACGGGCAAGAGCTACGAGGACGCGCAGATCGCCGACCTCGCCATCACCGCCAGCGCCCTCGGCTTCTGGGCCAAGGAGGCGAAGAAGTACCTCGCCGATGAGCGGGTGCCGTCGTGGAGCAATCCGACGGCGGCCGGCAAGAAGCTCGTCGTCCGCTACGTGCCGCTCGGGGTCGTCGGGGTCATCGGCCCCTGGAACTACCCGATCACCAATTCGTTCGGCGACGCCATCCCCGCCCTGATGGCCGGCAACAGCGTGATCCTCAAGCCGAGCGAGGTGACCCCGCTGAGCTCGCTGCTGATGGCCGAGATGATGGCCGAGTGCGGCCTGCCGCCTGACGTGTTCCAGGTCGCCACCGGCGACGGCAGCACCGGCGCGGCGATGATCGGCGACGTGGACTGCGTCATGTTCACCGGCTCCAGCGAGACCGGCCGGGCGGTGCTGAGAGCCGCCGCCGATTCGCTCATTCCGTGCTATCTGGAGCTCGGCGGCAAGGACCCGATGATCGTCTGCGCCGACGCCAATCTCGAGCGCGCCGCCAACGCGGCCGCGTACTACGCGATGAACAACGCCGGCCAGGTGTGCATCTCGGTCGAGCGCTGCTACGTCGAGGCGCCCGTCTACGACGAGTTCGTGGCCAAGGTGACCGACCACGTCTCCGGGCTGCGACAGGGGGAGCCCACCGGCATGGGCACCGTCGATGTCGGAGCCGTCATCTTCCCGCCCCAGCTCGACATCGTCGACGAGCACGTGCGCGACGCGGTTGCCAAGGGCGCCAAGGTCCTCACCGGCGGCCATCCGCATTCGCAGCGGGGACGCTACTTCGAGCCGACGGTGCTCGTCGACGTCGACCACACGATGCGCTGCATGCAGGAGGAGACGTTCGGTCCGACGCTCCCGATCATGAAGATCGCCAATGCCGAGGAGGGCGTGCGCCTCGCCAACGACTCGGTCTACGGGCTGCAGGCGAGTGTGTGGACCCGGGACACCGACCGAGGCGAGCAGCTCGCCCGCCGAATCGAGGCCGGGGTCGTGTGCATCAACGACGCCCAGGTCAACTACACCGCGCTCAACCTCCCCATGGGCGGCTGGAAGACCTCCGGGCTCGGGACTCGCCACGGGGCCAACGGGATCCGCAAGTACACCAAGATCCAATCGCTCCTGGTCACGCGCCGGGCGCTGAACCGGGAGCCGTTCATGTTCCCGTATACGGCGCGCCAGACCAAGCTGCTGCGCCGGTTCCTCAAGCTGCTCTACGGCCGCGGAGACCGAGGGTAGTCAGGCGGTGGCGCAGGCGGGCACGCCCAGCGCCCGCCAGTCCGCGCTGGCCCGCTGTTCGAGCGGGTCCAGTTTGCGCTGCAGCGACCGGATTGCCTCGACGGGATCGCCGCCCGCCCGCAGCTCGTTGAGCGCCGACTCCAGCGCCTGGAGCTCACGCGCCGTCGCTGCCTCGGCGCGCCGGTACGTCGGCGCCGAGTTACTCCCCGGTCGCAGCGCGGCGAGGGTCGTCAGCTCCGGGCTCAGCGTGGCGATCCCGCGGCGCAGGAAGTCGGCGCCCTGCGCGGGAGCCGTCGGCGTCGCGATCTGGTCCAGTCGCCGGCCGGCACGGGTGCAGGTTCGATCCGCTCCGGCGCGCATCTGCCGGGCCGACAGGGTGCTGGAGCCACAGGCGGCGAGCGTCGCCGCCACGATCACCGCGACGGTCAGGCGGGCGATCATCGGAGATCCACGGCCAGCAGCCGCTCGAGCTCGTCGATCGTCTGCTGGGTGTCGACGTGATGGACCGTCGCCATTCCCAGCGCGCGGGCCGGTGCGAGGTTGAAGGTGAGGTCGTCGACGAACACGCAGGTGCTCGGCTCGAGCTCGATCGCGCCGGCGCCGAGCTCGTACATCTCGGACGCCGGCTTGCGTATCCCGGCCTCCCCCGAGAGCACGACGCCGTCGAACAGCTCCGCGAGCAGCGTCCGGTCATAGCGGCTGGTTCCCCACGAGTTCGAGATCAGGCCGGTGCGAATGCCCCACCGCCGCGCCCGCCGCACCGCCGACTGCATCGCCTCGTCCGGCCGGCCGGCGGCGAACATCCGGGTGATCAGCCCGGCCGGCGCCACGTCGAGGATCGCCGCGAAGCGGCGCTCGAACTCGTCCTCCCTCAGGCTGCCGTTCTCCAGCC
Organism: uncultured Solirubrobacteraceae bacterium; assembly: GCA_963731395.1. Taxonomy (GTDB): domain Bacteria; phylum Actinomycetota; class Thermoleophilia; order Solirubrobacterales; family Solirubrobacteraceae; genus Palsa-465. Next base: position 41,501 of record CAVSVH010000020.1, read on the forward strand.
CGACGAGCAGCTCCCGGCTGCCGGCATCGTTGCGAAACAGCTCACCGACCATGTCGGGGGAGAGGTGCTCCTGCTCGCAGAAGCTGCGAAACGACGCGAACACGCTGGTTGTCATCACCCCTCCCCAGTCGACGAGCAGCCCGCGGTAGCGCACCGATCCGGTCATGGTCGCGAGGCGAGGCGCACTGGGCGCCACGTCAGGCTAGAAGCCATGCCGGGTGGCGTGCAGCGCGCGCCGGGCGAGCTCGACGACGCCTTCGCCGAACGTCTTCAGATACGGATCGTCGGTCGCGCCCGAGACGGCGCGCTTGTAGTTGCCCTCCATGAACACCGCTGCCTTCCACAGCGCCAGCACGATGTACCAGTTCAGGTCGGTGACCGCGCGGCCGGAGCGACCCTCATAGCGCTCCACCATCTCCCGGCGGGTCGGGAAGCCGGGCTGCCGCGTCACGCTGTGCAACGTGAACCGGTTGACCGGGTCCTCCGGCTCCACCCAGTGGATCATCATGTACCCGATGTCGGCGAGTGGATCGCCGATCGTCGCCATCTCCCAATCGAGCACCGCCGTCAGACGGGCGGGCGCCTGCTCGGCGAACAGCGCGTTGCCCAGGCGGTAGTCGCCGTGCACGATCGTCGCGGCGCCGGACTCCGGCACGTTGGCGGCCAGCCAGGCTCCGACCTCGTCGAGCTCCTGCACCTCTCGGGTGTGGTTGTGCTCCCACAGGCCGCTGAAGCGGCGCAGCTGGCGCTCGAGGTAGCCGGTCGGCTTCCCGAAGCCATCCAGTCCCTGCGATGCCCAGTCGACCTCGTGGATCTCGACGAGGGCGTCGATCAGCTCGTGCGCGATGCGAATGCGCTCCTCGTCACCCGTGAGATTGGGGGGCACCGCGTCGGTGATCACCTCTCCCGGCGCTCGCTCCATGACGTAGAACGGAGCGCCGATCACCTCGGTGTCGTCGCAGACCGCGAGGACGCGCGGGACCCGAGCCGCCGTCGGCGCCAGCGCCTCGAGCAGCCTCGCCTCCCGCAGGACGTCGTGCGCGCTCGGCGGCAGGGGGCCGCGGGGCGGGCGGCGGAGCACCACGTCGGTCGACAGCACGAAGGTCACATTCGAGTGACCGTCGCCGATCGGGCCCGCGCTCAGATCCGCGGGTGCGGCGAGGTCGTGATCGGTCAGGAACTCCCGCAGCGGCTCGATGACGAGTAACGGCTCGCGAGCGTTGGCCGCGCCATCAGCGTGGGAGCGAACGATGTCGTCGGGGGCGACGGTGGCGCTCATCGATGCGGGGAGACTACCGCCGACCCCAGATCAGAACGGCGCCGCAGGGCGCGCGGACGTCGGGGCGGCGGTGCGCCGGCGGTGGTGGCGGCGGCGGCTCAGGCGGCGGCGACTCAGGCGGCGACCGGCGTGCGGCCGGCCACCTCGCGGTCAAAGCGCCACCCCGCCAGCTGCTCGCGGGAACCGGCCAGGCCGGTCACGGTCGCCCCGGTGCGCCGCTCGATCGTCGCCATCAGGGCGGCGAGCCGGTCACGCAGTCCGACGCCGCTCGGGGAGTCGTCGAACGCCCAATGGGCGTCCACGTCCTCGATCAGCACCGTCACCCGTGTGGGGCGCAGGCGCGAGATCTCGCCGATCAGCTCCGAGTCGCTCTCGGCCGGTCCGAAGACTGCAAGTAGATCGCTCATGTCCGTGAGTCTTCTCACGGTCCGTAAAGTCAGCCTGAAGGCCGGAGAACAATTCCGATGGGTTGCGTAAGAGGGCGGGGAAATGCCTGCATCTCGCGCTGGTTGTAGCCTCGAGAGAAGATGCCTGAGCTACCCGAGGTGGAGATCACCGCGCGCCTCGTCGGGGCTGCGACCACCGGCGCCACGATCGAGTCCGCGCTCACTCCGGGGATCAACGCGCTGCGCTCGTTTGACCCGCCGTTGAGCTGCCGTGGAGGGCCGCCGGCTCACCGGGGTCACCCGGCGGGGCAAGCTGTTCGTCGTCGGTGTCGAGGGGGACCTCTCGCTCCTCATCCATCTGATGTCCGCCGGGCGTTTGCAGCTGTTTCACACGCGTGCCTCCCTGCGGGACCGGACCTCGCGCTTGCTGCTGCGGCTCGCCGACGGCCGGGAGCTGCGGCTGCGTGAGTTCGGCACCAAGCAGGCCGCCTGGGTCAAGCCGTTGACCACCGACGCGCTGGAGAGCGAGGAGACGATCGCCACGCTCGGCCCCGAGGCCTACCCGGATCCGCCGCCGCTGGGCCCCCTGCTCGACGCCCCGCGCCCCCTCCACGGGCTCCTGCGCGACCAGCGGGTGATCGCCGGGATCGGCCGCTCGTGGGTCGACGAGATCCTGCACACCGCCAAGCTGTCGCCGTTCAAGCGCGGGTCCGAGCTGTCCGACGCCGAGGCTGAGCGGCTGCGATCAGCGATCGCCGAGCGCCTGCGCTCGGCGATCGAGTACTACGAGCTCAACCTCCGGCTCCCGATCCCGGACAAGCTGCCGATGCCGCTGGAGGTCCACCGGCGCAACGGGGAGCCGTGTCCCCGGTGCGGCGATCAGCTCGAGGCCGTCTTCTACGAGGACTACGTGATGTGCTACTGCCCGACGTGCCAGACCGACGGCAAGCTGCTCAAGGACCGCCGGCTGTCACGGCTGCTGAAGTAGGGCGTCGGGCGCGGGCCGGCTGTCGATCAGCATCGTCGGGGCGTGGTCGTCAAACGATTGGTCAATGCGCACACGCGTACGCCCGCGGCCGGCGGTGTGGCGTGGTGGGTCGTCATGACGGCCACAATCGCACGCACCGCGTCGGGGTGCGTCGTGTGTGTGCGGAAGTGCCCGTGTGTGCGGACGTGCCCGTGTCCGGGTACGAGCCCCACTCGCTGAGGCGAGCTAGGCTCCGGGCTCATGATCGAAACTGGAGAGCAGGCTCCCGACTTCACGTTGCCCGACCAGCGCGGCGACCCCGTGACGCTGTCGCAGTTCCGCGGCAAGACCGTCGTCCTCTACTTCTACCCCAAGGCCGACACGCCGGGGTGCACGACCCAGGCGTGCGGCGTGCGCGATCACCGGCCCGACTACGACCGGGCCGACGCGGTCGTCCTCGGTGTCTCCCCGGATGCGCCAAAGAACACGGCGAGGTTCGATGAGAAGTACCACCTCGGCTTCCCGCTGCTGGCCGACGAGGGCCATGAGGTCGCCGAGGCGTACGGGGTCTGGGTGCGCAAGCAGCGCTACGGACGGACGTACATGGGCAACGAGCGCACCACGTTCGTGATCGGGCCGGACGGTGTCATCAGCGACGTGCTGCGCAACGTCAAGCCCGCCGAGCACGATGCGCTCGTGCTCGGGGCGCTGACCGCCGGCGGGTAATCGCTGCCGACAGCCGCGCCGGTCAGTTGCCCGAGCCGGTCGTTCCCGAGCCGCCGGTTGGGACGCACAGCGCCGGACCGTTGTCCTGCGGCGGCACGTAGGAATACCCGGGCGAGCAGCTCCCGTTGACCGGAGGCTGCGATCCCGGCAGGGTCGGAGTGCCCTGGGGTTGCGTGTCGCTGCCGGTGGAGCCGCCCGAGCCGCTGCTCGTGGTCTCGCTCGCGGTCGTCGTAGGGTCGCCGGTTGGGCGGCGATGTGAGTCTCGGTGTGAATCGGCGTCGTCGATGTCTGGGTCGTCGCGGTCGGTGAGGGGGTCGACGTCGGTGGTGGACGGGGTGGTCGTCGTGGTCGTGGTCGTGGACCGGGTCCGCGACGCGGTCGTGGATGTGCGGGCCGCCGACGTCGCCGCCGACGTCGCAGTCGTCGACGAAGACGTCGTCGTCTTGCTGGCGCCGCAGCCGGCAGCGACCACGATCAGCGCCAGCGCGGCGACGACGCGTATGAGCTTGGCAACCATCGAGCGTTTCCTTCCTCCGAGCACGACGACTCGGGCTGGCGATGTTCGGCCAGTCGTGAGCTACTGCAGGCCCTCGCGCGCTTCGCGCACGAGCGTGACGGCCTCGGGGAAGATCACCGCCATCACCGAGCGAAGCTGCTCGGCCTGCTGCTCGGTGGTTCCCTGGATGTTGGCTCGGTTCATCGCCGCCACCGTCAGGTCGACTGCCAGCTTGATGGCGTTGTCGGCCCAGGCGATCTTCTGGGCGCCCTGCATCTGCTCGGCGAACTCGCCGAGCCGGCGCTGCAGATCGTCCGGATCGCCGAACAGACCACCGAAGCCACTTCCTTCCATACCGCCAATGGTAGCTCGCCCACGAACGTTCTGGCGAGGCCGACTAGCATTGGGCGGCCGATGAGCCCCGAGGAGAACGTCGCCTACGAAGCCCGCGTGCGCTACCGCCAGGTGGCGATCGCCGTCGTCGCCGCGGTCTGCCTGATCGCAGCGTCGATCATGCAGCTCACCGGGCCGCACACGAAGGTGGACGAGCTGACCCTCGACCTGCTCACCGCCCACAAGCGGTTCCCGCTGGACCTGATCGCGTCAGTCGTCAATGCGATCGCCTCGTTGGGCATCGCCGGCACGCTCTGGTACCTCTACCGCTGCGCGCGCGCTCGCAATCCCGAAAAGGTCAGGCCCTACGTCAAGATCATCACCCTGGTCGGCGGCGGTCTGGCGGCGATCGCGGGCATCGCCTACGCGATCGTGGTGGCGATCAAGGTCAACGAGTTCGCCACCACCGGGTCACAGACGTACGCCGAGGCCAATCACCTCACCAGCGGGCCGGGACTGCTCGCGATGCAGCTGCTGGGGCAGGGCGCGGCGCTGCTCGTCGCCGTCGCGTTCGTGCTCGTCTCGCTGAACGCCATGAGCCAGGGACTGCTGTCGCGCTTCATGGGTTATCTGGGAATGTTCGCCGGCGCTCTCGTGCTGTTCCAGATCACCCAGGTCCCCGTCGTCCAGTGCTACTGGCTGCTGGCCGTCGCGTACCTGATCTCCGGTCGCTGGCCAACCGGCATTCCGCTCGCGTGGCGCTCGGGCCGCTCGGAACCGTGGCCGTCGTCGGCCGAGGTCCGGGCGCGGCGGGTCGCCACCGCGGGCGCGACCGCCGGGTCCGGCCGCGGGAGCCGCGGGACCGGCGGCGGATTGTTCGGCCGAGGCCCCAAACCCGCCACCGTTCCCGCGGCGAAGCCGGCGGAGGCCGAGGCCGCGGCCAACGCGCGCACCCGGGCGACAACGCCCAAGCGCAAGCGCAAGCGCCGCAACTGAGCCCGGTCGGCGGTCGCCGTTCATCGCCGCCACCGACCGTTCAGCCCGCTGCGACGGCCGTCCGCCGATCTCCGGTTGCGTCACCGAGCGCCGCTGGCGAGGGTATGCGGCCGTCTCTCGTACACACACGGATAGGAGGAGAGAAGATGGAAGCAAACCGTCTGCCGCGCGAAGCGGATGTGGCACCGCTCGACGAGGATCCGACGTCGAATCGCCCCACCATCGGGTGGGCGCCGGCCGATCCGGGCCCCCTCGGCCTGGCGGCGTTCGCGCTGACCACGTTCGTGCTCAGCATGATCAACACGGGCCTCGTCGGCGGAGGGGTCGCGACCGCCGCCGGGGTGGTCATCGGCCTCGCGTTCGCCTATGGCGGGGTCGCCCAGTTCGCCGCCGGCCTGTGGGAGTTCCGAACGGGCAACACGTTCGGTGCGACCGCGTTCTGCTCCTTTGGGGCGTTCTGGGTCTCGTTCTACATCCTGTTGCACATCGGCGCATCGGTCATCCCCAAGACCGAGCTGTTCAGCTCCGTCGGGCTGTACCTGTGGGCGTGGGGAATCTTCACCGCCTACATGTTCGTCGCGTCACTGCGGACGACCGGGGCGGTGGCGCTCGTGTTCCTGCTGCTGGCGATCACGTTCATCATCCTCGGGATCGGGAACTCGGCGCTCTCGGGAACGCACAGCCTGACGAACTCGACGATCAAGATCGGCGGCTGGGTCGGCCTCGCGACCGCGCTCGCCGCCTGGTACGCGTCGATGGCAGGGGTGGTGAACTCGACCTGGGGCCGGCCGATCATGCCGGTCATCCCGCTCGCCGGTCGCGCCTAGTCTGGATCACGGGGCCTCGCTTGGGGTATACCTAGATCAGACATAGCCGCTATGTGCGGCCCGCCCGGGCGCCGGCGACCTGCCGGCGCCCGCAGGCGCGATGCGAACGGCCAGTTCGGACAAGGAGAGGCTTGGAATGGCAGATACAGCATCGGGTGATCAGACCCTCGAGCAGCAACTCGAGGAGATGCTCGAAAAGAACGACACCTTCGAGCCCCCCGAATCGTTTCGCGAGCATGCACTCCTCAACGACTCCTCGATCTACGACGAGGCCGACGACGGATTGGAAGGGGTGGTGGCTCAAGCAGGCGAAGGAGCTGCACTGGTTCAAGGAGCCCACCAAGGACCTCGATGACTCCAACCCCCCGTTCTACAAGTGGTTCGAGGACGGCACGATCAACGCGTCCTACAACTGCGTCGACCGGCATGTCGAGGCGGGACACGGAGACCGGGTGGCGTTCCATTGGCGCGGTGAGGAGGGCGAGGAGCGAGACCTCACCTACAGCGACCTGCTCGGCGAGGTGCAGCGGTTCGCCAATGCGCTCAAGGATCTCGGGATCGAGAAGGGTGACGTCGTCGGCATCTACCTGCCGATGATTCCCGAGGTCGCGGTCGCGATGCTCGCGTGCGCGCGGATCGGGGCGATGCACAACGTGGTCTTCGGAGGGTTCTCGGCGGACTCGGTCAAGGAGCGGATGGAGTTCTCCGAGGCCAAGGCGCTGATCACCGTCGACGGCGCGCGGCGCAAGGGCAAGACGGCGTCGATCAAGGAGCAGGTCGACAAGGTCATGGGCGACGTCAAGTCGATCGAGCACATCGTCGTCGTAAAGTCCACCGACACCGACTGCGAGATGCAGGACGGGCGTGATGTCTGGTACCACGAGGTCTGCGAGGCCGCCGATCCCGACTGCCCGGCGGAGGAGCTCGGCGCCGAGCACCCCCTGTTCATCCTGTACACGAGCGGCTCCACCGGGAAGCCCAAGGGCATCCTGCACACCACCGGCGGCTATCTCACCGGCGCCGGCGCCACCCACCGTTACGTGTTCGATCTCAATCCCGAGGAGGACGTCTACTGGTGCTCGGCCGACGTCGGCTGGGTCACCGGTCACTCCTACATCGTCTACGGGCCGCTGCTCAACGGAGCGACGTCGGTGATGTGGGAGGGCGCCCCGGACTACCCGCACAAGGGCATCTGGTGGGAGCTGTGCGAGCGTTACGGCGTCACGCTCTTCTACACGTCGCCGACGGCGATCCGGGCGTGCATGAAGTGGGGCGTCGAGCACGTGGAGAAGGCCGATCTGAGCAAGCTGCGGCTGCTGGGGACCGTGGGGGAGCCGATCAATCCAAAGGCGTGGCTGTGGTACTACAAGGTGATCGGCGACGAGCGGTGCCCGATCGTCGACACCTGGTGGCAGACCGAAACCGGGGCGATCATGATCACCCCGCTGCCGGGGATCGTGGCGACCAAGCCGGGATCGGCGACGCGTCCGTTCCCGGGGATCAAGGCCGACGTGGTCGACGAGCGCGAGGGCAAGCCGGTCGACGAGGGTCAGGGGCTGCTCGTTCTGCAGCGGCCGTGGCCGTCGATGCTGCGCTCGCTCTACAAGGAGGAGGACCGGTTCATCGAGACCTACTTCTCCAAGTTCGGCAAGGAGACCTACGTCGTCGGCGACGCTGCCCGCAAGGACTCCGACGGGTATTTCTGGATCATCGGGCGGATCGACGATGTCGTCAACGTGTCGGGCCACCGCCTGTCGACCGCCGAGGTCGAATCGGCGATCGTCTCGCACGGCAAGGTGGCCGAAGCGGCGGTGATCGGCCAGGCGGACGAGGACCAGGGTCAATCGATCTGCGCCTTCGTGACCCTCGAGGGCGATCTCGAGGGCTCCGACGAGCTGGTCGAGGAGATCCGCTCCCGGGTTGGCGACCGGATCGGCAAGTTCGCGCGTCCCAAGCGGATCATATGGGCCGATGATCTCCCCAAGACGCGCTCGGGCAAGATCATGCGCCGGCTGCTGCGCGATGTCGCCGAGGGACGCGCCGTCGGTGACGTGACCACCCTGCGTGACCCCGACGTGATGTCGCAGCTGGAGGGACAGATCAAGGAGGAGCAGGCGGCGGAGAACTAGTCGGGCCCACAGGCGGACGTCCGCCGGGGGTGCCGTCTCAGACGCTGAGGCGGCGCCCCAGCTCCGCCGTGTGCCGCCGTGCCACCGGGATCGCCTGGCCGTCTGCGAAGGACAGCTCCGCGGTCCCGCTCAGCATCGGTCGCAGCTCCACCGCGTTGCGCAGGTTGGCGACGTACTGGCGGTGCACGCGGACGAAGCCGGCCGCCTCCCACCGGCGCTCGATCTCGGCGAGGGTGCCGCGCAGGAGGTAGCGACCGTCGGCGGTGACGATCCGGACGAAGTCCCCGTAGGACTGCACGTAGAGGATCGTCTGCCGCGCGAGCAGCCGGCTCGAGCCGCCGTGGAGGTTGGCGACCGCGATCATCTCGCGATCATCGGCTGGGACGCCGGACCGCCGGCCGGCCGGGTCGCCGGCGGCCGACTCGACCGCGGCCGCCACGCGCTCGATCGCCTCCTCCACCCGGCGGCGCGCGACCGGCTTTCGCAGGTAGTCGAGCGCGTGCATCTCGAACGCGTCGACGGCGGCGTTGTCATACGCGCTCACGAACACGAGCTGGGGCGCCTGCGCAAACTTCCGCAACACCCGGCCCAACTCGAGCCCGTCGAGGTCGGGCATCCGCACGTCGAGGAAGATCGCGTCGAACGTCTGGGTCGACGCCTTGACGAGCGCATCGTGCCCGTCGGAGGCGCACTCGACCTCGCCGACGACCGGCGAGCCGCGCAACAGCCGCGCCAGATCCTCGAGCTGGGTGCGCTCGTCGTCGACCGCCAGGATCATCAGCTGATCGCTGCTCATGCCCCCGCGCCCGCCGGGTACGCGACCGGCGCCGGCAGCGCCCCGTGCCCGGCCTCCTCCCCGGACAGATTGGGCACCGTCATCACCGTCGTCGTTCCCTGCCCCACTGCCGACTCGATCCGTAGGGCGTAGCGCTCGCCGAAGGTCGCGCGCAGGCGGCCGTCGACGTTCGGGAGCCCGATCCCGCCGCCGGCACCGGCGAGCAGCCCGGGCAGGCGCTCCGGGTCGATACCCGCCCCGTCGTCGGCGACGCGCAGCTCGACGTTGGCACCGGCCACGTGGGCCTCGATCGTCACCCGTCCGGTGCCGGCCCGTTGCTCGATCCCGTGACGCACCGCGTTCTCCACCAGGGGCTGGACGGACATCGCGGGGACGACCGCGCCGAGCGTGGCGGGCGCCACGGCAACGGTGACGCGCAAATCGCGAAACCGGGCCTGCTCGAGGCGAAGATACCGCTCGACGTGCTCGAGCTCCTCGCCGAGGGTGACGTACGAGCGCCCGTCGCGGAACAGGTAGCGCGTGAACTCGGCGAAGTCGATCAACAGCTCGCGGGCCTCCTCCGGGCGGTCGTGGATATCGCCGGCGACGGCGGCGAGCGCGTTGTAGATGAAGTGCGGCGAGATCTCGGCGCGCAGGGCCCGGAGCTCGGCGCGGGCGAGGCGCTCCTCCTGGTCGGCGACGACCGACAGTTCGAGCTGGGCTGAGACGAGGCTGGCGGCCTCCAGGACGACGCGCAGCTCACTGCTCGGCGGCCGCCCGCGCGCGCGATAGAACGCGATCAGGGTGCCCGCTCGCCGCCCCTGAACGAGCAGCGGTGCCAGAACCGCCGAGCGCAGCGGGCAGGTGGGATCCGAGGACGTCAGCCGGGGCTCGATGCGCACGCGGTCGTCGCGAGTGCGGGCAAGCAGGTTGGACAGCAGGTCGCCGGGCCGCACCTGCTCACCGCCCTCCCCGTCGATCGCCAGGACCGTCCCCGTGTCGGCCAGCGCCACCGACGCGGCTCCGGTGAGCTCGCGCAGATGAGGGACCGCCTCGGCCGCCGAGCGAGCGCTGAGGCCGCGGCGAAGATGCGGCAGGGTCGCGGTGGCCGCGTGGAGCGCGAACTGCATGCCGAGGGTCTCGGGAGTCCGGGCGGCCCGGGGAGCGCGTACGAGCAGCCACCACGCTCCGATCGCGGTGACGATGCCGGCTCCGAGCAGGACCCCAAGAACGACGGTCACGACGGCGCAAGCATACCGGCGCCGACGGGCGACTTTCCGGTGCGCCGCGCGCGGGAGCGGCGCATCGGTAATGATGGCTGCATGAGCTCCATCACGTCATACGAACAGGCCGTCGCCGAGCACCGCTGGGACGTGCCCGAGCGCTACAACATCGCCGCCGACGTGTGCGATCGCCATCCGCGCGAAAAGCTGGCGATGATCCACGAGGACGCCCGGGGGAACGTCCGCCGGCTGGCCTGGGGGGAGCTGCAGGACGCCGCCAACCGCTTCGCCAACGTGCTCGTCGCCCACGGCGTGGAGCGCGGCGACCGCGTCGCGATGCTGCTCGAGCCGACGCCGGAGACGGCGGCGGCGTTCTTCGGCACCTGGAAGGCGGGAGCCATCCTGCTGTCGATGTCGGTCCTCTACGGCGACGACGGCATCCGCCATCGCCTCACCGACTCGCAGGCCAGGGTGCTGGTGACCAACTCGGCCAACGCGGAGCGGATGGAGCGTGATCTCGTCGAGCAGGTCCTGATCCTCGACGATGCGCTGCTGCGCCAGGGTTCGGCGGCGTTTGACGCCGTCGACACCGCTGCCGATGACCCGGCGCAGCTGTACTACTCGTCGGGCACCACCGGCCTGGCCAAGGGCATCCTCCATGCCCATCGCTACATCCTCGCCCACGAGGAGTTCATCTACTGCCACGACGTCCAGGACGGCGAGCGGTTCCACGGCATGGGTGAGTGGGCGTGGGCCGCCGGCATCGCCCCTCTGCTCGGGCCGTGGCGATACGGGGCGGTCCAGGCCGTCTACCAGCGCGAGGGGGGCTTTGACCCGGCCAAGCAGCTGGATTTCCTCTCCCGGCACGAGGTCACGAACGTGTTCGGCACGCCCACGGCGATTCGCTCGATGATGTCGATCGACGACGCGGGCAGTCGCTATCCCCAGCGGTTCCGGATCGTGTGCTCGGCCGGCGAGCCGCTCAACCCCGAGGCGATCCGCTGGTTTCGCGATCAGTACGGGATCACCGTGCTCGACTTCTACGGGCTCACCGAGTCCTATCCGCTGTGCGCCAACTTTCCGTTCATGGAGGTACGCGAGGGCTCGATGGGCAAGCCGATGCCGGGGTGGGAGGTGGCGATTCTCGATGAGGACGAGCGCCCGGTCGGTCCCGGTGATCGAGGAGAGATCTGCCTGCGGGCGCGCTCGAATCCGCACTATCCCCTCGGCTACTGGAATCGTCCGGCGCAGGACACCGAAGAGACGTTCGGCGGCGACTGGTTCCACACCAAGGACGCCGCGTCCGCCGACGCGGAGGGCTACTACTGGTACGAGGGCCGCGCCGACGACGTGATCATCTCGGCGGGGTACCGGATCGGGCCGTTCGAGGTCGAGTCGGCCTGTCTCGAGCACCCCGCCGTCGCCGAGGCGGCAGCGGTCGCGGTGCCCGATGAGCGCCGAGGGAACGTGGTCAAGGCGTTTATCGTCCTTGCCGCCGGGCACGAGCCCACGGAGACGCTCGCCACGGAGATCCAGGCGTTCGTGCGCGGCCACCTCTCGGCCTATGCCTATCCCCGGCAGATCGAGTTCGTGGCGGATCTGCCCAAGACGCTGACCGGGAAGATCCGCCGCATCGAGTTGCGCCAGGGCGAGCCGACGCCGTCGGAACCGTCTACAGGCTCTTAGATCAGGCCAGGCCGCGGGCGTGCGCCCGCATCTCGGACAGGATCCGCTCCAGCCGCGGTTCGGTCTCGGTGTCGACATACGTCATCGCCTCGGCGACGGCGGGATGGACGGCCGCGATCTGCGCATGCATCTCGTGGGCGACCGCGCGATAGCTCGGATGTCCCTCGCGGGCCGAGCGCAGCTCGATCAGGTGCATCGCCTCGCGGGCGTTGAGGTGCAGGACGAACCGCAGCCGGTAGCCGAGGCAGAGGGCGTACGGCGCAGCCTCGGGCAGGCCGGCGTCGACGAGCCGCTCGTACTCGGCGCGCGCCACGTCGAGCGCGCGCCGGTACGCGTCGGCGACCCCGGCGAGCTCCACCTGCTCGGGCACATCGGCGCCGAGGTCCGGGGTCAGCGCCTGCCACTGAACGGTCAGCATGCGGTGGCGCTGCAGATCACGAAACGCGCCGTAGTCGGCGACGATCTCGAACCGGTAGCGCAGCGCCTCGAAGCCGCGTCCCGGGCGATGGCGCCGGTTGCATCGCTCGCCGACGAGCTCGGCGAGCAGTTGCCCGCGGTCGGCATCTGAAAGCTCGTGCACCGCGCGGCGGATGACGTCCTGCGCCCCGGTGCTGGACTCGAACAGCAGCGCCACGAGGAGATCGTCCTCGTCGCCGTCGACGTGGGTGAGGCGGACCGACGGCGACCCGTCATGGTCGACGGGCTCGCCGGTCAGGTCCAGCCGCCGCGCCCAGCGGTCGCCGGCCCGGGCGCGACCCTGGAGGTACTGCACCCATCGTCCTCCCCGCTCCGGGCGATCGATCCGAGCGACGAAGCTCGGGATCACGGTCTGGAGCTCGGTGAGGATCATCGCGCCGTAGCGCCGCGCCTCGGGCAGCGGGTGGCCGATCAGGTGGAGGATCAGCTGCTCGTAGGTCTGGCCGCTGGCGTAGATCCCCATGTGGGAGAGCGAGGCGGCCGGCAGCAGCCCGCGCAGCAGATCGAGCGTCTTGGCCCGCAGCGCGCGAGCGTGGGCGGCGGGCGCGTCGTCGGCGCGCCGCGGGTACTCGGACTGCGCCCAGGCCAGGACCCGCGGGATCGATGCCGCGTAGATATCGAAGAGCTCGTCCATCGCCCGCACATACGGCGCGCCGAGCGTCGGGTCGCGGTAGTAGCGATGTGACCCGGTGGCGCCCGCCGCACCCGGCATCGGGGCGTCGTAGGCGATGTACCGTGTCGACTGCTCCAGGTACGCGGCCAGACGCGGGCGCTGGAGGATCTTGGTCAGCACGTTGGAGACCCACTCGCAGGCGAGGTGCGCTCCGCCGAGCTGGGCCACCGAGTCGTCGCCGTAGCCGACGAAGATCCGCTCGTAGAGCTCGCCGGCCCGGCCGCCGCCGGCGTCGGGCGCCGCGGTGGCCGCGCCGGAGGGGTTGCCGGCGGGAGCGGGCAGGTCGGCCGAGAACTCGTCGAGCAGCAGGCGCCGCAGGGTCCCCGGGTAGCGCGAGTAGCGCGCGAACAGCGCCCCCTTCAGCGTCTCGGGCAGGTTGACCAGCGCGAACACCGGCTGGTCGAGGTTCGTGCAGTAGGGGGCCAGCCGCGCCCGCTCGGCTTCACTGAAGGTCTCTACCGGATATTGCACGGGCGGCCGATCGTAGCGGCGCGATCGGCATCCGCCGGCGCGGTGCCGCCGGCGCCGCCGCCGGTCCCCGGTGACCCCCACCGACTACCACCGCTGGCGGTGCACGACCTCGTCGAAGGGCCGCCGATCGGGGCGGCGGATGGGGCTGAGCGGGCGGTCGGCCGGGTAGCCGAAATCGACCATGATCGCCGCCTCCCGATCCTCGGGGAAGCCGAGCAGCTCGCGGGCGAGGTCCTGGTCGCCGATCGCGGAATGGCCGGAGCCGATCCCCATGTCGGCGGCGACGATCATCATCTGGACCGTCGCCTGGCCGACGTCATAGTTGGCCCGCTGCGCCTGCTGCGCATCGTCGAAGCGGGGCAGCACGACGACGACGGTGAGCGCCGAATCGGCCACGTGGCCGCCGCCCCGCCACACCTCGGACAGCTTGATCAGGACGCTGCGGTCGGTGACGGCGACGAAGTCCCAGGGCTGCCAGTTGCGCGACGACGGCGCCCGCCGGCCCGCCTCGAGGATGCGATCCACCGCCTCGGACTCCAGCGGAAGGTCGGCGAACTGACGTACGTTGCGACGGCTGATGACGGCGTCCCAGGTGTCCATCTCGCTGCACTCCGTTCGGTCGGGGATGTGTGAGCGCAACTCTAAGTGGCCGCGGGTAAGCTGGGCGATACGCATGCGTACCGCGCTCGACGACCACTATGACGTCCTGGTCGTCGGTGGCGGGCTGTCGGGGATCGGGGCCGGTTGCCACCTCCAGCGGCGCTGCCCGGATCACAGCTACGCGATCCTCGAGGCCCGAGAACGGATCGGGGGGACCTGGGATCTGTTTCGCTACCCCGGGGTCCGGTCGGACTCCGACATGCACACGCTCGGATACTCGTTCAGCCCGTGGACGGAGGGCAAGGCGATCGCCGACGGACCGTCGATCCTCAACTACATCCGGCAGACCGCGGAACGCCACGGGGTTGCGCACCGGGTCAGAACGGGGCATCGGGTGATCGGTGCGCAGTGGTCGGGGGCGTCCGCTCGCTGGACGCTGTCGGTGGAGCGCGTCGACACCGGCGAGCTGACCCGCGTCACGTGCTCGTTCTTGCTGATGTGCACCGGTTACTACCGCTACGAGCAGGGCTACACGCCGGCGTTTCCGGGCATCGGGCGCTTCCCCGGGCCGGTCGTCCACCCCCAGCTCTGGCCCGATGATCTCGACTATGCCGGCAAGCGCGTCGTGGTGGTCGGCAGCGGCGCCACCGCGGTGACGATCGTGCCGGCGATGGCGGCGACCGCCGGCCACGTGACCATGCTCCAGCGCTCGCCGAGCTACGTTGTCTCGGTCCCCTCCGAGGACGGGATCGCCATCCGGCTGCGCCGGCGCCTGTCCCCGATGGCCGCCTATCACGCGGTGCGGTTCAAGAACGTGGCGCTCATGACCCTCACCTACCAGCTGAGCCGGCGCCGTCCCCGGCTGATGAAGTCGCTCATCCGCCGCGGGGTGCTCCGCCAGCTCCCCAAGGGCTATGACGTCGACATCCATTTCAAGCCCGACTACGACCCGTGGGACCAGCGGCTGTGCCTCGTTCCCGACGGCGACCTGTTCGCGGCCGTCCGCGGTGGCCGCGTGTCGATGGTCACCGACGAGATCGAGACGTTCACCGAGCACGGCATCCGGCTGCGCAGCGGGCGCGAGCTCGACGCGGATGTGGTCGTCACCGCCACCGGGCTATCGCTGCTCGCCCTGGGCGGCGTTCGCCTGGCGGTCGACGGCGAGCCGGTGCGGCTTCCGGACAAGCTCGTCTACAAGGGGATGATGCTCAGCGGGGTGCCGAATCTGGCGTTCACCGTCGGCTACACGAATGGCTCCTGGACGCTCAAGGCCGATCTGACCGCCGAGTACGTCTGCCGGATCCTGCACCGCATGCGGGCCGGGGGGCACACGACCGTCGCCCCCGCCGCCGAGACGCCCGACATCGTCCGGGAGCCGCTAATCAACCTGGCGTCGGGGTACGTGTTGCGAGCGCTTCCGGACTTTCCCGCCCAGGGCTCCAAACGCCCATGGCGCGTGCACCAGAACTACGCGCTCGACGTGATCGACTTCCGGCTCGGCGACATCGAGGACGGGGTGTTGCGGTTCTCGCGCAACGGCAGCCCCGCTGCGGCTCCGCGGAACGCGGCGGCGGCGGCCGCCTGAATCGTCACCCTGCGCTGCGCGGCGATCCGGTCGACTGCGACCCCTCGCTCGACTCCCCGCCGGAGCCGTCGTCGGGCTCGTCGCGCTGAGGCGGCCGGCCCTGCTCCTGACCGCTGTGTCCGGGCTCGGCCTCCTCGGCGTTCTGGTTGGACACCGAGCCGGGGAGCGGCTCTTCGCTCTGGTTGCGTGGTTGCGTCATTCCGCGGGGCTACCCGCGTCGTCCGCGGGCAAACGCGCGGGACCGGCGAGCCGGCGCGCTCGGCGAATCACTGCTCGTGCTGTTCCTCCCAGCGCAACGCTGCCGCCTCGGCGCTGGCCGACCGTCGCGGCGCCGCCGATGCGCGCGCCGCCAGGCGCACGACCGTGTCCAGCGTGCCCGACGTCTGCCACACCTCGACGATTCGGCCGTCGTGGAAGCGCAGCCAGGCGATTCCCTCCAGATCGCCCGTCGCCCTCGTCACCGGCGCGCCGTAGAAGTCGCGGGCCTGCACTCCCGAAAGGCGGTAGCGCGCCGCGACCTGGTCGCCGCTGGAGATCGAGGCGTCCACGGTGAGCCGGGCGTCCGGAAACGCCTCCCACAGCTGGGAGTAGAAGGCCACTGCCCCGGTGCGCCCCGCGAGACCGCGCGGATAGCCGTGGAGCACGACCTCAGCGTCGTAGAGGTCCAGGTAGCGCTCTCGCCGAGAGGGGTCGTTGAACGCGTCCGCGGCGGTGCGCAGGATCGCCTCGTTGGTTTCGGGCACGGCTCTCTCCTCCGGTTGGCACCTGCGTCGGTTCTCGGATGATGACTGATGATGCCTATGCTTCTCTCGTGGCCACGCGCGCGTCCTCACTCGGCGACTTCATCCGCAGCCAGCGTGAGCTGTCGGAGATGTCGATGCGCGAGTTTGCGCGGCTCGCCGGGATCTCCAACCCGTATCTCTCCCAGATCGAGCGCGGGCTGCGGGCGCCGTCCGAGCAGGTGGTGCAGGCGATCGCCGACACGTTGAAGGTCTCCGCCGACACGCTCTACGAACAGGCGGGCGTCGGGCCGGCCCAGGACGGCCCGACGAAAGTGGCTGAGGCGATCCGGGAGGACCCCCGGCTGACCGCCCGTCAGCGTCAGGCGCTGATCCAGGTCTACGAGGCGTTCGCGGCCACCGGGCCTCAAGCGCAGCGCGCGCGCCGGTCGTCGCCCTGAACGCACCAGAGCACGGACGCGGGTGCGCCCGTGCTCTGGTGACAGCGAGGAAGGTGCGTTACGCGGCGATGAGCTCGCGCGTGGCCGAGACCGTCGCGGTGGTCAGGTCCTCGGTCATCTTCGCGTGCGCGCCCAGGACGCCGTTGAACGGCTCCAGGCGGCTCTGCTCGCCCAGCTTGCGCTCGAACTGCGCGAGACCGTGGACGTAGCGCTCGACGCCGTCGAGGTAGGCCAGGGTGACCTTGCGGCCGGCCTCGAAGAGGCGCTCGTTGGACTCGCGGGCGCGCTCGGTGGCCGCCTCGAAGTCGGGGTAGATCGTGGTCTGCTGCTTGCTTGATGATGTCGCCATGTCTGTGCTCCCAGTGGAATCGACTACGTGGTGTGTGCTTGCAATTTAGCAGAGTAGCCGCAAACGCGCAAGCGAATCGGCCCCGATTGATAGGCTGATCGTGAAGGGCCAATGCACCAAAAAGGAGAGATTAGGTGGCTACAGCAGGATGCGCGCCATCGTTTGAAGAGATCGCGCTCACGGACTCGGTGACCGCGTGGTTGGCCGCCGTTGAAGGAGCGGCGGATTGGTGGGCCGGGGCGGTCCGCCGCCGCAAGACCCCGTCGGACCTCGTCGTGGAGGGCGTGCGCTGGTGGGCGGAGGTCTCCCACCGCCGGCGCCCGCGCTGGAGCTCGCCGCACGAGATCGTGTTCGAGGCGCCGGTGGCCCGGCTCCGCGACTTCTCCACCGCCCGTCCCGGCAAGGTGGTCCCGACGCTCGTGCTCCCGCCCCAGGCGGGGCACGACTCGTGCATCGTCGACTACTCGCCCGAGCAGAGCCAGATGCGCACGATCCTGGAGGCAGGGCTGACCCGCGCGTTCACCCTGGACTGGATCGGGGCCACCGCGGAGACGGCCGACGCGGGGATCGACGACTACCTGACGGTGATCGACCGGACCGTCGATCATCTGGGCGGAAACGTGAACCTGATCGGCGATTGCCAGGGCGGCTGGCTGGCGACGATCTACGCGGCGCTGGCGCCCGAGCGGGTGAACACGCTGACGATCGCCGGCGCCCCGATCGACTTCCACTGCGGCGAGCCGGTGATCCATGCCGCGCTGACCGCGCTCGCTCCGGACGGCAACCTCAACTTCTACCGGGCGATGGTCGACGCCGGCGGCGGCACGCTCAGCGGGGAGGCGATGCTTGCCGGCTTCGTCATGATCAAGCCCGACAACGAGATCGGGCGCCAGCTCCAGCTGCTGGCCCACATCGACGACGTCTCCCACGTCGAGCGCTACCGCGAGTTCGAGGACTGGTTCAAGCACACCCAGCCGATCCCGGGCGGGTTCTACCTGTGGATCGTCGAGCACCTGTTCCGCGACAACGAGCTGATCGCCGGCAAGCTCGAGATCGGCGACCAGTACGTCGACCTGCACCGGATCGAGTGCCCGCTGAATCTGCTCGCCGGAGCCGGCGACCACATCACGCCCCCCGATCAAGTGTTCGCGCTTGCCGACTATGCGTCGACGCGCGCTGAGGACATCGTGCGTGACACGAGCTCCGGCGGCCACCTCGGGCTGTTCATGGGGCGCGAGTCGCTCAACGACCACTGGCCGCACCTGCTGGCGGCGGTGCGGGACCGCTCTCGGTAGCCGAGACCGCTACATATCCATGCCGCCGTTGACGCCCCACACCGCTCCGGTGATGTAGGAGGACTGGTCGGCGGCGATGAAGTGGACCACCCGGGCGATCTCGTCGGGCCGGCCGAGCCGCCCCAACGGGATCTTGGCCTTGATGCCGTCGAGCACCTTCTCGGGGACGCTCTCCAGCATCTCGGTGGCGATGAACCCCGGCGCGATCGTGTTGACGGTCAGCCCGATTCCATCATCGTCGAGCTTGCCGTTCTTCTTCAGGGCTTGGGCGGCCTCCCGCGCCAGCGTCTTGGTCAGCCCGAACAGTCCGGACTTGGAGGCGGCGTAGTTCGCCTGCCCGATGTTGCCCATCTCGCCGATGATCGACGAGATGTTGATGATCCGGCCCGAGCCGCGCTCGATCATGTGCGGCAACACCGCCTGGCTCATGAAGAAGGCGCCGGACAGGTTGACCGAGATGACCTTGTTCCAGTCCTCGTCGGACAGCTTGAGCGCCGACTTGTCGATCGTGATGCCCGCGTTGTTGACGAGGATGTCCAGGCGTCCGTGCTGGTCGATGACCTCGGACACGGTGCGCCGGCAGTCATCCCCCGAGCCGATGTTCCCCTGGTGCAGGCTCCCGTTCAGCCCATCCTTGGTCAGCCCCTCGAGGAACTGCTTGGCGGTGTCCTGATCACGGCTGTAGCCGGCGGCGACCGTGGCCCCCTGGTCGGCGAGGCTGCGCGAGATCGCCGCCCCGATCCCTCGGGTGCCGCCCGTGACGAAGGCGACGTGATCGTGCAGGCGGGGACGCTGCGGCGACGACTGATCCGCGCTGGTGAGCGTTGACATGACCTCTCCCTGTTTTAGGGGCCCGAGCGCTCGCTCAGCCAGTCGGCGAGCTCGGGCCAGATTTCGTGCTTGGCTTTCGATCCGGCCATCAGGCCGATGTGGCCGCCGGGACGATCGAGATGGGTCACGTCCTCGCTGGCGACGAGATCCAGCAGGGGAAGCGTTCCCGGCCGCGGGGCGATGTGGTCGGCCCCGGCGGTGACGACCAGCAGGTTCTGCTCGATCGCAGAGAGATCCACCCGCTGGCCGCGGAGCCGCAGGCGGCCGGACACGAGGCGGTTCTCCTTGTACATCCAGGTGATCCACTCCCGGTAGGCACGACCCGGGAACGGCGGGTTGTCGGCCACCCACTTCGCCATCGCCTGATAGGCCTCGCGCTGATCCTTGCCGTCCAGGATCCCCTGGAACAGCCGCCGGTAGGTCGTCACGTGGTTCGCAACCGGCTTCATCAGCTTGTTCGCCCAATCGATCCCGCCGCCGGGGATCGAGGGGTAGCTGTCGGCGATCAGATCGACGTCGAACTCGTCGCCGCCGACCCACCGGGCGTACAGCGACTGGCTGGGGTCGATCGGCGTCGTCAGCAGCGCGGCGTTGCGAATCGGCCCGTCGGGATGCAGCGCGCAGTACATCGCGCACAGCGTGCCGCCGATGCACCACCCGACGAACGTGAGCTCGTCCTGCTCGGCGCAGCGCAGCGTCTCGCGCACCGCCCAGTGCAGCTCGTCGCAGACGAAATCGGCGAGACCCATGTCGGCGTCCTCGTCGTCGGGGACGCCCCAGTCGACGAGGAACACGTCGTAGCCCTCGGAGAGGAGGTACTCGACGAACGAGTTGCCGCTGCGCAGGTCGAAGATCTCGGGGCGGTTGATCAACGCGAATACGAGCAGGACCGGCACCGGATGCTCGCGCCGGTTCGAGCGATAGCGATACAGCGTCGATTTGCGATGCGTCCACACGACATCGCGGGGGGTGCCGCCAATGTTCGCGTCCGGCGTGGTCAGAATCACGTTGGCGAACTCGACCGTCGCGCGCGGCAGGCGGGTCCACGTGTCCAGCGCGCTCATGTCGACGTCTTCTGCTCCCGGCGGGCGGCGCCGTTGCCGCGGCTGGATCGGCTCGAGCCGCTGTTGCGCCGCGCCGCCGCCCGCGGCGACGCTGACCGACTCATCTCGTCGCGCACGTCCTCGAGCTCCTGGAGGACCCGCTCGAGCTTGTCCTCGGTCCGTCCCAGCTGGCGAGAGACGCGGACGAGGTCACGCCGGCTGGCCAGGCGCAGATTGCGCCACACCAGATCCATCGCGTCATTGCCGATCTTCGTCAGGGCGGCGGCGTTCTCGGCGACCTGACCCAGCAGGGCGGCGAAGCCACTCGAGCCGACGAGATGTTCGCTCGCCTTTGAAGCCTCGGTCTCGACCTGCTCGTACAACCGGGCGACCTGCTCGGCTGGAGTTGGTGTGTCCCCATCTTCAGCCATCCGGGAACTCCATAGACGAAACCCTCTCCTCGGGAACCTGGTGCCCTCAATCTACCCGACCACCGCGCCCGATACGCACCCGGCGATGGGTCAGAACAGCCCGCCGAGCGCTCGCCCGGCATGCGCGGCCAGGTCGAACAGCGGCGAGGGAAAGATCCCGAACACGATGCACGCCGCGCCGAACACGACGGCCACCAGCGTGACCTCGGGGTGCGCCACCGGACGCGACACGCTGAGGCGGCGCAGCACGGAGACGCCGTCGGACCCGACGCCGGCGTGCCCGTCGGCCTCGGGTGACCCGCCGGCGATCGGCGCCAGCCCGCCCCGCCCCGACGTCGCCGCCGCAGCGAAGCGCGGATCCGGGTCGGGAACCTCGCTGCGCATCCAGATCGCCGCGATCACCCGCAGGTAGTAGCCGAGCGAGATCATCGAGCCGATCACGAGCACGATCCCGAGCCACGTGTAAGCGCCGTCGACGAGGGCATGGATCAGCTGAAACTTGCCGATGAAGCCGACGGTGCCGGGGATTCCGGCGAGCGCCAGCATGCTTATCGTCATCGGCCACGCGAGCAGCGGGGCGCGAGCGCCGAGCCCGGCGAGCCCGGACAGGTCGTCGCCGTCGGAGCGCTCGTTCTGAACCGCGACGATGACCGCGAACGCAGCCAGGTTCATCATCAGGTAGACGATGAGGTAGAGCACGGTGGCGTCGACGCCGAGCCGGGTCGCGACGACCACGCCGGCCATCATGTAGCCCGCCTGCGCAACGCTGGAATAGCCGAGCATCCGTTTCAGCGACGACTGGCTGAGGGCGCCGACGTTGCCGACGATGATCGTGATCGCGGCGATCGTCGCCAGCGCCGGGGCCCACGTGCCCTTGGCGCTGATCGCGGCGACGTCGAAGAAGCGCAGCAGGATCCCGAACGCGGCCGCCTTGGTCGCCACGGCCATGAATGCGGTGATCGGCGTCGGGGCCCCCTCGTAGACATCGGGCGTCCACTGGTGAAACGGCGCCACCGACGCCTTGAACGCGAACCCGACGATGACCAGCGCCAGCCCGGTGAGCAGCAGCGGATCGCCGAGCACGCCCTTCGCCAGGGTTCCGCCGGCGATGGCGGCGGCGATCGCACGGAACTGCGTCGAGCCGGTGGCGCCGTAGACGAGCGCCAGGCCGTAGACGAGCGTGGCCGACCCGACCGAGCCGATCACCAGGTACTTGAGCCCCGACTCCAGCGAGCCCTCGCGGCGAAACTCCGACGCGCACAGGATGTAGAGCGGGATCGACAGCAGCTCGAAGCCGACGAACAGGGTGACCACGTTCTGGGCGGACACGAGCACCGCCATCCCGAACACGCTGAACAGCAGCAGCGAGTGGTACTCGCCGTGACCGGCGCTGCCCGCAGCCGGCGCTCGCAACGACAACAGCACGCACGCGATCGCGGCGGCACAGAAGACGAGGTCGAGGACGAGCGCCAAGCCGTCGACGCGCAGGGCACCGGAGATGATCGACGCGGGATGATCCAGCCGGGTGATGACGACGACGATCGTGGCGAGCAGCGTGGCGAGCGTGACGACCGGCACCACCCGGGTGCGAGCGACCTGGCCGGGCGCCAGGCCGACGAGCAGCGCCGCCAGCGAGCCGCCGGCGAGGATCACGAACGGCATGAACGGCGCCCAGTAGATGTGAGGGCCGTGGAGGTGGGCGGCCGCCGCGATCGGGAGTGTCATCAGCGCGCTCATGGCACCTGCGCCACCGCGTGGGCGCGGACGAGATGCTGCTGCACGGTCGTCCCGACGAGCGCGCTCTCCACCGACGGCTGCGACCGGCGCAGACCGAACTGCGGGTAGAACGCGAGCACGAGGATGACGGCGACGATCGGGACGATCCCGGCGGCGTCACGGATGCTGATGTCCAACGACTGCACGCGCGGCCCGACCCGGTTGTGCATCGCACCGATGTAGAGCCGGAGCGCGTAGACGGCGGCCCCGACCACCCCGACCGACGCGATCACCGCGATCGGCAGCTGGGCCCGGAAGGTGCCGAGCAGGATCAGGAATTCTCCAACGAAATTCGAGGATCCGGGCATCGCCAGCGTCGCCAGCGTGACGATCAGGAACAGGCTCGCCAGTACCGGGGCGCGGAACGCGATCCCGCCCATGTCCGAAAGCTTCTCGGATCCGCCGGCCCGCATCGCCAGCACGGCCACGAAGAAGAACAGCGGCGCGGTCACCAGCGCGTGGTTGACCATCTGCAACAGCGCGCCCTGACTGCCCTCGGCGCGCAGCGAGAAGATGCCGAGGACGATGAAGCCGAGCTGAGCGACGCTCGAGTAGGCGACGACGAGCCGGGCGTCGGGGGTGGTGAAGGCGATCACCGTCCCCCACCCAATCGAGACGAGGGCGATGATCAGCATCAGCGTCTGGAAGTGGACGGAGGCATACGGGAACAGCGGGAGGACGATGCGCAGGAACCCGTAGGCGGCGACCTTGGACAGGATCGCGGAGAACACCGCGACCGCCGGAATCGGCATTGCCTTGTAGCCGGCGGGCAGCCAGCCGTGAAACGGGACGAGCGGCATCTTGACGAGGAAGGCGACGGCGAAGCACAGGAACACCCACGTCTGGGTCGCGTGCGATAGGGGCAGCCCGCGCAGGGCACTGAGCGCGAAGTTCAGCGGCGTGTGGTGGTCTGAGGCGGCGATCGCGCCGGTGGCGATCGCGGCGACGAGCATGAAGAACGAGCCGATGAGGGTGTAGATGACGAGCCGGGTCGTGGCTCGGACCCGGTCCTCCCCGCCCCAGACGCCGGACAGGAAGTAGAACGGGATCAGCATCAGGTCGAAGAAGCCGACGAACAGGGCGAGGTCCTGGGAGCAGAACGCGCCGAGCACGGCGCTCTCGGCGAGCCCGAACTGGAAGTAGAAGATCCGGGGGCGATCCCACTCGCGCCCCGCGGACCACAGCATCGCCGCGGCGAAGATCGCGGTCGTCACGACGACGAGCGCGACGTTGAGGCCATCGAGCCCGAGCTTGTAGTGAATCCCCAGCGCCGAGATCCACAGCTTGTCGGTGACGAACTGCAGCCGGGACACCCCGGTGGTGAAGCGCGCCAAGAACGAGATCGCGATGCCGAGGGTGACCAGGCTCCAGATCACCGCCGCGCGCCCGGCGAGCCGCGCCGGGAGCTGCGACGCGAGCAGCGAGAGCGCCAGAGGGGCCCAGATGAGAATCGAGAGCGTCATGTCGCCGAGATCAGGAAGTAGAGGGCCATCGCCGACAGGCCGACGATGACGGCGGCAGCGTAGTAGCGCAGGAAGCCGGTCTGGGCCCGCCGGACCGCGGCCGAAGCCGCCCGCACGACGCCGACGGTCCCGCCGGTGACGCCACCGGCGATGATGCCGCGCTCGAGGATCGAGTCGGTGAAGCGGCCGACCCATTGCGCCGGGCGGACGACGATCGCGTCGATCAGCTCGTCGAAGTACCACTTGCGATACAGGAAGGTGTGCAGCCACGGCAGCCGTGCCTGGAGCGCCGCCGCCGTGCCCGGCTTGGCCACCCACACCGTGTAGGCGATCGCGATCCCGGCGAGCGCGATCAGCGCGCCGATGACGAGCCCGGTCCAGTCGGCGGACGTGCTCGGATCGATGTGGGCGAGCCGTGAATTGGCGAACGTCGGCGACAAGAAGCGGCTGATCGATCGGTCGACCCCGGGAATCTGCAGGATCCCGCCGACGATCGCCCCCACCGCGAGCAGGGCCATGGGGATCCGCATCGCCCAGTCGCGTTCGGCGATGTGGTGCTCCGGTCCCGGGAAGCCGACGTCGATGTCCTCGGCCTCGCCGGTCTGCGGATTGAACGGCGTCTCGTGGTGGACGAGGTGTCCGTGCTCGAGCTCGCGCGCCTCCTCCACGGGCGTGCCGAAGAACGCGCGGAAGATCATCCGGAACGTGTAGACCCCGGTCAACAGCGCGCCGGCATAGCCGGCGATGCCGAGGATCTCAAAGCCGCCGCCGCGGTGGTCGAGGTAGGCGAGGATGTCGTCTTTGGACAGCCAACCCGAGAACGGGGGCAGCCCGGACAGCGCCAGCCCGCCGATGATGAAGCAGATGAAGGTGAACGGCATCGCCTTGCGGAAGCCGCCCATCCGGTCCAGTGACTGCTCGCCGCCCATCGCGCTGATCACCGACCCCGCCGCCATGAACAGCAGCGCCTTGAAGAAGCCGTGGGTCATGAGGTGAAACAGCCCGGCCGAGTAGGCGCCGACCGAGACGGCCATGATCATGTAGCCGATCTGGGACATCGTCGAGTAGGCGATGACGCGCTTGAGGTCGGTCTGGACGATCGCGATCGTGGCGGCGACGACGAGCGTCAGGCAGCCGATGATCGCGCCCACGTCCTCGGCGGTGGGGGCATGCTCGAACAGCGGGTGCATGCGCGCGATCAGGTAGACGCCCGCGGTGACCATCGTGGCGGCATGGATCAGCGCCGAGACCGGAGTGGGGCCCTCCATCGCGTCGGGAAGCCACGTGTGCAGCGGGATCTGCGCCGACTTGGCGAACGCGCCGACGAGGAGCAGCAGACATCCGGCGACCAGGTTCGGGTTGTTGTGGCTGAACACCAGCGGCACCTCGTGGAAGACCTTGAGGTACTCGACCGAGCCGGTCCGCCGGAAGATGAAGAACGTGCCGAGCACGAGGCCGACGTCGCCGAGCGTGTTGATCACGAACGCCTTGATCCCGGCGGCGGTGGCGGTGGTGCGCCGGTACCAGAACGAGATCAGCAGGTAGGACGCCGCGCCGACGAACGCCCACCCGATGATCAGGAGCACGAAGTTGCCCGCCAGGACGAGCAGCAGCATCGAGAAGACGAAGTAGTTCAGGTAGGAGAAGTAGCGCGAGTATCCGCGGTCGGAGTCCATGTAGGCGACCGAGTAGAGGTGGATCAGCGTCGACACGCCCGACACGACGAGCGCCATGTAGACCGACAGCGGATCGACGAGGATCCCCAGCTTGGCGTCGAGTCCGACGGTCACGGCGTAGTTCCACAGCGACGAGGTCAGCTCGCGATCGCCCTCGGCGTGGCCGAGCAGCGAGATCAACGTCGCCACCGCCGCGGCGAACCCGAGGCCGATCATCAGCGTCCCGAGGTAGCCGGCCGTCCGTCCCGGCAGCCACCGGTAGCTGACGCCGATCACGATCGTCCCGAGCAGCGGGAAGAGCACGATCAGCCACGCGAACGTGGTCGTGCTCATGCGCACCTCACGGCTGGGCCGACGACGCGGGTCATCCTGCGCTCACCCGTGCAGCTCGTTGAGCTCGTCGACGTTGATCGCCAGTCGCCGGCGGTAGATGGCGACGATCAGGCCGAGGCCGACGGTCACCTCGCACGCGGCGACGACGAGCACGATCAGCGCGAACACCTGACCGTCGATTCCGCCCCACATGCGGCTGAAGGCGACGAGCGCGAGGTTGGCGGCGTTGAGCATCAGCTCCAGGCACAGCAGGATGACCATCGGGTTGGGGCGCAGCAGCACGCCGGATGCGCCGATGCAGAAGATCATCGCCGAGACGACGAGGTACCAGCCGATCGCCACTACCAGCCCCGTTCGGGTCGCAGGGCGGCGCCGGCCGAGCTCTCGCCCGGGGAGGCCAGCGGCTCGGTCTGGTGCTCGGGCGCGGGCACGGTGCCGCCGCCTGGGCGCAGCCCCGCGGTTTCGGCCATCGTCCCCGTGAATGCCGGCCGCGCCGGATGCAGGCGCACGTCCTGGGCCTCGTCGGGCTCGAGCCCGCGCCGCCGCCGCGCCAGCACGACGGCGCCGATCGCCGCCACCAGCAGCAGCAGCGAGGCGGCCTCGAACGGGAACAGATATGTGGTGAGGAACGCCCGTCCGATCTGTCGCGGGGTCCCGAACCCGAGGGTGATCGACGGGCCCCGGGTGGAGACCGCTTTCAGCGCGGTGCCGAGCATCGCGATCGAGAGCTCGACCACGAGCGCCACGCCGAACAGCGGCGCCAGCACCTTCAGCGCGCCGCCGGGCCGGTGCAGGGGCTCGTCCTGACCGCCGACATAGGCGACGACGAACACGTAGAGCACCATCACCGCGCCGGCGTAGATGATGACCTGGGCGGCGGCCACGAACTGGGCCTCGAGCAGCAGGAACAGCAGCGCGAGCGAGACCAGGTGGACGACGAGGGACAGCACGCAGTAGAACGGGTTGCGCAGCATCACGACGCCGAACGCCCCGGCGAGGGCGCCGATCGCCGCGATGAAGAACAGGACCTGGCTCACCGCTACTCGCCCTCGCGGCGCAGCGGAGTGCGCTCGATCGCCTCGTCGAGGAGCATCTCCTTGGTGAAGATCAGGTCCGAGCGGGTGTAGTCAGACATCTCGTAGTCGTGACCCATCGTGATCGCGTCGAACGGACACGCGATCTCGCAGTATCCGCAGAAGATGCAGCGACTCAGGTTGATCTCGTACACCGCGGCGTACCGCTCCCCCGCCGAGACCCGGTTCTCCGGTGTGTTCTCGGCGGCGACGACGCGGATGCAGTCGGCGGGACAGGCGGCGGCGCACAGCGAGCAGCCCACGCACTTCTCGAGGCCGGTGTCCTCGAAGCGGTGCAGCTTATGGCGGCCGCGGAAGCGCGGGTAGACCGGCGTCTTCTCCTCGGGGTACTGGATCGTCGTCGGTCCCTCGACAATTCTCGCGAACGTCGTCTTCAGTCCGCGCAGGGTCTCGCCGAAGACCCGGTAGGCGCCGAGCACCGCCCCGCTTCCGGGGCCGCGAATGACCTCGACGACGTCGGGCCCGGGGTCATAAGGAGTCATCGATCGTTCCTCTCACGGGGCAGCAGGAGCCGGCTCATGACACGACCACGATCGCGGTCACCAGCAGGTTGAGCGTCGCCAAGGGCAGCAGGATCTTCCAGCCGAACGACATCAGCTGGTCGTAGCGCAGACGCGGCAGCGTGGCCCGGACCCAGATGAACAGCGTGATCACGAGCAGCATCTTGACGAGCACGACGATCGGGTCGACCCAGCCGGGGGGGTGGATCCCGAACGGCATCAGCCAGCCGCCGAAGAACAGTGTCACCGCGAGTCCCGAGACGACGATCATGTTCGCGTACTCCGCGAACAGGTAGGCGACGAACGCGGTGCCGCCGTACTCGGTGAAGTAGCCGCCGACGAGCTCGGCGTCGGCCTCCACGAGATCGAAGGGCGCCCGGTTGGTCTCGGCGAACGACGCCGTCATGAAGATGAGAAAGCCCGCGAACTGCGGGATGAAGAACCACAGACCCCGCTGGGCGTGGACGATGCCGGTCAGCGACAGGGTGCCGGCGGTGACGATCACGCCGACGAGCGCCAGGCTCTGTGAGACCTCGTAGGAGATGAGCTGGGCGGCGCCGCGCATCGCCCCGAGGAACGAGTACTTGGACCCCGAGGACCAGCCGCCGAGCATGATCCCGTAGAACGAGATCCCGCCGAGCGCGAAGACGTAGAGCGGGCCGATCGACACGTCGATCCCGTACAGCCCGACCTTCTGGCCGAAGATGTGCTGGACGTCGCCGAACGGGATCAGCGTCAGCGAGCCGACCGCGGTGAGGATCGCGATCATCGGCGCGATCCGGAAGATGTAGCCCACCGAGGTGGTCGGCCGGAACGGCTCCTTGACGGCGAACTTGACGATCTCGGCCAGGGGCTGCATGAGCCCGAACGGTCCGACGCGATTCGGCCCGTAGCGGCCCTGGAAGCGGCCGAGCAGCTTGCGTTCGTAGATGATCATGATCGGCAGGACGGCGAAGATCACGCCGAAGATCACGAGCGCCTTGAGGATCTGCACCCACCACGGCTCGTAGAAGCCGACCACCCCGAGGACGCTCACGGCTTGACGACCTCGATGTGAATCCCACCCACCCCGGTGAGCGCGTTGGCCGAGTCCTCGGCGATCCCGTCGGCGAGGAACGCGCTGCCGGCCGGCACCGCCGATCGGATCGCCGCCTTGGCATTCAGCCGGGTTCCATTCCGGGCAACCACGACATCCTCGCCATCGGCAACGCCGAGCCGGTGCGCGTCCTGGGGCGAAAGCTCGACGTGCTGCCCGGGGATCAGGAACTTGAGCGCCGGAGAGACCTCGCACTCCGGCGAGGCCCAGATCGGACGGTACCGGCCGAGCCGCAGCGACCCATTCTGATCAACGGCGCCGGGCGCGACCGAGGGCAGGCCAATCGAAATCGACTGCTCCTGAGTCATCGTGGCCGCGGCCGGTCGCTCGGGCCAGCGCACCCCGTGTCCCCCGATCTCCTCGGGCGTCAGCCCGGCGTAGACCGGGACCGCCGCCACCAGCTGGGCGAACGCGTCGTGGACGCGGCCGACGCCGAGGTCGAGTCCGCAGCGGCGGGCGATCTCGGCGAGCACCGCCCACCCGGAGCGGACCTCGCCGGGATGGGCGATCGCGATCCGCAGGCGCTGCAGCCGGCCGTCGGGATGGACGACCGTGCCCTCCTTCTCGGCGTAGGACTCGGCGGGGAGGACGACCGAGGCGTGCTCGCGCAGGCCCTCGGTCAGCACCGAGGCGTGGGCCACGACCAGCGCTGCCGAATGCAGCGCCTCCTGCCACAAAAACCGGTCAGGCTGGTCGCGCACCGGGTCGGTGCCGAACAGGTGCAGCGCGGTCAATTCGCCGCCGGCGGCGGCAGCGCCGATCTCCGCCGCGCCGCGACCGACGCCGGTGACGGCCAGCTCGGTGTATCCAGGGCCGGCGTCAGGGACCGCGCCCGCCTCGCGCAGGCCGCGTCCGTTGGCTGCACTGGGCAGGCAGAGCAGCCCGGCGCCAGCATGCTCGGCGATCCCCAGGCTGGCGGCGATGCGCAGGAGCGCTCCGGCTCCGGCCCCGATGTGCTCGCCGAAGACGATCACCACCTCCTCGCCGCCGTCGCGCAGCAGTGCCGCCAGCGCCGCGGTTTCCTCGCTGACGTCGGCGGCCCCCTCCAGCGCCAGCGCCAGCGCGGTCGCAAACTGCGCGTCGGCGCCGGGCGCGTAACGGACGCTGAGGGTGGCATTGGCCTCCAGCGCGGTCGGGCGGGCGGTGGCAATCGCCAGCTTGACGCCGTTGCGGCGCACCCCTTTACGAATCCGCAGATCGAGAATCGGAGAGTCGTCACGCGGGTCGCAGCCGAGCAGCAGAACGGTGTGCGCGAACTCGAGGTCCGGCACCGATGCCTGGAGATCCGGAGCGGCCAGTGCGCGAGCGGCGATCCCGCTCAGCCCGCCGGAGCCGCGGGAGTCGATGTCGGCGCTGTCGAGCCCCTCGCGGGCGAGCCGCGCCAGCAGGAAGCCCTCCTCGCTGGACGCCTGACCGCCGACGAGCGTGCCGACGCGGCCGCGGTGACGGCTCAGCCCGGCGGCGACCTCGAGCGCGCGCTCCCACGAGACCTCGCGCAGCTCGCCGGCGTCGCGGACGAGTGGCCGGGTGATCCGCTCGTCGACGTGCATCGCCTGGTAGGCGAAGCGTCCCTTGTCGCACAGCCAGCCGTCGTCGACGCCCTTGTTGCCCTCGTGGTCACGGGAGAGGACGCGGACGACCCGTTCGTCGCGGACGGTGAAGCTGACGTTGCACTGCGAGGAGCACAGCGTGCAGATCCCGCCGGCGTCCTCGTTGTCCCACGGACGGGCGCGGAACCGGTAGGGCTGCGAGGTCAGCGCCCCCACCGGGCAGAGCTCGATGATGTTGCCGCTGTAGGGAGCCACGTAGGGATGGCCGTCGAAGGTGCCGACGAACGTGTCCGCGCCGCGCTCGGTGAAGATCAGCTGGTAGTCCTCGGCGATCTCCTGCGAGAAGCGCACGCAGCGGTAGCAGAGGATGCAGCGCTCGCGGTCGATCGCCACCAGCGGCGACAGCGCGAGCGGCTTCTCGAAGTGGCGCTTGGGCTCGATGAAGCGGCTGCGGCCGAGCCCCCAGCCGAACGTGATGTCCTGCAGCGGGCACTCGCCCCCCTTGTCGCAGACGGGACAGTCGAGCGGGTGGTTGACGAGCAGGAACTCGACGACCGCGTTCTGGGCGTGGCGCACGCGGTCGGTCTGGGTGTGGACGACCATCCCGTCCTTGACCGGGGTCGAGCACGAGGTCTGCAGCTTCGGGATGCCCTCGATCTCGACCAGGCACATGCGGCAGGCGCCGACCGGGTTGCCGAGCTTGGGCTCATAGCAGAAGTAGGGAATCTCGACGTCGCCCTGCTTGGCGGCGTCGACGAGCATCGCGCCTTCGGTCGCCTGGACCTCACGGCCGTCGATCGTCAGCTGGATGCTCTTGCGCTCTGGACGTGGCATGCGGTTTGAGGAAGCTAGTGGTTGTCAGGCGGACTCGGCGGGCGCTAATGAACCGGCAGCGGGCCGGCCTCGGGGTCGGCCACCCCGACCGCGACGACGTCCTGCGCGGCGGCGCCGTCGTTGCGCTCGCGAGCGGCCTCGATCTCGGCTTCGAGCTCGGGACGGAACTTGACCACCATCGATCCGATCGGCATCGCCATCGCGTCTCCGAGCACGCACAGGCAGTTGCCGATGATCTGCTCCTGGACCGAGGCCATGAGGTCGAGGTCCATCGGCGTGGCCTCGCCGGCATAGATGCGCCGCACCATCTTCTGGGTCCAGTTGGTCCCCTCGCGGCAGGGCACGCACTTGCCGCACGACTCGTGGGCGTAGAACTTGGCCACCTTGGCCATCGTGTCCAGCACCCGGCGTGACTCGTCGGCGATGATGATCGCCCCGGACCCGAGCATCGTCCCCGCCTTCGCCATGCTGTCGAAGTCGTACGGGATGTCGAGGTCGT
This sequence comes from uncultured Solirubrobacteraceae bacterium, assembly GCA_963731395.1. Taxonomy (GTDB): domain Bacteria; phylum Actinomycetota; class Thermoleophilia; order Solirubrobacterales; family Solirubrobacteraceae; genus Palsa-465. The sequence goes on from CAVSVH010000020.1 coordinate 73,080, forward strand.
CGCCGGTGAGCACCGGGGAGCTCGAGCCGCCCGGGAACCAGAACTTGACCTTCTTGCCGCTCGGGGGACCGCCGGCGAGGCCGTAGATGATCTCGCGCGAGGGGATTCCGAGCTCGATCTCGTAGTTCCCGGGGCGCTTGACGTCGCCGCTGATCGAGACGAGCTTGGTCCCGGTCGAGGTCTCGGTGCCGATCGACGCGTACTCGGCGCCGCCCATCTCGATGATCGCCGGGACCGTCGCCAGGGTCTCGACGTTGTTGATCAGCGTCGGCCCGGCGTACAGCCCCTCGATCGCCGGGAACGGCGGCTTCAGTCGCGGGTTGCCGCGCTTGCCCTCCAGCGAGTCGAGCAGCCCCGTCTCCTCGCCACAGATGTAGGCGCCGGCCCCGCGGTGCAGGACGAGCGAGACCGAGAAATCGGAGTCCAGGATGCGCTCGCCGATGTAGCCGGCGTTCGCGGCCTCGGCGATCGCCGCCTCGAGGATGTCGGCCTGCAGCTCATACTCGCCGCGGATGTAGATGAACGCGGTCTGGATCGCTCCGGCGTAGGCGGCGATGAGGATCCCCTCGATCAGCATGTGGGGGTTCTTCTGCATGATCTCGCGGTCCTTGAACGTGCCCGGCTCGGACTCGTCGGCGTTGCACACCAGGTACTTCTCCATGTTCCCGTGGGGCAGGAACGAGATCTTGCGTCCCATCTGGAAGCCGGCGCCGCCGCGGCCGCGGATGCCCGAGTCCATCAGCTGTGAGAGCACGTCCTCGGGGGACATCGCCAGCGCCGTGCGCAGCGATCGGTAGCCACCGCGGCGCTGGTAGACGTCGAGCGTGTTCAGCCCCGGCTCGTCGATGCGGTCGAACAGGATCTTCTTCATGTGGTGTCTCTGGTCTCGGGAGGAATCTCGATCGGCGCCGCCGGCCCGCTGCGGTCGGTCTCGGCGGTGGTGTCGGTGAGGCCGGCGGTGTCGGCGCGGTCGGGATGATCGGGCGCGGTGAACTCGATCGACTCGGGCTGCACGTCGGGGTCGACCGAGCGCCGGTAGCGGATCTGCTTCTCCGCCAGGACGGGTCGGCCGGCGCGCAGGTCCTCGATGATGCGGGGCGCGTCCTGCGCCTGGAGCGGCCCGATGTACTCGCCGTTGACCGACGCCATCGGGGCGATGTCGCATGCGCCGAGGCACTCGAACGAGCGCACGCGCACATCCTCGCCGGCGGCCGCCGCGACCATCGCGTCCAGCAGCTCGTCGGCGCCCAGCAGCGAGCACGAGATGTTCGTGCAGACGAACACGTCGTTGCGCGGCTTGGGGATCGTCGAGAACATGTCGTAGAAGGTGGCGACGGACGTGAGGTACGCCGGCGTCAGCGCCATCACCGCCGCCACCTGATCGATCGCCTCCGGAGAGCACCAGCCGTGCACCGCCTGGGCAGCGTGCAGGGCCGGGATCGCCGCCGAGCGGCGATCGGGATACTTGGCCATCGCCGCCTCGATCTCGCGCCGCAGCGCCTCGGGGATCGGCGTGTTCGCCAGATCCGGGATGACGGCGGGATCCTTGGTCAGGTCGACGGCGTCGTCCCAGCCGGGGACCCGCGAGCCGTGGCCGAAGCGCGGGACGCGCTTGGAGCCGGCGGGATCCCGGCCGTCGCCGCGACGCTCCTGCAGCTCCCGGGTGTGGTCGGGGGTCACGTTGTCGCGAAAGCTCACCGGTCGATGCCCCCGAGGATCGGATCGAGCATCGCCAGGGTGGCGATCAGGTCGGCGATGTAGGCGCCGCGGACCATCGGCGCCAGCGCCTGGAGGTGCACGAAGCTCGGGTCCCGCATGTGGACGCGGGCAGGCTTGCCCGAGCCATCGGCGCGGATGAAGCAGCCCAGCTCCCCGCGGGGCCCCTCGATCGGGTAGTACGCCTCGCCCGGCGGTACACGGAAGCCCTCGGTGACCAGCTTGAAGTGGTGGATGAGCGCCTCCATCGACGTGGCGAGCTCGTGGCGCGGGGGGAGCGAGACCTTGCGGTCGGGCGTGATGAACGGACCTTCGGGCAGGCCATCGAGCGCCTGGCTGATGATCTTCACCGACTCGTAGATCTCGGCGTGGCGGACCCGGAAGCGGTCGTAGTTGTCGCCGACGGTGCCGACCGGGATCTTGAAGTCGAACTTCTCGTAGCTGGAGTACGGGTGCGCCTTGCGCAGATCCCATGGGTTGCCGGCGGCGCGCAGCAGCGGCCCGGTGACGCCGATCTTCAGGAGGGTCGCCTCGTCGAGCGGACACGTGCCACGGAGGCGCTCGAGCACGATCTGATTCTTCTCCAGCAGGTCGGCGTACTGATCGGCGCGGGTCGGCATATCGGCGAGGAACGCGCGCAGCTTGGCGGCGAAGCCGGACGGGATGTCCTCGAACACGCCGCCGACCTGGATGTAGCGCGTGTGCATCCGCTGCCCCGAGGACATCTCGAACAGGTCGAGGATCGTCTCGCGCTCGCGGAAGCAGTACCAGAACATCGAGATCGCGCCGAGATCGAGAGCGCTCGTCCCGAGCCACACGAGGTGCGACATGATCCGGTTGAGCTCCAGGTGGATGACGCGCAGATACTGGGCCCGGGTCGGCACCTCGAGGTCGAGCAGCGACTCGACCGCGCCGCAGTACGCCATCGCGTTGAAGTAGTAGGCGAGGTAGTCCATCCGCTCCACGACCGGAATCGCCTTCCAGTACGACTTCGTCTCGGCGGTCTTCTCGATCCCGGTGTGGACGTAGCCCACGATCGGCTTGATGTCGCGGACGACTTCGCCCTCGAGCGTCGCCAGCAGCCGGAGCACTCCGTGGGTCGCGGGGTGGTGCGGGCCGATGTTGAGCGTCAGCAGCTCGTGGGTCTCGCCCTGTCCGGCGGACTCCGCCGCGTAGGTGATCGATTCCTCGCGCTTACGGTAATCGGCGGTATCGAGAGCCATCAGCAAGCCGTTCCGTGCGTCATCACTGCCACTTTCCGTAGGACTTCTCTTCGTTGAACGTGAACAGCACCGGCTCGCCGCCGACCGGGAAGTCGCGGCGCTGGGGAAATCCCTCGAAGTCCTCGGGCATGAGGATCCGGCGCAGGTCGGGGTGGCCATCGAACACGACCCCGAACATGTCGTAGACCTCGCGCTCGGGAAATTCAGCCCCCGGGAACAGCTCGGTCGCCGTGGGCAGCCGCGGATCCGCGGTGCTCACCCGGACCTTGACCGTGATCCGGTCGACCTCGTGCATGTTGAGCATCTCGTAGAGCACGCCGAGGCGCGGCTCCTCGGGGTAGTAGTCGACGCCGTGGAGGCTGGCCAGGAACGTGTAGCCCTTCTCCCGCAAGGCGCCGAGGACGTCGGTGACATGGGCCGGGTGGGCGATCAGCACGGCGCGGCCGCGGTGGAAGTCGGTGTCGATGATCGACTCTGCGTTGTGGTCGCGGAGCTCGTGGGCCGTCAGCTCGAGCTCGGTCGCGTCAGGCACCGGCGGTGTCGCCTCCCGGGAACACGTTGATCGCGCCGTCGCCCCCGTCGGCGGTGGCCAGCACCTCCTCGGTGCCGACGGCGTCATAGCGCTCGCGCCAGCCGTCGGGCTCGTGACCTTGGATCTTGTCGCGCAGTCGCAGGATCCCGTGCATGAGCGCCTCGGGCCGCGGCGGGCAGCCGGGCACGTGGACGTCGATCGGCATGAACTTGTCCGAGGGCACCAGCGCGTAGTTGTTGAACACGCCCATCGACGAGCAGCAGGCGCCCATCGAGATCGCCCACTTGGGCTCGAGCATCTGGTCGTAGATGCGGCGGATGACCGGCGCCATCTTGACCGAGACGCGCCCGGACAGGATGAGCAGGTCGGCCTGCCGCGGTGACGCTCGGAATGCCTCCCACCCGAACCGCGCGATGTCAACGCGCGCCCCGACGATCGACATCATCTCGATCGCGCAGCAGGCGAGTCCGAACGTCATCGGGTACAGCGAGTTGCCCTGCGACCAGGACACCGCCTTCTCGACGGTCGTGGTCATGATGCTCTGCTCGACGTAGCGCTGCAGCGCCTCGCCCTCGAGGTCGCCGCGCAGCATGTCGCGCGCCAGCAGCTGGCGCGAGCGGAAGTCGGTGGGCGCCTCGCCCGCGGGTTGCACGGGGTCCAGTCGTTCGCGCTTTATCTCCATTCGAGGGCTCCTCGTCGCCAGACGTACACGAACGCCACCATCAGCAGGCCGACGAACACGATCGTCTCCGAGAGGGCGAACGTCCCGAAGGCGCGCAGCTGGACCGCGATCGGGTACAGGAAGATGACCTCGATGTCGAACAGGATGAACAGCATCGCGATCAGGTAGAAGCTGATGCCAAAGCGGAAGCCGCGCTGGATCTCGGAGGGCAGCCCGCACTCGTACGGCGAGGTCTTGCTCAGCTTGCGGCGCGACCGCTTCGTGCCCGTGATGAGGTTCAGCGTCCCGAACAGCCCACCGACCGCGGCGCCGAGCACCAGGAAGACGATCGCCGGCAGATAGCTTCGAAGCACAGATCCTCTTATATCACCAGGGAACGAAAGCTTGTAACAACATGTTACTTAGTGCCAAATGCGGCTATGTCTAAAAGCCGTTTCACCTCCCGACGGATCTCTCCTACCCGACGATGAAGCTTGTTCACATGGCCGTGGGGATTCTCAGTATCGCCCTCGTCGGCGGTGCGGGGCTGTGGGGCGCCTGGTGCTGGTACCGCGTGCGCCGGAGCCCGCTGTTCTGGTGGTTGCTGCGCGGCGGCCAGGTCGTCGTCGTGATCGAGGCGGCGCTCGGCGGGGTCCTGTTGCTCCTGGGCAAGAAGTCGTCGAGCCTGCATCTCATCTACGGGTTGCTGCCGCTGGCGGTGTCGTTCGTCGCCGAGCAGCTGCGGATCACGTCGGCGCAGATGGTGCTCGATTCGCGCCAACTCGGCTCCGCAGCCGCGGTCGGGGAACTGCCGGAGTCCGAGCAGCGCCTCGTCGTGGTGTCGATCATCCAGCGGGAGCTGGGCGTGATGGTGCTGGCGGCGCTGGTGATGCTCGTGCTGCTCATCCGGGCCGCCGGGACGGGGGGGTAGGCGGGAATCGTGATCTGCGCCGGCCCGATCGCGTCGGGTGTCAGAGGATCCCCGGCGCCGGCACCTCTGGTTGCCGCCGTAGGAGGACGTTCGCGCTGTTGGTCTGAGTGGCGAGCGTCGCACAGCCGGCGCCGGGGTCGCTCTGACGTTTCGCCGCGCCGCCCCGAGCTCCTCCCGGACGGCCGCGGCGATCAGCGGCTCACGTCGAGCGTGCCGTAGGCGCCCAGCGCCTGATCGGACAGCAGTGACGACGCCATCTCATATCTGCCGGGGATCAACGCCGTGGTCAGCTCGGTTCCCTCCCCGGGGGCAATCGGCTTGGTCGTGGCCCACATCTGGCCTTCGAACGTCAGCACGAGATCGTGGGTGAGCCGCCCGTAGTTGTGAACGTAGATCGCCGTCTCCCCCGCGGTCGTGTGGACGTCCTGGGGGGTGACCCGGTATTCGCTGAGCGCGACGCTGAACGTGTGGCGGTCGCCGACGGTCGTGGTGGAGCCACAACCGGCGGCCGCGATCGTCGCGACCGCCGCGAGCAGCGCGAGCCTGGGGTGCGTCGCCGACACAGGCGCCTGATTATGATCCCGTCCCGATGAGCCGTTTGGCGAAGATCCTGGCGCCCGCGGTGGCCGCGGTGCTGGTCGCGGCTGTCACCGCCGCGTGCGGGACGCAGAAGATCGACGTGCCCAAGGATCAGACGCAGGTGCATCGCGGCGCCGTGATCTTCAACCAGCGCTGCGCCGGCTGCCACTCGCTGTCGTATGCGGCGACGTACGGATCGGCGCCGAACATCCGCAGTGCCCAGGCCAACAGTGGCCCGAACTTCAACCAGCGCTGCGAGCGACCGGTCGACCGTGTGCTCTACGCGATCGAGAACGGCGGCTTCTCCGGCGCCTACATGCCGCAGAACATCGTCGTCGGCCAGGACGCCCTCGATGTCGCCAAGTTCGTCGCCACCTACGCCGGTCGCGACGCGCCCAGTCAGGTGGGCATCACGGACTGCCAGGACAGGCCGCTCGGCACGCTGCCGTCGCTGAGCGACTCGCCCACGGCGACCGCGGCCAGCGTTGGAACGACGCCCGCGGCCGCCTCCGGCACAAAGCCCGCGCCGGGCTCGGGCAGCGGCGCGACGGGGAAGAAGCCCACGTCCGGCTCGGGCACGACCTCCACCTCCCATTCTTGATCTCAGGCTGATCCGCCGGGATCCCGAGGCCGTCACCGCTGCGCTGTCGCGCCGCGGTCCCGATGCCGCCGCGGCCGTCAGCCGGGTCGTGGAGCTCGACGAGCAATGGCGGGCGCTGACCGCCGAGCTCGAGCAATTGCGCGCCGAACAAAACCAGGCCAGCCGGGCGCTGCGAGGGGCGCCGACCCCCGAGCAGCGCGAGGCGCTGGCCGCGCTCGCTGCGCGGGGGCGCGCGCTGAGCGACGCCGAGGCGCTCCGGCGCGCCGAGCGGGACGCCGCGCTCGCGTCGCTGCCCAACCTGCCGGCCCCCGACGCCCCCGCGCAGGACACCGTGCTGCGCACGGTCGGCGAGGGCGCGCCCCACGGCCGCGATCACCTGGAGCTCGCGGGACCGCGAATCGACATGGAGCGTGGCGCCCGGCTGTCGGGCTCACGCTTTGCCTACCTGCGCGGGGATCTGGTGATGCTCGAGCTGGCGCTCGTCCGCTACGCGATGGAGAAGCTCCTCGCCGAAGGCTTTGAACCGGTGATTCCGCCGGTGCTGGTTCGCGAGCCGGCGCTGTTCGGCACCGGCATGCTGCCCGATACCGAGCAGCAGCTCTACCGGCTCCCAATCGACGACCTCTATCTCATCGGCACCTCCGAAGTGGCGCTGGCCTCGCTGCACCGGGACGAGGTGCTCGCCGCCGACGCGCTGCCACTCCGCTACGCCGGCTTCTCCAGCTGCTTTCGCCGTGAGGCGGGCGCTGCCGGCAAGGACACGCGCGGGATCTTCCGGGTGCATCAGTTCGACAAGGTCGAGATGTTCTGCTTCGTCGAGCCCGACGCCGCCGACGACGAGCACGAGCGCCTGCTGGCGATCGAGGAGTCGATCATGAGCGACCTGAAGATCCCCTACCAGGTGGTGGCGATCGCCGTCGACGACCTCGGCGCGCCCGCGTCCAAGAAGTTCGACGTCGAGGCGTGGCTGCCCAGCCAGGGTCGCTATCGCGAGCTGACGTCGTGCTCGAACACGACCGACTACCAGGCCCGCCGCCTCGACATCCGGTACCGGCCGGACACGGACCCGCCCTCCCGTCCCGCGCTCGTCTGCACGCTGAACGGGACCGCGGTTGCCGTCGGCCGCACGATCATCGCGCTGCTGGAGAACGGCCAGCAACCTGACGGAACGGTCGTGCTGCCGCGGACGCTGGGCGAGCTGGGCGCACCTGAGGTGCTGCCGCCCGCGACCGCTATCGCGGGTTCTTGACCGCGCGCAGCGCCGGCGGACGCCCGCTCTCGAGCACCACCAGCGCCGCCCGAGGGGGTCCGCAGGTGGCGATCTTCGCCCGCATCCGGACGCCGAACGTGTTCCATGGGCGCACGACGGTGCGAGCCGGCTCGGGGTCGTGGCCGGCGGCGGCGTCCATGATTGCCACGGCGAACCCGGTCCGTGCCTGAGACTCCGCGTCGGCGGGCACGAGCAGGTCCGCGACCGGCCTGTCGATCGCCATCTCTTCGCTGAGATCGAGCAGCGACTGGGCCTCGCGCGACATCGCCTGGACGAGCAGGGCGGAGTCGACGACGAGAAACGCGTCACGATCCGACGGGACCGCGTCCTCGCGCGCCTCGAGCAGCAATCCGAGGCCACACGACGTGCAGACGCGGGCGGTCGGCGGGGGTGGTGTGCCACCCGGAGAGGGTGAGGCGCAGTGGCCGCAGAACCAGAGCCAGTTGGCGCTGGTGTCCAGCCCGCCTTCTACGAGTCTGAGTGCCGGTCGTTGGATCATGAACTAGACGGGTACGCGTTCGCCGCCATGCCCCCGGCGAACCTCCCGGGGCGGAGTCTACGTAAGGGGTTGCACATTCTCAAGACGCCTTGGGCAGTTCTTCGCTTTTCGGATCATTGACGGGACGGAGAGGGGGGGATTCGAACCCCCGAACGAGGTCGACCCCCGTTACGCGATTTCCAGTCGCGCCCGTTCAGCCGCTCCGGCACCTCTCCGGACGCCGGTAGCGTACCGTCTCGGCTCGTTCGCGTGACCTCGGAACCGCCCCCGGCGGCCCGGATCCGTGTCGTCTCAACGGTTAACGGCGCCCCGAGTGGACAGGATCATGGCCGACCTGGCAGACATGGACCGGCGCGGTACTCCGGTGCGGCTAACTGTCCCCCCAACAACTCCCTAAAGTTGCCAAACGCCGTCGCGCAGCAGTCCAATGGCCTCTCCGCTGCGGCGCATCCCGGTGACCGCCACCGCGTCGCCACCGATCATGAAATCGGTGTGCACGACGCTCTGGTTGATCTGCTCCTTATCGGCCGGCTCCGCGACGGCCATCTCATAGGCCTGGCCGACCGCGATGTGGCTGGCGGCGTTCTCGTCGAGCAGGGTGTCGAAGAACACCGTGTCCAGCGGCCCGATGCGACCCTCGCGATCGACCAGCGCGACCTCTCCGAGGCGGGCCGCGCCCGCGTCGGTGTCGATCATCCCCCGCATGACCTCGGCGCCCTGGTCGGCGTCGATTCCGACCGCGCGCCCGCCCTCGAAGCGAACCTTCAGGCCCGTGACCGTCGTCCCGGACGTGAACAGGGGCTTGGTCGCCGACACCGTTCCGTCGGCGCGCTCGGGATCGGGGGTGGTGAACACCTCCTCGGTCGGGATGTTGGGCTGGTGCTCGATCCCGTCGACCGTCCTGAACCTCGCCGCCTGCCAGCGGCTCGAGGGCAGCAGCCCGATCGTCAGGTCGGTGCCCGGGCCGTCGAAGTGGACGCGGTCGAGCTCGAGCTCGTCGAGCGCCCGGCTGACCCGCAGCAGCTCGGTCAGCCGCGCGTCCCACGCGGCGACCGGATCGGGCTCGTCGAGCCGGCAGATATGGCCGATCTCGCCCCACAGCCGCTCGAGCGCGGCCGCCGGCTCCAGCCGGGGATGGACCAGCGTCGCCCACGTCGCGGTGGCGCACGGGACGATCGTCCAGTTCGTGGTGGCGTCGTTGAGCACCCTCATCGACTCCGGCACGCGCGGGAGCATGTCGAGGCTGATGAGCTCGGGATCGACATCGTCCAGCGCGCGCGGCGCCACCGGTCCCGACAGCGCGATCCGGGCGGCATGGGCGTCGCCCAGCGCGAGCACCCGCTCGCCGATCCACGGCGGCACGAAGCGCAGCGTGTCCCGCGGGGCGTGCAGCGCGCGGGCGCGCTTGAGGTAGACGTCGAACACCGACAGGTCGACGAACTTGGCGCCGGCGGCGTAGGCGGCCTCGGCGATCGCGCGCGCCAGGTCCTCCTTGCCCGGCTCCGAGGCAAGGGCGACGATCTGGCCCGGCTGGACGTTCGCGCCCTGACGAACCGCGAGCTCGGCGAGCGGAGTGATGTAACGCGCTGCGTCTGTCATCGGCACATCATCGCGTGGATGACGCTCGCCCGTCTCGCAGACTCGTGGGCGGTTGCTCGGCGGCGGCTCCGGGTGGTGTTCTCGCCGGTCGCGGCGTACGCTCGTGTCGACGCGTCACGCACGACGGGAGAGATACATGCGCGAGGGCCTGATGATGGACGACTACCCACTCTCGGTGACTGGGCTGGTGGAGCGCGCCGAGGCATTCAGCGCCGACCGGGAGGTCGTCTTTCGGCGTCCCGACGAATCTGTCGGCAAAACGACGTTCGGCGCCTGCGTGCACCGGGCGCGGCGGCTCGCCGCCGGTCTGTCGAACCTCGGAATCGGTCCGGGGGATCCCGTCGCCAGCCTGTTGTGGAATCAGCCCGAGCACCTCGAGCTGTACTTCGCCCTGCCTGCGATGGGAGCGGTGATCCACACCCTGAATCCGCGTCTGCATCCGGACGAGCTGAGCTTCATCGTCAACGACGCCGAGGACCGAGCGATCGTCGTCGATGAGACGTTGCTCGAAGCGTTCGAGTCCTTCCACGGCGCTCGGAGGTTCGAGCACGTCATCGTCGTCACTCACGGCGGCCCGGTCTCGGACGGATACCTCGACTACGAGGCGCTCGTGGACGGCGCCGAGCCGATGGATTGGCCCGAGGCCGACGAGCGCGCCGCCGCCGCGATGTGTTACACGTCGGGCACGACCGGCCGGCCGAAGGGCGTCGTCTACTCGCACCGCTCGCTCGTCCTCCATTCGCTGGTGGCGGCGCTGCCCGACGCAATCGACGTCTCGTCGCGCGACATCCTGCTCCCGGTGGTCCCGATGTTCCACGCCAACGCCTGGGGCCTGATCTACACCGCCGCGCTCGCCGGCGCCGGACTCGTGCTCCCCGGCCCCAAGCTTGATGCCGTCAACGTGCTCGATCTGCTGGCCGCCGAGCGGGTCACGATCACCGCCGGCGTCCCGACGGTGTGGATGGCGGTGCTCCAGGCGCTCGACGCCGAGCCCGACCGCTGGGACCTCAGCGCGCTCCGGATGCTGCTCGTTGGAGGATCGGCGGCGCCCAGGAGCATGATCGCCGGTTTCGACCGCCACGGCCTGACGATCGTCCACGCCTGGGGGATGACCGAGACGTCGCCGCTCGGCAGCGTCTGCCGGATGCCCCGGCACCTCGACGACGCCCCGGAAGACGGTCAGCTCGACTACCGCAGCCGGCAGGGCACGGCATCTCCATTCGTCGAGATCCGGGCGCGCGACGACGACGGAGAGCTCATTCCCTGGGACGACAAGGCGATGGGCGAGCTCGAGGTCCGAGGTCCGTGGGTCGCTCGGGCCTATCACCGCGGTCAGGGCGCCGAGAAGTTCACCGACGACAGCTGGTTTGCCACCGGCGACGTGGTCGCGATCGATTCGCACGGCAACCTGCGGATCTGCGATCGCTCCAAGGACCTGGTCAAGTCCGGCGGCGAGTGGATCTCCTCGGTCGACCTGGAGAACCAGCTGATGGCCCACGACGCCGTGGCCGAGGCGGCGGTGATCGCGATCCCCGACGAGCGCTGGGGCGAGCGCCCGATGGCGGTCGTCGTGCTGCGCTCCGACCACCACGCCGAGCCCGAGGAGCTGCGCGAGCACCTCGCCCGGGACTACGCCAAGTGGCAGGTCCCCGAGCGATTCGAGTTCGTCGACGAGCTGCCGCGCACCGCGACCGGGAAGTTCAAGAAGACGGCGCTGCGCGAGAGGTTCGTCGATGACAGCGCCGAGGCGCCCGCCTGAACGGCGGGGCTCAGCGGCTGACCGTCAGCTCCTGGAGCTGGGGCATCGCCACCGCCGTCACCTTGCCCGTGCCGGTGCCGCTGCTGACCGTGATCCCGGTGCCTTTCGTGATCCGGACTCGCACCATCGCGGCTCGCATCGCTGCGAACCTGACCAGTCCGCCGGCAGCGTGGCTGGGGCCCAGTCGGTCGCGGGGCTGCCGTCGACGGCGGCCAGCGCCGGGGCTCCCGGCTGCGCCGAGGTCGCGGTCGCCGCCCGGCAGCGCACGGCGTCGGCGGTCGGCCTCAGATCCGGCCGGGCGGTCGCCAGGGTCAGGCTGTGGCCGGGGATGACGGTCCGCGTGCCGGACGGGGTCCGCACCGGCAGCGGCGCCCCGGAGCGCAGGCCGTACGGAGGTCGATCGATTGCCGCCGGCCGGTGGTGGTGCCCCGTTTGAGCGAGAACGGCGTGCCGCCGTCGGTGAACGTCAGGTTCGACCAGGTGGGGATGTTGGCCCGCTGCTGGATCGCGTCGGCGCGCTTCTTGGGGTGGGTCGGCTTGGCGTAGAACCCGGCCAGCTCTGACTGGGTCGGGACCTGCTTGCCGCCGGCGTAGCCCTGACCGGTGGGCGGCACCCGGATCCCGAGCCACCCGTTGCCGGTGAACGTCGGCGCGTACCCGGCTGCGGGCTTGCTGCTCGTGGCGGTGAGCACGTAGCTGCCGCTCGCCAACGCGGTTGACGCCGCCAGCGCGGACGCCGCGACCGTCGCGCAGATCAGCGCGAGATGCCTCATCCCTGACCTCCCTCTCTCATCCCTGACCTCCCTCTCTCCTGTGACAGGGCGACCATCTACCCGGGCGTCCCGGCGAGGAACGGTGGCGTTTGTGTCACGAGCGTGGCGGATGTGTGAAAAACGACGGCGCTGCGCCCCCGGCGGGTCGCGTGGGGGACGACGATGCGCCTGACATGCCCCCTGATGCAGAAAATCCACGACGCGACCCCCCGCCATCGAAGGGTCGCGTTACGGAGCTACCGCATAGCGATAGCTGCGGAACGCGACCGGTTCGGGTGCTGGGGTCGCGTCAGCTTTTGTCGGTCGCCGGGTCGCGGGACGAGCGGATCGCGACGATCGCCGGCTGCCAGCGGGGGTACGTGTCGCGGCGCCAGCTGCTGGCGGCCGGGATCAGCTCGAACGAGATCGCCCGCGCCATGGCGGGGGGGCGATTGCGACCCGTCCATCGCGGCGTCTACGCCGTCGGCCACGAGGCGCCGGTGCCGCTCGGCCCCGAGACCGCGGCGCTGCTCGCTCTCCGTGACGGAGCGGCGCTCAGCCACCGCACCGCCGCCGCGCTCTGGGATCTGTGGCGCTATGACGACGCCGACGCCGACGCCGTCGTCGAGGTGACCGTGCCCCGCAGCCCGGCGGCGGCGTCGCTGCGCGGCGTCCGCGTCCACCGCGCGAACCATCTGACCCCCGCCGACCTGCGGATCCGCCGCGGCCTGCCGGTCACCTCGCCGGCGCGGGCGCTGCTCGACGTCGCCGTCGGCCTCACCGGCCGGGAGCTCGAGCTCGCCTTCGATCGCGGGATCGTCGACCGCGTCGTCACCCCCGCCGAGATCGCCGAGCTGGTCGCCCGCGCCGGCGGCCACAAGGGACGCGGACGGCTCGCCGAGCTCACCGCGACGCGACGATCGGTGGCCGTGACCCGCTCGGAGGCCGAGGAGCGACTGCTCGCCCTCATCCGCCAGGCACAGCTGCCCCTCCCGGCGGTCAACGCCCGGGTGGCCGGCTACGAGGTCGACTTCTGGTGGCGGCGCGAGCGGTTCGTCGTCGAGGTCGACGGGTTCCGCTTTCACTCGACGCGCCGCGCGTTCGAGCACGATCGCCGCAAGGACGCTGCGCTCCTCGCCGCCGGGGTGGACACGATGCGGGTCACCTGGCGCCAGCTGGCGTCCGAGCCCTACGCGGTGATCGCCCGGATCGCTGCGGCGTTGGCCCGGTGGCGCGGCCCAGGCTAATCGGCGTTCAGCCTCTGCTTCTGGACCTTGCCGAGCTCGTTGCGCGGCAGCGCGTCGATGAAGTGCAGCTGGCGGGGGCGCTTGTGCGGGGCGAGCCGATCGGCGACGTGATCGCTCAGCGCGCGCTCGCTTGCCTGCGCGCCGTCGCGCAGGACGATCCAGGCGACGACCCGTTCGCCGAGGTCGGGGTCCTCCTCGCCGGTGACCGCGGCATCCGCGACGGACGGGTGGTCGCGCAGGCACCCCTCGATCTCGCCCGTCCCGATCTTGTAGCCGCCGCTCTTGATCAGGTCGGTGGCGCGGCGCCCGACGATCCGGATGGCGCCGTCGCTGCACCGGGTGGCCATGTCGCCGGTGACAAACCAGCCGTCGCGCATCGCCGCCGCCGTCGCGTCGTCCCGGTGCAGATACCCGAGGAACAGGTTCGGCCCCCGCACCTGAATCTCGCCGATCGTCTCTCCGTCCGATTGCTCGATCGTCGCGCCGTCGTCGTCGACGAGCCGGAGATCCACCCCCGGCAGCGGCGGGCCGACGGTGCCCGGCGCGGGTGCGGCGTCGGCCCGGATCGCGGTGTTCATCAGCGTCTCGGTCATGCCGTAGCGCTCGACCACGCCGCGCCCGGTCAGCTCGCGCAGACGGGCGTGCTCGGCGTCCGGCAGCGCGGCGGAGCCCGACACGAGCAGGCGGGCGCCCCCCAGCGCGGCGGCCAGGTCGGGAGAGGCCTGCGCGGCGTCGGCGAGTCGCCGGTACATCGTGGGCACCCCGAACAGCATCGTCGCCGGCTGGGTGGGGCTCGATAGCGCCACCTGCACCGCCTCGGGCGAGAACCGTCCCAGGTGCACCGCCCGGCCGCCGCGCCGGAGCGGCCCGAGGATCCCGACGACGAGTCCATGGACGTGAAACAACGGCAGGCCGTGGGCGACGACGTCGTGATCGGTCCAATCCCAGACCTCGGCGAGCGCATCGAGATTCGACGCGATCGCCCGCCGGGGCAGGATGGCGCCCTTCGGCGGCCCGGTCGTCCCCGACGTGTAGACGATCAGCGCGGGATCCTCCGGCGAGAGATCGAGCGCGTCCACGCTCGGGCCGGCGTCCCCCGCGGCCGCATCGAGATCGACCGTGACCGTTCGCCGTCCGGCAACGGAGTCGGGCATCGCCGTCCCCGAGGCAGCGAGCACGACCTCGGGATCGGCGTCCCCGACGACGTGCGCCAGCTCACTCGTGCCGGACCGCGGATTGACCGGCACCACCGCAACGCCGGCGAGGAGCGCCCCGAGCACCGCGACGCACGTCTCGATGCGCGGCTCGGCGATGACCGCGACGCGGGCGGCGCCCGTCAATCCGGAGGCGACCCGGCCCGCCGCGGCCCCGAGCTCGGCGTAGGACAGCGATCGCTCCGGGAACGACAGGGCGATGCGGTCGGGGATCGGTGGGTTCAGCGCGGGGAACAGCAGCACTCACCGACAGTGTGCCCGAGGCGGCTACACCCCGACGGCGACCGGGTCCAGCGCCCGCATGATCTGCTCGACCGCGTCCGCGACGTCGACGCCCGCCGTGGGAACGTGGATCTCCGGGCTCTCGGGCGCCTCGTACGGGGCGTCGACGCCGGTGAAGCCCTTGATCTCACCCGCGCGAGCGCGCGCGTACAGGCCCTTGGGATCCCGCCGGGCGCACTCGTCGACGTCCGTGTCGACGTAGACCTCCACGAACGGCAGCTCCGCCGCGTCGTGAAGCTGGCGGGGGATCTCGCGGTCTGACCGCAGCGGCGAGACGAGTGAGACGACGGCGACGACGCCGGCATCGGCGAACAGCCGCGCCACCTGGCCGACGCGGCGAGCGTGCTCGGCGCGGTCGCCGGGGGCAAAACCGAGGTCGTCGGACAGGCCGTGGCGGATGTTGTCGCCGTCGATCAGGTAGGCGACGCGGCCCTCGCCGACCAGCCGTCGCTCGAGCGCCACCGCGATCGTCGACTTGCCCGAGGCGGGCAGGCCGGTCAGCCACACCGTGGCGCCCGTCTGTCCGAGCAGCCGCCCCCGGGTCTCGCGATCCAGGGCCGACGGATGCCAGGTGACGTCCCGCCGTCCCTCGATCGCCGGCTTGACCTCGCGGGCGGAGCGGATGATTCCGGCGCCGACGGTGTCGTTGGAGTGCTCGTCGATGAGGATGAACGCTCCGGTCACCGGGTTGCGGCGATAGGGGTCGGCGAGCACCGGCGAGCTCGTCCGCAGGCTCACCCGGCCGATGTCGTTGAGCGCCAGCGAGCTGGGCTCGGGGTGGATCTGGAGCGTCTCGGGATCCCAGCGGTCGTTGATCGCCTGCACGGTCGCTCGGACCGTTCGGGTGGTCTGCTTGAGCGCGTAGCGGCGCCCGGGCGAGAGCGGCTGCTCGCTCATCCAGCAGATCGTCGTGTCGAGCTCGCGGGCGGCGGGCGGCCGATCATCGGGCGCGACGAGCACGTCACCGCGGCCGAGGTCGAGCTCATCGCTCAGCGTGACGCCAACCGAGAGCGGCGGAACCGCCTCGGACCGTTCCGGATCAAGGGTGTCGATCGAGGCGATCGTGCTGACGGCGCCCGAGGGGGCGACGACGATCTCGTCCCCCGCGCGCAGCGTCCCGGCCGCCATCTGGCCGGTGTAGACGCGCCGTCCTCCGTCGGCCGGGCGCGCCACCCATTGGATCGGCAACCGCAGGTGGGCCTCGTCGAGATCGCGGTCGGCGGTCACGTCGACCGTCTCCAGGATCTCCAGCAACGGCGGCCCGTCGTACCACGGGGTGCGCGCGGAGCGCTCGACGACGTTGTCTCCGTCCAGCGCGCTGATCGGGACGATGTGGAGGTCGGGCAGGCCGAGGTTGCGGCCGAGCGCCCGGACGTCCGCCGCCACCTCGTCAAAGCGCGTGGACGAGAAATCGGCCAGATCCATCTTGTTGATCGCCACCACGACGTGGGGGATGCGCAGGAGCGCGGAGATCTGGGCGTGACGCCGGGTCTGCACGACAACGCCGGCGCGCGCGTCGACGAGCACGATCGTCAGGTCGGCGGTCGAGGCGCCGGTGAACATGTTGCGCGTGTAGCGCTCGTGCCCCGGGGTGTCGGCGAGGATGAACGTGCGCCGGGGGGTGGCGAAATATCGGTAGGCGACGTCGATCGTGATCCCCTGCTCGCGCTCGGCGCGCAGCCCGTCGGTCAGCGCCGCGAGGTCCGGAGCGCCGTCGCGCTGGGAGACCTCAGCCAGCTGATCGGTGAGCAGCAGCTTGGTGTCGAGCAGCAGCCGGCCGATCAGGGTCGACTTGCCGTCGTCGACCGAGCCGGCGGTGGCCAGGCGCAGCAGCTCTCGTGACCGGCGATCCGCCATCTCAGAAGTAGCCCTCTCGCTTGCGATCTTCCATCGCCGCCTCGGAGGTGCGGTCATCGGCCCGGGTCTGGCCGCGCTCGGACACGTCAGCGGCCTTGACTTCCTCGATCACCGCCGCCACGGTGTCCGCCCGGGACGGCACGGCACCGGTCACCGTCAGGTCGCCGACGGTTCGGTAGCGCACCCGCAGCCGTTCGGTGCTCTCGTCGTCGCGGGCCGCGACGACGCCGGACACCGCCAGCAGGATCCCGTCGCGCTCGAGCAGCTCGCGCTCGTGGGCGAAGTAGATCGACGGCAGCTTCAGACGCTCGAGCTCGATGTAGCTCCACACGTCGAGTTCAGTCCAGTTGCTCATCGGAAACACGCGGATGTGCTCGCCGCGGCGGATCCGCCCGTTGTAGATCGTCCACGGCTCGGCCCGCTGGGCTCGCGGCTCCCACTGCCCGAACTCGTCGCGGAACGAGAACACCCGCTCCTTGGCGCGGGCGCGCTCCTCGTCGCGCCGCCCGCCGCCGAACGCCGCGTCGAAGCGCCCCGCCTCGAGCGCGTCGAGCAGCGTCCGGGTCTGCAGCTTGTTGCGCGACGCCGTCGGGTCGTCCTCCTGGACGCGCCCTTCGTCGATCGCGTCCTGCACCTTGGCGACGATCAGCTCGTGACCGGCCTGCGCGATCCGGCGGTCACGGAACTCCAGCACCTCGGGGAAATTGTGGCCGGTGTCGACGTGGAGGACCGGGAACGGCAGCGGCACCGGGGCAAACGCCTTCTCCGCCAGCGCCAGCAGGACGATCGAGTCCTTGCCACCGCTGAACAGGAGCACGGGGCGCTCGAGCTCGGCGACGACCTCCCGCAGAATGTGGACCGCTTCGGCCTCCAGCGTGCGCAGCTGGTTGACGGGGGCATCGACCATCTCCCATTAAGTAGAGCAAATCAATCGACTTGATGCTTTTTTCACCCCCGGGAGACCGGCGGCGTGCCGCCCCGGGCGCATTCCCGCGGTCCGAGGACACGCGTGCTCGCGAGGCATCAGAATGCCCCCATGACCCCTGATCCACCGACCCCCCGGATCGCGGACTCGATTCTCGACACGATCGGCGGGACGCCCCTCGTCAGGTTGTCCCGAATCGGTGCCGGGCTGCGTCCCCAGCTGATCGCGAAGCTCGAGGTGTTCAACCCCGGTGGCTCGATCAAGGATCGCGTCGCCGTGGCGCTGATCGAGGCCGCCGAGCGCGACGGACGGCTGCGTCCGGGGGGGACGATCGTCGAGCCGACCTCCGGCAACACGGGGACGGGCCTCGCGATCGCCGCTCGGCTCAAGGGGTACCGGGTGATGGCGGTGATGCCCGACAAGATGTCCCGGGAGAAGATCGATCTGCTTCGCGCCTACGGCGCCGAAGTCGTGCTCGCGCCGACCGACGTCCCCCCTGACTCCCCTCGCTCCTACTACCGGGTCGCCGATCGGCTCACCGAAGAGATTCCGGGTGCCTTCCAGCCCAACCAATACGCGAACGAGGCCAACCCCCGCGCCCACTACGAGACCACCGGACCCGAGCTCTGGGAGCAGACCGATGGGGCGATCACGCATCTCGTGGTCGGCGTCGGCACCGG
This sequence comes from uncultured Solirubrobacteraceae bacterium, assembly GCA_963731395.1. Taxonomy (GTDB): domain Bacteria; phylum Actinomycetota; class Thermoleophilia; order Solirubrobacterales; family Solirubrobacteraceae; genus Palsa-465. Next base: position 91,407 of record CAVSVH010000020.1, read on the forward strand.
CGGCACCGTCACCGGGACCGTGCGCTACCTGCGCGAGCGGCGCCCCGATCTGGTGGTCGTCGGCGCCGACCCCGAAGGGTCGATCTACTCGGGCGGCGAGGCGCACGTGCACCCGTATCTGGTCGAGGGCGTCGGCGAGGACTTCTGGCCGGCGACGTTCGACCCGACGACGGTCGATCGCTGGATCACCGTCTCTGACCGCGACGCGTTCCTGACCACTCGCCGTCTCGCCCACGCGGAGGGGATCCTCGCCGGTGGATCGGGCGGACTGGCCTTGCACGCCGCGATCACCGTGGCGGCCGAGAGCGACGACCCCGCCGCGATGGTGGTGGTGATCCTCCCCGACGGCGGACGCTCGTATCTGTCCAAGGTCTTCTCCGACGCCTGGATGCGCCAGTACGGGTTCCTGGACCGCGACCTGGACCTGACCGTCGGCGACGTCCTGCGCCGCAAGCGCGAGGCGGGGGAGTTTCCCGCGCTGGTCACCGTGCAGCCCCACTTCCGGGTCCGTGAGGCGGTTGGTCTGCTGCATGAGCACCGCGTCTCGCAGCTGCCCGTGGTCAGCGCCGACGACCCCACGACGGTTGTCGGGGCGATCGGCGAGCGCGGCCTGCTGCGCCATGCCGCCGCCGACCCCGCCCTGCTCGACGCCGAGATCGCCGACGTGATGGAGCCCCCGTTCCCCGCCGTCGCCAGCGAGGATCCGGTCCGTGAGGCGGTCGAGCTGCTCGTCGGCGACCAGCAGGCGCTGATGGTCACCGACAACGGCCGCGCCACGGGACTGGTGACGCGCACCGACCTGCTCGAGGCGCTGGCGACATGAGCGACGCCGAGCCCCGCCGCGACGCGTTCGCCACCCGCGCGGTTCACGCCGGCTTGACGCCGGACCCGTCGTTCGGCTCGGTGATCCCCGCGATCCACCAGACCTCCACCTACGCGCAGCCCGCTCCCGGACAGTTCGTCGGCGACTACGACTACGCGCGCTCGGCCAACCCGACCCGGGCGGCGCTCGAGCTGGCTCTCGGTGAGCTCGAGGGCGGGCTGGCGGTGGCGTTCGCGTCGGGTCTTGCCGCCGAGCACGCGCTGATCACCGTGACCTGCTCGGCGGGCGCCCACGTCGTGCTCCCCGATGACCTCTACGGGGGCACATATCGGCTCGTCGACAAGGTGCTGGGCCGGTGGGGGCTGGCCTACGACCTCGTCGGCCAGACCGACATCGATGCGGTCGGCGCGGCGATCCGCGACGACACCCGGCTGATCTGGATCGAGAGCCCGACCAATCCCCTGCTCAACGTCATCGACGTGGCGGCGGTGGTGGCGCGGCGGCGCAGCGCGCTCGTGGCCGTCGACAACACGTTTGCCACGCCGGCCAATCAGCGCCCGCTCGAGCTCGGTGCCGACTTCGTCGTGCACTCGACGACGAAGTACCTCGGGGGTCACTCCGACGTCGTCGGCGGCGCGGTCATCACCCGGGACCCGGAGTGGTACGCGCAGCTGCGGTTCGTCCAGAACGCCGTCGGCGCCGTCCCCAGCCCGCTGGACTGCTTCCTCGTCCACCGCGGCCTGCGCACCCTGCATCTGCGGATGGAGGCCCACGCGCGCAGCGCCCAAGCCGTCGTCGACCTGCTGCGGACCACCCCCGGGGTCACCGACGTCCGCTGGCCCGGCTTCAGCGGGATGGTCAGCTTTCGCCATCCCGCGGCCACGACGATCGCCTCGCGCACTCGGCTGTTCACCCTCGCCGAGTCACTCGGTGGCGTCGAGTCCCTGATCGAGGTGCCCCAGGCGATGACGCATCAGTCGGTGGAGGATTCGGCCGCCGCCGTCCCCCCTGATCTCGTGCGGCTGAGCTGCGGGGTCGAGGCCCCCGAGGATCTCGTCGCCGATCTGGCCGCAGCGCTTCGCTACCCCTGACGGAGAGTGGCGAGCCGCCGCGCGGCCTCGGCGATCACGTCGCTGCGCTTGCAAAACGCGAACCGGACGAGCCCGCGCGCCGCCTCCTTGTCGTCGTAGAACACGCTTGTGGGAATCGCGACGACGCCGGCGCGTTCGGGCAGCTCGGCGCAGAACCGCGATGCATCGGTGCCGACGTCGCCGTTGACGAAGTAGGTCCCGGCGGGGGTCAGCGGTCGCAGGCCGGCTTCCTGGAGGCCGGCACACAGCTGGTCGCGCCGGACCCGGAGGTCGTCGCGCAGCGCGTGCAGCTCTGACGCGGGTAACGCCAATGCGGCGGCGGCCGCGTGCTGGAGCGGAGTGCCGCCGGCGAAGGTGAGGAACTGCTTGACCGTCCGGGTGGCCGCGACGAGGTCCGCCGGGCCCGAGCACCACCCGATCTTCCAGCCGGTGAACGAGAACGACTTGCCGACGCTCGAGATCGTCAGCGTGCGCTCGGTCATCCCGGGAAGCGTCGCTGGGGGAACGTGCTCGCCGTCGAACACCAGGTGCTCGTAGACCTCGTCGCTCACGCAGATGAGGTCGTGCTCGATGCAGGCGGCGGCGATCATCTCCAGCTCGTCCCGGTGCAGCACGCGTCCCGTCGGGTTGTGCGGGGTGTTGATCAGCATCACGCGGGCGCGTGGCCCGATCGCCGCCCGCAGGTCCTCGGCCCGCAGCGCGAAGTCCGGCGGACGCAAGGTTACGGGCCGGCGATGGGCCCCGGCGAACGCGATGCACGCCGCGTACGAGTCGTAGTAGGGCTCGAGCACGACGACGTCGTCGCCCGGATCGCACAGCGCCAGCAGCGCTGCCGCGATCGCCTCGGTGGCCCCGAACGTGATCTGGACGTCGTCGGGCTCCAAGCCGTAGTAGCGCTGCTGATGGTCTGAGACCGCCTGGCGCAGCGCCGGCACACCGGGGAGCGGTGCGTACTGGTTCTCACCGCTGCGCAGGGCGGCGACCGCCGCGTCGATCACCGCCGCCGGTCCGTCGGTGTCCGGAAACCCCTGGCCCAGGTTGATCGCCCCGGTCTTAACCGCGAGCGCCGTCATCTCGGTGAAGATGTTGGTGGTGAGACCGGCCAGGCGGGCGGCACGATGGGACATCGCCTCGGACGCTACCGGTGTCCCCGCCCTCACCGGTGGCGCGCGCACCGCCACCGCTGGAGCACCGCGACCCGCCGTGGCACACTGGCGGGGTGAGGGCCATGGCAGCCGATATCTGTCAACGCGTGGGGCACGGCGGGGCGAGCGCCCTGGCGCCGGGCAACACGCTGGCGTCCTTCGACGCCGCGCTCGAGGTCGGGATCGACATGGTCGAGTTCGACGTTCGCGGCTGGCGCGGCGAGCTCGTGCTCGCCCACACGATGCTCGACGCCCGCCGGCGGGGGGTCATCCGGCTGCACGACGCGCTGGCCCATCTGAGCGCCCGCCGCTTCGGCGATGTGGGCATCAACGTGGACATCAAGCACGTTGGCTGTGAGGCGGCGCTGCTCGAGGATCTGCGCCGGTTTGCGCTGCTCGATCGGGCGCTGCTGTCGTCACAGGTCCCGGCGGTGCTCGACGGGCTGCGCGCCCACGAGCCGCGAGCGCGCACCGGGATCTCGGTCGGCGGCCGCGCCGCCCGGCTGAGCCGGCGGTGGGGCGACTGGCGCCGGCACGTGCTCACGGGGCTGGCCGGGCGGCGCTGGGATGCGCTCATGGCGCAACATCGCCTCGTCGACGGGTCGCTGCTCGAGCAGGTCGCGGAGCGCGGGGGCCTCCTCTACGCGTGGACGGTCAACGAGCGTCACTCGATCCAGTCACTGCGAACCCTCGGGGTGCACGGGATCGCGACCGCCGACCCGCGGCTGTTCGTGGCGACCTGACGTCGCCGCCTTTGCGATGAGCGAGACCGCCCGCGCCCGCTGGAACGCGCGATGGTCAGAGCGGGAGATGCGGGCCCTGGAGGGCGACCCGGCGCCTTGGCTGGTGCAGAGCCACGAGCGGGCGCCGGTCACGGCGGGGGCGCGCGCCCTCGACGTCGCGTGTGGCGACGGGCGCAACGCGGCCTACCTGGCGGGCCTGGGGTTCACGGTTGATGCCGTCGATGTCTCTGATGTCGCGGTCGCGGCGGTGCGCCGCGCGGCTGCCGATCGCGGGCTGGCGATCCGGGCCTGCCGGATGGACCTGGAGCAGGCGGCGCTGCCGGAGCTGCGCTACGCCGTCGTCGTGCAGTTCAACTACCTGCAACGCGATCTGTTCGCTGCGCTCGCCGCGAGCCTGATCCCCGGCGGCGTCGTGATCGCCGAGACGTTCGCCCGCCGCCACGCCGACCCGCGCCGCGGCCGGATCGATCCGCGGTATCTGCTCGCCGACGACGAGCTGCGCACGGCGTTCCCCGGCCTCGAGGTCCTGCGCTACCGCGAGTTGATCACCGGATCGCCGGCGTCGCCGAGAGCCGTCGCCGGGATCGTCGCGCGGCGGCCGTCGGGCGCGACCGCTTAGCATCGCTGAGGTGGACGCGAGCCCGGCGATCGCCTATCGGCCGATCGGGGTCGTGCGGTCGCCGTTTGTCCAGCCGCAGGGGATGCCGCGGCAGTCGATCGCGGCCGCCGCGATCCGCGGACAGGTCGAGGTCCTCCCGGAGCTCGCCCCGGGGCTCGCCGATCTCGACGGCTTCTCGCACCTGCACCTCATCACCCATCTGCATCGCAGCGCGCCCGGCGGCCTGCGCGTCGTCCCGTTTCTCGATGACTCCGAGCGCGGCATCTTCGCCACCCGCTCGCCGCGGCACCCCAACCCGATCGGCCTGTCCGTCGTGCGCCTGCTCGCGGTCCAGGGGGCAACGCTTCAGATCGCCGGCGTCGACCTCGTCGACGACACCCCGGTGCTCGACATCAAGCCCTACGTGCCGGAGTTCGACGCGATCGCCGCCGAGCGCACCGGCTGGTTGCAACGGGCCGCGACGCGGGTCCACGACACGCGTTACGGTTCGCGGATGGCGCAGGAGCCAAGCTTGATCGTCGAGGTCGCGCGGGACGGCGCGGTGGCGCGGGCGCTCGCCGCCGATCCGCCGGCCGGCGTCGTGGACGGGGTCGTGATCGTGGAGCATGGGACCCCGGATGCCGAGGGTCGGCTCGAGGCGCCCGCGGCGGGTCAGATCGTCCTCTCGGTGCCGTCGCCCGAGGCGCTCGCGCGCGACGTCGCGGCCGTCCACCGCGTGATCGCGGAGGCCGGCACCGGGGTGCAGCCGCTCGTCATCGTCGTGGAGGCCGCCGACGAGCTGCGCGACGAGGAGCTGCGCCCCGTGGTGGACGCCGCCAGACATACCGAGCGGCCGGTCATCCTGCGCGTCATCGCCGACGGCTGACGCAACGCCGCCGTCGGCGCGGGCAGGTGTAGGCTCGGCGGGCGCGCCTGCCATGAGCACCTCAGACCATCTCGATCCGCGGCTGCTGGCCGAAGAGCTCTCGCGCTCGGACGTCGTGGGAGTGACGATCGCCTGGGTCGACAACAACGGGATCCCGCGTTCGCGCACCGTGCCGGTGGCGGGATTGGCGGATGCCGCCGAGCGAGGAGTCGGCGTCACGACGACGCTCGCGGTGTTCGACTCCAACGATGACATCACGTTCGAGCACGCGGGGCTCGCCACCGCCTCGGGCGACGTGCGGCTGCTCCCGGTGCTCGGTCGCACCCGCCGCCTCGCCGGCCAGCCGGCGTTCGCCTGGGTCCCGGGGCGCCAGCTCACCGCCGACGGCGCGACGTGGCCCTATGACCAGCGCACCGTGCTGGAGACGCAGGTCGAGCGGGCCGCCGAGGTCGGGCTCGAGCTCAAGCTCGGCTATGAGCTGGAGTTCATCGTCGCCCGGGACGCCGACGAGCTCGTTCCCGCGTTTCGGGCACCCGCCTACAGCCCACACGCGCTGCTCGAGATCGACGAGTTCGCGGCCGACCTACTCCGTGACCTGGACGCCAACGGGCTGCGCGTCGGCCAGCTGCACGCCGAGTACGGGGTGGGGCAGGTGGAGCTCAGCCTCGGGGCGACCGATCCCGTGGAGGCAGCGGATGACCAGGTCCTCGCCCGTCAGACGATCCGCGCCGCGGCACGGGGGCACGGCCTGCGGGTCAGCTTCGCCCCGCTGATCGACCCCGACACGATCGGCAACGGCTGCCACATCCACGCGTCGGTGTGGCGAGGCGCCGAGAACCTCCTGGCCGGTGACACCGCTCCCGGTCCCGAGGGCGCCGCGTTCATGGCGGGGATCCTCCGCGACCTGCCGGCGATCGTGGCCATCACCGCCCCGAGCGTCCCGTCGCTGGGGCGGCTGCGCCCCGGGTTCTTCTCGAGCGCTTACGCGTTCTGGGGGATCGAGAATCGTGAAGCCGCGCTGCGCTATGTCCCGTCCTCGTCGCTGCTCGGCGCCGGCCACGCGAACGTCGAGCTCAAGCCGTCCGACGTCTCGGGAAACCCGTACCTCGCGATCGCCGTGTTGATCGCGTCCGGCGTCGCGGGGATCGAGGAGAACCTGTCGCTGCCGGATCCGATCCAGGAAAATCCCGGCGGCTGGACCGATGAGGAGCGTGACCGTGCCCGGGTGATCCGGCTGCCCGTCGATCCGTCCGAGCGCCACGACGCGCTCGTCGCCAACCCCCGGATCCGCGAGACCCTCGGCGAGCCGTTGCTGGGAGCGTTCCTCGCCGTCCGCAGCGCCGACGCTGCGTGGGCGCGCGATCGCTCGCCACACGAGGTCATCCAAGCCCACCTGTGGCGATACTGAGCCTCCGCGCGGCACTCGCCGACGTACGGCACGTGGATCACCACGCGCACAGCCTGCTGCGCGCCGGCCCGGAGGATCTCGACGCGTTCCGCGGCCTGTTCTCGGAAGCGTCGGATCCGCGCCAGTGGCCGCATGTCGCGACGACGATCACCTATCAGCGGGCGATCGCGCTGCTCGCCGGGCAGCTCGGCTGCGACCCCCGCGAGGACGCCGTCTTTGCCCACCGCCGCGAACGTGACGCCAGCGGCTACGCATCCGCCCTGCTCGAGGCGGCCGGGGCGGATTGGGTCCTGGTCGACGAGGGCTACCCCCCGGCAGCGCAGGCGTTGACGACGGCGGAGCTCGGGGCCCTGGCGAAGTGCCGGGTGGCGCCGGTGCTCCGCGTCGAGACGCTGACGACGGACGAGCACGCGCGGCTCGATGACGCGTCGCTGGCCTGGATCAGCGGTGCCCGGGCCAACGGCTTCGCGGCGCTCAAGACGATCGTCGCCTACCGCGGCGGGCTCGATCTCGACGCCGTCCCCGAGCCGGCGCGCGGGCGCGTCATCGACGCCGTGGAGGCCAACCGGGCGACCGCCGATCCGCTCCCGGTGCAGATCCACGTCGGGTTCGGCGACCCCGACGTGATGCTGCCCCGAGCCCGTCCGGGCTACCTCAAGCCGCTGTTCGAACGCTTCTCGGACACGGATTTCGTGCTCCTGCACTGCTACCCGTTCGTGCGCGAGGCCGGCTGGCTGGCGTCGGTGTACCCGAACGTCTTCCTGGATCTGTCGCTGACGATCCCGCACGTGTCTCGCCCGGCGGCGGTGCTCGCCGAAGCGGTCGAGCTGGCGCCCCTGTCCAAGCTGCTGTACGCGTCGGACGCGGTCAGCACACCCGAGCTGTACCTGCTGGCCGCCGTGTGGTGGCGGGATGCGCTCGCCGCGGTGCTGTCGGAGCTGCTCCCGGCGCGGGCGGCGCTGGCCGGCGCGCGGATGATCCTGCGCGAGAACGCGATCCGCCTGTACCGGCTCTGACGGCATGGTCGGCGAGGCCCTTAGGGCCCGAGACCTAGGTCAGCCGGCCCCGCAGCACGCTGTCACCCGAGTGCCCGGTGCCGCCCCCGACTCTCTGCAGGGAGATGTCGAGATACAGGTATCGGCTCGAGCTGTCGGGGAGGCGCAGGGTCAGCCGGGCCTGGCCGGCCTCCCCGATCTGGAATGCGGTGACCGGGGTGAGACGTCGCAGGCTCGACATCAGCCACAGCTCATAGTACGTGCCGGGCGCGGACGGCGGCAGATGAGCGACCCGCAGGAGCATCTGGTCTGACCCGGGCATGTACGCGACGGCGAGAGAGTGCCCGGATCCCGGCGCGAGCGGGCGCAGCACCACCGAGGGCACGTTGGCCTGCCTCGGTGCTGGGGTGGAGCCGCCGCTGTGACCGCTCTCCACGAGCGCGCCGGCACCGAACCCGACCGCGAGGCAGGCCGCCGCCGCGGCGGCGGCGAGCGGGCGGGTGAGTCGGAGCCGCCGCTGGGATGGCGCGGTCTGCGCCGCCGCCTCGTCTCGCAGCGGGAGCTCTGGAACCGTCGCCCACGCTTCGGTCGGCACCTCGGCGAGGAGGTTCGTCATCGCCCGCATCGCCTCGATCTCGGCTGCCTGCGCGGCGTCCGCCTCCGGGCGCGCCGTGGCCTCGGTCGTGGTGCCGTCGAGCTCGGCGAGAACGCGCTCGGCGGCGACCCGCCGGGTCCGGCTCGGCTTGCGGCTTCTCATCGGTTCACCTCGGGCGGGTGGACTTTCATCCGTTCACCTCGGACTGCTCTTCGGCCTCCACCAGGTCTCGCAGCTGCGCGAGCCCGCGCACCATCCGAGTCTTGATCGTCCCCAGCGAGATCCCGGTGCGGGCGGCGATCTCGGTCTGGGTGAGGCCATCGTAGAAGCGAAGCCTGAGCAGGCTCGCCTCGTCGCGGGGCAGGCGCTCGAGCAGTGCCGCGATCCGCCACCGCTCGAGCAGCGTGTCCGGCTCGTCCTCCGATGGCCTGTCCATCGCCGCCTGTTCGGCCGCGGCGGACGGGTCGACCGGCTCGGGGACCCGTCGGCGCAGCTCGTCCAGGGCGCGGGATCGGGCGATCATCAACACCCACGTCAGCAAGCTCGCTCGATCCTCGTCGTAGCTCTGAGCCCGCTGCCACACCTCGAGGAGCACCTGCTGGAGCACATCCTCCGCCGTCGCCCGGTCGCGCAGGAGCTGCGTCAGGTAGCCGAGGATCGTCCGCCCGTGTGCCTCCATGACGAGAGCGATCGCTTCGGGCCGGCGCTCGTGCAGCGCGTGGGCGGCGCGACGATCAGCGCGCCGCCGGCGACGGGGCGGGGCGGGAGCCGCGGTACTCATCCCCGGAGCCGTGTCGATCGTCGCGCTGAGCGAGGACATCCGTGTGGATACGCAGCCGGGTCCTGGATCGGTTGGTCGACCGGTCGAGATGGCCTGCCCGTAACTGCGACGTTCCGCAAACCCATCAGAGGAGTGAAATGAAGCGCATATTGATCGTCGTTGCCGCGCTCGCCGCCGTGGCGGTGCCGCTGACCGCGGCCTCCGCCTCGGCCGCGCCGTCGAAGACCATCGTCCAGATCGCCGCCGGCAACAAGCAGTTCTCCACGTTGGTGACGCTGGTCAAGAAGGCCGGCCTCGTCAAGGCGCTGTCAGGCAAGACCAAGCTCACGCTGTTCGCGCCGACCAACGCCGCCTTCGCAAAGGTGCCCAAGGCCACTCTGGCCAAGCTCGCGAAGGACACGAAGCTGCTCGTCAAGGTGCTCGAGTACCACGTCCTTCCGGGTGTTGTGCCCGCTTCCAAGGTCCTCAAGCTCCACTCGGCGAAGACGCTGGAAGGCTCACGGGTCACGTTCAGCGTGAAGCGCGGCCACGCTTACGTCGACAATGCCGAGATCATCAAGACCAACATCCAGGCCTCCAACGGCCTCATCCACGTGATCAACGGGGTTCTGATCCCGTAGTCACCTGATCGCTCCCCGGGCTCGGTCTCGCCCGCCCCGGCGGGGCCGGGCCGCCCCGGGGTGGATGTCCGTGGAGGCTGGTTGAATGAATCGATGGCTGATCCCGAGCTGTCGGTCGCCCTCGAGCACCTGAGGGCGGATCTCGCCACCGCGAACGCCGAGCTCAGGGCGCACATGGCGTCGTGGGAATACGCGTTCGCGATGGGCAGCAGCCGGGACGGGGCCGGCGGGCACCCGACGCACTCCGCGACCCACGCCACGACCGCCCGGCTCACCGGCCGATGCCGTGACCTGCGGGCCCGGCTGGCCGAGTACGAGATGTAGGGAGCGGGCTCGCGCGCATCGTCGACGGGCATCGCGTCGCGCTCGAGCTGATTGCGGGAGGGAGGAGCTGCCGCTGGGCGATACGCCCACGCTGTTGCCGGGCGATCACGGCGGCGCGCGGCTCGTAAGACCCCTGACGCGGGTACGTTCGCACACACACCGAGCCCCTTCACGAGGTGTGCGCGATTGTGGCCGCGAGCTTGACTCGCCGCGCCACACCGTCGGCCGGGCGCCTTCGCGTGTGCGATTCCGCCAAACCCTCCGACGCAGCTGCGCAAGCGCCGCGGGTGAGCGCACCCCGCCCCACAACACGGGACTCGGCCACCGGCGCGCGGGCGGCGCAAGGGTTGAAACCCACGGGGTCGGGTATCCGAACAGAACCTGGTGGTGAGCAGGGCGGCTCGGCGTTGCCGTCGCCCGCTTGAACCACCCGAGCACCCGAGAGGAGAAGGTATGGCGGATAACAGAGGCGTCGCCTACATGGGCACCGGCAAGGTCGAGGTGCATGACATCGACTTCCCGACGTTCGAGCTCAAGGACGGTCCGGGCGTCAACCCGGCGAACGTCGGCCGGCAGCTCCCCCACGCGGCGATCCTGAAATGCGTGTCGACGAACATCTGCGGCTCCGATCAGCACATGGTCAGAGGCCGGACCACGGCGCCGGAGGGTCTGATCCTCGGTCATGAGATCACCGGCGAGGTGATCGAGACCGGGCCGGGAGTCGAGTTCATCAAGGAGGGCGATCTCTGCTCGGTCCCGTTCAACATCGCGTGCGGGCGCTGCCGGATGTGCAAGTCCGGTGACACCGGCGTATGCCTGAACGTCAACCCGGATCGTCCCGGCTCGGCCTACGGGTACGTGGACATGGGCGGCTGGGTCGGTGGCCAGGCCGAGTACGTCGTCGTGCCCTACGCGGATTGGAACCTCCTGAAGTTCCCCGACAAGGATCAGGCGATGGAGAAGATCCTCGACCTGACGATGCTGTCCGACATCTTTCCGACCGGATACCACGGGGCGTACACCGCCGGCGTCACCTCCGGGTCGACGGTCTACGTCGCGGGCGCCGGACCGGTCGGCCTCGCCGCGGCGCACTCCGCGCAGCTGCTCGGAGCGTCGGTGGTGATCGTCGGAGACCTCATCCCCGAGCGGCTCGAACAGGCGCGGAGCTTCGGCTGCGAGACGGTCGACATCTCCAAGGGCGAGCCCAAGGACCAGGTCGAGCAGATCCTCGGCGTCCCCGAGGTCGACGCCGCCGTCGACGCGGTTGGCTTCGAGGCCCGCGGCCATGGCGCGGACTCCGAGAATGAGGCTCCCGCGACGGTGCTGAACTCGATCATGGAACTCACCCGCGCCGCCGGAAAGCTCGGCATCCCCGGGCTCTACGTGACCGGCGACCCGGGCGCGGCGGATGAGGCCGCCCAGCAGGGATCGCTGTCGATCCGCATCGGCCTCGGCTGGGCGAAGTCGCAGAGCTTCACCACCGGCCAGTGCCCGGTCATGCAGTACCACGACGGGCTGATGAAGATGATCCTCAGCGATAAGGCGCAGATCGCCAAGGCCGTCAACGCCACCGTCATCTCGCTGGACGAGGCGCCGCAGGGTTACAAGGACTTCGACAGCGGCGTCGCCAAGAAGTTCGTCTTGAACCCTCACGGTCTGATCAAGACCTGAGCCCACCCCCACCGCGCGCGCCCGAACGACGCGGGCGCGCGCGGGGTTGGCGGGGCCCTCCGTCGGACCGGCGCTGGCGCGGCGCCGGCATTCCGGATACTCTGCGCGCCAATCCAGTTTCGCGTCGATTCCGCGACGCGGATGCGGCCCCACGGTCGGGGGCGGCCAGACCACTAGAGGAGGGATGGGAATGAAGCGAACCATCGTGGTTCGGTTGGGCACGTGCGCCGCGACGATCATGGCGCTGGCGCTGGTGGCCGGAACGGCGACGGCAAGCGCCGCGGCTCCGGTGACGAAGACGTTCTTCTTCATCCAGAAGCCGCCGGCGACCACCAAGACGCTGTTCAACATCGACGGACTGCTGGTCAACGCCCGCTGCACCGCGAGTGGCTCACCGGTCGTGTACGCCTTCTCCTCATCCACCAATGCCGACCTGTTCGGCCGCGTGTTCGACGGACTCGGCCGGCTGCACATCATCAAGGACACCTCGTTCGTGAAGGGCAGCGGTGGCGACCTTCTCTCGACCACGAGCGGCGACTTCGACGCGAGCGGCAGCATCCTGTTCGAGACGATCGCCGGCAAGGTCGTGACCGTCGACTACGCGCTTGACAACAGCACGACGCTGTTCAAGAAGGACCTCTGCACCGTGTTCGGATCCGTCACCGCCACGTGACCAGCTGACCGAATTCCAGGTCGCCTTAGCGCTCGTGGTCGTGAGGCCGGGGGCCCGCCAGGATCGTCTCGGCCTCGGTGAGGGACACGACATCGCCGTACTTGCTCTCGATGTCGGACAGGCTCGCCACGTGCGCGTTGGCGTCGCGGTCGGCCACCGCCTCGCGCGGGACGACGACGCGGTAGCCGTACTGGAGCGCGTCGACCGCGGTCGCGCGGACACAGCCCGAGGTCGACGCACCGGTCACGACGACGGTGTCGCAGCCGTGGGAGGCGAGCAGGGCGGAGAGCGGCGTGCCGAAGAACGCCGAGGCGAACAGCTTGGTCAGGACCGGCTCGGTCTCGCGGGGGGCGATGCGCTCGTCGATCCGTGGCCATCGTGTCCCCGGCGCCAGCAGCACCAGGGCGGGCACCTTGGCCAGGAAGGCCCGCGCCACCTCGCGCCCGGCGCGGTCGTACTGCACCGTGGTGAACACCACCGGGCGGTCGGCCACGCGCGCCGCGGCCAGTAGCTGCGCGTTTGCCTGGACGGCCTTGTCGGCGTTGCAGTGCAGCGGGGAGGTTGCATCCGTGAACGCATAGTTAAGGTCGACGATCACGAGCGCCGGTCGGCTCCCCGAGCCCTGGCGGCCGCCGAGGAGCGGGCCGCTGGCCCGAGCGGCCGCATCCGGACTCATGGTCTCACCTTTCTGCATGCAATTAACGCTGTGATGCCGTAAATAACCTCTTGATTCGCGGGTAGGGTATGCAAATCGGAGAGGGCCAGACCAACACGACTCGTGTCCAGGACGAGCTCCGCGAGGCGATCCTCGCCGGACGCCTCGAGCCTGGAGCCCGCCTGCGGGCCGGGGCGCTGGCCGAGCGACTGCAGTCCTCCCGTACGCCGGTCCGCGAGGCCTTGCTGCTCCTGGCGCGCGAGGGGCTGGTCGAGATCGCGCCGCGACGAGGCGCCTCGGTGCGCGCGTTCGACGCCGCCGATGTCGCTGACCTGTACGAGGTGAGGACGCTGATCGAGCCTCGCGCCGCTGGGCTCGCCGCAGAGCGCATCGACGAGGTGGAGCTGGCGCGGCTCGTCGGATGCCATGAGCGTTCGATCGCGCGCGACGCCGCCGATGAGGCCAGCGTGTCCGAGCAGCTGATGCTCAACGAGCAGTTCCACGCCGTGATTCTCGCCGCCGCGCGCTCGCCTCGCCTCACCGCGGCGATGAGCGCGGTCGGCGGCATCCCGCGCGCATTCCGCGTCTCGTTCTGGCGCGACGACTACCAGCGCGCGCAATCGCTGTTCTGCCACCGTGAGCTCATCACGGCGATCCGCGCCCGGCGGCCCGAGGTCGCCGAGACCGTGATGCGGATGCACCTTCTCGGGGCGGGCGCCTTCCTGGCGGAGGTGATGGCCGGTGAGCGGTGAGGGGCTCGCCGACGGGCCGCTCTCGGGCCTGCGGGTGATCGAGTTCGGGCAGCTTCTCGCCGGCCCCTATGTCGGAACCCTGCTCGGCGACTTCGGCGCCGAGGTGATCAAGGTCGAGCCGCCCCCGGCCGGCGACGCGATGCGCGACTGGGGCCGCCTGCGCCACGACGATCACTCGCTGTGGTGGTCGATTCTGGCTCGCAACAAGCGCTCGGTCACGCTTGATCTGCGCGGCGAGCGGGGGCAGCAGATCGCGCGGGAGCTCGCGGGCGCGGCCGACGTCGTCGTGGAGAACTTCCGCCCGGGGACGATGGAGCGCTGGGGGCTCGGCCCCGAGGACGTGCATGCGATCAACCCCGGCACGGTCTACGCGCGGGTGACCGGCTACGGCCAGACCGGGCGCTACCGGGATCGTCCCGGGTTCGCCTCCGCCGGCGAGGCCCTCGCCGGACTGCGCCACATCAACGGCTATCCCGACCAGGCCCCGCCCCGGTTCGGGATCTCCCTCGGCGACACGCTCGCCGCCCAATCGGCGTTTCAGGGCGTGCTCATGGCCCTCTACGCCCGCGACGTGCGCGGCGCGACCGGGCAGGTGATCGACGCCTCCATCACCGACGCGTGCTTCGCGATGACCGAGTCCTCGGTGCTCGAGTACGAGAAGACGGGCACGATCCGCGATCCGACGGGGACCCGCCTGCCCCGCATCGCCCCCAGCAACGTCTACCGCTCCAAGGACGGCAAATGGGTGGTGATCGCCGCCAACCACGACACGCTCTGGCGGCGGCTCGCGCAGCTGCTCGGCCGTCCCGAGCTCGCCGAGGACGAGCGCTTCGCCACCCACCACGCCCGAGGCGAGCATGAAGACCTGCTCGACGAGCTCATCGGCGAATGGGCGGCCCGGTATACGGCCGCCGAGCTCGATCAGCTCGTCAACGACGCCGGGGTCGTGTGCGCGCCGGTCTACGACGCGTCCGACGTCTACGCGGATCCCTACTTCCGCGAGCGGGGACTGCTGGTGGAGTACGAGGACGAGGTCCACGGAACCGTGACCGCTCCCGGCGTCGTCCCGCGGCTGACCAGTACCCCCGGGCGGGTGCGCCAGCCGGCGCGCTGGACGGTCGGCGCCGATACGGAGGCGGTCCTGGGCGAGCTGGGGATCGACGGTGCGGCAGTCGCTGCGCTCCGCGCCGACCGAGTCATCTGACGCGGCCCAGGCTTCCGAGCGCAGTCAGCGAGCACACGAAAAGGAGACGGAATGGGACACCGGTTGGGAGTAGATGTCGGCGGAACCTTCACCGATGTGCAGATGCAGGACACCGCCACCGGCGAGGTGACCCTGGTCAAGGTGCTCTCCACGCCCGCCGATCAGTCGGTCGGGGTGCTCGATGGAGTCAGCGAGGCCTGTCGTCGCGTGGGCGTCTCGCCGGCCGATCTCGACCTCGTCCTCCACGGTTCGACCGTGGTCACCAACCTGATCCTCGAGAGCAAGGGCGCCCGCTGCGGCCTGCTTACCACCCCGGGCAACGAGCAGATCCTGCATCTGGCCCGCGCCTGGACACCGGGCCCGCTCTACGGCTGGATGGGAATGATCAAGCCCGAGCCACTCGCCCCGCTG
This sequence comes from uncultured Solirubrobacteraceae bacterium, assembly GCA_963731395.1. Taxonomy (GTDB): domain Bacteria; phylum Actinomycetota; class Thermoleophilia; order Solirubrobacterales; family Solirubrobacteraceae; genus Palsa-465. The sequence goes on from CAVSVH010000020.1 coordinate 106,782, forward strand.
TGGCACACGCGCGGGATTGGCGGGCGGATCGCCGCCGATGGCAGCGAGATCGCGCCCCTCGACGAGGACGCCGTCGCCCGCGCAATCGACGAGCTCGTCGCCGCGGGCGTCGAGTCGGTCACGATCGGCCTCCTGAACTCCTACGTCAATCCCGACCACGAGCGGCGCGCCCGCGACATCGCGCGGACCGCGCATCCGGACCTGCCCGTCTCGATCTCGTCAGATCTCGTCGCGGAGTACCGCGAGTACGAGCGCACCCTCACCGCGGTTCTCAATGCCTATGTGCAGCCGCAGGTCATTCGGTACGTGGATGGGCTCGAGCGGCTGCTCGGCGACGAGGGCTTCGCCGGCCGCCTCAACGTGGTCCGCTCGGACGGAGGCACGATGAGCACGTTGGCGACCAAGGAGCGCCCGGTCGACACGGCGTTCTCGGGTCCGTCCGGGGGGGTCGTCGGGGCGGCGTGGCTGGCGCGGCGGATCGGTGCTCCCAATGTCCTGACGCTGGACGTCGGCGGGACGTCGACCGACGTCTCGGTGTGCGTCGACGGCGGCGTCACGATTCGCCGTGACGCACAGCTCGGCTATTTCCAGTTCCAGTCGCGCGGGGTCGACGTCCACAGCGTCGGGGCCGGGGGTGGCTCGATCGCCTACCTGACACCCGTCGGCGCGCTGCGGGTCGGCCCTCAGAGCGCCGGGGCGCAGCCGGGGCCGGCTGCCTACGGCCGAGGCGGGACCGAGCCCACGGTGACCGACGCCAACGTTGTCCTTCACCGGATCCCGCCTCAGGCAAAGCTCGCCGGATCGCTCGACATCGACGAGGCGGCGGCCCGCGCCGCGGTGCAGAAGATCGCCGACGGGCTCGGCGTGGAGCTGACCCGCGCGGCCCAGGCGATCATCGACATCGCCAACGAGAACATGCACGCCGCCCTGCGGGTGGTCTCGATCGAGCGCGGCTTCGACCCCCGGGAGTTCGGCCTGCTGGCGTTCGGCGGCGCCGGCCCGTTGCACGCCAATGCCCTCGGCCGCCTCATCCACGCCGACCCGGTGGTGATCCCGGCGACGCCGGGAGTGCTCAGCGCGTTCGGGTTCCTGGTCAGCGAGATCCAGAACGAGTTCGCCCGCACCTACCTGAAGGTCGCCGAGGAGACTCCGGCCGCGAACCTGCACGCGATCCTCACCGAGCTGCGCGCCGAGGCCGCCGACTGGCTCGCGCGCGAGTCGGTTGGAGTCGACGACCGCGGGTTCAGCTTCTACGTCGACTGCCGCTACTACATGCAGGACATCCAGCTGCCCTGCCCGCTGGAGCTCGAGGAGGTCACCGACGGCTACGCCTCGCTCGTCCGCGAACGATTCGAGGCCGAGCACCGGCGCCGGTACGGCTTTGACCTGGACGCGCCGATCGAGATCGCGACCGTGCGGGTCGTCGGGACGGGCGCGACCGCGCGGGCGCCGGCGCTCGGCGCTCATGCGGCGCGGGATGTCACGCCCGAGGCGGGACGCAGCGAGTCGGTGTTCTTCGCCGACGCCTGGCACCCGACCGGGATCTACGACCGCGACGGCCTCGAGCCGGGGCATCGTCTCGCTGGCCCGGCGATCATCGAGCAGCAGGACACCACGACCGTGATCGAGCCCGGTTACGCCGGCACGATCGATGACGACGGAAACATCATCATCCGCAAGCTGGAGGGAAACTGACGATGAGCGTCACCGAACCCGACTTCGTCCGCGAGCACGACATCGATCCGGTCACGCTCGACATCATCGAGAACACGCTCTCCAACACCCGATATGAGATGGACCGCGTCCTGGAGACGACGGCCGTCAGCCCGGTGATCCGCGAGCAGTCAGACCAGTTCCCCCTGATCGCCGATCGTCACGGCCGGATGGTGATCGGCCAGTTCGGCAGCGCCATCACCACGATTCTTAACCACTCGCCGTATGAGGTCGGCGACCTGCGCGACGGGGACGTGATCGCCCTCAACGATCCGTACATGTGCGAGGGTTCGATCTCCCACACCCCGGACTTCCTCATCCTGCGGCCGATCTTCTTTGCAGGCGATCTCGTCGGCTATGCATCGCAGTGGGGCAACCTGATGGACGTCGGCGGCACCGCTCCCGGGTCGATGCCGATCACCGCCCGCAGCATCTACTACGAGGGCATGCGCATGCCCCCGCTGAAGCTGTATGACGGCGGTCGGCTCAACCGTGAGCTCCTCGCCCTGTTCTGCCACAACACGCGCCTGCCCAAGCAGGTGGAGGCTGACATCCAGGCGATCGCCGCCGGCACCGCGGCCGGGGCGGCGCGTGTGGTCGAGCTCTGTGAGCGCTTCGGGAAGGACACCTACCTGGAGGCGTGCGACGCGATCCTCGATCGCACCCGGCGCGGGCTGATCGACCTGATCCGAACCCACCTGCCCGACGGCGAGCGATTTCAGTTCGCCGACCATGCCGACGACGACGGGCTCGGCAATGGACCGATCAAGCTCGAGCTGGCGATGTGGCGGGATGGGGATCGGCTGCACCTGGACTGGACCGGCACCGACGATGAGGTTCCCGGCTCGGTCAACTTCCTGCTCAACATCGAGATGTTCAAGATGTTCGCCGGCGTCTTCTTGATCATGGCGTTCGCCCCCGACCTGGTCTTCAACGACGGCTACTACGACCTGATCGAGGTCACGATCCCCGACGGCTGCGTGTTGCGCCCGCGGTTTCCGGCGCCGCTCGGGAACCGCCTGAGCCTGATGGCGCGCCAGTTCGACGTCGTCGACGCCGTCTTCTCCAAGGCTCTGGAGCAGTTCGCGGTCACCGGCGGCTACGGGACGAGCCCGAACTTCGTCTATTCCGGCACCGATGAGCACGGCAACGACTACCAGATCCTCGAGATCCTCTACGGTGGCATCCCGGCGCGACCGTTCGCCGACGGCCTGGACGGCCACTCGTGGTGGCCGCTGTTCAAGGCCGTCCCGACCGAGTACCTGGAGAAGTACTACCCGCTGCGGGTGCAGCGCTACGAAGCGAGGATCGACTCCGGTGGCGCCGGCTATCACCGTGGCGGTCATGGCGTCGCCAAGACCTACGAGTTCCTCGCCGATGGGGCGATCTCCTACCAGGATGACCGGGCACAGACATACCCGTGGGGGCTCGGCGGTGGGCGCCACGGATCGCCATCGAGCAAGACGCTGCACCGGGTGGCCGACGGCTCGGAGGTCCAGCTTCCCTCCAAGGTGGAGAACGTGCCCGTGCGCCGCGGTGACCGACTGGAGTTCCGGACCGCGGGGGCGGGCGGGCTCGGCGATCCACACACGCGCGAGCCCGAGCGCGTCGCCATCGACGTCCGCGCAGGACTGGTGAGCGTCGAGGCCGCGCGGGACGCGTACGGCGTGATCGTCTCCCGCTCGGGGGAGATCGACGCGGACGCGACGGCGGCGGCCCGGGCGCATTCTGGAGGGTCGACGGTGGCGTCTGACGAGTTCGACTTCGGGCCGGTTCCCGACCGGGCGCGGCTGGCCGAGCGGATCGCACAGGAACGACGCGAGTTCGACGCCTGGATGACGGCCGAGAGCCGCGCCGGCCAGTGAGCGAGACGCCGGGGCAACACCCGCGCCAGGCTGCGGCCGCCGTCACCCTGTGTGATGTCGGCCCGCGCGACGGGCTCCAGAACGATCGCGCGGTGCTGTCGCCCGAGGTGCGCGCCCAGCTCTGTGCCCGACTCGCGGCGACCGGACTCGGTCACATCGAAGCCGGTAGCTTCGTCAACCCCGCGCGGGTCCCGCAGATGGCCGGCGCCGAGGAGGTGTTCGCCGCGCTGATGACACCGGCGCCGTCGGCCGTGTATTCGGCGCTCGTCCTGAACCGCCGCGGGCTGGACCGCGCGCTCGCGGCCGGGGTGAGCGAGGTTCACCTCGCCTACCCGTTGACCGACACGTTCGCGCAACGCAATCAGGGCACGACCCTCGCCGATGCGGCCCAGGCGGCCGCGGCGATGATCGCCGCCGGTCACGAGCACGGGGTGCGGGTCACGGTCACGCTGGCGGTCGCCTTCGGCTGCCCGTTCGAGGGTCGGGTCGATCCGGGGATGGTGGCCGATCACGCGGCGCGGATGCAGGCGGCCGGAGCCGACGAGCTGATGCTCGCCGACACGATCGGCGTCGGCGTCCCCGCTCAAGTGCGCCGGCTGCTCGCCGACGCGCTGCCGGCGATGGCGGGACGGCCCGTGGGACTTCACCTCCACAACACTCGCAACACCGGCTATGCCAACGCTCTGACCGGACTCGCCCACGGCGCGACGATCCTCGACGCTTCGGTGGCCGGCCTCGGCGGTTGCCCGTTCGCACCCCGCGCGACCGGCAACATCGCGACCGAGGACCTCGTCTACCTGCTGGAGGGAGAGGGCGTCGGCACCGGCGTCGACCTTCCGGGACTGATCGCGGTGGCGCAGTGGCTCGCCGGCATCCTCGGGCGCGAGCTGCCGGGGCTCGTCTACCGAGCAGGCCCATTCTCCCCCGGCGGCGACTGACCGCCCGAGGATCGCCGCGCGTGACGCGGCGGTGACGCGGGGGGTGTCACACGGGAATGGGTGACACCCCCATCGTCATCGGGTCTCGGGGAGAGTGGCTAGCCGCGACCGGTGGTCGGCGGCTTGTCACCACAGACGATCCTGTGGCCGCCGACCGTGCACAGCTTGGCATGCTTGACGTGCTTCTTGTGATGCTTGTGCCTGGCGACGATCGTCACCGTGTGCACCTGCTTGCCCTGGGCGCCGGTGGCACCAGTTGCGCCGGTCGCACCGGTCGCACCGGTCGCACCTGTCGCACCTGTCGCACCCGATGATCCCGCGGGACCCTGCGGGCCGGTCGGACCCTGCGAGCCGGTCGGACCGGCGGGACCCTGCGGGCCGGCCGGACCCTGTGTGTCGGTGTTGCTCGAGCAGTACGCGATCATCGACGTGGAGAACGAGCCACCGCCGTCATACGTCCACGTGCCCTTCACCGAGATCGTGTCGCCCTGGTAGGCGCTGACATCCGGCGGCGACACCGAGATCGTCCCCGACGCCCCGTTGGTGTCGACGGTCTGCGTCTTGAGCACCTTCGCGCCGTCAGACCAGGTCAGCACGATCGGCTCACGCGTCGTGGTGCTGAAGTACGCGTAGCTGATGTCCAGCTGGTTGCACGACAAGGAACTGCCTGTGATCTCGTGCGCCATCGCTGCGGCCGGCAGGGCCAGCACGAGCGCGAGCACGCCCAGCACCTTCTTCTTCATCACGTCCCCCTCGTATCTGCGGGTCGAAAAGGCTGCCCCGTCGCCCAATCCCGGGCAACGTCCCTTGACGTGAAATCAACGCTGGGGCCGTGATGAAGCTTTCGCACAACATCGAGCCGACAACATCTGCAGTTCAACGGGGATGCCGGGCACGACGGGTCGCCTGGCGGCGCGTGCCGCGGCCGCCGCCGGCAGCGAAGCTGCGGTGGCTGCTGGAGACCTTTCGCCTGACGGCCGCACAGCTCAGGAGCATGCGTTGCGCGCCAAATCCGTTCTGCGCCCCCAGGCTTTGGCGCGCAATGCAGGTTGACGATGCATCGGGCAACAAACCCGAAGGCCGAGTGCGGAATTTGTCGCGCTTTGCAGGTTGACGGCCCAAAATGCGCCAGCCGCACGAAAGGTGGCGCCGCGCGTCTCTTGCTCAGCTCACAACGTGCGCAGGCGGGGCGCGATCCGCTTGCCGTTGCCACCCGCGCTCACACCTTGAGCAGTCTCCCGCCCGCGTTGAGGTCGGAGTTGCCCTTCTTGGCGGCGCTGACCGCCGCCTTCTGCTGGGACGCCGACAGAGGCTGGCCGCTCTGGAGGTGCTTGATCAAGATGGTGTTGGAGCCGACGATCAGCTTGAGCCCCTTGATGATGTCGGCTTTGCCCTTCGCCCCAGCCGCGGTGGACGACGACTCCCGGGAAAGCTTCGTCTCCAGCGCCTTCAACACCCGGTTCTGCTTCTCGGATGCTGAGATCAGCGGCTTGGCCGAGTGCGTCTTCTCGTAGGTGGCGAGGCCATCGAGGATCTTCGCCTGGGACTTGATGATCTTCGGCACGTCAGCCTTGACGGTGCCACGGATCTGGGCGTCGCTCGCCTGAGCCGCCGCAACCGGACCCGCCAACACCGCACACGCACCAACCGCCGCCGCAAGTCCCCGTGGGCAAACCGAGCGCAACACGAGACTCCCTTTCGTCGTCTCCGGTCTCGCGGCTTACTTCCCCCCGACGCCGGCGCGCCAAACGACGCGGCGGACGTTTGTTGGGTCCGTCCTTGTTCAGGCCCGCCCTCAGCTGACGGCGTGCATGGTGGAGCGCGCGTCGCTGGTGCGGATCAGGGTCCAGGCGCAGATCGTTCCCAGCGCCGCGATGATCGCTCCCGCCAGGTAGGCAGCGTGAAAGGCGGCCAGTTCGTCACCGCCGATACCCGCCACGACGGTGGTCAGGAGGGCGATGTTCAGCGCGATCGTCGATTGTCGCTGGGTGTTGTAGATCGCTGACGCGTGGCCGGTATCGCGGCTGGAGATGGTGGTGAACATCGACGTCTGCACCGACAGGAACGCGCCGCTGTTGCTGACGCCGCCGAAGAACATCAGCGCGCGCACCAGCCACAGGTTGGTGTGGGTGTCGACGAGCAGGAAGAGAGCGAGAAACAGCGACAGGCCGGCGGCTCCGAACCCGGCCATCACTCGAGGTCCGACACGCGGGTAGAGGCGACCGACCGTTTGGGCGGCAAACCCCACGCCGAGAGCTTCGACGAAGGTTGTCGTGCCTGAAGCGATCGGGGACTGATGCATGACTTCTTGAAGGAAGATCGGGGTGAGATAGAGGCTGGCGAGAAACGGGCCGGTGCTGAGCGCGAACACGATGTTGGTCGCCCGAAACAGCCGGTCGCGCAGCAAGCCGAGGCGCAGGATTGGATCGTCCTGGCGTAGCGACAACCGGGCAAAGACGGTGAGCAGCGCGACGCCGCTCACGCCGGCCGCCACGATCGGCGCCGAGAACCACCCGAGCACGGAGCCCTCGCTCACGGCGTATAGAACGGCGCTGAGGCCGATACCCGAGAGGAGCAGCCCCCTGACGTCAAGCCGGCCGCCGGCGCGGGCGCGGTCCGCGGGCAAGAACCGAAACGAGAACGCGAGGGTCACGAGGCCAACCGGGATGTTGACCAGAAACACCCAGCGCCACGAGAAGGCCTGGGTCAGGAAGCCGCCGAGGATCGGGGCGGTTCCGGGGGCGACGAGGATCGGGATGATCAGCGTTCGCGCCACCCGCGCGCGTTGCGCCGGACCGTAGGCGCGATACAGCATCGCCATCCCGGTTGTCGTCAACATCCCCCCGCCGACCCCCTGCAACGCGCGGGCGGCGATCAGCTCGCCGAGACTATCCGCGGCGCCGCACAGCGCCGACGCCGCCGTGAATGTCGCTAAGGCAAGCAGGAACGTTCGCTTCGTCCCCAGGCGATCGCCGATCCAACCCGAAGCCGGGATCACCACGGCCAACGCCAGCAGGTAGGCGAGCACGGTCCACTGCACATCGGACAGGGGGGCGGCGAAATCCCGCCCCAGCGTCGGCAGCGCCACGTTGACGATGTGCATGTCCATCGCCGTCACGAAGATCGCGCTCACGTAGGCGATCGCGATCGCCGTCGCGGGCCGCGGGCCTCGCCGCGCCCGGCGATGCGGCGCGGGCGGCGGCGGCTCGATGTGCTCAGCAAGACGCTCAGACTGCATAGTCACAGCACGACCCTAGTCAGTCCTCGCCGTGCCAGACCCCCAACACCGAGCCGCGAGGCGAACCGCGGCCAGACAGAGGCAGGCTTACTCCGCGACCCTCGACAGTCTCATACGCCATTGCCGTTGGGTACTCAGGGTCGATTGGCTCCTTGACAGCTCACTCGGGCCCGGATGTGGTGGGGCCCCCCCGACCCGCCCTAGGCTGCCGTTCCGGCTGCCGCGCTGGCACCCGCGCCGATGAACGTCCCGGCGTCGGTGAGCACTTCGGCCATCCCGTCGACGATGTCGTCAAGCAGCGCGGCGTCGGAGATCAGCGGAGGAGCGATCTGCAGGACAGCGTCGCCGCGATCGTCAGCCCGCGCGATGAGGCCCGCTTCGAGCAGCCGGGCGGGCAGGTAACCTCGCAACAGCCGCTCGCGTTCGTCCGCGTCCAGACGCGTGCCCTCCGCGTCCTTCACGAGTTCGACCGCCCAGAAGAACCCGGCGCCGCGGATGTCTCCGACGATCGGTAGTGCTCGCAGCTCCTCGAGTCGGCGCCACAGGTGCTCTTCGAGGCCCTGCACGTTCTCGAGCACCCGATCGCGACGGAAGATCTCCAGAGTCTTCAGGGCAACCGCCGCCGACACGGGATGCCCGCCGAAGGTGATCCCATGGGCGAGCAGTCGGTCGTCCTCGTAGAACGGGGCGGCGACATGGTCGGCGACGATCACGGCGCCCATCGGCGCGTAGGCGGAGGTGATCCCTTTCGCCACGGTGACGAGGTCGGGTTGCGCGTCGTAGCGCTCGCTGCCGAACCACGCGCCGAGTCGGCCGAAGCCGCAGATCACCTCGTCGGCGACGAGCAGGATCCCGTGCCGATCGGCGATTTCGCGCAACCCAGGCCAGTAGCCGGCCGGGGGGGTCAGGCAACCGCCGGCGTTCTGCACCGGCTCAGCGATGATCATGGCAACGGTCTGCGGCCCTTCGGCAATGATCGCGTCCTCCAGCTCCTCTAACAGCCGGGTGCAGAAGGCCAACTCGTCGTCGCCGTCTTCTGCGCGGAAGCGGTTGGTGTCGGAGACGTGAGTGACGTCTATCGGGGGGCGGCCGAAGGGGACTTTCATCGGTTCGACGCCCGTGAAGGAGAGCGCGCCCAGGGTCACGCCGTGGTAGGCGTTCCGACGGGCGATCGCCTTCGTGCGTCCCGACTCACCACGCGCCAGGTGGTATTGGCGCACCAGCTTCCACGCTGCCTCGACTGACTCCGACCCGCCGTTGGTGAAGAACACGTGGTCAAGGTCGCCGGGAGCGATATCCGCCAGCTTCCCGGCAAGCTCGATCGCCGCCGGATGCGCTGTCGACCAGTTGGTGTTGAACGCCAGGCGCTTCATCTGCGCACTGGCCGCCTCGGCCATCTCACTTCCGTAGGAGTAGCCCAGCTGCGAGCAGAACAGGCTCGAGAGCGCGTCGATGTGTCGTCGACCCAGGGTGTCGTACACGTATGGACCGTCGCCGCGCTCGAGGACGAGCAGTGGTTTGAGGTTGCCGTTGCGGGAGAAGTGCAGCAGCAGGTGGTCGCGGGCGTCGCGCTGGAGGGCGTCGTGGGAAGGGTTCATGACGTCAATATTGGGGGCATGCGTCGGACCGCGCCTAGGGTCGCGACGTCGCCCTGGAGCTTGTTTGTGACGACAATCTGTCGCGGCCTGCGAACACCGAGCAGTAGCCTGCCGTGCAATGTCGGCGCCTCCGGCGACCCGAGGCGATCCTGCGCCGCTGACCGTTGAGATCGCCCTCCGGCTGCCATCGCTGCGCCGCGGGGCGCCGCAGGTCATCGCCGGCCGCCATAACCTGGGGCGCGCGATCCGCTGGGTGCACTCCAGCGAGGTGCAGAACATCTCGCAACTGCTGCGCGGCGGGGAGATGCTGCTGATGACCGGCTTGGCGATCAGCAAGCGTCCCGAGGTGCAGCGGCGCTTCATCCGCGAGCTCGCGACCCGTGGGGTGGCCGCCCTCGTCATCGAGCTCGGGGCGGTCTATCGCGAGCTGCCCGGGGAGATCGTCCGTGAGGCCGAGACGCGCGAACTCCCGCTGGTCGTGCTGCACCGTGAGGTGCCGTTCGTCGAGGTGACCGAGGAGATCCACTCCGCGATCGTCAGCCGCCAGCTGTCGGTGTTGCGCGCGGCCGACGATCTCCACGTGCGGCTCGCCGCCCTGATGGTCGACGGGGCGGGTATCCCTGAGCTCCTCGCGACTCTGGCCACATCGATCGCCAACCCGGTCCTGCTTGAGCAGGCGGGCCACGGGGTGCTCTATCACGCGACCTACCGCGCGACGGCCGACGAGGCACTGGCGGCCTGGGGTGTCGACGCCGGCGATCCCTCCCACCGGGCCGCCGTGCCTGTCATCGTCGCGCACGGCCAGGAGTGGGGCCGCCTCGTGGCACTCGCGCTCGACTCGCCGCTGGATGACTTTGATCGCGCCGCCGTGGAGCACGCCGTGCCGCTGATCGCGCTCGAGCTGGTGCGGACCGGGCAGGAGTCGGTCCTGCGCGCACGCGAGCGCGGGAACTTCCTCGCCGACGTTCTCGGCGGGCGCATCCGCGCGCAAGATGCCGAGGCTCGCGCCGCCGCTCTAGGACTCGAGCCGCCAGACGACCGCCTGGTGCCAATCGCCATGGCCGCGGCGTCCCGTCAATCGCCTTCCGCATCCTCCGAGGTTATGTCGCCCGCGGTGTGGCACGAGGTCCGCGACGCGCTGCGGTCGGCTGGGCTGCGGAGCATCATCGGCACGCGCGCGGCGGAGAACGACATGCTCATGGTCTTGGCCATCGCCGGCGGCCTGACCCGCGTGATGGCGGTGGAAGCGGTCGTGACGGCGACGCGCCGCGCGGCGGCCCGCGCCGCCGGAAACGCTGACGCGGTGGTGATCGCCGCCGGCGAGATGGTCGACGGCTGGGACGGAATGCCGCGTGCGCTGCGCCGGGCGGTGGAGACCGCCGTGCTTGCGCAGGGGGCGCCGTCCCGGAGTTGGCATGACGCGACCATGCCGGATCTCGCGCGCCTGCTTTGGAGCCTGCGTCGCGACGTCCACGTCCGAGAGTTCGTCGAACAGCGGCTGCGGCCGCTGCTCGAGCACGACCGCACACATGGCGCACAGCTGCTGCCGACGCTGGAAACTCTGTGCGACCACCGCTGGCAGAAGGCGGAGGCGGCTCGGACGCTGGGGGTCAACCGCCAGTCGCTCTACCCGCGGATCGAACGGGTCGAGCGGATCCTCGACGCCGACCTGGAGGATCACGACACTCGGCTGTCGCTGGAGCTCGCTCTTCGCCTTCATCGCCACATCGAGCGTCCCGGCGCCTACGATGACCAGCCGTCGACTACCTCTGGTGGCCCATAGCCTATTGGGCGGTTGGGAAGCCGAGGTCGACGCCGCGGTGGGCCGGGTCGGCCCAGCGGCGGGTCACGACCTTGCCTCGGGTGTAGAAGCGCACGCCGTCGGGACCGTGGACGTGGAGATCGCCGAACAGCGAGGCCTTCCAGCCCCCGAAGGAGTGGTAGGCCATCGGCACGGGAATCGGGACGTTGATGCCAACCATCCCGGCCGTGACTTCCTGCTCGAAGGCGCGCGCCGCGGCACCGTCGTTGGTGAAGATGGCGGCGCCATTGCCGTAGGGGTTGGCGCGGATGAGGTTCATCGCCTCCGCAAAGGTGTTGACGCGCACGACGAGCAGCACCGGGCCGAAGATCTCCTCGTCGTAGATCGTCATCCCGGGCTTGACGTCGTCGAACAGGCACGGACCGAGGAAATGCCCTCCGTCGCGCGCATCCACGTCGATTCCCCGCCCATCGACGCGCAGCCGCGCCCCCTCGGCCACGCCGATCTCGACGTACCGCGTCACCCGTTCGAGGTGCCTGGCGCTGACCAGCGGTCCCATGTCCATCGAAGCATTGCGTCCGTCGCCGACATGCAGCTCGGCGATCCGCTGCTCGAGGCGCTCCAGGAGCGGGTCGGCCACGTCGCCCACCGTGACCGCGACCGAGACCGCCATGCACCGTTGGCCCGCCGAGCCATAGCCGGCAGAGATCAGCGAGTCGGCGGTCAGCTCGAGATCGGCGTCCGGGAGCACGACGGCGTGGTTCTTGGCCCCTCCGAGCGCCTGCACGCGCTTGCCATGCCCCGTGGCGGTCTCGTACACGTATCGGGCAATCGGGGTCGAGCCCACGAACGACACCGCCGCGACATCGGGATGGGTGAGCAGCGCGTCGACCGCCAGCTTGTCGCCATGGACCACATTGAGCACCCCGTCGGGCAGACCTGCGCGGCTGAACAGCTCGGCCAGCAGGAGTGAGGCCGACGGGTCCTGCTCGGACGGCTTGAGGATGAACGCGTTGCCGGCGGCGATCGCGACCGGGAACATCCACATCGGCACCATCACCGGGAAGTTGAACGGCGTGATCCCGGCCACGACCCCGAGCGGCTGGCGCAGCGAATAGGAATCCACGCCGCCGGAAACCTGCGCCGACATCTCACCCTTGAGCAGCTGACCGAGCCCGCACGCAAACTCGACGACTTCCAAGCCGCGCTGCACCTCCCCCGCCGCATCCGAGAGCACTTTCCCGTGCTCACGCGTAACGATTTCCGCCAGCTCGTCGCGGTGGGCGTGCACCAGTTCACGAAAGCCGAAGAGCACCGCTGTACGCCGGCTCAGCGACGTCGCCGCCCAGCCCGCGGCAGCTTTCGCCGCTGCGCGCACCGTCTCATCGACAAGCTCTGCGGTCGCATGCGGGGCGCGCGCGACGACGTCGCCGGTCGCTGACTCGGTGACGTCGGTCCAGCGCTCCTCGGATCCGGCGCGCAGGCGGCCGCCGATGTAGTGGCTCAGGAAGGCGGGTTCGGTGATCGTCGTCATCGGGCTCCTCGTCGTGGTTGCTCAGTGATCTACGAGCGGCGGACGGGCGGGTGCCAGCGCTCGAGGAAGTCCAGCGTGCGCTCCAGCGGAATCGCGTGCAGGACGTGGCCGTCACGCCCATCCATGGTCGTTGCGCTGAACAGCGCGTTCAGTGAGGCCTCCTCCGTGGCGTCCGCGACCGCCTCGAACACGAGATCCAGTGGCGCTCCCGCGGTCCAGAACTGACCCCCCCGCAATAGCCGGACGTCGTCGATCGGCGATCCGCCCTCGCGCGGGACGCGGTTCGCGGTCGAGAAGGCCAGTGCGATCTCGCCCGAGCCGTCGTTTCCGCACGAGCCGGTGCGGGCCAGGCCCGCGTCGGCGCGCCGGGCGAGCCGGCGCAACTGCCCCGGGTGCAGCGGCACGTCGGTGGCGACGACGACGATGCACGAGCCCTCCTTCTGGGTTCCCGGCCGCAACGTGTCGCGGAGGTGCTCGCCCACCGGCGCCCCGTGGATCCGGAGCTGGTGACGATGCCCGTAGTTCGTGTTGATCAGAACGCCAACGACGTAGCGTTCACCGGCGATCTCGACGACCCGCGATGCAGTGCCGATGCCGCCCTTGAACTCGAACAGCTGCGTCCCGGTGGCCGAGCCGACAGAACCCTCGGCCACCGGCTCGGTGCTGGCCGCGTCCAGCGCGGCCACCACATGCCGCGGCTGCAGTCCAAAGCTGCGGTTGTCGTTGAGGAACCCGCTGTCGCACTCCGTCACGACCGGGATCGCGACGTCGACGTCGCCGACCGCCTCATCGCCGGCCGTCATCCACCGAGCGACGGTGTCGTACCCCATCCCGACGTGGGCTGTGTCGACGATCACGATCGGAGAGTTCAGCAGCCCCCACTCTGCGACGACGAGGCTCCCTGTCATCTCGCCGTACCCGTTGAACGGGGAGATCGCGGCGAACACCCGCTCGCGGAAAAGATTCCCACCGTGGGGCAGGATCGCCGTGGCCCCAGTCCGGACGACGGGGTCCGGACCACCCGGATCGCCCTCCACGACCGTCTCAAGGCCGACGCGAACGTCGGGCACGTCGGTGATCGAGTTGTCGCGGCCGGGCTCCAGGATGCCGACGCCGAGGCCGAGATCGCGTGCGCGATTACCCATCACTCCGTCCCTTCCGCGAGCCGGGCGAGTTCGGTCTCCGGGTCGCTGAACGTGTTCCAGTGCGTGGCCGCTCGCGGCCGCAGATAGAACGTGTGATACAGAAGCGCGCCGAGCAAGATAGCCGCGGAAATGAACAGGTCGCTCGTCTTCTGTTGCGAGAGGGCAACTCCGACGCCCACGAGCGCGATCACTGGCGCGCCCGGCCACAGCACCATCCGGAACGGGCGCGGCAGCTTGCGCTGACTGGAGCTCAGACGACTCACGATCGCAGAGATCGCGATCAGCGCGTACAACGCGACGACCAGCACCGAAGTGAAGGTCACCACCGTCACCAGGCTGCTGAAGAAGCACAGCACCGTCGCGAGCGCGCCCACGATCAAGGTCGAAATCCAGGGTGCACCGCGATCGTTGACGCGGCTGAGCGCATCGCTGACTGGTCCCGGCCAAGCGCGGTCACGGCCACTCGCGAACAGGATCCGGCCGAATTGCAATGTGATCGCCAAGACCGCGTTGAAGATCGCGACCAGCGCCCCCGCGATCGCGATGTCCTTGACCGTGCCATTGAGATTTGTGTGGACGACGTCGGTGAGCGGCGTGCTCGACGCAAGGAAACGCGAAAGGTTCGGTGCCCCGAAGACAGCAAAGAAGAACGGTACGAGCTCCGCGACCATCGCGATGCCCGCTGCCCACATCAGCGCGACTCCCACGTTGCGCGCGCTCCCGCGCGTCTCCTCCGAAAAGTTGATCGCGCTGTCATAACCGTTGTATGAGAACAGCGTCGTCGCCACGCCCGCGATGACTGTGCCGGCACCCACGCTGGCCAGCAAGCCACCGTGCCCGGCGATAACCGGATGCGTGAGGATCGACAACGGCTGGTGCAGATTGACGAGGCCGGCGACGGCAATGATCCCCAGCACGGTCATCTCGATCCCGAGAAACACGAAGATCAGACGCGCGTTGAACGAGATTCCGCTGCACCCAAGCGCGGTGACGATCACCATCATCACCGCCGCCGCCAGGTTGACATCAACGCCGGGAAACAAGGAGGACAGGTAAGCCCCGATCCCGAGCGCGATCGCGGCCGGCAGAAACACGGCCTGCCCGATGTAGTCCACCAACGCCATGAAACCCAGCGGTCGGCCAAGCACCCGCCCGACGATCGAGTACAAGCCACCGGCCACCGGGTGCATCGAGCCGAGCTCGGCCATGCACATAGCCACGCAGATGGCGATCACGGCCCCGACGAGGTAAGCGAGGAGACCGCCAGTGCCGGCGAGCGCGAGCACCGCCGGCCCGATGACCAACAGTGACGCCATCGGCGTGATGTCCGAGACGCTGAGCGCCACGACGTCGGGAACGCTGAGCGAGCGCTTCAGCCCCGGCTCGTAACCGGCAGCACGAAGCTCCTCCTCACCGGACGGGATCCGTTCGGTCACGGGATTGGCCATACTCTCTCCTCCGATTAGCTCAAAGCACGATCATGCTCACGCCCGAGGGGCAGATCAAGCGACAGTTCGTCGCCGGGCCGAAGCGACCTCCGACACCCTGTCCGGCCACCGACCGCCGTGGCCGCCTGCGAACCCGCGGTCGTGGTTCGCTTCCTGAATTAGAGCGGTTCTCGCCCTTCCCGCTCTCGCGTCCGCACGCTTCGACGGGGGCACACGGCGAGCTCAGCGAACGCGCGCGGGCCACAAACAACAGGCCAACCAACCGACGGAGAGGGGGGGATTCGAACCCCCGATGGACGGAAACGCCCATACCGGTTTTCGAGACCGGCGCATTCAACCGCTCTGCCACCTCTCCGGTGCAAGCGACCAGACAAGTTAGTGCACGCCGACCGGAGTCAACGCGTGCGTCAGCGCCGGGTGGCGAAGAACGCCCGCAGGAGATCGGCGCAGTCGGCGGCGAGCAGGCCGGACTCGACCCGCGGCCGGTGGTTGAGCCGGGGCTCGGCGAGCACGTCGAGGACGCTGCCGCCGGCGCCCGCCTTGGGATCGGTGGTGCCGAACACGACCCGGGGGACGCGGGCGAGGACGATCGCGCCGGCGCACATGGCGCAGGGCTCGAGCGTGATGTAGAGCACCGAGTCCAGGACGCGCCAGGTGCCGATGGCGCGGGCGGCGTCGCGGAGCGCGATCATCTCCGCATGCGCGGTGGGATCGCCGCGAACCTCACGCTCGTTGTGGCCAGAGCCGATCACCTCGCCGTCCTTGACGACGATCGCGCCGACCGGGATGTCGTCATGCTCGAGGGCGCGCGAGGCCTCCCGGAGGGCGAGCCGCATGAAGTACTCGTCCCGCGGGAAGAAGCGCGAGCCGGCGGTTGGAGGTGCGACGGGGATGGCGCTACCTTTGCGGTGGGGCAACTTTCGCCCGGCCAATGATGTCTTAAGCGCAGCAGGGAACGCTCGCGCCGAGCCAGGCCCCAGTGAACCTCTTCCACGGCACATCCCTCCGTCATCCGCTCGCCGCGGCCGCGCTCGGTCTCGCGGTGCTGGCGATGTGGCTGATCGCGGGGGCCACGGGCGCGCGGGCGGATGCCGACTACGTCCCTCACCAGGTCATCGTCGGCTACCGCCAGCCGGCGGTCGCCACCGCCGCCGTGGTGCGGATGGGCGTTCGACGGGTCACCGGGGCGCCCGCGCCCGGCAGCCATGTCCTGCACCTCCCGGGCGATGACACGGTGACGGGGGCGATCGCCCGCCTGCGGGGTCAGCCCGGCGTCGCCTACGCCGTTCCCAACTACGTCGCGCACGCGGCCGGAGCGTTCTACCCCGACGACGAGGGGCGGACCCACCGCCTCCGCGGGTGGGAGCAGATGCAGTGGAACCTGCTGCCGACGACCGGGATCGATGCCCCCGCCGCGTGGGCCAACCTGCTCGGGGACCGTCGTCCTGGGGGCAAGGGCGTCGTCGTCGCGGTGCTCGACACCGGCGTCGCCTACCGGCGGTGGAAGCAGTTTCGCCCGTCGCCGGACTTCGGGCGGACGCGGTTCGTGTCGCCGTATGACTTCGTCGCCAACAACCGGTATCCCCTCGATCGCAACGGGCACGGGACGTTCGTCGCCGGCGTCGTCGCCGAGTCGACGAACAACCACGTGGGCCTGACCGGGGTCGCCTACGGCGCCTCGATCATGCCGGTGCGGGTGCTCGACTCCCAGGGCGAGGGTGACGAGACGACGATCGCCCGCGGCATCCGCTACGCGGTCGCCCACGGGGCGCAGGTCATCAACCTCAGCCTCGAGTTCGTCCCCAGCCAGGTCAGCACCACCTCCGAGATCCCGCAGATCGTCAGCGCGATCGGCTACGCACATCGCCATGGCGTCACCGTCGTCGGCGCCGCCGGCAACGACGAGACCCAGCAGATCGCCTACCCCGCCCGGGTGCCGGCGGTGATCTCCGTGGGCGCGACAACGAAGGATGGATGCCTTGCCGACTATTCCAACGGCGGCTCCGGGCTGGACCTGGTCGCCCCCGGCGGGGGCGACGACGCGATCATGTCCGGCGACCCGGACTGCCATCCCGAGCGCAACCTGCCGTCGATCTTCCAGCTGACGCTGACCGATCCGCCGCACTGGGACCGGTTCGGATATCCCGGCTACTACATCGGAACGTCGATGTCCTCACCCGAGGTGGCCGCGACCGCGGCGCTGGTGATCGCCAGCCGCGTCATCGGTCCCCACCCGAGCCCCGCCCAGATCCTGACCCGGCTCGAGGAGACCGCCACGACCCTCGGTCAGGCCAAGCCGAACGCCAGCTATGGCTACGGCCTCCTCAACGCCGGGGCCGCGACCGCGCCGGGGCCGGTCGCGGTCATTCCGCCGGCCCCGCCGACGACGCCGGCGCCGGCGACGCCGTCGCCGGCGACCACGAGCCCGACGCCGTAGGGAACCGTCGCCCCGAAGCGGGCGTTTGGGGACAAGCACCGGGCCCCTCGGCGATGCGTGTCCCGCTGCTCCCGGAGCCCGGGCGTCGCCGTGCACGCGCGTGCGCAGCGCTGACCGCTTGCACCAAAGCGCCCGCTCGCGGCGCCCCGATCCCCCAATCTCACGTCGTGCGCACGATCAGCACCGAGCACGGAGCGTGATGTGACACCTTGTTGGGCACCGAGCCCAGCAGGAAACGGGTCGCCCCGGTCATCCCCTTGTGGCCGATCACGATCAGATCGGAGCGCTGCTCCTCGGCGACGTCGAGGATCGCATCCGCGGCATCGCCCACCCGGGCGAAGGTCTCGATCTGGGCGACTCCGGCGCCGCGGCCCTCGCTCTCGGCCGACTCCAGCAGGGCAAGCACGTCCGCGCGGGGCTTGACGCTCCACTCCACACCGCTGGGCACCGGCACCCGGGTGGTGCGCGCGCCCTGCTCGGGGGCGGGCTCGTAGGCACTGACGATCTGCAGGCGAGCGCCGAGGGCCCGCGCCAGCTCGATCGCCTGGGCGACGGCCACCGCCGCAGTGCCGGATCCGTCGGTGCCGACGAGGATCGATTCGACGATGGCGCCCCGGCGCCCCGGCACCTCGGCGGCGTCAGGCAAGTCGCGTGATGGCGATCACGATGCCCGCCAGCACGAAGACGACGATCAGCACCTGGGTCCAGAGCAGCAGGCGTGGAATCTGCATGTCGACCGAGGCTATCGTCTCGGTCATGCCGGAGCCGGCCAGTCCCGCGCTGAAGGCGGTGAGCGACGCCGTTCTGGCCATCGCGTCGGAGCTGTCGGTGGACGAGGTCCTGCAGCGGCTCGTCGACTGCGCCCGGGAGCTTGCCGGTGCCCGCTACGCCGCGCTCGGGATCCCCGACGGGACCGGCGGCTTTCGCCGGTTCCTCGTCGCCGGGATGACCGACGAACTGATCGCGGCGCTCGGCCCGCTGCCCCGGACGCACGGGATGCTCGGGGCGATGCTCGAGATCGAGGGCGCGTATCTGACCGACGACATCCACCGCGACCCGAGGTTTCGCGGCTGGTGGCCGAGCCGGCATCCGGATATGCGCTCGTTCCTCGGCGTGCCCATCGTCGCCCGGGAGGGGGTGATCGGCGCGTTCTACCTCACCGAGAAGGAGGGCGCGGACACGTTCGACGCGCGCGACCGCGAGCTGATCGAGCTGCTGGCCGCGCACGCCGCGATCGCCATCACCAACGCCCGCCTGTACGAGCGCAGCCGTGAGCTGTCGATCCTGTCGGAGCGCAACCGGCTCGCGCTGGAGCTGCACGATGTCGTCAGCCAGAAGCTGTTCAGCCTCAACCTGGCGGCGGATGCGGCGGCGACGCTGCTGGAGCGGGGCCCCGAGCTCGCTCGCCCGCAGATCGAGCGGGTGCGTGACCTCTCGCGCGAGGCGCTCGCCGAGCTGCGCTCGCTGATCCTCGGGCTGCGGCCCGCCGAGCTCGAGCGCGATGGCCTGGAGGAGGTGCTGCGCAAGGAGGCGACGATGCTCCAGCGCGTCCACGGGGTGACCGTGACGCTCGAATCCGAGGGGGCGATCGCAGACCGCGGGGGCGGGCGCGACGCCGGGGTTCTGCGGATCGTCGAGGAGGCACTGCACAATGCGGTCCGCCACGCCGCGCCCTGACCTGGTCGCGGTGCGGTTGCACGGGGACGCGGGGGCGCTCACGGTGGAGGTCGCCGACGACGGGATCGGGTTCGATCCCGACGACCCGGAGCTGCGGTCGCGCCACCTCGGTCTGACGTCGATGGAGGAGCGCGCGCGGGAGCTCGGCGGCCGGCTCGAGCTGCACTCGACGCGGGGCGCCGGCACGACCGTCAGGCTCGAGATCCCCGGCGATGGCGTCTGACGCGATCCAGGTACTGATCGTCGACGACCACGCGGTCGTGCGCGAAGGGTTGCGGACGTTCCTGGAGCTGCAGGACGGCATCGACGTCGTCGGCGAGGCGGCCGACGGCGAACAGGCGGTGGAGCGCGCGGTCGCGCTCACTCCCGACGTGATCCTCATGGACCTCGTGATGCCGCGGCTCGACGGGGTCGGGGCGATGCGCGCGCTGCGCCGCCGATCATCGCCGAGTCGGGTGATCGTCCTCACGAGCTTCCTCGATGACGAGCGGCTGATGCCGGCGCTGGAGGCGGGCGCCGCCGGCTACCTGCTCAAGGACGTCGAGCCGGCCGAGCTCGCGCGGGCGGTGCGCGGCGCCTGCGCCGGGGAGGCGCTGATCGATCCCACCGTCGCCGCCCGGCTGTTGCGCCGCCTCAGCTCGCCGGACGGAGCGACGGCGGACGGCGTCGAGCAGCTCACGCGCCGCGAACGCGAGGTCCTGGACCTGATCGCCCTCGGGCACTCCAACAAGCGGATCGCGCTCGAGCTCGGGATCGCCGAGAAGACGGTCAAGACCCACGTCGGGCACCTCCTCGCCAAGCTCGGGGTGGCGGACCGCACCCAGGCGGCGCTGCTCGCGGTGCGCCGCGGCCTCGCCCCCCGCGGGTCCTAGGACCAATTGCCGCTGGAAACCGGGACCGCGGCGCGCGTACCGTGGCCGGCATGCCCACTGCAATCATCACCGGAGCCTCGCGCGGTCTCGGTCTGGCGCTCGCCCGGGCGCTCGCGGAGCGCGACTGGAGCCTGATCATCGATGCCCGCGGACGCGAGGCGCTGGATCGGATTGCCGCGGAGCTGGACCGGCTCACCGATGTCCACGCCGTCGCCGGCGACGTCGCCGATGACTGGCACCGCGCCGCGCTGATCGACGCCGTCGACGGCCCGCTCGATCTGCTCGTCAACAACGCCTCGTTGCTCGGCCCCAGCCCGCAGCCCGCGCTCGCCGAGTACCCGCTCCCGGAGCTCGCGCGCGTCTATGCCGTCAACGTGCTCGGCCCGCTCGCACTCACCCAGCTCGCCCTCCCCCGGATGGCGGCTGACGCGTGCATCATCAACGTCACCTCCGACGCGGCAATCGAGCCGTATGCCGGCTGGGGCGGATATGGATCGTCCAAGGCCGCGCTCGACCAGTGCAGCGCGATCCTCGCCGCCGAGCAGCCGGCCCTCCGCGTCTACGCTGTAGACCCCGGCGACATGCGCACCCAGATGCACCAGGAGGCATTCCCGGGCGAGGACATCTCCGACCGGCCGCCGCCCGAGGCGAGCGTTCCCGGGCTCATCGAGCTGATCGGATCCCAGCTGCCCAGCGGCCGCTACGCGGCGCGCGAGGTGCCGACCGGGCAAACGTCACGATGAGCGCTCCGGCGTTCGCGCTGCCCCCCGCGCTCGAGGCCACCGCCCCTCCGGAGGCGCGCGGCATCAGCCGTGACGGGGTCAGGCTGATGGTCGCCCACACCGGAAGCGCGCGCGTGCGCCATGCCGCGTTCAACCAGCTTCCGGATCTGCTCGATCCCGGTGATCTCGTCGTCGTCAACGTGTCCGCCACCCTGCCCGCCGCGGTCGTCGGCACCCGGGGCGACGGGACCCCCGTCCGGGTGCACTTCGCCACCCGCGCGCCGGGCCTCGACGAGCGCTGGCGCACGGTGGAGCTGCGCTCGGCGGACGGGGGCCGTCCCGCCCGGGGGCGGAGTGGCGAGACGATCGCGCTGCCCGGGGCGGCCGGCGAGCTCACGCTGGTCGCTCCCTATGCCTCCGGATCACGGCTGCTGCTGGCCCGCCTCCACGGGCCCGGAACCATCGAGAGCCTGCTGACCGACCACGGTGAACCGATCCGCTACGGCTACGTCGCCCACCCGTGGCCGCTGTCGGCGTACCAGAACGTCTACGCCACCACTCCGGGCAGCGCCGAGATGCCGAGCGCGGGACGTCCGTTCACGCACGACCTGATCACGGCGCTTGCTGCGCGCGGCATCGCGATCGCCCCGATCACCCTCCACACCGGGGTGTCCTCGCCGGAGCGTCATGAGCCTCCGTTCCCCGAGGAGTACGCGGTGGCGCCGGACACAGCGCGGCTCATCAACGCGACACGGTCGGCTCGGGGCCGGGTGATCGCGGTCGGCACCACGGTGGTGCGGGCCCTGCACACGGTCGCGCGCGCGGACGGGACGATCGTCGCGGGCGCGGGGTGGACCCGGACGGTGATCGCTGCCGGCGATCGCGTCGCCGCCGTCGACGGCCTGATCACCGGCTGGCATGAGCCGCAGGCGTCGCATCTGCAGATGCTGGCCGCGATCGCCGGCGAGTCGACGCTTCGCCGCTCATACCGCGAGGCGCTTGACCACCGGTATCTGTGGCACGAGTTCGGTGACAGCCATCTGATCCTGCCGTAGCCAGACCTCACGTCCGCGCCCCGGGGCGCAGCTGCTCGGCGCCGAGATCGTCGAGCAATCCCAGCGAGCGTGGCTCGCGTCCGTCGTCGAGCAGCACCGCCCCGCCCGGCCAATACGGATGGGGGGCGACGGCGCGGTCGACGAGCAGCGGGTCATACACCCACGACCCGGTGTTGACGAAGCGCATGCTCTCGTTCTGCACCCAGTCGGGGCCACCGATCGGCCCGCGCCGATGGACGTGGCCGAACAGCACCCAGTCGGCGTCGACGCCGAGGCGGCGGACGACATAGGCCATCGCCGGGAGGCTCTGGTGGCGCATCTGGGCATCGATCAGCCGGGCGGTGACCGGCGCCAGCCCGCTGTTCATCATCAGCCGCGGGACACGCGGCATCGTGGCCGATCGCGCGAGCTCGGCGACGCTCTCCAACAGCGTCCCCGCCGGACGGGCGAGGGCCCGCGTCATCAGCGAGTCACGCGAGCGCCGGCGCGGCCGGCGCCCGCGCTCGTACTCGATCGGCGCCACGACCGCCGGCACCACGCCGCGGACGCGGCGGCGCAGAATCCCGAACGACGACTCGGGGACGAGGTGGCGGTCGATGTAGTGCCCGTGCGTCGCCCACACCCGCTCGCCGAGCCACACCCCCGGATAGCTGACCCGCGTCCGCGCCGGCGCCAGCCACGCGAGCAGCCGGTCCAGCGCCCGGCTGGCGTGGGGCTCGACCGTGGTCGACGGCTGCAGTCGTCGTCCCTGGGCGAGCGCCCACGCGCGGACCAACGGCGCGTCGTGATTGCCGGGCACGACGATCACCTCGCGGTTGGGACCGAGGCGGCGGCCGATCGCCCGGATGATCGGCTCGGCCGTCGCCATCGTCCGACGCGGGTTTCGGCCCATCAGCTCCAGGGCGTCGCCGAGCAGCACCAGTCGGTCGACGTCGTCCAGCGCATCCAGCAGCCGCTCGCGGACCGCCGCGAGGCGGAGCACGTCGTGACCGGCACGGCGTCCGAGGTGCAGATCGGAGATGACCAGCGTGCGCAAGGCGGCGGACGATATCCGGGGCTCTCCTGGCGCCGATCCAGCTCAAGTCCGTACGCTGCGCCGGTGTCACCTGACCGGACGGCGCGGGCCGTGCCTCGCTCGGTCATCCGAGCGACCGATCTCGACGTGCTGCCGTCTGACCGCATCGTGGAACGGCGCAAGGGATATCTCGTCGTCCGGTCGCCAGGTAACCCGGGTCACTACTGGGGCAACCTGCTCATCCCCGACGATCCGCCGCTCGCCGGAGATGCGTCTCGATGGGAGCACCTGTTTGCCGCCGAGTTCCCGAGCGCGACCGGTGTGCGGCATCGGACCTTCGCCTGGGATCGGACGGACGGTGCGCTTGGGCGGGCGCAGGAGGAGTTCGTCGCGCGGGGGTATGCGCTCGAGGAGACGGTCGGTCTCATCGCCACCCCCGACCGCGTCGTGGCCCACCCGCGGGCGAATCGGGATGTCCTCGTCCTGGCCCTCGATCCGTTTCCGGACCGCGACGAGGCGCTGTGGGATCAGGTGCTGGAGCTGCAGGTGGCCGACCCCGAGGAGCTCGATGAAGAAACGCACCGGTCCTTTCACCGGCGACGGCTGACGGACGTGCGGGCTCTGTTTCAGGCGGGCCGCGGCGCGTGGTATGTCGCGCTCGGCGGACACTCCGGCGAGGTATGGGGGTCATGCGGCGTCGTTGTCACCGGGTCACGGGGCCGCTTCCAGTCCGTCGACACCGCGGCGGCCCACCGGAGGCAGGGGATCTGCTCACGGCTGATCGTCGACGCGACGCATCACGCCGCCGCCCGCCATGGCGCCGATCAGCTCGTGATCGGCGCTGACCCCAACTACCACGCGCTCGGTCTCTACGAATCGCTCGGGTTCCAGCGGGCCGAGCGCGTGGCCGGCGTGGTGCGGGCTTCGACCTGATCGCGAGCCGTTGCCGCGCTGGGAGTGGGTCAGCCGGCCGGAGCCGAGACCGCCGCGGCCTCCCCACGGCTCGCCGCCTCGACGTGTTCACGGCTGTCGCGCGACGCGATCAGCACCGCCGCCAGCAGCGCTCCGGCGAGGGCGAAGCCGGCACCGACAAGAAACGCGCGCTCGAAGCCCTTGGTCAGCGCCACCCCGGTGTTGTGGACGCCTTGGTGAAACAGGCTCTGGGTCCGGCTGTTGGCGATCGTGGCGAGGATCGCCAGGCCGAGCGCACCGCCGATCTGCTGGGCGGCGTTGATCAACCCGGACGCCAGTCCCGCCTCGTCGGGCCGCGTGCCGGTGACGGCGGCGATCGTCACCGAGACGAACGAGAGGCCGAGTCCGACGGCCGCGAGCAGCGACGGGCCGAGGATGTCGCTGACGTAGGACCCGCCGATTCCGGGAACCCGCGAGAACCAGACGAGCGCTCCCGCGATCAACAGGAGCCCGGCGATGAGCGGAGGCTTGAAACCGACCCGCGTGACGAGCTGGGAGGCCAAGCCGGCCGACACGATGATCCCGCCCGCCAGGGGGAGATAGGAGATCCCGGTCTTGATCGGCGAGTAGTGCATCACGTCCTGGAGGTAGAGAGAGATGAAGAAGAACATCGAGAACAGGGACATGCCGATCAGCAGCCCGACGATGTCAGCTCCGCGCAGCGTCCGCAGGCGGAAGATCGAGAACGGCATCAGCGGCTCACGCGCGCGGGACTCGATGACGACGAACGCGAGCAGCAGGACGGTGGCCCCGGCGAGGCGGAGAATCGTCGCTGTCGCGCCCCAGCCCACGTTGACGGCATCGACGACGGCGTAGACGAGGAGGGCGAGGCCCCCGGTGACGGTGATCGCGCCGGGGATGTCGAAGCTGGTGGTTCCGTCTTCGATCCGGCTCTCGACCAGCGTCCGGGGAGCGAGCGCGGCCGCGAGCAGACCGATCGGGACGTTGACGAACAGCACCCAGCGCCAGCTCAGCCAGCTCGTCAGGATCCCGCCGAGCAGGACGCCGGCGGCGCCTCCCGCTCCGGCCACCCCGCCCCAGATCCCCAGCGCGCGGTTGCGCTCGGGCCCCTCGGCGAACGTCGTCGTGATGATCGACAGCGCGGCGGGCGAGACGATCGCGGCGCCGAGACCCTGGAGGGCGCGGGCGGCGATCAGCCACGTCTCGGACTGGGCGACGCCCCCGGCGAACGAGGCGACGGAGAAGACGACGAGGCCGATCATGAACATGCGGCGTCGCCCGAGCAGATCGGCGAGCCGGCCCCCGAGCAGCAGGAAGCCGCCAAAGGTCAGGGTGTACGCGTTGACCACCCATGTCAAATCGTCGCGCGCGAAGTGCAGGTGGGTGCCGATCGACGGCAGCGCGACGTTGACGATCGCCGCGTCGATGACGACCACGAACTGCGTCATCGCCAACAGGAGCAAGGCGAGGTTCTTGGCTCGCGGGCTGTTCAGCGATGTCCGCCCGCGGTTGTCGCGGGACGGGTGCAGGGTGTCTGCGGAAGCATTCATCGGGAAGCTGACCTCCGGTTCCGTTTGCTTCCGAGCACTATACTGAATCCAGGTTCCGGTTAATCGGCGTCACGGGAGACAGCCACGACCATCATCGCGAATGACGACGGCAGAGAGCTGCGGGCCGACGCCCGGCGCAACCGGGAGCGCATCCTCGAGAGCGCCCGGGAGGTGTTCGCGCAGAACGGGGCCGAGGCGCAGATCGACGACGTGGCGCGACGCGCGTCGGTCGGCGTGGGCACGGTCTATCGCCACTTTCCCACGAAAGAGGCGCTGATGGCCGAGCTCGTCCGCCAGAAGTTCCGGCTGTTTGCCGACAACGCGCGCGCGGCCCTCGCCCAGGAGGGGGAGCCGTTCGCGGTCTTCGAAGACCTGCTGCGCCGCAACGCCGAGGCAGCCGCGGCCGACGCCACCGTCCAGCACGCCCTCACCGGCCTGGGCGAGCATCTCTGGGCGCAGGCCGTGACCGAGCAGGACGAGCTGAGAACGCTGACCGCGGAGCTGGTGTCCCGGGCGCAACGCGCCGGCACGATGCGAGCCGACGTCACCCCCGTCGACGTCTCAATGCTCATGTGTGGCGTGTGCTCGACGATGGCCCTCCGCGGCCCCGGCTTCGATTGGCGCCGGCACCTGGAGCTCATTGTCGACGTGCTGCGGGCGGCGTAGGGTCCGCCGCCGCGCCGGCGACCGAGGGCTGCGCCGCCTCCCAGCGCCCGCTCGCCGACGGGCGACGTCAGCTACGCGCTGACGAGCGTGTCGAAATGCAGCGCGGCGCCGCGGGCGACGACGAGCACCGGACAGGTGGCCTCCTCGATCGCGTTGTGCGCGCGGGATGTGATCATCACGCGGCCCTCGGCGGCCTCCGGCCGCGAGCCGACGACGAGCAGGCCGACGCCACGGTTGGCATCGACGACCGTGGCGTCGAGGCGCCCGGCGATCGCGAAGGCGGTCTCGATCGCGGCCTCGTCGGCCGAGCCCGACAGCACGCCGATCGTGTCGATCTGCCGATGGGCGGCGGCGAAGTCGGCGGGAGCCAGCGCCAGGGCGGCGGGACCGGACTCGAGCAGCGTCGACGGCGAGCGGCCGATCGCGACGTGACCGCGTGGCGTTCGGTAGTCGGAGCCGAACACGACGATGTCCGCGTGCTCCTGCGTGGCCAGCCAGCTGAGCCCCTCGCCGGTCGACCCGCTGACCACGACGCGGCGCTCGACGTACTCGTCGTCAAGCCACCGCGCGCCCCGCTCGAGCAGCGCCTCGGCCTCGTGTTGCGACAGCTGCTCGCGATCCGGACGGCGGTCGGTCGCGTGGCGGACATAGGCGAGCGTCAGCTTGGCGCCGGCGTCGCGCAGGACGCGCCCGAGCATCAGGGCGTCATGATCATTCTGGGTGTCGTCGTACGAGACGATCGCGGTCGGGTACATCACGCTCTCCTGTCGTTGCGCAAATCTCGGATGCCTCCGTGTTCGGCTGAGAGTCGCAGGCTCTTGCTCATCAGGGCCAATGAAGTTGTTCATCCTGTCGATAAGCTCTGCTGATGCTGAACTTGAGCCGCCTGCATGTGCTGTGCGAGGTCGTCAGCCGCGGATCGTTCTCGGCCGCCGCCGATGCCCTCTCCTACACCCAGTCCGCCGTCTCGCAGGCGATCGCTCGACTCGAGGCGGAGACCGGGGCGACCCTCGTCATCCGCGACCGGCGTGGGATCCGACCCACCGCCGCCGGCAGCGCCCTGGTCACCCACGCCGAGGCGATCTTCGCCCAGGTCGAGGCCGCCGAGGCGGAGGTGGCCGCCGTTCTCGGGGTGAGGGCGGGCCGCCTGCGGGTGGCGTCGTTTCCGTCCGCCGGCGCCACCCTGATGCCGCTCGCCGTCGCGCGCTTTCGCAGCCTGCATCCGGACGTCGCACTCACCCTCGCCGAGGGGGAGCCAGAGCAGATCGGGCCCCGGGTGAGAGCGGGCGAGTTCGACCTCGCGCTCCTGTTCGAGTTCCCGGGGGTCGGGCCCGAGCGCGACCGACCGGGCGCCGGGCTGGAGTCGGTCGCGCTGCTCGAGGACCCGATGCACGTCGCGCTCCCCGTGCACCATCCCCTGGCCGCCAAGCCCGCGCTGGCGCTCGCCGACCTGCGCGATCAGCAGTGGGTCCAGACCTCGTCCGAGAGCCCGTGCGCCCGTCACGTCGTGCGGTCATGCCTGGCCGCCGGCTTTGAGCCCGACGTCGCGTTCGAGTCAGACGACTACGACACGGTTCAGGGGCTGGTCGCCGCCGGCGTGGGGGTGGCGCTGATCCCACGGCTCGCGCTGACCCGGGTCCACTCCGACATCGTCGTCAGAGCGCTCGCGCCCCGCAGCCCGGCACGTCAGGTGACCGCGGCGACGATGACCGCCCCGGGGGTGGCGCCGGCGGCGACGGCGATGATCGCGGTGCTCACCGAGATCGCCCGTCGCTACACGGGTGAGGCCAAGCCTCTCAACCCCGCTCCGCCACCGCGCGGGCCAGCTCGTCGGCGCGTCCACCGACCACCAGGGGACGCAGGGCACGCTCCAGCGGCCGCGCCATGAGCCCGACCGGTCCCGGATCGACCGCCAGCCGATAGGTCGCCCGGGTCCGGCCCGGCGCGAGCTCCTCGAGCTCCCACGAGCCCTCCATCGCGTCGACGTCCCCGGTGTCCGATGCGTCGCGGGCGAAGCTCATGCGCCGGTTGGGCTCGTAGGTCACCCGGATGCGACAGCGGACCTTCGTGAACTTGGCATCGGTGACCGTGTCGCAGATGAGCGCCCGTCCCTGGGCGTCGCGCTCCCGCACATCGACACGCTCGAGGCCGCGCTGCCACCGCGGCGCGCCCGCGATGTCCTCCACCAGCGTCCAGCAGCGGTCGATCGGGGCGTCGATGTCCGCGGAGGATGAGCCTTGAAGCATCGTCATGGGCCGCTGGTCGTGACTGTAGCCAGACGGGCGGCGGGCGCGCCATGGCGGCGCCGGAGACGGCGGCGCCGACCGTCCAGATCACGGCGCGAACCGCGGTGTGACCCTGGGGCCGTTGGGCCTGATCGCGCGGCGCCGCACAGCGCCCCCACCAGCGCGGCGGCGTTCGGGGTGCCCAGTCCGGTCACTGGGTCGTAGCCGGTGGCCGCCGCGTACCGTCCGTCGTTGGTGTGCGTGAGGTCGTTCTCGCCGGACGTGACGTCGTTGAAGTCCGCTGCGTACGCGCCGCCGGCGGCGCGATACAGCGCCGGGTCGGCGAAGCCGACGGGTGAGCCGATGCAGCCGCGCGAGGCATCGGCCAGCGCGAGCACCGCTCCCCAGACCGGCGCCGCTCCGCTCGTCCCGCCGGCGCCCTGCCAGCCGGCGCGCTGGCCGCGCGCCGCTCCCCGGCCGTTGAAGTAGATCAGGTAGGCGTGGTGAGGGTCCGCGTTGGCCGCGACGTCGGGGACCTCACGGCAGTAGCCGGCGGGCTGCCCGCAGGCCGCTCCGGCGGCCAGCGGATTGCGGACGCCGAGACTGGGCGCCGCGTCGAGCTGGGCCGGGGGCATCGCCCAGACGCTCGACACCCCGCCGCCTCCGGCGCCCGCCGCGGCCGCGGCGCCGGCGGTGAAGGCGCCGTCGTTCCAGACGCGCTCCGTCGGCCGCGGCCCGAGGGCGATGAGCGATGTGCCCCCGACGGCGGTGACCTCGGGCTGGCTGCTGGGGTCGTCGACCGCCGGCTCGGTGTCGGGCGCCGCCCCGCCGGTGTCGCAGTCCTGCGCGCCGCTGTCGCCGGATGCGGCGACGATCGACTGGCCCTGCGCCGCGGCCTGGGCAAACAGCGTGTTCTCGGCGACGCGGCTCGACTGGCCGAGCATCGGCTCGCACTCGCCCCACGACACGGTGATCACCCGGGCTCGATCCTGATTGATGATCGCGCTGAACGTGTCGTAGGGCCCGGAGCCGGGTTGGCCCGAATCTGCGTCCGGGCCCTGGTAGACGATCACGTCGATCCGCGGCGCGAGGCCGATCAGGTTCTCGATGTCGAGCGCCGCCTCGCCGCTGCCCGGGCCACGTCCGGCGCCCTGATCGACGGTGACGTAGGAGATCCTCGCGTGCGTCCCGTAGCACGCCTGGTAGGCGGCGATGTCGGCCGGATCGTCGGGCTCGAGCTCGTAGACCGCGACGGTGACTCCGGCGCCCGCGTCGCCGGCCGCATACAGCCCGGAGAACCCGTAGGCGGAGGCGATCTGGTCGGCGGTGTACGCCCCCTGGCCGGGGGCGGCGGCGCGGGCGGCGGCGCACGCGTGTGGGCCGCCGCCGGCGGGGTGACGGGGGAGTCGCGGTGATCCCGGTTTCGGACGGAGGGCTCGACGCAGAAGGGGCCGGGGCTCGGCGGTGGTATCGAGTCCGATGACCGATTGGATCGCCGCCGCGCCCGAGGCGTCGACCGCGGGGGCGGCGCCGGCCGCGATCGCCGTGCGCCGGCCGGGCAGCGTCAGCCTGCGCAGCCCGACGGCGAACCCTCGCTGCAGCGCGGCCGCGGTGGCGGTCACGGGGATCGAGAGCCCTCCTGCGCTGAGCGGCCCCGGCGTCAGCCCGCGGGCTCGGAGCGCGTCCCGGACGGCGGTGACGCCGGCGGGCGTGGCGCCGAAGCGGCGGGCAAACTGGGCCGGAGAGAGATACCGGCGGTAAACGCTCGATCCCGGGCTCGACACCGCCCGGGCGTAGGCGGCGAGCGCCACCGGGTTGCGCGGCCGGAGGGTCACCGTGACGTGGAGGTGGGTCCCCGCCGCCAGCGGCCGCACGGTGATGGCGTCGGCCGTCGCCGTCGCCGGCGCTCCGACGCGGACGAGGGCGGCCCGGGCGCCGGCCGCGGCGCAGAGCAGGCCGATGACCGCGGCACACATCGGCGCGCCCGCGGCCAGCGCGCGCCTCCGCGCGCCCGCGTTCGGCGGCCACGGCACCCGAGCAGCCGATCGCGGTCCCCGTGCCATCGCGGCGGCACCGTACCCCGGCGATCGGGCGCCGGACACCGACTTGCGCGAAGCGTTCGCTTCCGGCCCGGAAGTGCTGCTTGACTAAAGCCTCCTGCTTGACTAAAGCCGAGATGGCGACTCCGCGGCGATTGCTGTTCGGCGATGTCGCCGATGCCTATGACCGCCACCGGCCGACCTATCCCGGAGCGCTGATCGACGACGTCGTCGAGCTCGCCGCGCTCCCCGGCGGGCAGCGGGCACTGGAGGTGGGTGCCGGCACCGGCAAGGCGACGGTGCTGTTCGCCGCTCGCGGCGTTCCCGTGCTCGCGCTCGAGCCCAGCCCGGCGATGGCCGCGATCGCCGGTCACAACTGTGCCCGGCATGCCGCCGTCCAGATCGTCGAGTCTGACTTCGAACGCTGGGATCCCGCCGGAGGGCGGTTCGGCCTCGTCTACGCGGCGCAGGCCTGGCACTGGGTCGATCGCGCCCGCCGGTACCGGCTCGCCCGCCGCGCGCTGGACGCCGGGGGTCTGCTGGCCGTGTTCATGAATCGGCCGGCATGGGGGCGGTCGGCGCTGCGCGACGCGCTGCGCGAGGTCTACGCTGCGGTCGCGCCCGGACTGGATACCGACAACCCGATGCACCCGGCCAACGAGGCTCCGGCGGCCGACGAGGACTGGTCAGACCAGATCGCCGCCGCGCCGGGATTCATCGAGCTGCCGTCCCGGAGGTACGCGTGGAGCCTGCACTACACGGCCGCCGATTACGTCGGCATGCTGAGCACGCTGTCGGAGATCCGGCTGCTCGACGAGGCTCGGCGACGGCGGCTGCTCGACGCCGTCGGCGAGGTGATTGGCGCCCACGACGACCGGCTGGCGATGCCGATGGTGACCCTGCTGTACCTCGCCCGCGCGGTGTGAGCGTCACCGACTCCACCGACGCCGCCTCGTGTCAGAGCTCGAGCGCCTGCAGCGCCGACAGGTACGCCTCGGAATAGGACGGGAACTGCGCGACGGTCTGCAGCAGCGTGTCGAGCGAGACCTCGGCGTGGATGGCCAGAACCGCCTGGTGGATCCATTCGCTCGCCAGCGGTGACACCGCCCACGCGCCCAGCAGCACCCGCCGCGACCGGTCGGCGACGACCCCGAGCTCACCGCGGGGATCGCGCTCGTAGGTATACGGCCGGGCGATCGTCTTGCTCAGCTCGATGTGGGCGGTGGCGACGTCGTGCCCGGCCTCGCGCGCCTGCGCCTGGGTCATTCCGACCGCGGCGATCTCGGGATCGGTGAAGATCACCCGCGGTATCGCCCGGTAGTCGGCCTCCACCGGACGTCCGAGCATGTCGGCCACCGCGACGCGCGCCTGATACTTGGCAATGTGGGTGAACTGCATCACCCCGGTGCAGTCGCCGGCCGCCCACACGCCGTCGGCGACGCGGCAGCGGCCGTCGATCGGGATTCCGCGCCGGCCGGGGGTGACGCCGAGCGCCTCGAGGCCGATCCCGGCATCCCGCGGTCGGCGGCCCACGGCGATCAGCAGCCGCTGACCGCGGAGCTCGGTTCCGTCGCTGAGCGTGACCACGCGCTCGTCGCCCTCACGTCGTACTCGCTCGGCGGACACGCCGGTGTGGATGTCGATCCCGTCGCCGGCGAGCCCGTCGCGCAACAGCCCGCAGACGCGTTCGTCCTCGCGCTCGGCAAGGCGGTCGGCACCCTGGACGATCGCCACCGAGCTCCCGAAGCGGCGCAGGAACTGGGACAGCTCGACGCCGACGGGCCCGCCGCCGATGACGACGATGCTGGACGGGATCTCGTCGAGCGCGGTTGCTTCGCGGTTGGTCCAGTAGCCCGCCTGGGCAAGCCCGTCGATCGGTGGAATCACCGGATCCGATCCCGTGCTGATCAGGATCTTGTCGGACTTGAACACCTCGCCGCCGACGTCCACGGTGCCGCGGCCGGTGATCTGACCGTCGCCCTTGACGACCGTCACCCCCATGTCCTCGTAGCCCTTCACCCGCGCCGAATCGTCGCCGGCCGATGTCATGTAGTCGCGGTAGCGGGCGAGCTCGGGCCAGTCCAGCGCGGCCGTCTCGGTTCCGGCGGCTCGGGTCGATTCTGCCTGGACCTCGGCCGGGCGCAGCAATGTCTTGGAGGGGATGCACGCCCAGTTGGTGCATTCGCCGCCGATGAGCTCACGCTCGATCAGCAGGACCCGGCAGCCCGCCGCGTGCAGCGCATAGGCGGCGTGCTCACCGCCCGGCCCCGCGCCGAGGATGGTGACGTCAAAACGCTCGGGCATCGAGCCACACTATTACTAAAACTCGGAGCCAGGGGCACGCCGACCGACGCGCTGTTCTCCGTTTCGTAACCGGGTCGGGCGAACGCGATCAGGTCAGGTGGGCGGCGAGCCGCTGCTCGCACCCGCGCTTGACCGAGGGCCACTCGTCGTCGATCACCGAGTAGTACGCCGAATCCCGCGCGCCGCCGTCGCGCACGACCATGTGCTTGCGCAGGATGCCCTCGAACGTCGCTCCCAGCGCCCCGAGCGCCCCGCGCGAACGCTCGTTGCGCGCGTCGGTCTTGAACTCCACTCGGCGGATCCCGACGGTCTCGAAGGCGTGCCCGAGCAGCAGCAGCTTGGTCTCGACGTTGACGCCGGTCGCCCACGCGCTCCGCGTCACCCACGTCCAGCCGATCTCCACCCGGAGGTGCTCCAGACGGAGCTCGAGGAACCGCGTGGAGCCCAGCACCCGCCCGGAGTCAGCAGCGCGAATCACGTAGGGCACCTCGCGCCCCGCCGCGGCGTTGGCGAGCGACCCGGCGAGCCACTCGTGCAGCGCCTCATGCGACGAGGCCATGTCGACGGGCATCCAGACGAACATCTCCGGATCACCGGCGGCGGCGATCAGTCCGGGCGCGTGCTCGGCGGCGAGCGGCTCGACCACCACCAGTCGACCGGCGAAACGTCCCCGCAGGTCGGCCGCGACGGGTGACACCGACGGGATCGATCGCGCAGCGGGCATCGCGGCCCGACCATACGACAGCGGAGTCGCCGCCGCGTTGCTGCTATTTAACCCGGCCTCATGCCGAGACTCATGATCGTGATCGCCAGTACCCGGCCCGGACGCATCGGGGTACCGGTGGCCAACTGGTTCGTCGAGCAGGCGACCCGGCACGACGGCTTCGAGTGCGACCTCGTCGACCTGGCGGAGCTCGACCTGCCGTTGCTCGACGAGCCCAACCACCCGCGCCTGCGCCAGTACACCAAGGAGCACACGCACGCGTGGAGCACGACTGTCGACGCCGCCGATGCGGTCGTCTTCGTGACCGCCGAGTACAACTACGGCTACCCCGCGGCGCTCAAGAACGCGATCGACTATCTGCATCACGAATGGCGCTACAAGCCGGTCGGGTTCGTGTCCTACGGCGGTGTCGCTGCCGGGACCCGCGCGGTTCAGCAGCTCAAGCAGGTCGTCACCGCGTTGTCACTGATGCCGGTGACCGCGTCGGTGAACATCCCGTTCGTCGCGCAATTCCTCGACGACGACCGCGTCATCCGGGGTAACGATGTGATGGCTCAGGCGGCGGCGGACATGCTCGACCAGCTGCTGGTGCTGGGCGGCGCCCTGGCGCCGCTGCGAGCGGCGAGCTGACCGAGGCCGGCGCGGGCTCGGCGTGAGCCCGCCGCGTGTGCTTGGGTAACGCGTGGCGCGGGCAGCGTCGTCCCGCCGGCCCACCGTGAGCCCCCTCCACGCCATCGCCATCTTCGCCGCCGGGATCGTCGCCGGAACGATCAACACGGTGGTCGGCAGCGGCACCCTGTTCACGTTCCCGGTCCTGCTGGCGTTCGGCTACTCCCCGGTGGTGGCCAACGTCTCCAACACGGTGGGACTCGTTCCCGGCTCAGCGGCGGGGGCGGTCGGTTATCGGCCTGAGCTCGCCGGTCAGCGGCGCCGGCTGATCCCTCTCGCCTGCGCCTCGCTGATCGGTGGCGTGATCGGCGCGGTGCTCCTGCTCAGCCTGCCCGCTTCGGCGTTCAAGGACATCGTCCCCGCGTTCATCGCCATCGCGCTGGTGCTGATCGTGCTCCAGCCGAAGCTGTCGGGACTGCTGGACAAGCACCGCCCCCGCGGCCGGGAACGCGCGGGGCCGGTCGCGACGGCCGCCGTCCTGGCGGGCGGTGTCTACGGGGGCTACTTCGGCGCGGCGCAGGGCATCATGGTCCTGGCGATTCTCTCGCTCGCGCTCGACGACAAGCTCCAGCGCCTGAACGCGGTCAAGGTCATCCTCACCGGGCTGGTGAATCTCATCTCCGGGATCGTGTTCATCTTCGCGGCGCACGTGGCGTGGGGTGCCGCCGGGCTGATCGCGGGCGGCTCGCTGATCGGGGGAGTCATCGGGGCGCGGTTCGGGCGCCGGCTGTCCCCGCGGGTGCTGCGCGCGGTGATCGTCGTCGTCGGAATCACCGCCATCGTCCGCCTGCTCGCCTGACCCCGCCGCCGCCGGGGCGACCGCGGCTCGCCCCATGGTGGGCTCGCCCTGGTGAAAAGCCTAGTGCGAGAACGTCCCGACGAGCCGCGCCTGCTCGATCACGTGGTCCTCGATCGCGTCGTTGAGCGCCCGCCGGTCCAGCCCGGGCTCCAGGTCGAGATCGTCGTCGAGCGCATAGATCCAGAAGTAGTAGTGGTGCGTGCCGTGTCCCGGAGGTGGCGCCGGACCCACGTAGCCGGTGTTGCCGAGCGAGTTGGTGCCGTGGGTGACATCGCCGCCGCCCTCGGGAAGCATGTTCGCGTCGCCCGGGATGCCGTAGGCGATCCAGTGGGTGAACCCGTCGACCAAGGGGGCGTCGGGATCGAGGACGGCGATCGCGAACGCCTTGGTGCCCTCGGGAGCGCCTGACCACATCAGCTCCGGCGAGACGTCGTCAGCGTCGCCGGAATGGCGGTCGGGGATCCGCTCGTGGTGATCGAACGCGGTGCTGGTCAGCTTCAGATCGGCGACATTCAGTTCTTGGGCCATGTCGTGAGGCCTACCCTCGGCGCCGCCGGGCAAACGCTCTCAGCGGGGGGGCCGGCGCTTGACCGGCGCCCGCCCGGGTGGCTGACGTGGCGCCTCGCGCTCCCGGAGCGGCGGGATGTCGAGGGTCAGGGTCTCGTCGGGCGCGACCGTCGCCGGCTCGCCGTGATGGACGAGGTCCAGCGGCTGGCCGTCGAGCAGCGAATACCGGACGTGCTCCTGATCGACCTCGACGTGAAGATTGCATCCTCGGTACATCAGCCGGAACTTCAGGCGGGTCAGCGCCCTCGGCAGGCGGGGGCTGAAGCGCAGCGTGCCGCCGTGGTCGCGCATCCCGCCGAAGCCCGCGACGGCGGCGATCCAGGTCCCGGCCACCGAGGCGATGTGGATGCCGTCGCGCGTGTTGTGCTCCAGGTCGTCGAGGTCCATGAGGGCGGCCTCGGCGAAGTAGTCGTAGGCGAGATCGAGGTGACCGACCTCGGCCGCCATCACCGCCTGGGTGCACGCCGACAGCGAGGAGTCGCGGACGGTGAGCGCTTCGTAGTAGTCGAAGTTCCGTGCCTTCTCCTCGGCGGTGAAGGCGTCGCCGCACACGTGCAGCGCCAGCACGAGGTCCGCCTGCTTGACCACCTGCTTGCGGTACAGGTCGAAGTAGGGGAAGTTCAGCATCAGCGGATAGTGGCCCTCGCGGCAGTTATCGAAGTCCCACAGCTGATGGCGGGTGAAGCTCTCGGCCTGAGGGTGGACGCCGAGCGCCTCGTCGTAGGGGATCACCATCTTGTCGGCGGCGTCGCGCCAACTCGCCGTCTCCTCGGCATCGACGTTCAGATCTCCGGCGCGCTCGGGATGACGCGTGATCACGTCGGCGGCGGCGCGGAGATTGCGGCGCGCCATCAGGTTGGTGTAGACGTTGTTGTCGGCGACGGCGCTGTACTCGTCGGGACCGGTGACGCCGTCGATCCGGAACTTCCCGGTGCCGTCGTGGTGACCGAGCGACCGCCACAGGCGGGCGGTCTCGACGAGCAGCTCGCTCCCGAACTCGCGCTCGAAGTCGTCATCGCCGGTGGCCGCCAGATAGCGGATGACCCCATCTGCGATGTCGGCGTTGATGTGGAACGCGGCGGTGCCGGCGGGCCAGTAGCTGGAGCACTCCTGGCCGCGGATCGTCCGCCACGGGAACGCCGCTCCACGCAGCCCGAGCGTGTGGGCGCGATCCCGGGCGAGGTCGAGCGTGCTGTGGCGCCAGCGCAGCGCGTCGGCGCAGGCCTGGGGGGCGGTATAGGTCAGCACCGGCAGCACGAAGCTCTCGGTGTCCCAGAACGTGTGCCCGTCGTAGCCCGGTCCGGTCAGTCCCTTGGCCGCGACCGCCCGCTGCTCCCCGCGGGCGCCCGCCTGCAACGTGTGAAACAGGCCGAAGCGAATCGCCTGCTGCAGCTCGGCGTCGCCGTCGATCTCGACGTCGGAACGCTCCCAGAAGGAATCGAGGTACTCCCGCTGTGCCTTGCAGAGGCCATCCCAGCCGGCGTGGATGGCGCCCGCGGCAGCGGCACTGACCTGATCGCGCAACGCCTCGGGAGAGCGCTGCGCCGACCAGCCGTAGCCGAGCAGCTTCAGGATGCGCAGCGGCTTGCCGGGCTCCAGGTCGGCGGTGACCATGAAGCGCGCGTTGTCGGCGAACGCCTCGGCGGACGTCTGCATGCCGTCGGGACCTTGCACGAGGTGATCCATGACGGCGGCCATCTTCAGGCCGCTGGTCCGGGTATGGGCGACGAGGATCGACCGGTGGTCGATCGAGTCGTAGATGTCGGCCTCCAGCGGCGCCGCCAGCGCGGCGGCGGCCCGGGGATCTTTGCTCATGGTGGCCGAGGATTCGTTTGTGATCAGCTGGGACTGGAGCACGACCGGGAACGACTCGTCGATCGCCTCTACCCGGTACTCGATCACCGCGACGGCGCGATGCGTGAACGAGACCAGGCGGGTCGAATGCACCCGGATCCGCCGCCCGGTCGGGGAAGTCCACTCGACGGTGCGTCGCAGGACGCCGTCACGGAAGTCGAGCACCCGCTCATGGCTGCCCAGCACCCCGTAGCGAACGTCGAAGGGCTCGTCCTCGACGAGCAGACGGATGATCTTCCCGTTGGTGACGTTGACCACCGTCTGACCGTCCTCGGGGTAGCCGTAGCCGGCCTCCGCATAGGGGAGCGGCCGGGTCTCGTAGAAGCCGTTCAGGTAGGTCCCGGGGATCCCGATGGGCTCGCCCTCGTCCAGGTTTCCGCGCAGCCCGAGGTGGCCGTTGGACAGGGCGAACACCGACTCGGATTGCGCCAGGTTGTCCAGGTGCAGCTCGGTCTCGCGAATCGCCCACGGCTCGACCGGGTAGGCCGGATGCTCGATCACGAGTCGGGCAGCAGCTCGGCAAGATCCTGCACGACGACGCTGGCGCCGTGCTCGCGGAGCGCCTCGGCCTGTCCCACGCG
Source organism: uncultured Solirubrobacteraceae bacterium (assembly GCA_963731395.1). GTDB lineage: Bacteria > Actinomycetota > Thermoleophilia > Solirubrobacterales > Solirubrobacteraceae > Palsa-465. The sequence continues at coordinate 144,712 of CAVSVH010000020.1, forward strand.
GTCGACTCCGACGACGTATCCGAAGTCGCCGTCGCGACCGGCCTGCACCCCCGCCAGGGCATCCTCGAACACGGCCGCCCGCGCGGGGGCGACGCCGAGCGCCCGTGCCCCGGCGAGGAACGTGTCGGGGGCGGGCTTGCCCTTGAGGTGCTGCTCGTCGGCGACGATGCCGTCGATCCGGGCCTCGAACAGATCGTCGATCCCCGCCGCGACGAGGACGTCCTTGCAGTTGGCGCTCGAGGAGACGACCGCGCGCCGCAGCCCGGCGTCGCGCGCCGCCCTGACGTAACGGACAGAGCCCTCATACGCCTGCACTCCCTGCTCCTTGATCAGCTTGAGCACGAGCTCGTTCTTGCGGTTGCCGATCCCGCAGATCGTCTCGGCGCTGGGCGGGTCGCTGGGCTGGCCTTCGGGAAGCTCGATGCCACGGGACTGAAGAAACGAACGCACGCCGTCGTAGCGGGGCTTGCCGTCGACGTACTCGTCGTAGTCGTGGTCGGGATCGAACTCCTTGAACTCCTCGCCGGTCTGCTTGCCCCGGGCCTTCAGGTAGTCGTCGAAGGTCTCCTTCCAGGCCGCGTCGTGGACCTTGGCGGTCTGCGTCAGGACTCCATCGAGGTCGAACAGGCACACGGTGACGGTGTCGGGAAGGCCGAGCATGGCTGGCGCAACCTTATCCGGCGTCGCCCGCCGGCGTGTCGGGTCACGGTGCAGCCGGCGCCGAGCCGCCAGCGCTGAGAACGTTCTCACGAACTCTTTACCGGCGCCGCGATTGCCCCGTGAGGACCATGGGTACCTGTACAGCGGGTACGTCTTGGCGTCCGGGTGCTGTGTCCCCGCGCCGCGCCTTCAGCAACGAACAGGAGCCTGCCCGAAATGAGCTCAACGCCTCCCCGCACCACCACCGATGCCGGCATCCCCGTTGCCAGCGACGAGCACTCACTGACCGTCGGCCGCGACGGCCCGATCCTGCTGCAGGATCAGTACCTGCTCGAGCAGATGGCGAACTTCAACCGCGAGCGGATCCCCGAGCGTCAGCCGCACGCCAAGGGCTCCGGCGCCTTCGGCCATTTCGAGACGACCGAGGACGTGAGCGCTTACACGCGAGCCGCCCTGTTCCAGCCCGGGGTCAGGACCGAGATGCTGGCCCGCTTCTCCACGGTCGCGGGCGAGAGTGGCAGCCCCGACACGTGGCGCGATCCGCGCGGCTTCTCGCTGAAGTTCTATACGCCCGAGGGCAACTACGACATGGTCGGCAACAACACGCCGGTGTTCTTCGTCAAGGACCCGATGAAGTTCCAGCACTTCATCCGCAGCCAGAAGCGCCGAGCCGACAACGGTCTGCGCGACCACGACATGCAGTGGGACTTCTGGACGCTGTCGCCCGAGTCGGCCCACCAGGTGACGTGGCTGATGGGCGATCGCGGCATCCCGAAGACGTGGCGCCACATGAACGGCTACTCCAGCCACACCTACATGTGGGTCAACGCGGCCGGCGACAAGTTCTGGGTCAAGTATCACTTCAAGACCGATCAAGGGATCGAGTTCCTCACCCAGGAGGACGCCGATCGGATCGCCGGCGAGGATGGGGACTACCACCGGCGAGACCTGTTCGAGGCGATCCGTGGTGGCGACCACCCCAGCTGGACGCTGTACATGCAGATCATGCCGTTCAACGAAGCCGAGAGTTACCGGTTCAACCCGTTCGATCTGACCAAGGTGTGGCCGCACAGCGACTACCCGCTCGTCAAGGTCGGCGCGATGACCCTGGATCGCAACCTCACCGACTTCCACACCGAGATGGAGCAAGCGGCGTTCGAGCCCAACAACCTGGTGCCCGGGATCGGGTTGAGCCCGGACCGGATGCTGCTGGCGCGCGGATTCTCCTACGCCGACGCGCACCGTGCTCGGCTCGGGGTCAACTACAAGCAGATCCCGGTCAACTCCCCCCATGCCCCCGTGCACAGCTACAGCAAGGACGGCGTGGGACGGACGGTCAACGTCACCGACCCCGTGTATGCGCCCAACTCCTACGGCGGACCGCAGGCCGATCCCTCCGCGACCGACGCCGCCGGGCTGTGGGCGGCCGACGGCGAGATGGTCCGGGCGGGCTACGTTGCGCACGCGCAGGACGATGACTGGGGCCAGCCCGGCACCATGGTGCGCGAGGTGCTCGACGAAGACGCCCGCGAGCGACTGGTGGGCAACGTCGCCGGCCACCTCCTGGACGGCGTCTCCGACAAGGTGCTGGCCCGGGCGTTCGAGTACTGGAAGAACATCGACCAGGAGATCGGCGAGAAGATCGAGCAGGCCGTCGGGAGGACCGTCGGCGCCTGACGCAGTGTTTGCAGGCGGGGCTGCGCCTGACGGCGCGCCCCGCCGTTTTCACTAGGGCTCGATCGGCGCCGTGCGCTCGATCGCCTGGGTGAGACGCTCCAGCGCCTCGAGCACGTCGTCGCGGTCGGGCTTCTGGTCGACCGCCAGCCGCACCGCGGCGATCTCCCGCGCCAGGTACTCGGTCTCGGCCAGCGCCCGCGCGTTCGTTCCCCGGTCGCGCTCGACCTCGTCCTTATCGCGGTCGGCCTGGCGGTTCTGGGCCAGCAGGATGAGCGGCGCGGCGTACGCGGCCTGAGTCGAGAACGCGAGGTTGAGCAGGATGAACGGATAGGGGTCGAATCGAAGCGAGACAGCGGCCACGTTGAGCCCGATCCAGATGACGACGAGGATCGTCTGCCCGACGATGTATCGCGGCGTTCCGAAGAACCGCGCCAGCCGCTCGGCCAGCGCCCCGAACTGGTCCGGGTCATAGACGACGGGAGCCCCCGGAGTGCCCCGCGGGGTACTCAGATCATCCCCGCGGGCCATCAGGTCTCCGAGAGCGCCACGCGCCAGTTGGACGGAAGCACGCGATCCAGCACGTCGTCGATCGTCACCGCGCCGACGAGGCGCCCGGTCTCGTCGGTCACCGCCAGCGAGACCACGTCGTAGGCAGCGAGCTGGGCCGCCACTTCGCGGTCGCTCATCCCGACATCGACGGGTTCGACATCCTCATCCAGGCAGCGGGCGAGCGGCTTGCTCGGCGCCTCACGCAGGAGGCGCTGAATCCCGACGTTGCCGAGATACCGCCCGGTCGGGGTCTCGAGCGGCGGGCGGGAGACAAATACCGCTGCGGCCAGCGGGACGGGCAGATTCGGATCGCGGACCCTGGCCAGCGCCTCGGCCACGGTGGTGTCCGGCGCCAGGATCACCGGTTCTGGCGTCATCAGACCGCCGGCGGTGTCGGGCTGATAAGAGAGCAGCCGCCGCACCGGCTCGGCCTCGTCGGGGTCCATGGCCCGCAGCAACTCGGCCTGGCGGCCGGGCGAGAACTCACCGAGCAGGTCGGCGGCGTCATCGGCCTCCATCTCGTCGAGCACCCGCGCCAGCCGCGCGGGATCGAGTCCCTCCACCAGCTTGACCTGCTCGTCCTCGGACAGCTCCTCCAGGAGGTCGGCGAAGCGCTCGTCCTCGAGCTCGCCGGCGAGCACCCGGCGCCGGCTCAGCGGCAGCCGGCGGATCGCGGCGGCCATCTCCGCCGGGTGAAGGCCTCCCAGCTCGGCGGCCTGACGGTCCACCGGCCGGTCGGAGGCGAACAGCTCGCCCGCCTCGCTCCAGTCCAGGATCTCCGGCGCGCGGCGCAGCCCGGGGACGCGGCGGCCGGCGAGCGCCACCGTCGCCACCTCCCAGCCGGGCTGGTCGGGCGCGGGCGTCAGCCCGATGTCGACGACCCGCTGGCCCTTGAGCCGCTTGCCGATCAGCTCGCCGGCGAGCAGCCGCTCTCCGTCGCGCAGGCTGAACTGGCGCAGGTTGACCGATCCCCGCCGCAGCCGCGCGCCGTCGCTCCCGATCTCGCCGATCCGGCCGATGCCGACGAACACGCGCCGGCGCTGCACGCCGACAACGACTCCATTGATCCGCGGCGGCTTTGACCCCAGGTCCACGACCCCGTCCACGACCCGGCCGACCTCCGCGCCGTCAGCGCCCAGGAGCGGCAGCCTGGTCAGTCTCGTTAGATAGACGATGCGCCGTTCCATGGTCAGGTGAGTTTAATCCCCGGAGAGCCCGGGATCGCCTGTCACTGCAAGGGGATCTGCACCCCTCGCTCGTTCTCCGGTCGTGGCCCGCGGATGCGCCGCTGCGCCGCGTCGATCGCCACGTCGTTGATGCTCGCCTCCCGGCGGGTCATCAGCCCGTGCTCATCGAACTCCCACAGCTCGTTTCCATAACTGCGCCACCACCGGCCATCGCGGTCACGGCACTCGTACTGGAAGCGCACGGCGATGCGCTCAGCGGCGAACGCCCACAGGCTCTTGCGCAGCGCATAGTCGTGCTCGCGTCCCCACTTGGCGGTCAGGAACGCGACGATCTGATCGCGCCCGGTGAGGAAGGTGTCCCGATTGCGCCATGCCGAATCCTCGCTGTAGGCGAGCGCCACCCGCTGCGGATCCCGCGTATTCCATGCGTCCTCGGCGGCCTGGACCTTCACGGCGGCGGTCTCGGCGGTGAACGGAGGCAGTGGCGACGGCATCGCGGATCTCATCTCTCAGCAGGGTTTTCGCCATCGTGACAGAGGATCCGATCGGGTACCGTCCGCCGACCGTGTTCGTTGCGCGCCAATGTCTCGTCGCCGCGGTCTCGCTCGGTCTGCTGACGGCTGGGTGCGGCGGCGGCGTGGGCAGGGTCAAGCTCGCCAATGCCGAGCGGGCGGCCCAGAAGGCGAAGGTCGAGCAGACGGTACGCATCGCGCTCGCCGATCTGGCGAACGGCGATGGCCCCGGCTTCTGCGCGCTCGCCACGAGCGCGGTGCGGGCGCAGCTCATCCGTGCGGCCCCCGGCTACAGCTGCGTGGCGCTGGTCGACGCGGTTGGCCGCCATCTGTCCGCGCCCCACAAGGAGGGGCTGCTCCACGTGCAGGTGCGCAGCGTGGCGATCGACGGCCCCACCGCCACCGTCAGCGACTCCGATCTGCGTGCCAGCGAGGGCTCGCTGCAGGGGTTCCTCGACGACGGTGGCAAGCCGACCCGGCTCGCGCTCCAGCCCGACGGCAGGTGGAAGCTCAGCGGGTAGGGTGATCGCAAATGAAGATCATCTATACCCAGACCGACGAGGCGCCGGCGCTTGCCACCCAGTCGCTGCTGCCGATCCTCGACGCGTTCGCCGCCGTCGCCGGCGTCGAGGTGGAGCTGCGCGACATCTCGCTCGCCGGCCGCATCCTGGCCCAGTTCCCGGACCGGCTCGATGCTCGCCAGGCCGTTCCCGACGCTCTCGGCGAGCTTGGCGAGCTCGCCAGGACGCCGGACGCGAACATCATCAAGCTCCCGAACATCAGCGCCTCGATGCCCCAGCTGCGAGCGGCGATCGAGGAGCTGCAGGCGCAGGGCTTCCCGATTCCCGACTACCCGGGAGAGCCGTCCGACGACGAGCAGCGAGACGTCCGCGAGCGCTACGACCGCATCAAGGGCAGCGCCGTCAACCCCGTGCTTCGCGAAGGCAACTCCGACCGTCGGGCGCCCGCCTCGGTCAAGGGCTACGCGCGGCGCCATCCCCACTCGATGGGTGCGTGGTCAGCGGACTCGCGGTCGCATGTCGCGACGATGAGCACGGGCGATTTCCGCGACACCGAATCCTCGGTCACCGTCACCGATGGCGGCGACGTCCGCATCGAGCACGTCTCGCCCGCCGGCGACGTGACCGTGCTCAAGCCGGACTTTCCGGTGCTCGCCGGCGAGGTCCTGGACGCCGCCGTGATGCGGCGCGACGCGCTTCAGACGTTTCTCGCGACTCAGGTCGCAGACGCCAAGGCGGCCGGACTGCTGTTCTCGGTCCACCTCAAGGCGACGATGATGAAGGTGTCAGACCCGATCATCTTCGGCCATGCCGTGCGCGCGTTCTTCCCGTATGTCTTCGGCGAGCATCGCGCCGCCCTGGCCGCCGCCGACGTGAACGCCAACGACGGGCTGGCCGCACTGCTCACGGCGCTGGACCGGCTGCCCGGTCAGCAGCGCAAGGCCTTGCACCGGGCAATCGACGCGGCGTATGAGAACGGTCCCGCCCTGGCGATGGTCGACTCCGACCGCGGGATCACGAATCTGCACGTGCCCAGTGATGTGATCATCGATGCCTCGATGCCGGCGTCGATCCGTTCCTCGGGTCAGATGTGGAACCGAGAGGGAAGGCTGCAGGATGCCAAGTTCGTCATTCCGGATCACTCCTATGCCGCCCTGTATGCCGAGACCGTGGAGGACTGCCGGCGCCATGGCGCGTTTGACCCGGCGACGATGGGGACGACATCCAACGTCGGGTTGATGGCCCAGAAGGCCGAGGAGTACGGCTCGCACGACAAGACGTTCGAGATCGACGCGCCGGGCCTCGTCCGGGTCGTCGACGGCGCCGGCGTCACGCTGCTGGAGCACTCGGTGTCGCGCGGAGACATCTGGCGGATGTGCCAGACCAAGGACGCGCCGATTCGCGACTGGGTGGCGCTGGCCGTGTCCCGCGCCCGGGCGACGGGCGATCCGGCGGTGTTCTGGCTCGACGAGACGCGCCCGCACGATGCCGAGGTGCTCACCAAGGTGCATGCGGTGCTCAACGAGCTCGACACCGACGGGCTGGCGCTCGAGATCCTCGGCGTCGCGGCGGCGACCCGCTACACGCTCGAGCGCGCCCGCCGCGGCGAGGACACGATCTCGGTCACGGGCAACGTCCTGCGCGACTACCTGACCGACCTGTTCCCGATCCTCGAGCTCGGTACGAGCGCCAAGATGCTGTCGATCGTCCCCCTGATGGACGGCGGCGGCCTGTTCGAAACCGGCGCCGGGGGCTCGGCCCCGAAGCACGTCCAGCAGTTTGTGCGGGAGAACCATCTTCGCTGGGATTCGCTCGGCGAGTTCCTGGCGCTCGCCGTCTCGCTGCAGATGCTCGCCGACAAGGCCGACAACCCCCGGGCGCGTCTCCTCGGCGACGCGCTTGACCGCGCCACCGGCAGCGTGCTGGAGAACGGGCGCTCGCCGTCGCGCGCGACGGGAGAGCTCGACAACCGCGGCAGCCACTTCTACCTTGCGCAGTACTGGGCGCGCGAGCTCGCCGATCAGTCCGAGGATCCGGAGCTCGCCGAGCGGTTCGCGCCGCTGGCGCAGCGACTCGAGGCCGACGAGGAGACGATCGTCGCCGAGCTCGCCGAGATGCAGGGATCAGAGGTCGACCTCGGCGGCTACTATCACCCGGACGCCGAGCGTGCGGCGGCGGCGATGCGGCCGAGCGCCACGTTCAACGATGCGCTCGGAAGCCTGCAGCCGGTGGGTGAGGTCAGCTAGCGGGGCCAACTAGGCGAGCAGCTCGGCGGGCGCCGACCGCAACGCGGCCTCGATCGCGGTGACCAGCTCTCGTGCCGAGGCGGCGGTCAGCTCCACCGCCACTCGCGCCCCCGGCCCCTTGGCCGGGTCGGTGAAGTCGATGTTGAGCGTGTGCTCGGCCATCGCGTGCACCGGGTGATCGAAGTAGACGGTCCCGTCGGTGACGTGAAACCAGCTGCTGTCAGGGCCCTTGGCGCTGCCCTGCAGCGCGGTCGTCACGGTCGCGTAGGTGCACATGCTCAGTCCCCCAGGTAGGTCCGGTAGAAGCTCGTGATCCGCTCCCAGCCGTCGGTGGCGGCCGCGACGCGATACGACGGACGGTCGACCGAGAAGAAGGCGTGGCCGGCGTCGTCGTAGCGGTGAAACTCGTGGGGCTTGTCAGACCGGGTGAGGATCTCGTCGAGCTCGTCGACCTCCTCAGGGCTGGGGTGGGAGTCGTCGTTGCCGAAGAGCCCGAGCAGTGGACAGCTCAGCTGGGGCAGCTGATCGACGAGGTTCGTGACCTTGAGCGGGAAGTCCGCCGGCGGCGTGCCGGTGACGAACGCGCCATAGCAATCGACGGCCGCGTCGAGGTCGAGGTGGCAGGCGGCGAGGACCGACTGGCGACCGCCCGAGCAGTAGCCGATCACCCCCACCTTGCGGCTGGAGGTCGGCAGCCCGCGCAGCCACTGCGCCGCCCCGCCGACGTCGCCGACGAGCCGCTCATCGGGCACGCCCCCCTGGGCGCGGGCGGTCGCCGCCGCGTCATCGGCCGCGGCTCCCGGGGCCTCGCGCCAGTAGAGGTTCGGACAGATCGCGTCGTAGCCCAGCTCGGCGAAGCGCCGCACGATCTCCTTGGTCGCCCGGTCAAAGCCGGGCATGTGATGGATGACGACGACGCCGCCGCGCGGTCCGTCGCCGGCGGGCCGCGCGACGTACGCCTCGACGTCGGCGCTGTCGTGTCCGGTGATGTGAATCGTCTCTGCGCTCAGGGTTTCGCTCATGACGGCGGATTCAATCAGGCGCGCCCCCCGCCGGCGCACTTTTGGCGTCGGCCGGCGCCGACCGACTTCTCGGACGCCGCGAATCCGTTACCGTCACGGCCAGCGATGGCATCGGGACTTCGACGGTGGCCGCCGGTACGGCTTGCGATCGCGCTACTGGTGGCGGGGGCCGTCGCGACCGTGGTGCTCGGCTGCTCCGGCACGCATGCACGGAGGACGGTGACCCACGTGTCCACCACCGGCCCGCGCGTGCGGGGAGACGCTGTGGGCGTGACCGCGGCGATTGTCGGCCGGCCGATCCCGTCGGGGTTCGTCGGGATGTCGATCGAGCTCAAGGCGCTCGAGGAATACACCGGCACCAATCCGGCGGCGATCGACCCCGCGTTCGTGCGCCTGCTCCAGGACATCGCTCCCGAGCAAACGCCGGTGCTGCGGGTCGGTGGTGACAGCACCGACTGGTCGTGGTGGCCGACACCGCACACCCGCAGGCCGGGCGGGGTCCGATACACGCTGACGCCCAACTGGATGCGCGTCGTCCGGGCGCTGGACACCGAGTTGCACGCGAAGATGATCCTGGGGGTCAACCTGGAGGCCGACAACCGCGCCATCGCCGCCGCCGAGGCCCACGCGATGGTCGATCAGATCGGCGCCGGGAACATCGAGGCGCTCGAGCTCGGCAACGAGCCCGAGCTCTACGGCACCTTCTCGTGGTATCGATCCACCACCGGGCAGCTCATCGCCGGGCGGCCGCGCGGCTACGACGAGCGTGACTTCATCAGCGACTACTCGAGCCTCGCGCCCACCCTGCCCGATGTCCCCCTCGCCGGGCCGAGCAGCGGCGCCCCCGAATGGCTGGCCCAGCTCGGCGCGTTCCTGAGCGACGAGCCGCGCGTGCGCCTGGCGACGGTGCACGCCTATCCGCTCAAGCACTGCACCAAGTCCAAGGTGGTGACGAGCGGCGAGCTGCTCGCGGACGCCTCGTCGCATGGGCTCGCGGAGCTGATCGCGCCGTTGGTCACGGTCGCCGCCGCGCATCACGTGCCGCTGCGGATCGACGAGCTCAACGGGATCTCGTGTGGCGGCACGCGCGGCGTCAGCGACACCTTCACGTCCGCGCTGTGGGTCCTCGACACCCTGTTCGAGCTCGCCCGGGTCGGCGTCGGCGGAGTCAACATCCACACCGTCCCCGGCGCGATCAACGAGATCCTCGGACCTCAGCTCGCCCGCGGTACCTGGCAGGTGCGGGTCCATCCCGAGTTCTACGGCATGGTCATGTTCGCCCAGGCGGCCCCGCCCGGATCGCACCTGTTACGAGTGTCGTCCAAGGTGGCGCCCGGGGTCAAGGTGTGGGCGACCCGGACGCCGAGCGGGGCGATCCACGTGATCGTGATCAACAAGCGACTGCGCGGGCCGGCAACGCTGAGCCTGCGGATCGCCTCGGCCCACGGCGTGGCGACCGCCGAGCAGCTCCTTGCCCCGGGGGTGCACGCCACCGGTGGGGTGACGCTCGGTGGCCAGAGCTTCGGATCGGCGACCACCACCGGGGCGCTCGCCGGCGCTCCGTCGCGGATCGCCATCTCGCCGTCGGGCGGCGCCTACGGCGTCCGCCTGCCCGCCGCCAGCGCGACGATGCTGACGCTGCCGGCGCGATGACCGCTGGGCCCCTGCCGGCCGAGTCGTTGCACCTCGACGCCTATCTGGAGCGCATCGGGCTCAGCGGGCGACCCGGCCCGGCCGAGGTGCACCGCGCCCACGTGACGTCGATCCCGTTCGAGAATCTCGACCCCCATCGCGGGGTGCCGGTGTCTCTGGACCCGGCGGCGCTGGCGGCCAAGCTCGTCGCCGCCCGTCGCGGCGGCTATTGCTTTGAGCACAACCTGGTGCTCGCGGCGGCGCTGCGCGCGCTCGGCGCTGACGTGGCGCTCCTCCTCGGCCGGGTGCGCCTCGGCCGGCCTCTCGGGATCCCGGCCCCGCGCACGCATCTCGCTCTCCGCGTCACCGTCGACGGCGCGGTGTGGCTGGCGGATGTCGGGTTCGGCAACGGGACCCTGCTCGAACCGATCCCGTTCGGTCCCGGGGAGGCGCACGAGCAGTCTGGCTGGCGCGTCCGCGTGGTCCAGGACGGGCCCGAGCACGTGCTCCAAACCGGCGACGGGACGGGGTGGGCCGATCTCTACGGCTTCGTCCCCGAGCCGGTGCCGGAGATCGATATCGAGACCAGCAACTGGTTCACCTCGACCCACCCCCGTTCCCCGTTCGTCAGCGGGTTGATCGTCGCCGCGCACCGCCCGGATGGATCCCGGGAGACGCTGTCTGACTGGAACGGGCTGGCGTTGACGCACGAGACGCCGACCCACCGGACGGTCACCGGTGTGGACCGGGAGCAGATCCCACGTTTGCTCGAGGAGCGGTTTGGCTTGACGGGCTTCACGCTCGACGATCAGGGCCGCGTCTCCCGCGCTCAGTAGCGAGGTTCCGGCGTGCCGGGCTCAGCGCCGCGGATACCGGCGCGGATGAGCCTGATGCCGGCGAAAACGAGCCTGACGCATCCGCCACCGCTCGACGAGCACGCTGAGCAGGCAGACGATGAGAAGCACCAACGCGACGAGAAGGCCGATCGCGACCCCGGGTTCGAAGATGAAGACGACGGCGACGAGAATCACCGCCGCCACGAGGTCGACGATCCATTGACGCGGTCTCATATGGGCAGCCTCCGGAACACGCGCCGCGGCAGGTGCCGGATGACGGCGAACAGCCAGCGCGTCGTACGTGGCACCCAGATCGTGTGAGCGGTTCCGGTCAGCGCGGTGACCGTTGCCTGCGCCACTGCGTCGGGAGTCGTCGCCAGCGGCGGCGGCCTCAGCCCCGCGGTCATCCGACCGGTCACGAATCCGGGGCGCACGACGAGGACACGGACGCCGCCGTTCGCGGTCGTGTCCGCGAGGGCCTGAGCCAGCGCGTCCAGCCCTGCCTTGGCCGCTCCATAGATCGGGTTGCTGGCCCGGACCCGCTCTCCGGCGACGCTCGAAAGCACGATCAGCGTGCCGCGTCGCTGGGACCGGAGCCGGCGCAGGCTGTGCAGGAGTAGCGAGCCCGCGACCAGGAAGTTGACCCGCATGACCTCGATCGCCTCCTCGGGCTCTGCGTCCAGCCCCGCCTGAGCCCCCAGCCGGCCGATCGCCATCACCACGACATCAACGCCGCCGTGGCGCGCGAACCCCTGGGCGACGGCATGCTCATGACCGGTCAGGTCATCGGCGTCCGCCAGCTCGATCGCCACCGGGGCGACTCCGGCCTGCTCGAGCGATGCGGCCGCGTCCTCCAGACGCCCGCGGTCGCGACCCAACAGCACCGCGCTGACCGCCCCATTGGCGCGGAGGCGGCGGACGATCGCCAACCCGATCTCCGAGCTGCCTCCGAGCAGCAGCACCCGCGTGGCGGGATGGCCGGCCGTCATCCGGCCGCCACCAGCCCGGTGCGGACCCCCAGATCGGATCGCCATCGACGCTCGGGATCGGCCTGATCACGCACGTCTCGCCACCGCTCCAGTCGCGGGTACATGGCGGCGAGCAGCTCGGGTGCCAGCCGCGAGTCCTTGGATAGATACACCCGGCCACCCGCCTCGGCGACGTGCTCATCGAAGCGCTGCATCAGCGGTTCGAGCCCGGCGGCCTTCCGCGGCATGTCCAGGGCGAGCGTCCAGCCGGCAAGCGGGAACGAGAGCGGCGCCCGGTTCTCGGCTCCAAGATCCTTGAGGACGGCGAGATAGCACGGAACCGGCGAGCGGCGCAGATCGGCGATCAGCGATTCCAGCGTCCGCTCGCGGCTGCGCGGCACCACGCACTGATACTGGACGAACCCGTGCCTCCCGTACAGCCTCGGCCAACCGCTCAGCGCATCCAGCGGGAACATGTGCCGGCCGAACGGCTCCAGCTGACCACGCTGGCGGTGCGGCGCCCGGCGGAACCGCAGGTCGTTGTAGGCGCGGACCGTCCCCGGGCGCAACAGCCCGCCCGGCCACCAGGAGGGGACGCCGATCCGCGCCGCGACGGTCGTCAGAGCGCCGGCGTGATCCCCCGCGGGGTCCTGGCTGAGATGCTCCGCCCGGGTCACCACCCCCCTGACGCGGGCATCGCCGAGGAGGTCGAGCCAGGCCACCCGGTGGGGCCCACCGTCCTCGTCGAGCGCGCTCAGCGCCGCATCGAGCGTCTGCACCCGGTCGGTGTCGACCGACAACCATGCGCTGGACAGCCGGCGCAGCTTGATCCTCGCCCACAGGATCACGCCGGTGAGCCCCATCCCGCCGATCGTCGTCGCCAAAAGCTCGCCACCCTGATCCGGAGTGAGCTCCAAGATCTCTCCGGAGGCGGTCACGAGGCCAAGCGCCAGGACGTGAGCGCCGAACGTGCCGATCTCACGGTGGTTCTTGCCGTGGACATCGCCGGCGATCGCGCCACCCACGGTGACGTGCTGGGTTCCCGGGACCACCGGAAGGGCCCAGCCCCTCGACGCCAGTACGGGCAGGAGCCGACCCAGGGTCGTTCCCGTCTGTGCGGTCAGCACACCGGCGTCGGCGTCGAGCTTGTACGCGTCCAGGGCGCTCAGCTCCACGACGAGCCCGTCGCGCAGCTGAGCGGCGTCGCCGTAACTGCGGCCGCCGCCGCGAGCGATCGCGGCTTTTGCCGGTGCGCTCGCCACCGCTTCGACCAGCTCCTGTGTCGAGCGCGGGCGGATCATCGTAACCGGCACCTTGGCGCCGCCACCCCAGCCCGAGAGGGCGGTTGTGAGCTGCGGGATCGCCTCGGTCGGTGCGTGAGCGGCGGCGATCGCCATGTCACCCGGCGGCATGAACGGCGAGTCCGAACAGCAGCAGCCAGAGCGCTCCCGCGACGAGAAGCCATCGATCGCCGAGCAGGGTTTCCTCGGGCGCCTCGCCGGCGCCGCCGCGCAGCAAGACCCCGTAGCGGATCACGCACGCGGCGAAGGGGACCACCGTCAGCAGCCGCCACGGCACGCCATTGATGGCGATGATCTCCAACGCCCAGACCGTATAGGCGACCACGGCGCACGCGCCACTGGCGACGAGCACCATCCGCAGGGCTCCGAGCCGGTACCGCCCCATCACGAGGCGGCCGGTGCAGCTCTGTCCGGCGCGCGAGGTTCGCAGCAGCTCGGCCTGACGCTTGCCGGCCGCCACAAAGACGGCAGCCGCTGTGACCACGACCAGGAACCAGCGGGAGAGCGCCACCGGAGCGGCCGCACCTCCGGCCAGGGCGCGCAACACGAATCCGCCGGCCACGGCCACGATGTCCAAGACGACGATCTGACGCCACAGCACGGTATAGCTCAAGGTCAGGGTGACGTACGCGGCTCCCAGGAGCCCCAGAAAGGGACGGATCGTGAAGCACAGCGCCAGGCCGGTCACGAACCAGACGGCGGCCAGGGCAAGCGCCGATCGAATCGGCAACTCCCCGGCCGCGATTGGGCGCAGTCGTTTGCGCGGGTGGGCCCGATCCTCGAGCACGTCGCGGCAGTCGTTGACCGCGTATACGCCGGCTGAGAGGAGGCAGAACGCGACGAAGGCGAGGCCCACCCGAACCGGGACGTCGTCACGCCCCAGCGCGCCCGCGGCCCCGGCGGCGGCGATCACAAGCGCGTTCTTGATCCATTGCCGCGGCCGCGCCGTGACGAGCGCGGCGTGCAGCGGGCCGCGCGGTCGCGGGCGAGACGTCCCGGGTGAGAATGAGGCCGCCGTCGCGACCTCGCCGGGGAGTGGCGGCAGCGCCGGGCTCGGCGGCTCGAGACCGTCGGAGCGCAGCCACGGCGACGCCGGACCTCCTCTCGAAGCGGTCATCGCGACGAAGCTAGGCATCGAGGATCAATCAAGGGTGTTGGCGGGATGAGGGTCTCCTCAGCTTTCCTTTAAAGAGTCGCAACCTCGCGTTTGGCAGGATCGATGTCCATGCAGCCTCCGACCAAGTCTGCTCCATCGCGCGTGGCGCCCCACCGAAACGCGCCGGCTCGGCTGACTCCCCGCCGCGATGGCGGTCGTCGCTCGCACCCGCATCGCGTACGGCGGATCGCCCTGTTCGCTGCGGCGCTGCTGCTCGTTCCGGCGTTCGTCTCGTACGTCAGGATGCTCGGCCAGCGCTCTGACTCCAGCCTGTCGATCCGCAGCGTCGAATGGTTGCGCGACAACGGGGCGCGCGGGATCGTCAATCGGGTGGAGTCGGTCTACTACTCGTTGAACGCCCCGCCCACCGGAGGGCCGGCGCTGCGGGCGCTGCCCAGGCAGCCGGGGGCGGCCTCCGCCGCCGCTCAGGCATCCTCCTCCGTCCAGCGCACCCGCCCGATCCGCCATCACTTCTTTCGCCCGCCGCCGATCCGTCCCGTGATTCACCCGGCACTGCCTGGGGAGGGCGTCTGGCATCCGACGTTCGCCGGCGGCGGAAGCCGGCCGCCGGTGCTGGTGACGAGCTTCCGTCCAGAGGCGGAGTACCCACAGAACGTCGCCGGCGTCGCCTGGATCGATCACACCCGCACGTCCGTGTGGCTGTACCCCGGGATCGAGGAGCCGGGCGTGGTGATGAATTCCCGCGGCCCCGAGGAGGTGCCGACGAGGCTGCGTGACCGGCTGGTGGCCACGTTCAACAGCGGCTTCAAGCTGGCTGACTCCGGGGGTGGCTTTGCCTACGGCGGGCACACGTACGCGCCACTCCACGATGGGTTGGCCACGATCGTGCGCTACCGCAGCGGGCGGATCGACATCGAGAGCTGGACGGGCAGCTCGACCGCGCCACCGAACGTCGTCTACGCCCGGCAGAACCTGCCGCTGATCGTGTCCGGCGGGAAGCTCAACCCGAATCTCTCCGACGGCCCCGAGTGGGGAGCGACGCTGGGCAATGCCATCCGCGTCTGGCGCTCGGGCGTCGGCATCGACCGCCACGGCAACCTCATCTACGCCGCGGCCGACATCCAGACCGTCGGGTCCCTGGCGGCGCTCCTGCGTCACGCCGGAGCGGTTCGCGCCATGGAGCTCGACATCAACAGCTACTGGACGAGTCTCATCACCTACCGTCACCCGGGCGCGATCGGCGCCGCCAACCTGCTCACCAGCATGGCGCGCTCCCCGCAGCGCTACCTCACGCCCGACGACCGTGACTTCTTTGGCGTCTACATCCGCTGATCGACTGCTGCGCTTCGGGGAGCGCCTCCCCGGTGCTGACAGGACGAGCGTCACGGCTCAGCGGAGATAGACCGCGAAGAAGTCACGGTCGTCGGGGCTGAGGTACCGCGTCACCGGACGTGTCATGGCCGGTAGCAGGCTGCTGGGACGGCCGGCGTTGCGCTCGGCGTAGGTGGTGAAGGTGACCCAATAGGAGTTGATGTCGAGTTGCATCGCGCGGATCGCCCCGGCGTGGATCAGGATTGTCGCCAGCGTTGCGACGGTCTGATCGTTGGCCGCGGCGTAGATCAGGTCGCCGCGGCGGTCGATCCCGATTCCCGAGCGCCACACGCGGATCGCATTGCCGAGCGTGGCGCCCCACTGCGGCCCGTCGTTGAGATCGGGGTTCGGTCGGCCGTCCTCGACGATCAGGGGGAGGTTCTGGCGAGCGAACTGCACTCCGACGGGGACCTTGGCGCCCCCGGCCCACGCCTCGATGTTGACGCGGCCGTCGGTGTAGCGCACGAACGTCGCCATCCCCGGCCGCATCGGGGCGTAGGTGGTTCCGCCGTCGGCCCAGCCCCCGGACGCGTCCGCGAGCTTGAAGCCGCTGTTGAAGGTCGCCAGCAGCCGCGAACGCAGCGTCGGCGGCACCTCCATCAACCCGCGCGGCACGGAGACCGATGGTTCGAGGCGCCCTGGGTAGAGAACGATCGACGTCCGCCGCGGGTCGATCCAGGCGACCCCCGCCACCATCTGCGGGTAATTCGGATCGCTGCGGAACTGCGCGATCTGGACGGGAGAGCTCGGACCGCTCCACGTCTCGGTCGTGGCCCACACCCCTTCGCCCCGCAGTGAGGGGCGGATGACGGGGGCGATGTCCCGCGGGTGCTCTACCGCGGCGGCACGGGCGCGAAGCGGGAGCGCCCGCAGCGCCGCGCCACCGGTGGAGGGCGCGTTCAGCGTGTAGTACGCGCCCTCAATCTGAGAGGCGATCGCCGCCGCGCCATGGTCACGGAGCCATTCGAATGAACGGATCGTAAAGCTCGAGTTCGACGGGCCGGCGAGGGTGGTGCCGTAGGAGATCACCACCGGGATCAGGCAGATGATGAGAACGAGCCACGCGACTCGGCGCGTCCTTTGCCAGACGTCGAGACGCGGGGGGAGAGGCCGAGGGGGGCGGATCCAGGCGGCGGAGGGGGCGGGGCGGGACGACATGACGTGAGATGCGGCAGAACGGGGCCGTCGGCCTGATTCGCCGCCGGGACCACGCGACCTGTCCGCGCCGCCCACTCTGAGAGAACCCTCATGAGGTCGTGCAGGCGATCGGCGACCGACACGGAAACCGGATGACGAAGTGGAACCTGCGGCTCACATCGAAGCGGCGCCGCGCACCCTTTCCCCCTCGGCGAGGGAACCGATCCGCCGCCCGAGCGCCGAGCGACGGCGCCGGGAACGTCAGTTCCGTCGCCGGCGGCGCGATCTCCTCGTCGACACGGTGATCGCCGTGGCCGTGGCGATCACGCTCCTGATCATCACCGCCGGCCTGGGGGTGGTGGCCCTGCTCGCAGTTCCCGCCGTCGGCGTGCTCGTCGGCTCGACGGTGGCCACGCGCTTACTCAGCCGTCGGAATCCCCGGCGTCGCCCGCCGTCACCGCCGCGGCGCGGCCGGGGAGAGAGACGCGAGCAGCGGAGCGGACGCCGCGCGCAGCCGCTTGATGGTCTCGGTCATCTGCTCGCGCAGCTCGTCGGATGCCGCGTGGTCGTTCAGTGCCCGAGCGAGGTGTCCGGCCAGCGTCTGGGCCTCTTCCAGGAACGTGCGCGACCGGCGGGCGTCGATCAGCACCGGAGCGCTGATCAGCAGCATCGTCAGGTAGGTCCGCAGCTCGTCGCCGGCGGACTCCCGGTCGCCGTCGCCGCTGAGGCTGGCGAGGACCGCCCGCTGGGCTGGCGACGCCTGGCTCAGGACGATCGCCGCCTGTGCGGCGACCGCCTGCGACCGCTCGCTGACGCGGCGGATGTCGACGACGCGATCGACGACCAGGACGGTGACGAGCAGGACGAGGATGCCGGACAGGACCGCCGTCGTGAACGGGTGGTCCTCTAACCAATGGCGCAGCGACCGGTCGGTCACGTCGAGGACCGCGAGCGCGATCGTGATCAGCGTCACCGCGCCGGCGGCGAACCAGCCTCGTGAGCGCGATGTCACGCCGCGATCCTACCGGCGGCTCAGGTCTGCAGATCGAGGATCGCCTCGGCCAGCCACTCGGCCTCGGATGTCCACGACGTCACCGGACCCACGGGCCGGACCACGAACTTCGACAGTCCGGCGGCCACGTAGCGCTCGATGAAGCCGCGCAGGCCGTCGGCGCCGACGGGAATGACCGCGAGCGGGTCGATGTCGGTCCGGCGACCGCGCCGGTGGGCGAGCTGGGCCGAATCGGGAGCGGCGTGCGCGTAGGCGATGCTCAGGCCGAAGTGCTCGGGATCGATCTCACGACCGGCGGCGGCGGCCGCCTGCTGGATGCGCTCGCGCGCGGTGCCCGCTTGCGCCGGGGTGAGCTGGGCGCCGAGCCAGCCATCGGCGACGCGTCCGACGCGCTCGAGCGCCCGGGGCCCGCGGCCGCCGAGCCACACCTCGAGCGGATCCTGGATCGGCCGTGCGGCGGAGGGCAGATCGGTGAACGTCCATCGCGTCGAGTGGTGGCTCACCGCGTTGCCCTCCCACCACGAGCGGGCGAGGCCAAGGACCTCCTCCAGAACCGCGCCGCGGCTCGCCCCGTTGAGGCCGAGCGCCTCGGCCTCGTCGGGCTGGCCGATCCCGGTGACGAAGCTGAGCAGCAGGCGGCCGCCGGAGAGCTGGTCGATCTGGGCGAGCTCCTTGGCCAGCAGGAACGGGTTGCGACCCAGGGGCACGACGTTGGCGCCGAGCCGAAGACGGCGGGTGCGTCCGGCGACGAGCACCAGACCGAGCAGAGGATCGGGGGTCGGCGCCAGCGGGAGGTCCGAGAGCCAGATGCCGTCAAAACCGCTGCGCTCGATCGCGTCGGCGAAACCCGCCAGGTCGCCCCCGGAGAGCGCACCGCCCGCCGGGGCAACCGCGAAGCGAACTTTCATCGCGCCATGTTGGCAGACTGATGAGCAGCCTCCCCACCCTGCCCGTCTCCACCTGAGGAGCCCGATGTCCGCCGCGCCCGCCGACTTCAACGCCCAGATCATCGATGAGTTCCGCGCCAACGAAGGCCGCGTCGGCGGCATGTTCGAGAACATGCCGCTTCTGCTCCTGCACCACGCGGGAGCACGATCGGGGTCGCGCTACGTCAATCCGGTCGCCTACGTGAGCGACGGCGACCGGTACGTGATCATCGCCTCCAAGGGAGGCGCCCCCGCCAATCCCGGCTGGTACCACAACCTGAAGGCCCATCCCGAGGTGGCGATCGAGGTCGGCACCGAGACTCTCGATGTCGTCGCCGGCGAGGCGACCGGCGCCGAGCGAGATCGGCTGTTCCGGGCGATGGCCGACCGCTCGCCCGCCTTCGACGAGTATCAGGCGAAGGTGACCCGCACGATTCCGGTGATCGTCCTGACTCCGGTCGCGCGGCGATGACCGAGGCCGTGGCCTCCGTCTCCGAAGTCCGGTCCGCCGCTCGTGTGCGCACCGACCGTGTCGGCGTGGTCGTCCACCCGTCGCGAAATGTCGACGCACCGCTGCGCGGCCTGTTCGGCTGGGCCGGCGATCACGGCGTTGCCGTCGTGCAGGTCCCGATCCCCGGCCAGGACCGAACCGTCACGCAGATCGGCAGCCCCGGCGACTGTGACCTGATCGTTTCGATCGGCGGCGACGGCACGATGCTGGCTGCGATGCGCGCCGCGGTCGCCGCCGACCGCCCCGTGCTCGGCATCGCCTGCGGCAGCTTGGGCGTGCTGACGTCGGTCTCCGCGTCGGCGATCGCCGAAGCCCTGGAGCGATTCCGCGGCGACGACTGGGTGGCACGACTGCTCCCAGCGCTGATCGTCGGCGGCTCGGGCAACGCGGAGCTGTTCGCCCTCAACGACGTCGCGGTCGTCCGGGCGGGCATCGGCCAAGTCCGGGTGACAACCCACGTCGACGGGATTCTGTTCAGCCGCCTCGCCGGCGACGGGTGCATCGTCAGCACGCCGCTCGGCTCCACCGCTTACTCGCTCGCCGCCGGAGGTCCCCTGCTGACCCCCGACACGTGCGGGTTCGCGATCGCGCCGCTGCCGACCCACGGCGGTTCGCATCAGCCGCTCGTCGTCGGCGCCGACGCCGAGCTGGAGCTGCAGATCAGCACCGGCATCGGCGGCGCCCGCCTGGAGGTCGACGGTCAGATCGTCGATATCGAGCCGGAGCGGTTGACCGTCAGCTTCCGCCCCGACGTCGCCACGGTCGTGAGCTTCTCCGATCAGGAGCCGTTCCTCACCGCGCTGCGCCGGCGGGGGATCATCGTCGACAGCCCCCGGATACTGGCCGAGGACGCTCGCAGGTAGCGGCGGGCGCCGCGCGACGCCGATGACGACAGGCCGTGGCGATCGCCGGGCCGACGTGATCGTCGTCGGACTGGGTGCCATGGGCAGCGCCACGTGCCGCGCGCTGAGCGGTCGCGGCATCTCGGTGATCGGTATCGACCGCTACGCGCCGCCCCACGCCTACGGCTCCACCCACGGAGACACCCGGATCACCCGGCTGGCGATCGGCGAGGGGCGCGATTACGTGCCACTGGTGCGACGTTCGCACGACCTGTGGCGCGAGATCGAGCGGGAGTCGGGGGCGCGACTCCTGACTCAGACCGGCGGTCTCGTCCTCGCCCGTCGCGCCAACCCGTTCCTCGTCCGGACTCGCGCGCTGGCCCGGGAGTCCGGGATCGCGCACGAGAACCTGAGCGGCGCCGCCCTTGAGGTGCGCTTCCCGATGTTCGCCGCCGACGCGCAGACGGAGGGCTACTACGAGCCGACCGCCGGCTACGTCCGGCCCGAGGCTGCCGTCGCGGCACAGCTTGCGCTCGCCCAGCGCCACGGCGTCGAGCTGAGGCCCGGAGAGCGCGTCGCGCGCTGGAGCGCCGGCGCCGGCGGGGTGACGGTGCACACCACCGCCGAGACCTACCACGCCGAGCGTCTCGTGCTCTGCGTCGGGCCGTGGATCGAGGAGCTGTTCCCCGAGGGCCGGGACCTCTTCGCCGTCCACAGACAGCTCCTGTACTGGTTTCCGATCCGCGACGGCTACGACCGGCTGCGCCGGATGCCGGTGTTCATCTGGGTGTTCGCGGATGAGACGGCCGACTTCGAGCATTTTGGCGGCTTCTACGGGTTTCCGGCGCTCGACGGCCCGGCGGGCGGGATCAAGGTCGGCACCGAGTCCTACGAGGGCACGACGACGCCGGACCACATCCAGCCGCCGCCGAGCCGGCGGGAGATCGATGAGATGCATCGCCGCTACCTCGCTGCGCATCTGCCGTGCCTGGGGTCAGAGCCGGTGCGGATGGCGACGTGCTTCTACACCAACACCCGCCACAGCCGGTTCGTGATCGACCGCCACCCCGAGCATGAGTCGGTCCTCATTGTCTCCGCGTGCTCGGGGCACGGGTTCAAGCACTCGCCGGCGATCGGCGAGGCGATCGCGCAGTGGATCACCCGCGGGACGAGCGAGCTCGACCTGACCCCGTTCACCCTCTCCCGCGCACGGCGGTGAGCCTCACCGCGGGACCACGATCTCGCCGATCGTCTCCGTCAGTCCGCGGGAGAACTGACGCGCGGTGACCGCCGCGGAGATCGCGTCACGCTGATCCTGGTTGGTCTGATCCGGAACTCCCGCCAGGCCGAGGGTGCCCAGGCCGTGCCGCGTCCAGTCGGCTCGCGACTGGGTCGCCCGCGGGCCGATCCACCCGTAGAACGATCGCCGCCACCGCCTCGGTACTGAGGCGCCCGGCCAGAGTCTCGAGCCGGCGCTCGTCGATGAGCGCGATGTCGAACCCCTTGCCCGTGCGCCCACGTCGACGCCGAGCCACCGACTCATACGCGAAGCTTCTCAGTGCCGCAGCGAGGCGTCCGCGCTGATCCCGTTGAGGGGGTTCAGGTGGTCCCGGAGCCTGAGCAGCCGCGGCTGGGACTCGTCGGAGTCGATGAGGACCGCGGTTCCGGGCCATCCGTTGCGCAGGTAGGCCATGTATGACTCGCGTGAGCGCAGGTCGGGTTCGTAGATCCACGAGCCGGTGTTCCAGTAGCGGACCGTGCCACCGGGCGCGGTCACCCCGTCGAGCGGCTGGTGGGTGTGAGCGAACACGACCTTGTCGGTGCCCTGTGCCCAACCGACGTTGCCGACGACCTTGTCGAACGCCGCCACCGCAGGCGGGACCGGGTCACTCGGAACGACGAGGCGGGCGAGGGCCTGACTGGCGCCCTCGCCGCCGGTGGGCGCTCCGGTGCGCCGCCGCCGCGCAGCCTCCTGGGAGCGGGCATGCCGGTAATGGGCGTCCTCGTGCTCGGTCCGGATGCGGGCTCTGGCGCCGCTCGCGGCGGCTCGCGCCGATCCGAGCCAATCCGTCACCCGCTCGGCCGCGCGCACCGGTAGCCGGCCGATGCCGACGGCCCGCTCGAATGCCTCGAATGCGCCGAACACCCGGCTCTGGGCTCGAGTGCCGTTCGGGAGCTGGGCGATCGTGTAGAGCAGCGACGTCAGCAGCGTGATCGTCGCCTCGTACTCCTCGATCGTCGGCGGGTGCTCCTTGCCGCCGACCGCGATCGACCACAGCGCCCGGGCGAGCAGCCGCCCGGGCGCCGCCCCGCTGCGCCGGGCATGGAAATCGAGATAGTGGCCATGGGTGCACAGCACCCCGGCGAACATGTACGTCGGGTAGCGGATGTCCACTTCCACTCCGGCGAGGCGGCGCTCCAGGAGACGTCGGAAAAAGTCACTACGACGAAAGTCACCGTGCAGTTCGTCCGCCTGCTTGCCGGTCGCCAGCTCGAGGCCGATCAGCTCCTCGGCCTCGCGTCGGACGAGATGATGGTCGTGGTTGCCGGCGAGGAACACGAACCGCTTGCCCTGCAGCTTGCCCCGCAGCAACTCCAGCAGTCCCTCGGAGGCGCGGAACGCATCGCGCAGTGAGCCGAACATGAAGTCGTACATGTCACCGAGGAGGATGACCTCATCGACGTCGAGGGCGGGTTCCAGCAGCGCCAGGGTGTCGGGTCGGCTCAGGATGTCCTCGCCCGTCCACGCGCCGAAATGGGTGTCGGATATCACGAGCGCGCGCATGTCTTCAGGCTCCCGTCGCTCAGCCGGCCAGTCGCCACTGGATCGGCCCCAGGCCCGGGAAATGGAGCGCCTCCGCGGTGGCGCCGGTCAGATCCCATTCCCGGCCGGCGATGTACGGGCCGCGATCGATGACCGGCACCTTGATGGCGCGGTCGCCGTACCGGAAGATCACCTCGGTACCGCACGGGAGGGTCTTGTTGGCGACGCCGAGCGTCCCGACGTGAAGGACGCCGCCGCAGGCGATGCCACTGCCGTAGTCGTCGTAGAACGACGCGATGCTCACGTTGTACTGGCCCGGTGCAAGCTCGGACGGGTCCAGGAGCGACCCCGAGAAATCGAGTCGATCCAGGTGGTAGCGCGCGACCGCGAGCTGGAAGCGCGTGATGGCAGCGCGGACCTGCGCGTCGGTCGGAGCTCCGGCGGCGGGCGCGCGGGTGACGGTCGCCGGCTGGCTCAGGCTCGGCGCCAGCGTCGGCGGCGATGCCGATGAGCTTGTGGACCGCGCCGGCGAGGCCGCGTGCCGGTGGCCACCGGTACGCCCCGACGCCGGTCCGGCCGCCTGCCCGGCAACGGGCTCGACCGCCTGGGGACGAGGGGCGGACGGCGCCGCCGCCACGGTGAGCGTGGTCGCGCTACCGGGAGCGGTTGAGCTGCCGGGGCTGCGCCGGGCGCGCGGCCCGGATCCGCTTGACGCGCACCCCGCCACCGCGAGGACCGCGATGCCTGTCGCGATCAGAGCTCGGATCGACCGGACTGTAGCCGACTCCGCTGCGGCGCTTGGCGTCGGGGGTGGTCAGCGCCGGGCGCCCAGCACATCGCGCAGGGCCAGCTCGGTCGACCAGAACGCGAGCTCGTCCCACGGCAGCTCACCGGGGGCGAACGCCCGCACCTCGGTCGCCTCCGGGCTCGTCCGCGGCCGGCCGATCGCCCGCGCGCGGTAGACGATCAGCACCACCCGATCCGTGGCGCGGGAGTACACGCCGACGAGCGCCCCGAGCTCGATCTCCAGGCCGAGCTCCTCGTCGGTCTCGCGCCGCGCGGCGTCCGGCACCGATTCCCCCAGATCGACGAACCCTCCGGGGAACGTCCACCGGCCCCGGCCGGGATCGAAGCCCCGGCGCAGCAGAATGAGCCGCCCCTCGTCGTCGACCGGGATGGCGCAGGCCACCGGGCTCGGGTTGCAGTATGCGGAGTAGCCGCAGTGCGAGCACGCGATCTGGCGCGGGAAGCTGACGTCCGCGGGCCGGCCGCACCGCGGGCAGAATCGCGCCTCGGCGAGGGCCGGGTTCAGCGATGCGTCCATGCTGCGAATCCTACGAGTGCCGGCCCGCTCGCCGGCTCAGCGTGGCGCCAGCAGCCGGCCATCGGCGAGCACCGCGAGGCCGTCCCGCGCCAGCCCCACGGCGGCCTCGCCGTCGACCTCGGCGACCGTGACCGCCCCTTCGGCGATGACCCGGCGCAGCAGGCGTCCACGACGTTGGCGCAGGCTGCCCTCGAAGGGCCGGCGGCGCCGGCTCTCCGGTGGCCCGCTCGCCTCGCTCGGGCCGGCGCACCCGTCGCGGACCGGACACACGTCGCATCTCGGCCGCGCCGAGCAGATCCGCTGGCCGAACTCCATCATCGCCTGGCCGGCGCGCCACGGGTCGCCGGCGATGTCGACGCCGCCGGGAAAGCGGCGGCGCAGGACGCGGCTGACGTTGACGTCGAGCGGGAGCACGGGCGCTTCGCGGGCAAAGCAGCGCACGGCGGAGGCGGTGTAGGCACCGACGCCGGGCAGGTCCTTTAGCTCCTCGGGCCAGCCCGACTCCGCAACGATCCGGGCCGACCGGTGCAGATCGCGCGCCCGCCGCGGATAGCCGAGCCCCTGCCACTGCCCCAGCACATCGGCCAGCGACGCGGTCGCCAGAGCCTCGACCGTCGGCCAGCGCCCCATCCACCGCTCCCACGCCTCGGCCGCGCGGACCACCGTCGTCTGCGCTGACATCACCTCCGCCACCAGGATCGCGTAGGGATCGCGGCTGGTCCGCCACGGCAGCTGCCGCGCGTTCTCCGTCCACCAGTGCAGCACCGCCGCCACCTCCGGGTCCACGAGGCTCCAGGTCCGGGGGTGCGACGGTCTTGCAGGCGACACCGCCGTATCGTCGCCGATGTCGCCCCGCGACCCGGTGCAGTCTCGTGCGTACGTCTGCACGGCGACGTCCTGCACCGCGTCCCGACCCCGGCCGGGGTAGACCACCGGGAGGACAACACCGAGCGACGACGTTAGAGAGGAGAGCGGACCTGGTGCACGACGATCACAGGCCCATTCGAGGTGATGTGGGTTCGACGACGGCTCATCGGTTCGAGACCCCGCGAGTGCGGGAGCTGCGAGGCGATGACCGACTGCCCGTCCCAGACCGATCAGGCTCAGCGCCGGGGGCAACGCCTGCCGCGCCGGAGGATCGCGCCGGTCGTGGGGGGCGTGCGCCGGTCGGAGCGGATCGGCGGGACGCATGAGCCGCTGCGGCTGATCCTGGCGTGCGGGTTCTCGTCACCGGGCAGCGCGGGAAGATCGGTCGTCACGTGACCGAGCGTCTCGCGGCGGGCGGCCACCCGGTCGTCGGGTTCGACCTCGCCGACGGTGACGATGTGCTCGACGCCGTCGCGGTCAGGGACGCCGCCGCGGGATGTTCGGCGATCGTGCATCTGGCGGCGCTCGCCCACGACACGGCCGGCACCCCGGAGGACATCATGGCGGTGAACGTGCTCGGCACGTGGCATGTCCTGCTCGCCGCCGCGGCGAGCGGTGCCCTGCGCGTCATCCACTTCTCGAGCGTTCAGGCGCTCGGGATCGCCGAAGGCGAGCGGCTGCCCGATTACTTCCCGGTCGATGACGATCACCCGAGGCGGGCGAGCCGCCCCTACGGCCTCTCCAAACGACTCGCCGAGGACCTGTGCGAGGCCTTCACCGCCACAACCGGAATACCCACGGTGTCGCTGCGGCCGATGGCGGTGTGGGAGGCCGATGCCTACGAGCGGATCGCCGAGCGGCGTCGCGCGCAGCCGCGGTCGGAGTGGGAGCCGTTCTGGGAGTACGGCGCGTTCGTCGATGTGCGAGATGTCGCGCGGGCGGTCGAGCAGGCTCTCGCGGTCCCGCTCGCCGGTCACCACCGCGCGCTCCTCTGCGCGCAGGACATCTCGGGCAGCGCCCCGAGCCTGGAGCTCGTCAGGCGGCTCGCTTCCGCCGTGCCGGTCCGCGACGCCGCCCGCTACGAACGAGAGCCGCGGCGCGCTCTGTTCGACTGCTCATCCGCGCACACCGTCCTTGGCTGGCGCCCCGCGTACCGCTCCTGACGGGCGCGCTCACCCGGGGTGAGCGTCGGATCCGCCCGCGCTCAGCAGCCGGTCGGTGGCGTCATCCGGGACGCCGCCGAAGAACGCGTCGAGCACTCCGGCGAACAGGGGGTTGCCCGGATCGGCGCGGGCGAAGAGCGTCATCGACGAGCGCAGCTTGATCGCGTCGATCCCGCCGAAGATGTCCTGCGCGGTGTGTCCCGAAAGCTCGCTGACGACGCGCGTGGCGTCGGCCAGCCGCGCTCCGAGAACGGGGTGCGCCAGATACGCCTGAGCTTCGCCGAGTGATGAGATGGCAAAGGTGCGCGACATCGGGCTGTGCCCGAGGCCCGCGATCTGCGGAAACACGAACCACATCCAGTGCCCGCGCTTGCGGCCCGACCGCAGCTCGGCAACGGCCAGGTCATACGTCTGCCCGCTGTCCTGGGCATCCACGAACCGCTGGAGCCGGTGGGGATCCGGCATTTAGCGCGCACGGCGCAGACGCATCGGGTCAACCTAGCGCAGGCAGCCGATCGCGCGCCCGGTTGCTCGCCGAATCCTGAAGGGTCAGGTGACGCCGCAGCCGCGCGTAGCCGAGCGTCCCGCCCAGACTCGGGATCCAGAAGGCGATCGCGTGATACACGAGCACCGCCGCCGCCGCGTGGGCGACCGGCAAGCCGTAGAGAGCGAGCGCGCCGATCAGCCCGGCGTCGAGCACCCCGACGCCCCCGGGGATGGGGAGCGCGTTGGCGAGGTAGCCGATGAGATAGGCGAGGATGAGCGGCGCCAGCGGCGGCAGCGGACCGAGGGCGGCAAACGTCGTCCACAGCACGGCGATGTCGAACAGGAGATAGCCGATGGCCCCGAGCAACCGCCAGCTGGGCGCAACGAGGGCGTGGCGGGCCGCCAGGATTCCGGCGCCGACGTCCTGGAGCCACGCCGCTCGCGGGTGAGCCCGTGACACACGCCGGGCCAGCCGCGGCACGCCCAGCGCCATCACGCTTGCCCCGGCGGCGATCACCGGCAGACCGGCGCGGATCACATCGTGGGGGCCGACGGCGATTCCGAGCCACAGCGCAAGCCCGGCGGCGCCGAGGACGAGCACGTTGATCGCGCTCGTCAGGAAGAACAGGCCGCTGGAGCGTTGCACGATCTGCCGGGTGGGCATGCCGGCAAGGTGAAGCAGCCAGCCGCCGACGGCGAGGGAACCGGCGCCACCTCCGGGGAGCAGCGCTCCCGAGCCCATCTGCGTCCACGCCAGCTCCCGCGCTGCGGCCGCCGGGACCGGTGCGAAGAAGAGGCGGAAGACGATCACGAAGCTTGCGCACGAGGCGACTTCGAGGGCGGCCGCAACGGCCACCAGCGCCGGATTCATGGCGGTGATGTCGCGCACGACGGGGCGGAGTCCCGGAACCGCAAGCAGCGCCGTGATCCCGCACGCGGCGAGCAGGGCGATCGTCAGGAGCCGCCGGCCCAGCCCGTGAGACCCCTCCGCGCGGCGCCCACCCGGTGTCCGGATCGGCGTCTCGCTGATGGCTGCCATGGCGTCGTCGGACGTTGGGCGGAGCTTCTAGTGGCCGACGCCGTCGGCGCGAGGCGGGGCGATGGCGCCGGCGATGAGCTCGGCGACCGACCAGCGTCGCAGCGGGACCGTCCGCCCCGCCGAGGGCGTCGCGTGGCCGTCAGCCGTCGCGGGGCCGGCCGGCCCGCTGTCTGCGCCCTCGCTCGCGATCGCCGGGGTGGTCGGTCGGCGCCGGCCCAGGGCGCCCCGGACGGCGTCTTCGGAGATGAAGTCTCCGGCGAGGAAGGTGGTCCGCTTTGATTTCTTGCGCATGACGAGTCTCCTGGACGAAGGTGCCGACGGGGCGTGGGTCTGGCGACCCCGAGTGCCGGCGATGTGCATCAGGTGGTTTCCAGGCTCAGGTTGAGATCGCTGCTGGCCTCGGCCTGGGCGGTGCGGGCGCGGGCAGCGCCGTCGCGCGGGAGGATGACCAGCGCGACGAGCACCCCAAGCCCGAAGATCGCGGCCGCCCATTCAAAGGCGGTGGTGTAGCCGTGAATCGAGGCGGCGCTCGCGAGTCCGGCGGTCTTGGCGTGGGTGGATGCGAATCCCGCGGCCGCGCTGGCGAAGATCGTGCTCAGGAGCGCGGTGCCGACCGATCCGCCGACCTGCTGTGAGGTGTTGACCATCGCGGAGGCGATGCCGGCGTCGCTGCTCTTCACCCCGAGCGTGGCGGTGGAGAACGCGGGCGCGAAGATGCAGCCCATCCCGACTCCGACCAACAGAAGCGCTGGGAGGACGTGGCTGACGTACGCCCCACCGGGAGTCAGACGCGTGAGCCAGAGCATCGCGATCAGCCCGAGCGTCATGCCGGCGATGACCAGTGGGCGAGCTCCGGTGCGGTGCAGCACCCGCGTCTGCACGGTCGTGGCGGTGACGACGATCATGCCGGTCATCGGGAGGAAGGCAAGGCCGGTGGTCAGCGGCGAGAGGCCGAGGTTCTCCTGCAGGTAGTAGGTGAGAAACAGGAAGACGGCGAAGATGGCCGAGCCCGCCAGGGCGATCGACGCGTACGCTCCGCCCCGCGCACGGTCCCACACGATGTGCAACGGCAGGAGCGGATGCTCGGACCGCCGCTCGAGTGCGATGAAGCCGCTCAGCAGCACGACGCTCGCCGCGAGCGAAATGACCGTGAGCGGGTCCGACCACGCGTGGGTCGCGGCGTTGGAGAATCCGAACACGAGCGCGAACAGGCCCGCGGAGCCGACAGCGACACCCGGGAAGTCGATCGCCGGCCGGTCAGACCGACGCTGGCTCTGCAACAGACGCAGGGCGACGATCGCGGTCGGGAGCGCGATCGCGAGATTGACGTACAGGCACCAGCGCCACGAGATGGTCTGCGTCAGGACGCCTCCGAGGAGCAGTCCCAGTGAGCCGCCGCCGGCGGCGATCGCGCTGAAGATGCCGAACGCCTTCGGCCGGTCGCTGGATCCCTGGAAGGTCACCGTCAGCAGCCCGAGCGCCGAGGGGGCGAGCAGAGCGCCGAACGCGCCCTGCAGACCGCGGGCGGCCACGAGCATTCCGAACGATTGGGCGAGGCCGCCGATCGCCGACGCCACCGCGAACCCGATCAGGCCGCCGATGAAGGTCCACTTTCGGCCGAACAGGTCTCCGAGCTTGCCGCCGAGCAGCAGCAGGCTGCCGAAGGCAAGCGCGTACGCGGTGATGATCCACTGCCGGTTCTCGGTCGAGAAGTGCAGCGCGGTCTGCGCCGAGGGCAGCGCAATGTTCACGATCGTCGCGTCGAGCACGACCATCAGCTGGGCCACGCCGAGCAGGGCCAGCACGGCCCACCGGTTGGGGTGGGCGGTTGGGGAGAGTGTGGTGGAGATGGTGCTCATGGCAAGTCCTTGGCTCGTGTTCGAGATCACAGCCTATCACGTAATAATCCATGCAACAGGTACGACCTACAGAACACCAATTCCTGATGCTTCAGGCAGGATCCGCAAATCTGGTGTATAATCCGCGCCATGGATCCCGGAGACGCTCATTGCTCGTCGAGCTCGATGATGCTGTTGCCGCGGTTGGCCAAGCAGATCATGCGGCGCAGCAGTCCCGAGGCGTTGGGTATGGACCTACGGCTGCTGATGGCGCTCAGCTATCTGGCGGATCATGACGGCGCCCCGCAGCAGGAGTTGGTCGACGCGTTGTGCATGGACGCGAAGAACGTCGTGCTGTTGCTCAACGACCTCGAGGACATGGGTCGCCTCGTGCGCCGCCGGGATTCCGAGGACCGCCGGCGCCATCGCGTCTACATCACGAGCGCCGGCCGCCAGGCGCTCGCCCACGCCGTCCGCGTGCAGGAGGCCATCGAGGACGACGTTCTGCGCGCGCTCGATGCCGAGGAGCGCGCCACGCTGTTGCGGCTGCTCACCCGCGCCGTCCACGGCGCCGAGCCGGCGGAGCATGACGCAGGCGCCCCGCTCGCGCCGACGGTCGCCTGATCAGATCCTGACCACGTTGCTGCTCCGTTGAGGCGGGGGTCCGACGCGCCTCCGAGGCTCGGCCGGAACCGACGTGCTCTCAGCGGTGTGCCGGCGAGATGACGATCAGATCGACGCTCGGTGCGGCAAGCGTGGCCGACAGGTGGACGAGCGGGCCGTTCTGGATCGACCGGTCGACCAGCGTGAGGTCGTGGCTGTCGTCAACCCGGTAGCGGCTGACGACGATGCCGCCGGACGGAACCCGAATGTTGCGGATCGTCAGGTCGTAGCCGTCGTTGTCGCTGTAGCTGACCGACCGTCGCGGCAGCAGGGTGAACGTTCCGACGTTCGGGATCGTGAACATGTTGTTGACGATGAACGGCGGGAATGGTCCCTGGTCGGCGGGTGGGATCTCGTAGTTGGAGATCAGGACACGGATGTCGCCGCCTCGGAAGAACGAGCGGCCGGCCTGCACCGCGAGCCCGTTCTCGTCTCCCCCGGTTGTGGCCAGCCGCAACGGGGTGCGGTTCATGCTCCCCACGGCCGCGTATGCGTCTCCCGTCTTGGTCAGCGTCCCGTCGGGGTTGATGAGCGCACCGTTGAACGCGCCGTTGCTGTTGGCGCGGTAGAAGAACGCCCGCTGCAGCGGCGCGTCCTGCATGTAGATCAGCGAATCCGCCGCGAACGCGGCGCGCTGGGCGTCGGTCGGGTTGTCGACGAGCCCGTAGTTCCACTCGGTGAGCTGGATGGCCGTCCGGGTGAAGCCATAGCTATCGAGTAGCCGGCGGTATTCGTCGGCGAGCCGCGTGAAGTCGAGTGGATCCTCGGTGAAGTCGGTGTAGTGATGGATGGAGTAGAAGTCGAGCGGGAGGTGATTGGCGCGGATGTAGGCCAGCAGCGACTCGCGGTACCCCGTGAGGTCGTTGTTGGTGGTCAGCGCCGGACCGCCGATCTCCATCCACGGGGCGAGTGACTTCAGCGCCCGCGAGGTGTCGGCGTAGAGGGCGTAGTACTGCTGTGCGGTTCCCGACCAGAAGGGGAGGAGGTCCGGCTCGTTCCAGATCTCCCAGTACCGGATGGCGAGGTGGTATCCGTTGTCCCAGCCGAAGTTGTAGTGCTCGGCCACGTGACGGGCGACGATCGCGTACAGCGCCGGATCCGGCGGGGGCACGTTGTTGGGCCCGGCGCCGGCACAGGTGAGGTCGCTGTGCCCGAGGCTGTACTCGACCTGCGCCCCGCTGCGCACGATGCTGAGGATCGCCCGGTCGGTCGGGCCGAAGTTGTAGCTGCTCGGGTCGTAGGGATTGGCGCTCCAGCTGGGGAAGATCCGGTTGCGCCCGGCGCCGTCGATGTCACTCGTGCCCGAGCAGTCGACGTCGTGGGTCCGAACGATGTCCACGCCGAGCTGCCGGAACTGAGGCGTGAGATCCGGGTGGGAGTTGTCCCCGGGCAGCGGCGTCCCGGACACGCCCTGCAGTGATCGGATGATCCCGACCGGCCGCGACGCGTTGACGGTGATCGTCCGCAGGCCGCTCGCGGCCGCCGCCGGGGTCACCGCCACAAAGGCGCCAACGAGACATCCGGCCACGACACCGGCAGCTCGCGCGCAGCCGGGAGAGGCCGTGGCCGCGGCATTCAGGGGTGGATCGCTGCGGGGTCCGTCCGTCGGTTGCCGGGCTCATCAGCTGTCTCCTCCTCCGGCGTCGCCCTCGCGACCGCCTGCGTGGTCTCGCCAGAGTCTACACAGAAAGTATTACTGCATGCAAGTTCACGAG
>CAVSVH010000021.1:0-70823 GCA_963731395.1 uncultured Solirubrobacteraceae bacterium
AATGGCGACATGCGCCGGCCCTCGAAGCCGAAGTCACGGTCGACCGAGACCGCAGTGTCGAGACGGACGAGAACGAGCCGTCGCGTCGCGCGCGCGGACTGTTGCATCAACCCGGAGGCTCACCAGTTGATGCACCTCGACGCGGAGTCCGCCCGGGCCGCAGCCCCGCTCGACGATGCAGGCAGCAGCCGGCCGTCGAGGACAACCAAAGCTTGCCCGACCTCGATCCTTCGCCGGGGTCTACCAGCACGTGACGGTTGGATGCACAGTTTGCGCTGTGGGCGAGAGCAGTGTTCTGCCCTTGGCCATTTCCGATTTCGGAGCTACCCTCACCTTCGGTGAGGTCGGCGTGGTTCGAGCCCCACCCGTTGGGAGCGGGGTAAGTTGAACGAGTACGGCGGAAAGATCGGTAAGCCTTTCGGCGGACCGCCGATCCGGCTGGAGCGGACTGAACTCCGGAAGCTGAGTGCAGCGCGAACCGCGCAGCCGGAGCTACGGCGACGGATAGCGGGTTCTGGTGAACGATCACCCGCATGAGACTCCTCCGGTGTTGTCCGCCGATGCTGGCTCCTCGCGCCAATCGGGGGCTCCAAGATCGCGAGTCTCCTTGGCCGACACAAGTTGACGGCCGGTTTTCTCGGCGCGCTGGTGACCGCGACTTTGGGGGTCATCATCCCGCAGCTGATTCATTCAGCCGAGAGCGTGGCAACCTCCCAGTCTGCGCCACTCAGCGTGCAGGTCCTCGCCGATCTATCACGATTTCGCAGCAGGGCACCTCACGTGCCCGAGTTCGTCATCCCCAGGCCTATCTCGTCCATCGGCCCACCGCCCAATTGATATGCTGCGCAGCCTGGATCTCCACACGAGGCAGCCGACTCCGGCGAGCTGGATGCGGCGCGCTACGATTGGGCGCACTCACTTGGAGGCTTTGATGCGAACGACACCCTTCTGCGCTTGAGCATCTCCGGAACCAGCGCGGCCGCGACAGACCTACAGCAGCTCCGAGCCAAGATCATCCGCTGTACTAGTCGGCGGAAGGGGAACCCTGGTTTCGTATCTCGGTCAGGGCGATTCGATCGGAACCCGCTTTTTACGATCACGCTCGATGGCGTGGGGATTATAAATGGATACCGAACGCTGCCTGCCACCGTGCAGTACGTCGGAACGAGCGCAAACAGGACGCCGGTCCGGAGCCTTTCCCACTGCGCGTCACAGATTCGATTCAGGACGAGTGCGACATCGCGGCTGACGTGCTTAGTCACGACTGCCAATGGGAGTTACTGCTGGACTGGACCCAAGAATCTCGCAGCGGCACCGTCGTGATCACCGACCACGGTAGCCCGTTCGAGACAAGGCCGCGGGGGACGGCTCGGTACCGGGTGTCGAAGGCGTCTCATGGGATCCAAAGCCCAGCGCTGGGCCCCATTCCCCACCCCATAGCTGCGGCGTCCGATCAGCCGTCACCCCATGGGCGGGTCGGGCGCCCACAGCCTGCAGACTGCTGGGTTCACGCGACACCGGCCATGTCACGACCGGATTGGCGCCGCTAGCCCACTTCTGCTCTGAGCCGGCGCCCTGGGCGATCAGGAGGCTGATGAAACTGTGGCGCGGGTCGTATGGGCGCGTCGTGGGCACGCCCAGGCCAGCGGAGCCCGGCGAATATGCGCTTGCGCCGGTTGCGGGCGCTGTCGGCGTTCCACTCGTTGCCAGGCTCGCCGGCGTCCCGCGCGGTTACCCCGGTCTGCGCCGCGCCGCGCAGACTGAGCCGCTCGGCGGCGCGCTTCGCCCCATGACACCGACGTCGGCGACCTGACCGGCATGGCCGTAGCGCTTGTCAGCGACCGAGACGTCGAGGCCCCTGCCCGGGATGCGGCGGATCATGGAGCTCGAGGTCGACCGCCAGCAGGCGATCGGACCGCCCGCCGTGGTTCGCGGACCGGGAGTCCGCGGACCGGGAGTCCGCGGACCTGAGGTTCGCCGGTCAACCGGTAATCCGGTCGAGCAGGACTTGCCGCGGCGCAGTGGGCCGAAGCTCACCG
Source organism: uncultured Solirubrobacteraceae bacterium (assembly GCA_963731395.1). Classification (GTDB taxonomy): domain Bacteria; phylum Actinomycetota; class Thermoleophilia; order Solirubrobacterales; family Solirubrobacteraceae; genus Palsa-465. The sequence continues at coordinate 2,040 of CAVSVH010000021.1, forward strand.
CAGATCTCGCTGGCGGAGCCTCCCAGTCGCTTCAGGTGGTGGGCCAGCGCAGCGCCACCGTCGAGGCTCAGGTGAGTGTTCGCTCGAGGACGGTCTCGAGCGTCGGATCACGCCAGTTGCCACGGGTGCGCTCGATCGTGACTCGCGCATGGCGGCCCGCGAGCGCGAGCGTCGCTACCTGATTATCGAACGTCGGACGGTTCGACCTCCAGCGCAGGGCGGGCTCTTTGACTCCGGCGGCGCGTGCAAGCGCCCGGGTGATCGCCGTTGCGGGTCGCGACATAGCGGCGCGCACCACCATCTGCTCATGGCGCGCGAGGGGGTGGCGGAATGGAGAGCACACCGCTTGATAGACGATGCTCTGAACGCCCGTCCGGTTCACGAACGCGGCGTCGGCAAGGTAGGAGTGATGGACATCGCCAGACAGCACGCCGATCGACGCCGGAGGAGATCCGAGCTCACCCGCAGCAACGGCGCGGATCAGCTCAGCTAGCCTCGTGAATGAGCTCTCGAACGCTGCCCAGTGCTCCAGATCGAGCCGCTGGCGCAGCTGCTCACCGACGCTCGCACATCGTTGCCCCCACGCGCCGGAACAGACTGCCTCATTCCAGGCCTCGAGATAATGCAGCCCGGGAGCGAGCAGCAACGGCAGCGACGTGGCGATCAGCAAGTGGTCGAACGCGCCGGTCAACTGCCGCTCGAGCCACTCCCATTCGGTGGCGTCGAGCATCGATCGCTGTCCGTCCTTGAGCACCCGTCCCGCGCGCGAGTCGATCACCACCAGCCTGCTCCTTCCCAGCCGACGGCAGTAGCTCCACTGGCTGCCGTCGGTCTCGTAGCTCGCCTTCAGCGCGAACGCGCGCAGCGCCTCGGTACCGTCGTCAGCCGCGGTCACCTGTCCCAGCAGTTTGTCCGCGGCCAGCTCGCCTGGGGAGAGGTTGCCGAGATGCTGGTAGATCCAGTACGACATGAATGCGCCCACGATCCGTTCCTCCCACCACGGCCTCGCCCGCATCTCTTTGACCCACGCCTCGGAGGTGTTCCAATCGTCATGCAGGTCATGGTCGTCGAAGATCATCGCCGTCGGCACCGTCGAGGCCAGCCACTGCGCGAGCGGGTTCCCCCAGGCCTCGCGATACAGCCGGGTGTACTCCTCAAAATCAGCGACCTGCTGACCCGGCGGCCGAGGACCGTCGCGGCGTGTACGGATGAACTGCTGGGTTGCCGGCGAGACCTCATCCGCATATACCTGATCACCGAGCAACAGCAACAGGTCAGGCTGGCGCGCCGGCCCCTCCCTCACCAGCCGGGCGGCAAGGGCATAGAGCGCGCCGATCCCAAGTCCCCGGCGATCATCGCGCCGAGGCAGCGAGTAGGGCGGCTCGGGCGGCGCGGTCACGCTGCAAGATCCAAACGCCACGCGCGTCTCATCCTCCCGGGTCAGCGTGCGGATCACGCTCGGCGGAAACCATGAGCCAGGCTCCGGCCAGCGCCGCTCGCCATTCAACGCCACCTCGTACTTCTGGACCGAGCCGGGCTCGAGCCCCTCGATCACGACGATCGCATAGTGATGACCCGCGACTCGGAACGAGCGCGCACGCCTTCCGAGCACTGCAACCTCACAGGCACCGTCGGTCTCGACCCAAACGGTCGCGTCCGACTCCCCGACATAACGCAGCAGTGGGCCCAGCACCAGCGACGGCGCCGAATCGGCGCTCCGCCGCGCCTCGCTCATAGTCCGGTATCTGGCTGATTCATGCCGAACCCGAGCTGTCGGCGCTGGTGTGAAATCGCTCCGCCGACTACCAGGTCAGCTCGATCTCGAGTTCGCTGCCATCGTCCTCGATTTCGAACTCCACTTTGAGAGTGACTTGTTCGGGGATGTGTGCGACGAACCGCAGGTCCCCTCGCTCGATGACGAGATCATTGTTCGACGCGAGCTCGTCGGCGATCGCGTGCAAACGCGCGGCTGCGTCCTCCCGCGAGACTTTGCTCTTCTCTTTCAGCTCCACAAGTTCCACGTGAGGCTCCGATCGTTTGGGGATGGCCGTGCCGATCATCACATCTGGCCGCGACTCGCGCACTGCGGTCCGGGCCCGCGATCTGCGCACGAGCCATGACGGCCGCTTGAGCATCAGCGTAACGGGGGCGCCCAGCTCCTCGTCGTGAGCGGCGCTGAGAGCGCCGTGACGTGCCCTTCGAGCGTCTGCAGCGCCCGGCGGCCGATCGCTGTGAGCGCCTCGGTGCGTCGCGCCCAGCTCTGGGTTCAGGCAGCGCCGGCGTCAGCGCCGCTTCGATCAGCCAGTCGTCCGACCCCCGGCCGTGTCAGCTCAGCAGCTCGATCACGCCTTTGATGACGAGCAGCGCGCCGAGCACGGTGAGCATGGTCACCGCGAACCGATGGCCATTGCGCCCGATCCACGCCTTCGCTTTGTCGATCGCGCTGATGGTCCAGCCCGGAGCGATCGCGAAGGACAGCAGCGGGACCTCCAACAGGACGAGCATGATGAGGTTGAAGGCGACGACCAACACGACGGTCTCGGGCGTCGAGTAGTTCAGCTTGTCGATCCGGCTGAGCCCCGCCAGGTAGGAGGCTCCGGGCAGCGTCAGCAATGCGCCCACCACGAAAGTCGTCCGCGCCGAGCCTTTTCCCAGCGCCTGCTGCCATCGCGGCGGACCCCTGTCCTGCTTGCCCGCGCGCCTTCGCTGGCCAACCCGTTGATGACGGCCGGTGCCCACGACGAACGCCGCGACGAGCGCGATGGCACCGATCGCGAGGGTGGCGCCAGGGCTCAGCGTGTTCTCGGTCGTAGTGACGGCATCTGAGCTCTCCACTGAGAAGACGATCACGAGCCCGAGCGTGATGCTCGTCATCAGCGCCCCAAGCAGATAACCCAACATCAGTCGCGTCGGATTCGGGAGCAGCATCATCAAGGTCGACGCGGCGACGAGCGTCGGGTTCAAGGCTGCGGCAAATGCGAGAAGGAACACCTGGCCCAAGGTGACCGCTAATCATGCTTGAAGACGAGCACTTCAGCCAGATCCGCCCGACAGCGGTCCTGGCCCCGCACGTCCAGTCGGCACCCTCCCGGCGTTGCACCCCGTCCTCGGCGGCGCGCCCTGGGGCAGCCCGTCCGTGACTCGATACACGAGACCTGTATCCGATCACGCAGGACTCGCCCACGCGATACGAACGTCAGGAGCTGCAAGCGCATCTCGCGAGATCTCCACCAGACAGAGCTCGTTGGCTGCCCGCCGTCGCGGGTAGTGCGGTATCGAGGATCCCGCTGACTCGCGCCTGTCGATCAGTCGCTTGGCCGATGGGGTCTGCCGGCGTCGCTGACAGCGGCGGCGATCAGGTCCAGCCGTTCGGAGATCTCGTCGAGCTTCGCGGAGAGTACGTCGGTCCTGCTTCGGTCCAAGCGCCGGCGCCCCTGCTCGACGAACGTCGACGTGATCGTCGCTGTGATGACTGTCAGGAAGCCGATGCCTGTGATCATCACGAATGTGGCGACGATCCGGCCGATCGTATTGGTCGGCACGAGGTCTCCATACCCGACCGTCGTCACAGTTTGCACGGCCCACCATAAGCCCTGACCGATGCCAGAGAAGTGCTTGTGGTCTGCGAAACGGATCAGCACGCCGCCGACCAGTGTCACCGCTACGGTCGCTAGCCCGATGATGCTGGCGGCACGGCCCGCGGTCACCGGCTTGCGCTCGATGAACTTCCAGGCGCGTGGATGCAGCGGCGGTGCGGGCTGTGGGCTGTCTGGGGGCGTGCTCATCCTGCGGCCTCCTCGCGATCGGTTGCATGAGCCTGGGCGCGAGTCGGATCAGATACCGCGACCGCGCCCCGGCGCGTGGAAGAGCCTAGTGTTCCCGTATGGGCCTCCACGAGTGGCTTCGCCCGTGGTCGCGCTCGCCGCTACCAGACGACTTCCGCGCATCGTCTCGAACGGCGGGGCGCAGCCGGACTGGCGCGGACAGCCGGCGGCCAGCACGTCTCACCGGCGGCCAGCCGGGATCGCACCCGCCGAGAGCATCGCTGGAGGCGATCGGGTTGATGGCGGCGCCGACGGCGCGGTAGGAACGCTCGCCGGGACCGGCATCGGCGAAATGGCGCCCGGGCCCTGTCACCTGATTCGGGGGATGTCGTTCTGCCCCCGCGAACCGATGCTGTGATCGAGTGAAATGGGAACTAACGATCATTGCTGCGGCCCTTCTCGCCGTGGCTGGAGTGTCGCGCCGGCTGACAGACACACCGTTCACGCCTGCAATGGCGTTTATCGTGATCGGTCTGCTGCTGGGACCGCTCGTGATCGACGAGGTGACGGTCACCCCCACGAGTGCGACGGTCCGCACCCTTGCCGAGGCAACGCTGGCCGTGGTGCTGTTCGCCGACGCCTCGCGGATCAAGCTCCGGGCACTCAGACGCGAATACGCCGTTCCCCTGCGTCTGCTCGGGATCGGGTTGCCGCTGACCATTGCGGCGGGTGCGGTCCTCGCGGCGGCGATCTTCGATCAGCTGAACGCCGCCGAGGCGGTCGTGCTGGCGATCGTCCTGGCGCCTACGGACGCCGCCCTCGGTCAGGCCGTCGTCACCGAGCCGAGACTCCCGTCGCGCATCCGGCAAGGGCTCAACGTCGAGAGCGGGCTCAATGACGGCATCTGCGTACCGCTGCTGTTGATCGCGCTCGCGGCGGCGGACGTCGAGGACAAGACGGCCTCGAGCCACCACGCGGTCAGCATCGTGGCGGAGGAGATCGGCTACGGGATTCTCGGCGGCGTGGCCGCGGGATTGATCGCGGCTGCCATTGTCGCGGTCGGCTACCGCCGGGAGCTGATCAGTGCATCGTGGCTCCAGGTCATCCCGATCGCCGGAGCAGGCCTCGCCTACGGGCTCGCGGCGGCGCTCGGCGGCTCCGGGTTCATCGCGGCGTTCCTCGCGGGAGCCATCTTCGGAGCGCTCGTCGCTCAGGAGTCCGAAGAGGCCTCCCGCCTGAACGAGGAAGTCGGTCAGCTGTTGGGCGGAGTCACCTTCCTGATCTTCGGCGCGGTGCTGCTCGGTCCCGCGCTGAAGCATGTCAACTGGCGGATCGCGCTCTATGCGGTGCTCAGCCTGACGCTCGTCCGCATGTTGCCCGTCGCGATCGCGATGATAGGTAGCGGCGCCAAGCGGCAGACCGTCGCGTTCCTCGGTTGGTTCGGTCCGCGGGGACTCGCGTCGATCGTGTTCGCGGTGATCGCCGTCCAGGAGGCACACCTGACGGGGGCCGACACGATCCTCCTCGCCACCTATCTGACGATCGGCCTGTCGGTGGTCGGCCACGGAATCACCGCGGCGCCACTGGCAAAGCGATACGCCCGCTGGTACGAAACCCGCCCGCGCCAGCGCCAGCCGGCGATGGAGAGCGTCCCTTCACCACACCATCGCCCCCGCGGGAGCACGCACCCCCAGAACGCGCTCAATCCGCGCAATGAGGCAGGCCGGGTATGACGGAGGCCTTGAGACGAGGGATTCGTCCCTCGCGACAGGAACGCCGCTACATGCCACGACCGAGGAGTAGCCCGCGAGTTGATGGACCGCGGCGTCCGGCTCGTGTTCGCGTTCATCGTCCGGTCGCTCATGTTAGGCTCACGTTGAGGGAATGCCGGACCGGAAGCCGCAGCAGGCCGGGCGAGGCAGCCGGCTTTGCGATCGATTGACGCGCTACCGCCGCTGGCGGAGGCCAAGCTGGCTGCGCCGCGGCAGCGGTCCGGGATGGTGGTGCGGCCGCGGATCGTGCGGGCCCTCGAGGCGGGCGCGGATGCGGCGTTGACGTTGGTTGCGGCTCCGGCCGGGTACGGGAAGACAACGGCGGTGCGCGCCTGGTCGGCGAGCAGCGAGACGGCGCTGGCGTGGGTCACGCTCGATGCTGGCGACAACGATCCCGTCCGACTCTGGACATATGTGGCGACGGCCGTCGATCGGGTCCGCGAGGGGCTCGGCCGCCGTGCTCTACAGCGGCTTCGGCTGCCCGGAATGCCGATCGAGACCGCCGTCGACGAGCTGATGAACGGGATCGCGGCCTTCGGACGTGAGGTGGCGCTCGTGCTCGACGACTTCCACACAGTCACGGAAGGCGAGTGTCTTGCCTCGATCGGGTACGCGTTGGAGCGGTTGCCGGCGACGGCTCGTCTGATCGTGACTACGCGGGCGGACCCAGCACTGGCGCTCGCGCGGTTGCGCGCCCGCGGTGCCTTGGTCGAGTTGCGCGCGAGCGAGCTTTCATTCACGGCCGCAGAGGCGCGCGAGCTCCTTGTCGACCGAGGAGGCCTCGATCTGGACGCGCAGGAGATCGAGGTCCTACGAGAACGGACGGAGGGCTGGCCCGCGGCGTTGTATCTCGCGGCTCTTTGGCTTCGAACCGTTGAGGATCGGGGTCGTGCCGTGCGTGAGTTCGGGGGAGATCACCGATACCTCGCCGAGTATCTCAGCCAGGAGGTGCTCGCAGCGCTTGACGCCGGCGAACGTTCGTTCCTGCTTCATGCAGCCGTGCTCGGGAGGTTCACGGCCGAGCTGTGCGACGGCGTGCTCGGCCGCTCGGACTCGGCGGCGATGCTCGAGGAGCTGGAGCGCTCCAATATGTTTGTGCTGCGGCTCGAGCGCTGGGAGTGGTTCCGGGTGCATCCGCTGTTTGCGCAATTTGCCGCTACCCAGCTCGCCGCGGTTGAGCCTGGCGCCGAGGTGGAGATCCATCGGCGCGCGGCCGGATGGCTCGGGGAGCGGGGTCTGGGCGTTGAGGCGATGGAGCACGCGGCGGCGGCGGGTGACCACGAGGTCATCGCGGAGCTTCTCAGCCGAGATCACTTGGCGTTGATCCGGAATGGGCGGGCCCCGACGTTGCTTCGCTGGGTGCGAACGCTGCCGGACGAGTCGCTCATGGACCATCCCGAGTTGGCGGCCGCTACAGCAACGGCCGCGACCATGATCGGTCAACTGGCGCTCGAGCGACGCCGACTGCTGGCGGTCGCGAGCCGCGCCAAAGCGGAGCGCCCGGAGCGCTTTGGGTTGTACGCCGACGCGGTGATGGCCATGGTGCGCACGGCGGGGATCGACACCGGCGTCAGCGACGCGGTGCTGGAGGGTCGCCGCGCGGTGAAGCTTGCACGGGCGGCGGGCGGAGATGACGTGCTCATCGCGGCGCTCGCCAGTCTCGCACGCGCTCTTTGCTTTGCTGGGGAGCTCGAGGCGGCGTGGGTGGCGGCATCGCGCGCCGTCGAGCATCCCGACGCGGAGCGGCGGCCCCCCGGCGTTGCGTTGGCGCGGTCGACGCTTGCGCTGATCGCGGCCGACCGTGGCCGGCTCGCGTCTGCTCGAGGTCACGCCGAGAAGGCGCGAGCGATCGTCGGCGGGATCACCAGCAGCAGAAGCTGGCTCGGCGCGAATGTGGCCGTCGCCGTTGGCGCCGTGCTGGCGGGCGACGGCGACTTGGCCGGGGCAGAGCGCGAGTTCGCATATGCGGAGCGGCTTTTCCGAGATGAAGTGGCGACCGTGGACCACGCCCGGCTGCTCGTCCGGCTCGTCGACATCCGCTGTCGGCGTGGCCGCCTCGATGAAGCCGCTGCGGCCCTGCGTCAGGCTCGCGATGCGCTCGCCGAGCTCGGCGACAGCGGCACCGTCCCCTTGCTCGCCGGCGAGGTCGAGAGAGAGCTCGAGCATGCGAGGCGCCAAGCCAGCGACGGTGAGATCCTCGAGGCGCCGAGTCGGGCAGAGCTCGCTGTGCTCCGGCTCCTCGCCACCGACCAGTCGGCGCGAGAGATCGCCGGGGAGCTGTTTCTTTCGGCGAACACGGTCAGGTCGCATACGCGGGCGATCTACCGCAAGCTTGGCGTACGTTCGCGCGACGACGCCGTCGCTCGCGCGAACGTGCTCAACCTTCTCGTAGAGTCACAATCACCCAGGTGATCGTCGCGTTCGTGGCGTAATGCGGGGCCGGCTTCTGCCAAAGTTCGGCGATGCGAGTCCAAACGTACCGGCTCGAGGCCGAGGGCGAGCTGAGCGACCAGGTGAGCGGTCTGTTTGAGGGCATGAGCTTGACGCACGACCACGGGAACACGGTGCTCGTGGGAGTCGTTCGAGACCAGGCGGAACTTCACGGTCTGCTTCAGCGCTTCGCTGACCTCGGGCTAACGCTTGTCAGCGTCGACGCGATCGATCGCGAATCCGAGCGCTGAGCGATCGACGGGCGCTGCGCCCTTGCGGGAAGTCATCCAGGTCGGTGTCACCGGGACGTGGGAAGCCAAGTCCGAAACCGGGGCCGTGCCCGACCGCGCCTGAGACCAATTCACGATCACCCAGGTGAATGGCCGCGGGCGGCGGGTCGTCTGGCTGCGGCCGCCGTAGCCTCGTTCTATGACCATCAGCTCAGCGGGCCGGCACGGTGCGAATCAGGTGGACGTGGTCATCTGCACCGATTGCGCTCAAGCGATGGGCGTGCAGTTTCCGCCGGTGGCCTTGAGTTTGGTGCGGGCACGTCGTCCGGCGCGGCGGCGAGCTCGAACCGAACCGTTGGCGCCGACGTCAGCAGTCCAATTGAAAGGAGAAGTGCGCAATGGCAACCCTAGTTGCGATTGGCTATCCGGACCAGGGCACCGCGGAGCAGGCGCGGGCGACCGTTCAGCAACTGGAGTCGGATTTGATCATCCAGGCTGACCAGGTCGCTGCGATCTCCCGCGACCCGGAAGGGAAATATCACGTCCACACCACCCACGGTGGGGCTTCGACCGCTGGCGGGGCCGTTTGGGGTGGGTTCTGGGGGCTGCTGTTCGGGCTGCTGTTCTTCATCCCGTTCGCCGGGTGGGCGATGGGCGCTGGTCTGGGGGCGCTGTTCGGCCACATGGGGGAGAAGGGGATCGACAAGGCCTTCCAGCAGCAGGTCCGCGATCACCTCAAGCCGGGCACATCGGCGCTGTTCATGGTGATCGAGAAGGCCACACCAGATAAGGCGATCGCGGCTCTCGAGCAGTACGGAGGCACCGTGATCAAGACCTCGCTGTCCGAAGAGGACACGAAGAAGCTTCAGGAGGCGCTGCAGCCGCCGGCGGGTGTCGCCGCCGGTTCATAGGACCCGCGAGCGTCGCGAACTGCAGGTGCCGGCCGCCCTTGCGCGGGCAGCCGCATCCCTGCGATCGAAAGGAACATCAGATGGCTGTTGTTGGAACAGAAACGCATCAGAAGCTGTCGGGGATCTCGGCCGGCAACCTGGAGGTTTTGGAGGAGGCGGTCGGGCTGCGTGAGCTCAATCGCGAGGGCAGCGGCCTGGACGCGCGCACCTTCGCGCTCGTCAAGATCGCTGCGCTGATCGCCCTTGATGCGCCACCGGCGTCATACGCGTGGCAGATCGCAAACGCGCTGGAGGAAGGAGTGACCCCCGAAGACCTGGTCGGCGTGCTGCGTGCGATCGCGCCGCAGGTCGGCGGTCCGCGAATCATCGCGGCGGCCCCGGAGATCATGGTCGCGATGGGACTGCCGCTCGATGAGGAAGGGCAGGCGTAGCGATGCCGCTCTTCAGACGCCGTCGCCCGCTGCTGCGGGCAGCCGCGGTCGGAGGCGGGGCATATGCGATGGGCAAGCACCGGGCGCGCAGGCAGGAGGAGGAGCAGCAGCAGGCCTACGACGAAGGCCAGCAAGCAGCCACCACCTCCGCTCGCGCTCCCGCGGCTGCAAGCGGGATCACCGCCCAGGACACCGAGCGCCTGGCCGAACTGGGCAACCTGCACGAGCAAGGAGTCCTGACCGACGAAGAGTTCTCACATCAGAAAGCCAGAATCCTCGGCATGGCTTGATCTGGCTCGACACTTGCGTACAGCTATCCGCCGAACTGCGGGGTAGGTTTACCCGGGCCTAGGTTGGCGCCACGCTCGTCTGGGCTAACCGTGTCCAGTGAGCGCCGGTCTGTTGACGGAAGGTGGCCAGAGCGACGTCCATGGTGGGGAAGAAGTGCTTGGGGTCCAGGGGCCCGATCAGCTGGTAGCGCTCGAGCTTCGCGCGAACGGGATCCTTGAGCTCGGCGAATACGAGCGAGGTGCCGTTGGCGTTGAGCTCTTCGTCGAGGTCGGCGAGCATGTCGGCCGCGGTGGTGTCCACGTCGGTGATCGGCTCGGCGGCGATGAGGATCCACTGCGGCCGCGGCTCGGCGGCGGCGAGCCGGCGGATCTGCTCGCGAAAGGTCCTCGCGTTGGCGAAGAACAGCGGTGCGTCGAAGCGGAAGATCACTAGGCCGGTCAGCTGCTCGGCATCGGGGTGCAGTTCTCGGTCGTGCTGTCCGGGCATCCCGGGGACGCGGCCGAGCGTCGTCTGATGGGGCCACCATGCTCGCCGGAACACGTTGAGGATCGACAGTGCCACCGCGACCGCGATGCCCTCCAGCACGCCGAGCAGCGCCACGCCGAGGAAAGCGGTGATCGAGAGCAGGAACTCGACACGACGCTGACGCCACAGTCGTACCGTCCCGGGCACGTCGGCCAGCGAGAGTGATGCCGCGATGACGACGGCGGCGAGCGTGGGGTTTGGGAGGTTCTTGAGCAGCCCAGGCGCGAGCACGAGCATCAGCACGATCAGCGCCGCTCCGACGAGTCCGGTGAGCTGCGTCTTGGCGCCGGCCTGTTCGGCGACCGCGGTGCGCGACCCGCTCGTGCTGACCGGGAATCCTTGGAAGAACCCCGCGGCGACGTTCGCGGCTCCGATTCCGATCATCTCCCCGTCTCCGTCGATCTCTTGCCCCGTGCGAGCGGCGAACGAGGAGGCCGTCGAGATCGTGTCCGTGAGCGCGACGAGCGCAATCCCGAGCGCCCCGGCGACTAATAGTGGAAGGTCGGATATCGGGTTTGGCACTGTCAGCGGCGGGAACCCCTTGGGGAGGGTTCCGACGAGCGAGACGCCGTGATGGGCCAGATCGAATGCCGCTGATGCTGCGATCGCGGCGACGACCGCCACCAGCACTCCGGGGATCCGCGGCAGCCACCGCCCCAGCACCAGGATCAGAGCGAGGCTGAGTACGCCGACGGCGACGGCGGCGCTGACGGTCTCGCCGGCGGCGAGTCCGTTAACGAACGCTTTGGCCTCGTTGATCAGGCCGTTGGCGTCGGTCGAGAATCCGAACAGCTTGGGGAGCTGTCCGATCAGGATCGTCAGCGCCAGGCCGTTCATGTAGCCGATCTGTGTTGGCTTGGAGAGGAGGTCGGCGACGAACCCGAGCTTCGCGATCCCGGCCGTGATCATGATCGCCCCGACGATCAGCGCGAGCATGGACGCCAACGCGATCGCCCGTTCCGGACTTCCGTTTGAGCCGATGATCGGGAGGATCGTCGCCGCGATCATCGGCCCCAGCGACGAGTCGGGGCCGAGCACCAGGATCCGCGACGGCCCGAACGCGGCGTAGCCGATGAGGCACAGGATCGTCGTGTAGAGGCCCGTGATCGCCGGCAGACCGGCGAGCTCGGCGTACGCCATTCCCTGCGGCACTAGCAACGTAGTCAGCACCAGTCCGGCGACCACGTCGTGGCGCAGCCACGAGATCCGGTAGCTCGCTAGCTCGCGCACGCCGGGTGGCGACCACGACGCTATGTCAGTCCCCCGTCGAGCTCAAGAATCCGCGAGGAGTCGCGCGGGAGCACTCGAGGAACGAGAGATGTGCCGACTCGCATGACAGGAAGCTGAGACCCCAGCCATCTCGCTCCGTCACCGGCGCAGACCCTCTACTTGGTGGCCGGGCGGATTCGTTCGTGATGGGAGCGGGCGCGCCGCGTTCGCGATTGACTCGGTCGGCGACGCCAGTGATCCTGGACGAGAATCTTGATGATCATCGGCGACGGACGCTCGTCGCTCATGGGTGCTCCGGGGCCACGTGGAACTGGTTTGAAGGCGGCGGCTCGACAGAGCTGCTGGGCTGCCGCTCCGGGTTTGCGGGGAGGAACATCGCGGCTGCCAGCCCGATCAGGGCGAGGGCGACGAGGCTGATCATCGCGAGGACGTATGACTGGTTGCCGGTGGAGAGTTCTGAGACGAGGATCGTGCCGACGATCGCGGTGCCGAGCGACGAGCCGAGGTTGGAGACGCTGCGGGAGAGGCCTGAGATCTCGCCCTGTTTCTCCTCGGGGAAGCTGGATTGCACGATGTTGACCGACGGGGTGAGCATGAGGCCGAGGCCGAGGCCGATCAGCAGTAACCCTGGTGTGAACGCGACAACGTGGTGCGAGGCTTTCACGATCGCGAGCAGCAGCCCGACGCCGGCGATCGTGACGACGAAGCCTGCGCGGATCAGGGTTCGTTGCGAGTATTTCTTGGCGAGTCGCTCGGCGGAAAGGGAGGAGATGAGGATGCCGGCGGTAGCCGCGGTGAAGATGACGCCGGTCTTGATCGCGCTGAAACCGCGCTCGGTCTGGAGGAACACCGAGACGACGAACGTGATCCCCATCAGCAGCAGCCATTGGATGTTCTGGGTGACGAGCCCCAGGTTCGAGGTGCGGTTACGAAACAGGCTGAGGGACAGCAGCGGCTCTCTGCCTGCCCGTTCGCTGGAGCGGATGTGCAGGAAGAACCAGATCAGCGATGCGGCTCCGAGCCCGAGGAAGATGACCAACAGCGTGTTGTTGTTGCCGGCCTGCAGGATTCCGATGACCAGGAAGGACATGGCGGCCGCCGATAGCACGGCTCCAACCGTGTCGAATGGGCGTGTCGGGTCCGCCGGGATCGGGTCGGTGATCTTGAGGCTGAGGTAGATGATCGTCGCGACGATCGCGGCTTGGAGCAGAAACGAGGCACGCCAGCTGATCGTGGTGGTGATCAGGCCGCCGATCAGCGGTCCCGCCGCGGCGCCGATCCCGCCCATGCCGCTGATCACGCCAAACGCTCGGGCTCGCGACTGAAGGTCGCTAAACGCCAGCGTTGCGAGGATGTAGATCGGAGGGATCATCAGGGCCGAGCCGACGCCCTCGAACACCGAGTAGCCGACGATCAGAACGCCCAGGCCGGGTGCGAGCGCGGCGATCACCGCCCCGATCCCGTAGAGGCTGAGACCCCTGGTCAGGCATCGCTTGCGGCCCCAGATGTCAGTGAGCTTGCTGCCGGGGATCATCAGCGCCGCCATGCACAGCAGAAACAGCGTGATCGCGGTCTGCACACCGTGGATCGTCGTGTCGAGGTCTTTGCTGATGCTGTTGATCGCGACGTTCATATTCGAACCGGCGAAGCTCGCGACGAACTGGGTCAGGGCGAGAGGGATCAGCATCCTCCGCGGCGACACGCCAGACCGCGGTTCGGTCGGCCCGTGAGTCTCGGCTGCAGCGCTGTCATCCACGTCGGGCAGCCTCTTCCGCCGCGAGCTCACGCGAGATCGCGTCGATCGTCCCGGTAACGCGCTCGTCGCTGCCCGGCAGGAAGCCCACCAGCGGGATGTTCAGCACGCTCGAGTCCAGCTCCTTAGATCCGTAGTCCTGCGTGAACGTCCAACGCTCGCGAATCGTAGCCGCGCTCGCAGACGTCCGAGTGAATTTCGTCGCGAACCTGCCTCCGCCGGTCCGCGGGCGCCTCCAGCTCGCATCGCTCGGCAAGTGCAACGGCACGGTCGAACTCGACCCAGGCCGTCACCCTGGAGTACGTGAAACGCGACCCGAGTCTTGGCGGATCATTGGAGCTTGCCTTCACAGCGTGGCACCGGCGGGGTCCTCTGCCGCGATCGTGTGCTCGGTGCCGCGAAGCGCTGCGTGAGCTTCGAGACAAGCTGGACCAGCCCATCCTCGCTGGCCCAGACACGCTGGCGCTCGGCGCCGTTTGCCCCCGCGAGGCGGCTGACCCGGTCGAGCTCGACCGAGTCAACCGCATCGGCATCGGCACGGCACGCCGCGAGCAGCGTGTCCAGGAGCGTTCTGACCGGCACCAGTACGCGCTTCTCGGGGTCGATCAGCCGGGCGTCCAACCCGTCACGAGCCGCGAGGAAGCGATTTTCCGCCAGCACTTCCGGGCCCACGCGACGGTCGACGGACTCGTCCTCTAGCTCGATCCGTGCCAGCGACTGAACCAGCGCGATCAGCGCGGCGGTGTCCGCAACGGCTATCTGGGCATCCATCACCCGGACCTCCACCGTTCCCAGCGCGGGCTGCAAGCGCACGTCCCACCACAAAAAGCTCGGATCGGGCAACGCCCCAGAGGCGATCAGCGCGTCCACCGCCTGGACATAGTCCGCGTAGGCGGTAAACCGCCGCGCGGTGCCGGTACGTGGGAAGGCCTGGAAGATCACGGTGCGGGCGGAGGCAAACCCGCTGTCGTGACCCTTGGTAAACGGTGAGTTGGCCGATAGGGCAAGCAGCACCGGCACCGCGTCCCGTAGGCCGTTGAGCACGCGGATCGCGTCCTCGGGGTCAGGAACGCCGATGTGGACATGCAGCGCGAGCGTCGGCTCTCTGCGCGCCAGCATCCGCATCGAATCGGCGACCACCCCGTAGCGCGCGGACCCGGATAGCCGAGTCTCGCCCGAGTAGGCCAGCGGATACGTGCCCGCCGATGCGGCAATCAGTCCCATCGCGCGAAGCTCTCGATCCAGCACGGCTCGCAGCGCCGCAAGCTCCGCCACCGCCCCGGAAACATCCGAATGGATGCCCGTCGCAAGCTCGATCACCGGCGCGTGAGTCTCCGGTTCCATGTGCGCGCGCAGCTCGCCCGGAAGACGCCTCAGCACCTTCTCGCCCGACTGGGCGAGGGAGAAATCCGAGGGGTCCAGCAGCATGAGCTCCTCCTCGACCCCGATCGTGAAGCGCCGCGCGGACGCGCGGTTCCACCGGGCCCACGACGGCCAATCGGCACGACCCCGAGCGATCTGTGAGGGGCAGCCCCGTCGGTCCAAATCTGCATCATGGAAATCGGGCGAGCTGACGGCCATAACCTCACGGTAGGTCAGCGACGAGCCACGGAACGGCTGCCCTGGCCCAATCACCCAGGTGAACGTGAAATCGCTCAAGGACCGGGGACGCCCCACTGCGTTTGACGAGACAGAGGACTCAGCACGGCGGGCTCTCACCAGTCGCCGACGCGGTACTTCTCCCGACCACGTCCGTAACGATTCACGTTCACCTGGGTGAATCGTCGTTGGCGGCCGGTCGACTGCCCACGGCCGACGTAGCCTCCGCCCATGAGCCCCAGCTCAGCCGACCGCTATAGCGCGAACCCGGCGACGTTGTTCGCCGGAGGCCCATGGATCAGCGTTCTTGGCGGCGAGTGGTTACGTGGCATCCCGCTCTAGAAAGGAACTCAACGATGGACAAAGTCAGAGGCGTTGGCCGAGCCGTATTTGCCGCGACGCTGCTGATGATCGGCGGCGTGCTGAACATCATCTACGGAATCGCTGCGATCGGAAATTCGAAGTTCTTCGTGCATGACACCCACTACTTCTTCGCCAGCCTCAAGGGCTGGGGTTGGATTACGCTAATCCTCGGGATCCTTGAGATCCTCGCGTCGCTGTCGTTGTTTCGGGGTGGAGCATTCGGGCGTTACTTCGGAATCGCCGCTGGTTCACTTGCAGCGATCGGGGCGCTGCTCGACATCCCCGCGTACCCGTTCTGGTCGCTGGCGGTGTTCGCGCTGAGTCTGTGGATCATCTATGGATTGACGATCCCAGGACCCGAGGACCGGTGGGGGGAAGGGCCAGCCCCCGCGGAGCCGATGATGGCACAAGGTCCGCGAGCTCCAATGTAGACGGCGATCTGAATGACGCAGAAGAGAACGCCGGTAGTCGTTGCGCACCTCTCGGGAGCGCGGCGCGAAGGGTGAGCCACTGAGAACTAGCGCTGATTCGCGGGCAGCGGCCGCGGGTTCGTAGCCTCCTGGCGTGGGGGCGATGGGGTGGCTCCAGATAGCCGCAAGCGAGACGGGCCGTCACGAGACCGAGAGTCTCCATGTGAGCGCGCGCTAGCAGGGAGGGCGGGGGCAGACGCGGAGGCTGGGCGGGTGGGCCGGGTCAAGGAGCGCTCCGATGCGGTTGTAGATCGCCGAAGCGTAAGCCACCGACGGGTTTCCTCT
Source organism: uncultured Solirubrobacteraceae bacterium (assembly GCA_963731395.1). GTDB lineage: Bacteria > Actinomycetota > Thermoleophilia > Solirubrobacterales > Solirubrobacteraceae > Palsa-465. Next base: position 18,094 of record CAVSVH010000021.1, read on the forward strand.
CAGCCCCTGAGTGGTGAACACGACCACCGCGATTTTCTTAGACGGCAGGTAGCTGACGACTCCGTTGTAGCCCATCAGCTGGGGATTGGTGGCGATCCAGCCGTTGCTTACGCCGAATCCCATCGCGTAGTAGCGGCTCGCGGTGAGAGGTCCAAGGCCGACGTTCTGTGGCCCGATCTGCAGCGAGTGAGACTCGGGCGAGAGCAAGGTTCCCGTGCCGAGCGCGCGGGCCCATGTGCCCATGTCGCCCAGGGTGGAGGTCATGTTGCCCGTGTACGCGGCCCAGGTCGGGCTCCATGAACTGGAGTCCTCGTAGAGCCCCCGCTCGTTGGTGTACCCATGCATGACCGGCGCCGGGATGTATGAGTTGAACCGCATCGCGGTGTGGCGAAGACCGAGCTTGTTCAGGATCCGCTGGCGCAGGAGTCGGTTCACGGGCATACCGCCGACGCGTCGCAGGATCTCCCCCAGCAACACGAAGTTCGTGTCAGAGAACGCCCAGCTCGTGCCGGGGGCAAACAGCGCCGGGCGGCTAGAACCAAGCTTGAGCAGCTCGGGGACCCTCCACCTCCGGAACGGATCAGCGTCGAACGACTTCACGAACCGCTTCGTCGTCACGTAGTCGGCATAGCCCGACGTGCTTCGGGCGAGCATCCCGACTGTTACCTGGTTCGCGCGCGGGAACCTTGGAAACCACTTCGACAGTGGATCATCGAGGCGCACGCGTCCTTCGTCAACAAGCTGCAGCAGGAGCGTCGTGGTGAACGACTCCGTGGTGTTGCCGATCCTGAACTGATCCGTCCTCGTCGCCCGCACGCCCGGCTGGGACTCCCCGAGCGCGCCGCTGGTGAGAGGACGCCCATTCACCCAGACCCCGAACAGTACGGACCGCAGGCCGTACCTCGTCTTGAGGCCGTGCACCGTCCGTGCGATCTTCTCGACGCTCGGGTTCGCCCCGCTGGCCGCCTGCGCCCCGCTGCCGGCCATGGTGACCGCGATCACAGCCAACAGGGCGGCTCTAGGAGCGCGAGTCACGGGCGCATACTCACCGACGGTCGGTCTGGGGTCAACCCCGTCGCCCAGCAACCCTCTTCGCCGTCACAGCGGTCTGCGCAGCGTCCTGACGAGCAGCTGGTCAGGCCGCACCGACTGCGCGCCGGCCACCTTCATCGTGTCTGGACTCTCGCGGCCCGCTGGACTCTCCCCTCGGGTGCATGCTGATTTCCGCCTTGCCGGCGCCGGGTTCTTCGAAGAGAATCGCCGCACGATGTCCGCGAACGATTGGAGGCTGCCGTGCCGCTTTATCTTGGTCGCTTCAAATACTCCGCCGAGGCCATAAAGGCGATGATCGAGAACCCGCACGACCGCGGCTCGATCGCCGCCGAGGCAGCCGAGTCGCTGGGATGCAAGCTGCACGGCATCTGGTGGGCGTTCGGCGAGCACGATGGCGTGTTCCTATTAGAGGCGCCGGACAACGTCGCCGTAGTCGCACTAGCGATGGCGGTGGGCGCGAGCGGACAGGTCAGCACAGAGACCACTGCGCTCCTCGACATGAACGAGGCACAGGATGCCATGCGCAGGGCCGCGACAGCGACTTTCCGTCCGCCGAGCTGATCGGCCGCCGTCCCATCGATCGCGTTCCGCCCTCACGATCGCCCTCGCGCTTTCGCCGTCCGCTGCCGCAACTGCCTGAGGGACGAGGTGCTCGTCCCGAGGCGCATGCTGGACAGCACTCAATTGGGGCTCGGCGACCCCCGTGTTGCGTCGTCGCGGGTCGCCTGGGCGATCCCGATTAGGTTGCCCTCGCTGTCGAAGAAGAAGGTGCCGAGTTCGCCGGTGCCCTTGCTCGGATAGTTGTCGGGCGCGGCGATCGTGTCGCCGCGGACATCGAAGCCGGACATGTCGAAGCGCTCGAAGCTCACACCCCGGGCTCGGAGGTCGGCCAGGGTCGTCTCAAGGTTCTCGACCTCGAATGCCATCTGGGTCGATTCCCCCGACGGCGTCCCCGACGAGCTGAAGAGATGAAACTCGGTTGGCCCGCACACGTAGCGCAGGCCGCCGGTGCGCTCCTCGACCGGCTCGAGCCCGAGCTTGTCGCGGTAGAAGGAGCGCGCCCGCTCGAGATCCTGAGCGGGGAGCTTGGTGACAGTGTGGGCCTTGCTGAGCAGTCCGGGCATGGTCGTCTCCTCACTGTTGATCTCGGGAGTTTGGACGAGACTACGGACACACGAAGGGTGGATCTCGCGCACGACTCATCTCGGCGGCGAGCCGGCCGCTCCAGGAACGTTCCGTGAGGTCGCCGAGAGAGACGCGCGGGCTCACCGGCGTGCTGGGAGCGTCGCGCCGGCGGGGTTGCTGGTGTGACGCTGGTGGCCGGTGAGTCCGGCTGCGGCGAGTAGCGTCAGTGCTGGGAGCACAAGTAGGCCGACGCGCAGGTTGCTGGCTTGGGCGATTGCGCCGGCGAGGAGCGGCCCGGCGATCTGTCCGAGCGCCGCGACGGCGAGGATCTCACCAAGCGCGCTGTCGGCGGTGTGTCCGCTCGCTTGAACATGCAGCGCGGAGGTCAGCGGGAACAGGACACCGATACCGGTGCCGGCGAGGGCGATGCCGGGTACGGCGGCGGTCGCGCTTGTCGCGGCGAGCAGGCATGGCAGCCCCGCGAGGACGCACCCGATGGCAGCGAAGAGCAGATGCTCGGGAGAGTGGGTGCGGGCGAGACGGCTCGCGAGCAGTCGGCCTGTCAGGTTGGCGGCGTAGAGCACGCTGACCAGCGCTACCGCGGTCTGCCGGGCAAGTCCGACGTCGTCATTGAGGTAGCTGGCGAGCCAGAAGCTGAGAGCGAACTCCAATGCGACGATCGCGAACACGATCACGAGCGTCGGCTGGAGCCGCGAGTCGCGAGTCTGCTCGCGCGTGGCGGGGTGCGGGGAGGGGAAGTCGGCGCGCAGCACGCCGATTACCGCGAGCGCGATCGTGGCAGTGCCGATCGCGAATGCCAGGCGCCAGGTGGCCGCGCTGCCCGCCAGCGCGACGATCAGCAGCGGCGTAGCGATGCCGGCGAGGCTCACCGCGACCTCACCCTCAGAGAGCGCGACCGCACGCCGGGGCCCATGGGCGTCGGCTAGCGCGGCCCACACTCGGATCAGCGCCAGCGTCCCGAGCATGCCCATCAGCAGGGCGCCGGCGATCGTGATCGGCGCGGCGTTGCCGTACCCCACGGCGAGCGCTGCGAGCCCGGCGCCAGCTAGCCCTGCAGCGACCACGCTTCGGCGGCCGAAGGGGAGGCGATCTCGCGCGGATAGGATTCCGGCGATTCCGCCTCCGATCGCGTAGGCCACTTGGTGCAGCGCCGCCACCAGGTAGGAGATGCCTTCGACCGAGCGGAGGTACGGCAGGGCGGGCCCCAGCACCGCGTTCAGATATCCGTAGGCAAAGAGCGCTCCGAACGCTGTCCAAGTAAACGCGTTGCGGCGGTAGGTCATGCTGCCCTACGGGCCCAGAGCGCCAGTCGCGGGGCGTCCAGGATCTGATCGAACGTGGCCAGGGCGGCGCCGATGAGCACGGCATCGTCGCCCGCCTGCCCGCTGACGATCGCTGGTGCTGGGCGGCGATGCGCGCTCATGAGCCCCGCTTCGAATGCGTGCTGGAACGCGTCTGGTGCAGCGTCGCGCAGCGGTCCGGCGAGTCCGCCCAGGGTCACTGTTCGCGGGTCGAGTGCGTTGACCAGGCCGGCGGTTCCGCGGCCGAAATCGACGGCGAGCTGCTCCCGCAAGCGCCGCTCTTCAGCCGCCGGCTGTGAGGCTTCGAGGATCCGGCGCAGCCACCCACGCGGGTCTGCTGGCTCGGGTTGGCCAAGCCGTAAGGCGAGGCGCCGCGGGTCAAACGCAAGACCCCAGCAACCGCTCGCTCCGCAACCGCACACCTGGTCGCGATCACCGAACGGAAGGTGACCGAACTCGCCCGCCAGACCTCGGGCGCCTTGGGCTGGCCGACCATCGAGCAGGAGCGCGCCACCGACCCCTACCTCGAGCACGAGATGCAGCAGAACACCCGCCCCTGGATGCACGCGAGCCTCGGCGACTGCCGCCATCGTCGCGTCGTTGCCGGCGATCACCGGCAAGCCGGCAGCAATCACGTCGAGCTGCACCTCGCGCCAGCCCAGCATCGAAGCGTCCAGCATGCGGGTGCCCGCCGTCAGCCCCGGCACGGCCACGCCCACGGCCAGCGCCCGACCCGCGAGCTGGTCCGCTGCCCGCGTGATGACTCGACGCAACCGGCCGAGCACCGCACCCGCACTGCCCCCGTGATGAACGCCTGAGGCGACCAGCTCGGGCTCGCCGTCCACCCCGCACGCCGCGAGGCGCCAGTCGCCGTGTCGAAGATCGACAGCCAGGACGACGGGCCCATCGGGATGGGGATGAAGCCGAGTGGTCGGGCGGCCGGGCCCCCGCACCGCGGCCGGCCGTTCCGTGACCAGCCGGGCGGCGCGCAACCGTCCGACCAAATCGGACGCAGGGCCGGTGGCCAAGCCCAGCTCCAAAGCCAGCTCGCGCCGCGTGGGGGCACGCCGCCGGCGCACTAATTCGAGTGCCGCAGCGGCGGACCGCCAGTGTCTGGCCTGTGGCGCTCTGACTTCCGTCATTTACTCGCTGAACGAGCATACCCCTTGACCAGATCTGTTGATCACGGGGCGCCCTGGTAGGTTGCGCGGATCGCGACGTACCGTGGCCAACAGGAGAAGTCGCACGTTCGATACGCGCGACTCTTCTGGATGGGCGACCAGCTGTCGACTGGAGCGCCCAGGGTGGATGCGCTCGGCACTCACGGGAATGCTGTCGGCCGGCCTATCCGGCTTGGCGCTCAACCACTCCGATACCGGCGGCTACACCAGGCTTGCCAGCCCGCTGGTCACTCGCTCCGCGGAACTGCTCGAACGGTGGTCTGAGATGAACGCCTTTGGAGGCGCGATGCTCCGCACCCACGAGGGCAACCGGCCCGCGCTGAACACTCAGGTCTACTCCACCCCGAGTACCGCGCCGACGGTTCGCTGTGTGGGCCCGGGTCTTCCGCGCGCTCGCTCCCTACCGCCAACGGCTCGAACGGCAGGCATCCACCCCCGGGTCGCCAATCGTCCGGCCTCTATGGCTCACCTGGCCGCAGCTCGGTTCTGTCAGCGCCGAGTTCACGCTCGGGAGCGACGTGCTCGTCGCACCTGCATCCGCTCCCGGGGTCACCCGCACGCGCGTGACCCTGCCCCCCGGCCCCTGGGTCCACGTGTGGAGCGGCCGCACGTACCGCGGACCCGGACCGTCACCGTCCCCTCACCGCTGGGCCGGCCTGCGGTCTTCACCGGCCCGGGCGCGTTGCGAAAGGTCAACGCCACCGCAGCGGGAAGCAACCCTTAGCCGCCGCATGGCCGAGGTGATCTCCGACGTGCCCGCCGGCCGGTCGCCTATCGCGAGACCAGGCTGGATGTGCGAGGAGGTCCTCAGCCCCCCGCGAGCGCGTGAGCAACCCGCCGGCACGGGCGCCGGTCTGGCGCATGCGCGACTCGGCCGGAGGGGCCGCCCGGCTCAGCGATGGTGGCCGACCTTCGCCAGCGCCTTGGCGAAGGACCCCGTGCTCAGGCCCCAGGAAGGATCGGCCCACGAGAACGGCACGATCTCAAAGAGCCGCAGCCTGGCCAGCCCGACAAGCGCGGTGTAGGCATAGCTCTTGACGTACCTGGGGTTCGTCGAGCCCCACGTGTGCCGGATCGAGGTCCAGCCGTACTCGTTGGCCGAGACTGGCGTTTGGCCGCGACCGTACCGGCGCATGTCGGCGAGTGCGTCCCGGGCCACCTTGATCGTCTGGCTGGGGGTCGCTCCGTAGGGGTGGACGGCGACGGCGTCCATCGGTCGGCCCTGGAACGCCTTGAGCAGGCGCGGCAGCGAAGACTCAGTCCACGCCAGGCCGCCGGTCATCACCCGGGCGCGAGGGTAGACGCGGTGGACGGCACTGCGAACCGCCTCGTACATGCGCGCGTAGTCCGACAGGTTGATGTCGGTCCCCCAGTCGTGGATGTTGTCCGGCTCGTTCCACACCTCGACGGTGGTGACGGGCACGTAGGGGAGCTTCGGGTTCGCCTTCCAGAAGGCGCCGCGCGGGCCGTAGCGCTTCATGAACGCGGTCGCGTAGGCGGCGAAGGTCGCGTTGCTGGCCGGCGGCAGGTAGGCGATCGCTCGCCCTGACGTGAGATGCAGCACGTTCGAGCGGTGCACTTCGGCCCACCGCGGCGCAAACGCCAGCGTCGGCTCCCAGTGCAAGCGCGCGGACGCCATCTCAGAGACGATCAGGTCGTCATAGGCCCAGTCATAGGTATGGCGGCCACGAACCGAGGCCTTGGGCTCCGTGGCTGCCCAGTCAGAATCAGCGCGCCCCACCCGGCCCCCGGCCTTATACAGCGCGTTGAGGTTGCTCATCACCCGGGTCTGCGACCACTCGCCCCGCACCTGCTTGGTGAAGGCGCTGCCGACCTCGGCACCGAAGGTGGTGGCGCCCGCCGTTGCCGGAACGGCAAGAGCGAGCAGGGACAGGAGAAATGGCAGACAGCGCTTCATGAGCCTCACAGATGGTCGGGGAAAGCGGGACGATGCCTAGAACACGGTCGAGCGCCCAATTGTTGTGGTGAGCGTTCGCTCCGGTCCGCCGACAGCGACGCGGAACGACATCGCGTGGCCTGCTGTTCACGACGCTCCAGGCATGTCAGCCGCGCGAGGTGGCCGAGCGCCCAGGATTGTCGCGTTACGATGTCGTAACACGATACTGGAGTGTCAGGACATGACGATCAAGGTCATCCATCAAGTCGCGGGGGTTACAGGCGACGCGTCCGGGGGCGCGGGAGAATGCGAATTCATGCCCGCGAGCCCGACCGACGAGGACTACCGGCGGCTGCTGCAATTCCGCGACGGGCTGCGGCGGTTTGTGCGCTGGAGCGAGCAGCAAGCCGCGCCCGCTGGACTGACGCCCGCGCAACACCAGCTGCTGTTGGCGATCCGCGGCCACCCCGATGGGCGTGGACCGACGATCGGCGATGTGGCCGATCATCTGTTGCTGCGCCACCACAGCGTGGTGGGGTTGATCGACCGCGCTGAAGCCGCCGGGCTGGTCAAGCGAAGCCAAGACCTCGACAACCTCAGCGTCGTGCGCCTGCGCCTCACCGCTGAGGGCGCCCGCCGCCTCGAGACGCTCAGCGAGCTGCATATGGAGGAGCTCGCCCACCTCGCGCCGACGATGCACGCCTTATGGGGCGCACTCGAACGCAGCAGCGATGGCGCCACCCCTCCGACGCGACACCCGGCCTCCCCCCCGGACGAGGCGAGGGGCTCCGAGGCGGCCCCTTCGAGCGCTCAGCGAGCGTAGGACCGGAGTACCGAAGATCCCCAATCGCGGTTCGACGTGATGGTTGTCCCCGCCAGGGCAGGCCGCCTCACTGAGGCCCTCGGACCCGATGCGGGAGGCGCGGTCATGGCGACCGGCATCGTGTCGGTCGCCATGTATGCGGACGGCCGCGTGACGCTGTCACGGGCGCTGCTGACGCTGACGGCAATTGGGTGGGGAGTGCTCGGAGTCGTCTGTCTGCACCGCGCTCTGGTCGACCGGCCGCGCTGGCGAGAAGAGGCCCGGCAGCCGTCCTCGCTCGACGGCGGTCGCCGGCACCGCCGTCCTGGGCGTGCGGTTGACGGTGCTTGGCTGGTCCTGGGCCGGGTGCACGCTGCTGGCGATTGCCACGGGCCTGTGCCTGATCCTCCTCGGCGACGTCTGGAAGGCCCGCGTCCTTCCCCTGACCGGCGCAGCCTTTCTCGTCGTCGTCGCGCCGCAGTCGCTGGCCGTCCTCGCCGCCGCCTTGGCGCAACGCCTGGTGCTGGGCTGGCTCGGATTCGGCGGGCTTCTCCTGTTCGCGTTCGCACTCGGCGGCTACGTCGTGGTGCTCGCGCGCTTTGAATTCGCTCAGCTGCGTTTGGGCGCCGGCGATCATTGGGTGTCGGCGGGCGCGCTGGCGATCTCAACGCTCGCGTGCGCCGAGACTGCCCGTGCGGCTGGCATGGTGCGCGCATTGAGCGCGCTTCACGACCCGCTCCGGGTCTCCAGCGTGGTGCTGTCGCTGTTGACGATCGCTTGGCTACCGGCGCTGATCGGCGCGGAGGCCCTCTGGACCCGCCCGCGGTATGACGTGCGCCGCTGGGCGACCGTCTTTCCCCTGGGCATGTATTCGATCATGGGCATCACCGTCGGCGCGGTCACCGGGCTGACGTGGATGCGGGACTTCGGGCGCATCTGGGCGTGGGTGGCGCTGGCCGCGTGGATCGCTACCGCGATCGGCGCCGCGCGCGCGATCCGCGGACTCGGCAGCCGCCCGGTTCCAAGCTCTGCACCGCGATTGGCGGGACAGCAGCCGGCGGAACGGCCCTCCGCTGATCGGTCGTTGCGAAGGTCAGATCGACAGCGGCGCTCGGGGCGTCGGGGTTCCGAGACTTAGCGAGCGAGCCTCATACCCACGCGCAGTGGCGGGATGCTGACCGACCGCATCACCGCGCGCGATCGCGCCGCCGGCCACATTCCGGGTCGGTCGGATCGATGATGGGGGGCGCATCGCTCGCGGCCTCGAGCGGGTCAAGCAGCAGCTCCCCGTACCGCGGGTCCGTGGAATCGTTGATGCGTTGGGGAGCCCCGGGATCGGCGCGGACCGAGCGGGCGCGCTCACCCGCGGTGAGATCTGATGTCGGCGGCCTCATGGCAGCCCTCCTTTTATAGTGACACCTATATCGTAACACGATATCGTGACACAACATGTCTGCCAGATGACCGTGCGCGTCTGGACCGGCTTGTCGACGGGCTAGGCTGGCGCCGTCAGCTTGAAGATCTCGACGATCATCTCGGTCGAGCCTGCGACGGCGATGGGGGCAGCGAGCTCCCGGCCGGTGGCTCGCTTGATCTCGCACTCGAGCGCGGCCGTGAGCCGGGCAGCGACACTCCCGCGCGCCTGCCGGCGTCGGCATCCGGGCGCGGTCCGAGAATGGCAGGGTCGAGTGGAGGTGTCCGGTCGCGGTGAGTGCAAATCCTTCCAGTAGGCACAACAGCGTGCCGGCGCGAAGGTAGACCTCAGCGGTACCGCTCGCCGCACCCGAGATGCGCTGGTGCAATGCCAGCAGGTCGGCGGCGAGCTGTCGCTCTGTCGGCCAGATCTCCTCCAGATAGCTCATGTCTGCACGGCTCGTCATCAGCGGATGGTTTATTCGCACCCATGTGTGAGCAGAGAACGGGGAGCACTCCACCTCACTTCCTCACGACGACGGCCCTCGGCAACCGCGACCGAGCCCCACGAACGGGAGCTGATCCGCCAACTGGCTGAGTTCGAATACGCGGTGGACGGGTTTCGGACCCGGAATGATCGCCAGGTTCACGTGCCGGGCGACAGAGCGCTCAGCGAGCTCGACGACGAGGTGGATGCCGCTCGAGTCGATGAAGCTGACGCCACCGAGATCGAGCACCAGGAACTCGGGTTCGCGCTCGAACGCGTCACGGATGGCGTCGCGCAACATCGCGCTCGCCGCGAGATCGCATTCACCCTGCAGCTCGATGCCGGTCGTGGTCCCTCGTTCGGTCACCGCAACGGCCAGTCCCACCCCGGGAAGCTGCGGCGAGTGCGCATGCACAGTCACGCCGACTGTCCTCCTCTCAGTTGATTCTCATGGTCACGGAGGCAGCAGCCGAACGGAGTCAGACTCGGCGTCCGCCCCGGCCTGTCCTGCTATCCGCTCGCCGGCGGTTCACCGGCACTGCTCTCTGCGGCTAACTTAACACCGCTTTCCTCGCGACTCAGCGGTTGTGTTCGGTGGACGACATCGTCCGTTGCCGAGCCGGCCGCGGGCCGGGTGCGGCTCACCGGCTCCTCGCCAGCGGTCGATCGGCCGCGTACAAATGTCACGGCTGCGGAGTAAATGTATGACGACGAACAACAGAGCGGGCCATGTGCACGGATGACGCCTATGCTGGCCATCCGACCCGGAGACGGTCGTGCTCAATTGCTCTGACGGACCGATAATCGGCTACCTGACCGACATTCACGCGGTGGAGCGGCTTGATCTGCGGCTGCTGGAAGCGGCCTGTCGGATCGGCGCCGACAGGGCGACCTCGGAGATCTACGCCGACCACTTGCTCCAGACTCGGGGACATGTGCGCCTGATCGAGGAGCGGCTCGCCGCATATGACGTCCCGGCGCCGGCCCGGACCGAACCTCACATCAGCACCGGACCGCTGCGAATCGGCCTGAAGCTGGTCACCGGCCACAGCCCAGCAGACCTGGCGATCAGCATCTATACGCTGGAGAGCCTGGAGATCGGCCTGTATCACATCCTGGGCCAGCTGGCGCGTCACTCGCATGATCCCGACACCGAGCTTGTCGCCCAGCGAATCCTCGAGCAGGAGGAAGACGCGGCCGAGCTGGTGGCAAGCCGAATCGATCGAGTCAACGCGGCGTCGATCGACGCGACCGCCGGTGGGTGACCCCCCCTCCGGCGCCTCAGCTCGATCCCGCCTCGTCAGCGTCCCCGCCGTCCTCCCCGTCGACGAGACCGAGGCTCTCGGGCTGCCCCAGGCAGGCGATCGCGCTGTTGGTCAGCAGCCACCGGTCGCTGCGCTCGCGGATGAGAAACCCTGACCGGGTCAATCGCTGGAGCGCGATCGTGACCGTCGGCCGGCGGGCACCGATCAGCATTGCGAGCACCTCGTGAGTGAGCGGCAAGGTGACGTGAATGCCGGCCGCCGTGACCTTCCCCCACCGCTCGGCGAGCAGCCAGAAGAGGATCAGGAGGCGAGCATAGGCCCGTGGCAGATGCGTGACTGCCTGAGTCAGGGCGAGATAGCGTGCGCGCTGGGCGACGCGGCTGACGATCTGGCTGCTGATCGTCGGCCACCGCGCGATCCGCAGCATGAACGCGGTGTCGAGCAGCGCGAGCCGGGTCGGCCTGAGGACCAGCCAGTCGACCGAGATCGGTAGCGGGTCGTACTCCCCGTCGGTATCCCAGGGGCGGATCAGGTCGGTGGGGCCAAAGAGCTCACAGGCAGAGCGCCGGCCGACATTGACTCGCCGTATGAGTAGCCCGTCGAGCACAAGCAGACCCATCCACCCAGGCTCCGCACGCTCGCAGAGCGGCGTCGGGTCCCAGGTCGGCGGCTCCAGCTCGACGACACCGGCCACGGCGCGGGCGCGTGCCGCCAGCGCCTCCTCGGTGCTGAGGCCGTTGGCGAGATCGGGATCGGCGTCGAGGAGGACGGCGACGTGCCGTGGGTCCGTGCGCTCGATCACAGGTCAACCCTAGCCTCCAGCGGCCGAGCGGTGTCCGCCGGCGAACGCGTCGCGTTCGGCGGATGACCAGCCTCGGTGATTCAGGGCGCCTCCGAGGTACACCAGTAGGCGTCTTCATGTAAAGGAGCACGCGCATGGCATACGCCAGTCGACATCAAGCGACCGTCGCCGCCGAGGCCCGCAAGCTGCAGAAAAGCCTCCGCGCGATCGGGCCGCTGCCGCGGCCGGTCTTGGCCCGCATGACGGGAGCCGACCGCTGGCGAGAGGGCAGCTTCGAGGAGGCCGTCCAAGAGGGAGTGCGGCAAGGCACGCTCAAGAATCTGCCGCTGGGCTGGGTCGAGGCGACTCGCCGCTGATCGCCATGCACGAGACGCGCCAGGCGCGATGCCTGAACGCAGGTGTCACTGCCGGCGTGGGCGCGAGCTCGGCTGCCGCCGCGGCGACCGCGCCCGCAGCCCAACCCGCGAGTCGCCTCCCGCGCGGTACTGCTCGCGCTGGGTTTACTGCAGGCGGCCTGCTGTTCGAGCAGCTCGTCGACCTCGTGCTTCTGGTCATCATCGCCGTCCACCAAGTCGAAGCCAACCTCATCGGACTGCTCGTGATGGCGCGGTCCGTGCATTTGCCCCCGGCGGTGATCGCGATCGGTGTGGTCGCCGTCGGGGAGGTGTTCGGCCTCCTCGGGCTCATCATCGCGGTGCCGCTCCTGTCGCTGACCCAGATCCGCATCGATGTCCTCTGGGTCGACCGGCGTTAGAGAATCTGGCTCACGGGCCTGCTGACTCGGCGTTCATCTCGTTGCCGGCGGCCTCCGATCAGGAGGCCCCCACCGACCTGTCACCTTCGAGTCCTTGGCTGTAGCGCCGCCTCAGGTGCTTTTCCTGATCGGCGTCCGGCAGCTCTTCTTGACCCAAGCTGAACCGCCCGCGGGGGCTGTGCTCGGGCCAATCTGGGTGAGCCTCCATGCCTTCGCTAAACCGTCCAAGGTGCAGCTCGCGCGCATAGGTCTCGGGACGGGCCATGCCCTCCGCAAATCGGGAGCGGGGTATCTCCGGCTGGACCGGCAAGTCGGCGGCTGTGGAAGGTCGAATCTTTGCCATTGCTAGCTCCTCCTGCGAAGACCTCAAAACGTTGTTCGCTCTCAAGCGTGATCTTGCCCACTGCCCGGCAACGGTCACCTCAGATTGTTCGTTGCATTACCAGCGCGTGTATGTCACCGAGCGTCCCGGACGTTCGGTGTCCGATCCCGGGTCAAGCAGGTATGCGACGGCGCTTGACGCGTCAACGACCCATGTCACTCGCGGCGACCGCGGTCGCGAGCGGCGAGGATGTCTCGGGTGCTCACGCCGGTGGCGGCGCGGGTTCGGATCCGCTCATCGAGCTCCTCGGGAGTCGGCGTGCGCGCGACACGCGTGAGCTCGCCCCGGACGTAGTCGCTCAGCGACGTCCCGCCGCGGCAGCCCGCGCCTTGAGGTCCGGTGGACGTCTTCTGGCACATCACGGATCTCAATCAAAGCCATGCAATCATGATGAACTCATCGCCGCGCGGGTTCGTCGACGCGCTGCTCGGCGAGGGCGACATCGACCTCGCCTGGAGTCTGGCCCCCGGACCGCCGGGCCGCGGGACGCGCTCGCGTCAGACCTGTGCTGCGCCCTTGCCGAGCCGATCCCCGCGCTGCGGCAGTGCGTCAGTCGGTCTCGTGAAGGGTGACCCTCGCCAGCGGGCTGCGCGCGACCCACTCCTCGAGGACGGCTTTCGGCCATGGGCTGTCGGGGCCCTGGCGCTGATTGAAGTCATCGACGAGTTCGATGAGGTAGATGGAATCCTCGACTCGGTCGAAGGCGATCTCGATCCGTCGCGCTTGCTCGCTTGATGTGCCGGGCGGTTCGAGATTGCGGTTGGGCGAGCTAACCCATGGCCTTCATCGAGTGGATCCCGGGGGAGCCCGGCACGATGAGGCCGGGAACTTGGTGCGGAGCGGCGAGGACTCCGACGGCGACCACGGCGAGGACGGTCGTCGTCGCGATCCGTGCCGCGAGGGGCCAGGGGGAGGTCTTTTCGAGCGCAACCAGTGCGGCGATGAGCGCCATCCAGGTGAGGCTCATGACGCCCAGCGCGAACAGTGCGGCCATCAGTGCCCATGAGCAGCCGATGCACCAGCCGCCGCTGCGCGCGCCCATGGCCAGTGCGGCCGGCCAGCTCTGGCGCAGACCGTGCCGGTCGCCGAGCTGGCCCCGGCACCGCGTCAGACATGCTCGTTTCGGAGGCATGAACTGATACGCGGCCGCTGCCATGATCACTCCGGCGGCGAGCCACCTCCCACCGCGGTGCCACGCCAGCTCGCCCGCGAGCAGGCTCTTGCCCAGTTCGAAGGTCCCGTATGCGGCGACGCCGGCGACGGTCCATACGAGCAGGTAGCCACAGGCGAAGAGCAGCCATCGCCCCCGGCGGCGGGTGAGTGTCACATATGCGCCAAGGGTGGGAGCGAACGAGGGCAGCATCATCGCCGCCATCATCACCACCCACGAGCCGGTGAACCAGCCGAGAGTGCCCAGCGCGGTGCCGGGACCCGCGTCCATCCCAGACATCCGCTTGGCGGTCCACCACCACGCCACCCCGGCCGTGGCGATCAGCCCCGCGACTGCTTCCGGGTGCCTGCGCGCGACCTGAAACGGTGTCATTCGCGGGCTCCGGAACTGGGTGTCTGATCGTACTCGTCGTGGTATCGGATCCACAAAGGCTCCGAGGCACTCTCGGCGCGACCCTTCGGGGTCCGGTCCAGCAGGCCGTAGTACGCCATCGCGGGCTCCAGGCCACGCGCGCTCGTCACATACGTCCGGTAGACGTTCCCGTCCGCGAGCGCGTAGACGCTCAGGCCCGGTCCCTCGGAGACGTACCCCAGTACGTCGGTTCCGCACAGGCGCGCATTTCGCTCGACGGTCGGCGGGATATCGCCCTTCAGGAACGGCTCGAGCTCCTCCTCGGTGGACAGGAAACCGAGATCACGGTGAAAATCGCTGCCGCCGCTCGAGACCCAGTCGATGCGCCAGCCCATCCGCTCCCTGAAGACGAGGAGCTTCTCGAGCGGGGCTCGCGAGGAGAGCAGCAGAGTCGTGTCCCTGGCCGTGAGGTGGGGAACCTGGGGATCGAGCGTGTCGGTGATCGAGGAGCAGACCGGGCAGCCCGTCTCCCATCCCGGTCCGAACATGAAGTGGTACACGGCCAGCTGAGAACGGCCGTTGAACAGATCGGCGAGCGTCTTGGTGCCATCGTCGGTCTCGAACCGATACTCCTCCTCGACCAGGACCCAGGGCAGCTCGCGCCTCTTCCTGGCCAGCTCGTCGCCGCGGCGGGTGAGCTCCTTCTCCTCCTTGAGCAACTCGTCCCGCGCCGCCTGCCACTCCTCCTGTAGGCCGATCCTGTGCTCTGTCATCAGCGTGCTACCTCCGGTCTGTGTCCACGGACAGATCTCCTATAGTTAGCATAATGACTAACGATACGTTCAGCGCTCTCGCCCACCCGCTCCGGCGCGAGATCGTCGAGCGCCTCAGCGGAGGACCGGCGACGGTCGGGGAGGTGACGCACGACTTCCGGGTTGCGAAGCCGACCATCAGCCGGCACCTACGAATGCTGGAGGAGGCAGGTCTCGTGAGCCGCGTGATCGTGGGGCGGACTCATAGGCTCGCGCTGCGGCCCGAGAGGCTTGCCGAAGCCTCGGAGTGGATAGAAAGCCAGCGGGCGCGCTGGGAGCGCCTGTTCGATGTCGTCGGCGAGTACCTGGACGAGGATAAGGAGCAACCGTGACCCAAGAGCCCGACCGTGTGGTGCGGATCGAGCGGACGTTCGCCGCTTGCGCCCGGGACGTCTTCGATGCCTGGACCAGCCCCGAGGTGATGCGGCGCTGGCTTCACTGCGCCCCCGACTGGGACACGCCGGAAGCCGAGGTCGATCTCCGGGTGGGCGGAAGGGTCCGGGTGGTGATGCGCAGGCCTGACGGCACGGAGGCCGGAGCCCACGGCGAATACACGGTGATCGATCCGCCGCGCCGGCTGATGATGAGCTGGACCTTTGATGACGATCCCTCCAACGAGCAGCTGATCGAGCTGTCATTCTCGGAAGCCGAGGGCTCGACCACGGTGCTCCTGGTCAACAGCCGCATCTCGACCGACGAGCGTCGCGACGGCCAGGATGAGGGGTGGCGTGGATGCCTCGACGAGCTTGAGCGTGTCGTGGCCGCCTGATGCGAGGCGGTCCAAAGGCCTCTCCGGGCCGAGCGACTAATCCGCGGAGCGGTGGAGCGTCCCGTCGCTGTCCGCGTCGGTGCCCGGGCGAGACGAAAACGTGTCGTACAAGCCGCCGCCGACACGCTTGAGGCAGTCGATGCCCCCGCCGAGACAGGTCGCACCCGGCGCGACCTCCTCGACATAGTGGTGGTAGCCGTTGGAGATGTTCTTCAGTCTCAGCGGACCCTGGCAGCGCGCGCTGATCCTCCAGCTCCCGCCGCGCTCGCTGGCGTTGACGACGATCCGCAGACGATGCCGCTGCGCGGTGCTGCCCGACCCGGGAGTCATGGAGCCACTCCAGCTGCCGGTCAGCCGCGGGCTGCTCGAGAACGCGTTCGAGGACGCGACGGCGAGCACCATCGCGGTTGCCACAATTCCTACCAAAACCCCCCGAAACCGCGCGGACATGCGAGCATCATAGGACGTCACCGCCTCCCGGCGTCGGCAGCGACGCCATGCGCCCGCCGTCCCATGGTGGGGTTCTGTCGTATCGGGGAAGAGTCAGGAGAACGGCGAGGAGAGGGATGGATGACCGAGATCGTGGATGGTCCCGACGTGCGGAGTGCGCATCGCAGCGAGCTCAGTCCGCTGAGCTTCTTGGCGCGAAGCGAGTTCGTCTACCCGGACAAGGTCGCGGTGGTTCACGGGAAGCGGCGCTACACGTACCGCGAGATGGGCGAGCGGGTGCGCCGGCTCGCCTCCGCCTTGGGCGGCGCCGGACTTCAGAAGGGCGACCGCGTCGCGTTCATCGCCCCGAACATCCCCGCGTTGCTCGAGGCCCACTACGGCGTCCCCGCGGCCGGCGGCGTACTCGTGGCCATCAACTACCGGCTCAACCGCGAGGAGGTTCAGTTCATCCTCAAGCACTCGGGAGCGCGCTTCGTCTTCGTGGACCGAGAGTTCGAGGAGGTCGTCGACGGCGGCAACGACGTGCGGACGATCCGGATCGACGACACGGGAGGGTTCGGTGATCCGTACGAGGATTTCCTCGCTGAAGGCTCCACCGACCCGCTCCCGATCGTGCTCGAGGACGAGAACGAGGCGATCTCGATCAACTACACCTCCGGGACGACGGGGCGTCCCAAGGGCGCCGTCTACCACTATCGTGGCGCCTACCTGAACGCGTTGGGCGAGGTGATCGAGACGGGGCTGACGCCCGACAGCGTGTATCTATGGACGCTGCCGATGTTTCACTGCAACGGTTGGTGCTTCACGTGGGCGGTGACTGCGGTCGGCGGTCGCCACGTGTGTCTGCGCAAGGTCGATCCCGAGCGCGTGTGGGAGCTGTTCGACAGCGAGGGCGTCACCCACTACAACGGCGCCCCCACCGTCCAGTCGTCGCTACTGGACCACGAGCGAGCACACGCGCTCGATCGCGACGTCATCACAACGGTGTCGGGATCGCCTCCGACGCCGGAGCTGTTTGCTCGGCTCACCGAGATCGGGATCCGCCCGGTCCACGTCTACGGGTCGACCGAGCTGTACGGGCCCTACATGATCTGCGAGCGACAAGAAGCTTGGGACGAACTGCCCGTCGACGAACAGGCCAAGCTGCTTGGCCGCCAGGGCGTTCACTACGTGATCGCCGAGGCGGTCCGCGTGGTCGATGATCAGGGCGAGGAGGTCGCCGCCGATGGCGAGGCGCTCGGGGAGGTTCTCATGCGCGGCAACAACGTGATGACCGGATATTTCGACGACCCGGAGCAGACCGAGGAGGCGCTCGCCGACGGCTGGTATCACTCAGGCGACGTCGCGGTTCGGCACCCCGACGGTTACATCGAGCTTCGCGATCGCAAGAAGGACATCATCGTGTCCGGAGGCGAGAACGTGCCGACGATCGAAGTCGAGCAGGCGATCTCCGAGCATCCCGCGGTGGCCGAGGTCGCCGTGGTCTCCACGCCCGACGAGAAATGGGGCGAGCGGCCGAAGGCCTTCGTCGAGCTCGCAGATGGCGAGGATGCCTCCGAGGAGGAGATCCTGGAGTTCGCGAAGGAGCGTCTCCCCGGCTACATGCGTCCCGCGGCCGTCGAGATCGCCGAGCTCCCCAGGACCTCGACCGGCAAGATCCAGAAGAAGGACCTGCGCGATCGGGAGTGGGAGGGGCACGAGCGCCAAATCGGATAGCGGCTGCGCAGATCGGTGACGATGCTGCCGGGAATGCCCGAGCTTCCGCCCGGACCACGCCTGCCGCGGGCGGTGCAGACCGCGGTGTGGATCCGTGGCGCCCAGTGGATGCTGGACCAGTGCCATCGGCGCTTCGGCGACACGTTTTCACTGCGGATCGCTCACCAGGGGACCTGGGTCGTCCTCACCGATCCCGCCGACGTACAGCGTGTCTTCACCGGCGACCCGAACGTGCTCTATGCAGGTGAGGGCAACCGGATTCTCGAGCCCGTGCTCGGCAGTCGCTCGGTGCTGCTGCTCGACGGGCCGGATCACCTGGAGCAGCGCAAGCTGATGCTGCCCGCATTCCACGGCGAGCGGATGAAGCGCTACGGCGACGTGATGGCGCAGATCGCGATCGAGGAGATCGAGCGGTGGCCGCGCGGCCAGATCCAACGGCTGCGCCCGCGGATGCAGGCGATCACGCTCGAGATCGTCTTGCGCGCGGTCTTCGGAGTGACCGATCCCGACCGCCTCGCGGACCTCCGGTTCGCGCTGCGGCGGCTCTTGAACATGGTTACCGAACCGAGGCGCGTGGCGGTGATGATCGCCCTCGGTCCGGCGCGCATGGGGCAGTTTCCGCCGTTTCGCCGGGACCGGGACCGCGTCGACCGCCTGCTGTACGCGGAGATCGCGACACGACGTACCACCGATCTTGCGGCGCGCACGGACATCATGTCGCTGTTGCTCGCCGCCCGTCGCGAGGACGGCTCGCCGATGAGCGATCGCGATCTGCGCGATGAGCTCCTGACGCTGCTGGTCGCCGGGCACGAGACGACCGCCAACGCGCTCGCCTGGGCGTGCGAGCGGCTGGCCCGGCACCCGGAGAAGCTGCGGCGGCTCGCCGATGAGGCTCGCGCCGGCTCGGACACGTATCTCACAGCGGTCGTGCAGGAGACACTGCGTCTGCGTCCGGTGATCTCGATTGTCAACCGCGTCCTGAAGGCGCCGATGCGTTTCGCCGGCTATGACCTGCCCGCCGGGGTCGCCGTCGTGCCGTGCATCTATCTCGTGCACCGCCGCCCCGACGTCTATCCGAATCCACACGCCTTCGAACCGGAGCGCTTCCTCGACCGCCCGCCGGGCACGTACACGTGGATCCCGTTCGGCGGCGGGGTGCGCCGCTGCCTCGGAGCGGCATTCGCGCAGTTCGAGATGGAAGTCGTGCTCCGCGAGCTGGCGCTGCGCACCGTCATCCGGCCGACGCGACCGCATGCCGAGCCGGTCCTGCGCCGGGCGGTCACCGAGACCCCCCGCCATGACGCCGAGGTCATCGTCGGGTGAGGAGGACCCTCAGCCGGTTGTCGCCCTGACTGTCTGCCGCGACGCGGGAGTCAGCAGCCTGCGATGACGTGAACCGCGAAACGGCCGGAGCTGATCCGCAGCTCCGGCCGATGGGGCGATGACTCGATGAGACGTTCCGCAGTCTCGTCAAGCCAAGGGGTTAGCCGATGAAGCCGTCCTTCTTCAGCGCCGCCGCGGCCTGGCTCGCCGTGATCATGCCGGGGAACGACGGCAGCACGGCGTGGCCGCCGAACGCCGCGTCGAAGAACGAGAAGTGCGTGGCCTCGTTCGACGCCACCTGGGCTGCAGCGACCTTGAGGTCGGTCGAGCTGAACGACTTGACGGCACCGAGATAGGTTTCGACAAACGCCGTCTCCAGTGCCACACCGGTGCCGAGCAGCATCTTCGTGCTCGAGACCGCGGACTTGGGGATATACAGCTTGAATCCACGCGGCGTCTTCGAGCCCAGTGCCTTGGCCCACGCCGCCTTGTGATCCTTCTCGTTCTGGAGCGCCTTCTGGAAGTAGTCCTTGTTCTTGAGCCCCTTGAACGACGAGAAGTTGGCAAGAATCGTGGAATACACCTTGACCGCGAGGCTCTCGGCGATGTAGCCGACCTGCAGCGTCGCGATGTCGCTCTTGGTGGCGCCCTTGGCAAACGCGATGCCGTCCATCGAGGCCAGGATCCCTCCCGTGCCGACAAGGACGAGACTGCCCTTCGCCGCGTTTTTGATGAACTGGCCGCGATTCACGCCAGCGTGCACTTCAGTCATCCGGTAGCTCCTAATGTTGTTTCCGGCCGTCACCTCCTGTGCGCGGCTGGCGGTGAAACAGATCAATCGGGCGCGGTCAGCTCAGGGCGCGAGGCCCAGCGGCCGGCGGCGGCAGGGCGGCGCGCAACTGTGCCGACGCGACGGCGAGGTCGTAACGGCGCTGGACGTCGGCCCGGTCAGACGGTTCGGGAATCGACTCTTCGCTGGCCGACAGCAGCATCGCCGCCTGCTCGAGCAGCAGCTCTCGTTGCGGCTCGGTGGTGGTGTGCTCGGCGATCTTGGCGAGCGCGTCCAGCTGTCGGATCAGGACCGCCGGCATACCGCGACCAGCCTGGCGGATCTTTTCGAACGCGCGCTCGATCATTCTCTTATAGGTGACATCGGCGGTGATCACGCGCACGTAACCGCGGTTGTCACGGTGA
Source organism: uncultured Solirubrobacteraceae bacterium (assembly GCA_963731395.1). Taxonomy (GTDB): domain Bacteria; phylum Actinomycetota; class Thermoleophilia; order Solirubrobacterales; family Solirubrobacteraceae; genus Palsa-465. Next base: position 38,363 of record CAVSVH010000021.1, read on the forward strand.
ATGCGCGCCGGCTGCCAGTCGGCGGTCAGCTTGCACAGGCTCGCCCCGAGCCAGTCGATGCAGGTGAGCGCTGTGAACGTGTCGTTGACCGCCGGCGACAAGGCCCTGAGGGCGATCTCGACGAGCTGATCGACAGCGAACGCGATGTCCTGGGCGAGGGTGCGGCTCGCGCCGGTGATGTGCGCGCGCCGGAGCTCACGGCTCACCGCTTCAGCCGCGTCCGGCGGCCATACGAGCGCCATGGGATGGCCTTCGATGAGGAAGTGGCCCGGACGGTGAAGCAGGCGGATCACCGCCCCCTTCTCGGCCGCCAAACCGGTGAGGGTCTCGTGACGGATGAACTGGAGATAGCCGGTCGACGGGGCCGGCACGTTGCCACCGGCCTCATCCATTCGTCGCAACAGCTCTCCCACGGAGGGTCCCATCTCGGCGGCGGCGGGCTGCCCCGATTCGGCATCGATCGCGCGTGAGAGGTCGCCGGCGATGCTGGCGATGACCTGCGGCAGCTGAATGGTGGTGGCGATGTGGTGGATGAAGTAGATGAGGACGGCCATCGAGAGCGTGACCAGCGCCACCGCGGATGTGATCGACAGGTAGGGCACGAAGTCGTGCCCGGCGTTGCCCGGACCGATCGAGACGAGCACGAGCGTCGCGTAGACGAACGTCGCGACAAACGTGCCGAGCGTGAACTGGGTCCCGCGGTCGCGGATGAAGGTGCGCAGCATGCGCGGACCGAACTGGGTCGAGGCCAGGGTCAGCGTCACGATCGTGATCGAGAAGACCACGCCGACGACGGTGATGACCGCGGCACCGAGTGTGGTCAGGATCTGGCGCGCGGCGTCCGCGCTGCCGAAGTGCATCCACGTTGGGAGCGTGATGCTGCCGTCGTACGCCGAACGGTCGATGATGTGGGTGACGACATAGAGGACAACCGCCGCCAGCACCTCGAGCGCGGGAACCATCCACAGGTTGGTTCGCATCGCTTCACGTCGCCACTCAGAACGAAGCGGAAGCGACCGGATCATGAAGGCTGTGAGGCAGAGGGCGCCATGGGACCAGGGGTACGCGCGTTGCCGACCAGTCTTCCCGGCTCACCTCCAGGGATGGTATCGAGGCGCGGTTGTGCCGCCGAGGGTCGACAGCGGGCGTGGCCCGGGCCCGGTGTAGAGCGCCCCGCGACGGATCAGCCGCCCGTGCGCCGTTGCTCGAGGATGTGGGCCGACCACCCCGCGGTGCGCGCGCAGACGAACAGCGGGCTGAACAGCGACCACGGCATCGAGCATCGTCACGACGCGGGCGGGGCGCCGCCGTGCGCGGGTCTGAGGAGCGCTCCGACGGCGCCACCGACTTCGGTTTCGCCCCCGGGCCACCTACGTCGGCACCGCTCGCCGCGGGTGATCGCGTTCGCGCACGACCTGAAGCAGGGCCTGAGCCAGCTCGGCCGACAGGTCCCCACGCTCCGCCACCAACACCTGGGCCAGCCCGAGCCAGTCGGCGACGAGGATCAGCTCGGCGGCCAGTTCGGCGGCGACCTGAGCCAAGTCGACGCCGGGCTCGGCGAACGCTCCCTGGACGACGAGGACGGAGGAGTGGCGATCGGACTTGAGATCGACCCGGGCGACAAGGGTGTCGCCGAGCAGGAAGGGGAGAACGTAGTAGCCGTGGACGCGGTTCGCCGCGGGCGTGTAGATCTCGATCCGGTAGCGGAAGCCGAACAGCCGCTCGGTGCGCGGCCGAAACCAGATCAGGGAGTCAAACGGGGAGAGGAGCGCACGGGCGTGCAGCCGGCGCGGCCGGCGCGCCTCGGGCCAGAGGTAGGCGGGCACGTCCCAGCCCGTTACGACGACCGGCAGCAGCTCCCCCGCCGCCACGAGCTCGGCGACGCGGGCCTTGGAATCGGCCCGGGGCAGCCGGAAGTAGTCGCCCAGGTCGGGCTCGGTCGCCACCCCCAGAGCCTGAGCGGCGATGCGCACCAGCTGGCGCTGGGCATCGGTTGCCGCGGGTGTCGGCCGGGTGCGGATCTCGGCCGGCACCACGCGTTCGATCGTGTCGTACAGCCGCTCGAAGTTGATGCGCCGGGCCGCGCCCACCCGACCCGTGAAGAACAGATGCTCGAGCGCGACCTTGCCCTCGTGCCAGTTCCACATGTGCCCGGGGCGCGGCGGGGGCCGCACCGCCCCGGTGTCCCGCGCGCGGATCGGGCCCTGCGCGGCGACGAGGCGGAGCGTCTCGGCGACGAGCTCGGGCTGCTCGCGCGCGATCCGGGAGATCGATCCCCAGGCCTCACCGTCGACGTCGGCCATCCGCCAGCGAAACAGGGGATGACCCTCGATGGGGATGAGCGATGCCTCGTGTGCCCAGTACTCGACGAGTCGCCGGTCGATCCTCCCGGTTCCGTGTCCGGCGAGCCGGTCGAGGCGTGACCGGTCATAGGGGCCGAGCCGGGAGAAGATGGGCATGTAGTGCGCGCGTACGAACACGTTGACCGAGTCCAGCTGGAGCAGGCCGAGCTGGCTCACGAGAGCCGCGATCCGGTTGACGCTCGGCGGCCGCGACGGGCGCGGCCGGCCGAACCCCTGCGCGGCGAGCGCGATGCGCCGCGCCTGACCACGGGTCAGTGTCAGCCCGGCCACCACTTGCGTTCCCGGGCGCTGTCGGTGGCGCCGCTGCGATCAAGCGCGTCGAGGGCGGCCACATCATCGTCGGACAGGGCAAAGTCGAACACCTGGGCGTTCTCCTCGATCCGCTCGCGATGGGTCGACTTCGGCAGGACGATCGCGTCGCGCTGGATGCACCAGCGCACGAGTACCTGCGCCGGGGTCCGGCCGACGCGCTCGGCGATCTCCATGACGGTCGCATGGGAGAGGTGGCGGCCGGTGCCGAGCGGACTGTAGGCCTCGAGCGCGACGCCGTGGGCACGGCAGGCGTCCAGCAGCCCGCGACGGTACTCGAACGGACTGAACTGGACTTGGTTGACGACCGGTGGCGAGGTCGCGACCGCGTTGACCTCCTCGAGCTCTGAGACGCTGAAGTTCGAGACGCCGATCGAGCGGGCGTATCCCCGCTCTCGAGCCGCCTCCATTCCCGGCCACGCCCATGTCGGACCATTCTGAGGCCAGTGCACGATGTACAGGTCGACGTAGTCGACGCCGAGGCGCCGGAGGCTGTCCTGCGCCTCGGCCGCCGGGTCGCTGCGTGCGGGGTAGAACTTCGTCGTGATGAAGACATCCTCGCGGGCGAGGCCGCTGGCGCGCACCGCCCGGCCGACACTCGGTTCGTTGCCATACGCCTGCGCGGTGTCGATGTGGCGGTAGCCCGCCTCGAGCGCGAAGCGCACCGCGTTCTCGCACTCGGCCCCGTCCCCAATCTGCCAGACGCCCAGTCCAAGCATGGGGATCGTGTTTCCGTCCGCAAGCTGCCGGCGCTCGTCCGCCGTCACATTTGCCCTTGACATGTCGTCTCCTGAGGTCTTGAGATCTGTCCCGTCGCCCTCGACGCTACCCCGCCGGCCGGCCGCGCTCTCCGCCGAGACGGCCGCCGGCTCGCCCGCTGAGCCGCCGCTGCAGCATGCGCGAAGGGCGAAGGGCGACGGGCGACGGGCGACGGGCGACGGGCGGCCCCATCGGGGGAATACTGCGGATCACGACCCCGGGCCGCGCCGGGGTCGCGTTGGGAAATGACCGCTATGCGGGCACGGTGGAACGCGACCTGTCGCCACGGGCCGGTCGCGTCAGGGAAATTTCTTACAGGCGCGTCAGTCCGCGGCAGCCGCAGGACTGACCAATCCCGAGTTGGAGAAGATGGAGATCTTCTCCCCGCCGGCCGGTGTTTGACCCGCCGGATGCCGGGGGAGACAGGGGTGGTGCCGAACTCGACTGACCGCCGGTCGCTGCGCTCTGCCGCGGTGCTGGGAGGGGCGTCGGGGCTGAGAACCACCGCCGGTCTCGCTGCGCTCGCCGCTCGCGGCCGGTGGGGCGGGTTCGGGCGCGTCGGTGTCCTGGCCGCGGCGGCCGGCGAGATCGCCGGCGACAAGCTTCCGTCGATCCCTCCGCGCAGCGATGCCCCGGCTCTCGCTGGGCGGGCGGTTGCCGCCGCCGTGGCGGGCCGGGAGCTCGCCGGATCCGCGGGCGCGGGGGCAGCGGCCGCCGGGGCGCTGGCGACGACGTATGCGTCCGAGCGGCTGCGGGCCGGGGTCGGCACCCGGGTCGGTCTTCCCGATCCCGTCCTCGGCGTCATCGAGGACGCGGTCGCGCTCGGGGTCGCGCTGGCCGCGACCCGGCCGTCCCGGGACTCGGACTCCGATCCGGTGTGCGCCCCCGACAGCGACGATACCGATGGTGATGCCCCGGCCTCGAGCTCGCCCGTGGCTGACGTGGCCCGAGGACTGGCGGCGGCAGCGGTCGGAACGGCGGCGATGACGTCCGTGCAGGTCGCCTACCTCAAGCTCACCGGCGGGAGCCCCAGCTCCGCCCCCGAGCAGGTCGGCCGCCGGATCATCGAGGGCGCGTTGCACCGCACGGTGCCCCGCCGCTATCGCGGCGCGCTCAACCAGGGAATGCACATCCTGTACGGCACATCGTGGGGCGTCCCGTTCGGTCTCATCGTCGGGCAGCGACACCGGCGTCCCTCGGCGGCGACCGCCGGGGCGGCGCTCGGCGCGACCGCGTGGATCGTGTCCCTGGTGGAGCTGCCGGCACTCGACGTCTCGCCACCGCCGTGGCGCCAGCCTCCGCTGTCACTGGCGAGCGATCTCGCCTTCCACCTCGTCTACGGCGCCGCCACCGCCGCCACGTTCCAGGCGCTGACGCGCTGACGCGCCGTCAGCGGTCGACAGCGGCCGCGAGGACCGCGCTCACCAGCGCCGAACCGCCACCGACGACGAGTGTGGCGACGGCGGATTCGTCGGGGAGCTCATCGCGGCCGGCGAACGTGGCCGTCACGTCGGTCAGGTCGCCGGCGACGCTGGCCAGCAGCCACGGGCGCAGCGGACGGTCCCCGAGCGCGGCAACCAGCGCGCCGACGTGGAGAACGATCTCGCGAGCGCCGAGAGCTCGCAGCGGGACCTGAGTCGGGGCGTGCCGCGCGTCCTGACCGAGCCAGCGACCGGCCAGGCGCGTTGGGGCGACGATCAGGCCGACGCCGTAGGCGACCCTCAGCCCGAGGACGGCGACAGCGGCACGACGGGCGGGGGCGGGAGAGTCGCTCACGGCCTGACCCGGCGCCACAGGCTCGACGCCACCACCTCGTGACGGGCCAGGGAGTCGCCGATCAGCCAGATCGTGGGCGGCCACAGCCCGACGAACAAGGCCCGGCGCTCGGCATTGCCGCGCTCGTCCTGGTCGACGGTCTTGGCCCGGATCCAGAGACCGATGCACAGCCCGATCGAGCTCAGCGAAAGAATGTGCAGGTGCCACGAGCGCAGCCCGGTGCGATGCAGGCGGGTGGTGAGCATTGCTGACCGATGCTTCCCGCGCTGCTGCGTCCCAAACGCCCCGACGGGTAGCGTTGCCCCCGTGCCCCGCCGCCCCCCACCCGCTCGCCGCTGGCTGACCGCCGCCACGTGGCCAATCGGGATCGGCCTCACCTCGTGGGGCTACATGTGGCGCTCGACGCCGCTGCACCGCCGCGAGGTGCCCGAGGCCGACGCCAGCGGTCATCACCCGCCTGCGATCCCGAACGGGGTGGAGCGCGATGAGCTCCAAGACGTCGGGGACGGATACGGCCCTTTGTTTCATCGCCGCTATCGCACGCACATCCGCGAGTCGGCGCTCGGGCCCGAACAGCTCATGCGCGAGCTCAAGCGCAAGCCGAACCGGGCGGCGCCGACGGAGTTCGCACGCTTTCAGAAGGTGCTCGGCGAACCCGATGAGATGAGCGTCGGCGACGAGTTCGTGGTGCGGATGCCCGGCCCGTGGGATGGACCCGTCCGGGTGGTCGACCTCGATGACCGGTCGTTTCGCCTCGCGACCCTGCACGGCCATCTCGAGGCCGGGCAGATCGAGTTCCGAGTGACCGCCGGCGACCCGATGGGGTTCGAGATCGAATCGTGGGCGCGCAGCGCCGACCGGGTCATCAACCTCCTCTACAGTCGGGTGCGGATGGCGAAGGAGATCCAGCTGCACATGTGGATCTCATTTCTCGAGGGGGTCGTCTCGCTGTCGGGCGGGCGGATGACCGGAGGGATCGACATCGACACGCGCCGTATCGACCAGGTGTCGTGATCGTGAATCAGCGGATCCGCAAGCGGATCGCGCAGCTGGCCGACACGCCGGTCAACTTCGATCCCGACTCTCTCGATCTGGCCCACCCACCCGCGGGGTGGCGGGTCGACGACCGCCGCCAGGCGCTCCCGGCGGAGGCGCCCGGCGAGCCGGTCGGCGACAGCAGCTGGGAGATCGCGCGCCGCCTCATCAAGGGCTACGAGTTCGCCGACCCGTCCATGGTCCGCGCCTTCTACGACCCGCAGCGGCCGCTCGCCGGACGGGACATGCTGTTGGAGCTGCGAACGCTGCGATACGTCCGCGTCTACGTCGGCGTGCGGGTCGGCGACGTCTACGACGAGATCCGAGAGCGCGACGGTCGCCAGGCCCGGGTATTCGGGTGGTACTACCGGACGCTGCAGGGCCACGTGGAGCAGGGGCAGATGAATTGGGAGGTCTGGAAGTGGTTGGATACCGGCGCGGTCGAGTTCCGGGTGCACGCCGTGTCACGCACCGCCCGGATCCAGAACCCGTTCGTTCGGGTCGGCTTCTGGGTGCTGCGCGACCACGAGCGCTCGGTGTTCATCAACAGCACCTGCCGGCGAATGGTGTCGTTCACCGAGCTCGCGCTCCAGGCCGAAGGCCGCGGGGAGCGTTTGCGCGCGGCGAGTCCGGGGCTGACCGCGCGTGACCTGCCGGCCGACGACCCATCCCACGAGGCGCTCGCCCGCCGCGCCGAGGGCGAGGCATGAGTCCTGAGCGTCCTCCGATGCAGGAGCGCGTGTGGGACTACCCGCGCCCGCCGGCGGTCGTGCCATGTGACCGGCGCGTCCGGGTGCAGCTGGCCGGACAGCTGCTCGCCGACTCGGTCGCCGCGGTGCGCGTGCTCGAGACGAGCCACCCTCCGACCGTCTACGTTCCGCCCGCCGACATCCGCTCCGAGCTGCTCGCGCCGAGCGATGCGCGCGGAACGTGGTGCGAGTTCAAGGGGGCCGCTCATTACCTGGATGCGATCATCGACGGCCGGCGCGTCGTGGCCGTCGGCTGGAGCTACGCAGACCCGACGTCCGGCTACGAGGTCCTGCGCGACCACGTGGCCTTCTATCCGGGCCGTGTCGACCAGGCATGGCTGGACGACGAGCTCGTCCAGGCCCAGGAGGGCGATTTCTACGGCGGCTGGATCACCGCCGGACTGATCGGGCCGTTCAAGGGCGCACCCGGCACCTTCGGTTGGTGATCGCCCACTAGGCCTTGGAATGCTGGTCGGTATCGCCCAGCGCGCTGTCGTCTTCCTCGTGGGGGGCGAACGGGGCCTTCACGCCGGTGCTGCTCGTGCCGCCTTCGGCTCCGGGCTCGTCGGGTCGGTCTTCGGGAGTTTGCTCGGCGTCCTCGGGCTTGCCTTCGCCCCGCCGGCCTTCGGCTTCTGACATGACACTCACCTACCAAAAACGGTCGCGGGTAACAGGTTGGTGCGGCACGCGGTGCCGCTGAATGCGGGGCTCATCCGGCGTCGTACTCCCGCAGGAAACCCTCGAACAGACGGCGGTGACCTTCCTCATCGCGGAGGATGTTGGTGACCATGTCGGCGGTCACGGGATCGACCTCCTCGGTCTGCTCGATGATGTCGGTGTAGTGCTGGATCGCTCCCGACTCGGCCTCGATGACGCCCTTGATCACGCTGATGATGTCGGTCATCTGAGCGGGCGGCTGGAGGAAGCTCTGCGCGGCGACGAAGCTCTCGGAGCCGGGCACGACGCCGTAGAGCTCCTTGATCCGTGTCGCGTACTGGATCGCGTGGCCGAGCTCCTCCTGGATGTCTTCCTGCAGGGAACGAACGACCTCCTGGGCGCGGACGCCGTCGGGGTTGATCGAGTTCGCGACGTAGCTCATCACGGTCTCGATCTCCATCCAATAGGCCTGCGTCAGCATCGCGACGATCTGCTCGCGCTGCTCGGAGCGCTCGTCATCGAGGATGCTGTGGGCGGCTGATCTGGTGCTCATGTCAATCCTTTCGCTTGCGTACGTCCCGCCAGGGAACTACCCGGCCGTGACCGCAGGACGCTTTGCGCTGCGATCGCGCTCAGGGACGCGGTCTGACGACCGGAGTTCCTCTCGGTTCTACGGGCCAGACGAGCGGTCGGTTTACGACCTTCGCGCGGTTGAGCGTCGGATCACCCGTCGGGATGGGTCTCCGCGGACGTCTTGCCGCCGGCCTCGGGCGCCGGGGGGGCGGCCAGCGGCTTCTCCGCGTGGCCGCCAAACTCGGATCGCATCGCGGACAGGACCTTGTTCGTGAAATCGCCATTGCCGCGCGACTGGAAGCGCTCGTAGAGCGCCGAGGTGATGACAGCGGCCGGGACGCCGACGTCGATCGCCGCATCCACCGTCCAGCGGCCCTCTCCCGAGTCCGAGACGCGGCCGGCGAAGTCGTCGAGCTGCGGCGAGCGGGCGAGCGCATCGGCGGTCAGATCCATCAGCCACGACCCGATGACCGAGCCGCGCCGCCACAGCTCCGCCACCTCGGCGACGTCGATGTCGTACCGGTAGGCCTCGGGGTTGCGCAGCGGGGTCGTCTCGGCATCGATCTCGTCGGGCTCGCGCACGCCGGCGTCCGCGTGCTCGACGATGCTCAGGCCCTCGGCGATCGCCGCCATCATCCCGTACTCGACCCCGTTGTGGACCATCTTCACGAAGTGTCCGGCGCCGTTGGATCCGCAGTGCAGATAGCCCTGAGGGGCGGTGCCGCCTTCCCGGGTGCGACCCGGAGTCGGCAGGGCACTGGACTCACCGGGAGCGATCGTCTTGAAGATCGGATCGAGATGGTCCACCGGGCCGGCCTCGCCGCCGATCATTAGGCAGTAGCCGCGATCAAGGCCCCACACCCCGCCGCTCGTTCCGCAGTCGATGAAGTGGATCTCCTTCTCGCGCAGCTGCGCCGCGCGCGTGATGTCGTCGAGGTAGTAGGAGTTGCCCCCGTCGATGACGATGTCGCCCGCGTCCAGCAGACCGGTGAGCTCGTCGAGGGTGCGTTGGACGATCCCGGCGGGCACCATGATCCACAGCGCGCGCGGGACCTCGAGCTTGTCGATGAACTCGGCCAGCGACGTGGTGCCGGCGGCACCCTCGCCTTCGAGCGCCTCGACCGCCTCCGCGTTGACGTCGTAGACGACGCAGTGATGCCCATCGCGCATCAGCCGCCGCACCAGATTGGCGCCCATCCGCCCCAACCCGATCATCCCCAGTTGCATTGGCGTGTCAGTCGGCATGGCAATCCTCACGATCTCGGTGTCGGTTTGAACATCGCCTGCGGGGAGCGTCGTGCACACGGTACCGCCGGAGCGCCGGGCGCTGCCGTCCGGCGGGCGAACGCACCGCTCGTCTCGCCCGTGCCGGTTAGAGTCACGCCGTGGCTGCCAAGCGGGGCATCTTCGTGGCGCCGTTCGATGAGCTGGCCGACCCGAGCGTGCTCGCCGAGCTCGCCGGGGGTGCCGAGGCGCGTGGCTGGGACGGCTTCTTCCTCTGGGACCATGTCAGGTACCGGGCGCCGGTGCGAGCCGTGCTCGATCCCTGGGTGGCGCTCGCCGCGATCGCCTGCGCCACCCGCTCGGTGCGGCTCGGCCCGCTGGTGACGCCGCTCTCCCGACGCCGCGTCCACAAGCTCGCGCGGGAGACGGTCACGCTCGATCTCCTCAGCGCAGGACGGCTCACCCTGGGCGTGGGCCTCGGCAGCGACCGCAGCGGTGAGCTGGAACCGTTCGGGGAGGTGGCCGACGCGCGCGAGCGCGCGCGCCTGCTCGACGACGGGCTGGACCGGCTCGGCGCGTTCTGGGGCGGCGAGTTTGAGCCGCTTCCGGTGCAACGGCCACGCATCCCCGTCTGGGTCGCGACCCGCTGGCCGCACCGGCGGCCGCTGCGGCGAGCCGCACGCTGGGACGGCCTGTTCCCGATCGAGCTGCCCGGACCCGAGGCGCTCGTCGAGCTCGTCGCCGAGGTCCAAGCGCAGCGTTCCCCGTCAGCGGGAGGTCTCGACGTGGTGGTCGACATCGGCCGCGGCGACGACCCCGATCCGTGGGAGGGGGCGGGGGCGACCTGGATCCTCACCGGCTTCGGGCCCCAGCCGCGCAGCGATGACGTCCGGGCCGCGATCGAGGCCGGCCCTGGATAGGACGGTCGGGTTTGCCGAGATGACGTGATCGCTACGATGGATCGCGCAGGGCCCAATGCAGCGTCCACGTCGAGACAGATCAGGTTCGCGATTCCCGGAGCGGGTGATCGCGTCGCTGGACGGACCGTCCAAGACGATCACGGTCGAGCCCGTCCACGTACCGGTGACGGCGCCGCGGGTGCAACCCGAGCCGACGCGCGAGGAGCCGCCGCGGCACAAGCCGGAGCGACCCCGCGAGCCGGCGCCGTAGCGCAGTCGATGGAGGCCGCGGCCCCCGATCTGATCACCGCCGTCATCGGCTTTCGCCAGTGGCGGCTGCGCGGATCCGAGCTGTGGTCGCTGCGGGGCGCCGACCACTGGCGCCGCGGGGTCCATTCCGCGCGATGTAGTGCGGGAACGCATCACGGTCCGGCGCCGGCCAACGGCTGCACCTGCGGCATCTACGCCTGGTATGGGCCGGCCCCGCGCGGTGCATCGGCGATGACGACGGACCTCGTCGCCGGGGCGGTCGCGCTGTGGGGCCAGATCGAGCTGCACGCCCACGGCATGCGCGCCCAGCGCGCCATGGTCGTCGCCCTCGCGCTGCCGTTCTCGTGGGGTGACAAGCGCCGCCGGATTCTCGCCGCGGCCGACGCACTGGACGCTCCGGCCGTCCCGGCGCGCAGGCTGAGGGCGGCCGCGCTCGAGCACGGAGAGCTGATCCCGCGATGGATGCGCCCGCCCGACACCACTCCGAACAAGCGCCAGGCTCCGGGCGAGCCGGCGCCGGCGGCTCGCTACGCCGTCGCCGACGGGTATCCCGGACGGCGATCGGCGGACGACGACTCCTAGGCTCGCACTGTGGTGTTGCGGACGCTCGTGATATCAGTCCAAAAGGGCGGGTTGTAGTTCGTTTCGTTCTACAATGTCGGTGTGGCTACCGCTCCGCGACCACTTTCGCTGCGTCTGGGTGCCGCAGGCTTGAACGCCCTCGACGAGATCGCGCGTCGGCGCGGCATTAGCCGGGCAGAGGCGGCTCGGCAAGCGATCACCGAAACCGCTTCGCGTGAGCGTCAACGTGGCGGTCTGGCCGCCGAGGCACGCCGCCTCATGAATGACGAGTCATATGTCGCGGAGGCGCGCGAGGTCGCCGAGCTCATGGAGCAGTTGCGTGGTTCGCGGTGACGTACACGCGATCACGTTGCCCCGCGGCCGCGGCCGGGTGCAGTCTGGAAAGCGGTTCGCAGTCATCGTCCAGGCAGACGACCTGCTGGCGTTATCGACGGTCGTGGTCTGCCCGACATCGACCAGCGCACCGGCAGCAAGCTTTCATCCTGAAATCGCCCTCGGCGGTCAACACACGCACGTGCTTTGCGAGATGGTCGGCGCGGTTGACGCACGCAACCTGGGCGACTACATCGCTCATCTCGAATACGACGAGATATGTGCTGTTGATGACGGTCTGCGGCTCATGCTCGATCTGGGTTAGCACCGCCCATCCGTGTCACTCGGCCGCCATCGGCGCGCGCGACCGCAGGTCGGACCCGACCAGGCGTTCGAGCTCCTCCCGCAGAGTCTTGGTGGCGTCGGGTGAGAGGGGTCGCAGCGGAGCGCGGACGTCGCCGCGGATGGGCACCCCGCGAAGCCCGAGGGCCGCCTTGACCGATGCCTGGAACGGCCGGCGTGAGAGCGCGGCGCCCAGCCCCGCGGCAAGCGTCGAGCGGTTGGTGGTCGGTTCTCGGACGAGCGCCGACACCGCCTCCGGGAATGCCGCAGCGAGCCCGGACACCGCGCCGACGGCGCCGTTCTCCACGCCCTCGCGGATGATCGGCTCGGACCCGATGAAGACATCCAGTCCCGTCGCGAGGTAGGGCGCGACGCGCTCGAACGGAGCGTCGGACACCTTCAGACCGACGAGATTCGACGCCCGCTCGCGCAGCTGCGCCACCACCGTGACCGGGATCTCGTAGCCGCTCCGGTCGGCGTACTCGTACACGTAGAACGGCAGCGGAGCGCACACCGCGGCGGCAGCGGCGAAATGCTCGAGGAGCTCGTCGTCGGCGAGGGCGAAGTAAGGGGGCGGAATCACGGCAACCGCGTCCGCGCCCGACTCGGCCGCATGCGCCGCCAGCGCGCACGTCGCCATCGTCGTCTGGGCGCCGCAGTGGACGATCACCTTGAGCTCGCCGGCCGTCGCAACGGCGAGCTCGGCCGTGCGGCGGCGCTCCTCGCCGGTCAGCGAGATCCCTTCGCCGGTCGTGCCGAGCACGAGCACGCCGTCGAGGCCCGCCGCCGCGTAGAAGTGCAGCAGTGGCTCGAGCGCATCCTCGTCGAGGCGCTCGCCGCCGTCCCGCAGCGGTGTCACCGACGCGGCCAGCGTGCCCGAGATGCGTTTCCCGACCATCGTGAAATCGTGCCACGAACCGGCGAGCGACGAGTCGCCGAACGCCGCCGATTCGCCCGCACGGACGCGCCAGGCCCTACGCTGCGAGAGTGCACGACGGCTTGGGTTTTGGCGTTCGCGGCGGTGACAGGGACGGCTTGCGCGACCCATGGGGCGATTGCGTGCGCTTCGAAGTGCTCCCGCTGGGCAACAGCGAGGAGGAGGCGGCCCAGCTGCCCGAGCCGGTGCGGCTCACGGTGACGTGTTCGCCCAAGTACGGCCCCGACAGATCGGTCGAGGTGGCGAAGGCGCTGCGCGCGATGGGTCACGCGGTGACCGTTCACGTGGCCGCCCGGATGGTGCGCGATCGCGCCCACCTCGACGCGTTGCTGGGAGCGATGCGGGAGGCCGGAGTCGACGATCTGTTCCTGATCGGCGGCGACAGCGACCCGCCGCTGGGCGAGTACCGCTCGGCCGGGCAACTGCTGCCGATGATCGCCGGCCATCCCGAGCGGCCCCGGACGATCGGGATCGCCGGATACCCGGAAGGCCATCCCCTGATCGAGCAGGCCGAGCTCGATCAGGGGCTCGCGGACAAGAGCCGTCTTGCCGATTACGTGACGACGCAGCTCTGCTTCGACCCCGGCGCGCTCGTCCGCTGGATCGGAGAGTGGCGGCGACGCGGGCTGTCGCTTCCCGTTGTCATCGGCGTGCCCGGGGAGGTGCATCCCGTCCGCCTGCTCGCGATGTCGGTCCGGATCGGCGTCGGCCCGTCGATGGCGTTCCTACGCAATCAGCGCGGGCTGCGCAACCTGTTCGGGCTGGTGCGCCAATCGGAATCGGAGCGGCTGTATGACGCGCTGGCGCCGGTGGTCGGCGACCCCGCGCTGGGCGTCGCCGGCTTTCACTTCTTCACCTTCAACCAGCTGGTCGCGACGTATGAGTGGCAGCAGCACAAGCGTGCCGACGGCTCCGGCCGCCCGGCCGCGGTGAGACGTCCCCGCGCCGCCGAGGCCGATGGCGCCTTCCTAGACTCATGAGGATGCCGTCCAGATACGTCACGCGCTCGCTGGGCCACGCGACCGAGCGGGTTCCGGGCCTGCGCCGGATCCCGATCGTCAAGCTGGTCGCCGCCGCCGAGCTGGCGCTGATCGCGCACGACCACCTCATCCGCCTCAGCCCTCGGGAGCGCCGACGTCTGATCGAGCTCGTGCGGATCGGACACGGCCGGCGCAGTCGGCTCACCGACGACGAGCGCGATGAGCTCGAGGATCTCATCTTCAAGCTGCAGACCCGGTCCTTCTTCGGCGATGCCGTCGACCGGATGTCCCCGGTGCCGCTGCCGCGCCGGATCCTCTACGGCCCGAAGTCCAAGCGCCGCTGAGCCGTCCCCGGGGCGGGCGCAGCGCGTTGAGCCACCGCGTCGACGGGCGGCCTTGTTCGCTTCGTACAAGTTCCTGGGGTTGGTGGCCGCGTCTCAACGCAAGAAATGCGGTGTCCGACATGAGATCCTCTGTTCGTGAGCCGCACCGAACGCACCGCCAATCTGCTCGGGGTCGCCGTCCCGTTCGTCGGGACCCTCGTCGCGATCGTGATGCTGTGGAACCGCGTGGTCGACCTCACCGATCTGATCATCATGGTCGTCATGTACCTGATCACGGCCGTGGGGATCACCGTGGGCTTTCACCGACTGCTCACCCACCGCGCGTTCGCGAGCTACCCGTGGGTCGAACACACGCTCGCGGTGCTCGGCTCGCTCTCGGTGCAGGGCTCGGTTCTGGACTGGGTCGCCGACCACCGCAAGCACCACGCCCACACCGACCGCGAGGGGGATCCCCACAGTCCTCATGTCGGTCACGGCAGCGGCCTGGCCGGGCTCTGGCACGCCCACGTCGGGTGGCTGCTCGAGACTCAGGGTCAGGCTGACTGGAAGCGCTACGCCCCGGACATCTACGAGGACCCGAAGATGCGGACGATCAGCCGGCGGTTTCCGCTTCTCGCCGTGCTCTCGCTGCTGATCCCGACGCTGGCCGGGTGGGCGCTTCACGACTTCACCGCGGCCGGAGCCCTCCAGGGGCTCGTCTGGGGCGGCCTGGTGCGAATCTTCTTCGTCCATCACGTGACCTGGTCGGTCAACTCCGTCTGCCATTTCTTCGGCCGGCGCCGGTTCGACCTCGACGACCGGTCGACGAACGTCGGCTGGCTCGCGGTGGTCTCGCTCGGCGAGTCCTGGCATCACAACCACCACGCCTTCCCGCGCTCGGCGTTTCACGGCCTGCGGTGGTGGGAGGTCGACCCGTCCGGGCTGATCATCGCCATGATGCAGCGCGTCGGGCTGGCCTGGAACGTCGTGCGCATCAGCCCCGAGCGCCAGCACGCGCGGGTGCTGGCCGATCCCGCCACCTGAGGGCCAACGCCGCCGACCTGGGCCTGTCGGCCGTCACTCCCGCCGTCGCCGATTAGGCTTACGTGGCGTGGAGCTGGAGGGTAAGCACGTCGTCGTCACCGGCGCCGCCAGTGGCATCGGGCGGGCCTGCGCCGCCCGGTTTGCCCGCGAGGGCGCGCGTGTCGTCGTCAGCGACCGAGACGAGTCCGGACTCGACGTCGTCGCCGCCGAGATCGGCGCCACCGCGATCCGCGCCGACGTCGGGCGCGAGGCGGATATTCGACAGCTGGTCGCCTCGGCACAGAGCAGCGGCGGCGAGATCGACCTGTTCTTCTCCAACGCCGGGATCGGCGGGCCCCCGGGCGGCCCCGAGGCCCCCGACGACGAGCTCCAGCTGGCATGGGAGATCAACGTGATGGCGCACGTCTGGGCGGCTCGGACGCTCCTCCCGGGCTGGGTGAAGCGCGGCCGGGGCTACCTGCTGAGCACGGCGTCGGCAGCCGGGCTGCTGACGCAGGTGTCGGCGCTCGGCTATTCGATCACCAAGCACGCCGCGGTTGCGCTCGCGGAGTGGCTGGCGATCACCTACGGCGACGCCGGGATCACCGTCTCCTGCCTGTGCCCCCAGGCCGTGCGGACCCCCCTCCTCGACCTCGCGCTCGAGGACCCGATCGGCGCGGCGCCGCTCCTGGCGGGCGGCTTGCTGGAGCCCGAGGATGTCGCCGCCGCGGTCGTCACGGGCATCCGGGAGGAGCGCTTTCTCATCCTGCCGCACGAGCAGGTGGCCGACCACATGGCGCTGAAGGGATCCCAGCCGGAGCGGTGGCTGCGCGGAATGCGCAAGCTCGTGCGCCAGGCGCGGGAGCAGAATCCACCCCGGTGACGTGACGTCGCCGGTGATCGACCGGGGTGGGTTTCAGGGGTGGAGGTGCAACGCGCGGCGCAGCCGCCGAGAGAGTGTGCCGAAGTCGTTGTGGTGCCTTGCGCCGATACCGGTGACGCCGAGGAAGACCACGAACAGGCCCACCACCATGGCGATCACGGCGAGCACGATCGGCCAGTTGGCTTCCAGCTTCTGCCGGCCGCGGGCGAGGAGCCGCTGGGCATCGTCGCCGGCAAACGCGAGCGTCCCGAGGATCCCGAGCAGCGGCAAGATGAAGCAGACGTTGAACACGACGAGCAGGAACACGACGCGGGGCACGCTGAGGTCGGCGCCGACGACGGTCGCGATCGCGGCAAAATACGGAAACGCCGTCGGCAGCTCGACTGCGGTGATCGTCGCGCCCAGCCAGGCGCCGGATCTGCCGCCCGGCTTGAACGCCGGCGCATCGGTGCGCGACAGCCGATGCCGGTAGCGCCATAGTCCGACTGCCGCAACGATCATCACGACGCCCGCAATCGTCTCGAGCACGTAGACGAGGTGCCGGCCGGGCTTGGGCACGAGCGACAGAACGAGCTCGCCCGGGCCAAGCGCGATGGCGAGCCCGCCCACCAGATACACGGCGAACACGCCAAACGTGAACTGGGCCACCTGGCGCCGGGGGTGCGGGCCGGAGGCGAGGTAGAGCGCCGGCACGATCGTCGACGGATTCAGCGAATCGGCGAACCCGATCGAGATCATCAGTGGGAGCAGACGGATCATGCGTGGGCGTTTCGCATCTGGGGCTTGCGCGAGGACTTGCTGATGGTCGGCAATATGAGACCCGTGCTCTCGTCGGGTAGGGGGCGCTAGACTGAGGACGGCGCCGGGCGGCGTTTGTTTTCACGCCCGCGGCGGCATATCCCGACCACCATCTTCCCAAGAAGCGCGTAAATGGCCCGTGGAGACGTTCGCATCGCTGCAACTCTCGCATGCGAGGAGTGCAAGCGGCGGAATTACCAGACCAACAAGAGCAAACGGAACAATCCGGAGCGACTGCAGCTGCGCAAATACTGCCGCTGGTGCAGGTGCCATACCGCTCATCGCGAAACGCGCTGAGCCAGCTCGGAGCAGCCGGTGGCTCGCAACCGTAAACGTCGAAACGATCGGCGGCCTCGCCAGCCGGCCGACGCTTCCCCGCAGCCCGGGGTGGCGACGGCAAGCGCGGCCAGGCGCGAGGAGGCGGCTCGACGCGAGGAGGCGGCTCGACGGGACGAGAGCCCCGAGCCGATCGAGCACGCGGCGCCGGACGTGGAGCTCGCCGAGGCTCAGTTGGCGGTCGGTCGCCCGGAGCTCGATGACGCCGATGGCAGCGACGAACGGATCGCCGGGGACCGGTCAAACGGCGAGCGCGTCAACGGTGAGCTCGTCGATGGCGAGTTGTCTGGCGACGGCCTCGCCGAGGGCGATTTCGACGACGACGAGTACGCCGATGGCGAGCTCGCCGACGGCGACGCGCCCGACGAGGATGCAGCCGGCTCCCGCTCATTGTCCGCAGGCCGGCTGGCGCGGCGGCGCGACGCGGCTCCGGCGCGCCAGGCCGGTGTGCTGCAGCGGCTCGTGCACTTCCTCCAGGGGAGCTGGCGCGAGCTGCAGCGAGTACAGTGGCCTGATCGTCGGCAGGTGATCCAGGCCACTGGGGTGGTGATCGGGTTCGTGATCGTCGCCGGCGTGTTCCTCGGCGTGGCTGACCTGATCGCCAGCCGTTTCGTCAACTTCATCCTCAAGTAAGCGTCCTTCCAGTCTGAGAGAAACATGTTCCGCTGGTACGTCGTCAACACCTATTCCGGTCACGAGAACAAGGTCAAGCACAACCTCGAGCATCGGGTCGTGTCGCTGCACCAGCAGCGCGCGGTCCGTCAGATCATCGTGCCGACCGAGTCGGTCTCCGAGATGAAGGACAACCAGAAGGTCACGGTGGAGAAGCGGACCATGCCCGGCTACGTGCTGGTGCAGATGGACCTGAACGAGGACTCGTGGTCGCTGGTCAAGGGCACACCCGGGGTCACCGGTTTCGTCGGGGCCTCCAACGAGCCCGTCCCGCTGACCCAGGTCGAGGTCGACCGTCTCCTCCACATGGAGCCGACCGAACGTCCGCGCAGCCGGGCCCAGTTCTCGATCGGCGAGTCGGTCAAGGTGGTCTCCGGTCCGCTGTCGGACTTCAGCGGCGAGATCTCCGAGGTCAACGAGGACGCCCAGCGCCTCAAGGTGCTGGTGTCTATCTTCGGTCGGGAGACACCGGTCGAAGTCGGGTTTGACCAGGTCAAGAAGATCTAGACAAGCGAAGGAAGCGGATGGCGAAGAAGGTCCTCACCCAGATCAAGCTCCAGGCGGTTGGCGGCCAGGCCAGCCCGGCGCCGCCGGTCGGCCCCGCGCTCGGTCAGCACGGCGTCAACATCATGGAGTTCGTCAAGGCGTTCAACGCCCAGACGCAGTCCGACGCCGGAACCGTGATCCCGGTCGTGATCACCGTGTACGAGGATCGCTCGTTCACCTTCGTCACCAAGAGCCCGCCGGCAGCGGTCCTGATCAAGCAGGCGCTGTCGCTGGAGAAGGGCTCGGCTGAACCGCACCGCGACAAGGTGGCGAGGATCACCCAGGAGCAGCTGCGTTCGATTGCCGAGAAGAAGATGTCCGACCTCAACGCCAACGACATCGAGGCTGCGGCGAAGATCATCGCCGGCACCGCGCGCTCGATGGGCGTGGACGTGGTCTGACGACGACTGCCAGGAGATACGGCTGATGTCCAAGCACGGTAAGAGGTACCTCGACGCCAAGCAGCGTTTCGATCGCTCTCGGGAGTACACCCCGTCGGAGGCGATCGCGCTCGTCAAGCAGCTCGGCGGCGCCAAGTTCGACGAGTCGGTCGAGGTCCACGTCCGCACCGGGTTGAACGTCCGGCACGCCGACGAGCAGTTGCGCGGCACGATCGCGCTGCCCAACGGGCTCGGTAAAGACGTCACGATCGCGGTGTTCGCCCAGGGCGACAAGGCCCGCGAGGCCGAGGAGGCCGGCGCCGACGTCGTTGGCGGCGAGGACCTCGCCAAGCGAATCCAGGAGGGCTTCGATGACTTCGACGTCGCGATCGCGACGCCGGACATGATGCCGGTCGTCGGACGCCTCGGGCGGATCCTCGGCCCGGCGGGCAAGATGCCCAACCCCAAGGTCGGGACCGTGACGATGGACGTCGCCCGGGCGGTCGGCGAGTCCAAGGCCGGCAAGGTGGAGTACCGCACCGATCGCACCGCGATCGTGCACCTCGTGATCGGCAAGAAGGACTTCGAAGAGCGGCTGCTGCTGGAGAACTACGCGGCGGTCATCGACGAGCTGATCCGCGCCAAGCCGTCGGCGGCCAAGGGCCGCTACATCCGCTCGGTGACGTTCGCGAGCACGATGGGCCCCGGGGTCAAGGTCGACCCGTCGCGCACGCGCGACATTGTCGAGGAGCCGGTCGCGGCCTAGAATCGTTCGTAGAGCCCAAAGACTGCAAGCCCGAGACCTCCGGCAGCCGCGAAACCGCGTAAGTCCGGAGCAGGCGGACAGCTCGTACGTACGCCGGCGCCATCCGCGCCGTCGCGCCTCCGACGCCCGCCTGTTCAGCGGGCGTTTTACGTGAGAGAAAGCGAGCCATGAACAGAGAACAGAAGAGCGCCGTCGTCGACGAGATCGCCGGCGAGCTCCAAGCCGCCGATACGATCTTCGCCGTCGACTACCGGGGGATCTCGGTCGCCCAGGTGGCCGATCTGCGAACGCGCCTGGGCGACGCCGACGCCCGGTTCCGGGTGGTCAAGAACTCGCTCAGCGAGCGCGCCGCCGACCGAGCCGGCATGGAGACGCTGAAGCCGATGCTGATCGGCCCGACGGCGCTCACGTTCGTCAACGGCGACGCGGCGCTGGCAGCCAAGGCGCTGAACGACACCGCCCGGCGGCTCAACCTGCTGGACTTCAAGGGCGGCATCATGAACGGCTCGGCGCTCAGCGCCGATGACGTCCGGTCCATTGCCCGCCTGCCGTCCCGAGATGTTCTCACCGCGCAGCTGGTCGGCACGATCGCCGCGCCACTCGCCGGGCTCGCCCGCGGGCTCAACGCGCTGATCGCCGGCGTCGCGATCCAGCTGCAGGCGATCGTGGATATGGACCCGCCCGCCCTCGTCAGCGGCGCGCCCGCGGCGTCGCCGGCCGGCGACGCCGCCGAGGCGGCGGCCGAGGAGCAGGCGGCGGCCGAGGAGCAGGCGGCGGTGGAGGCCGAGAGTGTCCCAACTACCGAAACACAAGCCGCGTCGGACGCGGCACCGTCCGACGAATAAGGAGGAAGCATGGCCACCAGCACCCAAGAGTGGATTGACGAGCTCAAGACGATCTCCGTGCTCGAGCTTTCGGAGCGCATCAAGGCGCTCGAAGAGGCGTTCGGCGTGTCGGCCACCGCGGTTGCCGCGGCGGCGCCGGCCGGCGCGGTCGGCGCGGGCGATGGCGCTGGCGAGGAGGCCGAGGAGCAGACGTCGTTCGACGTCATCCTGACCGCTCCCGGCGAGAAGAAGATCCAGGTGATCAAGGTCGTCCGCGCCGCGACCGGCCTCGGTCTCAAGGAGGCCAAGGCACTCGTGGACGAGGCGCCCAAGCCGGTCAAGGAGGGCGTCGAGAAGGCGGAGGCCGACAAGCTCAGGACCGACCTCGAGGAGGCCGGGGGAGTCGTCGAGGTCAAGTAGTCCAGTCACTGTTCGAGCGCCGACCGGCGCTCGGTCGTTCCGACGCGCCCCGGATCGCCCGATGCGGGGCGCGTCGTGCTTTCGTCAAGCCGCTTCAGAACTTCTTCGACCGCTCTGACGTTCACATTCGCGGTCGATGGTGAGCTGTCGCCATGACCATCAACGCCCAGCTCCCAGATCGGTCTGGTCAGACTCCCGCGCCTGATCACGACCGCGCCACGCACGGCATGCACGCGAATCACCCGTTCGTGGTCGACTCGTTCTCGCTCCTTGACCACCGCACCCGCGAGTGCCTGATCCCGCTCGCCGGCGCGCCCGCGGGTCGCTACCTGTCGGTGGAGCGCGAGGGCGAGACCCTGCTGCTCGCGCTCGAGCGCCCGATCACCCATGTCGGCCGGGGCCTCGTTGCCGATGTTCGCCTCGAGGACTCGCACGTCTCCCGGCGTCACGCGATCGTCGCGGTCCGCTCCGACGGCGTCCGCGTCCTCGACGACCGCAGCACCAACGGCACCTTCGTCAACGGCCGCCGGGTGACCGCGGCCAAGCTGAGCGACGGGGACGTGCTGCGGTTCGGTCGCGCCGTGTTCCGCTACACCGAGGTCGATGTGCGACGCCGGCCCCAGCCGCTGCGCCGGATCGCACTGGTGCCGGCCGCGCGACCCCACCAACCCGACCGCCGGCACGAGTCTGACGGCGCCGCGGCCTGAACCGGCCGCGGCTCGGAATGGCTGCAAACCTGCAACGAGCGACTTCCTTGCCCGACCGGCGTTAACCGCCTACACTGCGCCGGTCAGCCGATAGTCGTAGCCGCCCAATCATGCGGTGCCGCGCCACATACGCGGCCGCCGGGGGCGGGGTCCGTGAGAGCTGAGCGGTCCTCCACAGGGCACCGATGCCGTGTGCTATCTTTGCTGGTCGCGCTCACTTGAGTTGGAAAGCTCGGGTCAGCGCTCAGTTCGCCTCCCTCTCGACCGCCCCGAGGAGTCGCCGTCTTGGCAACCGCTCACGCCCCCCGGACGCGCCGTAGCTTCGCGCGTCTGAACAAGGTCCTTGAAGTCCCCAACCTGATCGATATCCAGCGTCGATCGTTCGCCTGGCTGACCGACCCCGAGCGCGGGGGTCTGCGCGAGACGATCGACGACATCTCGCCGATCGAGGACTACACCGGCAATCTGGCGGTGCAGTTCGGCGAGTTCACGTTCGACGAGCCCGTCGCCAGCCTCGAGCAGTGCCGCGAGAAGGATCTCACCTACGCGCGCCCGCTGACGGTCACCGTCGCCTTCATCAACCGGGAGACCGGCGAAATCCGCGAGCAGTCGGTGTTCATGGGCGACTTCCCGTGGATGACCGAGCGCGGCACGTTCATCATCAACGGCACCGAGCGCGTCGTCGTGACGCAGCTCGTGCGGTCTCCCGGCGCCTATGTGATGGAGCCCAAGGACCGCGAGAAGCAGGTTTTCATCGCCAACCTGATGCCGGCCCGCGGCTCCTGGCTCGAGCTGGAGATCGACAAGAAGGGACGCGTCTACGTCCGCATCGACCGCAAGCGCAAGCTGCCGGTCACGGTGCTGCTGCGCGCGATGGGCTATGCGGCGGATGACGAGATACTCAACCTGTTCGACAACTCGCTGTACATCCGCAACACGGTCGAGGCGGATCCCGAGGCGACGCGGACGGAAGAGGGCGCACTCATCGAGCTGTTCAAGAAGCAGCGTCCGGGCGAGCCGCCGTCGATCGACGCCGCGCGCTCACTGCTCAACCAGCTGTTCTTCGATCCCAAGCGCTATGACCTGACTCGGGTCGGGCGCTACAAGCTGAACTCGCGGCTCGGGCTCGACATCGATCTGGACTCGCGCACCCTCACCCACGACGACATCATCGCCCTGGTCAGGGAGCTCGTGTCGCTGCCGAGGCTGCTCGGGATGCCCGAGGAGCCGTCAGACGCGGTCAAGATCGATTACGCCGCCGAGGCGGCGTCGATGCCGCGCGAGCCGATCCAGGATCACCTCGACGAGTACGAGCACTTCGGCAACCGCCGTCTGCGCACCGTCGGCGAGCTGATCCAGGAGGCCTTCCGGATCGGGCTGTATCGCATGGAGCGGGTCGTGCGCGAGAGGTTGACGACCGAGGACGCCGACACGATCACGCCGCAGACGATCGTCAACATCCGCCCCGTCGTCGCCGCGCTCAAGGAGTTCTTCGGGTCCAGCCAGCTGTCGCAGTTCATGGACCAGACCAACTCGCTGGCCGGACTGACCCATCGCCGTCGCCTCAGCGCCCTCGGCGCCGGCGGGCTGACCCGGGAGCGCGCGCCGATCGAGGTCCGCGACGTCCATCCCACCCACTACGGCCGTATGTGCCCGATCGAAACCCCGGAGGGGCCGAACATCGGCCTGATCGGGTCGCTGTCGTCATATGCGGAGATCTCCGAGCACGGCTTCGTGACGACGCCGTACCGGATCGTCAAGGATGGTCAGGTCACCGAGGACATCGTCCGGATCGACGCCACCCAGGAGGAGGAGCAGATCATCGCCCAGGCCAACACGCCGGTCGATGCGTCGGGTCGCCTCCAGGGTGACGAGATCCTCTGCCGCACCCAGGCCGGTCAGTACGTCACGGTCACGCCGGGCGAGGTCGACCTTATCGACGTGTCTCCGGAGCAGATCTGGTCGGTCGCGACCGCGATGATCCCGTTCCTGGAGCACGACGACGCCAACCGGGCGCTGATGGGCTCCAACATGCAGCGCCAGGCCGTTCCGCTGCTCGTCACCGACGCCCCGCTGGTCGGGACCGGCATGGAGCGGCGCGCCGCGATCGACACCGGCGACGTTGCGGTTGCCCGCGAGCCGGGCACCGTCTCCTATGTCGACGCCGAGCAGGTCGTGATCGACGGGTCCGATGGCGCCCGGGAGGAGTACGACCTCCAGAAGTTCATGCGCTCCAATCAGGGCACGCTGATCCATCAGAAGCCGATCGTCGATGTCGGCGCCGAGGTGCAGGCCGGCGCGGTCCTGGCCGACGGGTCGGCGACCGACATGGGGGAGATGGCGCTGGGCAAGAACCTGCTCGTCGCCTTCATGTCCTGGGAGGGCTACAACTTCGAGGACGCGATCATCCTGTCCAAGCGACTCGTGGCCGACGACGAGCTCACCTCGATCCACATCGAGGAGTACGAGATCGACGCGCGGACGACGAAGCTCGGCGACGAGGAGATCACCCGCGACATCCCCAACCGCTCCGAGGAGTCGCTGCGCAACCTCGACGATCGCGGCATCGTCCGCATCGGCGCCGAGGTCGCGTCCGGCGACCTGCTCGTCGGCAAGGTCACGCCGAAGGGCGAGACCGAGCTGACCGCTGAGGAGAAGCTGATCCGCGCGATCTTCAAGGAGAAGGCGCGCGAGGTCCGCGACACCTCGCTCAAGGTCCCGCACGGCGAGGGCGGCGTCGTCATCGACGTCAAGACGTTCAGCCGGGACGAGGGCGACGACCTGCCACCCGGCGTCAACGACCTGGTGCGCGTGTTCGTCGCCAAGAAGCGCAAGATCGCCGAGGGCGACAAGCTCGCCGGCCGTCACGGCAACAAGGGCGTGATCTCCAAGATCGTCGACGAGCAGGACATGCCGTTCCTCGAGGACGGCACCCCGGTCGACGTGATCCTCAACCCGCTCGGCGTGCCGAGCCGGATGAACCTCGGGCAGATTCTCGAGACCCATCTCGGCTGGGTCGCGGCCAATGGCTGGTACGAGGACGGCTCCGAGGCTCGCCAGCACGCCACCAACGGCGGCTCGCGCCCCGACGGCCGCGCCGGCAAGGTCTACGTGGCCACCCCGGTGTTCGACGGCGCCACCGTCGCCGACGTCGACGAGGCGCTCGTGCGCTGGCAGGACGAGCACACGCGAGGGCAAGGGTCTGATCAACATGGACGTCGACAAACGCCGGCGTGAGGGCGAGCAGGCATCCGGCAAGACCATGCTGTTCAACGGCCGGACCGGCGAGCCGTTCGAGGAGCAGGTCACCGTCGGGTACATGTACATCCTCAAGCTCCTGCACCTGGTCGACGACAAGATCCACGCCCGGTCCACCGGCCCGTACTCGCTCGTCACTCAGCAGCCGCTCGGCGGCAAGGCCCAGTTCGGCGGCCAGCGCTTCGGCGAGATGGAGGTGTGGGCGCTCGAGGCCTACGGCGCGGCGTACACCCTCCAGGAGATGCTCACGATCAAGTCCGACGACACCGTCGGGCGCGTCAAGGCCTACGAGGCGATCGTCAAGGGCGAGAACATCGCCGAGCCGTCGATCCCCGAGTCGTTCAAGGTCCTGCTCAAGGAGATGCAGTCGCTGGCGCTCGACGTCAACGTCGTCTCCGAGGAGGGCGAGCGCGCCGAGATGCGCGAGGAGGACGACGACCTCCTGCGGGCTGCAGAAGAGCTCGGCATCGATCTCAGTGGCGTCCGCGCCACCGACGGGGCGGCCGCCGACGAGACCGCCGAGCACGAGGGCGAGACGGTCGAGGCCTCCGCGGAGGAGGACGAGACCGAGGACCCCGACCTCGAATCGGGCGAAGAGCTCGAAGCCGAGGATCTGAGCTCCTCCGAGGATCCGATGCTCGAGGCGGACGTCCCCGCCGGCGACGCGGAGGGCGTCCTCGAGGAAGACGAGGCGTAAAAGCGGGGCTGGCTTCCGTTACGGGCCTGCTCGCGGAAGCGGCAGGCACGTGACGGGAGCCGGCACCGCTGAAACCAGGCCACGAAGATTTCAAGCACTTAAGGACTCACTTTGATCGACATCAATAATTTCGACGCAATCGAGATCGGCCTCGCCTCCTCAAAGCAGATTCGCTCGTGGAGCTCGGGCGAGGTCACCAAGCCGGAGACCATCAACTACCGCACGCTCAAGCCGGAGAAGGACGGGCTGTTCTGCGAGCGCATCTTCGGTCCGACCAAGGACTGGGAGTGCTACTGCGGCAAGTACAAGCGCGTCCGCTACAAGGGCATCGTCTGCGAGCGCTGCGGCGTCGAGGTCACCCGCTCCAAGGTCCGCCGTGAGCGGATGGGGCACATCGACCTGGCGGCGCCGGTCTCGCACATCTGGTTCTTCAAGGGCGTCCCCAGCCGGATCGGCTACCTGCTGGACATGGCGCCGAAGGAGCTGGAGAAGGTCCTGTACTTCGCCGCGTCGATGGTGACGTGGGTCGACGAGGAGGCCCGCGCCGCGGACACCGAGTCGCTCGAGGGCGAGGTCAACAAGGTCCTGGACGCGTACGCGGCCGAAAAGGAAGAGCGCGTGCTCGAGCTCCGGGAGTCCCTCGCCCGCCGCGAGGAGTTCCTGAACTCCGCCAAGACGGGCCGGGACTTCTCCGACGACGATCACCTGTGGGCCGAGACCCTGGAGGTCAACGTCGCCAAGCTGTCCGACGATGAGCGCGCGAAGATGCTCAAGGACCTGCGCAAGAGCTTCCAGGCCGACATCGACGACACCGAGGCCTACATCGAGGACGCCGCCGAGCGCATGCGCCAGGTGTGGGACCTGTTCAAGACGATGAAGCCCAAGGACGTCATCAACGACGAGACGACGTTCCGCGAGCTCCGCGACCGCTTCGGGTCGCCGTACGGCTTCGGCGAGTACTTCCGCGGCGGCATGGGCGCCGAGGCGGTGCGTGATCTGCTCCAGCAGGTCGACCTCGAGGCCGAGGCCGCGGACCTGCAGGATCAGGTCAAGACCGCCAAGGGCCAGAAGCAGGCGCGGGCGGTCAAGCGGCTCAAGGTCGTCTCCGCCTTTCTCTCCTCGGGCAACAAGCCGGAGATGATGGTGCTCGAGGCGGTGCCGGTGATCCCGCCGGAGCTGCGCCCGATGGTCCAGCTCGACGGCGGTCGGTTCGCCACCTCAGACCTCAACGACCTCTACCGGCGCGTCATCAACCGCAACAACCGCCTCAAGCGGCTGCTCGATCTCGGCGCCCCGGAGATCATCGTCAACAACGAGAAGCGGATGCTCCAGGAGTCCGTCGACGCGCTGTTTGACAACGGCCGTCGCGGTCGCCCCGTCACCGGCCCGGGCAACCGGCCGCTGAAGTCGCTCAGCGACATGCTCAAGGGCAAGCAGGGCCGCTTCCGCCAGAACCTGCTCGGCAAGCGGGTCGACTACTCGGGCCGGTCGGTGATCGTGTCCGGGCCGTCGCTGCGCCTGCACCAGTGCGGTCTGCCGAAGCTGATGGCGCTCGAGCTGTTCAAGCCGTTCATCATGGCCCGCCTCGTCGAGCGCAAGTCCGCGCAGAACATCAAGGCGGCCAAGAAGATGGTCGACTCGATGATCCCCGAGGTGTGGGACGTGCTCGAGGAGGTCATCCACGAGCATCCCGTGCTCCTCAACCGCGCGCCGACGCTGCACCGCCTCGGCATCCAGGCGTTCGAGCCGGTGCTGGTCGAGGGCAAGGCGATCCAGGTTCATCCGCTCGTCTGCCACGCGTTCAACGCCGACTTCGACGGCGACCAGATGGCGGTTCACCTGCCGCTGTCGGCGGAGGCCCAGGCCGAGGCGCGGATCCTGATGCTGTCGGCGAACAACATCCTGTCGCCGGCTCACGGCGCGCCGCTGGCGACGCCGTCGCAGGACATGGTGCTCGGTGCCTACTACCTGACCTACGGCCCGGATGCGAGGGAGCTGGCCGAGATCGACCCAAGCGCTCGGACGCCGCGGCCGCACGTGTTCCGCACCGCCCAGGAGGCGGAGTGGTCCTACGAGCACCGCGTCGTCAAGCTGCACGATCTCGCCGAGTACCGGCCGCTGGGCCGCGAGGGCGGCCACGTGCTGACGACCGTCGGGCGGATCATCTACAACGACAAGATCGAGCGGGCGCTGCAGGAGGCGCTCGGCGACGCGTTCGACACGAGCACGTACGAGTTCATCAACCGCTCGATGCGCAAGAAGGACACGACGAAGCTCGTCGATGACCTCGTGCAGCTGTACGGGGCACCGTCGATCTCCCAGGTGCTCGACGCGTTCAAGGACGTCGGCTTCGAGTACGCGACGCGGGCCGGGGTGACGTTCTCCAAGAACGACGTCCAGACTCCGCCGAGCAAGGAGGAGATCCTCGGTCGCTACGACCGCGAGCTGGCGACGATCGAGGCGCAGTACGAGGACGGCGAGATCACCCAGGAGGAGCGCCACGAGGCGGTCACCGGGCTGTGGGACCGCGCCACCAACGAGGTGGGCGAGGCCCTCTACAAGCACCTCGACAACCTCAACCCGATCGCGATGATGGCCAACTCGGGCGCCCGCGGGTCGTTCTCGCAGATCCGGCAGCTGGCCGGCATGCGTGGCCTGATGGCCAACCCGAAGGGCGAGATCATCGAACGTCCGATCAAGGCCAACTTCATGGAGGGCCTGACGGTGCTCGAGTACTTCATCTCGACCCACGGTGCCCGTAAGGGTCTGGCGGACACGGCGCTGCGCACGGCGGACTCCGGGTACCTGACCCGGCGGCTCGTCGATGTGTCCCAGGACGTGATCATCCGCCAGGAGGACTGCGGCACCGAGGAGTTCATCGAGATGCCGGTCTCCCAGCTCGAGGTCGATCCCGAGACCCGTGGGCTGCGCCCGACCGGCGAGGTCAACGATGCCCTGATCGGCCGGATCGCCGCGCGGGACATCACGACCAAGCGCGGACGGGTGATCGTCGAGCAGGGCAAGGAGATCGACCGCGCCGAGCTCGCCGACCTGGCCGATGCCTGGCAGGAGGACACCGACAAGGGAGTCGTGACCAGCGTTCCCGTCCGCTCGGTGCTCAAGTGCGAGGCGCCGACCGGGGTCTGCCAGGCATGCTACGGCCGCTCGATGGCGACCGGCAAGCTCGCCCAGATCGGCGACGCGGTGGGGATCATCGCCGCCCAGTCGATCGGGGAGCCCGGCACCCAGCTGACGATGCGGACGTTCCACACCGGTGGCGTCGCCGGCGCCGACATCACGCACGGTCTGCCGCGCGTGGTGGAGCTGTTCGAGGCTCGCAAGCCCAAGGGGCTGGCGAAGATCTCGGAGATCGGCGGCACGGTGTCGATCGAGGACTCGGATAAGGCGGTCACGGTCGTCATCACCGACGACGCCGGCGAGGAGCACCGCAACACGTTCCCGCGGCGGACGCTGCTCTACGTCGAGTCGGGCCAGACGATCGAGCCGGGCACCCAGCTCAACGAGGGGTCGCTGTACCCGCACGAGCTGCTGGCGATCCGGGGACGTACCGAGACCGAGCTGTACTTCGTGCGTGAGGTCCAGGAGGTCTACAAGTCCCAGGGCGTCGACATCAACGACAAGCACATCGAGCTGATCGTGCGTCAGATGCTCAAGAAGGTGCGGGTCGACCAGAAGGGCGACACCGACCTGCTGCCCGGCCAGTTCGTCGATCGCTACGAGTACGCCAAGATCAACAAGGTCGTGATGGACGCCGGGGGCGAGGCCGCCCAGGCCGAGGAGATCATCCTCGGCATCACCAAGGCCTCGCTGAACACCGACTCCTTCCTGTCGGCCGCCTCCTTCCAGGAGACGACCAAGGTGCTGACCGACGCTGCGCTGGAGGGCAAGATCGATCGGCTCAACGGCCTGAAGGAGAACGTGATCATCGGCAAGCTGATCCCGGCCGCCACCGGCCTGCGGCGCTACCGGCGGATCGAGATCGAGCCGTCGGAGCCGCTTCCCCGCGGCATCGACGAGGTCGGCCTGCTCGATCACGACGACCTCGCGGCCGAGCTCGGCCTGACCGACGGCGAGTCGCTCACCGGTTTTGGGGGCGGGATCGAACCCGATCTGAGCGACCTGGAGAACATGGGCAACGGCGGTTCGGCCCTCGGCTTCGCCGAGGAGCTGGCCGACCTCGACATCCCCTCCGAGAACGGAGACTCAACCCCGGAGTCGGAGGAGTAACGGCCGGGAAGTGACTGCCGCATCCCGCGAGCGGCGCGCGCGTCTCACCCGCCACGAGCACGAGCTCGGCGAGTGGACGCGGGCGCGCCGCGCGCCGGATCCGCGGCTGTCGGGCCTGCTGGACCGCGAGCTGCTGGGCTATCAGCACTCGCGGGCGGCGTTTGACTCCTGGCTCGAGCCCCCGCGGCCTCAGCTGACGCTGATGGTCGACCTCGACGGTGCGCTGACCGCCGACGGCAAAGTGCTTCCCGACGCGTGGATCGGGGGACTGGACGACCGCCCCACGATCGTCGGCTTCGGCGAGACCTATGCCTCGATGGCGAGCGGTCCGTCTCCCGACCCCGCGGTCGCCTGGGCGTGGCGGCGCCTGTGCGAGACCGGGGACGGCGCGCGTCGGGGCGCTGGCCGCGGAGATCGGGTGCAGCCGGCGCTACCTGTCAGAGGCGTTCCGTCGCCAGGTGGCCTGCCGCCGAAGACCGTCGCGCGGGTGCTGCGATTCCACGACGTGAGACAGCGGATTGCGCGCCATCCGGCCAGCTGGGGCGAGATCGCCCACAGCGCCGGCTACGCCGACCAGTCGCATCTCAACCGCGAGTTCCGCGACCTGGCGGGGACGACGCCGACCGACTTCGTGAGGCGGCTCATCCCCGAGGGCGGCCTCGTCGGCGATCGCTCCCATTAATCCAAGATCGCGCGACCTCGCGCGTCTACGTTTGACTGGCGTGAGTCGGTAGACCCCAATCAGCGAGGTGACCCAGTGACCGACGAGCTTCGTCCCAACATCTTCCCGGCGATCCGCTACCGCGACGCGGATGCCGGCGTCGAGTTCCTCAAGACGGCATTCGGGGCGCAGGAGCACGTGCTGTACCGCGGTGACGACGGCGCCATCGTCCACGGCGAGCTGCGGCTCGGTGCCGGCATGATCATGGTCGGGCAGTACTCCGACGAGGGGTGGCTCGGCGGCGATCCGCCCCGCCCGCGGTCCGGCACTGTCAGCATCTATGTCGTGATCATCGATCCCGACCAGCATCATGCGACCGCCGCGTCGGCCGGGGCGACCATCGTCCGCGAGCTCGAGGACACGGAGTACGGGTCGCGCGAGTACAGCGCCCGCGACCCGGAGGGCAACCTGTGGTCGTTCGGGACCTACGACCCGTACGCGGCCGTGACCGAGTGAGCCGGCGCACCCGCCTGATTCGCTACGGTGCCGCCGCGGCGCTCGTCATCGCCGGCGTCGCGTGCGGCGCGCTGGTCTCGGGCACCCTCGGTGGAACCCTGGCGACGGTGCTGATCGGCCTCGGGCTCGTGCTCGCCGTCAGCCTGGTGTTCTACGAGGTGGGGCTGACCGAGGATCGCGACCGCGCGGAGCACCCGCCGCCGAGGGGACCGGAAGCGGACCACGGGGCTGACCCGCGCCACGGACCGGAGTCGCACCCCGGGCACGAGTCTCATCCGACTCACGAGGGAATGCGACGTCGGCCCCCGGACCGCATGCGCGGCCGGCGCCGGCGCCTGCGCTGAGCGACCGGGCGCTCCCCGTGCTCAGACGAGTGCGGGCGAGCCGATCCGGTCGTAGAGCGGGTAGCGCTCGACGATCGCAGACGCTCGCCGAGCAAGCTCGGGTGCAATGTGCTCGAACCCATCCGGGCGCAGCGCCTGCGCAATGATCGACCCGACTTCGGCGAAGTCCTCGAGCTCCAGTCCGCGCGTGGCCAGCGCGGCGGTCCCGATGCGCACACCACTCGGGGCCTCCGCCGGCCGCGGATCGAACGGGACCCGGTGGCGACTGACCGTGATCCCGATCGACGCCAAACGCGCCTCGGCGTCCCTTCCGTCGAGCGGGCACCGGCGCAGATCGCACATCACGAGGTGCACGTCGGTGCCGCCGGTCAGGACGTCGATCCCGTGTCCGGCCGACACCAGTTGGTCGGCGACCGCCTGCGCGCCTGCCACTGTGCGCTCCTGACGCTCGCGAAACTCCGCCGAGCCGGCGAATCGCAGCGCCACCGCTTTGGCGGCGTTGACATGCTGCAGCGGGCCGCCCTGTTGTCCGGGATAGACCGCGGAGTCGATCTGGGCGGCGAGCGGCTCGGTGCAAAGGATCAGCCCTCCGCGAGGACCGCCGATCGTCTTGTGAGTCGTGCTCGTCACGACGTCGGCATACGGCACCGGATTCGGGTAGAGCCCGGCTGCCACCAGGCCGGCGAAATGCGCCATGTCGACCATGAGATACGCGCCCACCGCGTCGGCGATGGCTCGGAATCGCTCGAAGTCGAGCGTTCTCGGGTACGCCGACCAGCCTGCGAGAAGCAATCGCGGCCTTCGTTCACGCGCCAGGCGCTCGACACCATCCATATCGATCAGGCCCGTCTGCCGGTCGACCCCATACGCCGCTGATTGATACAGCCGGCCGGACACGTGCACCGGAGTCCCGTGCGTGAGGTGGCCGCCGTGGGACACGTCGAGGCCGATGATCGTGTCGCCCGGTGCGAGCAGTGCGTGATACGCGGCCGTGTTCGCCAGCGCGCCCGAATATGGCTGCACGTTGGCGTGGTCGGCTCCGAACAGGTCGCACGCACGCTCGATCGCCAATTGCTCGGCGATGTCGATCTGATCACATCCGCGGTACTCGCGGTGGGCCGGGTATCCGACGGCGTATTTGTTCGTCAGCACCGAACCCTGACACTGGAGCATCGCCGTCGAGACAAAATTCTCGGACGCGATCATCTCCAGCGTGTTCCGCTGCCGATCCAGCTCACGCTCCAGGACATCGGCGATCTCCGGATCAACCTCCGCCAGTGGGCGGTCCAGCG